>NZ_JACHBS010000001.1:0-1274457 GCF_014200395.1 Microcella frigidaquae
CGCGTCGGGTGACGTGCCGCCCCTCGACCCGGTCGCGACGGGGCAGGCCCTCGCCGGCGACGGCCGCATGATCAACTCGGGGCCGCTCGACGGCCTCAGCAAGCAGAACGCGATCCAGCGGGCGATCGAGCTGCTGGAGGAGCGCGGCACGGGGCGGGCATCCAAGACTTACCGCCTGCGCGACTGGCTGATCAGCCGCCAGCGGTACTGGGGCACCCCGATCCCGATCATGTATGACGAGAACGGCGCCGAGATCCCGGTGCCGCTGGATGCTCTGCCCGTGCTGCTGCCCGACGCGACGGGCATCGACATGAAGCCGAAGGGCACCTCGCCCCTGGGCGGCGTCGCCGCGTTCGTCGAGACGACCACGCCCGACGGCCGCCCCGCCCGCCGCGACACGGACACGATGGACACCTTCGTCGACTCGTCGTGGTACTTCCTGCGCTTCCTGAATCCGAACGACGACACGCAGGCCTTCGACCCCGCGAAGGCCGAGCAGTGGGCGCCGGTCGACCAGTACGTGGGCGGCGTCGAGCACGCGATCCTGCACCTGCTCTACGCGCGCTTCATCACGAAGGTGCTGTTCGACCTCGGCTACGTGAGCTTCACCGAGCCGTTCAGCGCGCTGCTCAACCAGGGCATGGTCATTCTCGACGGCGCGAAGATGTCGAAGTCGAAGGGCAACCTCGTCTACTTCACCGAGGAGCTCGACCAGTACGGCGTCGATGCCGTGCGCCTGACGATGGCGTTCGCCGGCCCGCCGGAGGACGACATCGACTGGCGCGACGTGTCGGTGACGGGCTCGCAGAAGTTCCTCGCGCGCGCCTGGCGCCTCTCGGGCGAGGTGACGTCGCCGGTGGATGCCGACCCGGCTCTCGGCGACCAGGCTCTGCGCCGGGTGACGCACAAGTTCCTGGCCGAGGTGCCGCCGCTGATCGAATCGTTCAAGTTCAACGTGGCCGTCGCGCGCACGATGGAGCTCGTCAACGCGATCCGGAAGGCGGTCGACGGCGGCCCCGGTGCGGGCGACCCCGCCGTGCGCGAGGCCGTCGAGACGGTCGCGATCGCGCTCTCGCTGTTCGCGCCCTACACGGCCGAGGACATGTGGGATCGCCTCGGCCGCCGCGACGAGGCCGCCGGCCGCGACGGGCTCGTGGCCTTCGCCGGCTGGCGCAAGGCCGACCCGCTGCTGCTGGTCGAAGACTCGGTGACGGCGATCGTGCAGGTCGACGGCAAGGTGCGCGACAAGCTCGAGGTGAGCCCGACGATCGGCGGGGAGGAGCTCGAGGCGCTCGCCCGCGCATCCGCCGCCGTACAGCGGGCGCTGGGCGACAAGGAGATCGCGACCGTCATCGTGCGCGCCCCGCGGGTCGTCAACATCGCCACCGCCAAGTAGGCGATTCCCCGGCTTCGTCGCCCGGCCTGGGCGGCGGGATGCGGCGGCCTAGCCTGCCGCGGTGACCGACCTCTCTGCCGCCGCTGCGTCGGGGAGCGACGGCCCGCCCGCGCGGCCCCTACCGGTGCGGAGCCCGCGCGTGCGCGCCGCACTCGGCGGCGTCGTGGTGCTCGCGCTGCTGGGGGTCGGAGCCGCGGTCGTGGCGACCGTTGCGACTCCGGGCGGAGAGGTCGTCGCCGTCCCCACCGGCTCGGAGGGAGCGGGAGGCGGAGTCCTCGATGGCGGCGACCCCTCGGCGGCAGGGTTCGGCGAACCCCCCGTCGTCGTGCTGCACGTGCTCGGTGCCGTCGTCGAACCGGGCATCGTCGAGCTGCCGCCCGGCAGCCGGGTGGTCGACGCGATCGCGGCCGCGGGCGGTCCGACCGATGAGGCCGATCTCGCGGCCGTGAACCTGGCGCGGGTCGTCGTCGATGGCGAGCAGCTGCGGCTGCCCGCGGTCGGGGAGGCCCCGGCGGCCGGGGTCCCGGGGGCGGGTCCGGGTTCGGGTTCGGGCGGTGCGGGCCCGGGGTCGGGGTCGGCGAGCGTGGCCGCTGACGGCCGCATCAACATCAACACGGCCGACGCGGCCGGGCTTGAGCAGCTGCCCGGCGTCGGGCCGGCCATCGCGGCCCGCATCATCGCCTGGCGCGAGCAGAACGGCCCCTTTCGCAGCGTCGACGAGCTGACCGCGGTCAGCGGCATCGGCGAGAAGACCCTCGACGGCCTGCGCGATCAGGCGACCGTGTGAGCGCGGCCCTCACGGGTGCGCCGGCGTCGCAGCCCGCCGCCGCGCCGAGTCGCCTCGACCTGCGGCTGGCGCTGCCCGCTCTCGTCGGCTGGCTGACCGCGGTCGTGCTCGTCGGGGTTCCGGGGGCGGCGGTGGGCGTGGGGCTCGCGGCCCTGCTGGGCACGGTCGCGGCGGTCGCGGTCGTGCGCCGCGGTGCGGCTGCGCGTCGGGGGCGCGCGGCGCGGGGGCGCGCCGTGGTCGCGGCGAGCATCCCGAGCCTCGTGGCGGTGGCGGTGGTCGCCGCCGCGGTCGCCCTCGTCGCTCCGAGCCGGATGCCGCCCGTGCTCGCCGCCGAGCTCGAGCGAGGGGCGACCGTTGCCGTGGTGCTCGAGCTCGAGCAGACGGTGCAGCCGCCCCGCGTCGATCAGCGCGTGACGGACCCTGGGTTCGGCGGCGGTGCGAGCGCGGACGCGCTCATCGTCGCGATGGTGCCGAACGTCGCCACGGTGCCGAGCCCCGCCGCGGGAGGCGCCGTCGCGACGCAGAATGCGGGCGTGGTCGACCCGGCAGCCGTCGCCGTCCGGATACCCGTGCGGCTCCTCGGGCTGGAGGTCACCGAGCGGCTGCCGCTCGGCACGCGGCTCGAGGGGCGGGTGCGGGTGATCCCGCTCGACGCGGGCGATGACCGGGTGGCGCTCGTGCGCCCGGTCACCGGGCTCGAGCCGATCGGGGTGCCCCCGCCGCTCGTCGCGGGTGCCGACGGGCTCCGCGCGGGCTTCCTCGCCCTCATGGCTCCGTTCGCGGGCGACGGAGCCGCCCTGCTGCCGGGCCTCGCGATCGGCGATACCACCGCGGTCAGCGACGAGCTCGACGCGGCGATGAAGCGCAGCGCGCTCAGCCACCTCACCGCGGTCTCGGGCGCCAACTGCGCGATCGTCGTCGGGCTCGTGCTCGGCGTCGGCGCCCTCGCCCGCTGGCCTCGCCCGGTGCGGGTCGGCACGGCGCTGGCCGCGCTCGGCGGCTTCGTCGTGCTCGTCACGCCCGAACCGAGCGTCGTGCGCGCCGCCGTCATGGCCGCCGTCGTGCTGCTGGCGCTGTCGAGCGGTCGTCCGGCTCGCGGGCTGCCGGTGCTCGGGCTCGCGGTGCTCGGCATCGTCGTGCTCGACCCGTGGATCGCGCGGGAGTACGGCTTCGTGCTGTCGGTGCTCGCGACCGCCGCGCTGCTCGTGCTCGCCGGCCCGCTGACCACCCTCCTCGGGCGCTGGCTGCCCGCGCCGCTCGCCCTCGCCGTCGCGGTGCCGCTCGCTGCCCAGCTCGCGTGCCAGCCCGTGCTGATCCTGCTCGCGCCGGAGGTGCCGCTCAGCGGCGTGCTCGCGAACATGCTCGCGGCGCCCGCCGCCCCGGTGGCGACGATCGTCGGCATGATCGCGTGCCTGCTCGCGCCGGTCATCCCGCCCCTCGCGATGCTCGTCGCGGGCATCGCCTGGCTGCCCGCCGCCTGGATCGCCGGCGTCGCGCGCGTCTGCTCCCAGCTGCCCGGGGCCCTGCTGCCGTGGCCGGAGGGCGCCCTCGGCGCCGTGCTGCTCGGGGCCCTCACGGCCGCCGCCCTCGTCGCCGCGGGCCTGCCCGCCGCGATCGGCTCGGCCCGTCTGCGCGCGCGGTTCGCTCTCGCCGCGGTCGCGGCCCTCGTCATCACCGCGGGAGCCACGGCCGGGGCCGCTGCCCTGCGCGGCCTCGGCCGCCCCGCCGACTGGGCCGTTGCGCAGTGCGACATCGGGCAGGGGGATGCGGTGCTCGTGCGCAGTGCCGGCCAGGTCGCCCTCATCGACACCGGGGCCGACCCTGCCCTGCTGACGCACTGCCTCGACTCCCTCGGCATCGAGCGCATCGACCTGCTCGTGCTCACCCACTTCGACCTCGACCACGCCGGGGGAGTGCCCGCCGTCGTCGGCCGCGTCGACCACGCGCTCGTCGGCCCGACGGGACGGCCGGAGGACGAGGCCGTCGTTGCCGCGCTGCTCGGCGGGGGCGCCCGCGTCACCCCGAGCGGTGAGCACGACCACGGCCGACTCGGCGACTACGCCTGGCGGATGCTCGGCCCACCCGACCACCGCGGCGTCGAGCCCGGCAACGACGCCAGCCTCGTGCTCGAGCTGCGTCCCGGCCCGGGCTGCCCGGCGTGCCCGAGCGTGCTCGCCCTCGGCGACCTGGGGGCGGATGCGCAGCGCCGCCTCGCGGCAGTCCACGACCTGCGCCCGGTCGACGTCGTGAAGGTGAGCCACCACGGCTCGCCCGACCAGCATCTGCCGCTCTACACCGCGGTCGCGGCGCCCCTGGCCCTGATCGGGGTCGGCGCCGACAACACCTATGGGCACCCGGCGCCCGCCTTGCTCGACGCGCTCGTGGCCGACGGGACGCTCGTCGTGCGCAGCGATGAGCACGGGCTCGCGCTGATCGGGCCCCGCGACCCTGCAACCGGCGCTTTGCCGCTCTGGGTTGAGAGAGGCACGGTCGAGACAGGCACGGTCGAGAGAGGCGCCGTCGAACGCGGCACGGTCGGTGGCGCTGGATAGGCTGGCACGGTCCGAGTCCGCCCACCTGTCGACCCATGCCGAGGAGCCCCATGGCCGCGCCGAAGAAGCCCGCCGGCTCCGCCCGGGCGGCGGCGAGCATCCCGCAGGTGCCGTGGCACCAGGTGCGGGCAGCGCCGGTGATCCTCGTGACCGGGCCGGAGGACTTCCTGGCCGAGCGCGCCAGCCGACTGCTGCGGGATGCCCTCCGTGCGCAGGATCCGAGCCTCGAGGTGCACGACCTCCGCGCCGACAGCTACCAGCCCGGCGAGCTCGTCACCCTGGCCAGCCCCTCGCTGTTCGGCGAGCCGCGGCTGATCCGGGTCGACGCGGCCTCGACGATGAGCGATGCCTTCCTCGAGGAGGCACTGGAGTACATCGCCGCGCCCGCCGACGACACGGTCGTGATGATCCGGCACAGCGGGGGCGTGCGCGGCAAGAAGCTGCTCGACGCGATCCGCGCGGGAACCGGCGGGGGCATCGAGGTGCTCTGCTCCGAGCTGAAGCGCGACAGTGACCGCTTCGACTTCGCTGCGGCCGAGTTCCGCACCGCGGGCCGGCGCATCGAGCCGGCCGCCCTGCGCGCCCTCGTCAGTGCCTTCACGGATGACCTCGCCGAGCTCGCGGGTGCCTGCCAGCAGCTGCTGGCCGACAGCGAGGGCGACATCACCGAGCAGACGGTCGCGAAGTACTACGGCGGCCGCGTCGAGACGAACGCGTTCGCGGTCGCGGATGCCGCCATTGCGGGCCGGCACGGCGAGGCCCTCGTGCTGCTGCGTCACGCACTCGCGACCGGGGCAGACCCGGTGCCGATGGTCGCGGCCTTCGCGATGAAGCTGCGAACGATGGCGAAGGTCGGCGGCGCACGCGGCGGATCGGCCGGGCAGCTCGGCCTCGCGCCCTGGCAGATCGACCGCGCACGCCGAGACCTGCAGGGCTGGACGGAGCCGGGCCTCGGCCGGGCGATCGTCGTCGCCGCCGAGACCGACGCGGCCGTCAAGGGCGCCGCGCGCGACGCGGTCTACGCGCTCGAGACCCTGGTGCGCGTCGTCGCCGCCCGCGGCCTCGACCAGTAGTCGCGCATCCCGTCGCCCTCCGCTGCCGCCCGGCCGCACGGCAGTGCGCAGAA
The DNA here is from genome assembly GCF_014200395.1 of Microcella frigidaquae. Taxonomy (NCBI): domain Bacteria; kingdom Bacillati; phylum Actinomycetota; class Actinomycetes; order Micrococcales; family Microbacteriaceae; genus Microcella; species Microcella frigidaquae. Next base: position 5,862 of record NZ_JACHBS010000001.1, read on the forward strand.
CGACGTCGCCCCCGCCGGGGGACCGGCGGGGGCGACGTGACGTGCGGGGTGCGGGCTAGAGCGCCGCGACCTTCTTGGCGATGGCCGACTTGCGGTTCGCCGCCTGGTTCTCGTGGATGACGCCCTTGCTCACGGCCTTGTCGAGCTTCTTGGTGGCGAGCTTGAGCGCGTCCTGCGCCGCGGCCTTGTCGCCCGCGGCGACGGCCTCGTTGGTGCGACGGATGGCCGTCTTCAGCTCGCTCTTGACGGCCTTGTTGCGCTGCTGCGCCTTGAGGTTGGTCTTGATGCGCTTGATCTGCGACTTGATGTTTGCCACGTGGGTGCTTTCTTCTTCAGGAACGGTGCGAGGTGTGCGACCGCGGTGGGGTGCCCGCGCATCCGATGCGCTGCGGCGAAGTCGTGGTCGCGTTCCGTGTCGAAAGAGAGAGGGCTTTCTGACACGCAAGCCAAGGGCCTACGTTACCAGCCCGTCGCCGCAGCCGACAATCGAGACCCGCCCCGGATACGGAGCCGAGGCCCGCCCTGCGCACCGCCGCCCGGCCCGGCCATGGGAGAATGTCGGCAATATGTCTCCCCGCGCCCTCACGCCGCTCGCACCTGCCGCGACCGACCCGTCCGCGATCCGCAACTTCTGCATCATCGCGCACATCGACCACGGCAAGTCGACCCTCGCCGACCGCATGCTGCAGATCACCGGCATCGTCAGCGACCGCGACATGCGCGCGCAGTACCTCGACCGCATGGACATCGAGCGCGAGCGCGGGATCACCATCAAGAGCCAGGCCGTGCGCATGCCCTGGCAGCACGAGGGCACCACTTACGCGCTCAACATGATCGACACCCCCGGGCACGTCGACTTCACCTACGAGGTGAGCCGCTCGCTCGCCGCCTGCGAGGGCGCGATCCTGCTCGTCGACGCCGCGCAGGGCATCGAGGCGCAGACGCTCGCCAACCTTTATCTGGCGCTCGAGAACGATCTGACGATCATCCCGGTGCTCAACAAGATCGACCTGCCCGCGGCGGACCCCGAGAAGTACGCGCGCGAGCTCGCGCAGCTGATCGGCGGCGACCCCGACGAGGTGCTGCGGGTGAGCGGCAAGACCGGCGTCGGCGTGGAGGAGCTGCTCGACCAGGTCGTCAAGCAGATCCCGGCACCTGTCGGCACCCTCGACGCCCCGGCTCGAGCCATGATCTTCGACTCGGTCTACGACTCGTACCGCGGTGTCGTCACCTACGTGCGCATGGTGGATGGGCAGCTCGGCCCGCGCGAACGCATCCAGATGATGTCGACCAAGGCGACCCACGAGATTCTCGAGATCGGCGTGTCGAGCCCCGAGCCGACCCCGAGCAAGGGGCTCGCGGTGGGCGAGGTCGGCTACCTGATCACGGGCGTGAAGGATGTGCGCCAGTCGAAGGTCGGCGACACGGTCACGACCGCCCAGAAGCCGGCGACCGAGGCGCTCCCCGGCTACACCGACCCGCTGCCGATGGTGTTCTCGGGCATCTACCCGATCGACGGCAGCGACTACCCCGACCTGCGCGACGCGCTCGACAAGCTGAAGCTCTCCGACGCGGCCCTGCAGTACGAGCCCGAGACCTCGGTCGCGCTGGGCTTCGGCTTCCGCTGCGGGTTCCTCGGCCTGCTGCACCTCGAGATCGTCACCGAGCGGCTCTCGCGAGAGTTCGATCTCGACCTCATCACGACCGCACCCAGCGTGATCTACAACGTCACCACCGAAGACAAGAAGACGGTCGAGGTGACGAACCCGAGCGAGTACCCGACGGGCCGCATCGAGAAGGTCATGGAGCCGATCGTCAACGCGTCGATCCTCGCGCCGAAGGACTACGTCGGCCAGATCATGGAGCTCTGCCAGGGCCGCCGCGGCACCATGCGCTCGATGGACTACCTCGGCGAGGACCGCGTCGAGCTGAAGTACACCCTGCCGCTCGGCGAGATCGTCTTCGACTTCTTCGACCAGCTCAAGAGCAAGACGCAGGGCTACGCGAGCCTCGACTACGAGCCCGCCGGCGAGCAGGAGGCCGACCTGGTGAAGGTCGACATCCTGCTGCAGGGCGAGCAGGTCGACGCCTTCAGCGCGATCGTGCACAAGGACAAGGCCTACGCCTACGGAACGATGATGGCCCAGCGCCTGCGCGAGCTGATCCCGCGCCAGCAGTTCGAGGTGCCCATCCAGGCCGCCATCGGCGCCCGCATCATCGCGCGCGAGAACATCCGCGCGATGCGCAAGGACGTGCTCGCCAAGTGCTACGGCGGTGACATCACCCGCAAGCGCAAGCTCCTCGAGAAGCAGAAGGAGGGCAAGAAGCGCATGAAGATGGTGGGCCGCGTCGAGGTGCCGCAGGAGGCCTTCATCGCCGCCCTCTCGGGCGACGTCGAGAAGGCGAAAGACAAGAAGTAGGGCAGGGGCGGTGGATGCGCAGGCGCGACCCGCGCTGACCTACACCCCGCACGGCGGCAGTCGCGACCTCGACCCCGCGCGCATTCCCGCGGGGTTCCGGGCGTTTCGGCACGAGGCCGCGATCGGCTCGGGTGCCGAGCGCTGGGAGGAGGCTGCGGCCGCGGTGCTCGCGTGGGGGCTGCAGCGGGGAGCGGGCATCCGTGTCAGCACCCCGCGGGTGGTCGTCGGGGACGACGTGACGCTCACGATCCCGCTGCTCGGCGTCGTGCCGGTCAGGGCCTACGCCCGCGTGCTCGAGCTCGTCGATGAGCCGGCGCGGCGCGGGTTCGTCTACGGAACGCTGCCCGGGCATCCCGAGCGCGGTGAAGAGGCCTTTCTCGTGACGCTCGATCACGAAGGAACCGTGCGCGTGGTCGTGCAGGGCTTCTCACGACCAGCACCGGGCATCTGGACGCTCGGCGCTCCGGTACTGCGGATCGTGCAGGCGATCTACACGAAGCGCTATCTGCGCGCCCTCGTGCGTACGGCACACTGAGCGCATGGCACCCGATACAGCCGCCGACACCGCCGCGCTCGACGCCCTCATCGCCGAGGTTGCGGCACAGGAGGAGCGCCTGCAGTTCTCGACGTTCAGCCCCGACGACGCCTGGATGCTCGGCTCGCGCCTGCGCGCCCTCGGCGTCGAGCGCGCCCTCGCCATCACGATCGACATCGCCCTCGGTGAGCAGCGGCTCTTCCACTGCGCGCTGCCCGGCACAGCCGCCCACAACGGCGCCTGGATCGAGCGCAAGAAGGCGACCGTGCGCGAGTTCGGCACGTCGAGCTACCTCGTCGGCCTGCGCGCGAAGCGTGGCGGTGGCGTCTTCGAGGCCCAGCCCTGGATCGACCCGCTGCGATACGCGGGCCACGGCGGCGGCTTTCCGGTCACTCTCCGCGGCACGGGCGTCGTCGGCACGATCGCCGTCTCCGGTCAGCCGCAGAAGGTCGACCACGCCCTCATCGTCGAGGCGCTCACGGCCCACCTCGGAGCCTGAGCCCGGTTCACCGTCAGGCGCGAGCCCTACGCTGGATCGCATGAGCGTCGACAGCCCCCGCGATCGTGAGCGCCTGCAGCAGGCCGTCACGTACGCGGCCGTGGGCGCGACGCAGTCGCCCGACCTGATGCGCTATCCGCCGGCGGGTTACCGGCCGCTCGAGCAGCGCCGCCGGGTCGGGCACGGCGACGAGCGCTGGGCGTGGGCGGTCGACGAGCTGCTCACTGGCGGGGTCTACCGCGGGGCGGGCATGGGCGTGCGCATCACGCCCGTCACGGCGGCGGATGCGGAGCGCACGTACCACCCGGTCGCGTTCGACGACGAGGGTGCGCCGGCCGCGGCCGCCGGGGTCGGCGCCGACGACGAGGTCTACACGGCGAGCGGCGCGCGGCACCTGCGCCCGGGCGACGTCATCGTGGTCGGCCTCGAGGTGGGGCGGCAGCTGTGGCTGCCCCTGCCGACCAAGGTCGTCCTGCTCGAGCAGGAGGGGCAGCGCGTGATGTACGCGGTCGGCACCCTGCCCGGGCATCCGTTCGGGGGCGAGGAGGCGTTCACGCTGGAGCAGACGGAGGACGGCTCGGTGTGGCTCACCGTGCGCAGCTTCGCGCGGCCCGCCACCTGGTGGGCGTGGCCTTTGCTGCCCGGCCTGCTGCTGGCGCGCATCCTGATCGCTCGACGATTCCTGCACGCGCTGATGGGCCCGCTTCCCGTTCAGCAAGCCTGACCTAGGCTGGGCACGATGAGCGACGAACCCCGCCCGACGAGCTCCGGCATCGGCCGTGTGCTGATCGCCGTGTACGCGATCCTCGCCCTGGCCTCTCTCGGCCGATCCGGCTACCAGATCGCCACCAAGTTCGACGAGGCGCCGCTGGCGTACAGTCTCTCGGCGCTCGCCGCCGTGGTCTACGTGCTCGCCACCGTCGCCCTGATCGCGCGCGGTGCGACCTGGTTCACGGTTGCGGTCGTCGCGATCGGCTTCGAGCTCGCGGGCGTGCTCATCGTCGGCACGCTGAGCATCATCGACCCGGCGCTGTTCCCCGACGACACTGTCTGGAGCCAGTTCGGCCGGGGCTACGCCTTCATCCCGCTCGTCCTGCCGATCCTCGGCCTGCTCTGGCTGCGACGGGTCGCGCGGGCGCGGCGGGCCGAGACTGTCGACGAGGCGGCGGCATGACCGGCACCGTCGTCACCGGCATCGAGGCGCTGCCGCGGGATGCCGTTCCGAGCGCCGTGACGATCGGGAAGTTCGACGGCGTGCACCGCGGCCACCAGGCGGTGCTCGAGCGCCTCGTGGCCGAGGCTGGGGGCCGCCGCACCGTGGTCGTCACCTTCGACCGGCACCCCGCGGCGCTGTTCACGCCCGACGAGGCCCCCGTGCCGCTCGTGAGCACCGCGCAGAAGACCGAGGCCTTGCTCGCGCTCGGAATCGACCTCGTCGTCGTGCTGCCCTTCACGCGCGAGTTCGCGGCGCTCGAGCCCGACGCCTTCGTCGACGACATCCTCGTCGCGGGTCTCGCGGCCGAGCGCGTGCTCGTCGGCGCCGACTTCCGCTACGGCGCGCGCGGCGCGGGAACGGTCGAGACGCTGCGGGCGGCGGGGGAGCGCGCGGGGTTCGCCGTGGCGCTCGTCGACGACGTGTGCGAGCTCGACGGCACGCGGGTGTCGTCCACGGGCATCCGGAGCGATCTCGACGCCGGCCGCCTCGCCGAGGCGACCGAGGCGCTCGGCCGCCCGCACCGCATCCGCTCGACCGTCGTGCCGGGCTACCAGCGGGGGCGCGAGCTCGGCTATCCGACGGCGAACCTCGCGCGTGACGCCGAGGGCTTCATCCCCGCCGACGGCGTCTACGCCTGCTGGCTGCACGCCGAGGGCGAGCGCTTCGGCGCGGCGGTGTCGATCGGCAACAACCCGACCTTCGGCGACGTGCCCGAGAAGACGATCGAGGCGCACGCGATCGACGCGCACCTCGACCTCTACGGCAAGACCGTCGAGCTCGAGTTCGTCGCCTACATCCGCCCCATGAACAAGTTCCCATCGGCGGATGCCCTCGCCGAGCAGATGGGCCGCGACGAGCTGCGCATCCGCGAGACGCTCGGCCTGTCGCGGCCCCAGTGACCACGATCTCGCGTCGGCAGTTCGCCGGAGGCGCCATGGGCGTCGCGGCCGCGGCCGCGCTGGCCGCGTGCGCGCCGCTCGGCGGCGGCAGCACCGGCGGCGGCAGCACCCGCGGCGACGGCCTCACCGTGGTCGTCGTGGGTGCGGGGGTCGCCGGTCTCACGGCCGCGCGCGACCTGCAGGCCGCGGGAGCCATCGTGATCGTGCTGGAGGCGCGCGACCGCAGCGGTGGTCGTACGGTCACCGAGGTGCGGGAGGGCTTTCCGCTCGACCTGGGCGCGTCGTGGATCCACGGCGTCGACGGCAACCCCGTCAGCGCGCTCGTCCTCGACGCGGGGCTCGGCACGATCCCGACCGACGTCGAGAGCGCGGTCGGCTACGACGTCGAGACGCCGGACGGCCAGCTCGATGACGCGCTGCTCGCGCGCGCCGCCGCGCGGCTTGACGAGGCGGTGCAGCGCGGCGACGACGCCGAGGTCGACCAGCCGCTGCAGGTGATCGTCGACGCCGCGGCGAGCGGCGCCCCCGCCGACCAGGCCCGCCTCGTGCGCTACCTCGCCGCGAGCGCGATCGAGAACGAGTACGCAGGCCCGCTCTCCGAGCTCTCGGCCTTCTGGTTCGATGAGGCCGAGACCTACGGCGGCGGCGACGCGATGATCGACGGCGGCTACGGCCAGGTGCCCGCCGTGCTCGCCGAGGGCCTCGATGTGCGGCTCTCGAGTCCCGTGACCGCGATCGCGCTGGGCGACGACGGCGTCAGCGTGACGGTCGCGAGCGGAACGGTCGAGGCCGACGCGGTCGTGGTGACCGTGCCGCTCGGGGTGCTGCGGCGAGGAACGATCGCCGTCGACCCGCCGCTGCCCGCCGAGCACCAGGCGGCCATCGCCGGCCTCGGCATGGGCTCGCTCAACAAGGTCTTCCTGCGCTTCGACAGCGTCTTCTGGGACGACGACGTCGACTGGATCGGCATCGTTCCGCCCACTGGCGTCGACCCCTGGGTCGACTGGGTCACGATCGGCCGTGCTGCCGACGCGCCCGTGCTGCTCGGCTTCGCGGCCGGCGATCTCGGGCGCTGGGTGGATGCGCAGCCCGACGCCGCCGTCGTGGCGAGCGCCCTCACCGCGCTGCGCACGGCCTACCCGGATGCTCCCGAGCCGCTCGAGGTGCTCGTCACGCGCTGGGGGGCCGACCCGTACGCGGGCGGCTCCTACTCGTTCGCCGCGGTCGGATCCGACCCGGCGATGCGCGACACGCTGGCCGAGCCGGTCGGTGAGCGGCTCGTGCTCGCGGGCGAGGCGACCTCGCGCGAGCATCCGTCAACCGTGCACGGCGCCCTGCTGAGCGGCCAGCGTGCCGCCGCGGCCGTACTCGACGCGCTCGGCGCCTGAGCCCGGTGCGCCCTGCCCGGCCGCGGCCGACGCGCGCGGGCTAGCCCTTCAGCAGGTCGTTGAGCGGAACCTTGGCGCCGTTCTTGAGGTCTTCGATCGTGCTGTCCGGGATGTCCTTGAGCAGCGGCAGGTCGAGACCCTTCGCCCACTCGCCGACCGTGTCGAGGATCTGATCGGTGTCGAGGCCCTGCAGGGTCGGCTGCACGGTCTCCCAGAGCCCCTGCAGCGCATCCATGTCGAGACCCTTGCCGCTCATGAGGTCGCCGACCATGTCGCCGAGACCGCCCAGGTCGAATCCGCCGCTCTGCGCCATCGCGCTGCTCCTTCGCTCGTGGCCGTGCCGGGTGCTCGACCTTTGCTCAGCCTAGGCGTCGAGCGACGCGGATGGCAGGGGCTCGTCGACTTCGGGTGGGAGACCCGCGCGGCGGGCGAGGAACAGGACGATCGCTGCCCCGGTCGAGGGCAGGCGCGGCCCTGACCCGACCTGCCAATCGCCGTCGATCGCGACCAGGGTGCGCGCGGTGAGCAGCGCACGCTCGGGGGTGCGCGACCGCAGGGCGAGATCGACGGCGACCGCGCCGCAGGGGAGCGGGTCGACCGTCAGCATGAGCCCGTGCGCCGCCCGCAGATCGAGCGCCAGTACGAGGGCCGCCCCGAGGTCGCGGATGCCCGCACGGCGTCCGGGAGCGGCCAGGGCGGCGGCCCGCGCGCGCAGGGCGCTCGACAGGGCATCGTCGGGCGTCGCCGCGACGGCGGGAGTCACCCGCTCGGCCGCGCCGAGGGCGCGGGCCCAGCGCGTCCACCACGGCACCCCGAGGTCGCTGAGCGTCTCGCGCACCGCGGCCGCGGTCGTGACGCCGGGCCGCAGGCTGGGCTCAGCGAGCAACGCGGGGCGGGCATCCAGCACCGCGGCGAGCTGCTCGAGCAGGGCGGCGGTGGGCTGCGACCAGTCGCCGGTCGCTGCACCGTCGCCGCTGCGGTCGCGGTTGCTGAGCGGCAGGTAGCGGCCCCAGTCGGTCATGCCGCCCAGCCTAGGCTGGAGCGGTGAGCGCCGCCCCCGAACCCGCCGCCGCCCCGCGGCCGTCGTCGCGCCGCGGCGAACTGCTGCTCGGCATCGCGGCAATCGTGCTGATGGCGGCGACCATGCGGCTGCCGGTGGCCGCGCTCTCGCCGCTCGCCGGCCGCATCGACGCCGACATCCCGCTCAGTGCGCTCGCGCTCGGAGCCCTCGGCACGGCCCCTCCGCTCGCGTTCGCGCTCGCGGGGCTGCTCGCGCCGCGGGTCGGCAGGCGGCTGGGTCTCGAGTCGGCGCTGCTGCTGGCCCTGCTCGCGATGATCGCCGGCCACCTGCTGCGGGCCGCCGCCGTCGACTACGCGATGCTGCTCGCCGCGACCGTGCTCCTGCTGCTCGGAGCGGGCTTCGGCAACGTGCTGCTGCCCGCGGCCGTGAAGACGATCACGCCCGATCGCATCGGCATGATGACCGCCGCCTACGCGATGATCATGTCGATCGGGGCCGCGGTGCCGCCGCTCGTCGCGGTGCCGCTCGCCGAGCTCGGCGACTGGCGACTCGCGCTCGCGGTGTGGGCGGCGCTCGTCGGCGTCGCCGCCGTGCCCTGGGTCGTGCTCGCCACGCGGGCCGGGCGTGCCCGGCGAGTCGCCGCTGCGGCCGTCGCCGACGGTGGGGCGGATGCGCACCCGCAGCCGCGCCGCATCGCCCGCTCGGCCCTGCTGCGGTCGCCGACGGTCTGGGGCATCGGCATCCCCTTCACGGTGTCGAGCATCTCGGCCTATGCCGGATACGCCCTGCTGCCGCCGCTGCTGCGCGAGACCGCGGGCGTCGGCGAGGCGCAGGCGGGCGCGCTGCTCGCCCTGCTGGGCTTCCTGGGCCTGCCGCTCGCGGCGCTCGGGCCGCTGCTCGCGACGCGGCTGCGTACGCCGACGCCTCTGCTCATCGCGTCGACCGTGCTGTTCACGACCGCCTACGGCGGACTGCTGCTGGCTCCGGCCACCGCCACGCTGCTCTGGATGGGGGCGCTCGGCCTCGCCTACATCACCTTCCCGATGTGCCTGGCGCTGTTCGCCCTGCGCAGCCGCACGCCCGCCACGGCGAGCGTCGTGAGCGGAGCCGTGCAGGGCGTGGGCTACGCCGTGGCGGCCGTCGCACCGCTGCTGCTCGGCGGCCTGCGCGACGCGACCGGCAGCTGGAGCGCAGCGCTCGTCGTGATGCTCGTCGTCGGGCTCGGCAACCTCGTCGCGGTGCCGCTGCTCGCGCGCCGGGGCACGGTCGACGACGAGGTCGGGGTCGGCCTCAGCCGATGAGGCGCGATCGGCCTCAGCCGATGAGGCGCTTTCGGCCTCAGCCGATGAGGTCGGTGCGGTGCACGAGCGCCGCGGCCCCGATGAGCGGGCCCTCGCCGCTCAACCCGGAGGCGACCACCCGGGTCTTGGTGACGAAGCTGAAGTCGCTGTGCTCGGCGACCGCGGCGCCCACGAGCGCGATGTAGTCGTCGCTGACGTGACTGAAGCCGCCGCCGATCGCGACGACGTCGAGGTCGACGAGGGCGCTCGCGCTCGCGATGGCGCGACCGACTGCGGCGGCCGAGCGCTGCACGGCGCGCCGGGCGACGTCGTCGCCGGCCGCGGCGGCGGCCGCGAGCTCCTCGCCCGTCGTGCCCCCGAAGCCGTGCTCGCGCGCCCAGGCCACGGTGCGCGGACCCGAGGCGATCGCCTCGAGGCAGCCGCGCGCACCGCAGGCGCAGCGGTCGTCGTGCCCGGCCACCGCGACGTGCCCGATGTGCCCGGCGTTGCCGGTCGGCCCCGCGACGACCCGCCCGCCCAGGATGAGGCCGCCGCCGACACCCGTCGACACGATCATGCCCATGACGTTGGTCTCGCCTTGCGCCGCACCGAGCCACACCTCGGCGAGGGCGATGCAGATGCCGTCCATGCGGAGAGTGACGGGGAGGCCACCGAGTCCGGCCGAGGTGAGCGTCTCGGCGACGAGCCCGCCGAGCGGGTAGCTGCGCCACGCCGGCAGGTTGAGTGGGGACACGTCGCCCGTGGTGCCGGCGATGGGGCCCGCGCTGCCGATGCCGGCGCCGCGCAGGGTCGCGCCGGCGGGGAGGGCCGCGAGGGCATCCCGTACCGCGTCGGTCACGGCGGCCGCCAGCTGCTCGCTCGTCGCGCTCGAGCCGGTCGGGCGCCGGTGGCGCGAGCCGGTGAGCACGCTGCCGGCGGCATCGACGAGGGCGGCTTCGACCTTGGTGCCGCCGAGGTCGACGGCGAGGGCGTAGTCGGTCACGGGAGTCCTTCCGCGGGATGGTGGCGGGCCGGGTCCGCGCGAGGGAGCGACGCGGCCACGCCCAGCGTACCCACGCGAATGCGCCCCCTCGGCACACCCCTTGCTCATCTGAGCACGGAGTGCAACAAATGTTGTTGGGTCACCCGCGCAGGCCTAGCCTGGATGTCGGGCCGCCCTCGGCGCCCCTCGTCGTCCTCCGTCGTCGACCGCAGAGAGTGAGAACGCGCATGGCTCCCGCCGACAGCACCGCCGCGAACGAGCTGCTCGCCGTGCGCGCCGCCGAGCTGTACTACGAGGAGAACAAGACCCAGGACGAGATCGGTGCCATCCTGCGGGTCACGCGCTGGAAGGTGGGCCGCCTGCTCGCCCAGGCGCGGGAACGCGGCATCATCCGCATCGAGATCGTGCACCCGCGCGCCCGTCGCCTCGCCCTCGAGCGCGACCTCGCGTCCCGCTTCGGGCTCAAGGACGCGGTGGTCGTCCCCGCGCCGGCCGATGACGTCGAGTTGCAGGCGCGCGTGAGTGAGGCCGCCGCCGACTGGCTCGTCAGCCACCGGCCCGTGCCGCGCCTGCTCGGTGTGAGCTGGGGCCGCACTCTGCATCAGGTCGCCGACGCGCTGCCCAGCGGCTGGTCGACGGCCGTCAACGTCGTGCAGATCAACGGCGGCGTGAGCCTGAGCAAGCGCCCCGGCACCGCGGCCGCCACGGCCGTCATGATCGCCCAGAAGGCGGGCGGTCAGGCGACCCTGCTGCCGAGCCCCGCCATTCTCGAGCGCCTCGAGACCAAGAAGGCGATCGAGGGCGACCGCACCGTCGGCGGCGTGCTCAGCATGGCTCGCGGCGCCAGCGCGTACCTCTACAGCGCCGGGGTCGCCGACACCAGCTCGGTGCATGTCGACAGCGGCTACCTGACCCCCGCCGACATCGCCCGGCTCGTCGAGCGCGGCGCCGTCGGCGACGTCATCGGCCGGTACATCACGGCCGAGGGCACGATCGCCGACCCTGAACTGGATGCCCGCACCCTCGGCCTCGGCCTCGAAGAGCTCCGAGCCGCACCGTGGAGCATCCTCGTGATCGGCGGCGAGGCGAAGCACCCCGTCGCCCGGGCCATCGTCACCCACGGACTCTGCTCGGTACTCGTCACGGACGAGCACACCGCCCGCGCCCTGCTCGAGGAGCCGGACGCCGCGGTGCCCGATTTCGCTCAGACCGACTCCGCCACCACCTCCCGAGAGGACCTCTCATGACCATCACCCAGCCCGCCGGCCTCGCGCCGGCGGAGCGCGCCGTGCGCCTGCTCGGCGCCGACCTCACCGAGACCGCCCTGCGGCGCCACCTCGAGGGGCTCAGCGGAGTCGACGCCGTCGGCCTCGAGCAGCGGGCCGCCGGCCTCGCGACGCGCTCCATCAAGACCAGCTCGAAGGCCTGGGCCCTCGACACGATCATCCGCACCTGCGACCTGACGACGCTCGAGGGCGCCGACACGCCCGGCAAGGTGCGCTCGCTCGTCGCCAAGGCGGTCACGCCCGACGCGAGCGACCCGACGACGCCCAGTGTCGCCGCCGTCTGCGTCTACGGCGACATGGTGCCGTACGCCGTCGAGGCGCTCGGCAGCCGCCACGGCGACCCCGAGAAGGGGCTCGTCAGCGTCGCGGCGGTCGCCACCGCCTTCCCCTCCGGCCGCGCGAGCCTCGCCGTCAAGCTCGCCGACACGCGCGACGCCGTCGCGGCTGGCGCCGATGAGATCGACATGGTGATCGACCGCGGGGCCTTCCTGTCGGGCAACTACGGTCTCGTCTTCGACCAGATCGTCGCCGTGAAGGAGGCCTGCCGTCGGGCCGACGGCAGCTATGCCCACCTCAAGGTCATCCTCGAGACCGGCGAGCTGCAGACCTACGACAATGTGCGGCGCGCATCCTGGCTGTCGATTCTCGCCGGTGCCGACTTCATCAAGACCTCCACGGGCAAGGTGAGCCCCGCGGCCACCCTGCCGGTCACGCTGCTCATGCTCGAGGTGATCCGCGACTGGCACCGCCTCACGGGCGAGAAGGTCGGCATGAAGCCCGCGGGCGGCATCCGCGCGTCGAAAGACGCCGTGCGCTACCTCGTCACCGTCGCCGAGACCGTCGGCGAAGAGTGGCTGACGCCGCACCTGTGGCGCTTCGGGGCCTCGAGCCTCGTCAACGATGTGCTGCTGCAGCGGCAGAAGATGCGAACCGGTCACTACAGTGGCCCCGACTACGTGACGGTGGACTAGATCATGGCATTCCTCGAGTACGCGCCGGCTCCGGAGTCGGCGTCGATTCTGAACCTCAAGGCCCAGTACGGGCTCTTCATCGACGGCGAGTTCGTCGACGGCGGCGGAGAGGTGTTCGACACCATCTCGCCGGCCACCGAGCAGGTCATCGCGCGCATCGCGCAGGCCGACGCCCACGACGTCGACCGCGCGGTCGCCGCCGCTCGTCGCGCCTACGAGACCGTCTGGTCGCGCATGTCGGGCAGCGACCGCGGCAAGTACCTCTTCCGCATCGCCCGCCTCGTGCAGGAGCGCGCCCGCGAGCTCGCCGTCGCCGAGAGCCTCGACAACGGCAAGCCGATCCGCGAGACCCGCGACGTCGACGTGCCGCTCGTCGCCGCGTGGTTCTTCTACTACGCCGGCTGGGCCGACAAGCTCGAGTACGCCGGGCTCGGCCCGAACCCGCGCGCGCTCGGTGTCGCCGCGCAGGTGATCCCCTGGAACTTCCCGCTGCTCATGCTCGCGTGGAAGATCGCCCCGGCCCTCGCCGCCGGCAACACCGTGGTCATCAAGCCCGCCGAGACGACGTCGCTGACCGCGATGCTGTTCGCCGAGATCCTGCAGCAGGCCGACCTGCCTGCGGGCGTCGTGAACATCGTCACCGGCCCGGGCTCAACCGGTCAGGCCCTCGTCACGCACGACGACGTGAACAAGGTGGCCTTCACCGGGTCGACGAACGTCGGGCGGATGATCGCGCGCCAGGTCGCGGGAACCCAGAAGAAGCTCACCCTCGAGCTCGGGGGCAAGGCGGCGAACATCGTCTTCGACGACGCCCCCATGGACCAGGCGATCGAGGGCATCGTCAACGGCATCTTCTTCAACCAGGGCCACGTGTGCTGCGCCGGCTCGCGCCTGCTCGTGCAGGAGACCGTGCACGACGAGGTCGTCGAGCGGCTCAAGGAGCGCCTGTCGACCCTGCGGCTCGGCGACCCGCTCGACAAGAACACCGACATCGGCGCGATCAACTCGGCCGCCCAGCTGGAGCGCATCCGCACTCTCAGCGACACGGGCGAGAACGAGGGCGCGGAGCGCTGGACCGCCGACTGCCGGATTCCCGAGAAGGGCTTCTGGTTCGCGCCGACCATCTTCACCAAGGTCAGCGCCGCCCACTCGATCGCCCGCGAGGAGATCTTCGGCCCCGTGCTGTCGGTGCTGACCTTCCGCACCCCGGCCGAGGCGATCGCGAAGGCGAACAACACCCCGTACGGCCTCTCGGCCGGCATCTGGACGGAGAAGGGCAGCCGCATGCTCGCTCTCGTCGACCAGCTGCGCGCGGGCGTGGTCTGGGCGAACACGTTCAACCGCTTCGACCCCAGCTCGCCGTTCGGCGGGTACAAGGAGTCGGGCTACGGCCGCGAGGGCGGCCGCCACGGGCTCGCCGCCTACCTCGAGGCGAGCGGGTGGGATGCTCCAGCCGGGCTCGGCTCCGCATCCGCCCCCGCCGCTCTCGTGACGGCGCCCGCCGCCGGTGATGCCGGCGCGAAGGCCGCGGGCAAGCCTGCGAAGAAGTCGACCCGGAAGGGGGCCGCGAAGTGACCCGCCTCAGCGTTCCGAAGACGTACAAGCTCGCGATCGGCGGCGCGTTCCCGCGCAGCGAGAGCGGCCGCACCTACGAGGTGCTCGCCGCCGACGGTGGCTTCCTCGCCAACGCCGCGAAGGCCTCGCGCAAGGATGCCCGCGACGCGGTCGTCGCTGCACGCAGCGCGTTCGCCAAGTGGTCGGGTGCCACGGCCTACAACCGCGGCCAGGTGATCTACCGCATCGCCGAGCTGCTCGAGGGGCGCCGCGCGCAGTTCATCGACGAGATCAGCCGCACCGAGGGTGTCTCCTCCGCCGAGGCCTCGGCCCAGGTCGATCTCGCGATCGACGTGTGGGTCTGGTACGCCGGCTGGGCCGACAAGTACGCGCAGGTGGCGGGCAACGCCAACCCGGTCGCGGGCCCGTACTTCAACCTCTCGGTGCCCGAGCCGACGGGCGTCGTCGCCGCGGTCGCGCCGCAGGGCGTGACGGGCGGCTCGCTGCTCGGCATCGTGTCGGTCGTGGCCCCGATCATCCTCACCGGCAACACGGTCGTGGTCATCGCCGACGAGAGGGCGCCGCTGTCGGCGATCTCGCTCGCCGAGGTGCTCGCGACCTCGGATGTTCCGGGCGGCGTCGTCAACACGCTCACCGGCTCGCCGGCGGAGATCATGCCGTGGCTCGCCGCGCACGCCGACGTGAACGCGCTCGACCTCGCCGGAGCCGGCGGGCTCGACGGTGCGTCGGGCGCCAGCTGGGTCGACCTGCAGCTCGCCGCCGCCGAGACCCTCAAGCGCGTGCTGCCGCCCGTCTCGGGCGTACCGCGCCCCGCGCTCGAGCGCATCAGCGCCTTCGTCGAGACGAAGACGGTCTGGCACACGAAGTCGATGCTCTAGCCGGGCACCTGCCCGCACCCGCGCCGCCCGCCCCGCGCCGCCGATCTCCACAATTCAGGAGTCGGCGGCGCGGGGCGTGGTCGTTGAGCGCTCTCACGGCGTGTTGGGCGGCTACAGGCGGGTGCGACTCCTGAGTTGTGGAAATGGGCGGGAGGGCTGCGGGCGGCTTCCGGAACTGCGGAAGCGAATGCACTCGGCTCACTCCCATCCGCAGATCGGGAAGGCGAGTGCGGAGCCTCAGGCGTCCGCGGGTCGCGCTTCGGTGCTGTCGATGCGCGCCGCGAGCGCGGCCGCGAAGTCGGTGGAGGCGAGGTGCCGACCCGTGCGCTCGACCTCGTGCACGAGGGCGACGAGAGCGGCGTTCACCGGGGTCGCGACGCCGAGCGAGGCGCCCAGGGCGACGACCGCGCCGTTGATCTGATCGACCTCGGTCGTGCAGCCGCGGCGGATGCTCTGCAGCATCGACGCGGGGTTGGGCACCTCGCCCATCCCGGCGGCGAGGGCGCGAGCGAGCTCGTCGGCCGCCGCCGTGCCACCCGTGCGGATGCGCGCCACGGCCTCCGCATCCACCCCGCCGATGCGGCCCCAGGCGACACCGGCCGCGTCGCCGACCGCGACCGTCTCGACCATGCCGCGCGCGAGGATCGGCAGCAGCCCTGCGTCGGCGACGGTCTGCTGCACGCTGAGTCCGGTGATCGCGGGCAGGGCGTTGACCTGGTTGACGAGCAGCTTCGTGAACTGGGCTCCGCGGATGTCGGGGGCGAGCACGAGTTCCGCGGTGCCGTCGGGGGCGCCGCCGCCCGGCAGCGCGCTGCGCAGCAGCGGCTCGGCGACGGCGACCGCGGCCGGGTCGCCGCCGAGCGTGAGGCCGTTCGGTCCGGTGACGGTGATGCGGCCCGGGCCGGCGAGACTCACGGCGAAGAGCGCCAGGCCGATCGCGACGGGGGAGTGCGGCAGCGCATCCCGCACCGCCTGCTCGCCGCCGAGGCCGTTCTGCAGCACGAGCACGGGGGTGCCGTCGTGCTCCGACCAGGGGGCGAGGGCGGCTGTTGAGTCGTGGGCCTTCGTCGCGAGCACGAGCAGGTCGACTGTCTCGTTCGGGATGCTGCGCACGAGCTCGACCGGGGCAACCCACGCTCCCCAGCCGCCGTCGACGCGCAGCCCGGCGGCGGCGATGGCGTCGGCGTGCTCGCCGCGCGCGGTCACGAGCACCTCGTGCCCCGCGCGCGCGGCCAGAGCGGCCAGGAGGCCGCCGACCGCGCCCGCTCCGATGACCGCGATGCGCATGCTCGTCAGCCTAAGCGCGCGAGCCGCGCCGGCCGAGTGCCTCGCGCCCGCGCCGGGCCTCGCGCCCGCTAGCGTGGAGTTGTGCCCACCGGACTGCTGCTCGTCGACAAGCCGCAGGGTCTCACCAGCCACGACGTGGTCGCGCGTGCGCGCCGCGCCCTCGGCACCCGCAAGGTCGGCCACGCCGGCACGCTCGACCCGATGGCGACCGGCCTGCTCACGCTCGGAGCCGATTCGGCCACGCGCCTGCTCACCTACCTGGTCGGCCTCGACAAGACCTACGAGACGACGATGCGGCTCGGCGCCGCGACGACGACCGACGACGCCGAGGGCGAGACCGTCAGCACGGCCGAGCCGGCGGCGGTCGCGGCGGTGACCGACGCGGCGCTCGCGGAGGGCATCCGTGCGCTCACGGGCGAGATCGACCAGCGGCCGAGCTCGGTGAGCGCGATCAAGGTCGACGGCAAACGCGCCTACGACCGCGTGCGGGCAGGCGAAGAGGTCGAGCTCGCGTCGCGCCGCGTCACGATCAGCGCGTTCGAGGTGCTCGCCGTGCGGCGCATCGACGCTGGCTCGGGCACACACGCCGCGATCGAGGTGGATGCCCGCATCGACTGCAGCTCGGGCACCTACATCCGCGCCCTCGCGCGCGACCTCGGCGCGGCCCTCGGTATCGGCGGGCATCTCACGGCGCTGCGGCGCACGCGTGTCGGGCCGTTCGAGGTGGCCGACGCCGTGAGTCTCGAGGCGCTGGCCAAGCAGGGCGCGAGTCTGCTCGCGAGCCCCGCGGAGGTTGCCGAACGACTGTTCCCGGTGCTCGAGGTCGACGCCGCGCAGGCCCGCGACCTCGGGCACGGCAAGCTGCTGGCGCTGCCCCAGCACCCCGACGCCGAGCCGGTCGCCGCGATCGAGCGCGGCAGCGGCGCGCATCCCGACCGTCTGATCGCCCTCATCAGGGTGCGTCAGGGACGCGGTCGTACGCTGGTCGGGTTCCCGCAGGAGCACACGTCCGCATCCGCCCAGGAGGCCCCCCAGTGATCGAGTGGTTCAGCACGATCGCCATCGCCGTCAGCGTCATCGCCGGGCTCGTCGCCCTCGTGCTCGGCGGCATCGGCCGCAAGCCGGACGACTACAGCGTGCTGGCCACCGCGGCGGTCGCGCTCGTGCTCATCGTGCAGATCGTCATCGGCATCGTGGCCCCGTTCGTCGGCAACGAGCCGACCGGCGACATCGTCGAGTGGTGGATTTACCTCGTGACCGCCCTCGTGCTGCCGGTCGGGGCGATCATCTGGGCCCTGGTCGACCGCTCGCGCTGGGCGACCATCGTCATGGGCGTGGCGAGCCTCGCGGTCGCGGTCATGGTCTTCCGCATGAACCAGATCTGGTTCGTGCAGGGCGTCGCGCTCGTCAGCTGACCCGAGCCCTGCTCCGGGATGCTCCCCTAGAGCCCCTCGATCGCCGCGAGCACCTCGTCGAGCGACCCGGCGAGGTCGGCCACCACGAGCACCGCGCCCGTCTCGCGCAGGTCGTCGACCGAGAACACGCCCGTCGCAACGCCGATGAACGGCAGGCCCGCTGCGGCCGCGGCCTCGTCGTCGCGCGGGGTGTCGCCGACGATGACGAGGGTCTCGTCGGGCAGCGCCGCGCGCGCCGCGCGGGTGATCTCACTGCGGTCGCGGGCCGTCGCGCCGAAGAAGGAGCGGTCCCAGTCAAACCACTCCGGCCCGAGCCCGGCACCCTCGAGCTTGACGCGGGCGCGCACCAGCGAGTTGCCCGTCAGCAGCGCGTTGTGCCAGCCGCGGGCGGCGACCGCGGTGAGAGCATCCACCACGCCCGGAGCGGGCTCGCGCCGATCGCCCGCCTGCGCCCTCTCGATCGAGAGCTCGTCGAGCACCGCCCGGGCGCGCTCGTGCCACGCGTCGTCGTACCCGAAGTGGGCGAGGATCTCGCTGAGGATCAACCCGTCGGGCTTGCCGTGGGTGCGCGGCAGGGGCGGGTGCAGCTCGCGGCCGACGGTGCGCTCGACGGCCGTGTGGTACAGCTCGCCGCCGCCCGTGTAGCTGTTGAGCAGCAGGGTGCCGTCGACGTCCCAGAGAATCGTGGTGGTCACCCGTCAACCCTGCCAGACCCGTTGGGCCCCGTTCGCAACTCAGGCTGAGACGACATCGATGACCGGTTTACGCGCCACACGTGTGAGCTCTGCCTGAGTTACGAACGGAACGCGGGCTGGGAGGATAGGCGGGTGCCCAGCGCCCTGCCCCTCGCCGACCCGGCACCCGATGACGGGATGCTGCCGCCGAGCGTCATCGACGGCGCGGAGCACCGCGACCTCGGTGTGTACCTGCACGTGCCGTTCTGCCGCGTGCGCTGCGGCTACTGCGACTTCAACACGTACACGGCCGACGAGATCCGCGGGGTCAAGCAGAGCGATTTCGCCGACCAGGCGATCGCCGAGGTCGCGCTCGCCGCGCGCGTGCTGCGCGACAGCGGGCTTCCGTCAAGGCCCGTGAGCACGGTCTTCTTCGGCGGCGGCACCCCGACACTGCTGCCCACGGACGACCTCGCGCGCATGCTCGCCGCGGTGCGCGACACATTCACGCTCGCGCCCGACGCCGAGGTGACGACCGAGGCCAACCCCGACTCGATCGACGCAGCGGGCCTGCAGCGCCTCGCCGCCGCCGGCTTCACGCGGGTCAGCGTCGGCATGCAGTCGGCCGTGCCGCACGTGCTCGCCGTGCTCGAGCGCACGCACGACCCCGAGAACGTGCCGCGCGTCGTCCAGGCCGCGAAGGAAGCGGGGCTCCAGGTCAGCCTCGACCTCATCTACGGCACCCCCGGTGAGTCGGCCGACGACTGGGCGCGCAGCCTCGACGCCGCCCTCGCGTGCGAGCCCGACCACATCAGCGCCTACGCGCTCATCGTCGAGGAGGGCACGAAGCTCGCCCGGCAGATCGCGCGCGGCGAGGTTCCGCCCGTCGACGACGACCTCCACGCCGCGTTCTACGAGGCGGCGGATGCCCGGCTCACCGCCGCCGGCTACCACTGGTACGAGGTCAGCAACTGGGCGCGTGGCACGGCCGACGCACCCGCCCACCGCTCGCGCCACAACCGCGCCTACTGGCTCGGCCACGACTGGTGGGGCGTCGGCCCCGGCGCGCACAGCCACGTCGGCGGTGTGCGCTGGTGGAACGTCAAGCACCCCGCCGCCTACGCCCAGCGCCTCGCGGCGGGCGTGAGCCCGGCCGCCGGGCGCGAGACGCTCGACGCCGAGACCCGCCGCGTCGAGCGCGTACTGCTGCAGACCCGACTCGTCGAGGGTCTGCCGACGGATGCCCTCACCCCGCTCGGCCGCCGAGCGGTCGCCCAGCTCATCGCCGATGAGCTCGTCGAGCCGGGGCTCGCGCTGCGCGGAACCGTCGTGCTCACCCTGCGCGGGCGCCTGCTCGCCGACGCCGTCGTGCGGCGCCTGCTGCCCGACTGACGCGGCCTACTTCAGGAAGGTGATCGTCAGCGGGTAGGCGTAGGCCTCACCGCGGTTCGCCGCGAGAGCGGCGATGATCGAGAACACCAGAATCAGGATGCTGACCGCAGCGAGGATGATGACGCCGATCACGATCAGCGAGGTGATGACGCCGATCGCGGAGGCGATGAGCATCGTCAGCTGGAAGTTCAGGGCCGTGGCGGTGTGCCCGCGCACGAACGGGCCGCGATCCTTGAGCAGCAGGTAGCCGAGCAGCGCCGGGATGAACCCGAAGAAGATACCGCCGATGTGCACGAGAGTGGCCCAGAGCTTCTCGTCGCCGGGGCTCATCGGCTGCGGCGCCGAGGCGTAGGGGTTGGCGGGCGGCGGGGTCATGGGGGGCTGATCGCTCATGCGGTCATTAAACACCGGCGGGCCCCGACCGGAGAGGTCGAGGCCCGCTGGTCGCGCCGACAGCGCCTACTTGATGAGGCGGATCGAAACGGGGTAGCGGTAGTTCACGCCGTCCTTGGCCTTGACGAAGCCGAGGATCGAGAAGATCACGGCGGCGATCCAGACGAGCGGGATCAGGAACGAGATCAGCCCGCCGATGCCGAAGGTGACGGCGGCGAGGATGAAGCTCAGCACGTTCAGCGCCACGTAGGCGATGGTGACGGCGATCTGGAAGTTCAGGGCCTCCTTCGCCTCGGTGTTGGTGAACGAGCCGCGGTCCTTGAACACGAGCCAGATGATGAGGGCCGGGAGGAAGCCGAGCACGCCGCCGAGGTGGGCGAACGAACCCCACTGGCGGTCCTCCGCCTCCGAGAGCGGGGCGGCCGGCTGGGCGGGGGGCGGAGTCTGGTCAGTCATGGGCACTGCCTTTCAATGTTCTTAGTTCGGACGGATGGGTCCCGGGGTGGAGCACGAGGCAAACCTAGCGTCGAGCATCCGGCCCGGCAATAGGGGCACGCGGGAAGCCGGGGGTAGAATTGGCAGTCCGAAGCGGCGAGTGCCAGCACGAGGTGCGGGCCCGCCAACGGGAGACGACAGTCGATCAGGCGAGGGGAGTCGGAGCCATGGTCTCGGAACGCGCCCTGCACGTGTTGCGCGTCATCGTGCTCGACTACGTCGAATCGCGCGAGCCCGTCGGCTCGAAGGCGATCGTCGATCGGCACCAGTTCGGCGTCTCGGCCGCGACGATCCGCAACGACATGGCCCTGCTCGAGGAGGAGGAGCTGATCACGGCCCCGCACACCTCCTCCGGGCGTGTGCCGACCGACAAGGGCTACCGCGTCTTCGTCGACCAGTTCGCCGATCTGCGGCCGCTGAGCACGGCGCAGCGGCAGGCCATCGCCGCCTTCCTCGACCAGTCCGTCGACCTCGACGACGTCTTTGCGCGCACGGTTCGGCTGCTCTCCCACCTGACGAATCAGGTCGCGCTCGTGCAGTACCCGACCCTCGGCAACGCCCGGGTGCGCCACATCGAGCTGGTGCCGATGTCGGCGACCCGCCTCATGACAGTGTTCATCACCGACGGGGGCCGGGTCGACCAGCGCATCATCGAGCTACCGATGGAGGCCGACGAGGTGTTCGTCGGCGAGCTGCGCGCGAAGCTGAACGCGGCGCTCGCCGGCCAGGCGCTGACCGAGGTGCCGGAACTGGCCGCGCGCCTCGCCGACCGCTTCGCTCCCGACCGCGGGGCGGCCGTCTCCGTCATCGCCGAAGCACTCGTCGGGCACGTGGATGCGCAGCGCACCGACCGCCTCGTCATGGCTGGCGCGGCGAACCTGGTGCGCACCGAGGGCGACTTCGCCGGCAGCGTGTACCCGGTGCTCGAGGCGCTCGAGGAGCAGGTCACCCTGCTGAAGCTGTTCAGCGAGATGAACGTCGACGAGAACGGCGTCACCACGCGCATCGGCCGCGAGAACGCCGAGGCGCTGAAGGAGA
This sequence comes from Microcella frigidaquae, assembly GCF_014200395.1. Classification (NCBI taxonomy): domain Bacteria; kingdom Bacillati; phylum Actinomycetota; class Actinomycetes; order Micrococcales; family Microbacteriaceae; genus Microcella; species Microcella frigidaquae. The sequence goes on from NZ_JACHBS010000001.1 coordinate 27,527, forward strand.
CCGCCGTGGTCACCAGCGCATACCGCGTGGGCGCCGACAGCACCGCGAAGCTCGGGGTGCTCGGCCCCACCCGCATGGATTACTCGAACAACATGGCAGCAGTGCGCGCCGTCGCCCGGTACGTGTCGCGCCTGCTCGGTGAGGAATAAGTGGCAGACCATTACGAGGTGCTCGGCGTCGACCGGCAGGCGAGCGCCGATGACATCAAGAAGGCGTACCGCCGACTGGCCCGCGAGCTGCACCCCGACGTGAACCCCAGTGCCGAGGCGGCCGAGCGGTTCAAGCTCGTCACGCACGCCTACGACGTGCTGAGCGACCCGCAGCAGCGGCAGCAGTACGACCTCGGCGGGTCGGGCGGCTTCGGCGGCGCATCCGGATTCGGCGGCTTCGGCGACATCTTCGAGACCTTCTTCGGCGGCGGCCAGCAGCAGCGCGGGCCCCGCAGCCGCCGCGAGCGCGGGCAGGACGCCCTGCTGCGGGTCGAGGTCGACCTCGACGAGATCGTCTTCGGCACCACCCGCACGATCGAAGTCGACACGGCGATCCTCTGCAGCACCTGCGAAGGATCCTGCTGCTCGCCCGGCACGAGCCCGCAGACCTGCGACATCTGCCGCGGTTCCGGGCAGATCCAGCGCACCGTGCGGAGCCTGCTCGGCAACGTCATGACCTCGAGCCCCTGCGGCTCGTGCCGGGGCTACGGCACGGTCATCCCCAGCCCGTGCCCCACCTGCGCGGGGCAGGGCCGCGTGCGGGCCCGCCGGGCGATCCCCGTCGACATCCCGGCCGGCGTCGACACCGGCGTCCGCATCCAGCTGCCCAGCCAGGGCGAGGTCGGCCCGGCCGGCGGCCCCAACGGCGACCTCTACCTCGAGATCAAGGTCAAGACGCACGATACCTTCAGCCGCAACGGCGACGACCTGCTCGCCACGGTCGAGGTGCAGATGACCGACGCCATCCTCGGCACGACCGTCGTGCTGCCGGGACTCGACGGCGACGTGCCCGTGGAGATCAAGCCCGGCACCCAGAGCGCCGAGATCATCACCATCAAGGAGCGCGGCATCACGCGCCTGCGCGGCTCCGGCCGGGGTGACCTCAAGATCGGCGTGCAGGTGGTGACGCCCGTCCGGCTCAACAGCAAGGAGACCGAGCTGATCCGCCAGTTCGCCTCCAGCCGCCGTCCGGTGCCGCCGCAGTTCTCGACCTTCCAGCAGGGCATCTTCGCCAAGCTGCGCGACCGCTTCCTCAACCTCTAGCGCGCGGCCGTGGCCCACTTCTACCTCGACGAGACCCTCGCGGCGCAACTGGCCGCCGCTGACGCGTCGTCGGGGGAGGCGGTCGTGCACCTGCGCGGCTCCGACGCGCGCCACGCCGCGACCGTCGCGCGCGTACGCGTCGGCGAGCAGCTGCGGCTGGGCGACGGGGCGGGACTCGTCGTGCACGGGGTCGTCGCGAGCGTCGAGCCGGGCGACGTCGCGCTCGCGGTCGACCGGGTCGAGCGGTATGAGCGGCCGCGGCCGAGCATCCACCTCGTGCAGGCGCTCGCGAAGGGCGACCGCGACGAGCTCGCCGTGCAGGCCGCGACTGAGCTCGGCGTCGACGGCATCATCCCCTGGCAGGCCGCGCGCAGCGTCTCGCGCTGGGATGCCGCGAAGGCGGCGAAGGGCCGCGAGCGCTGGCAGACGATCGCGCGCGAGGCGACCAAGCAGGCCATTCGGCCCTGGATGCCCACGGTCGAGCCTCTCGCCACGACCGCCGACCTGGCGGCGCGGGCCGCGGCGTCGACCGTGCTCGTGCTCGAGCCGACCGCCGAGCATGCCCTCACCGGGCTCGACGCCGCGACGCTCGGGCACGGCGACGTGCTCATCGTCGTCGGCCCGGAGGGCGGAGTCGCCCCCGAGGAGCTGCAGCGGCTCGTCGCGGGCGGAGCCCGCGCCGTGCGGCTCGGCTCCAGCGTGCTGCGCACCTCGACCGCGGGCCCGGCGGCGATCGCCGTGCTCTCCGCCCGTCTCGGCCGCTGGTGAGGGCGGCGCTCTAGACTGGAGCCCATGACCACGCCCGCACCGTCGATCTTCAGCCGCATCATCGCGCGCGAGATCCCGGCCGAGATCGTGCACGAGACCGAGACGGTGATCGCCTTCCGCGACATCGCTCCGCAGGCGCCCGTGCACCTGCTCGTCGTGCCGAAGACCTCGCGCTATCGCGATGTCGCCGAGCTCGCCGCGGGCGACCCCGCCCTGCTGGCCGACGTGGTGGCCACCGCCCACCAGCTCGCGAACGAGCACGCCGACGGGCAGTTCCGGCTCGTCTTCAACACCGGTGCGAACGCCGGGCAGACCGTCTTCCACGTGCACGCCCACGTGCTCGCGGGAGGCCTGACCGAGGGAACCCTTGCCCACTGACGATTCCGCGCGCGCACCGCGCGCCCACGAGCAGCTCGACGTCGACGGGGTCGCCATGGTGCGCCTGCTCGGCCCGCAGGACCGCCTGCTGACGACGCTCGAGAAGCAGTACCCGCTGGTCGACGTGCACGTGCGCGGCAACCAGATCACCCTCGAGGGCGACCCCGCGCAGGTCGCCGCCGCGAAGCGGCTCATCGACGAGCTGCTCGTCATGGTGCGCGGGGGGCAGGAGCTCGGCGAGGTCGAGGTGGCCAGCTCGGCCCGCATCATCGACCAGGGGCAGGGCAGCCCCGCCGAGGTGCTGAGCCAGGCCATCTTGACGAGCCGCGGCAAGAGCATCCGCCCCAAGACGCTCGGCCAGAAGGCCTACGTCGACGCCATCGATCACCACACGATCGTGTTCGGCATCGGCCCGGCCGGAACGGGCAAGACCTATCTCGCGATGGCGAAGGCCGTGCAGGCCCTGCAGCGCAAGGAGGTCGACCGCATCATCCTCACGCGGCCGGCCGTCGAGGCGGGGGAGCGCCTGGGCTTCCTGCCCGGCACCCTCACCGACAAGATCGATCCCTACCTGCGGCCGCTCTACGACGCGCTCAACGAGATGATGGACCCGGAGCTCGTCCCGAAACTGCTCGCGACCGGCGTGGTCGAGGTCGCGCCGCTCGCGTACATGCGTGGGCGCACGCTCAACAACTCGTTCATCGTGCTCGATGAGGCGCAGAACACCACGCCCGAGCAGATGAAGATGTTCCTCACCCGTCTCGGGTTCGGCTCGACCATGGTCGTCACGGGCGACATCACGCAGATCGACCTGCCGACCGGCGCGAGCGGACTGCAGCTCGTCACGCGCGTGCTCGACGGCATCGACGACATCCACTTCGCGCGCCTCACCTCCGACGACGTCGTGCGCCACTCGCTGGTCGGCCGCATCGTGGATGCGTACACGAAGTACGACGCCGAGCAGCAGGCCCGGCGCCATGCGCGCGAGAACGGACTGCCCGACCCGGTCGACGGAGCGAACCGTGCCGAGCGCCGCGGCGGGCTGTCGCGCGGCATCCCGCGCGACCGGCAACCCCGCCGCCCGCGCCCCGGAGCGGGAGGGCGCTAGGCCGTGGCCGTCGAGATCAACAACGAGTCGGGCATCCCCGTCGATGAGGCGTCGCTGCAGCGCCTCGCCCTGCACGCCTTCGAGCACCTCAACGTGCATCGCGACGCCGAGCTCGCGATCGTGCTCGTCGACGAGGCCGCGATCGAGCAGCTGCACGTGCAGTGGATGGACGAGCCCGGCCCGACCGACGTGCTGAGCTTCCCGATGGACGAGCTGCGCCCCGGCAGCGACGACGAGCCGACCCCGCCCGGGCTGCTCGGCGACATCGTGCTCTGCCCGCAGGTCGCCATTCAGCAGGCCGAGGCCGCCGGTCACTCGACCCAGGACGAGCTGCTTCTGCTGACCACCCACGGCATCCTGCACCTGCTCGGGTTCGACCACGCCGAGCCGGAGGACGAGAAGGAGATGTTCGGCATCCAGCGCGACATCCTCGTGAGCTTCGCCCTCGACGAGCGGAGGCGGCGCCGGTGACGGCGACCCTCGTCTTCTTCCTCGTCGCGCTGCTGCTCGTCGGCATCGGTGGTCTGCTGGCATCCCTCGACGCCGCGCTCGGAGTCGTGAGCCGCATCGAACTCGTCGACATCGCGGGCACCCGCAAGCATTCGAAGCGCCTGCACGCCGTCGCCGCCGACGTCGGGGCGCACGTCAACGCGTTGAACTTCCTCCGCATCGTCGCGGAGACGATCGCGGCCGTGCTCGTCACCATCGGCTTCGCGACGATCATCGACGAGTGGTGGTGGGTGCTGCTGATCAGCGCGGGCATCATGATCGGCGTCTCGTTCATCCTGGTCGGGTCGAGCCCGCGCTCGGTCGGCCGCGCGCACCCGCGCGCGATGATCGGCACCTTCGACGGCCTGATCCGTGCGGTGCGGGTGATCACCGGGCCCTTGGCGGATGCCCTCGTCGCGCTCGGCAACCGCGTGACCCCGGGCCGCCCCTCGAGCGCGAGCTTCTCGAGCGAGGAGCAGCTGCTGAGCATGGTGGACGAGGCCACGGAGCTCGACGTGCTCGAAGAGGAGGACCGCGAGCTCATCCACTCGATCTTCGAGTTCAACGACACGATCGTGCGCGAGGTCATGGTGCCCCGCACCGACATGGTCGTGCTCGAGCAGGGCGCGACGGTCGCCGACGCCATGACGCTCTTCCTGCGCACCGGTCACTCGCGCGCCCCCCTCGTCGGCGAGGACACCGACGAGGTGCTCGGCGTCGTGTACCTGCGCGATGCCGCGCGGCTCACGTTCGAGCGGCCCGCCGACGCCGCGAGCGCTCTCGTCGACGAGCTCGCGCGGCCCGCGCTGTTCATCCCCGAGTCGAAGAAGGCCGACGATGCGCTGCGGCAGCTGCAGCTCGAGTCGAACCACCTCGCGCTCGTCGTCGACGAGTACGGCGGCATCGCCGGCCTCGTGACCATGGAAGACCTCATCGAAGAGCTGGTGGGCGACATCGTCGACGAGTACGACCGCGAGTCGCCCCACAGCGAGCAGCTCGACGACACCCGCTTCCGCGTGAGCGCGCGGCTGCCGATCGACGAGCTCGGCGACCTGTTCGGCATCGAGCTCGACGACGACGACGTCGACACCGTCGGAGGACTGCTCGCCAAGCACCTCGGGCGGCTGCCAGTGCGCGGGTCGACCGTCTCCGTCGACGGACTGCACCTCACCGCCGAGCGCGTCGAAGGCCGCGGCAAGCAGGTCGTCACCGTGCTTGTCGAGGCCGATCAGGCGCTGCTGGATGCCCGCATCGCGTTCGCCGGCGACCGCGAGGGTCGCGACGGGGAGGTCGACGAGTGAGCGAGCGAAAGCCGCGCGGGGGCACGGCCGCGTCGGCCGAGCCCTTCCGCGCGGGGTTCGTCACCTTCGTCGGGCGGCCCAACGTCGGCAAGTCGACGCTCACCAACGCGCTCGTCGGAGAGAAGGTCGCGATCACGAGCTCGAAACCGCAGACGACGCGGCGCGCCATCCGCGGCATCGTGCATCGAGCATCCGGCCAATTGATCGTCGTGGACACGCCCGGCATGCACCGCCCGCGCACTCTGCTGGGCGAGCGCCTCAACGCGGTCGTGCAGGAGACCCTCGGCGATGTCGACGTCATCGGCTTCTGCGTGCCGGCGAACGAGCCGATCGGGCCGGGCGACCGCTATATCAACGAGCAGCTCGATTCGGTCGGCCGGGTGAAGAAGGTCGCGATCGTGACCAAGACCGACACGGCCGGCGGCGCGAAGGTCGCCGAGCAGCTGCTCGCGGTGTCGGAACTGCGCGAGTGGGACCTCATCATCCCGCTGTCGGCGCTCACGGGCGACCAGGTCGACATCCTCGCCGAGCAGCTGATCGCGCTCATGCCCGAATCGCCGGCGCTGTATGAGGCCGACGCCGTCACCGACGAGTCGACCGAGGACCGCATCGCGGAGCTCATTCGCGAGGCTGCGCTCGAAGGGGTCAGCGACGAGCTGCCGCACTCGCTCGCCGTCACCATCGACGAGATGAGCACGCGCGACAACGGCCTGGTCGAGATCTACGCCAACGTCTGGGTCGAGCGCGACAGCCAGAAGGGCATCGTCATCGGGCACCGCGGCGCGCGCCTCGGCGAGGTCGGCGCCCGCGCCCGCGTCGGCATCGAGCAGCTGCTCGGCGCGCGCGTCTTCCTCAAGCTGCACGTCAAGGTCGCCAAGGAGTGGCAGCGCGACCCCAAACAGCTCGGCAAGCTCGGGTTCTAGAGCGTCTCGGCCCGACTCAGCGGCGGGGCAGCAGCCCGTGGTCGTGGGCGTAGAGCACGACCTGCACGCGATCGCGCAGACCGAGCTTCGCGAGAATGCGTCCGACATGCGACTTCACCGTCGCCTCGGTCACGAACTCGCGGGCGGCGATCTCGGCGTTGCTGAGCCCCTCGGCGATGGCGGTGAAGATCTCGCGCTCGCGCCTGCTGAGGGCGGGCAGCACGGCATCGCGCGCCGCGGCGAGCTCGGCGGGAGTGCGGGGTCGGCGGGCATCCACCGCGGGCCCCACGTGCGCGAGCAGGTCGGTGATCGCGCCGGGTGCGACGACCGCGTGCCCGCCGTGCACGGCGCGGATCGCGGCGAGCAGGAACTCGGGCTCGGCATCCTTGAGCAGGAAGCCGCTCGCGCCCACCCGGATCGCGCGCAGCGCCGCGTCGTCGAGGTCGAAGGTCGTGAGCACGATGACGCGCGGCGGCGTGCGCCCCGCGTCGGTGGCCGATCGCAGGATGCTCGCCGTTCCCGCGATGCCGTCCGCGTTCGGCATCCGGATGTCCATGAGCACCACGTCCGGCAGTGTCTCGGCGGCGACGACCGCGGCCTGCTCGCCGTCGCTGGCCTCGCCGACCACAGTGAGGTCGGGCTGCGAGTCGACGAGCATGCGAACGCCGCGCCGGAATAGCGGCTGGTCGTCGACCAGCAGCACGCGGATCGCGGTCACGTCAGCACCTCGGCGAGCTCCTGCTCGAGCGGCAGCCGCGCTCGCACGCGGAACACGTCGCCCACGTGCACGCTCAACTCGCCACCAGCGAGGGATGCCCGCTCGCGCATCCCGTCGATGCCGTGCCCGCGATCCGTGGATTCGGGAGTCTGCGGTTCTTCATGCCCCGCAGCCGCACCATTCGTCACCACGAGGTCGACGGCCTGCTCGCCCCACTCCAGCTCGAGCGTCGCGGCTCCGTCGCCGTGCCGCAGCGCGTTCGTCAGCGACTCCTGCACGATGCGGTAGAGCGCGAGCTCGCGCGTCTCGGTGAGACGCCCGCGGTCGCCGAACTCGCGCACCTCGAGCGCGAGCCCGGAGTCGCGCATCGACTGCAGCAGGGCGTCGAGGTCGGCGAGCCCCGGCTGCGGCCCGGACTCCTGCGTGTGGCGCAGCTCGGTGAGCAGCACGCGCACGTCGGAGAGGGCATCCCGCGCGGTCTGCGCGATCGTCTCGAAGGCGTCGGCCGCCGCGGGGGAGTCGCCCGCCGTCGCGTACCGCGCCCCATCGGCCTGCGCGATGACGACGGTGAGCGAGTGGGCGACGATGTCGTGCACATCGCGCGCGACCCGCGTGCGCTCGGCCTCCAGGTCGGCGCGCGTGAGGGCCGCGTCGCGCTGCGTGCTGACGGTCGCGACGGTCGCGCTGAGCTGGCGGCGGTTCCGGATGCTGCGCACGAGCTCGCCGAGCACCCACGGCAGCAGGGCAATGATCGGCCAGATCATCCACATCAGCACCTGGGCGACGAGAGACATGAACCGCACGCCCGAGACGTCCGCGCCACCGAACAGAATCATCAGCGCGATACCTACGGCGACGAGAATCGACACCACGAGGGAGACGCGTCGAGCCAGTGGCGAACCATACGCGGCCCCGCCGAAGACGATGATCGCTGCGCCCAGGAACGTCAACGGGTTCGGACTGGCTCCGAACAGGGCCGCGAACAGCAGGCCGATCACCGCAGCGAGCAATCCCACCTGCGCGAGCTCTGGTCGCACGCGGTGCAGTGCGACACCGGCTCCCACCGCGAGAGCGATGCCCACGTTGAGCAACGCGTGCAGAACGCCTCCCCACCACTGCTGGTTGAGCAGCACGGCCAGCGCGAGCCACGCCCCGAGCGCGATCTCGAGCGGGAAGAGGAAGCGCGCACGGCGCTCGGGCGTGAACCAGGCAATGGCGGAATCGAACATGTCCGCCACGGTACGGGCCGTGCGGCCCGCACCCGAGCGAAACTCGCGCGGCTCACCCGAGCGGATGACCCTTTTCATCCGAAAGGCTGACGGCAGAGCATCCCGAACCGCATTCGCGGCTCGCAGAACGCGGGTGTACCCTGAAAGCGTGTTCGGCCAGCTCCTTCTTCGCTGCCGCGACGAGGCTTAGACCCGTAGCCTCCCTCGTCGCGGAGTTCGTCGTCGGCTGACAACCCCACAACGACCAGCAGGAGCACCTCATGCAGAACCGTCAGCAGCCCTCGGGCATGCCGATCCACAAGTACCAGCCGTACCACGAGCAGCTCGCGATCGATCTGCCCGACCGTACGTGGCCCGCGCGGCGCATCACTCAGGCGCCCCGCTGGTGCGCCGTCGACCTGCGCGACGGCAACCAGGCCCTCATCGACCCGATGAGCCCCGAGCGCAAGCGCATCATGTTCGATCTGCTCGTGCGCATGGGCTTCAAGGAGATCGAGGTCGGGTTCCCGAGTGCGAGCCAGACCGACTTCGACTTCGTGCGCACGCTCATCGAGCAAGACCTGATCCCCGACGACGTCACCATTCAGGTTCTGACGCAGGCGCGCGAGCACCTCATCGCCCGCACCTACGAGTCGATCAAGGGCGCCAAGCGCGCCATCGTGCACTTCTACAACTCGACGAGCGTGCTGCAGCGCGAGGTCGTGTTCCGCACCGACGTCGAAGGCGTGAAGGAGATCGCGCTGCAGGGCGCCCGCTGGTGCCAGCAGTACGAGGCGACCGTGCCGGGCACCGAGATCTTCTACGAGTACAGCCCCGAGAGCTACACGGGCACCGAGCTCGAGACGGCGCTCGAGGTCTGCAACGCGGTCATCGAGCAGATCGCGCCGACGCCCGACCGCAAGATCATCATCAACCTGCCGGCCACGGTCGAGATGGCCTCGCCGAACGTCTACGCCGACTCGATCGAGTGGATGCACCGGCACCTCGCCCGACGCGACTCGGTCATCCTGAGCCTGCACCCGCACAACGACCGCGGCACGGCCGTCGCCGCCGCCGAGCTCGGCTACATGGCCGGCGCCGACCGCATCGAAGGCTGCCTCTTCGGCAATGGCGAGCGCACCGGCAACGTCGACCTCGTCGCGCTCGGCATCAATCTGTTCACGCAGGGCATCGACCCGCACCTCGACTTCAGCGACCTCGACGAGATCAAGCGCACCGCCGAGTACTGCAACCAGCTCAAGGTGCACGAGCGCAGCCCCTGGGCCGGCGACCTCGTCTACACGGCCTTCAGCGGCAGCCACCAAGACGCCATCAAGAAGGGCTTCGAGGCCATGGATGCCCGTGCCGCGGCTTCCGGCGTCAGCGTCGACGACCTCGTCTGGGGGGTTCCGTACCTGCCCGTCGATCCGAAAGACCTGGGCCGCACCTACGAGGCCGTCATCCGCGTCAACTCGCAGTCGGGCAAGGGCGGCGTCGCCTACCTGCTCAAGACCGACCACGCGCTCGACCTGCCGCGCAAGCTGCAGATCGAGTTCAGCGGTGTCGTGCAGGCGAAGACCGACGCCGAGGGCGGCGAGGTGACGAGCGAGCAGATCTGGGAGATCTTCCAAGACGAGTACCTGCCCTCGCCCGACCCCGACGCCAAGTGGGGCCGCTTCGAACTGCTCTCGACGCGCACCGCCTCCGACATGACGGGAACGGTGTCGCTGAGCGCGACCCTGCGCGATGGAGACGAGATCTCCGCCGTCGAGTCGACCGGCAACGGTCCGGTCGCGGCGTTCCTCAGCATGATGGAGCGCCAGGGCATCGCGATCCGCCTCTTCGACTACGTCGAGCACGCGCTCTCGGCCGGTGGTGACGCCCACGCGGCGGCCTACGTCGAGCTCGAGGTCAACGGCCGCACCCTGTGGGGTGTCGGCATCGACCCCGACATCTCGACCGCGTCGCTCAAGGCCGTCGTCTCGGCGGTCAACCGGGCGATCCGGCTCGAGACCCCCGACCGCGAGCTCGTCAGCGCGTAGCGATCAGCGGGCGGTCGCGGCCCAGTCGGCGAAGCGGATGCCCGGGCCGGGCGACCCGGTCGTGTGCAGCCCCGCGCGGTAGGCGCCGACGAGCCTGCCGGGCGCATGCCACTCGACGACGCGGCGCTCGGCGGGCTCGGGTGCCGAGCCGCGCGCGACGAGCCACTGCCGGGCGAGCTCGGCCATCGGCAGCACCTCGGGCCCGCCGAGGTCGTCGACGCGCCCGTTCGCGGGCTCCGCGCCCACGAGCGACGCGAGCCGTGCTGCGACGGCGCCCGTGTCGATCGGCTGGAACGGCACGTCGAGCGTGATCACCTTCGGCAGCCGCCGCTGCGCGCGGAAGGCTCCGGCGACGAAGTCGTGGAACTGCGTCGCGCGCAGGATCGTGAACGGCACGCCCGACCCTTCGACGAGCTGCTCGCACGCGAGCTTCGAGCGGTAGTAGCCGAGCGGCACGGCGTCGACGCCGACGATCGACAGGTACACGAGGTGCTGCACGCCGGCGGAACGGGCGGCCTGCAGTAGGTTCTGCGTCGCGCGAGCATCCGACCGCCGGTTCGTCGCGAGGTGCAGCACGGTCTCGACGCCCGCGAGCGCCTCGGGCAGCCCGGCGCCCGACTGCAGGTCGGCGACGACGTGATCGGGCCCCGGGCGGCGGCTCAGGATGCGCGGCTCGATCCCGCCCGCCCGCAGCGCCTCGACGGCGGGGCGGCCGAGGGTTCCGGTGCCGCCGGTGATGAGAAGGGTCACGCCCGTATCCTGCCGCAGCCGACGCGCTGCCCCCGCCCCGACCTGCGGCATCTCCACAATTCAGGAAGAACGTCGTGACGGGATGCCCGCCGAGGCGCGCGTCGGCGTGTCGCGGCTCGCTCAACCCGCGCGCTCCTGAATTGTGGAGATCCGCCCGGGTCGGGCAGCCCCGCTACCCGCGCCGCTGGCTCGCGCCGGGGATGGGGGAGCGGCGGCGCGCCCGCGGTTCCGAGCCGACGATGGGGATCGACGAGGTCGTCGGGTGCAGGTGGATGACCCCGGTCGCCGTGGTGACCGTGCGCCCGCGGTCGGCCGCGGCGTCTTCGTCGCGCCGCCCGCGCTTGGGCAGGGCGGGCAGCTTGGGCAGGCGCGTGATCGCGCGCTGCTCGGGCAGGCTCCAGCCGAACAGCACCGAGGCGACGCGCACCCCGAACGTGATGGCCACGCCGATCGCACCCGCCACGAGCACGTCGACGTCGAGGGCGAGCAGCACGGCGATCGTGCCCGAGCCGGCCGCGGCGGCGACGGCGTAGAGCGACCCCACGTGCATGAGCGCGATGGGCAGGTTCAGCAGCAGGTCGCGCAGGATCGACCCGCCGACCGCGGCGAGCACACCCACGAACACGGCCGCGACCTCGGGCAGGCCGAGCGCCAGAGCCTTGGTCGTGCCGATCGCGCCGAAGAGGCCGATGGTGAGGGCATCCAGCACCGTGATGAAGCGATTGAGGCGCGAGAAGACGCGCTCGAGCAGCATGCCGAGCAGTGCCGCCGCGGTGGCGACGACGACGTACCAGTTCGACTGCAGGGGCGCGAGCGGCACATCGAGCAGCAGGTCGCGCAGCAGACCGCCGCCGAAGCCCACGACGATGCCGATGATCGCGACGCCGAGCCAGTCGAGCCGCCGATCGCGGAACTGCGCCGCGAACAGCGCGCCCTGCAGCGCGCCGATGCCGACCGCGAGCAGGTCGACCCAGAGGGGGATCACGAAGACGTCGTCCACAGCCCCATTCTGGTGGGTGGATGCTCGGCGCCCGTGCCGCGGATCCCTCGTGTTCGTGTCACGCATACCCGAAGTGCTAGACTCTGTTCAGGTCAGCATGACTATTACACCGGGGTTCGAGCGGAAGGAGCATCCATGACCAGCACCATCGGCCTGGGGCTCGCCGTCTCGACCGTCATCTTCGCGCTGCGGCCCGATGCGACCGGGGCGCCGAGCGTCTGGCTGCCGCTCGTGCGGCGCACGCGCGAGCCCTTCCTCGACCGCTGGGCGCTGCCCGGCGGCATGGTGCGCGTCGACGAGAGCCTCGAGGGCGCCGCGCGGCGCAACCTCGGCGAGACGACGCGTCTCGAGCCCACCTATCTCGAGCAGCTCTACGCCTTCGGCGACGTCGACCGCTCGCCCGACCAGCGCATGGTCTCGATCGTCTACTGGGCCCTCGTTCGGCCCGATGAGGCCGAGCGCGTGAGCCTCGGCGAGAACGTGCGGTGGTTCGCCGCCGACGAGCTGCCCGACCTGGCTTTCGACCACAACCTCATCGTCGACTACGCGCTCTGGCGGCTGCGCACGAAGATGGAGTACTCCCGCATCGCCCACGCCTTCCTCGGCCCGCGGTTCACGCTCGCCGAGCTGCGCGAGGTCTACGAGGCCGTGCTGCGCAAGCCCCTCGACCCCGCGAACTTCCGCCGCCAGATGGAGACGAGCGGCGTCATCGAGCCCACGGGCGAGGTCGTCACGGGTGGTCGCCACCGCCCGCCGCGCCTCTACCGCTACACCGGCGCCGTCGACCTCGTCGACGCCGGCCCCCTGAGCCGTCGCGCCGCCGGCGCGGCCCGGCCCGACACGAGGATCCCCGCATGACCACGATCGACGCCAGCGTCGCCACGACCATCCGCCTGATCACGAACGGCCAGGCGCCGGGCGAGACGTGCACGCCCGAGCTCGACAAGGGCCCGTGGCAGTTCGACCCGACCCCCGGCTACGGCCCCGGCTCGTCGATGCACGACGTCATCCCCACCGGTTCGCCGCGCCAGGGCGCCCTGCCCGAGCAGTACCAGGTGGCCTCGAACGACGAGTTGCACGCGCGCATCCGCGCCGCGAAAGAGACGCTCGGCGACCGCCTCGTCATTCTCGGCCACTTCTACCAGCGCGACGAGGTCGTGCAGCACGCCGACTTCCTCGGCGACTCGTTCCAGCTCGCCAACGCCGCGCTCACGAAGCCCGACGCCGAGTACATCGTGTTCTGCGGCGTGCACTTCATGGCCGAGACGGCTGACATCCTCGCGCGCGACGAGCAGAAGGTGATCCTGCCGAATCTTGCTGCCGGATGCTCGATGGCCGATATGGCCGACATCGACTCGGTGCAAGCGGCGTGGGACGAGCTGCTCTCCGTCTACGGTGCCGAGCCCGACGCCGAGGGGCGCGCGCCGATCATCCCGGTCACGTACATGAACTCCTCCGCCGCGCTCAAGGCGTTCTGCGGCGCGAACGGCGGCATCGTGTGCACCTCCTCGAACGCCAAGACGGTGCTCGAGTGGGCCTTCGAGCGCGGGCAGCGCGTGCTGTTCTTCCCCGACCAGCACCTCGGCCGCAACACCGCCAAGGCCATGGGCGTGCCGCTCGAGCAGATGCCGATGTGGAACCCGCGGCGACCGCTCGGCGGCTCGACGCGCGAGGGGCTGCTCGATGCGAAGGTGATCCTCTGGCACGGCTTCTGCAGCGTGCACAAGCGCTTCACGGTTGGCCAGATTGATGCCGCTCGCGCGCAGTACCCCGATGTGCGCGTCGTCGTGCACCCCGAGTGCCCGATGGAGGTCGTGGACGCGGCCGACGAGGCCGGCTCGACCGACTACATCCGTCGTGCCGTCGCGGGGGCGACCGAGCCGACGACGTTCGCGATCGGCACCGAGGTCAACATGGTGAACCGGCTCGCGGCCGAGTACCCGCAGCACACGATCTTCTGCCTCGACCCCGTCATCTGCCCGTGCTCGACGATGTACCGCATCCACCCCGGCTACCTCGCCTGGGTGCTGGAGGAGCTCGTCGCGGGCCGTGTCGTCAACGAGATCGTCGTCGACGCCGGTGTGCAGGCCGACGCCAAGCTCGCGCTCGAGCGCATGCTCGCCGCCAAGCCGCGGGACTGAGCCGTGGCCCACATCCTCGTCATCGGCAGCGGCATGGCCGGCCTCGTCGCCGCGCTGCGCGCCGCTCGTCGGCACGACGTCACGATCGTCACGAAAGACGTGCTCACGGCCGGCTCGACCGCCTGGGCGCAGGGCGGCATCGCGGCCGCCGTCTTCCCCGACGACTCGGCCGCGCTGCACGCGCGCGACACGCTGCTCGCCGGCGCGGGACTCAGTGATCCCGCCGCCGTCGACATCCTCTGCACCGAGGGGCCCGCCCGCGTGCACGACCTCGTCGCCCTCGGGGTGGCCTTCGACCCGGCCGAGGGCGCCGTCGCCCCCTTCGACGAGGTGAGCGACTGGGCTCGCGGGCTCGAGGCCGCGCACTCCGTCGCCCGCGTGCTGCATGCGGGTGGGGATGCCACGGGGCGCGTGATCGAGACGGCCCTCGCCGCCGCCGTGCGCGAGGGGCGCATCCGGGCTCGAGAATTCGCGCGCGCGACCTCGCTCATCGTGCGCGACGGCGCGATCGCGGGAGCGATCGTCGAGGGGCCCGACGGCGTTGCCGAGGTCGCGGCCGACGCCGTGATCCTCGCGACGGGCGGCAACGGGCGGCTCTACCGCCACACGACCAACCCGCCCGTGTCGACGGGCGATGGCGTGATCCTCGCCTACGCGGCCGGGGCGGCGATCGCCGACCTCGAGTTCGTGCAGTTCCACCCGACCGTGCTCGCCGGGGGAGGGCTCGTCTCCGAGGCCGTTCGCGGCGAGGGGGCGACGCTGCTCGACGCCGAGGGCCGCCGTTTCATGCTCGACGTCGACCCGCGTGCCGAGCTCGCGCCGCGCGACATCGTGGCGCGCGCGATCGCCCGCCAGATGCGGGCGCAGGATGGCCAGCCGGTGATGCTCGACGCGACGATGCTCGGCGCGGCGGTGCTGGCCGAGCGCTTCCCGACGATCGACGCGCTCGTGCGCGCGACCGGCGTCGACTGGGCGCGTCAGCCCGTGCCGGTCACGCCGGCCGCGCACTACGCGATGGGCGGGGCCCTCACCGACATGGATGGCCGCACGACGGTGCCGGGCCTGTTCGCTGTGGGCGAAACCGGGTCGACGGGCGTCCACGGGGCCAACCGCCTCGCCTCCAACTCGCTGCTCGAGGCCCTCGTCGTGGGCTGGCGCGCGGGCGACGCCGTCGGCGCCGCGGGCTCGGTGCCCCCGCTGCCGCTGCCCGCCCTCGCCGCCGCGTCGCCCGTCCCGACCCCGCCGCGCGCCTCCACAATTCAGGAGTCGCCCTCGGACGAGCAGCTCGGCACCCCGGTGCCGGTGAGCCGCGCGATGGCGCCCGACGCCCTGCTCGCCGGGGGAGTCCCCTGGACGGCCGACCGCATCCGGGACCGCGCCTGGCAGGCGCTCGGCCTCGAGCGCACGGGCGACGAGATGGCTGATTTCGCCCGAGAACTCGAGGATGCCCGGCCTGCCGACGACGAAGCCCGCTCGCTGCTGCCGCTCGCGCGCCTGACCGCCGCGGCCGCGCTCGCCCGCACCGAATCGCGCGGCGCCCACTGGCGCGACGACTATCCCCACACCGACCCCGCGCAGCGCGTGCGGCGTGTCGTCGTGCGCCCCGATGCCGATTCTCCTGAATTGTGGAGATCGACCGCGGTCGAGCGGCCGCGCGCCGAGGAGGTTCCCGCATGAGCGACGACCTGAGCGGCGCGACCCTCGCGGCTGTCACCGCCATCGTCGACCGCGCGCTCGATGAGGACGCGCCCTGGGGCGACGCCACGAGCGAGGCCGCGATCCCGGCGAGCGCCACGGCCACGGCGCGCATCGTCAGCCGCGTCGACGGGGTGCTCGCCGGCGGCCTGGTGCTCGAGCTCGCCTTCACGCGCGTCGACCCGACCCTGGTCGTCGAGCGGCCCCTCGCCGACGGCGACCCGCTCGCCCCGGGCGCCGTCGTCGCCACGATCACGGGCTCGGCCCGGAGCATCCTGCGCGGCGAACGCGTCGCGCTCAACCTCGCGCAACGCCTCAGCGGAGTCGCGACCCTGACTCGCCGCTACGTCGACGTGGTCGCGGGCTCGGCCTCCGCATCCGGCCAGCCGGTGCGCCTCGTCGACACGCGCAAGACCACGCCCGGCCTGCGCGTGCTCGAGAAGGCCGCCGTGCGCGCGGGCGGTGGGCACAACCACCGCTTCTCGCTCAGCGACGCCGTGATGCTGAAAGACAACCACCTCGCCGTTCTCCGCGAGCAGGGGCTCGACCTCACGGGGGCGATCCGGGCCGTGCGCGCGCGCATCCCGCACACCATGCACCTCGAGGTCGAGGTCGACCGGCTCGACCAGCTGCCCGCTGTCATCGCGGCCGAGCCCGACACGATCATGCTCGACAACTTCGGCCTCGACGACCTGCGCACGGGCGTCGCCCTCATCGCCGGCCGTGCGACCGTCGAGGCGAGCGGCGGGGTGACCCTCGACACCGTGCGCGCGATCGCCGAGACCGGCGTCGACGTCATCTCGGTCGGCGCGCTCACCCACAGCGCCCCCGCGCTCGACCTCGGGCTCGACATCGTGATCACCTCCGGTACGGGCGGCGCGGCGGGCGGCGCGCGCTAGCGAGCATCCATGACCCTCATCGATCTCGACCAGGCGGCGACGACCGCGACCCGCCGCGAGGTGCTCGAGGCCATGTGGCCGTGGCTCACGGGCGAGCACGGCAACCCCTCGTCGACGCACGCGCTCGGCCGCCGGGCCGCCGATGCCCTCGCGGATGCCCGCGCGCGCATCGCCCGCATCGCCGGCGTGCGCCCGGCGCAGGTCGTCTTCACGAGCGGCGGCACGGAGAGCGACAACCTCGCCGTCATCGGCCTCACCCTGGCGGCGATCGCGCGAGGGCGCGACCGTCACGTGCTCGTGAGCGCGATCGAGCACGAGGCGGTGCTCGAGTCGGCGGCGTACCTGGAGCGCTGGCACGGCGTCGAGGTGACGCGCATCCCGGTCGATGCCGACGGCGTGGTGGATGCCGATGCCGCGCTCGCCGCCCTCCGACCCGGCACGGCGCTCGTGAGCGTGCAGGCCGCCAACAACGAGGTCGGAACCCTCCAGCCGCTCGACGCGGTGCTCACGGCCGCGCGCAGCGTGGGCGCCCTCGTGCATACCGATGCCGTGCAGTACGCCGGGTGGTACCCGCTCGTAGACCTGCCCGCGCTCGACGCCGTGACGATCTCGGGCCACAAGCTCGGCGCCCCGAAGGGGGTCGGCGCGCTGCTGCTGCCGACGGGCGCGGCGATCGAGCCGCTCATCCACGGCGGAGGGCAGGAGCGCGACCGCCGGTCGGGCACCGAGAACGTGGCCGGGGCCGTGGGGCTCGCCGTCGCCCTCGAACGGGCGGAAGCCGAGCGGGGGGCGCATCCGCTCGCCGCGCTCGAAGCCCGCCGCGACGCGTTCATCGCGTGCGTGCTCGAGACCGTGCCCGGCGCGCGGTCGACCGGGCACGCGACGCGGCGGCTGCCCTGCCACGCCTCGTTCGTCGTGCCCGGCATCGGCGGCGAACCGCTGCTCATCGCGCTCGACGACCGCGGCATCCTCGCCTCGAGCGGCTCGGCGTGCGCGGCCGGCCGCGACGAGCCCTCGCCCGTGCTGCTCGCGATGGGCTGCGACCCCGACACCGCCCGAACCGCGGTGCGCTTCAGCTGGGGGGCCTCCACAATTCAGGAGTCGCTCGACACGGCGGCGCGTGAGCTCGCGGAATCAGCGGCCTCTCTGCGCGGCCTGGGCTGAGCATCCGCCGAATCTCCTGAATTGTGGAGACGGGCGCCCGAATCGTGGATGCCCGCCGCGCCGTCGGGCCCGTTCGCACCCGCGCGCGGGATACTGGAGCGGTGCCGACCTACCGTGACGAGATCGTCGTGCTGCGCACCCACAAGCTGGGCGAAGCCGACCGCATCGTCACGATGCTCAGTCGCAATCACGGCAAGATCCGCGCGGTGGCCAAGGGGGTGCGGCGCACGGCGAGCAAGTTCGGCGCGCGCCTCGAGCCGTTCATGGTCGCCGACGTGCAGCTCTACGCCGGCCGCAGTCTCGACATCGTGCAGCAGGCCGACACGCTCGGCGCGTACGGCGCCGAGATCTCGGGCGACTACGCGCGCTACACGGCCGCCACCGCGATGGTCGAGACGGCCGACAAACTGACGGGCGACGACGGCGGGGGCATCCAGCAGTACCTGCTGCTGGTCGGCGCGCTGCGGTCGCTGGCCCGCGGCGATCATCCGCCGAGCCTCACCCTCGACAGCTACCTGCTGCGGGCGCTGTCGATCGCGGGATGGGCGCCGACCTTCGGCGACTGCGCCGTGACCGGCGCGCCCGGCCCCCACAGCGCCTTCGTGGTGCAGCTCGGAGGCATGGTCGCCGACGAGGTCGCCCCACCCGGGTCGCCGCGCGTCTCGGACGAGACGCGCGGGCTGCTCGCCGCCCTGCTCACCGGCGACTGGGCCGCGGCCGAGGCGAGCGCGCCGGCCGCGCGCGCGCAGGCCACCGGCATCGTGGCGGCCTACACGCAGTTCCACCTCGAGCGCGGGCTGCGGTCGCTGCCGCACGTCGACCGGTCAGAGCCTGTCTCGCGGGCGGCGACGGCGTGAGCATCCCGCCCGCCGGCCGCGCGCCCCGCCCCGCCGCCGTCTCCACAATTCAGGAGCTGTGATGGCCCGCGAGCCGCGACACGCCGAGCCGCTGCGTCCGATCGACTGGACGGGCGAGCATCCTCCTGAATTGCGGAGAGAAGCGGTGCCGCAGCACGTCGCCATCGTCATGGACGGCAACGGCCGCTGGGCCAACCGGCAGGGCCTCACGCGCGTCGAGGGCCACCGCGCGGGCGAGGCGAGCCTGCTCGACGTCGTCGCCGGGGCGATCCAGATCGGCGTGCGGCACCTCAGCGTCTACGCGTTCAGCACCGAGAACTGGAGCCGCAGCCCCGACGAGGTGCGCTTCCTCATGGGCTTCAACCGCGAGGTGCTGCGTCGCCGCCGCGACCAGCTCGATGCGTGGAACGTGCGCATCCGCTGGGCCGGGCGTCGCCCCCGCCTGTGGCGCAGCGTCATCAGCGAGCTGGAGGAGGCGCAGGCCCGCACGGCCCGCAACACGGGCCTGACGCTGACGATGTGCGTCAACTACGGGGGCCGCATCGAACTGGTGGATGCGGTGCGCACCCTCGCCGCCGACGTGCAGTCGGGCCGCCTCGACCCGGCGCGCATCACCGAGCGCACGATCGCGAAGCACCTCTACGAGCCCGACCAGCCCGACGTCGACCTCTTCGTGCGCTCGAGCGGCGAGCAGCGCACGAGCAACTTCCTGCTTTGGCAGAGTGCCTACGCCGAGATGGTCTTCCTCAACACGCTGTGGCCCGACTTCCGGCGGCGCCATCTGTGGGCGGCGATTGAAGACTTCGCGCAGCGCGACCGCCGCTTCGGCGGGGCGGTGGATGCTCCCTCCGCCTAGCTCGTCGGCGCGCAGCCGCGCGACTCGCGGTCAGTAGACTTCTGCCTTACGTGCTACTCGGCCCCGGGCATCCAGCTCGGGCGGAACAGGAGAACCCCACCGTGGCTGCCCCCTCTCGGCTCGACAAGGTCATCGCGCTCGCCAAGCGGCGCGGATTCGTCTTCCAGGCCGGTGAGATCTACGGCGGTTCGCGCTCGGCGTGGGACTACGGCCCCCTCGGCGTCGAGCTGAAGGAGAACATCAAGCGCCAGTGGTGGCGGTCGATGGTGACGCGTCGTGACGACGTCGTGGGGCTCGACTCGAGCGTGATCCTGCCGAAGCGCGTCTGGGAGGCCTCCGGCCACGTCGAGGTCTTCAGCGACCCGCTCGTCGAATGCCTGAGCTGCCACAAGCGCTACCGCGCCGATCACCTCGAGGAGGAGTTCGAGGAGAAGAAGGGGCGCGCACCCGAGGGCGGGCTGGCCGAGATCGCGTGCGCCAACTGCGGAACCCGCGGCCAGTGGACCGAGCCGAAGGAGTTCTCGGGCCTGCTGAAGACCTACCTCGGCCCCGTGGACGACGAGTCTGGCCTGCACTACCTGCGTCCCGAGACCGCGCAGGGCATCTTCGTGAACTTCGCCAACGTGCTGAATGCCGCGCGTATGAAGCCCCCGTTCGGCATCGGTCAGATCGGCAAGTCGTTCCGCAACGAGATCACCCCCGGCAACTTCATCTTCCGCACCCGCGAGTTCGAGCAGATGGAGATGGAGTTCTTCGTCGAGCCGGGCACCGACGAGGAGTGGCACCAGTACTGGATCGACACCCGCTTGCAGTGGTACGTCGACCTCGGCGTGAACCCCGAGAACCTCCGGCTCTACGAGCACCCGGCCGAGAAGCTGTCGCACTACTCGAAGCGCACCGTCGACATCGAGTACCGCTTCGGCTTCTCGGGCTCGGAGTTCGGCGAGCTCGAGGGCATCGCGAACCGAACCGACTTCGACCTCTCGACCCACTCGCAGCATTCCGGCGTCGACCTCTCATACTTCGACCAGAGCAAGGAGGAGCGCTGGACCCCGTACGTCATCGAGCCGGCGGCCGGCCTCACCCGCTCGCTGATGGCCTTCCTCGTCGACGCCTACTACGAGGATGAGGCGCCCAACACGAAGGGCGGCGTGGATGTCCGCACCGTGCTGCGTCTCGACCGCCGCCTGGCCCCGGTGAAGGCGGCGGTGCTGCCGCTGTCGCGCAACGAGCAGCTCTCGCCGGTCGCGCGCGAGCTTGCCGACCGCCTGCGCCAGCACTGGAACGTCGACTTCGACGACGCGGGAGCGATCGGCCGCCGCTACCGCCGGCAGGACGAGATCGGCACGCCGTTCTGCGTCACCGTCGACTTCGACACCCTCGACGACCAGGCCGTGACCGTGCGCGAGCGCGACACCATGGCGCAGGAGCGCATCCCGCTCTCGACGCTCGAGGGCTACCTGGCCGGGCACCTGCTCGGCGCCTAGCCGCGCGGCCCTCGCTGCCTCCGCCTCCTCACCTGCGCCGTCTCCACAATTCAGGAGTCATGGTGCCCGGAGGGTCATCCGCGGCCCCGTTTCGGCGTGTCGCGGCGCCTTCCGCGCGCCGACTCCTGAGTTGTGGAGCGGGGCTGGCCCGAGGCTCCTCCCCACGAAGCGAGCGCGGCTCCCGCGCTGTCAGCCCGTGCGCGTCGGCGCAGGGCGAGCGTGGGCCGGGCATTCTGCGCCGATGGATGCTGCTGCCCTGGTCGCCCGTTGCGGCGGCGCCCTCGACCGACGCCGGCTGCACGAGCTGGGCGCCACCGATCACGACCTTCGGCGCGCCCTCCGCGCCGGAGCGCTGAACCGTCCCCGTCGCGGCTGGTACTCGACCTGGCCGGAGGACGATCCGCGCTTCCGCGCGATGCGCGTCGGTGGGCGGCTCACCGGCATCAGCGCGGTGGCCGCTCTCGGCGGCTGGGTGCTCGGCCGCCACCCGCTGCATGTCGCGGTCGCCACCAACGCTTCCCGATTGCGCACGCAGTGGCGGCGCGATCTCAGGCGGGCGGATGCTCTCCCGGACGGCGTCGTCGTCCACTGGGTCGCCCCCGCGCACGATCGGGGTTCGTCGACGGCCATCGTTCCTCTGCTCGACGTTCTCGAGCGCGTCTGCCGCGATGAGTCCGTCGAGCAGGCGATTGCCGTGCTCGACTGGGCGCGCCACACGGGTCGGCTCGACCGGATCGGTCTGGTACAGCTCGGTGAGCGGTTGGGCGAGCTTCGCTGGCTCATGGGGGCGAGCACCGACAACGCCGACTCTCTGCCCGAGAGTCTGGCGCGAACGCGCCTCCGTGCGGCGGGGCTCGACGTGCAACCCCAGCAGGGGTTCCGCGACACCGTCGAGCGCATCGACCTCGTGATCGAGGGCACTGTCGCGCTCGAGGTCGATGGTGACGAGCATCACCGCGAGACGTTCGAGTCCGATCGCGCTCGCGATCTCGACATCACCGCCGCAGGGCTGCACGCTCTCCGCCCGAGCGCTCGGCAGGTCTACACCCGCTGGCCCCGGGTCGAGCAAGCCGTGGTGCGCGCGCTGCACGAGCGCGGCATCCTCGTCTATCTCCACAATTCAGGAGTTGCCCAGGTCGGACGCCCCGCGACACGCGCGGAGAGCCCTCCACCGGGCCTCGTGAGCGGGCCGAATCCTGAATTGTGGAGACGTGCGGAAGGAATACGGGAGGCGCCCGCACGTTGACCTCAGCGTGAGCAACCCCATCGACGTGCAGATCTGGTCCGACGTGCAGTGCCCCTGGTGCTACATCGGCAAGCGGAAGTTCGAGGCCGCCGTCGACGAGTTCCGCCAGCGTGGCGGCGACGTCACCGTCACCTACCGCAGCTTCGAGCTCGCGCCCGACACGCCCGTCGACTTCGAGGGCACGCCGATCGACTACCTCAGCCAGCGCAAGGGCATCAGCCCTGAGCAGGCGCAGCAAATGGTCGACCGCGTGAGCAGCATCGCCGCGAGTGTGGGGCTCGAGTACCACTACGACCGCATCCACCAGACGAACACCGTGCTCGCGCACGAGCTGCTGCACTTCGCGAAGGCGCACGACAAGCAGGGTGAGCTCAAGGAGCGTCTGCTCCGCGCCTACTTCACCGAGGGGCGCCACATCGGCCGAGCCGACGAGTTGGCCGAGCTCGCCGCCGAGGTCGGGCTCGACCGTGAGGCTGCCGCGGCCGCGCTCGCCGAGCACACCTACCTGCCCGACGTGAAGGCCGACATGGCGCAAGCCGTCGCGTACGGCATCCAGGGCGTGCCGTTCTTCGTCATCGACGCGAAGTACGGCATCTCGGGTGCCCAGGAGTCCGCGAGCTTCCTGGCCGCCCTGCAGCAGGCCGCCGCCGAGCGCGACGCCGTCGGGGCCGACGCCTCATGACAACGGATGCGGCGCCCCAGCCCTTCGCCATGCTCGGCGACCCCGCCGCCGAGGCCTGCCAGGGCGACGCCTGCCTGGTCCCCGGCGCTGCCCCCGCGCCCGTTGCCTCCGCAATTCAGGAGTAGCGGTCGCCGCGGGTGCTCGACACGCCGTGAGAGCGCTCCCGCAGCTCTGCCCGCTCGCTCGTCTCCTGAATTGTGGAGACGAGCGGGGGTCAGGCGAGCGAGGACTCAGCGCGGGGCGACCGGCTCGCTGATGTCGGCGACGACGGCGCCGAGCGCCGCGATGAGCTCGTCGGCCTGCACGAACAGCGAGTAGCCGTGCTCGCCCGCGCCCATCGAGACGCGCCGCCCGACCATTCCGGCGTCGGCATACACGGGCCAGGCGGTCGTCGAGCCCAGGGGAGTGATCGTTCCCCGCTCGTAGCCCGTCGCCTCGAGCGCCGCTTCCGGCGAGGGCAGCTGCAGCTTGTTCACACCGACGAGCGCCCGCAGCTTCGGCCACGCGATCTGCCGGTCGCCGGGAATCAGCGCGAAGAGGAACGTGCCGTCGCTGCGCTTGACGACCAACGACTTCACGATGTCAGCCGGGGTGATGCCGAGCAGCGACGCGGCCTCCTCGAGCGAGCTCGCCCGCATCCGTTCGATGAATTCGACCGTGAGCCCGCGGGCCGCCGCATCGGCCGCCACCCGCTCCCGTCCACCCTGCGTCATGCCTCCATTGTGCGCGCCCTAGGCTGAGCCCATGACCAACGGCGCCCCCCTCCGCACCGGCATCATCGGCTTCGGGCTCGCGGGACGCGTGTTCCACGCTCCGTTCCTCGCCACGAATCCGGCGTTCACGATCAGCGCGATCGCGACCGGCGACCCGGAGCGTGCCGCGCAGGCCACGGCCGCGCACCCCGACGCGGCGATCATGAGCACGGATGCCCTTCTCGCGCAGGCCGCCGACCTCGACCTTGTCGTGCTCGCGTCACCGCCGCACGTTCATCGTGAGCAGGCGGTCGCGGCGCTCGAGGCCGGGGCGGCCGTCGTGATCGACAAGCCGTTCGTGCCGACGGTAGCCGACGCGGAGGCGATCATCGCCGCGGCGGAGGCCGCGCAGCGCCCGCTGACGGTGTTCCAGAACCGTCGGTGGGACGGCGACTTCCGCACGGTGCGCACGCTCGTCGAGAGCGGCGCACTCGGCACCGTGCACCGCTTCGAGTCGACCTTCGAGCGATTCGGGGCGCCCAAGCGCGACCAGTGGCAGGGGCAGATCAGCCCCGCGCAGGGCGGCGGCATCCTCTTCGACCTCGGCAGCCACCTCATCGACCAGGCGCTCACGCTCTTCGGCCCCGCGACCCTCGAGGTGGCCGAGCTGCGCGCGGTGCGCGACGGCCTCGGCAGCGAGGACGACGCGTTCGTCTCGCTGCGGCACGAGAGCGGCGTGCGCAGCCACCTCACGATGAGCCGCGTCGCTGCGCAGAGCGGCCCGCGTTTCCGCGTGCTCGGTGACGCGAGCGGCTACACGGTCTACGGCCTCGACGGGCAGGAGCCCGACCTCAAGGTCGGCCGCTGGCCCGGCTCCGACGGGTACGGCGAGACGCCGAAGGCCCAGTGGGGCCTGCTCGGCGTCGACAACGGCGAGCAGCCGCTCGTGCCCGTGCCCACCGAGCAGGGCGCCTATCCCGACTTCTACGCGCAGGTCGCGGCGAGCATCCGCGACGGCGCCCCGGTGCCGGTGGATGCCCGCCACGCGCTCGAGACGGTCCGCATCATCGAGCAGGCCCACGCCCTGAACCCGCGCTGACCGAACGCGACACCGCCTCTAGGGGGTGGATGACGTGAGTCGGGAGACTTCGGTGGCGACGGCACTTTCATACTGAGCTCGGTCGAACACAATCGCGAATTCGCCGCTGAAGCACTCTTCGAACCACCCGCTCGGCGGCGCGGTTGTACGACCAGGCTTCCCGTACCGCCCGAAGTTGTCGGAGTCGTTGTCGATTCCGAAGCGGTCCCACGTGACTGTCGTGTCGGTCGTGCGTATTCGACAGGCCAGAACCCATCCATCGGTGTCGCTGAAGCACTGTGGACAGTAAGCGATAGCAGTGCGGCCCGGCTCGAGCACCGTGAGAGATGGCCCGCCCGTGAGAGAGGTCAACCACGCAACTTGCTCAGGGGGCTCGAACAAGCTGGTCAAGGGGCACGCGATGTCCAGTTCTTCTCTGTGCCGCGTGGCGTGCAGGGGGGCAAGGACGTCCCGCAAGGGAACGTCATCGATCGAGGGCGAGCGGAACTCAGCCGGCTCTTCGCCCCAGTGCCGCTGCATCGGGATGTCACAGAACCCCAGCACCGCAAGGGAGTCTGTCGCCATAGGGGCAGTATCTCGCACGAACCCATGCTCATCGCGGTTGTTACGCCCCTACAGCACGACCTGGGAGACTAGAAGCACCATGTCGACCGCCACCCTGCCCGCACCGCTCAGCATCGGCCCGATCCCGCTGAGCGTGCCGGTCGTGCTCGCGCCGATGGCGGGGATCACGAACACGGCGTTCCGGCGGCTGTGCCGCGAGTACGGCGCGGGGCTCTACGTGAGCGAGATGATCACGAGCCGCGCGCTCGTCGAGCGCACGCCCGAGAGCCTCCGGCTGATCCGCCACCACGAGAGCGAGACGCCGCGCAGCATCCAGCTGTACAGCGTCGACCCGGTGACGGCGGGCGAGGCGGCGCGGTTCCTCGTCGGCGAGGGGCTGACCGACCACATCGACATGAACTTCGGATGCCCGGTGCCGAAGGTCACGAAGAAGGGCGGGGGAGCCGCCCTGCCGTGGAAGCTCGAGCACTTCCGCCGCATCGTCGAGGCGACCGTGAAGGCCGCGGGCGACATCCCCGTGACGGTGAAGATGCGCAAGGGCATCGACGCCGACCACCTCACCTACCTCGAGGCGGCTCGTGCCGCGGAGGGGGCGGGCGTCGCCGCCGTCGCCCTGCACGCGCGCACCGCTGCCGACTTCTACAGCGGAAACGCCGACTGGGACGCCATCGGCACCCTGAAGGCGACCATCAGCAGCATCCCGGTGCTCGGCAACGGCGACATCTGGTCGGCGGAGGATGCCCTGCGCATGGTCGAGCAGTCGGGCTGCGACGGAATCGTCGTCGGGCGCGGGTGCCTCGGCCGCCCGTGGCTGTTCGGCGATCTGGCGGCCGCCTTCCGGGGTGAGCAGCACAAGGCCATGCCGAGCCTCGGCGAGGTGGGCGACGCCTTCCGCCGGCACGCCGAGCTGCTGGTTGAATTCTTCGACGACGAGACGAAGGCCTGCCGCGACATCCGCAAGCACGTCGCGTGGTACTTCAAGGGCTACCCGGTCGGGGGCGAGCTGCGCGCGAAGCTCGCGGCCGTGGAGAGCCTGCAGCAGATGGACGACCTGCTCGGCGAGCTCGACCGCGACGAGCCGTACCCGGGCGCCCCGGCCGAGGGCCAGCGCGGCCGTGCCGGCAGGCCGAAGAAGCCCGCCCTGCCCGATCGCTGGCTCGAGAGCCGCGAGCTGACCGGCGCGAGCCGCGCCGAAGTCACCGCCGCCGAGCTGCACCACTCGGGCGGGTAGCGCGTGCACGATCACCTCACGCCCGGCTACACGCCGGCCGACACCGAGCGCTGGCTGCCCGAGGAGCATTCCAGCCGCCGCAGCGACTTCGCCCGCGACCGCGGACGCCTGCTGCACTCGAGCGCCCTGCGCCGCCTCGCCGCGAAGACGCAGGTGCTGAGCCCGACCGCGGGACTCGACTTCGCGCGCAACCGCCTCACGCACTCGCTCGAGGTGGCCCAGGTGGGCCGCGAGCTCGCCGCGAGCCTCGGCCTCGACCCCGATGTCGTCGACACGGCATGCCTCGCCCACGATCTCGGCCACCCGCCGTTCGGGCACAACGGCGAGCGCGCCCTCAACGACTGGGCCCGCGACATCGGCGGCTTCGAGGGCAACGCGCAGACGCTGCGCCTGCTGACCCGCATCGAGCCGAAGGTGCTCGGCCCCGACGGCCGCAGCTACGGGCTGAATCTCACGCGCGCGAGCCTCGACGCGAGCACGAAGTACCCCTGGCCGCAGGCCCAGGGAATCCCCGACCCGAGCGGGCGCAGCAAGTTCGGCTTCTACGACGACGACGCGGCCGCCTTCGAGTGGATGCGCGCCGACGCCCCCGACCGCGTGCGCTGCATCGAGGCGCAGGTCATGGACCTCAGCGACGACATCGCCTACAGCGTGCACGACTTCGAGGACGCGATCGTGAGCGGCTACCTCGATGTGCCCGCGCTGGGCGCCCGCGTGAACCATGACGAGCTCGTCGACGCGATGTTCGAGTGGATCGGCGGCGAGATCAGCCACGACGAGCTCATCGCCGCGTTCGACCGCCTCGATCACCTCGATGCCTGGCTCGACAGCTGGGACGGCTCGCGGAGTGACCTCGCCCGACTGAAGAACCTCACGAGCTCGCTCATCGGCCGGTTCGCCCACGAGGCCGTGCACGCCACGAGGGCGGCGCATCCGGATGCTCCGCTCGCGCGCTTCGGCGGCCAGGTGGTCGTCCCGCGCGCGACCCAGGCCGAGATCGCCGTGCTGAAGGGCATCGTGGCCGCCAATGTCATGTCGACGAACGCGCGGCAGCCGATCTACGCCCGGCAGCGCGCGCTGCTGGTCGAGCTCGCCGACGCGCTGTGGGCCGCCGGGCCGTCCGCTCTCGACCGCGCCTTCGCGGACGACTTCGTCGCCGCGCCGAGCGACGTCGCCCGCAAGCGGGTCATCGTCGACCAGGTGGCGTCCCTCACCGACCAGGGGGCGATGAGCTGGCACGAGCGGCTCGTCGCGTGACGGTCCGACCCTCAGCGCCCCGCGCCTAGAATCGGGCCTGTGGCAGGCCTCATTCGACGAAGCGACATCGATGAGGTCCGGTCGCGCACGAATCTGGCCGACATCGTCGGCGACTACGTCGCCCTGAAGAGCGCCGGCGTCGGGTCGATGAAGGGGCTGTGCCCTTTCCACGACGAGCGCAGCCCGAGCTTCCACGTGCGTCCGCAGGTCGGCTTCTACCACTGCTTCGGCTGCGGCGAGGGCGGCGACGTCTACTCCTTCCTGCAGAAGATGGACCACATCACCTTCCAGGAGGCGGTCGAGCGGCTCGCCGCCCGCATCGGCTACACCCTGCACTACGAGGACGGCGGGCAGGCAGCCGATCAGGGCAACCGCAGCCGGCTGCTCGCCGCCAACGCTGCTGCCGAGCAGTTCTTCCGCGCCCAGCTCTCGAGCCCCGAGGCGGAGCCGGCCCGCCGGTTCCTCGGCGAGCGCGGCTTCGATGCCGCGGCCGCCGAGCGCTTCTCGATCGGCTACGCGCCCAACGCCTACGACGTGCTCGGTGCGCACCTGCGGGGGCTCGGCTTCACGGCGGAGGAGATCCTCGCCGCCGGGCTGCAGGGGCAGGGCGATCGCTCGCCCTACGACCGGTTCCGCGGGCGGCTGATCTGGCCGATCAAGGACGTCACCGGGCAGACCCTCGGCTTCGGCGCGCGCAAGCTGCTCGAGACCGACCAGGGGCCGAAGTACCTCAACACCCCCGAGACCCCAGTCTACTCGAAGTCGAAGGTGCTCTACGGACTCGACCTGGCGAAGCGCGACATCGCGAAGGGCAAGCAGGTCGTCGTGGTGGAGGGCTACACCGACGTGATGGCCTGCCACCTCGCGGGCGTCACGACCGCGGTGGCCACCTGCGGCACGGCCTTCGGCAGCGACCACATCACGATCATCCGCCGCGTCATGGGCGACATCGACAACCGCGACTCCCACGGCCTGGGCGAGGTGGTCTTCACCTTCGACCCCGACGAGGCCGGTCAGAAGGCGGCGAGCCGGGCCTTCGCCGATGAGCACCGGTTCGCCGCGCAGACCTTCGTCGCCGTCGCTCCCGACGGCCTCGACCCCTGCGACCTGCGCCTCCAGCGCGGGGATGACGCCGTGCGGCTGCTGATCCAGGGCAAGAAGCCGATGTACGAGTTCATGGTCCGTCGGCAGCTCGAGCTGTACGACCTCGAGACCGTCGAGGGCCGGGTCGCCGCCCTGCGGGCCACCGCTCCGGTCGTCGCGGGTATTCGCGACGAGGCGCTCTCGATCGGCTACGCCCGCACGCTCGCCGGCTGGATCGGCACCGACCCCGCCGAGGTCACGGCCGCCGTGCGGGCCGCGCGACGCGCGGCTCCGACGAGTCGGCGGGGGGCGGCCTCCGCACCGGGCGCGGCTCCGGCGGGCGGCGTCGCCGGCCCTGGGGGGATGACGGGGGCCGCGGCCGCGGGTGCCTCGAGCATCCCGCCCGGGGACGCCACGGCGGCGATGGCCGACGCGACCGTGCCGACCATCGGGATCGCCCAGCTGCCCAACGACCCGGTCACGCGGCTCGAGCGCGAGCTGCTCATGGCCCTGCTGCAGCATCCCGATCACATCGACCGCACGGTCGCGGAGCGCTCGCTGCACACCGCCTTCGGGCAGCCAGCCCTGGCGACCGTTCGCGACGCCATGCTCGCCGCCTTCGAGGCCTACGGTGCCGCCGACTGGCCCCGTCGGGTCACGGAGGAGGCGCCAAGCGCCTTCGAGCCGCTCGTCACGCAGCTCGCGATCGCGCCCCTGCCGCTGCGCGAGGGTTTCGAGGCCGAGTATTGCCGCGGCGTCACCACCTCGCTCATCGAGCGCGACCTGCTGCGCCGCAAGACCGAGCTGCTCGGCGCGCTGCAGCGCACCGATGCCGAGGCGGAGCCCGAGCGCCACCGCACTTTGCAGCGCGAGCTCGTCGAGCTGGAGGCCGAGCGCCGCCGCGTGCGCGGCGACTGACCGCCCTCCGCGCGCTCCGGCTAGGCTCGGGAGCGTGACCGAATCGGCAGTGTGCGCGCGCGATCTGACGCTGCGGTATCGCTCCGGTCTCGGCCGCGCGCCCGTCACGGCCATCGCCGGGCTGAGCCTCGATATCGCCCCGGGCGAGACGCTCGCGGTGATCGGCGACGCCGGCAGCGGCAAGAGCACGCTCGCCCGCGCGATCGCGGGCTACACCTCCCGCAGCGTCGACCGCGGGGTCGAGATCGTCGGCGGTGCGCTCGCGGTGCTCGGCGTTGACGTGCGTCACCTCGGCCGGCGGGGCGACAACGCGCTCGCCCTCCGCGTCGGCTACGTTCCGCAGGACGCCGGCCTCGTGCTCGACCCGCACCTCACGGTCGCCGAGAACGTCGCCCTCCCGCTCTTCCTCCGCGACCCGAAGTTCTCGCGCAAGGCCGCCGGCGGCATCGCCGCGGAGGCGATCGATGCCATGCACCTGACCCTCGCGACGATGCCGAAGTTCCCGCACGAGCTCAGCCGCGGGCAGCGGCAGCGGGTCGCCATCGCGCGCGCCCTCGTGCTCGAGCCTGAGCTGCTCGTCGCCGACGAGGCGACCGCCGGCATCGACGCGACCGTCCGCGGGATGATCCTCGACCACCTCGCCGAGGTGCAGCGGCAGCGCGGCTTCACCGCGTTCGTCGTCAGCAGCGAGATCGGCGAGGTGCGCCGGCTCGCGCAACGGCTCGCCGTGCTGCACCGCGGCGGCATCGTCGGGCTCGGCGCCGTCGACGCGGTGCTCGACGACCCGCAGCACCCGTACGTCCACCGCCTCGCCGAGCTCGCGCGCACGCGCGCGTGAAAACCGGGAGCGGGCCGCGCCCGGAAGGAGCATCCGTGACCGACCCCGACCGCATGACCGCCTCGGCGACGTTCGCCGCCGATGCCGTGTTCGCGCTGACCGATCAGCACCGCGACCCCGTCGCGGGGCAGGGTCGCCAGCCCGCGCGCGCGGTCGAGCCCGGCCGCATCGCCGTGCTGCCGACCGCTTCTGAGTTCTTCACCGCCGCGGTGGTGGCCGGTGGGGGAGAGGTGGCCCCGCTCGACGCGGACACGCGCGGCCTCGTCTGGCTGAGCGAGAAGCGCGCCGACGAGCTCTTGGAGATCCTCGACGCGCACCCGGCGATCGGCTGGGTGCAGCTGCCCTGGGCCGGGGTCGACGGCTTCGCGAGCGTGCTTGAGCGCTACGCCGACGGCTCGGGGCCCGTGTTCACGAGCGCCAAGGGCGCCTACTCCGAGCCCGTGGCCGAGCACGCCGTCACGCTCGCCCAGGCGGTGCTGCGCGAGCTCGGCCCGAAGGCCCGCGCCGCCGGATGGGCGCCGGTGCGCACCGGTCTGTCGCTCTACGGGCGGCACGTCACCATCGTCGGCGCGGGCGGCATCGCGGCCGAGATCCTGCGCCTGCTGCAGCCGTACCGGGTGCGGACGACCGTCGTGCGCCGCAGCGCCGAGCCGATGCCCGGTGCCGATCGCACGGTGACGACGGATGCCCTCCCGAACGCCCTCCCCACCACCGACGTGCTCATCCTCGCGGCGGCCGCGACCTCCGAGACGCGCCAACTGATCGGCTCCGAGGAGCTGGCGCTGCTGCCGCCGACGGCCGCGCTCGTCAACATCGCCCGCGGTGCTCTCGTCGACCAGCTGGCGCTGGCCGCGGCGCTGCGCGAGGGGCGGCTGCTCGGCGCAGGCCTCGATGTCACGACCCCGGAGCCGCTCGAGGCCGACCACCCGCTGTGGGCAGAACCGCGCTGCATCATCACCTCGCACTCGGCCGACACGCCCGAGATGACCGCGCCGCTCCTGGCGGGCCGCATCACCGAGAACGTGCGCGGGTTCCTCGCCGGAGGGCCGCTGGTCGGCATCGTCGACGCCGCTCTGGGGTACTGAGCCCGACCGCGCCGGGAGCTCGCGACCTCGGCGCGAGGGTCGTGCAGCGGTGCATCGAGCCCCTCCAGTTCTGCTACCGTAGAGGTGCTGTTTCAGCGATCCTCGATAGCTCAATTGGCAGAGCAGCCGGCTGTTAACCGGCAGGTTCTTGGTTCGAGTCCAAGTCGGGGAGCCACACCTCCCGCCGCACGCGCCCTTGTCGCCCGGGTGCGATGAACGGCCACCCCGAGAGGAGCCCCGTGCAGGTCGAGGCCCGCAATGCTGTGCAGACCGACCCGCTCGGGGCCGTGCTCCTGCAGCCGCTCGGCATCGGCCTGATCGTCGCCGCCGGCGTGCTGCTGGTGCTGGTCGTCGTGCTACTCGTGGCGTGGCTGCGGGCCCGCGGCCGGGCGCGGGGCACCGCCTTCGACCGCACCGCGGCCGAGCGTCAGCGCATCGAGCTCGAGCTCGCCCTCGCTGAGCAGACCGGTCGGCTGCGCGTCATCCGCGAGCTCCACGAGGTCTCGGTGCATGCTCTCTCCGTGATCATCAGCCAGGCCGACGGCGCCCGCTACGCGGCGACCGCCGACCCCTCGGCGGCCGGTCGTGCCGCCGCGGTCATCGCCGAGTCGGCCCGCGCGACGCTCGCCGACCTCCGCCGCGTCATGGGGCTCGTGCGCGAGGGCGAGGCGAGCGTGGCCCCGCACCCGCGCCTGAAGTCGACGCGTGACCTGTTCGCGGTCATGCGCGACAGCGGCCTCGAGGTCGAGTTCGAGGAGCTCGGCGACTCGTTCGACCTCAAGCAGGGGGCCGAGCTCGCCATCTACCGCATCCTGCAGGAGGCCCTGGCCAACGCGCTGAGCTACGGCGGCCCCGGCACCACCGCGCGCGTCACCTTCACCTGGGGTTCCGACGGCCTCCACGTGAAGGTCGACGACGACGGCATCCGCGCCACCGCGCGGCGCGAGGGCCTCGACCCGAACGACCCCGCCGCAGTCGGCTACACGATCGACGACGACCTGAAGGCGCTGACCGCCGAGCCCACCGGTCGCGGCATCACCGAGATGCGATCGCGTGCCGAGCTCTACGGCGGCATCCTCACGGCCACGACCGTCCCCGGTGTCGGCTTCTCGCTCTCCGTCGTCTTCCCGGCCCTTCGCAGCCAGACCGGAGCCCCGCGGGAGCGCTCGTGACCGCGGCCGCGGCCGTGCGGGTGCTGATCGCGGATGACGCGCCCGCCCAACGGGAGGGCTGGCGGATGCTCCTCGACTCGCAGCCCGGCATCACCGTCGTCGGGGAGGTCGGTGACGGAGCCCGCGCGCTCGCGGTCGTGCGCCGCGAGCCCGTCGACGTCGTCCTGATGGACCTCCACATGCCGCGCGTGAACGGCCTCGCCGCCAGCGCGCGCATCACCAGCGACGCCGAGGTCCGGCAGCAGGGTCCCGCCCCGCGCATCGTGCTCGCCACGGCGCTCGACCTCGACGACCACGTCGCCGAGGCGGCTCGCGCCGGTGTCTTCGCGGTCGTCTACAAGGACATCGAGCCGGATGCCCTCCTCGAGATCGTCCGCGCGGCGGCCGCCTCCGGCGATGGCCTCGGTGAGCGCCGAGACTGAACGCCGGGCCGCCTGGCGAGCCTCTCTCGCTGTCGGTCTGGCGGTCTCGGCGTACGGCGTGTCGTTCGGCGCGCTCGCGGTGGCCTCCGGTCTCGACATCGGGCAGGCCTGCGTGCTGAGCCTCGTGATGTTCTCCGGCGGCTCGCAGTTCGCGCTCATCGGCGTGCTGGCCACCGGCGGCACCGCGGCCGGTCCGGCGGCCATCGCGGGTGCCACGCTGCTGGGCCTGCGCAACGGCCTGTACGCGATCCGGGTCTCGCCGATCATCGGCCCCGGATTCGCCAAGCGTCTGGTTGCTGGCCATCTCACCATCGACGAGTCGACGGCGGTGGCCACGGCCCAGCCCACGCTCGCCGCGCAACGCGTCGGCTTCTGGGCGACCGGGGCGATCATCTACCTCGGCTGGAACCTCATGACGCTCCTGGGCGCCATTCTCGGCGACCTGCTCGGCGACGTCCGGCAGTTCGGGCTGGATGCGGCCGCTGGCGCGGCCTTCCTCGGCCTCATCTGGCCCCGTCTGCGGGCTCTGCAGCCCATCGCCGTCGCGGTCGGAGCGGCGGTGGTCGCGGCCGTGCTCCTGCCCGTGCTGCCGCAGGGCGTGCCGGTGCTGGCCGCGGCCCTCGTGTCGCTCGCGGTGGGCATCCCGAACCTGTTCGCCGACCGCCGCCGCGACGCGGGGGAGGCGTCGTGACCGTCTGGCAGATCATCCTGCTCGCGTCGATCCTCGTGCTGGCGACGAAGCTCCTCGGCTACTTGGTGCCGCCCCGCGTGCTCGAGACGCCGACGGCGAGCCGCACGGCCGAGCTCATGACGGTCGCCCTGCTGTCGGCGCTCATCGTCGTCCAGACGGTCGGTGCGGGCCAGGGCATCGTCATCGACGCGCGGCTGCCGGCCCTGGCGGTCGCGGCCGGGTTGTTCGCCCTGCGCGTGCCGTTCATCCTCGTGATCATCGCGGCCGCGGCGACGGCGGCGGGCCTGCGCGCGCTCGGCTGGGCCTGAGAACACCCCGCTGGGGCGGAGGGCGCGCCTCAGCCCTCGAGGTCGTCCACGCCGGGCATCCAGCTCTGACCGGGTGAGCCCCACGAGCGCTTGCGCACGGCCTTCTGGGCCGCCTTCGCGTGCGGGTGTGCGAGCCGGTCGACGTAGAGCACTCCGTCGAGGTGGTCGTTCTCGTGCTGGAAGATGCGGGCCAGCCAGCCGACCGCGTCGATCTCGTACGGCTCGCCATCGAGGTCGACCGCCCGCAGCAGGGCGCGGTCGCTGCGCAGCAGCGGAAAGCGCTCGCCCGGCACCGAGAGGCAGCCCTCGCTGTCGTATTCCTCGTCGGCCTCGCCGACCGGGGGAGGACTGACCAGCAGTTCGGGGTTGATCGCCACGCCCCGCCAGCGCACGGCGTCGTCGTCGGTCCAGTCGTAGACGAAGATGCGGGCGTCGACACCGATCTGCGGGGCCGCGAGGCCGACCCCGGGCGCCGCCTCCATGGTCTCGAACATGTCGGCGACGAGCGCGCGCACGGCGTCGTCGATGACCGCCACCTCTGCGGCGCTGCGGTGCAGAACGGACTCGCCGGTGATGCAGATCGGACGCACGGCCATTCAGCCAGGATATCGACGCCCCGCGGGGTAGATTGACCGCGTGCCGCCCGAGCTGACTGACCTGACCGAGCAGATCACGCTCACCCCCTACCAGGCGATCGGCATCCCCATCGCCCTGATCGGAGCGGTGTTCCTCTCGCTCGGCGCCCAGCTGCAGCACCGCGGTGTCGCGCGGGTCGAGCTGTCGCACGGCGACGGCACCAAGGCGGGGCTCAGCATGCGCCAGCTGCTCCACCTGGCGGCCCGTCCGTCGTGGCTGTTCGGCACGGTTCTGCTCGGGCTCGCGATCCTCTTCCAGCTCACCAGCCTCGGCTTCGCGCCGCTGATCGTCGTGCAGCCGCTCGGCGTTGTCGCCCTCGTCATCACGGCGATCGTCAACGCACGGGTGTCCCGCATCCGTCTGGAGCGTCCCGCGATCCGTGCCATCGTGATGTGCGTCGGCGGCGTCGGCGTCTTCGTCGCCATCGCCGCCGTGTACGCGATCGAGCAGGAGATCTCCGAGCGACAGCTCCTGATCGTCCTCGGCATCCTCGGGGTCACGCTCGCCGCGTTCGGCGTCGCCTTCGCGCTCGCCCGTCGGAGCGTCGGCGCGATGTTCTACATCCTGGGCGCCGGCGTGCTGTTCGGGTTCGTCGCCACCCTCGCCAAGGTCGTCATCAACCGCATCCTGAACGGCAACTTCGAATGGCTGACGGTGCTTGCCATCGTCGCTCTGCTCGCCTCCGCCGCGCTCGGCAGCTACTTCGTCCAGACCGCCTACTCGGTGGGCTCGCCCGATCTGGTCATCGCGGGCCTCACGGTCGTCGACCCGCTCGTCGCGGTGCTCATCGGCGTGATCGTGCTCGGCGAGGCGGCTCTCATCCCGCCGCTGTTCGCGGTCGTCGCGGTCGCCGCGGGAGCCCTCGCCGTCTTCGGGGTGATCCAGCTGGCGAAGCACCATCCGCAGACCCACCGCTGAGCCCCGGGCGGCGGATGCCCGCTCTGCGGTAGCGTAGAGCCCGGTATTCCTCGTGTCCCCGTCGCGCTCGCGCCCGATTGTCGAGCAGCGCCCACCATCGAGAAGCAAGGATCACCCCACTGTGTCTGACGCCCCGTACGACGGCGGCTCGCCCGGCCGGCCCCTGCGCATCCTGATCGGTGCCGACACCTTCCCGCCCGACGTCAACGGCGCCGCGAAGTTCGCCGAGCGGCTCGCCGCCGGACTCGTCGAGCGCGGTCACGAGGTGCACATCGTCGCGCCCGGCGCGGAGGCCGGCCCCAACGTCACCCGCACCGAGGAGCACGAGGGTCAGCCGATGACCGTGCACCGCCTGCGCTCCTGGCGCTGGTACCCGCACCCGTGGCTGCGCTACGCCCTGCCCTGGCGCATCGAGCAGAACGCCGCCCGCATCCTCGATGCGGTCAAGCCCGACGTCGTGCACTTCCAGTCGCACATCGTGGTCGGCCGCGGTCTCGCCCGCGAGGCGGTGAAGCGCGGCATCCGCGTGATCGGAACCAACCACTTCATGCCCGAGAACGGCCTGCAGTTCACTCCCTTCATCGGCGCTCTGCGCGAGCCCGCCGTGCGCGCCGCCTGGAAGGCCGCCGGTCGCACCTTCGGCCTCGCGGAGGCGGTCACGACGCCCACCCGCAAGGCGGCGGACTACCTCGAGAAGTACACCGAGCTGACCAATGTGCACCCGATCAGCTGCGGCCTGCACATCGACCAGTACACGCCGAACCTCGCGCCCCGCACCGAGAACGTGGTGCTCTTCATCGGGCGAGTGGAGGCCGAGAAGCACATCGAGGAGCTGCTGCGGGCGGCCGCGCGGGTCGACCAGTCGCTCGACGTCAAGGTCGAGATCATCGGCGATGGCGAGCAGCGCCCCGCTCTCGAGAAGCTCGCGGCCCAGCTGGGCATCTCGCATCGCGTGCACTTCGCCGGCCACGCGCCCGAGTCGTATCTGAAGCAGCAGCTCACCCGCGCTTCGGTGTTCGCGATCCCCTCGCGCGCCGAGCTGCAGTCGATCGCCACCATGGAGGCCATGGCCTCCGGCCTGCCGGTCATCGGGGCGAACGCCATGGCGCTCCCGCACCTCATCCATCACGGTGAGAACGGCTTCCTCTACGAGCCCGGCAACATTGACGAGTTCGCGAGCCTGCTCACGACGGTGTTCACGATGCCCCACGACCAGCTGCTGGAGCTCAAGCGCGAGAGCCTCCGCATCGTGCAGGGCCACGACATCAACCGCACGCTCGACACGTTCGAGGCGCTGTACCGCGGTGAGGAGGTCGTCGACCCGGTCGATGACCTCGACGCCGTCGCTCCCTGACCGGAGAACGCCGGTCGGCCGCTTCCGGCCGCATCATGACTGCTCGATAGAGTGAATGGGCGTTCCGTCGCACGACGGCGGGTCGCGGGGCGGTAGCTCAGCTGGTTAGAGCAGTGGACTCATAATCCATCGGTCACGGGTTCAAGTCCCGTCCGCCCTACGCATCGACCGCGCCGTCACCGAGGAGGCCGCCGTGATCAGCCCCGCAGCTCCGTCCGCCCGCACGCTGGCGACGGCCGGCGTCGTGCTTGCCGTTCAGCTCCTGGTCTCGCTCGTCCTCGTCGCCACGGCAGCCGCGGGGATCGGGTTGCTCTCCGTCGGGGTCGTCTTCGACCCGCCCGTGACGAGCGACGGCGCGTTCGGTCTCGTGTTCGGGGCGAGGGTCGCCTTCAGTCCTGAGGTGGCGATGCTGAGCGTGCTGGCCGTCGCGGGCGTCGTCGTGGCGGTCGCCGCATTCCGGGCGTGGCGCGGAACACTGACCGCGCAGGTCGCCTCCACGCTGCACTGGGTCGCGGTCTCGCAGTCGCTCGGCATCACAATCGTCATCGTCGCGCTGCTCAACGGCGTGGACGAAGCGGCGACCATCGTCGCCCTCTACGCTCTCGCCGCCGGCTCCGCGACGCTCGGCTGGCTCTCCGACCGAGCCGAGCGCGCCGACACCGGACGCGCGCACCTGTGGCCCTACGCCTTCCTGACGGCACTCGCGATCGTGCCATGGGGGGTCGTCGCCCTCGTGCAGGTGACGGGTCTCGTCGTCGGTGCGCCCGCCAGCGCCGGCGTGCGGGTCGTGACGCTGGTCGTCCTCGCCGCGACGGCCGCCTGGGCCGCCGCCGAGTGGGCGGTCGCGCGACCCGCGGGCCGCGCCGCGCAGACGCCCGAGGCGGCGGCACGCCTGCGGGTGGTTGTCGCGACCGCGCTCGCGGGCATCCCTGCCGCCGCCGTTCTCGTGCTGGGTCTGATCGGGGGCTGAGGCGGAGCCCGCGGGAATCCCCGCGCGCCCTGCCCGGTTGCCCCCAGAGCACCCGGAAGGATGGACCCATGACCGACGCCGCTCCCACCGCACCGCAGACTCCCGCCGAGCGCTACGCCGTGTTCCGCGAGCGCCGCGCCCTCGCCGCCGTGCAGCCGCAGGGCCCGCTCGCGCTGGTCAACACGCAGTGGGTGGGCGAGGAGCAGACGATCTGGGGCGTGCCCGGCACGTGGGCTCCCGCGCCGAGCGGAACGAGCGGACTGCTGGTGACCGCGACCGCCGCGGAGGGCATCCGCGTCGACGGCGACCTGGTCGACGGCACCGTGCTGGTGCGGGGAAAGGACGACCCCGAGCCCTCGACCATCGTCTTCGACGAGCACACCACGGGCTTTGTGATCGCCGGCGAGGACGGCCTCTACGCGCTGCGCGTCTGGGACTCCCAGAGCGAGGGCATCCAGAACTTCGGCGGCATCGACGCCTTCGACTACAACCCCGACTGGGTGATCACCGGTACCTTCCGCGAGATCGAGGGTGGCTCGGTCGTCGGCTTCGAGCACCTGAAGGACGACGGCAAGACCCGCGGCGAGGTCGTGCCCGGCGAGATCCGCTTCACCCACGACGGGGTCGAGTACGACATCGCGGCCTTCAAGTCGGGGCGTGCCCTGCAACTGGTGTTCGCCGACGCGACCAACGGCGACGACACCTACAGCGTCGGCCGGTTCCTGTTCATCGCCCCGAACCCCGACGGTTCGATCACCCTCGACTTCAACAACGCCGTACTGCCGCCCTGCGCCTTCAGCTACGCCTTCAACTGCCCGCTGCCGCCGAAGCAGAACCGCTTCCCGTTCCGGATCGAGGCGGGCGAGAAGAACGTGCTCGCGGCCGACGGGGCGCTGCTGCACTAGCGGGCCCGCGGCCCCGGCCGCGCCGCTCCCGCCTCCGACTCGCCCCGCCATCTCCACAATTCAGGAGTCGCCTGCGGACTACGCGCACGTGGACACGGCACGCGGCGTGTCGGGCCTCTCCGACCTGCGGTTCTCCTGAATTGTGGAGATGGCGGGAACCGCGGGGGACGGTGAGGTCGGCGCTCCGCGGCAGACTGGGCACCATGCAGATCGTCGTCGAGCGGCGCCCCGAGGGGGTCGCCCTGATCGACGATGACGGCCGGGAGGCCCTCGTCGCCGCAGAGGGGCTGGCCGCGGCGGTCGCCGAGCGCGAGGCGGAGCATCCGCGCTGGGTGTGGACCGACACCGCGCAGTGGTACCCGCCCCTGCTCGCGGCGGGTGTGCGCGTCGAACGCTGCCATGATCTGCGCCTCAGCGACGCGATTCTCGCGAGCATCGACGGGCGACCCCCGCTGGCTGACTGGGGAGCGCCGCGCCGCGAACGCTCCGAGACTCTCTTCGAACTCGACGAGGCCGGCTCCGGTCGTGCGGGGCGGGATGCTCAGCCGCTGCCGAGCGCGGGCGCCCTGTGGCACGCGCAGCGGGCCGCGATCGCCGCGCACGCCGATCCCGTCCGGCTGACCCTGCTGCTCGCCGCCGAGTCGGCGGGAGCCCTCGCCGCCGCCGAGATGCACGCCACGGGCCTGCCGTGGAGCGCCGCCGAGCACGATGCCCTGCTCACGGCGGCACTGGGGCCCCGCCCCACCCCGGGGGCGCGGCCCGCGCGGCTGACCGCCCTCGCCGCCGAGGTCGAGCGGCTGCTCGGCCTCGGCCCCGTGCCGATCGACTCGCCGCCCGCTCTCGTCGCGATGCTACGCCGCGCGGGGCTCGCGGTCGACTCCGCTCGCTCAGGCGAACTGAAGCGGCTCGACCATCCGGCGATCGCGCCGCTGCTTCACTACAAGACGCTGAGTCGCCTGCACAGTGCGAACGGCTGGCACTGGCTCGAGGAGTGGGTGCACGACGGGCGCTTCCGTCCGACCTTCGTGCCGGGCGGCGTCGTCACCGGCCGCTGGGCCTCCGATGGCGGCGGCGCGCTGCAGTTGCCGCGTCAGGTGCGGCCGGCGATCGTCGCCGACCCGGGGTGGCGCCTGGTCGTGGCGGACGCCGCGCAGCTGGAGCCGCGCATCCTGGCCGCGCTCTCGGGCGACGCTGCGATGGCCCGCGCCGGGGCAGGCGTCGACCTGTACACGGGCATGGTCGAGACGGGCGCGGTTGCGACGCGCGAGCAGGCGAAGGTCGGGATGCTCGGGGCGATGTACGGCGGCACGACCGGCGTCAGCGCGCAGGTGCTGCCGCGGCTCGAGCGCGCGTTCCCTCGTGCGCTGGGGTTCGTCGAGGCGGCGGCGCGCGCGGGGGAGCGGGGCGAGCGGGTGCGCACCGCGCTCGGACGCACTTCACCGGCACCCTCGGCATCGTGGCGGGAGCGCCAGGCGCTGTCCGCCACTGATGCGGTTGGGGAGGCTGAGCGGCGCGCGGCCCGAGCGGCGGCGCGCTCGTGGGGGCGATTCACGCGCAACTTCGTCGTGCAGGGCACGGCCGCCGAGTGGGCGCTGGCCTGGTTGGCGGGGGTGCGTCGTCGACTG
The DNA here is from genome assembly GCF_014200395.1 of Microcella frigidaquae. Classification (NCBI taxonomy): domain Bacteria; kingdom Bacillati; phylum Actinomycetota; class Actinomycetes; order Micrococcales; family Microbacteriaceae; genus Microcella; species Microcella frigidaquae. The sequence goes on from NZ_JACHBS010000001.1 coordinate 68,260, forward strand.
TGGAGCCCGGATGCGGGGCCGCTGGCCGCGCAGCCACACCTGGTCTTCTTCGTGCACGACGAGCTGATCGTGCACAGCCCCGAGGCGGAGGTCGAGCGGGCCGAGACGGCTCTGCGCGAGGCGGCGGCCGAGGCGGGGCGGCTGCTGTTCGGACCGGCGCCGGTGAGCTTCCCGGTCACGGTCGCGGCGGTGCAGCGCTACAGCGACGCCAAGTAGGGCGCCGGGGCTCCGAGCGCGGGGTGCGGGCTCAGTGCCTGCTAGGGCGTCGGATGCGCGCCGTCCGCCGCCCGCCTCCCGCGCCGCCGGCGGTCGGTGCGCAGGCCCCACGGCTCGATGGTCGGCAGCGCGTCGAGCCAGGCGTGGGCCGAGGCCTGCAGCAGGCGTGCGGCGTGCTGCGCAGCGGCCTGCGCGGCGCCGCCGCTGGGGTCGCCGACCTCGTCGCTCGCTCCTCCGCGGTGCGCCCACAGCCGCCGGTAGCTGCCCACCAGCATCGGAACGTGGTCCCCGGGCAGCGACAGCGCCAGCAGTACACGCTCGACCATGTCGTGCCAGTCGGCGAGGTCGGGCTCGGTGAGGTGCATGCGCGCCTCGATCGCTCCGGCGTCGGTCAGGGCGTACAGGGGCAGGTTGTCGGGTGTGCTGCCCGCATCCTCGATGAGGCCGTCGCGGCGCAGACGGTCGAGGGTCGAGTAGACCTGGCCGACGTTCAGGGGGGCGTCGCGGCGGGTGCGCTCGACCACCTCGGCGTGCAGCTGGTAGCCGTATGCGGGGCCGAGGGTGAGCACGGCGAGCAGCGAGTGGCGGAGGCTCATGACCGCAGTCTATGCGGCGTATGCATACGCGGGAGGCCGGAAATCGAGGTTCTCGCGTCTTCTCGAATCACAGCCTTGTGATTCCGGCCCGATCTGCGGCATACTGGCGACGACGCGCGAGCGTCCACAACCGAACATGCCCGGCACTCCGCCACCCAGGTCGATGGGGAAGTCGCACCTGAACGAACCGGAGGAGACCGTGGCTGCTGCAAACGCTCGCGGAGTGCTGTACGTGCACTCCGCGCCTCGCGCGCTCTGCCCTCACATCGAGTGGGCCGCAGGTCGCGCACTCGATCGTGCCCTGAACTTCGAGTGGATCGACCAGCCCGTGCTGCCGGGATCGCTGCGCACGGAATACGTCTGGGAGGGCGAGCGCGGCACCGGCGCTCGCATCGCGAGCGCCCTGCGCGGCTGGGAGCACCTGCGCTACGAGGTCACCGAGGACGCCGGTCTCGGCACCGATGGCGGACGCTGGATGCACACCCCCGACCTCGGCATCTACTACGCCCAGACCGACACGCTCGGCAACACGGTCATCCCGGAGGACCGCATCCGCTACGCGATGGAGGTCGCAGGGTCGAACGCGCTCGAGCTGCACCGCGAGCTGCGGCTCGCCCTCGGTCAGGCCTGGGATGACGAGCTCGAGTCCTTCCGCCACGCCGGCGACGGCGCGCGGGTGGTCTGGCTGCACCGCACGGGCTGAGCCCCGCATCCGTCACCACCTCCTCCGGCCCCGTACCTCCACAATTCAGGAGTCGGACGCGCCTGGGCGCGCGAAACAGCCCCGCGACGGCGTGTCGCGGGGCTGTCCGTGTCGAGACTCCTGAGTTGTGGAGACGCGCGGCCGGCTAGGCGACCGTGCGGAACGCCACCACCGAGTTGTGGCCGCCGAAGCCGAAGGAGTTCGAGATCGCCAGCAGCGGGCCGTCGCCGAGTGGGCGCGGGCTCGTCACGACGTCGAGCGGGATCGCCTCGTCCTGGTTGTCGAGGTTGATCGTCGGGGGAGCTGTGCGCTCGTGCAGGGCGAGGATCGTGAAGACCGCCTCGAGCGCGCCGGTGCCGCCGAGCAGGTGGCCGGTCGATGCCTTGGTGGCCGACACCGGGATGCTCGAGACACGGTCGCCGAAGACGCGCTTGAGCGCCTCGTACTCGGCGATGTCGCCGACCGGGGTCGACGTGGCGTGCGCGTTGATGTGCGAGACCTCGTCGGGCGTCGCACCGGCCTGCTTCAGGGCGGCGAGCACGGCGCGGGCGGCGCCGGAGCCCTCGGGGTCGGGTGCGGTGATGTGGTACGAGTCGCTCGTGACCGACCCGCCGGCGAGCTCGGCGTAGATGCGCGCTCCGCGTGCGAGGGCGTGCTCCTTCGTCTCGAGCACGACGGCGGCGGCGCCCTCGCCGAGCACGAAGCCGTCACGGTCGACGTCATACGGGCGCGACGCGGCGGCAGGGTCGTCGTTGCGCTTGGAGAGCGCCTGCATCGACGCGAAGGCGGCGATCGGGAGGGGGTGGACGACGGCCTCGGTGCCCCCGGCGATGACGATGTCGGCGAGGCCGAGCTGCAGGTGCTCGTAGGCGTTCGCAATCGCCTCCGTGCCCGAGGCGCACGCGGAGACGACAGTGCGGGCCCCGGCGCGCGCGCGGAGGTGCATGCTGATGGCGGCCGCGGCCGCGTTCGGCATGAGCATGGGGATCGTCATCGGGAGGACCCGACGCGGGCCCTTCTCCTTGAGCACGTCCCACGCATCGAGCAGCGTCCAGAGCCCGCCGATGCCGGTGGCGTAGTCGACGAGGATGCGCTCGGGGGTGATGTCGGGAGCGCCAGCGTCGGCCCAGGCCTCGCGGGCGGCGATGAGCGCATACTGGGCGGAGGGGTCGAGCCGCTTGATTTCCTGGCGCTCGAGCACCTCCTCGGGGCGCACCTTCGCCTCGGCGGCGAACGTCACGGGGAGCTCGTGCTGGGCGACCCAATCGTAGGCGAGGGTGCGGGCACCCGATTCGCCGCGCAGCAGGGCGTCCCAGCTCTCGCGGGCGGTTCCGCCGATGGGGGAGGTGGCACCGATACCGGTGACGACGATGGTGGTCATAACGTCAGCTCTCTGCAGGAATGGGTTCTGTGCCGCCGGGAGGGCCGGGGTCGGCGCGGGCCGACCCCGGGCTCCGGCGTCGTGCGCGTCGGCTAGGCCGAGGCGTTGACGATGAAGGTGACGGCGTCGCCGACGGTGGTGAGGTTCTTGACCTCGTCGTCGGGGATCTTGACGTCGAACTTCTCCTCGGCGTTCACCACGATGGTCATCATCGAGATCGAGTCGATGTCGAGGTCGTCCGTGAACGACTTGTCGAGAGCGACCGAGTCGGTGGCGATGCCCGTCTCGTCGTTGATGAGCTCGGCGAGGCCGGCGAGAACTTCTTCGGTGGACAGTGCCATGTTTTCTCTCCTTGGGGGTGTCGTATGACCGTGGACAATCCTAGGGTGGTGCGGTCGTGCGGCGAGGGATCCGCGCTGCCGCGGGTCAGGGCAGGCGCACCACCTGGGCGCCGAAGACGAGCCCGGCCCCGAACCCGATCTGCAGGGCGAGGCCGCCGCTGAGTTCGGGGTGCTCCTCGAGCAGGCGGTGGGTGGCGAGTGGGATCGACGCCGCCGAGGTGTTGCCGGTGGTGGCGATGTCGCGCGCGACGACGACGGACTCCGGCAGCTTCAGCTGCTTGGCGAACTCGTCGATGATGCGCATGTTCGCCTGGTGGGGGATGAACGCCGCGAGCTGCTCGGGTGCCACGCCCGCGGCGTCCAGGGCCTGCTGCGCGACCTTGGCCATCTCCCACACCGCCCAGCGGAACACCGTCTGGCCCTCCTGGCGGAGCGTCGGGAACTCGCCGTCGGGGTCGTCGAAGGCCTCCTTGATCGGGCGGTCCATGCCGACGGCGTCCCACTTCGAGCCGTCGGAGCCCCAGACCGTCGCCGAGATACCCGGCTCGTCGGCCGGCCCGACGATCGCGGCGCCCGCGCCGTCGCCGAGGAGGAACGAGATGGTGCGGTCGGTCGGCTTCGCGAAGTCGCTGAGCTTCTCGGCACCGACCACGAGCACGTAGCGGGCGAGACCGGCGCGCACGAAGGCGTCCGCTTGCGCGATGCCGTAGGTGTACCCGGCGCAGGCGGCCGAGACGTCGTAGGCGGCCGCCGGGGTCGCGCCGATGCGGTCGGCGAGGAGCGCCGCCAGCGAGGGCGTCTGCACGACGTTGCTGATGGTCGACACGATGACCGCGCCGATCTGGTCGGCCGTGATGCCGGCCTTCTCGATCGCCTCGCGGGCCGCGGCCTCGGCGAGGTCGACGGCCTGCACCTCGGCCGAGGCGCGCATGCGGGTGATGACGCCCGTCCGCTGGCGGATCCACTCGTCGCTCGAGTCGATCGGGCCGGCGATGTCGTCGTTGGTGACGGTGAGGTCGCCGCGGGCGGCACCGATGGCGTAGATGCGCGTGTAGGGCGATCCGGTGGACTGGTGCAGGGTCGGCGTGCTCACGCGGCGGCCTCCAGAAGCTCGATGGCGGCGGGCAGATCGTCGGGCGTTTTGACCGCGACCGTGGGGACGCCCTTGAGGGCGCGCTTGGCGAGGCCGACGAGCGCTCCGGCGGGCAGCAGCTCGATGATGCCGGTGACCCCGTGCGCGGCGAACGACTCCATGCAGAGGTCCCAGCGCACCGGCGAGCTCACCTGGCCGACCAGCAGCGCGACGACGTCGGCTCCGGAGGCGACGCGGGAGCCGTCGCGGTTGGTGTGCAGCGGGATGCTCGGCTCGCCGACGGCGACCTCCGAGACGGCCGTGCGCAGGCGCTCGACCGCACCGCTCATGTAGTGCGTATGGAACGCGCCAGCGACCTGCAGCGGGATCACCCGCGACCCGGCGACCGGTCCGGCCGCGAGCGCGGCGAGGGCGGACAGTTCGCCGGCGACGACGATCTGGCCGGCACCGTTCATGTTGGCGGCGCTGAGCCCGAGCTCGGCGAGGCGCGCGGCGAGAGCATCCTCGTCGCCCCCCAGCACGGCGCTCATGCCGGTGGGGACGGCCGCGGCGGCCTCCGCCATGGCGAGGCCGCGCTCGCGCACCAGGCGCACGGCGTCGGTGTCGGTGAGCACGCCCGCGACGGCAGCGGCGGCGAACTCGCCGACCGAGTGCCCCGCGACGGCGCCGACGCGCTCGCGGCGGCCCTCGAGCAGCGCGTGGGCGCTCAGCAGGCTCGCCGCGACGATGAGCGGCTGCGCGATGGCGGTGTCGCGGATCGTGTCGGCGTCGGAGACGGTGCCGTGCGCCACGAGGTCGATGCCGGCGGCCTCGCCGTACTGCTCGAGGCGGGCACGGTGCGCGGGGTCGGCGATCCAGGGATCGAGGAAGCCGGGGGTCTGGGAGCCCTGGCCGGGGGCCACGACGACGATCATGAGGACAATCCTTCCAAGGGGTGGAGCGGGGTGATGGTGCGGAAGTCGTGCACAAACGTACAACGGGCTTGGAGATGGTCGACAGCGCGGCACCGCCACGCCGGACCCGCGCTCAGCGCCGCGCGGGCGGCTCGGGCTCGGCGATCGACCCGACGATGAGCGCGCACTGCAGGATCAGCGCCTCGCGCGCTCCGGTCGCGTCCCACCCGATGACCTCGCTGATGCGCTTGAGGCGGTATCGCACCGTGTTGGGGTGCACGAACAGCTCGCGGGCGGTCGCCTCGAGACTGCGGCCGTTGTCGAGATAGGCCCAGAGGGTCAGCAGCAGCTCGGGATTGTGCGCCTTGAGCGGCTTGTAGATGCGCCCGATGAGAGTGCCCCGGGCGATGGGGTCGCCCGCGAGCGCCCGCTCGGGCAGCAGGTCGTCGGCGAGCGTCGGCCGTGGGGCGTTCCGCCACGAGCGGGCGACGGCGAAGCCCGCGAGCGCCGCCTTCGCGCTCTTGCCCGCCCCGACCACGTCGGGCACCTCCGGGCCGAGCACGAGGTTGCCTGCACCGAAGCTCGGCTCGAGCGCCTCGGCGATCTGCTGGAAGGTGTGCTCCGGCTCGGTCGCGGCTTCGTCCTCGCCCCGCGGACGCGCCCGCCCGATGACGACGACGAGGCGGTTGCCCTGCACTCCGATGAGCACGTCGGCATCCACGTGCCGGGCGGTGCGCCGGATCTGGTCGACGTCCACGATCCGCGGCGTCGTGCCGACCAGCACGCACACCTCGCCGTGCCCGTTCCAGCCGAGCGCCGCGATGCGGCTGGGCAGCTCGTTGTCGTACTCGCCGGAGAGGATCGAGTCGACGACGAGCGCCTCGAGACGGGCATCCCACAGCCCGCGCGCCTCCGCGGCGCGCGCGTAGACGTCGGCGGCGGCGAATGCGATCTCGCGGCTGTAGAGCAGGATGCCGTGCCGCAGGTTCTCGTCGCGATCGCGGACGCGGTCCTCCACCACCTCGACGACCACGCGGATCAGCTGCAGCGTCTGCTGCAGGCTCACCGAGCGCAGCAGCTCGCGGGGCGCGGCCCCGAACACGTCGGCGGCGATCCACGGCTGCGACGTCGGGTCGTCGTACCAGCTGATGAAGGAGGTGATGCCGGCCTGCGCGACGAGCCCGACGGCCGAGCGGCGGCTGGGCGGCATGGTGCCGTACCACGGCAGGGTGTCGTCGAGCCGCTTGAGCGTCGCCGTCGCCAGCTCGCCCGAGATATTGCGCAGCCACTGCAGGGTCTGCGCCTTCGTCAGCTCTGCCACCGTGCTCCTTCTCTGCACCGAGGGGGCCGTGCGGGCGCCGCGCGCCGACCGTGCCCCCTCGTCGGATGCCGTGCTACGCCTCGCCGCCCGCCGACCCGGTCGTGCCGGCCGTCACGTCGTAGAGCCGGTACTTCTCGATCGCCGCGGGGATCGCGCTGGGGTCGACCGCCCCGCGCCGTGCCAGCTGCTGCAGCGTGCGCACCACGATCGACGGTCCGTCGATCGTGAAGAAGCGGCGCGCGGCCGGACGGGTGTCGCTGAAGCCGAAGCCGTCGGCGCCGAGCGTGGCGTAGTCGCCGGGCACGAACGGCCGGATCTGGTCGGGCACGGCGTGCATGAAGTCGCTGACGCCGATGAACGGGCCTTCCGCCGCCTGCAGCACCCGGGTGACGTACGGCACCTTCGGCGCCTCGGTCGGCCGCAGGAAGTTGTGCTCGTCGACGGCGAGACCGTCGCGGCGCAGCTCGTTCCACGACGTGACGCTCCAGACATCGGCCGAGACGTTCCAGTCGTCGGCCAGCAGCTGCTGCGCCTCGAGCGCCCACGGCACCGCGACACCGGAGGCGAGGATCTGCGCCTTCGGCCCGAGAGCCGCGCTGGTCGAGAGCTTGTAGATGCCGCGCAGCACGCCCTCGACGTCGAGACCCTCGGGCTCCGCCGGCTGCACGATCGGCTCGTTGTAGACCGTCAGGTAGTACATGACGTTCGGGTCGGGGTGGCTGCCGCCGTACATGCGCTCGAGGCCGGCGCGCATGATGTGCCCGATCTCGTAGCCGAACGCGGGGTCATAGGTGATGACGGCGGGGTTGGTGCTCGCGAGCAGCGGTGAGTGGCCATCCGCGTGCTGCAGGCCCTCGCCGGTCAGCGTCGTGCGCCCCGCGGTCGCTCCGATGATGAAGCCGCGCGTCATCTGGTCTCCGGCGGCCCAGAAGGCGTCGCCGGTGCGCTGGAAGCCGAACATCGAGTAGAAGACGTAGACCGGGATGAGCGGCTCGCCGTGGGTGGCGTAGCTCGTTCCGACGGCCGTGAAGGCGGCGACCGCCCCCGCCTCGTTGATGCCCGTGTGGATGATCTGCCCCTGCGGGCTCTCCTTGTAGGCCAGCAGCAGCTCGCGGTCGACCGAGGTGTAGTGCTGCCCGTTCGGGTTGTAGATCTTCGAGGTCGGGAAGTAGGCGTCCATGCCGAAGGTGCGGGCCTCGTCGGGGATGATCGGCACGATGCGGTGGCCGAACTCCTTGTCCTTCAGGAGGTCCTTGAGCAGGCGCGCGAACGCCATCGTCGTGGCGACCTCCTGCTTGCCCGAGCCCTTCTTCGCGATCTCGTAGGTCGAGGCATCGGGCAGCGAGACCTGGGTGTACTTCGACCGGCGCTCGGGCACGTAGCCGCCGAGCGCACGGCGGCGCTCCTGCAGGTACTCGATCGCCGGGTCACTCGCTCCCGGGTGGTAGTACGGCGGGCGGTACGGGTCGGCCTCGAGCTGCGCGTCGGTGATCGGGATGCGCATCTCGTCGCGGAACTGCTTGAGGTTGTCGAGCGTGAGCTTCTTCATCTGGTGGGTCGCGTTGCGCCCCTCGAAGCTCGGGCCGAGCCCGTAGCCCTTGACGGTCTTCGCGAGGATCACCGTCGGCTGACCCTTGTGCTCGCTCGCCGCCTTGAAGGCCGCGTACACCTTGCGGTAGTCGTGGCCGCCGCGCTTGAGCTTCCAGATCTGGTCGTCGGTGTAGTCGGCGACCATCGCCGCGGTGCGGGGATCGCGCCCGAAGAAGTGCTCGCGGATGAACGCGCCCGACTCGGCCTTGTAGGTCTGGTAGTCGCCGTCCGGCGTGCGGTTCATGAGGTCGCGCAGCGCGCCCTCGTGGTCCTGCTCCAGCAGGGCATCCCACTCGCGGCCCCAGATGACCTTGATGACGTTCCAGCCGGCGCCGCGGAAGAAGCTCTCGAGCTCCTGGATGATCTTGCCGTTGCCGCGCACCGGCCCGTCGAGGCGCTGCAGGTTGCAGTTGATGACGAAGTTCAGGTTGTCGAGACCGTCGTTCGCGGCCAGCTGCAGGGCGCCGCGGCTCTCGACCTCGTCCATCTCGCCGTCGCCGAGGAAGGCCCAGACCTGCGTGTCGTCGGCCTCGGCGATGCCGCGGTTGGTGACGTACTTGTTGAGTTGCGCCTGGTAGATCGCGTTGATCGGGCCGAGACCCATCGAGACGGTCGGGAACTGCCAGAAGTCGGGCATGAGCCGCGGGTGCGGGTAGCTCGAGAGGCCGGCGCCGGCACCACCGTGCGACTTCTCCTGCCGGAACCCGTCGAGCTGCGTCTCGCTCAGGCGGCCCTCGAGGTAGGCGCGGGCGTACATGCCGGGGGAGGCGTGGCCCTGATAGAAGATCTGGTCGCCGCCGGTCGGGTGGTCGGCACCCCGGAAGAAGTGGTTGTGCCCGACCTCGTAGAGAGCCGCGCTCGAGGCGTAGGTCGAGATGTGACCGCCCACAGCGATGCCGGGGCGCTGCGCCCGGTGCACCGTGATCGCGGCGTTCCAGCGGATCCAGGCGCGGTAGCGGCGCTCGATCTCCTCATCGCCCGGGAACTCGGGCTCGTTCTCCGGCGCGATCGTGTTCAGGTAGTCGGTGGTGGGCACCATCGGTACGCCGAGGTGCAGCTCCTTCGACCGCTTCAGCAGGCTGAGCATGATGTCGCGGCCACGGCCGGCGCCCCGCTCGTGCACCACGGCATCGAGCGACGCCGCCCATTCCGCGGTCTCCTCCGGGTCGGAGTCGATGTGGCTGACCGAGTACGGATCCTGGTCGTTGACCGTCACCTGTGCCCTCTTTCTGGTGGTAGACAGAGTGTGTCAGCGCGAACGCGGGCGCCGGGTCGCGGCGCAGTGCATCGCACGAGCGCTGTCGAGTCTATCCACCCCGCCTCCCGCTCCGACTCCGCTCGGACGCCCGATCGACTGGAGAGTCGTGACCGCTCCCGCCCTGCCCGCAGTCGGCACCATCGCCCCCGATTTCAGCCTGCGGGACCAGTTCGGTCAGGACGTCTCACTGAGCGCTCTGCGCGGCACGCCGGTGGTGCTCGTGTTCTTCCCGCTCGCGTTCACCGGCACCTGCACGGGCGAGCTGTGCGAGCTGCGCGACAACCTCTCGGTCTTCGCCGACGCGGGGGTGCGCCTCCTCGCGATCTCAGTCGACTCGACGGCCACCCTCCGGGTCTTCGCCGAGCGCGAGGGCTACGACTTCACGCTGCTCGCCGACTTCTGGCCGCACGGCGAGGTGGCCCGCCGGTACGGGGCCTTCCTCGACGAGAAGGGCTTCGCAACGCGGGCGACGATCCTGGTGGATGCGGAGGGTGTCGTCCGTGCCGCCTTCGCGGTCTCCCCGGGCGAGGCGCGGCCGCTCGCCGCGTACCGGGCCGCGCTCGCCGAGCTGCAGCCCGCATCCGCCGGGTAACCTGGGCGGGCCAGGGCCTGTAGCTCAGTTGGTAGAGCGCCTCGTTTACACCGAGGATGTCGGGGGTTCGAGTCCCTCCGGGCCCACGTTGTGATGTCTCAGGACATCGTGGACGGGTGAACCCCCAGCGGGAGGGTTCGCCCGTTTTTCACGTCTTGGCTTGGTAGCCCTTGTTCGGGTCGATCAGATGCTCGGCAAGCACTTCGCCGTCGGGGGTGATTGTGACGGCGTGCAGGCCGTGGATGAGGACGATCACGGCGGTGCGGGCCAAGCCTCGCCCGTAGCCGAGGTGCATCATGCGGTTGCCGAAACGCAGGGAGACTTTCCCGTGCGCGTCGATGGTGTCGTAGCGGACCCGCCAGATGTTTGGGTCATCAGGCTGCGTCGGTGCTGCTTTCGGGATCAGCGTGTAGGCGAAGGCGGGCGTGCGTCGGTTCAACGCCCGGTGCGGGCGGTGCTGGTTGTAGTGGTCAACGAACTCATCCAGCTCACGCTGCAGCTCTTCCAGGCTGCTGGCGGGCCGCATGGTCAGGCGCTTCTTCAGCGTCTGCCAGAACCGTTCGATCTTGCCTTGCGTGGTGGGCTTGTAAGGTTTGCCGTTCTTCTGGGTAATGCCGTGCAGGGCCAACAGTGTCTCGAACGCATTGCCAGAGGTGCGAGCCTTCAGGCCGCCGGCGAAGCGGGTGGTGAAGATGTTGCCGTTGTCGGTCAACGTTGCCGCGGGGAACCCGTGCACGGCGGCCGCCTGCTGGAAGGTGTCAGTGACGGTGCGGCCCGTGACGCGCAGGTGGCACGACAGATGCGTGACGAAACGGGAGTGGTCATCGATCCAACCGATGATCTCCACCTCTGACCCGTCGGCAAGGCGCCAGTGGGTGGTGTCGGACTGCCAAAGCTCGTTGGGTTGCTCGGCCGTGAAGCGTTGCCAGGAGGAACGGGGACGTTTCTGCGGTTGCGGCACGATCACCTCGGCGCTGCGCAGGATGCGCCAGATCGTCGACCGTGACAGGGTCACCTGCTCGGCGGCCAGGAGTGAGCAGACTGTGTCGGCGCCGGCATCCAGGCCGTCGGCAGTGAGCTGCGCACGCAACTGCAGCACGCGAGCGCGGATCGCGTCGGGTGTGCGGGCAGGCTGCGACCGCGGTGCCCTCGAGCGAGCAGTGAACGCGGCCTCCCCCTCGGTGAGCCACCGCTGATGCAGCTTATGGACCAGCGATTTCGACACCCCGTGGATGCGGGCGGCTTCGCGGTAGGACAGGCCCTGCACGGTGACGGCGAGGATCAGCACTTCCTGTTTGCTCACCCATCGACCCTGACCGGGTGTCCACGATGACGTGAGACATCACGGCGCAGGGTGGGTCACTGTCCACGATGTCGTGAGACAGGTGTCCACGATGTGCTGAAACCAGACACCTCCGGGCCCACGTCGCGGTGGCGCTCGTCGGCGCCTCAGCGGAAGTCGTGGTTCGCGACGAACATTCTCTGCGGGTCGTGCGCGCTCCGGATGCGGAGCAGGCGGTCCCACGCCTCCGCCGGGTAGGCGCGGCGCGTCTCGACGGGCCCCTCGGCGAAGTTCAGGTACTCGCCCCCGGTGGCCCACGGGGTCATGCTGCCGATGATCCGCTCGGCCTCGTCGCGCACCCGCCGAACCGCTGCCTCATCCGGGGCGATACCGAGCAGCAGCAGGGCGTAGTCGCCGTCCAGGCGCGCCAGCACCCCCGCGCCGTCGGCGGCGCGGCTGAGCGCCCCGCCGAGCTGGCGCAGCTCCGCGAAGAGCAGGGCCGAGTCGGCATCGGGCCCGACGGCGGCGACCAGTGCGGCCACCGCCGCGTCGTCGAGCTGACCGAGCAGGGTGCTGTGGCCCGCCGCCGGAGTGGGGTCGATCGGGTCCATGTGCAGCTCGGGGAGGGTCGCGGCGGGCACGCGCCGCCAGGTGTCGAGTTCGGGAGCGAGAGCGCGCAGCGGAGCGAGCAGCGCCTCGGCGGTCGTGTCATCGGTGAGCGCCGCCCCGTCGATCACGACGAGCTGCCGACCCCGCACGGCGTCGGGCAGTTCGGGGAGCGCGGGGAAGCGCATCACCCGGAACGACGTCGTAAGGGCATCCGGCGCGTCACGGGTCACGGCGAGCCAGGTGCGCAGCACCTCCTCCGTGCGCTCGATCGGCCACCACAGCATGCCGGCCACGACGTCGGCGATCGGCTCGAGCCGCAGCTCGAGCGCCGTCACGATGCCGAGCCCGCCGCCGCCGCCGCGGAGGGCCCAGAACAGCTCGGGATCGTGATCGTGGTCGACGCGACGCAGCTGGCCGTCGGCTGTGACGACCTCGAGGGCGGTGACCGAGTTGGCCGCCGTGCCGAGCGCGCGGGCGTACCAGCCGATGCCGCCACCGAGGCAGTATCCGGCGACGCCGACGGTCGGGGACGACCCGTGGAGGGCGGCGAGCCCGTGGGGTGCCGTCGCGGCGACGACGGCACCCCACCGCACGCCGGAGCCGACGCGCACGCGGTGGGCAGACGGATCGACGATGACCGCGTCGAGGCCTCCCGTGCGGACGAGCACGACGTCGTCGAGCCGGTGCTGGGCGAGCGGCAGGGCTCCGTGGCCCGTGCCCTGTGGCGCGAGCCGCATCCCGAGCTGCCGCGCGGCATCGACGAGCAGCCGGACGTCTTCGGCGGAGGCGGGTTCGGCGATCGCGGCCGGGTGCTGATCGTGCGCGCAGTGCCACGGCTGACGCAGCGCGTCGTACCGGGGGTCGGCGGGGGTGCGGAGGAAGGGCAGGCGCTCGGTGAGGGCGGCGACACGGTCGGCGACAGGTGCGAGTGCGGTCGAGGAGGGCATGGGCCTACTCTGCGCCCCGCTGCCCGGCACCGCAACGCGACGATGCTCGGAACGGGCCTGCCTGTCGGTGCGCGCGCGTACGGTCGCAGCGTGCCCCGAAGTGTCGAGGAGTGGTGGCAGCGCCGGCAACACGTCACCGGCCTCGCCGTGCCCTATCCCGTCGGCCGGTACCGCGACGCCTGGACGCCCTACACCGCGCTGGTCGAGCAGTTCCGGCCCGAGCGCAACGGGGAGCTCGTGCTGTCGCAGATCCCGCCCGCCGCGGACATCTGGCTCGTCTGGGTGTGCACGCTCGGCCACGAGTTCGTCGCAACTCCGGCCGAGCAGCGCGGGCGACCCGGGCGCTCGCGGGCATCCCGATCATGGTGCCCCGTCTGCGCCACGCCGTCTCTGCTGCCGCCGGCCCCGCGCTGGCCGCGTCTCCACAATTCAGGAGACGCGACCCACCGGTCGCCGGTGCGGCCCTCCGCGCGGCGTGTCGAGGGGATCGGCACCGCATCGAATCCTGAATTGTGGAGATCAGCGGAGGTCGTTGCACCAGGCACGGCCTTTCGGAGCGCGGAGGCCTCGCGGGCGACCTCCGCGGGGGAGGGTCGGCTGCGGGCGCTGGTCGCGGAGCGGCTGAGCGTCGACCTGAGTCTCAACGCCGTGCGGGTGCGCACCCCGTTCTTCGGGCGGCTCGAGGTGTGGCCCGACATCGTCATCGCCGAGCTCGGCATCGCGGTCGAGCTCGACACCATCGGCCGTGCCGCCGACGAGCACATCGGCCGCCGCGAAGCCGCCGATCGCCGCAAGGACCGACTCCTGGGGGAGGTCGGCTGGAGCGTGATCCGGATGCGGTGCCGCCCCCTGCGCGCCCTCGGCCCCGACGACCTCGAGGTGGCGGGCGTCTCCAACACGGCGGTCGATGCACTCATCGAGCGCATGGTCGAGACGCGCGGCGCGCTGCTCGTGCGCGCCTACGAGCGGCGCGTCGCCACGACGGAGAGCGGCTAGAGGTAGAGCGCGGCCAGCAGCGCCGCAAAGGTCAGCACGAAGATCGCCGGGCCGACGAACCGCACGATGTCGACGCCGCGGGCGCTCGCGATGATCCGGCGGCCCACGGCCGAGGTCGCGGGCAGAGCGCGGAGGTCGTCGATGACGGCGAGCGCCTCCTGGCCGGCCGAGAACTGCGCGGTTGCGCCCAGCACCCCGGAGGCGAGCAGGATGCCCGTCGCCGCGAGCCGCGCCGCGAGCGGTGCCTCACCGAGCCCCTCGAGCAGCAGCCACACGGTGACCGCCAGCAGGAAGGTGGGGGCCAGTTGCGACACAATGATGTGCCAGCGTGCGCGGGTCCAGAGGGCGATGAGCTCGTTCTCGGTCATGCGCACCACTGTACGTCGCCCGCCATCACCGAAGGGGCTCCCGTGTCCTCCGCCGTCTGGGCCCTCGTCGCCTCCTGCGTGCTCTGGGGCACGACGGGCACCGCCGCCTCCTTCTTCCCCGACGCGGTCAACCCGCTCGCCATCGGTGCGTCGACCATGACGATCGGCGGCGCGCTCCTGTTCGCCGTCAACCACCGCGCGGCGCTGCGGGTACTTCGTGACCGCGCGATGCGCGGCTGGCTCCTCGCCGCCGCCGCGGGCATGGTCGCCTACCCGCTCGCCTTCTACGCCTCGATGGACCTCGCGGGCGTCGCCATCGGCAACGTGGTCTCGCTCGGCTCCGGGCCGCTGTTCGCGGCGATCCTGGAGTGGCGGGTGCAGCGCCGCCGACTGACCGCGCGGTGGATGCTGAGCGCGGGCATCGCCATCGCCGGCATGGCCCTGCTGGTGTCGGGCGGTCACGGCGACGGATCGCCCGTCGATCCGGCGGGCATCCCGGCGGGTGTGGCCCTGGGGCTGCTCGCGGGCGCAGGATACGCGCTCTTCACCTTCGCCTCCGGCATCGTCATCCGCGGCGGCCACAGCGGGCGCGGGGTCATGGGGGCGGCGTTCGGGCTGGCGGCGATCCCGCTCGCGGGCGTGCTGCTGGTGCTCGGCGGGCCGCTGCTCGCATCCGCCGGATCGATCGGCATCGCGCTGTACCTCGCGATCGGCCCGATGTTCCTCGCCTACCTGTTCTTCGCCGTCGGGGTGCGCGACCTGCCCTCCAGCACCGTGACCGTCATCACCCTGCTCGAGCCCCTGGTGGCGACCCTGCTCGCCGTGCTCGTCGTGGGGGAGCGGCTGGAGCCGCTCGGGTGGCTCGGGCTCGTGCTGATCCTCGTCGGCGTCACCGTGCTTTCCTCGGCTCGTCGCCCGCGTTCGGCGGTGTGACCGCCCTATCATCGGGGCATGGTCGACGACGAGCTGCCGCCGAACGGGGATGACGACGCGGGCATCCCGGCGGGGCCGCGGCGCTCGACGTACACGCCGCCGCCCGGCGGGCTCCGCTGGGAGCCCACCCCGCCCGAGGATGAGAGCGCCGCTGAGGGTGCTGCCGCCCCGCCCGCCGCTGCCGCACCGCTGCCCGGCGCCGTGCCGCCCCCGCCGGTACGGCGCTCGCTGACCGACGCCGAGCTGCTCGCCGCCGCCGACCCCGAGACGGCGGATGCGGACAGCGGCGCGCTCCTCGACCTGGTCGAGCGCCAGCTCGAGCTGCGCCGCACCGAGGCCGCCGCGCTCGCGGAGTGGGAGCGCACCGTTGTCGAGACCGCCCCCGAGCAGGCGCCCACGATCCTCGCCGCCGTCCGCGAGCAGTTCCGCGATGTCGTCCCGGCGGCACCGGCGCCCGTTGCGCCCGCCGCGCCCGCCCCGTCCGTTGCGCCCGCGGAGCCGATCGTGCCCCCGCCGGACGAGACTGCCGCGGCTGTCGCGCCTCCGACCGCGGCCGAGCCGGGATCGCTCGCCGATCCGGGCGCTCCGGCCATCAACCTCGCGCTCGCGGACGCCCCGCCGCCGTGGGGGCAGATCCCGTCGGCGGCGGTTCCCCCGCCCTCGGCCGCCGAGCCGGCCCTGACGCCGATCTCGGTCGACAGTCCGGCGTCGGTCGAGAGCCCGGCGTCGGCCGAGAGCCCGGCGTCGGTCGACAGCCCGGCGTCCGTCGACAGTCCCGCGTCCGTCGACAGCCCCGCGTCGGCCGACGGCCCTCCGCCCCTCGTCGAGCCCGAGCTGCCGCCGTCCAGCGCCGGATCCCCGCCGCTGCCGCCCGAGTCGGCCCTTGGCCTGTTCGACGCCCTCCTGCGCGAACCCGAGCCGGGTGCGGAGTCGCCCGCGGTCGCCCCGGCGGTCGTCGAGGCCGTCGCCGAGACCGAAGCGCTGGTCGACCCGGTCGGTCCGGCCAGTCCGGCAGGCCCGTCAGAACCATCAGACCCGGTCGAGGAGCCCCTCGACCCCTTCGCGGCACTCCTGGCCGAGCAGTCCGACGCCGGGGCCGCCACGGACGCCGCGGGTGCCGGTGCCGCTACCGTTCCGGCAGCACCCGCCGCGACGACGGCCGTCGACTCCGCCGCAGACCCCACGGCGGTCGCGGGCTCGTCCGACGCCGCTGCCCCGGCTCCGGTCGGCCCGCGCGCGTCCCGTCTCGAGGTGACCGCGCTGGAGCCCACACCAGCCGAGCAGCGCGCCGGCCGAGCGGCGCGCATGTTCTGGCTCTGGTTCGCCGTGAACGCCTCGGTCGTCAGCGTGGCGCTCGGGGCGGTCATCCTGGGTCTGGGGCTCAGCCTCCGCCAGGCGATCCTGGCCGCCCTCCTCGGCGTCGCCCTGTCGTGCCTGCCGCTCGCCCTCGGAACGCTCGCGAGCAAGTGGAGCGGCCAGCCGATCATGGTCGTCTCGCGCGCGACCTTCGGGGTCGCCGGCAACGCGATCCCCGCGTTCGTCGCGCTCCTGACGCGACTGGCCTGGGCGGCAGCCCTGCTCTGGATGCTCGCCGCCGGCACCGCGGAGATCCTGGTCGGCTCGGGCCTCGTGCCCGGGGTCGACAGCCTCTTCGTGGCCCTGATCGCCGGCGGTGCCGCCCTGGTGCTCGCCGCCGTCGTCGCGGGCGTCGGGTTTGGTCTCATCGCGGTGGTGAGCGCCATCATCAGCGCGCTCGCGGCCGTGCTGGTGGTGGGGCTCATCGTGCTCACCGCGCCGTACGTCGACCTGACGGTCGCTCTCTCGCTGCCGGACGGCGACTGGCTGCTCATGGTCGCTGGCGCGGTCATCGTGTTCAGCGCGATCGGTCTGGCGTGGGCGATGAGCAGCGGGGATGTCGCCCGCTACCAGGCGCGCGGAACCTCGGGCTCCGCCACGCTGCTGTGGACGGCCCTCGGGGCGACGCTGCCCGCGTTCGTCCTCATCGCGTGGGGGGCGGTGCTCGCCGCCTCCAGCCCGGTGCTCGCCGAGGGCCTGCAGTCGAACCCCCTCGACACGCTGTCGCGCCTGCTGCCGCTGTGGTACCCAGCACCGCTGATCGCGGCCGTCGCGCTCTCCCTCATGGCCGGCGCGGCTCTCGCCCTGTACTCGGGCGGGTTCTCCATGCTCGCTCTCGGAGTGCGCGGACCGCGCTGGGCGGGTGTGCTGCTGATGGTGGTGACGACCGGCGCCGTGCTGGCCGTGCTGCTGGTGCTGATCCCGGACACCGCCTCGCTGTTCCGCGACGCCCTCACCACCGTCGCCGTGCCCGTTGCCGCCTGGGTCGGCATCGTGGGGGCCGAGACGATGATCCGCACGCGGCGCGTGCACTCCCCATCACTGCTGCGGCGCGGCGGCGTGTACCCGGCTGTGCGGTGGGTCAACACGGTCATGCTCCTCGTCAGCACCGGCATCGGCTGGGGTCTGACCACCGCCGCCGTGCCGGGCCTGACGTGGCAGGGCTACCTGCTCCCGCTGCTCGGCGTGCCGCTCGACGCGCCGCTGGCGGCCGCCGACCTCGGGGTGCTGCTCGCCCTGGCGCTCGGCCTGCTCACCCCGCTGGTTGCGGGCATCCCCGCCCTGCGCCGACTGCAGACCGCCGAGCGCGCCGCCGCCGAGGCCGATGCCGGGGCCGACGGGACCGTCACCGGCGCGACGGCCACCGTCGCGACCGCCGTGCCGACGGCTTTCGGCGCATGACGACCCTCGCCGAGGTGCAGGCGGTCGTCGAGCGCTTGTGGCCGACCTCCGGCGCCGAGGCATGGGACGCCCCCGGGCTCATCGCCGGCGACCCCGCGGGCGAGGTGCGCCGCATCGTCCTGGCGGTGGACGCGGTGGCCGACACCATCGATGAGGCACTCGCGGCCCAGGCCGACCTGCTGCTCGTGCACCACCCCCTGTTGCTGCGCGGCGTCACCACGGTTGCCGAGAGCACCGCGAAGGGGGCGCTGCTCGCGCGCCTGATCCGCGGCCGCTGCGCGCTGCTGGCGGCCCACACCAACGCCGATATCGTCGCGACCGGCACGAGCGCACGGCTCGCTGCGCTGCTCCAGCTGCGGGATGCGGTGCCGATCGTCGAGACCGCGCCCGGGCTCGGCCTGGGGCGGGTCGGGGCGCTGGCCGAGTCGACAACGCTCGGCGCCCTCGCGCGGCGGCTGGCGGGCATCCTGCCCCCGACGGCGACGGGGGTGCGGGTCGCCGGGGCCTTCGACCGGCCGGTGCGCACCGTCGCGGTCTGCGGGGGAGCGGGCGACTCGCTACTTGGTGAGCCGCTCGTGCGCGGCGCCGACGCGTACGTCACCGCCGACCTGCGGCACCACCCCGCGAGCGAAGCCGTCGAGTCGGCGCGGGTCGCCGGAGGGCCGGCCCTGATCGACGTCTCGCACTGGGCGAGCGAGTGGCTCTGGTTGGAGGTGGCCGCCGAGGAGCTCCGCGCGGCGCTGCCCGGGGTGGAGGTCGCCGTCAGCGAGCTGCGCACCGACCCGTGGGACTTCGTGGTCGTACAGTAGGGGCGCACCCCGAACCCCGCGGCCATCCTGACCGCGCCGAACCACCGCACCGAACGACCGCACCGACCGCACCGACCGCACCGACCGCACCGATCCGACCGTCACGACCGTCACGACCGAGAGACCAGGTGAGCCGCCGATGGCCCTGACTGCCAGCCCCGCCGACCAGCGCCTCCTGCTCGAGGTGCAGGCGCACGACACCGCGCTGCAGCAGCTTGCGCACCGCGAGCGCAGCCTGCCCGAGCGCGCCCAGGTCGAGGCGCTGAAGGCCGAGGCCGACGTGATGCGCGAGTTCGCCGCGCAGCGTCGGGGCGAGCTCGAAGACGCGCGGCTCGAGCTGCAGCGGGTCGAGAGCGACGTGCAGCTGGTCGAGGCGCGCATCGCCCGCGACGGTGAGCGGCTGCAGAGCAGCTCGTCGGTCAAAGACATCGCCGGTCTCGAGCACGAGGTCGCCTCGCTGAAGGCACGCCTCGCCGACCTGGAGGAGATCGAGCTGACGGTCATGGAGACCGTCGAGACGCTCGAGAGCGAGCTGGAGTCGGCGCAGGCCGCCCTCGACGCCCATCTCGAGCAGCTCGCCGCCGCCGAGGCGGCGCGCGATGCGGCCCTCGCCGCCCTCGCCGAGGAGGTGACCACCGCTCGCGCGGCCCGCGCCGAGGTTGCCGGGCGCGTGCCCGCCGACCTCCTGGCGCTCTACGAGAAGCAGCGTGAGCGCTATGGCGTGGGCGCCTCGCACCTGCGCGCGCGCATCTCGAGCGCAAGCGGCGTCGAGCTCACGGGCAGTGACCTCGCCGCGGTGCGCGCAGCTGCACCCGACGCGGTGATCCTGTGCCCCGACTCCAGCGCGATCCTGGTCCGCACTGACGAGAGCGGCCTGTGACTCGCGAGCTGCTGATCGAGGCCGATGGCGGTTCGCGCGGCAACCCCGGCCCCGCCGCGGGCGGCGCCGTCGTCATCGATCCGGCGTCGGGCGAGGTGCTCGCCGAGGTCGGCGTCTGGGTGGGCGTCGCCACGAACAATGTCGCCGAGTACTCGGGGATGCTCGCCGGTGTGCGCCGCGCCCTCGAGCTCGACCCCGACGCTCAGCTCACGATCCGCATGGATTCCAAGCTCGTCGTCGAGCAGATGATGGGCCGCTGGAAGATCAAGCACCCCGCGATGGCCGAACTCGCCGCCGAGGCGCGCCAGGTGCTGAGCGGCACGCCCGTGCGCTTCGAGTGGGTGCCGCGCCTGCAGAACTCCCGCGCCGACGCGTGCGCCAACCAGGCGATGGACGCGCGGGCCTCGTTCTCGCGCTGAGCGGCTTCGCTGACAGGGATGCTCGGCGCGAGCATCCGTCGACCCGCTAGCCTGGAGGCGCAAGTGGGCCGGCCAGACGGTCGCGTCGAGTGCACGCCCCTCCGGGGGAACGGCCTCGCCGAGGAACGTCCGGGCTCCGTAGAGCAGGGCGGTGGGTAACACCCACCCGCAGCAATGCGCGAGAAAGTGCAACAGAGAGCAGACCGCCTCCGGCTTCGGCCGGCGGTAAGGGTGAAACGGTGGTGTAAGAGACCACCAGGGGCCCGAGTGATCGGGCTCGCTGGGTAAACCTCGCCCGGAGCAAGGTCAGACAGGCACCGTTGACGCTGCTCGCCGAGGTGCCGGGTAGACCGCTAGAGGGCTGCGGCAACGTCGTCCCGAGAGAGATGGCCGTCGAACGGGAGTGATCCCGGGAACAGAACCCGGCGTATCGGCCGACCCACTTGCCTCGCTCGATCACCCTCCGCCGGATGCGGGCTCACCACTGCGAGGGTCGGTAGTCCTTCAGGAAGACGCCGAACAGGTCCTCGCCGGCCTCGCCGCGCACGATCGGGTCGTAGACCCGGGCGGCTCCGTCGACGAGGTCGAGCGGGGCATGGAAGCCCTCCTCGGCGAGCCGCAGCTTCGTCGGATGCGGGCGTTCGTCGGTGATCCAGCCGGTGTCCACGCTCGTCATGAGGATGCCGTCGTTCTCGAACATCTCGCGCGCGCTCGTGCGCGTCAGCATGTTCATCGCGGCCTTCGCCATGTTGGTGTGCGGGTGGCCGGGGCCTTTGTATCCGCGGCTGAAGACGCCCTCCATCGCGCTCACGTTCACGACGTAGGTGCGCGCGAACGGTGACGCCGCGAGCGAGGGCCGCAGCCGGTCGACGAGGATGAACGGGGCGACCGAATTCGCCAGCTGCACCTCGAGCATCTCGAGCGGCTCCACCGATCCGACGGCCTGCGTCCAGCTGTTGACGTCGTGCAGGTCGGGCACGAGGCCGCCGGCATCGATCGCGGTTCCGGCCTTGTGGCGGGCGAGGGATGCGCTCCCGGCCGTCATCGCCGCCTGCGTCAGATGCTCGGCCTTCGCCGCGGCTGCTGCGAGGATCGGGTGGGCGGAGACCGACTCGGCCAGGGCGAGCGGGTGCGGATCCATCGTGTGCCCGAAGGTGACGAGCTCAGGCAGAGGCCCGTCGGGCAGCGGGGCCAGCTCCGCTTCGATGAGCGGCTGGTAGGCGCCGGGGGAGCGCCGCACGGTCTGCGCGGCGTTGTTGATGATGATGTCGAGCGGTCCGGCCGCGGCGACCGACTCGGCGAGGCCGATGACCTGAGCGGGGTCGCGCAGGTCGATGCCGACGATGCGCAACCGGTCGATCCAGTCGGCCGCGTCAGGCAGGGCCGAGAACCGGCGCACGGCATCCCGCGGGAACCGCGTCGTGATCGTCGTGTGGGCGCCGTCGCGCAACAGTCGCAGGGCGATGTACATGCCGATCTTGGCGCGCCCGCCGGTGAGCAGCGCGCGGCGTCCGGTCAGGTCGGTGCGGGCATTCCGCTTCGCGTGGTTGAGGCGTGCGCAGTCGGGGCACAGCTGGTGGTAGAAGGCATCGACGAGCGTGTACCGCTGCTTGCAGATGTAGCACGCCTGAGGGCGCGTGAGCTCGCCCGCGAAGGGCGCCTCGGTCGACGAGCTGATGTCGACGCCGCGCGTCTCGTCGTCGATGCGATCGGGGGAGCCGGTCGCCGTCGCCTCGATGACGGCCGTGTCGGCCGCGAGCACCTCGGCGCGCCTGGTCATGCGGCGATGCACCTTGACCGCACGGAACATGTGGGCGGTCGCGTGCCGCACCGCGATGAAGTCGGGATGCTCGTGGTCGAGCTCGTGCAGCGTGCTCAGCACCCGCAGTGTGGCGGCGAGGTCATCCGGATCGATCGCGGGGTGGTCGGAGGGCACACGCCAGGTTATCGGCTAGGCGATGGTCGTCCCGAGCAGGGCACCGATCGCGAACGTCACGGCCAAGGCGATCGCGCCGCCCAGCACCACGCGCACGGTCGGCTTGAGCCAGGGGCTCTTGCCGAGGTAGGCGCCGAGCGCCCCGGTGATGCCGAGCGCGACGAGGGTGGCGACGAACGCGATCGGAATGCGCAGCTCGGCCGGCGGCAGGGTGATGGCGAGCATGGGCAGCACGGCACCGAGCAGGAAGGCCAGGAACGAGGCCCACGCGGCCTGCCAGGGCTTCAGCACCTCGTTCTCGTCGATGTGCAGCTCGGCTTCGAGGTGCGCGCCGAGGGCATCGTGCGCCGTGAGCTCCTCCGCGACCTTCTGCGCGGTCTCGGGGCTGAGCCCCTTCGCCTGGTAGATGCTCGCGAGCTCCGCGAGCTCCTGCTCGGGCATCTCCTCGAGCTCGCGCTTCTCCTTCGCGATGAGCGCGGTCTGACTGTCGCGCGCGCTCGCCACCGAGACGTACTCGCCGAGGGCCATCGAGATGGCGCCACCGACGACCGCGGCTGCGCCCGCGGTGATGATCGGCGCGAGCTCGCTCGTCGCTCCGGCGACGCCGACGACGACCGCGGCGACCGAGACGATGCCGTCGTTCGCCCCGAGCACCCCGGCGCGGAGCTTGTTGAGCCCGTCGCTGAACGCGCCGCGGTCGTGGGGTTCGGCGTCGTGCGGGGTGTGGTCGGAGGAGGTCGTCGAGCCGTCGGTCATGCCTTCAGTCAACTCGTCTCCACCTCAACCCTCAAGGAAGGCAAGCCTGAGCTATGCATCGGCCTGTCATTCCGGTTTCGGCATACGCGGGTGCGTAGAGTCGAGAGCATCTGGCGAGCATCCGTTCGCACCCCGCGCCGGCTGGGAAGTCGCATACCGACCCCGAAGGCTGCTGTGTCCTCTCTCTCCTCTGTCTCCCCTTCCGGTTCCCTCGGCGCGCTGCGCCCGACGACCCCGCGCAACCCGGGGGCCCCGCAGCTCACCGCGTCGTACGGCGCCCTCATGCGCACCGTGCGCGATGCCGGGCTGCTGCGTCGCCGCGAGGGGTTCTACTACGCGGTCTTCGGCGCGCTCGCGCTCGCCCTCGGCGGCATCATCACCGGCATGGTGCTGCTCGGCGACAGCTGGTTCCAGTTGCTCATGGCCGGAGCGCTCGGCATCGTCCTGACGCAGATCGCCTTCGTCACCCACGAGGCCTCGCACCGCCAGATCTTCGCCTCCGGCCGGGTGAACGACTGGGTCGGTCGCATCCTCGCGACCGCCGTCGTCGGCATCAGCTACCACTGGTGGATGCACAAGCACACGCGCCACCACGCGAAGCCGAACCAGAAGGGCGCCGACCCCGACATCGAGCAGGACACGATCGCGTTCCTGCCGGAGGACGCGGCGAAGTCGGGCCGCGTGTTCGCGCTCATTACGCGCAATCAGGGCTGGCTGTTCTTCCCGCTGCTCACCCTCGAGGGCATCAACCTGCACGCGCGCTCCATCGCCTCGCTCTTCGAGCGCGGCCGGGTCGAGCACCGGATGCTCGAGCTGGGTCTGATCGCGCTGCGGCTGGGGCTGTACGTCGCCGTGCTGTTCTGGTTCCTGCCGCTCGGCATGGCCTTCGCCTTCCTCGGCGTGCAGCTGGCGGTGTTCGGCGTCTACATGGGTGCGTCGTTCGCGCCCAACCACAAGGGCATGCCGATCCTCGAGGCCGACAGCCGGCTCGACTTCCTGCAGCGCCAGATCGTCACCTCGCGCAACCTCAAGGGCGGGTGGTGGGCGACGGTGCTGTTCGGCGGGCTCAACCACCAGGTCGAGCACCACCTCTTCCCGAACATGCCCCGCCCGGCTCTGTCACGAGCGCGCGACATCGTGCGCGAGTACGCCCAGTCGACGGGCATCCCGTACACCGAGACGGGCATCCTGCGCTCGTACGGCATCGTCGTGCAGTACCTCAACCGGGTGGGGCTGTCGGCTCGCGATCCCTTCGACTGCCCGCTCGTCAACCAGTTCCGGCGTTCGGCCTAGGCGCGCCCGCCGGCCGGTTGGCTCGGCAGCCTGCCGGCTCGCCGGCCGCCGCGTTCCTAGCCGACGAGGTGTGCCCCTTCTGTCATGAGTGGCGGAACTTTTCGCACCTCATGCCAGAAACCACGCCACACGTCGGGGGAGGCCGGCCTCAGCGCTGGTGCTCGGTCGCCAAGGCCGCGGCGCCGATGATGCCGGCGTTGTTGCGCAGCGCAGCCGGCACGATCGGGGTGCGCACGTCGATCAGCGGCACGAACTCCTCGTGCTGCTTCGAGATGCCGCCGCCGATGACGAACAGGTCGGGCGAGAACAGCCGCTCGAGGTAGCCGTAGTAGCGGGTGAGGCGAGTCGCCCAGTCGGCGAACGAGAGCCCCTCGCGCTCGCGCGCCGAGTTCGCCGCCCCGGTCTCGGCATCGCGGCCGTCGAGCTCGAGGTGACCGAGCTCGCTGTTGGGCACGAGCACGCCGTTGTAGATGAGGGCGCTGCCGATTCCCGTGCCGAGGGTCGTCATGAGCACGAGCCCGCGCTGCCCGCGTGCCGCACCGAACACCGCCTCGGCGTAGCCCGCCGCGTCGGCGTCGTTCACGAAGTGGATGTCGCGGCCGAGCGCCTCGCTGAAGGCGGTGTCGGCGTCGAGGCCGATCCAGCGCTCGCTGACGTTCGCCGCCGACATCGTGCGGCCGCGCAGCACGACCGCGGGAAAGCAGACGCCGATGTGGGCGACGTCGTCGAGCGCGGTTCCGCTCAGGTCGCTGAGCTCGTCGGCCAGCTGGCGCACGCTCGTGATGATCGCCTCGGGCTCACCGCCGTCGGGGGTGGGCAGCTTGACGCGCTCGCTGGCGAGCTCGCCCGCATCCAGGTCGACGAGGGCCCCCTTGATGCCGGTGCCGCCGATGTCGATGCCGAGAGCGAGAGCCATGGGCGGGTCCTTCCGGTCGAGGTGCGGCTGAAGTGCGGGCGGGCGCGTGGTCAGGGCAGCGTCAGGATCTCGGCGCCGCGCTCGGTCACGACGAGCGTGTGCTCGAACTGGGCGCTGAGCGACTTGTCCTTTGTCGTGACCGTCCAGTCGTCGGCCCAGAGGTCCCACTCGATCGTGCCGAGGGTCAGCATGGGCTCGATCGTGAACACCATGCCCACCTCCATCACCGTGGCGTAGTCGGGCGCGGCGTCGTAGTGCGGCACGATGAGCCCGGAGTGGAACGAGCGCCCGACCCCGTGGCCGGTGAAGTCGCGCACGACGCCGTAGCCGAAGCGCTTCGCGTAGGCCTCGATCGCGCGGCCGATCACGTTGATCTGGCGGCCGGGCGCCACGGCCTTGATGCCGCGGTTGAGGGCCTCCTGCGTGCGCTCGACGAGCAGGCGCGCATCCTCGCTCGGGGTTCCGGCGATGAAGGTCTTGTTGAGGTCGCCGTGCACGCCGTTCTTGTAGGCGGTGATGTCGATGTTCACGATGTCGCCCTCGGCGATGACGGTGTCGTCGGGGATGCCGTGGCAGATGACCTCGTTGAGGCTCGTGCAGCACGACTTCGGAAAGCCGCGGTAGCCGAGGGTCGAGGGGTAGGCGTCGTGGTCGAGCAGGAACTCGTGGGCGATGCGGTCGAGCTCGTCGGTCGTCACGCCGGGCGCGATTGCCGCACCGACGGCTTCGACGGCCTGCGCGGCGATGCGTCCGCTGTGGCGGATGAGCTCGATCGTCTCAGCGTCGTAGACGTCGCCGCCGACGTGCGGGGCGGGCATCGGCTTGCCCACGTACTCGGGGCGCGGGATGCTCAGCGGCACGGTGCGCTGCGGGGAGAGTCGCCCGGCGACGAGGTGACCAGAGTCGTCGCGAGGCATAGGGTCGAGTCTACCGAGCCGCGCCTGCGCCTCGGCGCGGGGGAGGAGCGGCTCATGGCCGAGCACGACGACAAGCACTGGTGGTACAACCACAAGACCGGCGAGGTCGAGCAGGGCCCGCAGTCGCTCGGCAGCGACCGCGACGGCCCCTACGCGAGCGAGGCCGACGCCCGCCGCGCCCCCGAGATCGCGCGCGAGCGCGCCCGCGCGTGGGCGGCCGACGAAGAGGAATAACCTCCGCCACCCGACCACCCCAGATCTGGGCCGAAACGGCGCATCCGGGTCCGCTGACAGCCCGTTCGGGCCAGATCTGGCAGAAAAAGGCGGAAGGCTGCGCTAGTCGGTGCGGTCGCGCAGGGCCTGCTCGGCGCTCTCGTCGCTGTAGCTGTGCGCCTCGTCGGGGTAGGCGCCCGACTCGACGTCGGCCTTGTACGCGAGCGCCGCATCCCGCAGCACCTGCCGCAGGTTGGCGTACTGCTTGACGAACTTCGGGATGCGCCCGCCGGTCAGCCCGGCCCAGTCGGTCCAGACGACGAGCTGGCCGTCGCAGTGCGGGCCGCCGCCGACGCTGATCGTCGGAATCGACAGCTCGGCCGTAATGCGCTTCGCGACCTCGGCCGGGATCATCTCGAGCACGACGGCGAACGCGCCGGCTTCCTCGACCGCGTGCGCGTCGGCGAGAAGCTGCTCGGCCGCCTCGCCGCGGCCCTGGATGACGTGGCCGCCGAGCCCGTGCTCGCTCTGCGGCGTGAAGCCGATGTGGGCCATGACCGGGATGCCCGCCGACACGATGCGGCGAATCTGCTTGGCCGACCGCACCCCGCCCTCGAGCTTCACGGCGTGCGCGCCCGTCTCTTTCATGAACCGGAACGCCGTGTGCAGGGCCTCTTCGGGCCCCGTCTCGTACGAGCCGAAGGGCATGTCGGCGACGACGAGGGCGCGACTGACGCCGTTGACGACGCCGCGCGTGAGCGGGATGAGGTCGTCGATCGTGACGGGCAGCGTCGTGTCGTAGCCGAGCACGGTGTTGCCCGCCGAGTCGCCGACGAGCAGGAAGTCGATGCCCGCCTCATCGAAGATCTGCGCCGTGAGCACGTCGTACGACGTGAGCCCGGTGATCTTGATCCCTTGCTCTTTCGCTCTCGCGAAGTGACGGGTGCGGACGCGCTTCGGTGCCTCAGCCATGCGCCCCACCCTAGCCCGCGCGTCAGCGAGTCGGGCGGTAGGTAATCGGCATCCGCCGGTCACGACCGAAGGCCATGCCCGAGATCTTCGGCCCGATCGCGCCCTGCCGGCGCTTCCACTCGGCGCGATCGACGAGCCGCGTGACGAAGTCGACGGTCGCGGCATCGAAGCCCAGGGCCACGACGTCGTCGCGCCCGAGCTCGCGCCCCACGTAGGCGTCGAGGATCGCGTCGAGCACCTCGTAGGGCGGCAAGGTGTCCTGGTCGACCTGGCCGGGCCGCAGCTCGGCGCTCGGCGGCTTCACGATGGAGTTCTCCGGAATAGGCGGGGTCTCGCCGCGCGCCTGCGCCGCCTCGTTGCGCCAGCGCGCGAGCTCCCACACGAGCATCTTCGGAACATCCTTGATCGGTGCGAACCCGCCGACCGAGTCGCCGTAGATCGTCGAGTAGCCGACGGCGAGCTCGGTCTTGTTGCCCGTCGTGAGCACGAGGTGCCCGTGCATGTTCGACAGCCCCATGAGGATGATCGCCCGGATGCGCGCCTGCAGGTTCTCGGCCGCGACGCCGTCGAGCGCGAGCTGGGTCTCGACCGGCGCCACGAGGTCGGCGATCGGCTCGACCGAGTAGTGCAGCCCGATTCGCTCGGCGAGGTCGTCGGCGTCGCTGCGCGAGTGGTCGGAGCTCCAGCGCGAGGGCATCGAGACGCCGTAGACGTTCTCGGCCCCGATGGCATCGGCCGCGATGGCCGCGCACACGCTCGAGTCGATGCCGCCCGACAGGCCCAGGATCACGCTGCGGAAGCCGTTCTTGCGCACGTAGTCGCGCGTGCCGGTGACGAGGGCGTTCCAGAGCTGCTCGCGGTCATCCGGCAACACGGCGATGTCCGCCGGCACGGGATGCTCGCTCGGGGCCCCGCCACCCGCGAGCTTGACCCGCCGGACGTTCGGGGGCAGCTCGGTGTCGGTGGCCGCGGCCGCCTCGACGTCGACCACCAGCAGGTGCTCCGAGAACTGGGGGGCACGGGCGAGGATGCCGCCCTGCCCGTCGACGACGACGCTGTCGCCGTCGAACACGAGGTCGTCCTGCCCACCGACGATGTTCACGTAGGCCACGACGGTGTCGGTCTCGACCGCGCGGCGCGTGACGAGCGGCAGCCGCACCTCGTCCTTGTCGCGCTCGAAGGGCGAGGCGTTGATGACGAGCAGCACGCCCGCGTCCGACTCGAGCACGCGGCCGACCGGCCCGCCGTCGCGCCAGAGGTCTTCACAGATGATGAGCGCGACGTCGACGCCGCCGAGCCGCAGCACGAGCAGCTCGTCGCCCGGGATGAAGATGCGGTACTCGTCGAACACCCCGTAGTTGGGCAGGTGGTGCTTGGCGTAGCGGGCGACGATGCGGCCGCCCTGCAGCACGCTCGCGCAGTTCTGGGCGATCGCGGTGGGCGCGTTCGACGTGCCGAGCAGCCGCGGCTCGTGCGGGCCGTCGGGATGCCCGACGACGACCGGGAGGTGTCCGAGACCCTCGGCCTCGAGCCGTGCGGCGAGGGCGGTGACGGCCGTCCCTGCGTCCACGAGGAACGACGGTCGCGAGGCCAGGTCCTCGATGGGGTAGCCGGTGAGCGCCATCTCGCCGAGGGCGAGCAGATCGGCGCCCTGCGCGGCCGCCGCTCGCGCCGCTGCGACGATCTGCTCGGCATTTCCGGCGAGGTCGCCGACGACGGGGTTCGACTGGCCGAGAGCCAAGCGCAGGCGGGGCATACCCGTTAGCCTAATGGCGGGTTTTCGGCCGTGATCGAGGGAGAGATGTGAGCACCGGACTGGGTGGCATGGACAAGCAGCGCGACTTCGTTCTCCGCACGATCGAGGAGCGCGGGGTCAAGTTCGTGCGACTGTGGTTCACCGACGTCGTCGGCACGCTCAAGATGGTCGCGGTCGCCCCAGCCGAGGTCGAGGGCGCGTTCGCCGAGGGCCTCGGCTTCGACGGCTCGGCCATCGAGGGCTTCTCGCGGGCCTACGAGGCCGACGTTCTCGCGCACCCCGACCCGACGACGTTCCAGATCCTGCCCTGGCGCGGCGAGGTCGACCCGACCGCGCGCATGTTCTGCGACATCACCACCCCCGACGGTCAGCCGGCAGCAGCCGACCCGCGCCACGTGCTCAAGCGCACGCTCGCCAAGGCCGCCGAGCGGGGCTTCACGTTCTACACCCACCCCGAGATCGAGTTCTACCTGCTGAAGAGCAGCAAGTACGGCCCGGAGGGCCCGCAGCCGGTCGACGCGGCGGGCTACTTCGACAACGTTCCCGGCGGCACGGCCCACGACTTCCGTCGTCGCGCGGTGCGCATGCTGGAGGACCTCGGCATCTCCGTCGAGTTCAGCCACCACGAGGCCGGGCCCGGTCAGAACGAGATCGACCTGCGGTACGCCGACGCCCTGACGACGGCCGACAACATCATGACCTTCCGCACGGTCGTGAAGGAGGTCGCCATCGAGCAGGGCGTGTACGCCACGTTCATGCCCAAGCCGCTGGCCGCGCATCCCGGATCGGGCATGCACACGCACCTCTCGCTCTTCGAGGGCGACACGAACGCGTTCTTCGACCCGGCCGGCCAGTACCAGCTGTCGACCATCGGCCGGCAGTTCGTCGCGGGCCTGCTGACTCACGCCCCCGAGATCACGGCGGTCACCAACCAGTTCGTCAACTCGTACAAGCGGCTGTGGACGGGCGACGAGGCCCCGAGCTACGTGACCTGGGGCCACAACAACCGCTCGGCCCTCGTGCGCGTGCCGCTCTACAAGCCCGGCAAGGGGCAGAGCGCGCGCGTCGAGTACCGCGGCATGGATTCGGCGGCGAACCCCTACCTCGCCTTCTCGCTGCTGCTCGCCGCGGGGCTCAAGGGCATTGAGGAGGGCTACGAGCTGCCGCCCGAGGCCGAGAACACGGTGTGGGAGCTCAGCGAGGCCGAGCGCCGCGCCCTCGGCTACAAGCCGCTGCCGTCGAGCCTCGACCGTGCGCTGGGCCTCATGGAGGAGAGCGAGCTCGTCGCCGCGACGCTCGGCGAGCAGGTGTTCAACTACGTGCTGCTCAACAAGCGCCGCGACTGGGCGGCGTACCGCGCGCAGGTCACGCCGTTCGAGCTCGAGAGCAACCTCGAGATCCTCTAGCCCGCCCGGGCTCCCGACATGTCCCGCCCGCCCTCCACGCTCTCCGACCTCGCCCGCCTGGGCTTCGCCGAGCTGAGCGCCGCCCGAGCGACCCTCGGCGACCTCGACGAGCATCTCGAGGCATTCGGGGCCGCCGCCGACCCCGACCGAGCGCTGCGGCTCCTCGTGCGGCTGCGCGAACAGCATCCGGATGCCCTCCGCCCGGTGCTCGCCGACCCGTCCTGGGCGGCGCGGGTCATCCGCATCCTCGGCGCGAGCGAGGGCCTGGGCGAGTTCCTGCGCCGCCGCCCCGACGCGCTCGCCGCCCTGCGGAGTCCGCTCGACGAGCTGCCCGAGCCGGCCGCGCTGCGGCGCGAGCTCGTCGCGGCGGTCGACTCCGTGCTCACCGCCGCCGGTCCGACCGGCAAGCCCGAGCCGGAGGCCGCCCGCACCGCGCTGCGCGCCCGCTACCGGCACTGGGTGCTGCGGGTCGCCGACTGGGATCTCGCCCAGCCCGACGCGGTCGAGGCGCTGCCCGCGGTCGCGGCGGCCCTCGCCGACCTCGCCGGGGCCGCCCTGGAGGCCGCGCTGGTGCTGGCGCGGGCCGTCAGCACCTTCCCGACCGAGGACGTCGCGCGCACCCGGCTCGCGATCATCGGCATGGGCAAGGCGGGGGCTCGCGAGCTCAACTACATCAGCGACGTCGACGTCATCTACGTGGCCGAGGGGGCGGATGGGCTCGAGAACGGCCGTGCCGTCGAGATCGCCACCCGGCTCGCCGCCGAGACCGCTCGCGTAATCGGCGAGCCCGGCATCGAGCCCCCGCTGTGGGAGGTCGACGCCAACCTGCGCCCCGAGGGCAAGGACGGCGCACTCGTGCGCACCCTCGAGTCGCACGTGGCCTACTACGAACGCTGGGCGAAGAGCTGGGAGTTCCAGGCGCTGCTGAAGTCGCGGCCGCTGGCCGGCGACGCCGAGCTGGGGGAGCGCTACACCGCGAGCGTGCATCCCTTCGTCTGGGCGAGCTCGCAACGGCCCGGCTTCGTCGAATCCGTGCAGCGGATGCGCGAACGGGTCACCGAGCACATCCCGGCCGACGAGGTCGACGTGCAGCTCAAGCTCGGGCCAGGAGGCCTGCGCGACGTCGAGTTCACGATCCAGCTGCTGCAGCTCGTGCACGGGGCCTACGACGATCGCGTGCGGCAGGGCGACACGCTCGGCGCCCTCGGTGCTCTCGCAGAGCACGGCTACATCGGGAGGGAGGAAGCGGCGTCGTTCTCGGGCGACTACCGCCGCCTGCGGGTGATCGAGCACCGCGTGCAGCTCGACCGCATGACGCGCACCCACCTCATGCCCCGCGACCCGGAGCGCCTGCGTGTGCTCGCCCGGGCCACCGGCGTCGCCCTCACCGCCGAGGAGCTCACCGATCGCTGGCAGCAGACCAAGATCGCCGTGCGCTCGCTGCACGAGAAGCTGTTCTACCGGCCGCTGCTCTCCGCCGTCGCCGCTCTGCCCGAGGAGGGTCTCGCCCTCACCAGCGACCAGGCGGAGGCCCGGCTCGCCGCGATCGGCTTCGTCGACGCGCGGGGCGCTCTTCGGCACATCGCCGCCCTCACGAGCGGCGTCTCGCGGCGCGCGCAGATCCAGCGCACCCTGCTCCCGGTCATCCTGCAATGGCTCGCCGAGGGCGCGGACCCCGATTACGGGCTGCTCGCCTTCCGGCGGCTGAGCGAGGACCTGGGCGAGTCGTACTGGTTCCTCCGCATGCTCCGCGACTCGAGCGGGGCGGCGCAGCGGCTGACGAGCGTGCTCGCCGCATCCCGGTACGTCGGCGGGCTCTTCGAGCGCATTCCCGAGGGCGCGGCCTGGCTCGAGAGCGTCGACGAGCTGCGTCCGCGACCGCTGCCGGCGCTGCTCGACGAGGCGCGGGCCACCGTCGACCGGCACGCCGATGACGTCGACGCGGCCGCGAAGGCGCTGCGCACCGCCCGTCGGCGGGAGGTGCTGCGCCTCGCCCTGGCGGGCATCCTCGACGTCATCACGGTGCAGGAGCTCGGGCGCGGACTCGCCGACGTGACCACCGCCCTGCTCAGCGGCACGCTGTCGCTCTGCCACCCCGCGGGCGACGGCATCGAGTTCGCGATCGTCGCGATGGGCCGGTACGGCGGTGCCGAGCTGGGTTTCGGCTCCGACGCCGACGTCATGTACGTGTACCGCGATGCCGGGGCGGGCGACGACGCGCAGAAGCGCGCCGAGCGCATCGTGCACGAGCTCAAGCGCCTGACCGAGGACCTCCGTCTGCCGCTCGACCTCGACATCGACCTGCGGCCCGAGGGGCGCAACGGAGCGATCGTGCGGTCGCTCGACTCGTACCGCGCCTACTACGAGCGCTGGTCGCTCACCTGGGAGGCGCAGGCGCTGCTGCGCGCTCGGGCCGTCGCCGGTGACCCCGCGCTGCAGGAGGACTTCACACGGCTTGCCGACACCGTGCGCTACCCGGCCGCCTTCGGCGAGGCCGAGGCGCGCGAGGTGCGCCGCATCAAGGCGCGCGTCGAAGCCGAACGGCTGCCCCAGGCCGCCGATCCCGCGCGGCACCTCAAGCTCGGGCGGGGCTCGCTCAGCGACGTCGAGTGGTTCGTGCAGCTGCTGCAGCTGCAGCACGGGGCCGCGCTGCCGGCCCTCGCCACGACATCCACGCTCGACGCCCTCCAGGCGGCGGCGGATGCGGAGCTCGTGTCACCCGCCGACGCCGAGCGCCTCCGCGCCGCCTGGCTGATCGCGTCGCGCGCCCGCTCGGCGCTCACGCTGTGGAGCGCGAAGACCGGCGATGTGCTGCCGCTCGACCGTGCCCAGCTGGAGGGGGTCGCCCGGTTGATGGGCTACCCGGCCGGGGCGGCTTCGCAGCTCGAGGAGGACTACCTGCGCACGACGCGGCTCGCCCGCCAGGTGTTCGAGAAGGGCTTCTACGGCACGAGCTAGGTGCGTTCCGCATCCCGCCGCTCACGGTGCCGCCCCCACGCACGACGAGGGCCCCGATCCTGACGGAGCGGGGCCCTCGCGTGTGGTGGCTGTTCTGGCCTAGACCGAGAAGTACAGCTCGTACTCGAACGGGTGCGGACGCTGGGCGGCCGGCAGGATCTCGTTCTCGCGCTTGTACGCGATCCAGGTGTCGATGAGGTCCTTGGTGAAGACCCCACCGGCGAGCAGGAACTCGTGGTCGTTCTCGAGGGCGACGAGGGCCTCCTCGAGCGAGCCCGGGACCTGCGGGATGCCCTTGGCCTCCTCGGGCGGCAGCTCGTAGAGGTCCTTGTCGACGGGCTCGTGCGGCTCGATCTTGTTGATGATGCCGTCGAGGCCCGCCATCATCTGGGCGGCGAACGCGAGGTACGGGTTGCCGGAGGCGTCGGGCGCGCGGAACTCGATGCGCTTGGCCTTCGGGTTGGTGCCCGTGATCGGGATGCGGATCGCCGCCGAGCGGTTGCCCGCCGAGTAGACGAGGTTGACCGGAGCCTCGAAGCCCTTCACCAGACGGTGGTACGAGTTCAGCGAGGGGTTCGTGAAAGCGAGCACCGCGGGGGCGTGCTTCAGCAGACCGCCGATGTACCAGCGGGCGATGTCGCTCAGGCCGCCATAGCCGGCCTCGTCGTAGAACAGCGGCTTGCCGTCGTTCCACAGCGACTGGTGGGTGTGCATGCCCGAGCCGTTGTCGCCGAAGAGCGGCTTCGGCATGAAGGTCGCGACCTTGCCCCACTCGAGGGCGGTGTTCTTGACGATGTACTTGAACTTCAGGATGTCGTCGGCGGCCGAGACCATCGTGTCGAACTTGTAGTTGATCTCGCCCTGGCCGGCGGTGCCCACCTCGTGGTGGCTCCGCTCGACCTCGAGGCCGACCTCCATGAGCTTCAGCACGATGTCGTCGCGCATGTCGGCGTGCTGGTCGACGGGGCTCACGGGGAAGTAGCCGCCCTTGAAGGGGGTCTTGTTGGCGAGGTTGCCGCCTTCCTCGACGCGACCGGTGTTCCAGGCGGCCTCGCCCGAGTCGACCGAGTAGAACGAGGTGTTCTGCTTCACCTCGTAGCGCACGTCGTCGAAGATGTAGAACTCGGCCTCGGGCGCGAAGAACGCGGTGTCGGCGATGCCGGTCGAGGCGAGGTACTTCTCGGCCTTCTTCGCCACCTGGCGCGGGTCGCGGTGGTAGATCTCACCGGTGCGCGGGTTGTAGATGTCGAAGACGATCACCAGGGTGCGCTCGGTGCGGAAGGGGTCGACGTACGCGGTCGAGACGTCCGGGATCAGCTGCAGGTCGGACTCGTGGATCGACTGGAAGCCCCGGATCGAGGAGCCGTCGAACAGCTGGCCGACCGTGAAGAAGTCCTCATCGACGGTCGAGGCGGGGATGTTGAAGTGCTGCTGGACACCGGGGAGGTCGGTGAAGCGGATATCGAGGAACTTGACGTCCGTGTCCTTGATGAACTTCAGCACCTCGGAAGAATCACTGAACATGCGACAGATCTCCTGAGCTTGGTACCGGACGGCTGCAGGCGCAGCCACGCTCCGACCCTAGGCGGGAGGCATTTCCCGGCAGTGTCCCGTATGTTTCCGGGATGTTACGGGGGGCGCGGATGGCCCCCGACAACGGGGGCCGGATGCTCAGCCGACCGCCTGCGCGAAGCCCTCGGTGGTCTCCGCCAGCGCGCGCATCGAGGCGGGGATCTCGCGGCCCTTCGCGACCATCGACTGCGCCCACAGACGCCCCGCCCGGTAGCTCGAGCGCACGAGCGGGCCGGCGAGCACCCCGAGGAAGCCGATGTCCTCGGCCTCGGCCTTGAGCTCGACGAATTCCTCCGGCTTCACCCAGCGGTCGATCGGGTGGTGCCGCGAGCTCGGCCGCAGGTACTGGGTGATCGTGACGATGTCGGTGCCCGCCGCGTGCAGGTCGCGCAGCGCCTGGGAGACCTCCTCGCGCGTCTCGCCCATGCCGAGGATCAGGTTCGACTTGGTGATGAGTCCGAAGTCGCGGGCCTGGGTGATGACATCGAGCGAGCGCTCATACCGGAACGCGGGGCGGATGCGCTTGAAGATGCGCGGCACCGTCTCGACGTTGTGGGCGAACACCTCGGGCCGCGACTCGAACACGACCCGCAGCAGCTCAGGGTTGCCCGAGAAGTCGGTCGCGAGCAGCTCGACCCCGGTGCCGGGGTTCAGCTCGTGGATCAACCGCACCGTCTCGGCGTGCAGCCAGGCGCCCTCGTCGGGCAGGTCATCGCGGGCGACACCGGTCACAGTGGCGTACCGGAGGTTCATCTGCACCACCGACTCGGCGACCCGTCGCGGCTCGTCGGTGTCATAGGCGGCGGGCTTGCCCGTGTCGATCTGGCAGAAGTCGCACCGCCGCGTGCACTGGCTGCCGCCGATGAGGAAGGTCGCCTCGCGGTCCTCCCAGCACTCGTAGATGTTCGGGCAGCCGGCCTCCTGGCACACGGTGTGCAGCTGCTGGTCGGTGACGAGGGAGCGCAGCGCGCTGTACTCGGGCCCCATCTTCGCCCGGGTCTTGATCCACTCGGGCTTCTTCTCGATCGGCGTCTGGGCGTTGCGCACCTCGAGGCGCAGGAGCTTGCGGCCCTCGCTCGGGTGGGTGATGGGCGAGGCGGTCATGCGGGAGCTCCTTCGCGGTCGTGCGCGGAGGCGCTGACCGGGCTGAGGTCGAGCGCGGAGGCGCCGACCGGGTCGTGGACGAGGGGGGAGAAGTGCCGCTCGATCAGGGGGGTGACCTCCGCAGGCGTCACGGTGCGGCCGAGCTCGCGGCTCACCGACGTCACGCCCGCGTCGGCGAGGCCGCAGGCGACGATCGCGCGGTAGGCGTCGAAGGCGTTCGAGCAGTTGAGGGCGAAGCCGTGCATGGTCACGCCCTGCGCCACGCGGATGCCGATCGCGGCGATCTTGTCGGTGCCCCGCATCCACACCCCGCTGCGCCCGTCGACGCGCCCGGCACCCTCGATGCCGAGATCGACGAGCACGGCGATCAGCATCTCCTCGAGGCACCGCACGTAGCGCACCACGTCGACGGGGTCGGCGAGCCGCATGATCGGATAGCCGACGAGCTGGCCGGGGCCGTGCCAGGTGATCTTCCCCCCGCGGTCGACCTCGATGACCGGCGTGCCGTCGGTGGGGCGCTCGTGGGGCTCGGTGCGCTTGCCCGCGGTGTACACGCTCTCGTGCTCGAGCAGCAGGACCGTATCGGGCGCCCGGCCCTCGACGACGGCGGCGTGCAGAGCACGCTGACGCTCGAGACCCGACAAGTACGGCACGGAGTTGGCGCTTAGCCCCGTGACGACGTAGTCGATCACGCGCTCAGTGTACGCCCGAGCCCGACTCGTAGGCTGAGGGTGTGACGGACACCCCTCCTGCCTCCCCGCCCGACTGGCCCGGGCAGCGCCTCGGCCTTCCGGAGACGGGCCCGCGATCGGTCGGCCGGTTCGGCCGCCGTCTGGGCGCCCTCGCCATCGACTGGGGGATCGCGGTGATCCTCTCCGCCGCGTTCTTCTCCTACGACTCGATCGCCACGCTGCTCATCTTCATCGGCCTCCAGGTGCTGTTCACGGTTGTCGTGAATGCGAGCCCCGGGCATCTCATCCTCGGGCTCCGCGTGGTGCCGATGGAGGGCGGACTGCTCGGTGTGTGGCGCCCCATCGTGCGGGCGCTGCTGATCGCCCTCGTGATCCCGCCGATGCTGTTCGACGACAACAACCGCGGGCTTCACGACCGTGCCGCGCGGACGATCCTCCTGCGTCGCTGACGGCGCCCCCGTCCGGGGACGCCGGGGGAGTCGTCGGGGCTAGCGGGGCTTCGGCGCCCGTGCCTTCAGCGGGTCGATGCCCTTCGGGATCGGCAGCGGGTTCGACTTGCTCAGCGAGGTCAGGCGGTTGTTGACCGCGAAGACCTCCGCCTTGGTCAGAGACCTCTTGAGCTTGTTGAGCGTCCGCGCGAGGTTCTCGAGCTTGACGCTGTCGGCATCGGGTCCGACGTGCAGGAAGTGCACCGGGACGTTCGGCACGATGCGGTTCACGTTGCGCCGCTCGTCCTCCATCATCCGGCGGGTGCGCGACGCCGGTCCCTCGCCGATGATGACCACGCCGGGCTTCCCGACGGCGCGGTAGACCGCATCCTGCGTCTTGGGGCTCACCGTGATCGGCATCTCGCTCGCCTGCCAGGCGCGCCGCAGCGACGACTTGAGCACCGCGCCGACGGCGCCGGGCTGGCCCGAGATCTGGCGGTAGGCGACGCGCTCGGCGCGTCGGCCCAGCACGATGAGCGTGAGCAGCACACCGAGCAGCACACCGGTCGTCACCCACAGGATGCTCGCCAGCACGTCGCCCGGCGTGACGAACACCGCGAGGAGCACGGAACCGAGGATCGGCAGCAGGAACGCCAGGAGCATGATCCAGACGGCGAGGCTGTCCATGCGGCGGGTCATCTGGAAGACCTGCCACATCTGCTTCATGCGACCGGGTTCTTTCGGGGGCTTCGGAGCGGAGGTGCGGGCCATGCCTACCAGGATAGGGGCTGGCCTCGACTCCTCCCCGCCGCGCGGCGGCAGACGACCGGTCACGGTCCGCCGCGGCCTTCCGCGTCAGCCGATCCGGCTGCGGCACCCTGCGGCTATGACATCCCGACTCCCTGCTGACCTGCCGCCCGCGCTCGGCGGGCACCGCCTCGTGCGGATGCTCGCGCAGGACGAACGGGCCGTGAGCGCCCTCGTTCACGCCGATGGCCGGTCCCACGTGGCACGGGTCTTCGCCTCCACCGCCGACCCCGCCGCCGTCGAGCAGGAGCTCGCGGTGCACGACCTGCTCGCGACCGCACCCGCCGCCCTCCGCCAGCACGTCGTCGGCCTCGCCGACCTGTTCACCCTGCCCGAC
Source organism: Microcella frigidaquae (assembly GCF_014200395.1). Classification (NCBI taxonomy): domain Bacteria; kingdom Bacillati; phylum Actinomycetota; class Actinomycetes; order Micrococcales; family Microbacteriaceae; genus Microcella; species Microcella frigidaquae. Next base: position 106,307 of record NZ_JACHBS010000001.1, read on the forward strand.
GGCCGCCTCGTCGCCCTTCTCGACCCCGTGCCGGGGTGCCGCCTCGACGAGCTTCTGCGGCCGTCAGCGGTCGACCTGTCGCCGGGGGAGGCGGTTACCGTGCTGGCCCCGCTCGTCGGAGCAGTCGCAGCGGGTCATGAACTCGGCCTTACGGGCCTGCCGCTGCGGCCGTCCGCCATCCGCTTCACGGCGGCCGGCGCACCGATGATCGTCGAGCTCGGAGACGCTCGGGTCTCGCCCCCGCTGCCTGATCGCTACCGCGCGACGGAGCCCGCCTACCGGGCCGACAGCGCCGCGCTGCGGGCCCTCGCGGATGCGGTGGCCAGCGCATTGCCGCCTGCTGAGGCCGAGGCGCTCCGGGGGATCCTCGAGACCGTGACCATGGAGGGCGAACGGGGAGCCGCAGCATCCGCCCTGTTCGGGCTCGCTGTTCCGGAGCCGATCCGGCTCGAGGAACGGGCGGCCGTGATGCTCGCGCCCCCGCCGTCGGTGCCCCGGCCGTTCGCGCCACCGGCGGCGGCGGCTCTGTCGTGGCCACCGGCGGCGCTCGACACAGGTTCCTCGTCTGCGTCACAATCGGCCGAGCAGTCGTCCGTCGCAGGGTCCGGTCAGACCGCAGCGGGCGCGTCGGGCCGCGTCAGCCGCGTGGTGGACGAGACGCTGCGGGCTATCGCCCTACCGGAAGGAGTGCGGCGACCGATCCTTCGTGGTCTTCAGGTCGCGGAGTTCTGGCTCGACGATCGTCGCCAGCGGGTTGGGCAGCGCGAGGCCGTGGCTCCCGCTGGGCGGGCCGAGCGTGACAGGGGAGCCCGGCCGCGACTGCGCCCCCGATACGCGCTGATGGGGGCGGCGGGGGCCGCCGCCCTCCTCGCTGCCGTCGTCCTCGCGCAGGACGCTGGGGATGCGTCGGCGGAGACAGCAGCGCACGACACGCTGACGGACGATGGTACGGGGGAGGCGGAAGAGCCGCAGGGCGGCGTCACAGGAATCCCCGACTCCGCGGCAACGCGCGATGCGCCGGAACGGCTCCTCCGCCCCGACGTCGGCGAGTGGCCGGAGATCGTCGCGACGCTCGTCGAGCGGTGGGTCGCCTGCCGCGGCGAGGAGAGCGTCGCGGACGGCGACGGCGCGCGGGCGGACAGGGCGCGAGCGGATTGCGCGGAGAACGTGGCCCACGCGGGCTCGGCGGCCGCCGCGCTCATCGCCCTCGACGATGAGCGCCACGCGGTGCTCGCGGCATGGGCGCGCGGGGGCGGCGAGGCCGTCGTGGTCGAGCGGATGGGTGGGGCGGTGCTCGTCGACCTGGTCGCGTCCGGTCCCGGTGGAACGACAGCGGCCTCGCTCCTCGTGATGAGGAGCGAGGCCGGCTGGCGAATTCGCGATGTTCTCGGCTAGATGCCGAGGTCGGCGTCGAAGTCGGCCTCCTCGAGGCGCGCCTTGACGGCCGAGAGGAAGCGGGCGGCGTCGGCGCCGTCGACGATGCGGTGGTCATAGGACAGGGCGAAGTAGACCATTGAGCGCACGGCGACGACATCCGAGCCGTCGACCTGGATGACGGCGGGCTTCTTGGTCACGATGCCCGTGCCCAGGATGGCGACCTGGGGGAGGAAGACCACCGGGGTGTCGAACAGCGCGCCGCGCGAGCCGGTGTTGGTGAGCGTGAAGGTGCCGCCCGCCAGCTCATCCGGCTTCAACTGGTTGTCGCGCGTGCGTGCAGCGAGGTCCGCGATCTCGCGAGCCAGGCCCGCGATGGTGAGATCGCCCGCGTTCCGCACCACCGGCGTCAGCAGGCCGCGCTCGGTGTCAACCGCGATCGAGAGGTTCTCGGTATCGGGGTAGACGATCGAGTCGCCCTCGACGGTCGCGTTGATGATCGGGAACGCCCGCAGAGCCTCGGTCGCTGCTTTCGCGAAGAAGGGGAGGAAGGACAGCTTCGTGCCGGTCGCCTTCTCGAAGTCGCCCTTCACCGCGGTGCGCAGGGCGGCAAGTCGGGTCACGTCGACCTCGACGACAGTCGTCAGCTGGGCGGTCGACTGCATCGACGCGACCGCACGCTCGGCGATGACCTTGCGCAGCCGCGACATCGCGGCGGTCGTGCCGCGCAGCGGCGACACCTCGAGGGCGGGGCGAGGAGCCGCGGCGGCGGCGTGCGCGCCCCCTGCGGCTGCCAGCACGTCCTGCTTCCGGATCCGACCGCCGACGCCGGTCCCCGTCACGCGCGCGAGGTCGACACCGTGCTCGGCAGCCAGCTTGCGGACGATCGGCGTGATGTACGCGGCGGCGTTCGACGGGGCGGGCGCAGCCGGCGCGGCGGGCGCCGCAGCCGCAGGTGCCGGCGGAGCGGCAACCGGAGCGGCAGGGGCGGGGGCGGCGGGAGCGGCGACCGAAGCCGCTGGGGCGGCCGCGGGGGCCTCCACCACGGGAGCGGGAGTCGCAGGAGCGGGTGCGGGTTCCGCGACCGGAGCAGCCGCGGGGGCCTCGACCACGGGCGCCGGGGCAGCGGCGGCCGGCACCTCGGCCGGGGCCGGTGCGGCGGGAGCCGCCGAGCCGGAACCGTCACCGATGCGCACGAGCGGGGTGCCGACCTCGACGGTCTCGTCCTCCGCCACGAGGATCTCCTCCACGACGCCGGCGATCGGCGACGGGATCTCGGTGTCGACCTTGTCGGTCGACACCTCGAGCAGCGGCTCGTCGACCTCGACGCGGTCGCCGACGTTCTTGAGCCATCGGGTGACCGTTCCCTCGGTGACGCTCTCGCCGAGCGCCGGGAGGTTGACGGATTCGCTCATCAGTAGTGCTCCTTCGAAGCCTGTTGGTGGTGTCAGCCTAGTTGCGGGGTGCGGATCAGATGCCGTGCAGCGGCTTGCCCGCGAGCGCGAGGAACGCCTCGCCGAGCGCCTCGTTCTGCGTCGGGTGGGCGTGGATGAGGGGCGCGACATCCTCGGGGTGGGCATCCCAGTTGACGGCCAGCTGCGCCTCGCCGATCAGTTCGCCGACGCGCGCACCGATCATGTGCACGCCGACGACGGGGCCATCGATGACCCGGATGATCTTGATCGAGCCGGACGTCTCGAGGATGTGGCTCTTGCCGTTGCCCGCGAGGTTGTACTCGTAGGTCGCGATCGCCGCATCGCCGTACTGCTCCTTGGCCTTGGCCTCGCCGAGGCCGACCGAGGCGACCTCGGGCTCGCTGTAGGTGACCTTCGGGATGTTCGTGTCGGAGATGACGACCGGGTTCAGGCCCGCGATCTCCTCGGCCACGAAGATGCCGTGCTGGTAGCCGCGGTGCGCGAGCTGCAGGCCGGGGACGATGTCGCCGACGGCCCAGACGCCGGGGATGTTGGTGCGCAGGCGCTCGTCCGTCAGGACGAAGCCGCGGTCCATGGCGACGCCGACCTCCTCGAAGCCGAGGTTTGCGGTTGCCGGCCCGCGGCCGACGGCGACCAGAAGCAGCTCGGCCTCGATGGTCGCGCCGTTCTCGAGGGTCACGACAACGCCCTGGTCGTTCTGGGTCACGCTCTGGAAGCGGACACCGGTCGTGAACTCGATGCCGCGCTTGCGGAAGGCGCGCTCGAACTGCTTCGAGACCGACTCCTCCTCAGCGGGGACGAGACGGGGCAGGCCCTCGATGATGTGCACCTCCGAGCCCCACGAACGCCAGACGCTCGAGAACTCGACGCCGATGACGCCGCCGCCGAGCACGGCGACCTTCTTGGGCACGTAGTCGAGCTGCAGGGCCTGCTCGGAGGTGATGACGCGCCCGCCGATCTCGAGCCCCGGCAGGGTGCGCGAGTACGACCCGGTCGCGAGGACGATGTTCGTGCCGGTCACAGTCGTGTCGCCCACCTGCACGGTGGTGGGGGAGGTCAGCCGGCCCTCGCCCTCGATGAGGGTGATACCGCGCGCCTTGATGAGACCCTGAAGGCCCTTGTACTTGCTGGAGACGATGCCCTCGCGGTACTGGATGACAGCGGGGACGTCGATGCCTTCGAGCGTGGCCTTGACGCCGAAGCGGGCGGCGTCGCGTGCGGCGTCGGCCACCTCGGCCGCGTGCAGCAGGGCCTTGGTCGGGATGCAGCCGACGTGGAGGCAGGTGCCGCCGACCTTCGACTTCTCGATGAGCGCGACGCTCATCCCGAGCTGGCTGGCGCGCAGGGCGGCGGAGTAGCCACCGCTTCCCGCACCGAGGACGACAAGGTCAAACGTGTGGCTCGACACCGGCAGAGACTCCTTACATCCGCGAAGGATAGTCGTGCGGGGGTCGACGTCGAGGTGGCGGGTCGACCCGATGTGCGGCACGACGGTCACGTGCCAGCGTCGAGCCTACTACTTGGCCGCGAGCCGTTCCGCGAGCCGGACCAGCAGGCGCACCATCACCCCGGACGGGCCCTTGGGGGTGTAGCCGAAGGGGCTGCCCGGGTTGTTGGCGGGTCCGGCGATGTCGAGGTGGGCCCACGGGATGCGGGGCGCATCCGGCTCGGACCCGGTGCGGCCGACGAACTCACGCAGGAACACGCCCGCCAGCAGCATGCCGGCGGCGGTGCTGCCCGGCTTCGCGTTGGCGATGTCGGCGACGTCGCTCTTGAGCAGCGGCCGCAGTTCGGCGGGCAGCGGCATGGGCCACACGAGCTCGCCGGTGTCGGCCGCGGCGGCGCGCACCTGCTCGACGAGGGCGTCGTCGCCCATCAGGCCCGCGTACCGCTCGCCGAGGGCGACCCGGGCCGCGCCGGTGAGGGTGGCGACGTCGACGATCGCGTCGGGGCGCTCCTCGCTGGCGGCGGCGAGCCCGTCGGCCATGACGAGGCGGCCCTCCGCATCCGTGTTCAGCACCTCGACGGTGGTGCCGCCCCGGATCGTCAGGACGTCGTTGGGCCGCATCGCCGTCGACGACGGCAGGTTCTCGGCCAGGCAGAGCCACGCGGTGACGCGGGTGGGCAGACCGAGCCGGGCGGCGGCGATGACCGCGGCAAGCGCGGTCGCCGCGCCCGTCATGTCGTACTTCATGCCGACCATCGCCGCGGCGGGCTTGAGCGACAGCCCGCCGGAATCGAAGGTGATGCCCTTGCCGACGAGCGCGAGGTGGGGGCCGCCCTCCGCGCCCGCGTAGCGGACGGCGAGCAGGCGGGGCGGACGGGACGAGCCCTGGCCGACGCCCAGGATGCCCCCGAACCCGCCGGCGGCGAGCTCGTCGGGGCCCCACTCCTCGAACGTGAGCGGGAGGCCCGCTGCCGCCGTGCGGGCGCGCTCGACGAAAGAGGCAGGGTAGAGGTCGTTCGGCGGCGTGTTCACGAGGTCGCGCACGAGGGCGACCGCGTCGGCGGTGATGCCGGCGGCGATGGCGGCCTCGCCCGCGGCCTCGTGGTCGGAGACCAGGACGAGCTCGGTGGTCGTCGGCCCGGGCTCGGACCGTCGGTAGCCCGTGAAGCGGTAGCCGCCCATTGCGGCTCCCTCCAGCACCGCCTGGCAGTCGGCGGCGGTCTGCGCGGGCAGGGCCAGGGCAATCCGAGTCGCGCTGCTGAGCGCCCGCGCGGCGGTCCCGGCCGCGGTGCGCAGAGCCTCCGGTGTCTGCTCGCCACGGCCGAGACCGACGGCGAGGAGGCTCGCGGCAGCGACACCCTGCGGCGCGGGAACGCGCGCGGTCTCGTCGGCGGCGCCGGTGTGGCCCAGCATCCGCAGCATGTCGGCGATGCCGGTGAGAGCCGGGTCGTCGATGCCGACGAGCGCAACCGCGCCGTCCGCATCCGGGCGGGTTCCGATGACCAGGGCGTCGGCGACGACGGCGCTGAGGGACGCGGCAGAGACGGTGAGGGCGGGGGAGGGCATGCGCGCCATGCTAGCCGCGGCCGCTGTTCGCTCAGGGCGCTCGCGCTCCGGCCGGTTCGCCCGATCGGCGCGACCTACCATGGAGGTATGCGCACCCCGGCCGAGCTCTACACCGTCGCGATGACGGAGAACGAGGTGCCGCGCGGCCTGGCGCTGGTCGTCGGACTCACCGGCTTCGTCGACTCCGGCGGCGCGGTCGCGCAGGTGTCGGAGTACCTTCTCGACGAGCTCGACCACCGCGACGTCGTCGTCTTCGACAACGACGAGCTGCTCGACTACCGCGCCCGTCGGCCGATCATGGTCTTCGAGGAGACCCGCATCACCGAGTACCGCCGCCCGCAGCTCGTGCTGCGCCTCGCGGAGGACGAGCTCGGCGCTCCCTTCCTTCTGCTCACCGGCTACGAGCCGGACTTCCGGTGGGAGCGGTTCGTTGATGCCCTCCTCGATCTCATCGAGCGCTATGGGGTGGCCTCCACGACGTGGGTGCACGCCATCCCGATGCCCGTTCCGCACACCCGCCCGATCGGTGTGACCGTGAGCGGGACGCGCGAGGAGCTCATCGAGGCCTACTCGGTGTGGCGCCCGCGCACGCAGGTGCCCGGCAACGTCCTGCACCTGCTCGAGCACCGGCTGACCACCGCGGGTCACCCGACCGCGGGCTTCGTGCTGCTCGTGCCGCACTACCTGGCCGATACCGAGTTCCCCTCGGCGGCCGTGACGGCCCTCGAGAGCATCACCGCGGCGACCGGGCTCCTGTTCCCGACCGACCGGCTGCGGGAGGAGGGGCGGGAGTTCCTCGCCCGCATCGAGGCGCAGGTCGAGGAGAACAGCGAGCTCGCGCGGCTGGTGGGCGACCTCGAGAATCGGCACGACTCCTATATGGAGGACAACCCGCTCCGCTCGCCGCTGACCGACGAGGACGGCGAGCTGCCGAGCGCCGACTCGATCGCCGCCGAGCTCGAGAAGTTCCTGGCGCACCGCCAGGCCGCGGACGACGACCAGGGCTAGGCGCCCGATCCGGCGCCGGTTGCGGGCGCGCGGGCGCGGTGGTCGGCGCGTCGCGGCCCGTGTGCGATAATTAACCCTCACGACCCGGTCGGACGCCCGGCTCGCCTCCGCTTCATGCGGATGCTGGCCATCGCGACTTGACATGGGTCGTTCTCCTGCCCGCAGAACGCGAGATGAGGCCCCCATGGCTTCCCGAGCCACCACCGACGGCTCCACCGAGCCGGTCACGGCCGCGGCCAAGAAGCGCGCCGCATCCGCGACGACCACGGCAGGCACGCCGGCGGCGAAGGCCGCCACCCCGAAGGCCGCCCCCGCGAAGGCGGCCACCTCGAAGACCGCCGCCGCCAAGACGGCCGCCCCGAAGACGGAGAAGAGCACCACGAAGACTGCAGCTGCCGCGACGACGTCCGCGGCCCCGAAGACCACTGCCGCCAAGACGCCTGCTGCGAAGGCCACCGCGGCGAAGACTGGGGCCGCGAAGACAACCGCGGCGAAGGCCGCCGCCCCGAAGGCCGCCGCCTCGGCCGCCACCAAGCGCGCCGCCGCGAAGAAGGCCACCGCCGCCGCTGACGGCGTCGAGCCGGACATCGACGAGGACCTCGACGCGGTCGAGCCCGACGACGTCGAGGTCGTCCTCGACGACGAGGTCGCGGATGACTCGGCCGAGGTGCCGGCTGCCGACATCGCCGCCCCGGACGACGCGGTGAGCGGCGACTCCGCCGCCGATGACGACGACGCAGCCGACGACGAGGACGAGGCGGAAGAGTCCGGCTCGGCCGGCCCGCTGCCGACCGGCGCGATCGTCATCTCGAACACCGACGACGACGAGCTCCCGGTCTACTCGACGACCATCACCGGCGCCACGGCAGACCCGGTCAAGGACTACCTCAAGCAGATCGGCAAGGTCCCCCTCCTCAACGCCGCGGAGGAGGTCGAGCTCGCGATGCGCATCGAGGCCGGCCTCTTCGCCGAGGAGAAGCTGTCGCAGATGACCGACAAGGAGAAGCGCACGACCCTCGGCCGTGAGCTCGACTGGGTCGCCCGCGACGGTCAGCGGGCGAAGAACCACCTGCTCGGCGCGAACCTCCGCCTCGTCGTGTCGCTCGCCAAGCGGTACACCGGTCGCGGCATGCAGTTCCTCGACCTGATCCAGGAAGGCAACCTGGGTCTGATCCGCGCCGTCGAGAAGTTCGACTACACCAAGGGCTTCAAGTTCTCGACCTATGCGACGTGGTGGATCCGTCAGGCGATCACCCGCGCCATGGCCGACCAGGCCCGCACCATCCGCATCCCCGTGCACATGGTCGAGGTCATCAACAAGCTGGCCCGTGTTCAGCGGCAGATGCTGCAGGATCTCGGCCGCGAGCCCACTCCGGAGGAGCTGAGCCGCGAGCTCGACATGACGCCCGAGAAGGTCATCGAGGTGCAGAAGTACGGCCGCGAGCCGATCTCGCTGCACACCCCGCTCGGCGAGGACGGCGACAGCGAGTTCGGCGACCTGATCGAGGACACCGAGGCGGTGGTCCCGGCCGACGCGGTGGGCTTCACGATGCTGCAGAAGCAGCTCGAGAGCCTCCTCGACTCGCTCTCCGAGCGCGAGGCCGGTGTGATCCGCATGCGCTTCGGGCTCGGCGACGGCATGCCGAAGACGCTCGACCAGATCGGCGACACCTTCGGCGTCACGCGCGAGCGCATCCGCCAGATCGAGTCGAAGACGATGGCGAAGCTCCGCCACCCCTCGCGCTCGCAGGCGCTGCGCGACTACCTCGAGTAGGCCGCCCTGCTCGCCATCGGCGTCGACGCGCGCCCCGCATCCCGAACGGAGACCTCATGACCGCTCAGCCCAACGAGGGCAAGCCGCTCACGCGCGACGTCGACGGGGCGACCTACCAGCGCATCCCCGTGCGCACGCACGTGGTGATGTCGGGTGAGGACATCGTCGAGGTGGTTACGCGCTACGCGGGAGGGCTCGTCCTGCCGGGCGACATCGTCTTCGTGACCGAGAAGATCGTGGCCATCAGCCAGGGACGCGCCTTCCCGGTCGACGAGATCGAGCCCCGTCGCCTGGCGACCTTCCTGTCGAAGTACGTGACCAAGACGTCGCACGGCATCGGCCTGGGTATCCCGGAGACCATGGAGATGGCGCTGCGCGAGTGCGGCACCCCGCGCATCCTGCTCGCCGCCGCGGTCGCCGCGGTCACGAAGCCCTTCGGCCGCAAGGGCGACTTCTACCGCGTCGCCGGTCCGCGTGCTCGTGGCATCGATGGCCCGACCGCCCACACCATCCCGCCGTACAACCAGCAGGTCGTGCTGATCCCTCTCGACTCGGCGGGGGTCGCCCGCCAGCTGCGGCAGGCGCTCGGCGGCGAGGTCGAGGTCGCGATCGTCGACGTCAACGACTTCGGCGGCAACATCCTCGGCTCGACACTGACGACGGCGGGGGAGAAAGCACTGGTGGGGATCCTCGCCGACAACCCACTCGGGCAGGGGCGCGAGAGCACCCCGATCGGAATCGTCCGCCGCGCATCCTGACCGGCCGCACCCCGAGCGGTCCAGCACCGGCGGATCAGAAGCCGATGACGCTCCGGTAGAGCGGCAGCAGGCCCTCCCGCACACCCGTGACGCTGGGCTTGAGCTGGAACACCCCGGTGTTGTAGTTGCCCTCGATCACGGCCGCTCCCATGGGGGTGACGGCGAAGTCCCAGCCGACGTAGCGAATCTCGGGGACCTCGCGCGCGACCGCGTCGACGAGGGTCTCCAGCGCGTCCCAGTTCGGCACGCGGAAGCCGACGATCGGGGTTCCCGAGAGCGGGTGCGCCTCGAAAACGCGGTCGTCGCCGTCGATGGCCGGATGCTGCGCCACACCGTTCTCATCGAGCACGGTGTACATGCCGCCAGCTTTGAAGTTGTCGACGTCGCCGCCGTTGCCGATGCGCAACACGCGCACGAGCCGGTGAACGGTGCCGTCGTCGCCGAGGAAGGTGACGACGCGGAGGGTGTTGACGCTCGTGGGATTCAGAGCGGCCATCGCCGGATGCTGCGTGAGGAACTCCTCGAGGAGCACCTGGCGGCCGGCAAGCCGAGCGGCGCGGAAGGCCTCCGGGTCGCCGACCTCGGCGCTGGCGTAGACCTCGATGCCATCACCGCCGAGGCTGTCGGCGACCTTCGCCACGACCCGCGGATGCCGGGCGAGGAAGCCCGCCAGCTCGTCCGCACTGGCCGCGCGGAGGTCGATCACCTCGCGCCCGAGGTGCGCGGCGAACCGCGCGCAGAACTGCGCCTTGTCCGCGAACAGCTGCCGGTGGCTGGCGGCGTTCCAGCGCTGCGAGAGGTGGTTCGACTTCGCGCTCGTCATGTACGTCGCGCGCTCGCGGCGGCTGAGCGTGTGGAAGTCCCACTCGGCGTAGTCCTGGAAGTTCACCTCGTGCCGCACCGACGACCAGAGCATGTCGATGATGATGAGCGTGCGCGACCGGCCGCTGCGGTCGGCGACGCGGGTCGCTATGCGAGTGAGGTTGTCGGGGTTGAAGGCGCGGGCGCGGCCCGCGAGGTAGCGGAGCCGACGTCGTGCGGCGTCGAGTCGACCCATCGGGCCGGGGCGGCTAGGCCGACGCGGTGAGGCGCGCGGTCTCGTCGTGCCAGGTCAGCGCGGTGCCGGAGAGCTTCTCCTTGAAGCGTGCAGCGTGGTGCGCGCAGAACAGCAGCTCACCGGTGGCGAGCGTCGCGCGCACGTAGGCCTGGGCGCCGCAGCTGTCGCAGCGGTCGAGCGCGGTGAGAGGCGCCGTCGCGACCGTCGGGTCGTCGGTGGTGATCTGCGTCATGGGATGCCCCTCGCTCTCCGTTGGCGTCTCGGAACTGCTGATGGTTCATTGCACCACACCGATACGACGGTGACGTGTCAATCCGCCTCGATTTCGCTGAACGCGTAGGCACGCGCGGGGCGGAGTGGCGGCCGGGAGGCGGTCGGACGGGCCGCCTACGATGGCAGTCGTGTCCAGCTCCGACTACTCCGCACGCCACCTGTCCGTTCTCGAGGGCCTCGAGGCGGTGCGCAAGCGGCCGGGCATGTACATCGGTTCGACCGACTCGCGCGGACTCATGCACTGCCTCTGGGAAATTATCGACAATGCGGTCGATGAGGCGCTGGGCGGATTCGGCGAGCAGATCGACCTCGTGCTGCATCGGGACGGCAGCGTGGAGGTCCGCGACCGCGCGCGCGGCATCCCGGTCGATGTGGAACCGAAGACGGGCCTGACGGGCGTCGAGGTCGTCTTCACCAAGCTGCACGCCGGCGGCAAGTTCGGCGGCGGCTCCTACGCCGCCTCGGGGGGCCTGCACGGTGTCGGCGCGTCCGTGGTGAACGCCCTGAGCGAGCGGCTCGATGTCGAGGTGGATCGCGACGGCGCGACCTGGGCGATGTCGTTCCACCGCGGCGAGCCCGGCGTGTTCGACGACGGCCCCGAGGGCCCGCGCCCCGACAGCCCGTTCGCGCCGTTCATCTCGGGCAGCGAACTGCGGAAGGTCGCGAAGGTCGCGAAGGGCGTGACCGGCACCCGCGTGCGCTACTGGGCTGACCCGCAGATCTTCACGAAGGGGGCGAGCTTCCTCACTGACGAGCTCCTCGGCCGGCTGCGGCAGACCGCCTTCCTGGTTCCCGGCATCACGCTGTCGGTGCGCGATGAGCGCGGGGCGGAGCCGGTCGCAGAGGCGTTCCGGTTCGACGGCGGCATCAGCGAGTTCGCCGATTTCCTGGCGCCGGATGCTCCGCTCACGGACACCTGGCGCATCACCGGCACCGGCACCTTCACCGAGACGGTGCCCGTGCTGCAGGAGAACGGCCACATGGTGCCCACGGAGGTGGAGCGCGAGTGCGCTGTCGACCTCGCGTTGCGCTGGGGCACCGGCTACGACACCACCTTCCGCTCGTTCGTCAACATCATCGCGACGCCGAAGGGCGGCAGCCACCAGCTCGGGTTCGAGCAGGGGCTGCTGAAGTTCCTCCGCGCCGAGGTCGAGAAGAACGCTCGTCGGCTCAAGGCCGGCACGCACAAGCTCGAGAAGGACGACGTGCTCGCCGGCCTCACCGCCGTTCTGACGGTTCGCCTTCCCGAGCCGCAGTTCGAGGGTCAGACCAAGGAGGTGCTCGGCACGCCGGCGGTGCGGTCGATCGTGGCCGCGGTCGTCGCCAAGGGACTGGGCGAGCGGTTCGGCTCGAGCAAGCGCGATGACAAGGCGCAGACCGCGCTGCTGCTCGACAAGGTCGTCGCCGAGATGAAGAGCCGCATCTCGGCGCGCGCCCACAAGGAGACCCAGCGGCGGAAGAACGCGCTGGAGAGTTCCGCGCTTCCCGCGAAGCTCGTCGACTGCCGCTCGAACGACGTCGAGAGCAGCGAGCTGTTCATCGTCGAGGGCGACAGCGCGCTCGGCACCGCGAAGCTCGCGCGCGACAGCGAGTTCCAGGCGCTGCTGCCGATACGCGGCAAGATCCTCAATGTGCAGAAGGCCTCGGTGAGCGACATGCTCAGCAACGCCGAGTGCGCCTCGATCATCCAGGTCATCGGTGCGGGCTCCGGCCGAACCTTTGATCTTGAGCAGGCCCGCTACGGCAAGGTCATCATCATGAGCGACGCCGATGTCGACGGCGCGCACATCCGCACCCTCTTGCTGACCTTGTTCTTCCGCTACATGCGCCCGATGATCGACGCCGGCCGGGTGTTCGCCGCGGTTCCGCCGCTGCACCGCGTCGTCGTCATGAACCCCGGCTCCAAACCGAACGAGACGATCTACACCTACAGCGAGGCCGAGCTGCAGGCCGTGCTCGTCGCGCTGAAGAAGGCGGGCAAGCGCTACCAGGACCCGATCCAGCGCTACAAGGGCCTCGGCGAGATGGATGCCGACCAGCTCGCCGACACGACCATGAGCCGCGCCCACCGCACCCTCCGCCGGGTGCGGGTGACCGACGCCGAGGCCGCCTCGCGGGTGTTCGAGTTGCTCATGGGCAACGACGTTGCGCCGCGCAAGGATTTCATCGTCGCCGGCCAGGGCCTCGACCGAGACCGCATCGACGTCTGAGTCCGCCTGATCGGGAGATCCTCCCGGCCCGGCCTCAGGCGATCGGCGTTCCGACCGAGCCGAGCGGGGAATCGAGGAGGGTGCCGGAGGCGTCGCGCCGGGCGCCGCCCTCGGGCAGCGTGCGGCTCGAGCCATCAGCACCGACCGCGAGGGGGTTCGCGCCGGCCCAGGCGAGCTGGAGCACGTCCTCGCCCTTGAGGAAGGCGTGGCAGCGAACGCCGCCGGTCGCCCGCCCCTTGCCGGGGAACTGCTCGAAGTCGGAGACTTTGGCTCGCCCCGGGTCCGCACCGGCGATGGTCTGCGTGGAGCCGGACACCGTGACGACGGCGACGCCCTCGCCACGGACGACCCCGAAGTGCAGCACGGATGCGCCCGCGCCGAGCTTGATGCCGGCCATGCCTCCGGCCCCGAGACCCTGGGGGCGAACCTGGTCGCCCGCGAAGTGCAAGAGCTGGGCATCCGTGGTGATGAACACCAATTCGTCGTCATCGGCCGCCGGGGCCGCACCGACGACCTCGTCGCCGGGCTTGAGGGCGATCACCTCGCCGTCGGGGCGCGACGGCCAGGCATCGGTCGCGACGCGCTTGACGACGCCCTGCCGGGTCCCGAGAGCGAGCGGGGCCATGCCGGTGGGGTCGAGGATCGTGATCACGCGCTCCTTGACATTGGTGAGCCCCAGGTAGTCGCGCAGGCGGGCGCCCGCCGCGAGCTGCACCGAGGTCGCGGGAACGCTCGGCAGGTCGACCGGGCTGAACCGCACGAAGCGCCCCTTCGAGGTCACGGCGAGGAGGTCGCCGCGGGTCGTCGAGTCGACCGCCGCGAGGATCGCGTCGTGCTTGCTGCGGCGGCTCGGTGCCGCGATCGTCGCCCCGTCGGCGAGTTCGACGCGCACGGCGCGTCCGGTGGTCGAGACGAGCACGCGGCACGGCGCATCGGCGATCTCGAGCGAGACGGGCGCCGACGCGCGGCCCCTTGCGGGTGCCGCGGCGCCGCTGGCCTCGGTGAGGAGGGTGCGGCGCGGGGTGCCGAAGCGCTCGGCCGTGGCGTCGAGCTCGGCACCGACGGCGGCGCGGACGCGCGCCGGGTCCGCCAGGAGCGCCTCGAGCTCGGCGATCTCCGCCCGCAGCTGGTCGCGCTCGGTCTCGAGCTCGATGCGGCTGAACTTGGTGAGCCGGCGCAGGCGCAGCTCGAGGATGTACTCGGCCTGCAGGTGGCTGAGGTCGAAGACGTCGATGAGTCGCGTGCGGGCTGCCTCGGCGTCGTCGGAGGTGCGGATGACCTGGATGACCTCGTCGATGTCGAGGATCGCGATGAGCAGACCCTCCACGAGGTGCAGACGCTCCTGACGCCGTGCGAGCCGGTAGGCGCTGCGGCGCGTGACCACTGCGATGCGGTGGTCGAGGTAGACGCGGATCAGGTCGACGAGCCCGAGCGTCTGCGGCCGTCCCTCGACGAGTGCGACGGCGTTGATCGAGAAGCCGTCCTCGAGCGGCGTGAACCGGTAGAGCTGCTCGAGCACTGCCTCCGGGCTGAACCCGGTCTTGATCCCGATGACCAGGCGCAGGCCGTTGCGGCGGTCGGTGAGGTCGGTCACATCGCTGATGCCGGCGAGCTTCTTCGACTGCACGCCGTCCTTGATCTTCTCGATCACCTTCTCGGGGCCGACCAGGTAGGGCAGCTCGGTGACGACGATGCCGGTCTTGCGCGCCGTGATGGGCTCGATCGAGACCTTCGCCCGCGTGCGGAACGAGCCGCGCCCGGTCGCGTAGGCCTCGCGCACGCCGTCGAGGCCGACGATGGTGCCGCCGGTCGGGAGGTCGGGCCCCGGCACGAACGCCATCAGCTCTTCGAGCGTGGCCTCGGGGTTCTCGAGCAGGTGCCGCGCCGCCGTCGCCATCTCGATCAGGTTGTGCGGCGCCATGTTCGTGGCCATGCCGACGGCGATGCCGCTCGCCCCGTTGACGAGCAGGTTGGGGAAGGCCGCGGGCAGCACCGAAGGCTGCGTCAACTGGTTGTCGTAGTTCGGCACGAAGTCGACGACGTCCTCGTCGAGGTTGTCGACCATCGCCATCGCCTCGGGCCGGAGCCGGGCCTCGGTGTAGCGGGAGGCGGCCGGGCCGTCGTCGAGCGAGCCGAAGTTGCCGTGGCCGTCGACGAGGGGCACGCGCAGCGTGAAGTCCTGCGCCAGCCGCACGAGCGCGTCGTAGATCGCGCCGTCGCCGTGCGGATGCAGCTTGCCCATGACCTCGCCGACGACGCGCGCCGACTTCACGTGGCCGCGGTCGGGCCGCAGGCCCATCTCGCTCATCATGTAGAGGATGCGGCGCTGGACGGGCTTCAGGCCGTCGCGGGCATCCGGGAGCGCGCGCGAGTAGATGACCGAGTACGCGTACTCCAGGAAGGAGCCCTGCATCTCATCGGCGAGATCGACGTCGTCGATACGCTCGGTGATCGGCGCGGCGGAGGGCTCGGAGCCCCGGGAGCGGGAGGCAGGAGGGGGAGTCATAGGATGGCCCCCATGCTACCGGCGGCACGCGGCCAGACCCCGTCACTCGCCGACGTGTTGACCGGCGCGCTCTCCGCGATCGAGGGCTCGGCGAGCGCCCTCTCCCTCCCTCCGGTGCGCAGCGCTGCCGTCGTTCTCGTCGACGGTCTCGGGATGTCCGCTCTGCGCCCGCGCGCGGGTCACGCCCGTCGGCTCGTCGCTGCGGCCCCGCGGCGCGGGGGGTCGATCGATGCGGGCTTCCCGACCACGACGGCGGCCGCTCTCGCCACCCTCACCACCGGGCTGGCGGCGGGCGAGCACGGCCTCACCAGCTACAGCGCCCTCGATCGCGAGAACGACCGGGTCGTCAACCTGCTCCGCGGCTGGGACGATCGGGCGCGCCCCGAGCAATGGCAGCCGCATCCGACCGTCTTCGAGCGTGCCGCCGCTCGCGGCATCGAGCCAGTCGTGGTGGGTGCCGAGCGCTACCGCGACACCGGTTTCACGACCGCCGTGCTGCGCGGAGCTCGCTTCGAGGCGCATCGTTCGATCGCCGACCGCGTCGCCGCGGCCGTCGAGCTGCTGCGCGGCCCCGAGAACCGACTGGTCTACGTCTATGTGCCCGAGCTCGATCAGGCGGGGCACGCGGAGGGCGTTGGCTCGGGAACCTGGACGCGACGGCTGGAGGATCTGGATGCGGCTCTCGCGCCGCTCGAGCGCGGGCTGCCGACCGATGCCGGGGTGCTGCTCACCGCCGATCACGGCATGCTCGACGTCCCGCCCGAGCGCCGGCTGGTGATCGAGGGCGGCAGCGCGCTGTGGCAGGGCATCCGGCACGTGGCGGGCGAGCCGCGGTGCCTGCACCTGCAGGTCGATGAGCCGGAGCGCCTGCCCGAGGTCGTCGAGCGCTGGCGCACGGCCGAGGCGGGCCGGGCTTGGGTGGTCACGCGCGCGGAGGCCATCGAGGCCGGGTGGTTCGGCCGGGTGACGCCGGAGGCGGCGGAGCGCATCGGCGACGTCATCGTGGCCGCGCGCTCGGAGGTCGCCTACTACGACGAGCGGACGGCGGAGCGGTCGGCCCTGGCGATGGTCGGCCAGCACGGATCGTTCAGCGACGACGAGCGCCGCGTGCCGCTCGCGCGCTGGGGGGCCTTCGCCCCGTGACGACGGCCGCTGACCGCCGTTGCTGACCGCTGCTGCTGACGGCTGCGTCGGCTAGGCCGGGTCGTCGTCGGGACGAGCGCCGAACACGATCTCGTCCCAGCTCGGCATCGCCGCACGGCCGCGCCGCGCGCTGCTCTTGCTAGCCGGGGGCGTCGATGCCTCCGCGCCGCCGTCGTGCACGGCATCGGTGCCGTCAGTCGCGGTCGGCACCTCGATCGTGTCGCCGAGCTGCGGGTCGTCGGCGGGGGAGGGACCGGCGCCGGGTGCATCGCCGGTAGGCAGGTCGGCAGCGGGCACCTCGGCCGTCGGCGGGTCGAGAGGCACCTCGACGATGCGGATCGAGCCGGTCGACGGGTGCGCCGCCCGCGATGTCTCCCACTCGTCGGTCGCCGCAGACTCCCGCTCGCCGCGGCGGCGCCGGAGGGCCTCGAGCAGGTCGGCGGTGTTGCCACCGTCGCGGGCATCCGGTCGGTCCTGCTCACCCGGGGCGTCCTCGCTGGGAACGGGGGTGAATGCGCCGCTGTCGAAGCGTGCTCCGGCCTCCGAGGGCACTGCGCGCAGGCGCGGGAGGACCGGTGCAGTGCTCTCGCCCTGCTGCGAGAGCGATTGCGCCTCGTGGTTGATGGGGGCGAGCACCGAGCGCTTGGGGTCGAAGCTCCACGTCGCGGTGCGCGCGGTCTCGCCGTCGAGGAACGCCACCGAGACCTGCCAGTGCGCATCGGTCTTGCGGCTCTCCCAGCGGATGTCCCGCGCGCCGAGGGCGCTCAGCCGGCGGTCGATGACCGAGCCGAAGGTGCCGGTCGTCCCGGGCTCGACATCGGCGGCGACGGCGACCGGGGTCGATCGGGCCGCCGTCACGACGTACTCGCGCTCGGCCAGCACCGGGCCCTCGAAGCGCTGGATGTACTCCAGCAGCTCGCCGGTCTGCGCGGCCACCTCGGTGGCGGTGAGGCCCTGGCGGATCATCGCCTGGATCTCGCGCGGCGCGACGCGGTGCGGCGCGGGCGACGGGGGCCGGTTCTGCCGCAGGGCGGTGTGCAGCGCCTCGGTGATCGGAACGCGGAAGCGCGCGCCGTCGGCCGACACCACGATGAGCGCACCGTTCTCCGCGCCGATGACGGTCAACTCATCCACGGTCCGGGCTCCCTCCCCATCGGGTTCGTGGGGGACAGCATCCCAT
This sequence comes from Microcella frigidaquae, assembly GCF_014200395.1. NCBI lineage: Bacteria > Bacillati > Actinomycetota > Actinomycetes > Micrococcales > Microbacteriaceae > Microcella > Microcella frigidaquae. The sequence goes on from NZ_JACHBS010000001.1 coordinate 124,039, forward strand.
GCCGCGGAGGGCGACGCCGGGAATACGGTGGGCGCGCCGGAAGTTGCACCGACTCGCCCACCCTGCGGGCCGCGGAGCGCGTGTTTGCGTTTCCCCGGGGCTTCCTGCAAACTATGGCCGCCGAACGCGGCCCCCGAGCGCTGATGAGAAGTGGACTGGCATGGCAACGGACTACGACGCCCCCCGCAAGACCGACGAGGACACCGACTCGATCCAGGCCCTGCAGGAGCGCGTTCCCGACAAGCTCTCGGGCGTCGTCGACGTCGATGACGCCGACAACCCCGGTTTCGAGCTCGCTGGCCAGGATCTCGCCGACATCGACCTCGACGTCGTCGTGCTGCCGCCGCAGGCCGATGAGTTCACGTGCATCAGCTGCTTCCTCGTGAAGCACCGCTCGCAGCTCGACCACGAGGAGAAGCTCGGGTCGGTCTGCCGGGAGTGCGCCGCCTAGGCCCGGTGCCTCAGCTCGTGCGGCCAGCCTCGATCGCGGCGGCGAGCTCCTCCGGACGCCGCGTCGACACGACCCAGTAGGGCGTCGGGTCGTCCGGGTCGGCCAGGTCGATTCGGAGCACCGGGTCGATGTCGGGCCGCAGCACCAGGTGCGCGCGGGCGTCGAGCTGCGGGCCGCGCGCCGCACGCGCCTCCTCGCGCCGGGCGACGCTCGTGCCCGCGATGACGGCGAGGGGGATGCGGGCCGTGCCCGCGCGGAGCATCCCTTCGCCCACCACGATCAGCGGAGCACTGACCACCGCGGCCGCGATGACGCCGCCCGCCAGGATCACCCCCACCACGGCCCCGGCGAGGATGCTCACCGGGGCGAACGTAAGCAGGCTCGCCGGGATGGCGAGGGCGGCGACGAGGGCGATCCAGGGTGCGGGCCACAGGCGCTCGCGGTACGACTCCATGCCCCCATTCGACCATGCATTAGCCTCGACCCGTGCTGCGAACGATCGAGGTGCTGCTGTCGGGCGGGCCGACGCCCGAGTACGCGCGTCCGGGTGACGCGGGGGCAGACCTGCGCGCTGCGGAGGCGGTTTCGCTCGCACCCGGCGAGCGGGCGACGGTCGGTACCGGCATCGCTCTCGCGCTGCCCGACGGCTACGCGGCGTTCGTGATGCCGCGCAGCGGTCTCGCCGCCCGCAACGGCATCACGCTCGTCAACGGTCCGGGCACCGTCGATGCCGGCTATCGCGGCGAGATCCGCGTGACGCTGCTCAACACCGACGCGCGTGAGACGTTCGAGATCCGACCCGGCGACCGCATCGCGCAGCTCGTGATCCAGCCCATCGTGCGCGCCCGCTTCGTTCCGGTCGAGGCGCTGCCCGGCTCGCACCGCGGCGAGCAGGGATTCGGCTCGACCGGCTACCGTGGGGAGCCCACCGAAGGAGGAACCCCGTGACCGACGAAGCGTTCATCGTGGAGGATGGCGACTCCGCCGATGCGAAGTCGGCGCCGGCCGATCGCGCCGAGAACGGCCCGCTCGACGAGAGCGAGGCCAACGCGGTGCGGCCCTACGTCGACCTCGGCGGGGTGAAGCTCGTGCCCCGTGAGGGCCTGCAGCTGCGCCTCGAGATCGAGGAGGGCAGCAAGCGCGTTGTCGCGGTGAGCCTCGACATCGCCGGCTCGACCCTGCAGGTGCAGCCCTTCGCCGCGCCGCGCTCGAGCGGGCTCTGGCACGAGATCCGCGCGCAGATCGTCGAGCAGATCCGCAGCCAGGGCGGTGAGACGCAGGAGCGCGAGGGGGCGTTCGGGCCGGAGCTCCTGGCCCGCATCCCCGTCACCGGCGGCGCGCCGGGCGCCACGCGCGTGGCCCGCTTCATCGGCGTCGACGGCCCGCGCTGGTTCCTCCGCGGGGTTGTGGCGGGCGAGGGCGCCGTTGGCGGTGCCGCGGCGGCGGCCATCGACGACGTCTTCCGCAGCATCGTCGTCGTGCGCGGCTCGACCCCGATGCCGCCGCGCGACCTGATCCCGCTCCAGGTGCCCGCAGGGGCCCAGATCGCGACGGGCACCGCGTGACCCGGTCCGAGGAGGAGCTCCCGGCGCAGCAGGGGCACGAAGCGGACGGGCAGCGGGAGCCCGACGCCGCGGCCGAGCTGCGCCAGGCGCTCGCCCATGCCGCGCAGCGCTCGGGCTTCGGGCGCGTCGCGCCGGGGGAGCGCCCCACGGCGCAGGCGCTCTGGGCCGCGGTCGGGGGAGTGCGGGGACTCGTCGAGTCGCTGCTGCCCGGCTTCCTGTTCCTCGTCGTGTACACGATCACGGCTGACGTCACGCCCTCGGTGCTGATCCCGGTCGCGGTCGCGGTCGTCTTCGTCCTGGTCCGTGCCGTCACCCGCTCGCCGATCATGCCCGCGGTGGTCGGTCTCGTCGGCATCGCGCTGTCGGCCGGCCTCGCGCTGTGGTCGGGCCGCGCCGAGGAGAACTTCCTGCTCGGTTTCGTGATCAACGCCGTGTGGCTCGTCGCCCTGCTGGTGAGCCTGGCCGTCCGGCGTCCGTTGATCGGTGTCATCACCGCGCTGCTCACCGGCGATCACGCGTGGCGGAGCGACCCGGCGAAGCGCACCGTGCTGACCGTGACGACGTGGCTGTGGGTGGGTCTGTTCTCTCTGCGCCTCGGCGTGCAGGTTCCGCTGTACCTCGCCGAGCAGGCCGCCGCGCTCGCGGCGACCAAGCTGCTCATGGGCCTGCCGCTCTACGCGGCGGTGCTCTGGGTCACCTGGCTCATGGTGCGTGCTGTCTATGCACGGCGCGCCGACTGAGTGATAGCATCCATTTATCTCGATATCAAGATAGTTTCGGCCCCGCGTCCTAAGGAGTCACCGTGTCCGCCGTCAACAGCTTCCAGTCGATCGACACCCTCTCGGTGGCCGGCACCGACTACCAGGTGTTCCGCGTCGACCGCGTTCCCGGGTACGAGACGCTGCCCTTCAGCCTGAAGGTGCTGCTCGAGAACCTGCTCCGCACCGAGGACGGCGCGAATGTGACCGAGGCGCAGATCCGCGCGCTCGGCTCGTGGGACCCGTCGGCCGAGCCCGACACCGAGATCCAGTTCACGCCCGCCCGCGTCGTCATGCAGGACTTCACCGGTGTTCCCTGCATCGTCGACCTCGCGACCATGCGCGAGGCCGTCGCCGAGCTCGGCGGCGACCCCAACAAGGTGAACCCGCTGGCGCCGGCCGAGCTCGTCATCGACCACTCGGTCATCGCCGACCTCTTCGGCACCGCCGATGCCCTCGAGCGCAACGTCGAGATCGAGTACGAGCGCAACGGCGAGCGCTACCAGTTCCTGCGCTGGGGCCAGACGGCGTTCGACGACTTCAAGGTGGTGCCCCCGGGCACCGGCATCGTGCACCAGGTCAACATCGAGCACCTCGCGAAGGTCACCTACACCCGCGAGGTCGGCGGCGTGCTGCGCGCCTACCCCGACACCTGCGTGGGCACCGACTCGCACACCACCATGGTCAACGGCCTCGGGGTGCTGGGCTGGGGCGTCGGCGGCATCGAGGCCGAGGCCGCGATGCTCGGCCAGCCCGTGTCGATGCTCATCCCCAAGGTCGTGGGCTTCAAGCTCACCGGCTCGATCCCGACCGGCGTCACCGCGACCGACGTGGTGCTGACGATCACCGACATGCTCCGCAAGCACGGCGTGGTGGGCAAGTTCGTCGAGTTCTACGGTGCGGGCGTCTCGGCGGTGCCGCTCGCCAACCGCGCGACCATCGGCAACATGAGCCCCGAGTTCGGCTCGACCGCCGCGATGTTCCCCATCGACGACGTCACGCTCGACTACCTGCGCCTGACCGGTCGCAGCGAGGAGCAGGTCGCGCTCGTCGAGGCCTACAGCAAGCTGCAGTCGCTGTGGCACGACCCGAGCGTCGTGCCCCGCTTCAGCGAGTATCTCGAGCTCGACCTCTCGACCGTCGTGCCCTCGATCGCCGGTCCGAAGCGTCCGCAGGACCGCATCGAGCTCTCTGCGGCCAAGAAAGCGTTCGAGGAGGTTCTGCCCTCCTACGCTCCCGAGGCCTCGACGCCCATCGACGTCACGGTCGGCGGCGAGAGCTTCACGCTCGACAACGGCCACGTGACGATCGCGGCGATCACGTCGTGCACCAACACGTCCAACCCCTCGGTCATGCTCGCCGCGGGCCTGCTCGCCCGCAACGCCGCGCAGAAGGGCCTGAAGGCGAAGCCGTGGGTGAAGACCACCCTCGCGCCCGGCTCGAAGGTCGTCACCGACTACTACGAGAAGGCGGGCCTGACCGACGACCTCGAGGCCCTGGGCTTCTACACCGTCGGCTACGGCTGCACGACCTGCATCGGCAACTCCGGACCCCTCGCCGAGGAGATCTCGTCGGCCATCGCCGAGAAAGACCTCGCCGTCACCGCAGTGCTCTCGGGCAACCGCAACTTCGAGGGCCGCATCAACCCCGATGTGAAGATGAACTACCTGGCCAGCCCGCCGCTCGTCATCGCGTACGCGCTCGCCGGCACCATGGACTTCGACTTCGAGAGCGAGCCGCTGGGCACGGGCTCGGACGGCGCGCCGGTGTACCTGCGCGACATCTGGCCCGACGCCGCCGAGGTGCAGGCCACGATCGACTCCTCGATCGACACGGCGATGTTCGACCACCAGTACTCCTCGGTCTTCGAGGGCGACGAGCGCTGGCGCTCGCTGCCGACGCCCGATGGCGCGACCTTCGACTGGGATGCCGAGTCGACCTACGTGCGCAAGCCCCCGTACTTCGAGGGCATGACGCTCGAGACCTCGCCGGTCTCCGACATCCACGGCGCTCGCGTGCTCGCGAAGCTCGGCGACTCGGTCACGACCGACCACATCAGCCCCGCGGGGTCGATCAAGGCCGACTCGCCGGCCGGCCAGTACCTCATGGCGCACGGCGTCGACCGCAAGGACTTCAACTCCTACGGCTCGCGCCGCGGCAACCATGAGGTCATGATCCGTGGAACCTTCGCGAACATCCGCCTCAAGAACCAGCTGCTCGACGGCGTCGAGGGCGGCTTCACGCGCGACTTCACGCAGGCGGATGCTCCCCAGTCGTTCATCTACGACGCGAGCGTCAACTACCAGGCGGCCGGGGTTCCCCTCGTCATCCTCGCCGGCAAGGAGTACGGTTCGGGCTCGAGCCGCGACTGGGCCGCGAAGGGCACGAGCCTGCTCGGCGTGAAGGCGGTCATCGCCGAGAGCTTCGAGCGCATCCACCGCTCGAACCTCATCGGCATGGGGGTCATCCCGCTGCAGTTCCCGGCGGGGGAGTCGGCCGACTCGCTCGGGCTCGATGGCACCGAGTCGATCGCGATCAGCGGCATCGAGCAGCTCAACGAGGGCGTCACGCCCAAGACCGTGCGCGTCGTCGCCACCCCGAGCGCGCACTCCGCGCCCGGGCGCGCGCCGATCGAGTTCGACGCCGTGGTGCGCATCGACACGCCCGGTGAGGCCGACTACTACCGCAACGGCGGCATCCTGCAGTACGTGCTCCGCAGCCTCGTCTGATTGTTCAGCGAACCGTCGGCGAACGCCCAGCAACAGGCGTTCGTCGGCGGGTCCTGGGCGATGACCCCTCCCGTAGAGTGGGGGAATGGCTCTTCTCGACACGATCCGGAACCCGCGCGATCTCGACCGCCTCAGTGAGGCCGAGCTCGAGCAGCTCGCGGAGGAGATCCGTCGCTTCCTCGTCGCCGAGGTCTCGAAGACGGGCGGCCACCTGGGCCCGAACCTCGGGGTGGTCGAGCTCACGATCGGCATCCACCGCGTCTTCGATTCGCCCCGGGACGCGATCGTCTGGGATACCGGCCACCAGTCGTACGTGCACAAGCTGCTGACCGGTCGGCAGGACTTCTCCCGACTTCGTCAGAAGGACGGCCTCGCCGGGTACCCCCAGCGATCGGAGAGCGAGCACGACATCGTCGAGAGCTCGCACGCGTCGAGCTCGCTGAGCTGGGCCGACGGAATCTCCCGCGCCTTCGAGATGACGGGGCAGGACGACCGGCACGTGGTCGCCGTCGTCGGCGACGGCGCCCTCACCGGCGGCATGACGTGGGAGGCGCTGAACAACATCAGCGACGACAACAGCCGCAACCTCGTCATCGTCGTCAACGACAACGGCCGCTCCTACGCGCCGACGATCGGCGGCATGGCCCGCTTCCTCTCGACCGTGCGCACCCGCCGCTCCTACTACCGCTTCCGCCGCGGCACCGAGCGCGCGTTCGGGTTCCTGGGCGCTCCTGGTCGCGCCATGTACCGAGGGATGCGGGGCGGCCTGCACGGCTTCCTCTCGCGCTTCACGAACAACGAGGCGCTGTACTCGAACCTCGACATCAAGTACATCGGCCCGGTCGACGGCCATGATCTGAAAGACGTCGAGCGCGCCCTCCGGCAGGCGAAGGAGTTCAGCGCTCCGGTGATCGTGCACGCGATCACGCAGAAGGGCCGCGGCTACGAGCCCGCCCTCGCCGATGTCGCCGACCAGTTCCACGCGGTCGGGCAGATCGATCCCGAGACGGGGGAGTCGGTCGAGCAGTCGAGCCGACCGTCCTGGACCTCGGTGTTTTCGGACGAGATCGTGCGCCTCGCCGACGCGAACCCGCGCATCGTCGGCATCACGGCCGCCATGCTCCGGCCCACGGGGCTTCACAAGCTCGCGGAGAAGCACCCCGACCGCATCATCGACGTCGGCATCGCCGAGCAGCACGCTGTCGCGTCGGCAGCGGGTCTGGCCTATGGCGGCATGCACCCGGTCGTCGCGGTGTATGCGACCTTCATCAACCGCGCGTTCGACCAGGTGCTGATGGACGTCGCGCTGCACAAGGCGGGGGTGACCTTCGTGCTCGACCGCGCGGGCGTCACCGGCCCCGACGGCGCCAGCCACCACGGCATGTGGGACCTCTCGATCCTGCAGGTGGTGCCGAACATCCGACTGGCCGCCCCGCGCGACGCGACGCGCCTGCGCGAGGAGCTCGCGGAGGCTGTGGCGGTGGACGATGCGCCAACGGTCGTGCGCTTCTCGAAGGGCTCCGTCGGTACGGAGTTCGACGCGGTGCGCCGCACCGCCGACGGCGTCGACGTGCTGCGCGAGGCGCCGCACAAGGATGTCCTCATCGTGACCGTCGGACCGATGGCGAAGATCGGTCTAGAGGTCGCTGAGCGGCTCGCCGATCAGGGCATCGGGGCGACCGTCGTCGACCCGCGCTGGGTCGTTCCCGTGCCGGGCAGCGTGATCGACCTCGCACGCGATCACCGCATCCTCGTGTCAATCGAGGACGGTGTGCGCGTGGGCGGCATCGGCACCCGGATCCGCCAGGACCTGCGGGCAGCGGGTGTCGACACCGCCGTGGACGAGCTGGGCCTCCCCGACGAGTTCCTCGAGCACGCATCCCGGGAGGAGATCCTCGAGCGGGTGGGGCTCACCTCGCAGGCGATCGCGCGCGACCTCGTGGCGCAGGTGCTCGGCACCAAGGTGCCCGTCGCGCGGCCCCTGCCCGACGAGCACGCCGCGGTCGATCAGGACGAGCGCACTCGGTAGCGACAGCGCGAGAGCCCCGACCATCCGCCGATGATCGGGGCTCTCGCGCTGACGCGCAGACCGCCTACCGGATGCCGCGGATCCGCGGGTCGTGGAAGGTCGCTCCGAAGACGCGCTCCGAGGCGCCGACACGGTCGAGGAAAGGAGTGACCCCTCCCATCTGGAACGGCCAGCCGGCTCCGAGGATCATGCAGAGGTCGATGTCCTCGGGAGCGGCGACGACACCGTCGGCGAGCATCCGATGGATCTCATCGGCCAGGCCGTCCTCGAGGCGCTGCGTGAGCTCCTCGACCGAGTAGGGCTGCGCCCCCTCGGGGCGGTGCTTCGCGACGATCGCGACCGCCTTCTTGTCGATGCCCTTGGCGTTGCCCTTGCCGTCCTTCTCGAGCAGCACCCCGGCCTCGGCCAGTTCGTGCAGGGCCTTCGACTCGAAGAAGCGGTCGGGGAACGCCGTGTGGTGCGTGTCGAGCACGTGGGCGCCGACCTTCAGACCCACGAGGTCGAGCAGCACGAACGGATCCATGGGGAGTCCGAAGTGGCGCTGCGCCTCGACGACCGTCTCGAAGGGAGTGCCGATCTCGACCGCGTGCATGGCCTCGCCGAGCACCTTCGCCAGGATGCGGTTGACGACGAACCCGGGGGTGTCGGCCGTGATCACCGCGTTCTTCTTGAGCGCCGCGGCGGTCGCCATCGCGGTCGCGAGGGTGGCGTCATCCGTCTTCGGGGCCTTCACGACCTCGATGAGCGGCATGACCGCGACCGGGTTGAAGAAGTGGAAGCCGACGACGCGCTCGGGGTGCTCCAGCGTCGCGCCGATCTGCTCGACCGAGAGCGACGAGGTGTTCGTCGCGAGCACGGCCTCGGGGGAGACATGCTTCTCGATCTCGGCGAAGACCTGCTGCTTGATCGACAACTCCTCGAACACGGCCTCGATGACCCAGTCGCAGTCGGCGAAGTCGGCCTTGTCGGTCGTGCCGGTGAGGAGGGCGTCCAGGCGGTTCCGCTCGTCGGCGTCGATGCGGCCCTTCTGCAGCAGGGTGTCGAGCTCGCCGCGAATGTATGCGAGGCCCTTGTCGACGCGCGCCTGGTCGAGGTCGGTGATGATCACCGGCACCTGCAGGCGGCGCAGGAAGAGCAGCGCGAACTGGCTGGCCATGAGGCCCGCCCCGAGCACGCCCACCTTGGTGACCTTCTTCGCGAGCTCCTTCTCGGGCGCGCCCGCCGGCTTCTTGGCCCGCTTCTGCACCAGATTGAAGGCGTAGATGGATGCCCGGAACTGGTCGCCCGCGACGAGGTCGGCGAGAGCCTTGTCCTCGGCGGCGAAACCCTCGGCCTTCGTCGAGTTCTTGGCGGCGGCCAGGAGGTCCAGGGCCGCGTACGGCGACGCGGCGACCTTCCCGAGACGCTTCTCGAGCATCTTCCGGGCGATGCCGATCGCAGCGTCCCACTTCACGGCGCGCTCGAGCTTGCCGGGCTCGTTCGGGCGCTTGACCTTCACCGCGCCCGAGAGCACGCCGTCGGCCCAGCGGATCGACTCCTCGAGGAAGTTCGCCGGGGCGAGCAGCACGTCGGCCATGCCCAGCTCGTAGGCCTCGGCGGGCTTGAGCATCCGGTTGTTCTTCAGCGGGTTCTCGACGACGACCTTGAGGGCGTTCTCGATGCCGATGAGGTTCGGCAGCAGCCACGCGCCTCCCCAGCCGGGGATGATGCCGAGGAACACCTCGGGCAGTGCGAGGGCCGCGGCGCTCGAGTCGAGCGTGCGGTAGTCGCAGTTCAGCGCCACCTCGACGCCGCCGCCGAGGGCGAGGCCGTTGATGAAGCAGAACGACGGCACGCCCAGCTCGCCGAGCTTGCCGAGCGCGTAGTGGCCGAGCTGCGCCATCTGCAGGCCCGCCTCGTACCTCGGGATATCGCCGACCTTCGACAGGTCGGCCCCGGCAGCGAGGATGAACGGCTTGCCAGTGATCGCGAGCGCCCGGATCTCGCCCGCCGCCGCCCGGGCCTTCTGGGCGTCGAGCACCTCGGCGAGCTCGGTGAGACCCGCGGGGCCGAGGGTGCTCGGCCGGGTGTGGTCGCGGCCGTTGTCGAGGGTGACGAGAGCGAGCATCCCGCCGCTCGGGAGCGGTACGTCGCGGACGTAGGAGTGCGTGATCACCTCGTCGCCGCTGATGGCACGCAGCTCGTCGAACTGCTCGGGGGAGTACTGCGCGGTCGCGCTGGGGGTCGCCACGATCAGGCCTTCTTTCCGGTGTAGTGCGGGTTCTCCCAGATGACGCTGCCGCCCTGGCCGAGGCCCACGCACATGGCGGTGAGGCCGTAGCGGACGTCGGGGCGCTCCTCGAACTGGCGGGCCAGCTGGATCATGAGGCGCACGCCCGAGCTCGCGAGCGGGTGGCCGAGCGCGATCGCGCCGCCCCACGGGTTCACCCGCGGGTCGTCATCGTCGATGCCGAAGTGGTCGAGCAGGCTCAGCACCTGCACGGCGAAGGCCTCGTTGAGCTCGAACAGGCCGATGTCATCGATCGTGAGACCGGCCTTCTTCAGCGCCTTCTCGGTCGACGGGATCGGACCGATGCCCATCACCTCGGGGGCGACGCCCGCGTAGGCGAAGCTGACCAGGCGCATCTTGGAGGTCAGACCGAGCTCCTTCGCGGTGTCGGCGCTCGCGAGCAGGCTCACGGTCGCGCCGTCGGTGAGGGGGGATGCGTTGCCGGCGGTCACCCGGCCGTGCGGGCGGAACGGGGTCTTGAGGCCGGCAAGCCCCTCCATCGTGGTCTCCGGACGCAGGCCCTCGTCGGAGGTTGCGAGCCCCCAGCCCTGCTCGCTGCGGATCGACACCGGCACGAGGTCGGGCTGGATCTTGCCAGCGGCATAAGCGGCGGCCACCTTCTGCTGGCTGCGCATTCCGAAGCGGTCGGCGCGCTCCTTGGTGAGCTGCGGGAAGCGGTCGTGCAGGCGCTCGGCGGTGAGGCCCATGTTGAGGGCATCGACGCTGACGAGCTTCTCGGCGAGGAAGCGCGGGTTGGGGTCGGCGCCGAAGCCCATCGGGTGGCGGCCCATGTGCTCGACGCCGCCGGCGATGGCGACGTCGTAGGCGCCGAACGCGATCGCGCCCGCGGTGGTCGTCACCGAGGTCATGGCTCCGGCGCACATGCGGTCGATGGCGTAGCCGGGAACGCTCAGCGGCAGCCCGGCGAGGATCGCCGCGGTTCGGCCGAGGGTGAGGCCCTGGTCGCCCTGCTGCGTGGTCGCGGCGATGGCCACGTCATCCACGCGGTCCTTCGGGAGCGAGGGGTTGCGCTCGAGCAACCCGATCATCGCCTTGACGATCAGGTCGTCGGCTCGGGTGTTCCAGTACATGCCCTTCTCGCCGGCCCGTCCGAACGGGGTGCGGACTCCGTCCACGAATACGACGTCGGCTCGTTCAGCCACGATGCTGCCTCCCAGGGGGTCGATGGTCAGCCCTCAGCCTAGGGAGAGGCGCGCGAGCGCGGGGGGAGGCCTGCGCCTTCCTACGAACCGGCCTCGCCGGCCTCTGCGGGCTCTTGGAGTGCCTCGACAAAGGCGGCCGCGATCGTCTGTGCGGTTGCGTCAATCTGCCACGGCCGGGCACCGAGCTCCCGCAGTGCCGCGGCGATGCCGTCGACCCCGCGATCGACCGGCGGACGCCAGGCGAGGCGACGGGCGTGCTCCGGCGTCAGCAGGTTCTCGACCGGGAGATCCAGCGACTCGGCGATCTCCTGCAGGCGAGGGCGCATGGCCCTGTAGCGTCGGTCGGCCTCCGGGTCGCGATCGGCCCATGATCGCGGCGGCGGGATGCTCTCCTCTCCGCTGCGGATCGATGGCAGGTCGTCGGTGCTCATGCCGGTCTCGATGGCACCCCACCAGCGGTCGATCTGCGAGCGACTCGCCCTCCCGGTGAACGCCTTGAGCGCGGCGAGGTCGCGCTTGGCGGTGAGCGGTGCGCGGGCCGCGGCCACGATGGACGCGTCGGGCAGCAGGCGTCCGGGTGCCGTGTCGACTTCCTGGGCGTAGGCGTCGCGGGCACGCCACAGCTCGCGCGCCACGGCGAGGGACCGCTGACCGCGCAGGGACGAGATGCCCGTGAGCCGTCGCCAAGGCTCGGCGCGCACGGGCGTCGACGGCTTGGCCAGCACGGCCGCGAACTCCTCGTGGGCGAGAGAGAGCTTGCCAGCGGCGTCGAGCCGTTCGGCGATGTGATCGCGCACGTCGAGCAGCAGCTCCACATCGAGCGCGGCGTAGGTGAGCCACGCGTCGGGCAGGGGGCGGGTCGACCAGTCGGCCGCGGAGTGCTCCTTCGCGAGGTGCAGGCCGAGGGTCTCCTCGACGACCGCGCCGAGCCCGACACGCGGCATGCCCGCAAGGCGGGCGCCGAGCTCGGTGTCGAACAGCGTCGTGGGTTCGAGTGCCAGCTCGCGGAGGCAGGGGAGGTCCTGGCTGGCGGCGTGCAGCACCCACTCGGCATCACCGATCGCTGCCTGCAGCGGAGCGAAGTCGTCGATCGCGATCGGGTCGACGAGGAAGGTTCCGGCACCACGGCGGAACACCTGGATGAGGTAGGCGCGCTGCGAGTACCGGAAGCCGCTCGCGCGCTCGGCATCCACCGCAACCGGCCCCGTGGCGGCCGCGAGGGCCGATACCGCGGCCGCGAAGTCGTCGGGGCTGTCGATCACGCGGGGCACCTCGGCGAGGCGGGCGGGCGGGAGCGTTGACGCTGCGGATTCCCTGGGGGCGGTCGGTCCGGCCGTGACCGCGGGAATGGCGGCGCGCTCCGTGGTCATAGCCCGCGCGAGCTCGGGCGGGATGGCGAAGGGGTCGGTGATCGGCGGACGGTCAGCCACGCGACCCCCGTCGCGGCGGCAGCACCGCCACGCCATCCGCTGCCGGCGGGTACCCGGCGACCATGCACAGCAGCTCGGCCCAGCCCTCGACGTGGGAGGAGAGGTCGAGCTCGAGCGGCGTCCACGACGCGCGCAGCTCGATCTGCGCCCCGCTGCCCTGGCCGGCGAGCTCGCCGTAACCGGTCGAGAGCACCTTGGTCGCCGTGCCGCTCGCAGCGGTGTACTGCGCGCCGCGGGTGGCGAGGGCGTCGACCAACCATGACCAGGCGACATCGGTCACGAAGGGATCGAGCCCGATCTCGGTCTCGAGGGGAGCCTGCGCGTAGCAGATCACCCGCACCGGGCCACCCCAGCCGTCGGGGGAGTCGGGGTCGTAGAGGATCACGAGCCGGCCGGTGCCCAAGTCGGAGTCGTCGGCGTGGCGCGCCGGGTTGACGTCGGCGGCGAGAGCGTGCGCGAACGGCGCAAGGCCCGTCGGAGCGGGGATCGTCGAGACCTCCAGCTCATCGCGCAGCCGAGCGCGCTCGACCGAGGCGACGACACGCGCGAAGACGGCCTGCGGTGTCGACCCGTCGGGGCTAGCGGAAGGCACGTGTGCAGACTAGGCGCAGTTGCTAGTCTCCGGGCGTGAGACTCGCCGCGCCGCTCCCGCCCCTGCACCCGGAGCGTTCGTGAGGGCCGGCGCACGGCTCGCCGCGCGTGTCGCCGTCGCCGCGGTCGCCGCGGGGCTGATCGGTGCCGCAGCGGGAGCCCTGCTGGCGGTCCGGGTCGCGCGCGACGTCGTCACTCCGCCGCGGCGCCGCGCCTACGACATCCCCATTCTCGCCGTCGATCGCGCCGCCGGCACGGTGCTGCTCGGGCGCACCCCCGACACCGAGGTCGCGGGCCGCTACAGCCTGCGCTTCGACGACGATCGCGGCCACGCGCGAGTCGGCGACGTCATCGCCCTCGAGGAGGCCACGGTGCTGCGCCGCCTGGAGGGGGTGCAGCGGGGCGACCTCGAGCGGGCATCCGTCGGCCGGTGGAGCGCGTGGTGGTACCAGACGCCCGCCGATCTCGGGCTGCCCTACACCGAGGTCGGAGTCGAGACCCCGGTCGGGGTCGCGCCCGCCTGGCTCGTCGAGCCTGTCAACACGGGTACCGCATCGCCCTGGCTGATCGCCGTGCACGGGCGGGGGGTGACGCGCGCCGAGCCGCTCCGCGCCATCCCGGTGTTCCGTGCGGCCGGGTACCGCTGCCTGCTCGTCAGCTACCGCAACGACGGGGAGGCCCCGGCGAGCGCCGACGGCCGCTACGCCCTCGGCGGCGAGGAGTGGCGCGATGTCGAGGCGGCCATCGTGCTCGCGATCGAGCGGGGTGCGCGCCGCATCGTCCTGATGGGCTGGTCGATGGGCGGCGCGACTGTGCTGCAGTGCCTGCTGAGCTCCTCGCTCGCGCACCGCATCGACGGCGTCGTCCTCGAGTCTCCGGTCGTCGACTGGGTCACGGTGCTGCGCTTCCAGGCGTCCGAGTTCGGCCTGCCGCCGGCGGTGCGGGATGCCGCGCTCGCCCTGCTCGGATCCCCCCGCGGCTCGTCCCTCATCGGGCTGGAGTCGCCCATCGACTTCGCCCGGCTCGACGTGGTCGCTCGTTCCGCGGAGCTCCCGGTGCCCATCCTCGTGCTGCACAGCGATGACGACGGCTTCGTCCCCAGCGACGGAAGCGTCGCCCTCGCCGCCGCGCGGCCGGACGCCGTGCGGCTCGAGCGCTTCACCCGGGCCCGGCACACCAAGCTTTGGAACTACGACGCCGAGCGGTGGGAGCGCGCGATCCGCACCTGGCTCGACGAGCGCGGGCTGACCGGCGGGTCGGTCAGTGCGTCGACCACCGGCCGTACAGCGCGCCCGCGTCGTCGGCCAGCAGCTGGCGGAGCCGCAGCCGGCTGAGCGGCTGATCTCCCAGCCCGTCGAGGTCTCCGCCCAGCAGCGGCAGCTCCGCCCCGCCGAGCAGCGGCATGAGCGTCAGGCAGACCTCGTCGACGAGCTCCGCCCGCAGCAGGGCGCCCGCCACCCGGGGACCGCCTTCGGCGGCGATCCGGCGCAGCCCGCGGTCGCGCAGCACGTCGATCACCGCCGCGAGCGGCAGTCGACCCGTGTCGTCGGGCGTCAGCACGATGGCCTCGGCCTCGGGGCGCTCGTCCGCGAGGCGCCGCGCGCCCGCCGCCGTGGTCGCGACGAGCAGCGAGGGAGCCCCGGGACGGGACGGCGCGGTGCGCGGGGCACCGAGGTGCCCGCTGGCCGAGAGCACGACGAGCGGTCGGGCGCGGGGGACGAGGCCGGGCTCGCGCCGCAGGCTCTCCGCCCCCACCAGCACCGCGTCGGCCAGTTCGCGCACCACGCCGAGCACCGTGCGGTCGACGCGCGAGGTGAGCGACTCCGAGGTGCCGTCGCCGCCGGCAGCGCGGCCGTCGAGGGTCGCGACGAGCGTGAGCCGCAGCCACGCGGGGTCGTTGAGCCGGTAGCTGTCGAGCAGAGCGGAGCGGGCATCCGGATCGGTCAGGGTGATCGTCGGCCCGGCCGGCAGCACGCGATGCAGGCGCGGGGTCTCGGTTCCGGATGCCGCGTGCATGCGCTCAGGCTAGTCAGGCGGCACCCAGGAGCGCCGGTAGAATCGAGGCGTGGATTCCACGATGACGGTCGGCCGTCTGATCGACCGCCAGACGGGCATGACCGCTGCCGAGCTCGTCGGCCACCTGATGCCCCCGCCCCAGTTCGCGACCGCGAGTCTCGAGAACTACGTTCCCGACCCCCGGTTCCCCTCGCAGGCCGAGGCTGTCGAGGCGATGCGGACGTTCTCGAGCGAGACCATCGCGGCACCGCGCGGCCTGTTCTCGCGCAAGCCGGCCCCGGCGGTCGCGAAGCCCGGTGTCTACCTGGATGGCGGCTTCGGCGTCGGCAAGACGCACCTGCTCGCCGCGCTGTGGCACCGCACGCGCGGCCGCAAGTACTTCGGCACTTTCATCGAGTACACGGCGATCGTCGGGGCGCTCGGCTACCGCGAGGCCGTCGCTCACTTCCGCGGGGCATCGCTGATCGCGATCGACGAGTTCGAGCTCGACGACCCGGGCGACACGATGGTGATGTCGCGGCTGCTCGGCGAGCTCGTCGCGAGCGGCTCGCGCATCGCGGCGACCTCGAACACGCCGCCGCACGCGCTGGGCGAGGGCCGTTTCGCCGCCCAGGACTTCCTCCGCGAGATCCACGCGCTCGCCGACCGCTTCACCACCGTCCGGATCGACGGCGAGGACTACCGCAAGCGCGACATCGAGGGGCACGCCGTCGCGCTCGACGAGGCCGCGTTCGCCGCGCGCATCGCGGCGGAGTCGGCGCAGGCGCCGGCGGGCGTGACGGTCGACGTCTTCGACGACGTGCTGCGGCACCTCGCGACCGTGCACCCGAGCCGCTACGTCGGGCTCATCGCGGGTCTGGAGGCGGTGGGCCTGCGCGATGTGCGCGTGCTGAGCAACCAGACCGACGCGCTGCGGTTGGTCGCCCTCGTCGATCGGCTGTACGACGCCCAGGTGCGGATCCATGCGACGGGCATCCCGCTCGACCAGATCTTCCCCGACGAGATGCTGGCGGGCGGCTACCGCAAGAAGTACTTACGGGCCGTCTCGCGGATGATCGCCCTCACCACCTCGTAGACTGGGGGTGGAGCGCCGGGAAGCCTGGTCGGCCTCCTCGGCGCACCGGCCTCGGGGAGTAGCACCGTACCGTGACCCCGAAAGGCCTCCGATGGCGTCTCAGCCTGCTGTCTCCGCCCCGTTGACCGAGCCCGCGCGCCGCTACCGCGAGTCGCTCTGGATCGAGCGCATCCTTCGCCGCGAGACCGTCGGGGGCTTCCTGCTGCTGGCCGCCACCGTGCTGGCGCTCATCGCCGCGAACACGGGGCTGGCGGAGAGCTACGTCGGACTGCGTTCGACGTATCTCGAGATCTCCTTCGGCGCCTTCTCCTGGGAGATCTCGGTCGGCAAGTTCGCGGCCGACGCGCTGCTCGCCATCTTCTTCTTCCTGGCCGGGCTCGAGCTCAAGCGCGAGTTCGTGGCGGGGGAGCTGCGCGACCCGCGCAAGGCCCTCGTGCCGGTGGTCGCGGCCGTCGGGGGCGTGGTCGTCCCCGCGATCATCTTCCTGGCGATCGTCCGGGCGGAGGGCCCGGAGGTGGTCCGCGGCTGGGCGATCCCGGTCGCGACCGACATCGCCTTCGCGCTCGCGGTGCTCGCCGTGGTCGGCACGGCACTGCCGATCGCCCTGCGCACCTTCCTGCTGACCCTCGCGGTGGTGGACGACCTCATCGCGATCACGATCATCGCGTTCTTCTACACGACCGACCTCCAGCCGGTCTTCCTGCTCGCCTCGCTGATCGGCGTCGCGGTCTACGGGCTGATCGTGCAGCGGTTCCAGGACTTCTTCCGCGAGCGCGAGACGGCAGCGTGGTTCGTGCTGCTGCCGCTGGGCGTCCTGGTCTGGTTCTTCATGTTCGAGTCGGGGGTGCACGCCACGGTCGCCGGCGTGCTGCTGGCGTTCACGGTGCCGGTGCGCGCGCGGGGCGGCGACGCCGACGGGCTCGGCGAGCGGATGGGCCTGGCCGAGATCTTCGAGCACCGCTACCGTCCGCTCAGCGCGGGCATCGCCGTTCCGGTCTTCGCGTTCTTCTCGGCCGGTGTCGCGGTCGGCGGCTGGGACGGACTGGTCGAGGCCGTCACGAGCCCGCTCGCGCTCGGCATCATCGTCGGGCTCGTGGTCGGAAAAACGGTGGGCATCACGGTGGCCACCTGGCTCGTCACGCGCATCCCGGGCGTCTCGCTGCCGCGGGGGGTGGCGTGGATCGACCTCGTGGGGCTCGCGCTGCTCGCGGGCATGGGCTTCACCGTCTCCCTCCTGATCAACGAGCTGAGCTTCGGGCAGGGCACGCCCCTCGACGATGTGGGCAAGGTGGGCATTCTGCTCGGGTCGCTCATCGCAGCCCTGCTTGCGGTCGCCCTGCTCGGCGGCCGCAACCGCCACTACCGGCGCCGCGTCGCCGAGGACGCGGTCGACGCGGACGGCGACGGCATCCCCGACATCTACGACGAGGACCGAGCGAATGCTTAAGGCCCTGGGGGCTGTCCGAAACACGATGTTTACGCGAGGGCTCCGCGCGTAACGCGAGCGAAATACGGCAACCCCTCCGCCGAAACCTCCCGACCCAACACTGAGCACGTACCCGGTCTCGCCGGGGGAATCCCGTCCCGAACGGGAGTCCTCGAGCCGGGCGCGTCCCTTTGCCACGGTAAGAGAGGTTTGACATGGATCAGGGCAATACCGCCTTCCTCCTGTTCTCGGCAGCGCTCGTGCTGCTGATGACACCCGGACTCGCGTTCTTCTACGGCGGCCTGGTGAAGGCCAAGAGCGTCATCAGCATGATGATGCTGAGCTTCGGCGCCATCGGCCTGATCGGTGTGCTCTGGGTGCTCTACGGCTACGCGATCGCCTTCGCCACCAGCGATGGCGTGAACGCGCCCTTCAACATCGACCTGACGAACCTCGGCCTTGACGCCGTGTTCCAGGAGGCCTCGGAGCCTGCTGGTGGATATCCACTGATCGCCTTTGCGGCGTTCCAGGCGACTTTCGCGATCATCACCGTCGCGCTCATCTCGGGTGCGATCGCTGACCGCGCGAAGTTCGGCGCATGGATGCTCTTCGCTGGTCTGTGGGCGACCCTCGTGTACTTCCCCGTCGCGAGCTGGGTCTTCAACTTCTCGCTCGCCGATGACGGCTCGTTCGCCGACGGCGGCTGGATCACTTACGGACTCCAGGAAGCGTTCGGCGTGGGTGCTCTCGACTTCGCCGGTGGTACGGCGGTGCACATCAACGCCGGTGCCGCCGCCCTCGCGCTCGCGCTCGTTCTCGGCAAGCGCGTCGGCTTCGCCAAGGGTGCGCACGTGCCGCACAACCCGCCGTTCGTGCTGCTCGGCGCCGGTCTGCTGTGGTTCGGCTGGTTCGGTTTCAACGCCGGCTCGGAGCTCGCGGCCGACGGCGTCGCCGCCATCGCATTCCTGAACACCATCGCCGCCCCGGCTGCCGCGCTGCTGGCGTGGCTCGTCGTCGAGGCGATCAAGGACGGCAAGCCGACCTCGGTGGGCGCGGCTTCGGGTGCGGTCGCCGGTCTCGTCGCGATCACACCGGCCTGCGCATTCCTCACCCCGCTCTGGTCGATCGTGCTCGGCCTGCTGGCCGGTGCTCTCTGCGCCCTTGCGGTCGACCTGAAGTTCAAGCTCGGCTTCGACGACTCGCTCGACGTCGTGGGCATCCACCTCGTCGGCGGCCTCATCGGAACCCTGTACCTGGGCTTCTTCGCGAACGGCACCGGCCTGATCTTCAGCGGCTCGTTCAACCAGCTCATCGTTCAGGCGATCGCGGCCTTCGTGGTCATGATCTACTCGTTCGTCGTCGCCTACATCATCGGCTACGCGATCGAGAAGACCATCGGGTTCCGCGTCACCGTGGAGGACGAGATCGCGGGCATCGACCCGATCGTCCACGGTGAAGAGGGCTACGTGCTCGACGCCGCCAAGTAACGACGGGTTCCGCCTCCGTGGCGGATCCTCGGGGCGCTACTCTCGCGAGAGGGTGGCGCCCCGTCGTCGTTGCGCCCCGCACGTGGAAGGAGACGCGTCGTGCTCGCCTCGGACCCTGTGCTGCAGCTCGTCGCCGCGGCGCTCGTGCTCACCGCAGCGCCCGCGGCCGTGCTGCTGCTCCGCCCGGTGCGGAGGGGAATGCTGGTGGCCGCGATCGCCGCCGGGCTAGCCGCCGCCACCTCCGTGCTGGCCCTGGATGCTCAGCTCGCCCTCCGCGAGGACCCTCTGGCCGCGCTGCTCGATGCCGCTGCGGCGGCCGCCGTCACGATCATCGTCACGGTCGTCTCGGCCGACCGGTGGGGGAGCCGCGTCCCCCTCCGCGCTCCCCTCGCCGCCGTGCAGGCGGGCATCTGGGGTGGTCTCGCGATCGGTCCGGTGCTCGCGGCCACGGTCGGCACGGTGCCGTCGTTCGTCCAGCGGGCTCTCGACGCGGTCGACGCGACGGGCGTGCTCGCGCTGTTCACGGCGCCGGCCGCGGCGCTGTTCGTGCTCGCGCTGATCCCGGCCGCCGCGGTCTCCGTGCGGCCCGGACCGGACTCGGCGCACGCTCCGCAGCCATCGAGCACTGCAGGCCTGCCGCCGCGACCGTCGCGCCTCCGCTCCGCGCTCGCGATCGGGCTGCTCGCGCTCGGGGCCGCCGCGTGGATGGTCGGTGTCGAGCGGGTCGTGTCGGATGCGACCGGTCGGCTCGTCGTGAATGCCGGGGCGGGCATCCTTCTCGGGGTGCTCAGCTGGCTCGTCGTGGCCCGCATTGTCGGTCGGGGCCGCCCGCGCGGGGGAGCGGTGCTGGGTGCCGCGCTCGGCTGGGCGGCCGTCGGGGCGGGCGGTGCCTTCCTCGCGCCCCTCGGACTGGTCGCCGCCGCGGTCGTGGGGGCATCGGCGGGTACCGCGATCGTCCTGCGCGCGCCGGTCGGCGCCGATCCGGTGCGCCGTGCCGCGCTCGGCATCATCGTTGCAACGGCGATCGGCGGTCTGATCGCGACGATCCTCGCCGACGGATTCGGCCTCGCGGCCTCGGGGGCGACACTCGGGCTGCTGACGCAGGTCGTTGCCGTGGTCGTGGTCGCGCTCGTCAGTGCACTGGCGGCGCTCGTCGGGTGGTGCGCCGCCGCGGCGGCCGGCCGGCTGGTCGGCGCGGCGCGCGGTCGAGCCGCCGAGATCGAGGCGGGAGAGTCGTGACGGTGGGCGATACCAGACTCGAACTGATGACCTCTTCCGTGTGAAGGAAGCGCGCTACCAACTGCGCCAATCGCCCGTGCGGCACTATCTTGCCATATCCCGCGCCGCGGTTCCGACGGCACGCACGGGGCTCGCGGGACGGTGGCGACACGCCCTCCGCTCGGTTTGGCCCTCGCCGGAGAGTTGGGCTAGAGTTTCGATGCACCCCGCGAGAGCGGGAGGCGAAATGCGGATGTGGCGCAGTGGTAGCGCATCACCTTGCCAAGGTGAGGGTCGCGAGTTCGAATCTCGTCATCCGCTCGAGCAATGACCTCTGGTAGTCGGGGTCGTGCCCACGGTGGCGTGGCCGAGAGGCGAGGCAGCGGCCTGCAAAGCCGTGCACACGGGTTCGAATCCCGTCGCCACCTCGCTGGTCGACTACCGGCAACATCCCAGAAATGGGCGATTGGCGCAGCGGTAGCGCGCTTCCCTGACACGGAAGAGGTCACTGGTTCGATCCCAGTATCGCCCACCAAAAAGCCCCCGGTCTGCCGGGGGTTTTCGTGTTTGACCTCGCGGTGCTGTGCACCCACTACGGGGGCATGACCGGCATTCACGAAGACTCTAGGCTGAAGCTATGGCTCCGGGGGGAGAGGCCGCCGCGCGCGTGGCCGACAGCGAGGCATTCGCCGATCTGCTGCTGCGTTCGGGACTCGTGTCGCCGGAGAACCTCGCATTCGCCCGTCGGGTGAAGGAACGCACCGGCGCCCACATCGACGAGGTGCTGATCAGCCAGGGGCTTCTCGACTCCGAGAGCCTGCTGCTCGCGGAGGCCCACGCCTGGGGCGTGCATCCCATCGATCTGGAGGCCGTCAAGTTCGACGATGCCGTCGTGCGCCGATTCCCGGGCCAGACCTACCTCGCCGAGAACTGGATGCCCATCCGCCGTAACGACGCCGGCGTGATCTTCATCGCCACGGCCCGCGGCGTCGCCCCCGAGCGTGTCGCGCACATCCGCGCGCTGCTCGGCGGGGCGGAGGTGCAGTTCGTCGCCACGACCTCCTGGGACATCAAGAACGCCTGCCTGCGGCTGTTCCGCTCCGAGATCGCCGACGAGGCGGCGAACGAGCTGTGGCGGCAGAACCCGATGATGTCGGCGCGCATCACGTTCAGCCGGTCGCAGAAGGTGCTCGGCGCGGTGCTCGCGGTGGGCATCCTGCTCGCGGCGGTGCTGCGCCCCCTGGAGACCGGGATCGGCGCGCTCACCGTGCTGAGCCTGGTCTTCCTCGCCGGTACGAGCTTCAAGTTCATCGTCGCCATGCGCGGGGCGCGTTACGACGTCGTCGAGCGCATCACCACCGCGCAGGTGCACGCGCTCGATGACCGCGATCTCCCGCGCTACACGGTGCTCGTCCCGGTGTTCCGCGAGGCGAACATCGTCGGGCAGCTGATCCGCAACCTCGGCGGTCTCGACTACCCGACCGAGAAGCTCGAGGTGCTCATCCTGATCGAGGAGGAGGACGCCGAGACCCTCGCCGCGGTCGAGGCCTCGAATCCGCCGC
Source organism: Microcella frigidaquae (assembly GCF_014200395.1). Lineage (NCBI taxonomy): Bacteria > Bacillati > Actinomycetota > Actinomycetes > Micrococcales > Microbacteriaceae > Microcella > Microcella frigidaquae. The sequence goes on from NZ_JACHBS010000001.1 coordinate 145,808, forward strand.
CGCACTTCCGCGTCGTGACGATCCCGAAGGGGCAGCCGCAGACGAAGCCACGCGCCTGCAACGTGGGCCTCTACTTCGCCACCGGCGAGTACCTCGTCATCTACGACGCGGAGGACACTCCCGACCCGGACCAGCTCAAGAAGGCCGTCGTCGCCTTCCGGCGCGGCGGCGACGACATGGTCTGCGTGCAGGCCTCGCTGAACTACTTCAACGACTCCGAGAACGCCCTGACGCGGATGTTCACGCTCGAGTACAGCTACTGGTTCGACTACATGCTGGCCGGCCTGGACTACGGCGACCTGCCGATCCCGCTCGGCGGCACGTCGAACCACTTCCGCACCTCGGCGCTCATCGAGCTCGGCGGCTGGGACCCGTACAACGTGACCGAGGACGCCGACCTGGGCATCCGCGCGAGCGCTCTCGGCTACCGCATCGGCGTCATCAACTCGACGACGATGGAGGAGGCGAACACCTCGATCCCGAACTTCATCCGGCAGCGCTCGCGCTGGATCAAGGGCTACATGCAGACCACGCTGGTGCACGCCCGGCAGCCGGTGGCCCTGATCCGGCAGATCGGTCTGCGTCGGTTCCTGAGCTTCGTGCTGCTGATCGCGGGCACCCCTGCGACGTTCCTCGGCGTGATCCCGTTCTACGTCGTCACGGCCATCACGATCGCGCTCCCCGTGAACGCCCTCGCCGAGCTCTTCCCGGTCTGGCTGCTCTGGCTGACCCTGCTGAACTTCGTGTTCGGCAACGTGATCATGATCTACCTCTCGATGATGGGCCCGTACAAGCGCGGCACGTTCCACCTCGTGCTGTGGGCGCTGCTCAACCCGGTGTACTGGCTGCTGCACTCGATCGCCTCGTACAAGGGCCTCTGGCAGCTGCTCACGAAGCCGCACTACTGGGAGAAGACCGAGCACGGACTGACGACGCATGTCCAGCACGACTGAGGCCCCGGTGCTGCGGCGCGATCGCTCGAACCGCTCGACCGGCCGCACCCGCTTCGATCCGTTCCCGCGCAACCCGATCTGGCGGTGGATGCTCCGCCTCGGCACGGCGGCACCGTTGGTGCTGCTCGCGCTCCTGCTCGAGGCGGTCCCGCATCCGCAGACGGCCCCGAACGCCGACCTCGAGACGGCCGTGGCGGCCATCGACTGGACGCGCGGTGATGCGGAGTGGCTCGCGCTGCTGTATCCGCACACAGCGGTCCTGCTGGCCTCGGCGAATCCCGTCGGGCGGGTCGGCCTCAGCATCATCGGCGCGATCGCGGCGGGCTTCCTGCTGCAGAAGGTGGCCGAGATCATCGCCCAGCGCTCGATCCCGCGCTCGACGGGCATCATCCTGGTGCTCGGGCTCGCCGCCAACCCGCTGTTCGCCTACTTCGCCCTGGAGAACCTGCCCGGTTTCCTCGCACTGACCTTCTTCGGGCTCGCGCTCGCCGATCTGGTGCGCTTCGTCAACTGGGGAAGCACCGAGGCGGGCTTCCGCGCGGGCATCCTGCTCATGCTGGCCGCGCTCAGCGACCCCTCCGGCATCCTCTACGCACTGGTGGCCGTCCTGGCATCGCCCTTCCTCCGGCACGGCCGCACGGCGGCCCCGGGCCTCCGGGCCGCCAACATGCTCGTGCTCGCGTTCCCCACGCTCGGGGCCTTCGCGACGATCATGTTCCTCAACCTGCTGTTCTTCGGCTCGGCCTGGCCGGGGTTCGACCTCGCGGTGATCGTCGCGGGCGTGCCGGCCGGCGTCACTGCCCTCGTCGGACTGTACTCGACCCCGACCGGCTGGCTCATCGCCGCTCCGCTCGCGAGCGCGTGGCTGGTCGCCGCGATCGTGCGACGGCCCGCGGCGATCCCGGTATCGGCGATCGTCTTCGTGCTGCTCAACGTCGCCTTCCTGCTCGGGGTGTTCCACCCGGGCGCCGCGGGGACCACGTTCCTGCTCCTCAGCCTGCTCGCGATCACCCTGATCCCCGGCGCCCGCACCCCCCTGACGAACGCGCTCGTCGACCTCGTCGCGGTGCTGCAGATCCTCATCGCCTGGGCGGCGGCGCTCGACCGCGCCATCGTGCTCGACTGGATGCAGTCGGTCGCGACGGCGTGGGTGCTCGTCTCGGGCTGAGCCACCGGCGGCCGCCGGTAGAGTTGAGCCCGCCCTTCGCCCCTCGACCTCCGTGAGGAGACCGCGTGTCTGTCGACGCCCCGGCCGAGCATCCGGCCGCCCCTGCCGCCCCCGCCGCGATCACCGCGACGGAGCCGACGGACGGCTTCGGTCTGTTCACCGACCGAAGCGTCGTCGCCATGCGGGTCGGCGGCGAGCTGCGCGACCTCGCCCACCGGCTGGACCCGGGCGAGACGGCCGAGCCGGTGACCATCGACTCGCCCGACGGCCTGGCGATCCTGCGGCACTCGACCGCGCACGTGCTGGCGCAGGCGGTGCAGTCGATCAACCCGGAGGCGAAGCTCGGCATCGGCCCGCCCGTCACGGACGGCTTCTACTACGACTTCGACGTCGTGACCCCGTTTACGACCGACGATTTCTCGGCCCTGAGCAAGGCGATGGATCGCATCATCCGTCAGGGCCAGCGCTTCGTGCGCCGTGTCGTCACGGAGGAGGAGGCGCGCGCCGAGCTCGCCGGCGAGCCCTACAAGCTCGAGCTCATCGGGCTCAAGGGCGCGGCGGCCGACGGTGCCGACGGCGAGAGCGTGGAGGTCGGCGGCGGCGAGCTGACGATCTACGACAATGTCGACGGCAAGACGGGCGAGGTCTACTGGAAGGACCTCTGCCGCGGCCCGCACCTGCCCAACACCCGGATGATCGGCAACGGCTGGTCGCTCATGCGGGTCGCCGCGGCCTACTGGCGGGGCAGCGAGAAGAACCCCCAGCTGCAGCGCATCTACGGCACCGCGTGGCCGTCGAAGGATGCCCTCCGTGAACACCTCGCCCGCCTCGAGGAGGCCGCCAAGCGCGACCACCGCAAGCTCGGGGTCGAGCTCGACCTGTTCAGCTTCCCCGATGAGATCGGATCAGGCCTCGCGGTGTTCCACCCCAAGGGCGGCATCGTGCGGGCGGAGATCGAGTCGTACATGCGCGAGCGGCTGCTCGCCAACGGCTACGAGCTCGTGTACTCGCCGCACATCACGAAGGGCGCCCTGTTCGAGACGAGCGGCCACCTCCAGTGGTACGAGGAGGGGATGTTCCCGGCGATGCACCTCGACGAGGAGCGCGACGCCGACGGGCAGATCACGAAGCAGGGCCAGGACTACTACCTGAAGCCCATGAACTGCCCCTTCCACAACCTGATCTTCCGTGCGCGCGGCCGCAGCTACCGCGAGCTGCCGCTGCGGCTCGCCGAGTTCGGCACCGTCTACCGCTACGAGAAGAGCGGCACCCTCTCGGGGCTCACTCGCGTCCGTGGCCTGACCCAGGACGACGCGCACATCTACGTCACCCCCGATCAGGTGCGCGACGAGGTGGCCCGCCAGCTCGAGTTCGTGCTCGAGACCCTGCGCGGATACGGCCTCGACGACTTCTACCTCGAGCTGTCGACCCGCAACCCCGAGAAGTCGGTCGGCAGCGACGAGCTGTGGGAGCAGGCGACCGAGACGCTGCGGCAGGTCGCCGTCGACTCCGGGCTCGAGCTCGTTCCCGACCCGGGCGGTGCCGCGTTCTACGGCCCGAAGATCTCGGTGCAGGCGCGCGACGCGATCGGCCGTACCTGGCAGCTGTCGACGGTGCAGCTCGACTTCAACCAGCCCGAGCGCTTCGAGCTCGAGTACACCGCCCCCGACGGCACGCGCCAGCAGCCGATCATGATCCACCGCGCGTTGCTCGGCTCGATCGAGCGCTTCTTCGCGATCCTGCTCGAGCACTACGCCGGCGCGTTCCCCGCCTGGCTCGCTCCCGAGCAGGTGGTGGGCATCCCGGTCGCCGAGGACTACGCCGAGCACCTCGAGCACGTGATCGAGCAGCTTCGGGCGGCGGGCGTGCGCGCCCATGTCGACCGCAGCGATGACCGCATGCAGAAGAAGATCCGCACGCATACGACCGGCAAGGTGCCCTACCTGCTGATCGCGGGCGCCGAGGACGTCGCGAACGGCGCGGTCAGCTTCCGGTTCCGCGACGGCACGCAGGTCAACGGCGTGCCGATCGAGCAGGCGATCCAGCGCATCACCACGGCGATCTCGACGCGGTCGAGCGAGCTGTAGGCGGGCATCCGGCGATGACGCAGCGGGATGCGGAGAAGCCGTCGCTCGACGGCGTCGAGGCCGAGCCGGCCTCGGGGTTCGCGGCCGCGCCCGACGGCTACGCGCGGCTCTGGACGCCGCACCGCATGGCGTACATCCAGTCGCACCACGTGCAGGAGAGCGACGACGAGTGCCCGTTCTGTCGCGTGCCGCGGGAGACCGATGAGGAGGCGCTGATCGTCGCGCGCGGCGAGCGCGCCTTCGTGGTGCTCAACCTGTACCCGTACAACACCGGGCACCTGCTGGTCTGCCCGTACCGGCACGTGGGGCTCTACGACGAGGCGACTGAGGCCGAGGCCGCCGAGATCGCGGCGCTGACGCAGACCGCCATGCGGGTGCTGCGGGCGACGATGCGGTGCGACGGCTTCAACATCGGCATGAACCAGGGTCGCCTGGCGGGTGCGGGCATCGCCGAGCACCTGCACCAGCACGTGGTGCCGCGCTGGAGCGCGGACGCGAACTTCATGCCGATCGTCGCGGGCACCAAGGCGATGCCCCGGCTGCTCGGCGAGGTGCGCGCGGAGATCGCGGCGGCCTGGCCGCGCTGACCGGCATCACGGACCCCCTGGCCGGCGTCGCGGTCCTGCCGAACGGCATCCGATCAGGCGGAGCTGCTCAGCGCACCTGCCGCACGGCGAACTGCAGGCGGGGGTGCGCGTAGGCCTCCTGCGACTCGACAAGCTGCAGCTCGCGCTCACCCGACTCGAGGGTGGCCGTGAGCAGGTCGAAGACGCTCGAGGCGGTGCGCGCGAGCGCGTCGGCCGCGTCGCCCGTGCGGCGGTAGTGCGCGGTGAACAGCGCGGCCGTCACGTCGCCCGAGCCGTTCGCCTTCATCGGCAGCTGCGGGGTGGTGACGATCCAGGCGCCCTGATCGTCGACGGCGAGCATCTCGAGGGTGCCCTCCTCGCGGTCGGGGCGCTCGACGCTCGTCACGAGCACCGTGCGCGGGCCCATGGCGCGGGCGAGGTCGACCGAGGCGAGGGTCGACTCGAGTGTGTCGGGCTCGGTGCCCGTCAAGTAGCCGAGCTCGAACTGGTTCGGCGTGATCAGATCGGCGGCGGGGACGACCCGCTCGCGCAGTAGCACCGGGATCGCGGGGGCCACGAAGCAGCCGCTCTTCGCGTTGCCCATGACGGGGTCGCAGGCGTAGATCGCTGCGGGGTTCGCCGCCTTGATGCGGGCGACGGCGTCGAGGATCACGTCGGCGATGCCCTCCGAGCCCTGGTAGCCGGAGAGGATCACGTCGATCTGCGGGAAGGCGCCGCGCTCCTCGATGCCCGTGATGACCTCGCGCACATCGTCGGGCGCGATGAGCGGGCCGCGCCAGGCGCCATAGCCGGTGTGGTTGGAGAAGTTCACCGTGTAGACCGGCATGACCTCGACACCGATGCGCTGCAGGGGAAACACGGCCGCGGAGTTGCCGACGTGCCCGTAGGCGACGGCGGACTGGATGGAGAGCACCTTCACCGCTCGATCATCCCACCTCGGTGCGCGCCCGGCGCCCGCCGGCCGAGGCGGCGGCAGTGTCGACGGCCGCCGCGATGTCGGCGGCCAGGCGGCCCGCGTCCTCGTCGCTGAGGTCGTGCACGGTGAGCCGGAGGCGATGCGTGGTCGGTACGGACCCGAGCGAGAACTCGTCGCCGGTGCGCGCGAGCCAGCCCCGGCGCATCAGGTGCGTCGAGACCTCGCGGGCCGGGACGGGCAGGGCCACCCACAGGTTCAGCCCGTCACCGGCACGGGCCGGGATGCCGAGCGCTGTGAGGCGCGCGGCGAAGGCTGCGTTGCGGGCGGCGTAGTGGCCGCCGGCGCGGGCGATGCCGGCCGCGACCCCGGGATCGCTGACGAGCGCGAGCGTCAGGCGCTGCAGCAGGTGGCTGACCCAGGTGGTGCCGGGGGAGAGCCGCATCGCCAGGCGCTCCGCGGTCTCGGCGTCCGAGGCCGTGACGGCGAGGCACATGTCGGGGCCGAGGAATTTGGACACGGAGCGCACGAGCGCCCACCGCTGGTGATCGGGCCCGATCACCGAGCGGAACGGCGAGCGCGAGAGCATCGAGAAGTGGTCGTCCTCGATCACCAGCACGTAGGGGTGCTCGCGCAGCATCTCCCGCAGCTCGGCGGCCCGGCGCTCGCTCAGGCTGGCGCCCGTCGGGTTCTGGGCGCGCGGGGTGCACACGAGCGCGCGCACGCCCTGGTCGAGCGCCGCGCGGAGACCCGCGACGGTCATCCCCTCGTCATCGACCGGCACGGGGACGGGACGGTACCCGCCCATGCGGACGGTGTGGATGCTGGTCAGGAAGCACGGGTCCTCGAGAGCGACGGCGTCGTCGCGCACGAGGGCCTGGGCGAGAAGCCGCTCGACCGCGTCCGCGGCGCCGCTCGTGATCGTCAAGCGCACCTCGGACGGCGCCAGGTCGGCCCGCATCCAGGCGTCGGCCCAGCGCTCGAGGCCCGGATCGATGACGGGCTCGCCGTAGAGCACACGATGGCCGGCGACCCCGGCGAGCGCCGTGGCCGGGTCGGGGATCAGCGCGGGGTCCGGATTGCCGGTCGCCACGTCGCGCAGCACGCTGTCGGGGGTGAAGCCCTCCTGCGCGGTGGGGGCGCGGTCGACCACACGGGTCCCTCCGCGCCCGCGAGTCTCGACGAGGCCGGCGAGGGTGAGCTGCCGATAGGCGGCGACAGCGGTGTTGCGGTTGACCCCGAGCTCGTCGGCGAGCGTGCGCACCGAGGGGAGGGGATCGCCCGGCCGCAGCGCGCCCCGCTCGATTCGCTCGCGCACGCTGGCGGCGATCTCCGCGGCCGATCGGCCGGTGATCTCGAGGGTCATGAGGGGTCCATCGCTGCTCAGGGACGAGGGTCGACCCCATGCTATCTTTTGGCCTAGGCCATTGCGACCCGATGGCCGGACAGCCGCGCGCGGGAGCGCGCCCTCCGTCGAAGGGACACCCTCATGAGCACTGCCGAGACCGGCTCGAGCCGCGTGAAGCGCGGCCTCGCCGAGATGCTGAAGGGCGGCGTGATCATGGACGTCGTCACCGCCGAGCAGGCGCGGATCGCCGAGGACGCCGGCGCCGTCGCCGTCATGGCGCTCGAGCGGGTTCCCGCGGACATCCGCGCTCAGGGCGGCGTCGCCCGCATGAGCGACCCCGACCTCATCGACGAGATCATCGCCGCCGTCTCGATCCCCGTCATGGCGAAGGCCCGCATCGGACACTTCGTCGAAGCGCAGGTGCTGCAGTCGCTCGGCGTCGACTACATCGACGAGTCCGAGGTGCTCAGCCCCGCCGACTACGTCAACCACATCGACAAGTGGCCCTTCACCGTGCCCTTCGTCTGCGGCGCCACCAACCTCGGCGAGGCCCTCCGTCGCATCACGGAAGGTGCCGCGATGATCCGCTCGAAGGGCGAGGCCGGCACCGGCGACGTCTCCGAGGCGACCAAGCACATCCGCACGATCCTCGGCGAGATCCGGGCTCTCTCGGCCAAGACGCCCGACGAGTGGTACGTCGCGGCCAAGGAGCTCCAGGCGCCGTACGAGCTCGTGGCCGAGGTCGCCCAGACCGGGAAGCTTCCCGTCGTGCTGTTCACCGCGGGCGGCGTCGCCACGCCCGCTGACGCCGCGCTCATGATGCAGCTCGGTGCCGACGGCGTCTTCGTCGGCTCCGGCATCTTCAAGTCGGGCAACCCGGCCGCGCGCGCCGCCGCGATCGTCAAGGCGACCGCCGGGTACACCGACCCCGCGATCATCGCGGAGGCGTCGCGCGGGCTCGGCGAGGCCATGGTCGGCATCAACGTCGCTGACCTGCCCGCGCCGCACCGCCTCGCCGAGCGTGGCTGGTAGCGCGCTCCCGCCCGTCGGGGTCTTCGCCCTCCAGGGCGACGTGCGCGAGCACGTCGCCGTGCTCCGCGGGCTCGGGGCCGACGTGCGCGAGGTGCGCACGCCGGCCCAGCTCGCGGAGGTCGCCGGCCTGGTGATCCCCGGCGGCGAGTCGAGCGTGATGGACAAGCTCAGCCGACTGTTCGGTCTGCGCGAGCCGCTGCGGCAGCGCATCGCCGATGGGATGCCCGTCTACGGCACGTGCGCGGGCATGATCATGCTCGCCGATCGTGTGCTCGATGCGATCGAGGGGCAGCTGACGCTCGGCGGGCTCGACGTCACGGTGCGGCGCAACGCCTTCGGCACCCAGCTCGACTCGTTCGAGACCGACCTCGCGATGCCCGCGCTCGGGGAGCTCCCCGTGCACGCCGTGTTCATCCGCGCGCCGGTCGTGGTCGATGCCGGGCCCGATGTCACCGTGCTCTCGGCTCTCGACGACGGCCGGATCGTCGCCGTCGAGCAGGGGCGCTTGCTCGCCACCGCCTTCCATCCCGAGGTGGCGGGGGAGACCCGGTTCCACGAGCGGTTCCTCGCGCACGTGGCCGCCGCGTCCTGACGCGTCGCCCGCTGCGGCGCCGCCTGCTGACCGAGCCCCTGCCGACCCGCCGTCCCCCGGCGGGTGGCACGATGGGCGCATGGTGCTCTATTCCGACTATGCCCCGGCCCGCACCCGGCAGATCGTCGCCGACGTCATCGCGGGCGCCGTGGCGGCCCTCGCGATCGCCCTCGCCGCCGCGGTCGCGGGCGCGATCCGTGCGCTGGGGGCCTTCGGTCGCGACCTCGAGGCGGCCGGGCTCGACTTCCAGTCCGGGCTCACCGATGCGGCCGACTCGCTCGGTGGCATCCCGCTCATCGGGGACGGCATCCGCGGCCCGTTCGACCTCGCGGCCGGCGCCGGAGGCTCGGTCGCGGAGGCCGGGCGCCAGCAGCAGGCCTTCGTCGAGCTGATCGCGGCCACGACCGGGTGGCTCATCGCGCTGCTGCCGCTGACCGTGCTCGCTCTCGTGTGGCTGCTGCCCCGCATCCGGTTCGCCGTGCGCAAGCGGCGCCTGCGCGCGATGATCGCGGCCGGGATGACCGCCGACACGCTCGCTGCCCGCGCGGTCGCCCGTGCCCCGCTGCGGCAGCTCGTCGCGGTGCATCCCGACCCCGCCGCCGCGTGGCGCTCGAACGACCCGGCGCTCGTGCGCGCCCTCGCCGGAGTCGAGCTACGGCGGGCCGGAATCGCCGCCGACGCCCTGCCCTAAACTGGGGAGCAGTTCTCGACACCCGCAAGGAGCCCCATGTCCGGCCATTCCAAGTGGGCGACCACCAAGCACAAGAAGGCCGTCATCGACGCCCGTCGTGCCAAGTCGTTCGCCAAGCTCATCAAGAACATCGAGGTCGCCGCGAAGATCGGCGGCCCCGACATCTCGGGCAACCCCACGCTCGCCGACGCCATCCAGAAGGCGAAGAAGACCAGCGTTCCGAACGACAACATCGACCGCGCCGTCAAGCGCGGCGCCGGGCTCACCGGCGAGTCGATCGACTACCAGTCGATCATGTACGAGGGCTACGGCCCCGGCGGCATCGCGCTGCTCATCGAGTGCCTCACCGACAACCGCAACCGTGCCGCCGCCGAGGTGCGCACGGCGATGTCGCGCAACGGCGGCACCATGGCCGACCCGGGCAGCGTCGCCTACAACTTCAGCCGCAAGGGCGTGATCGCGATCACGAAGACCGACGGCGTGACCGAGGACGACATCCTCATGGCCGTGCTCGACGCGGGCGCCGAGGAGGTCATCGACCAGGGCGGCGGCTTCGAGGTCGTCACCGAGCCCTCGCAGCTGGTCGCGGCCCGCACGGCGCTGCAGGAGGCCGGACTCGACTACGACTCGGCCGAGGCGGAGTTCCTCGCCAACGTCAAGATCGAGGCCGACGCTGAGACCGCCCGAAAGCTGTTCAAGCTCATCGATGCCGTCGACGACCTCGACGACGTGCAGAACGTGTACACGAACGTGTCGCTGAGCGACGCGGTGCGCGCCGAGCTCGACGCCGACGACGAGTAGCCCGTGCTGCGGGTGCTCGGTGTCGACCCCGGCCTCACCCGCTGCGGGGTGGGCATCGTCGACATCGGGCCGACGCGGCGGGCCGCGCTGGTCGCGGTCACGGTGATCGAGACGGCCGCGGATCTGCCGCTCGAGCGGCGCCTGCTCGCCATCGCCGACGGCGTCGAGGCTCTGCTCGACGAGCACCGGCCCGATGCGGTCGCCCTGGAGCGGGTCTTCGCCCAGCACAATGTGCGCACCGTGATGGGCACGGCGCAGGCGAGCGGTGTCGTGCTCCGCGCGGCCGCGGCGCGCGGGCTCACCGTCACGCTGCACACCCCGACCGAGGTGAAGGCGGCCGTCACCGGCCACGGTGGCGCCGACAAGAAGCAGGTCACGGCGATGGTCCAGCGCATTCTGCGACTGGATGCTCCGCCCCGGCCCGCGGACGCCGCCGATGCTCTCGCCCTCGCCATCTGCCACGGTTGGCGCGGCGCGAGCGCGCCCGCAGCGGGGTCGGCGGCGAGGTCGGCGACCGGGCGCGCGCTCACGCCCGCGCAGGAGGCGTGGCGCGCGGCCGAGAAGACGGCCCGCGCCCGTAGGCTCGACGGGTGATCGCGAGCCTCCGCGGACCCGTCATCGCCCTCACGAGCGGACGGGCCGTCATCGACGTCGCCGGCGTCGGCTACCTCGTGACCCTCACCGAGCGGCACGCCCGCGCGCTGCGCATCGGCGACACCGTTCTCGTACACACCGCGCTCGTCGTCCGCGAGGACGACATGAGCCTGTTCGGCTTCGCCGACGAGACCGAGCTCGCGATCTTCGACCTGCTGCGCACCGTTTCGGGGGTCGGCCCCAAGTCGGCGCTCGGCGTGCTCGGCGCGATGACGCCCGAGAGCATCGCTCGCGCGATCGCCGATGACGATGACGCGCCGTTCCGGGCCGTCAGCGGCATCGGCCCGAAGACGGCGAAGCTCATCGTGGTGTCCCTCGCGGGCAAGCTCGTCGCCCCGGCCGCCGGTGCCGCCCCTCGCGACGAGCAATCCGTCGTCGGCGGTGCCGCCGACACCATCACGGCGCTCGTGGCGGCGCTGAGCGGGCTCGGCTGGCCCGAGCGCGTCGCGCTCGAGGCGGCGACGACCGTGGTCGAGGGCGACCCCGACGCCGCGAGCGCGGGGCTCCCGGTGTTGCTGCGGCGGGCGCTGAGCATCCTGGGCCCCGCCCGCCGCGCCGATGAGGCGGGTGATCGCGCGTGAGCGACGAGGTGCGGCGCGTCACCCCCGAATCGGATGCGGAGCTCGCCTTCGAGGGAGCCCTCCGGCCGCAGAGCCTCGGCGAGTTCGTCGGCCAGCACAAGGTGCGCCGGCAGCTCCAGCTGCTCCTCGAGGCCGCGGCGCTGCAGAGCCGCACTCCCGACCACATCCTGCTGGCGGGCCCGCCCGGACTCGGCAAGACGACGCTCGCGATGATCGTCGCCCACGAGGGTCAGCGACCGCTACGGATGACAAGCGGTCCGGCCATCCAGCACGCGGGGGATCTTGCCGCCGTGCTGTCGTCGCTGGTTCCCGGCGAGGTGCTGTTCATCGACGAGATCCACCGCATGGCCCGCTCGGCCGAGGAGATGCTCTACCTCGCGATGGAGGACTTCCGCGTCGACATCATGGTCGGCAAGGGGGCGGGGGCGACGAGCATCCCGCTCGAGCTCGCGCCGTTCACCCTCGTCGGCGCGACGACACGGGCCGGGCTCCTGCCCAATCCGCTGCGCGACCGGTTCGGCTTCACGGCGCACCTCGAGTTCTACGAGCCGGAGGAGCTGCACCAGGTGCTCGTCCGCGCCGCGCGCCTGCTCACGCTCGCGATCGATGACGACGCCCTCGGCGAGATCGCCCGCCGTTCGCGCGGCACGCCCCGCATCGCCAACCGCCTTCTGCGCCGAGTGCGCGACTATGCGCTCGTGCACGGGGGAGCCGCCGACCGCACCGCCGTTCGCGCGGCCCTCGAGCTGTACGACGTCGACGAGCAGGGTCTCGACCGCCTCGACCGCGCCGTGCTCTCCGCAGTGGTGGAGCGCTTCGACGGGGGCCCGGTCGGACTCTCCACCCTCGCCGTGTCGGTGGGGGAGGAGGCCGAGACCATCGAGGCGGTGGTCGAGCCGTTCCTCGTGCGCTCGGGCCTGCTGTCGCGGACGCCGCGCGGGCGGGTCGCGACGGTGCGCGCCTGGCAGCACCTCGGCCTCGCGCCCCGGACGACCGTGGGCGATGACCTATAGTTGTCGCTGGCCCTCGGCCGTGCATCCGCACGCCGTCCGGCGCTGATCCCGGCGCCACGCCGCGAACGTCCCGAAAGGCACTCCTCCCATGGATCCGTTGACCATCGTCATGCTGGGCATCCTCGGCCTGCTCGTCTTCTTCATGTTCCGCAACTCGCGGAAGCGGAAGCAGGAGATGGAGGAGCTGCAACTCAAGATGGTGCCCGGTGCCGAGGTCATGACCAACTTCGGTCTCTTCGGAACCCTCGTCGACCTCGACGAGGAGAACAACGTCGCCACGATCGAGACGAGCCCCGGAAGCACCGTGCGCGTGCACCGGCAGACCCTCGCCCGCGTCATCGAGGACGAGCCCGTCGTCGACGACGCCGCGGACACCGCCGACGCTCCCGTCGAGGAGGCTCCCCAGCTCAACACCTCGAGCCTCGACGCCCCGGCCGAGAAGCCGAAGCGCACCAAGAAGTCCGAGAGCTAGTCCGACTGCTCCCTGCGCCGGTGCGCCGCTCTGCGGCGTGCCCACCACCGCCCTGGCAGAAATGAGTTCCTGACGTGGTCAGAAGCACCCCCGAGCGCAAGGCCATCCGCTCCCTCGTCTGGCTGCTCGTCATCATCATCGCCCTCATCGCGGCGAACGGTGCGAGCGTGCTGTTCAACAACGGGCAGTGGACGCCCAAGCTCGCCCTCGACCTCGAGGGCGGCACCCAGATCACGCTCAGCCCCCAGCTCTCGAGCGGCGAGACGGTGACCCCCGAGCAGCTCGAGCGCGCGGTGGCGATCATCCGTCAGCGCGTCGACGCCTCGGGTGTCAGCGAGGCCGAGATCACCACTCAGGGCAATGAGAACATCGTCGTGTCGATCCCGGGCGAGCCCGATGAGGCGACCCGAGAGCGCATCCAGAGCTCGGCCAAGCTCGAGTTCCGCCCGGTGCTGATCGCCGACCTGCCCTCGGCCTCGTCGGTCGGCGAGGACGACGGCACCGACCCCTCCACGGATCCCAGTGCCTCGCCGAGCGCCGATCCCTCGGCCTCACCCAGTGCGGAGCCCTCCGTCGATCCGAGCGCGGCACCTGCGCCGAGTGCCTCGCCCACCGACGCGAGCGACCTGGCATGGATCACGCCCGAGCTGCAGGAGCAGTTCGACGCCTTCGACTGCGCCACCCTCGCCCAGGTTGGCGCCAACGTCGCCCCCGTCGACGAGCCCCTCATCACCTGCGAGCAGGACGGCTCGATCAAGTACATCCTCGGCCCGGTCGAGGTCGCGGGCGAGCGCATCGGGGATGCCCGCGCCGGCCTCATCTCGTCGCAGACCGGTGTCACCACCAACGAGTGGGGCGTGTTCATCGAGTTCGACGCGGACGGCACCGCGCAGTTCCGCGCCGTCACCGAGCGGCTCATCACGCTGACCGGCGTGCAGAACCAGTTCGCGATCGTGCTCGACGGCGCTGTCATCAGTGCCCCGCGCACCCTCAGCGCGATCACGGACGGCCGCCCGCAGATCAGCGGCAACTTCACCGAGGAGAGCGCCCTCACGCTCGCCGATCAGCTGAAGTTCGGTGCCCTCCCGATCGGTTTCGAGATCCAGTCGAGTGAGAACATCAGCGCCACGCTCGGTGTCTCGCAGCTGCAGAGCGGCATCATCGCCGGCATCATCGGGCTGATCCTCGTCGGGCTCTACTCGTTCCTGCAGTACCGCGCTCTCGGCGGCGTGGTGCTCGCCTCGCTGGTCGTCTCGGCGATCATCACCTACCTGATCATCACCTACCTCTCGAACCAGCAGGGCTTCCGCCTCTCGCTCGCGGGCGTCGCCGGTCTGGTGATCTCGATCGGCGTCATCGCGGACTCGTTCATCGTCTACTTCGAGCGCATCCGCGACGAGCTGCGCGACGGTCGTCGTGTCGACGGTGCTGTGGAGGCGGGCTGGAAGCGCGCCTGGCGCACGATCCTCATCAGCGACATGATCAACTTCATCGCCGCGATCGTGCTGTTCATCCTCGCGGTCGGCAACGTGCGCGGCTTCGCCTTCACGCTCGGAATCACGACGATCGTCGACATCATCGTCGTCGCCCTGTTCACCCACCCGATGATGCAGCTGCTGGCCCGCACGCAGTTCTTCGGCGGTGGCCACCCGCTGAGCGGGCTCGACCCGAAGGCGCTCGGCGCCGTCTACCGTGGCCGTGCCCAGTTCCGGGCTCCCGTGGGTGTGACCAGCACGAAGGTCGCGAGCAGCAGCCGCGAGGCCCAGCGTCGCCAGACGATCGCAGAGCGCAAGGCCGCCGAGGCGGCTGGCGAAGGGAAGGACGAGCGATGAGCAGGCTCACCCAGTTCGGCAACGACCTCTACACCGGCGAGCGCTCGTTCGACTTCGTCGGGCGCCGTCGAACCTGGTACGTGATCGCCGCCGTCTTCGTCATCCTCGCGATCGGCCTCACCGCCCTGCGCGGGGGCTTCGTCTTCGGCATCGAGTTCCGCGGCGGCTCGGAGTTCCGCGTGCAGAGCACCTCCGTCGTCGAGCAGGGAACCGCAGCGGCGACGGCGCTCGCGGACGAGGCCGTCTCGGCGGTCGTTCCGGGCGCCAACCCGCGCGTGTCGATCGTCGGCGGCGACTCGGTGCGCGTCCAGACCGAGCAGCTGACGCCCGCCCAGACCGATGACGTGCGGGCCGCGCTCGCGGAGGCCTACGGCGTGCCCGTCTCCGACGTCAGCGCCTCGTTCATCGGCGCGAGCTGGGGGGCGGACATCACCCGGCAGGCGCTCATCGCGCTCGTCGTGTTCCTCCTGCTCGCGAGCCTCGTCCTGGCCATCTACTTCCGCACCTGGAAGATGTCGGTCGCCGCGCTCATCGCCCTGTTCCACGACCTCGTGGTGACGGCCGGCGTCTACGGCGTGTTCGGGCTCGAGATCACCCCGGCGGCGGTCATTGGGTTCCTGACGATCCTCGGCTACTCGCTCTACGACACGGTGGTCGTGTTCGACAAGGTGCGCGAGAACACCAGCGAAGACGGCGTGGAGTCGCGTCGCACCTTCGCCCAGTCGGTCAACCTCGCGGTCAACCAGACCCTCGTGCGCTCGATCAACACCTCGATCGTCGCGGTGCTGCCGACCGCCTCGATCCTCCTCATCGGGTCGGTGCTCCTCGGCGCGGGAACGCTGCGCGACATCGCGCTCGCCCTCACCGTCGGCACGATCGTGGGCACCTACTCGTCGATCTTCCTCGCGGCGCCGCTCTACGTGCACCTGCGGCAGAACGAGCCGGAGCTCAAGAAGCAGGGCTCGCGCCCGCGGGTCGCGCGCACCGAGTCGGGCGCGGTGCGCTGAGCCTGCCGTCCGTGGCGGTCTCGCCACGGACGGGGTGCGGGCATCCGGGCTGCCGTCGAGCCGTAGAATCGAGGCGGAGGCGCGGATGACCGACACGACGCAGCAGAGCTCGGCGTCGTTGCGCGCGCTCCTGCCCCGCATCTTCTCGCGGTCGCAGACCGGTGGTGCGCTCGAGAACCTCATCCGAACCCTCCGCACGCATCACCCCAAGGCCGACGTGGGCCTCATCGAGCGGGCGTACCAGGTCGCGGAGCGCGCCCACGAGGGCCAGAAGCGCAAGAGCGGTGAGCCGTACATCACCCACCCGCTCGCCGTCGCGCAGATCCTGGCCGACCTCGGCATCGGCGCGAAGACGATCGCCGCCGCGCTGCTCCACGACACGGTCGAAGACACCTCGTACAGCCTCGATGAGCTGCGCCGCGATTTCGGCGACGAGATCGCGATGCTCGTCGACGGGGTGACCAAGCTCGACAAGGTCAAGTACGGCGACAGCGCGCAGGCCGAGACCGTCCGGAAGATGATCGTCGCGATGTCGAAAGACATCCGCGTGCTGATCGTCAAGCTCGCCGATCGCCTCCACAACGCGCGCACCTGGGGCTTCGTCGAGGGGGAGTCGGCGCGGCGCAAGGCCCAGGAGACGCTCGAGATCTACACGCCGCTCGCGCACCGGCTGGGCATCCAGACCATCAAGTGGGAGCTCGAGGACCTCTCCTTTGCCGTTCTGCACCCCAAGATCTACGTCGAGATCGAGAGCCTGGTGCGCAACCGCACGCCCGAGCGCGAGGCCTTCGTGCAGCTGGTCATCGATGCGGTCAAGGATGACCTGCGGCAGGCCCGGATCAAGGCCGAGATCAAGGGCCGGCCGAAGCAGTACTACTCGATCTACCAGAAGATGGTGCACCGAGGCCGCGACTTCGATGAGATCTACGACCTCACCGGCGTCCGGATCCTCGTGAACAGCATCCGCGACTGCTACGCGGTGCTCGGCGCCGTGCACGCGCGCTGGAACCCCATGCCGGGCCGCTTCAAGGACTACATCGCGACCCCGAAGTTCAACCTCTACCAGTCGCTGCACACGACCGTCTACGGCCCCGGTGGTCGGCCGGTCGAGCTGCAGATCCGCACGCATGAGATGCACCAGCGGGCCGAGTTCGGTGTGGCCGCGCACTGGAAGTACAAGGAGCGGATGGCGGGGTCCGCGCGCGGCGAGGCGGGCATCGAGCGTTCCGACACCGACATGGCCTGGCTCGCGCACATCTCCGACTGGCAGGCCGAGACGAGCGACCCGACCGAGTTCCTCGACAACCTCCGCTACGAGATCGGCGCGAAGGAGGTCTACGTCTTCACGCCGCAGGGCAAGGTCATCGGCCTCCCGGGCGGAGCGACCCCGGTCGACTTCGCATACGCCGTGCACACCGAGGTCGGCCACCGCACGATGGGCGCGAAGGTGAACGGACGGCTCGTGCCGCTCGACACCCCGCTCAGCAGCGGGGACTCCGTCGAGGTCTTCACCTCGAAGAACCCTGATGCCGGCCCGAGCCAGGACTGGCTGAACTTCGTCACCAGCACCCGGGCGCGCTCGAAGATCCGCCAGTGGTTCACCAAGGAGCGGCGCGACGAGGCGATCGAGCAGGGCAAGGATGCGATCGCCCGCGCGATGCGGAAGCAGAACCTGCCCCTCCAACGGCTGATGACGCAGGATTCGGTGGCCCACGTCGCCGCCCAGCTGCGCTACGAGACGGTAGATGCCCTCTACGCCGCGGTCGGCGAGGGCCACGTCTCGACCCAGTCGGTGATCGAGAAGATCCTCGCGGCCCTGCACGTCGAGGCGGAGAGCGATGACGAGCCGTTCAGCGTTCCCACGCGCGGCCGCACGCCGGTGCGGACGAGCGACTCGGGGGTGCTCGTGCGGGGCGCCCCGGACATCCTCGTCAAGCTCGCGAAGTGCTGCACGCCGGTGCCCGGTGACGGCATCGTCGGCTTCATCACCCGGGGCCAGGGCGTCAGCGTGCACCGAGCCGACTGCAGCAACGTCCAGTCGCTCCTGAATGAACCCGACCGGATGATCGAGGTCGAGTGGGCACCCACCTCGAAGAGCGTGTTCCTCGTGCAGATCCAGGTGGAGGCCCTCGACCGCAGCGGCCTGCTGAGCGATGTCACCCGGGTGCTCTCCGAGCACCACGTGAACATCCTGTCGGCGAGCGTCAACACCTCGAAGGAGCGTCTCGCCCTGAGCCGCTTCGTCTTCGAGATGGGTGATGTCACGCACCTCGACCGCGTGCTGAACGCCGTGCGCCGCATCGACGCCGTCTACGACGTCTATCGCGTCAGCAACGGCTGAGCCGGTCCGCCTTCGCGGCCGCCTCGGTGAGGCGCTGCCGCGCCGCGCGCACGAACGACAGTCGCGCGCGCCTGTCGAGGGCGGCGAGAGCGGCGGCGAGCGAGATGCCCGACTCCCGCAGCCCCTGCGCGAGCAGGTCCACCGTCTCCGGTTCGGTGCCGTGCCGCGCGAGGTCGACGAGGGTGCGCAGGGGCGTCGTCACCCGCACATCGGCGAGGAGGCGGTGCTCATCGTCGTCGATGACCGCTTCACGGGCGCCGAGTCGGCGGCGCTGGGTCGAGGGGATGCGCGCGGCGATCGACACGCAGGTGCGCAGGCGCCCCGGCGCGGAGCACCAGCCCCACACCCAGGCAGCGGTGCGGTCGGCGACGATCACGCGCGAGTCGGCGATCGTCGCCGCGAGCGTGCGAGCGCGGTCGGTCGCGGTCACGGGGAGATCGAGCGGGGCGAAGCCCTCGCCGAGCGGCACGAGCTCGCCATCCAGCACGGCGCTGCGCAGCTCCACGGTGCTGAGGTGCGCGAGAAGGGCGAGGGTGCCTCGGGGAGCGTGTGCCGTCGTCATGCGCGGCAGTGTGCACGCCCAGGAGGCGCCGCGGCGCCGGGGCCGTCATCCTGTGGAGAACGCCGAGGTGGCACCCCAGCGACCGCCGCTCGGCGGCCGTTCGTCAGCAGCGGAGTCTCAGCGGTCGACGGCGCCCAGCCAGGCGCGACGCGCCTCGAGTGCCTCCGTGATCTCCGTGATCTTCCGCGCGTCCTTGGCAGCGGTGGCGGCGGCGAGGTCGGCCTCAAGCCCGGCGATCGCCTGCTCCAGCTGGGCGGCGAGACCCTCCGAGCGAGCCTTCTTCTCGGGGTCGGTCCTGTTCCAGTGGTCCTCCTCGAGCTTCTTCACGGCGAGCTCGATCTGACGGAGCCGGTCCTCGACCACGCGCACCTGGTCGCGCGGCACCTTGCCGGCCGCCTCCCAGCGGCGCTGGATGCTCGACAGGGTGTTGCGCGCCTGCACCCGATCGGTCGCGGTGAGGAGGGGAGCCGCCTCGTCGAGGAGAGCCAGCTTCACCTGGAGGTTGCCGGCGTACTCCTCGTTCTCACGGGCGTCGACCTCGGCCTTCGCCGCGTACAGGGCATCGCCGGCAGCCTTGAACTGCTCCCACAGGGCGTCGTCGATCTTCTTGCCCGCGCGACCGGCGGTCTTCCACTCGTCGAGCAGACGGCGGTACGCCGGGATCCCCGCGGGCCCCTGCGGGGCGAGGGCAAGGGCCTTCTCGACGAGCGCCTGCTTCCGGGAGCGGACCTCCTTGTGCTCCGCATCCAGACCGGCAAAGTAGGAGCGGCGGTGACCGTCGACGGTCGAGCGCGCCGCGCGGAAGCGCTTCCACAGGTCATCGGCCTGCTTCTTGGGGATGCGTGGACCGTTCTGCTGGTGGTCCTTCCAGCGGGTGAACAGCGCGTCGAGGTCGGCCGTGGCCTTCTTCCACTGGATGCTCTGCGGGTCCTTCGCGGCGAGTGCCTCGGCGGCCTCCACGATCGCGATGCGCTCGGCGATCGCGGCCTCGGTGGCGGCGGCGGCCTCGGCCTGCTGCGCCTCCGTGAGCTTCTCGACGGTCGTCGACAGGGCGGCGACCCGGGTGCGGAGGGCTTCCAGATCTCCGACGGCGGCGGCGGTCTCGAGGGCCTCGGTGAGAGCCGTCACGGTCTTGGCGACGTCGGCGGCCGGCGCTCCGGCGCGGGCGCGCTGCTCGAGCAGCCGCACCTGCCCCTCGAGCTCGGTGTACTTGCGGGTGAAGTAGGCCAGGGCCTCCTCGGGAGAGCCGTCGGGGTACTGCCCGACGGCACGCTCGGCCCCGCGGTCGGTGACGTACACGGTGCCGGTCTCGTCGACCCGGCCCCAGGTGCTCTCGTTCGCTGACACGTCTGCTACATCCTCATCGAGTGGGCGCGCGCGGCGTCATCCGCGCGGTTGTTCAGCATATGGCACGGCCCGAGCGGCGACCCCGGCGAGGGGGCGAGCCGAGCCCGATCGCTACTCGATCGTGATGCCGGTGATCGTCGTGGCGACGGCCGGAGGGCCGTCGGGCGCGCCGCCGTCGACGCCCGCGGCGATGACCTCGCTCACG
The DNA here is from genome assembly GCF_014200395.1 of Microcella frigidaquae. NCBI lineage: Bacteria > Bacillati > Actinomycetota > Actinomycetes > Micrococcales > Microbacteriaceae > Microcella > Microcella frigidaquae. The sequence continues at coordinate 165,994 of NZ_JACHBS010000001.1, forward strand.
AGCGCATCGAGCCCGGCGGTCACCCGACCGATGACGGTGTAGCCGCCGGCGGCGTCGGAGGGGATCGTCGACTCGTCGTACACGATGAAGAACTGGCTGCCCATGCTCGAGCCGTCGCCGCTCTGGCGGGCCATGGCGATCACGCCCGTGGCGTACACGTCGTCGAGCGGCGAGTTCTCGATCGGGCCGAACCGGTAGTCCGGGCCGCCGGTGCCGTCGCCGTTCGGGTCGCCGCACTGCAGCACGAAGATGCCCTGGGTGGTGAGGCGGTGGCAGGTGAGGCCGTCGTAGAAGCCGTCCTGCACGAGCGAGACGAACGAGGCCACGGCCTGCGGAGCGGCGAGCCCGTCGAGCTCGTAGTCGAGAGCGATCGACTCGTTGATCGTCATGGTTCCGGTCCAGGTGCGGAACTCGCTCAGGGCGGCATCCGGCGCCGTGGCAGGCGTCTCGCTGGGCACCGGCGTCGCGCTCGCCACGGGCTCGGGAGCGCCGGGACCGCTCGTGAAGTAGACGATCTGCGCGGTGGTCGCGAGGGCGGCGACGACGACGAGCGCGACGACCGCGACGAGGTTGTCGCGCTTGCGTCGGGCGGTGGCCGTCTCGTGCACCGTCTGGCGCGCCTGGTAGCGGCGCAGGCGCTCCTGGGCCTCGCGGGAGTTGGCCGATCCGGCTGCCACGGGTCCTCCAAGTGATGTCGCGGGATGCGCGGTGCTGACCGCGCCGCAGTGAACTCTAGTCGAGCCGTCCGCGGCCCGCCGTGCGGCGGCGGAGCGCCGACCCGGTGTCCGGGGTGGCGGCTAGCCTGGGAGCATGGATGCTGCTCCGGGGCTCGGCTCGGCCGCCGTGCCGCTCGCCGTGCGGATGCGGCCCACCCGCCTCGACGAGGTCGCCGGGCAGCGACACCTGCTGGCACCCGGCTCGCCGCTCGTCAGCCTGGCGAGCGAGGACCCGGCGCACGCGCCCAGTGCCGTCTCCGTGATCCTGTGGGGCCCTCCGGGCACGGGGAAGACCACGCTCGCGCAGGCGATCGCCCGGCAGTCGGGGCGGCGGTTCGTCGAGCTCTCGGCGATCACGGCCGGGGTGAAGGACGTGCGCGAGGTCATGGAGCGCGCCCTCGCCGACCGCGACCTCTACGGCACCTCCACCGTGCTGTTCCTCGACGAGATCCACCGCTTCACGAAGGCGCAGCAGGATGCCCTGCTTCCGGGGGTCGAGAACGGCTGGGTGATCCTCATCGCGGCGACGACCGAGAACCCGTCCTTCTCGGTGATCGCTCCGCTCCTCAGCCGCAGCCTCTTGCTCACCCTCGAGGCGCTCTCCGACGACGACCTGCGGATGCTCGTCGAGCGCGCGGTGGTCGATCGGCGCGGGCTCGCGGGCGCGGTCGCGGTCGAGCCGGCCGCGCTCGACGCGATCGTCCGGCTCGCCTCGGGCGACGCCCGCCGTGCGCTGACCGTCCTGGAGGCCGCGGCGCAGTCGGCGCTCGCATCCCGGGACGCCGAGGCCGGGGCCGATCCGGTGGTCACCGCCGAGATCGTGGCGGCCGCCGTCGATCGCGCGCTGCTGCGCTACGACAAGCAGGGCGACGAGCACTACGACGTGATCAGCGCGTTCATCAAGTCGATCCGGGGCAGCGACCCCGATGCCGCGCTGCACTACCTCGCGCGCATGATTGAGGCGGGGGAGGACCCGCGCTTCATCGCCCGGCGCGTCATCATCTCCGCGGCGGAGGACATTGGAATGGCCGACCCGCAGGCGCTGCCGATCGCGGTCGCTGCGGCGCAGGCCGTGCAGCTCATCGGGATGCCCGAGGGGCGCATCCCGCTCGCCGAGGCGGTCGTCTACCTTGCGACCGCCCCCAAGTCGAATGCCGCGTACGTCGGCATCGACGCGGCGATCGCGGATGTGCGTACCGGACGTCTGGGCCGCGTGCCGAAGCCTCTGCGCGACGCGCACTACCCGGGCGCCAAGCGCCTGGGGCATGGGAAGGGCTACGTCTACCCGCACGACGAGGCGGTCGGTGTCGCTGAGCAGCAGTACCTGCCCGATCCGCTCGTGGGCACGGAGTACTACCGGCCGACCGAGCGCGGGCACGAGCGCGAGATCGCTGCGCGCCTGGCGAAGCTTCGCGCCATCACGCGGGGGCGCACGCCCGAGAAGTGACCGGGCGGGCTCTGGTAGGCTCTACCGGCCCGTCAGATATGGGCACACCCTCCCTCGCAGCCTCCGCCGGAACGCCCCGACGTGCGTCCGGAACGGACGGAGAGGTGTACGTCCGTGAGCCGTGAGAGTCTCGGCCACGCCCATGGAAGGAAACCGTGTCTACCAAGTCACGTACTCGCAGCAAGACCCGCCTCTCCCGCTCGCTCGGCATCGCCCTCACTCCGAAGGCCGCCAAGTACCTCGAGAAGCGCCCCTACGCTCCCGGTGAGCACGGCCGCACCAAGCGCAAGGCCGACAGCGACTACGCCGTCCGTCTGCGCGAGAAGCAGCGTCTGCGCGCCCAGTACGGAATCCGCGAGAAGCAGCTCCGCATCGCGTTCAACGAGGCGCGCCGCACCGAGGGCCTGACCGGTGAGAACCTGGTCGAGCTGCTCGAGATGCGCCTCGATGCGCTCGTGCTGCGTGCGGCGTTCGCCCGCACCACCGCGCAGGCCCGCCAGATGGTCGTGCACCGTCACATCATGGTCGACGGCAAGATCGTCGACCGTCCGTCGTTCCGCGTGAAGCCGGGTCAGCTGATCCACGTCAAGGCGCGCTCCGAGGGCACCGAGCCGTTCCAGGTGGCCGCCGCCGGCGGTCACGTCGACGTGCTCCCCAAGACCCCGGGCTACCTCGAGGTCGAGCTCGACAAGCTGCAGGCGCGCCTCGTGCGCCGCCCGAAGCGCGCGGAGGTGCCCGTCACCTGCGACGTGCAGCTCGTCGTCGAGTACTACGCCGCCCGCTAGGCGATTCCCGCCAGCGCAGCGTCACGACGGGGGTCCGGCTTTCAGCCGGGCCCCCGTTCGCGTCCTCCCGCTAGGCTGGCGCTCGACCCTTCCGCCCGACCCACCACCGAGGGAGAACTCATGAAGAACGTCGCCTGGCTCATCGCCGGCATCGCGATCGGCTTCGTCGCCGCCCACCAGGTCTCGAAGACCCCGCAGGGCAGGCAGTTCTTCGACGAGGTCGACACCAAGGCCCGTGAGTTCGGGTCGGCGGTCGTCGACGGCTACAAGCAGCGCGAGGCCGAGCTCCGCGCCGCTGTGGCCGAGGCCGAAGACACCATCGCCGACCTCACCAGCCGCCTCAAGTAACCGGCGCGGTCCGCACCGCGCCCGAACGATTCAGGAACAGACCCCTCCGTGCAGACCGCCGACATCCAGCGCCGGTGGCTCGAGTTCTTCGGAACCCGCGGCCACACCGTCGTGCCCTCCGCCTCGCTCGTCAGCGACGACCCCACCCTCCTCTTCACCGTGGCGGGGATGGTGCCGTTCGTGCCGTACCTCACCGGCGTCGTGCCTGCACCGTACCCGCGCGCGACGAGCGTCCAGAAGTGCATCCGCACGAACGACATCGACGAGGTCGGGAAGACCCCGCGGCACGGCACGTTCTTCCAGATGAACGGCAACTTCTCGTTCGGTGACTACTTCAAGGAGGGGGCGATCTCCTACGCGTGGGAGCTGCTGACCGCGTCGCAGAGCGACGGCGGCCTCGGCTTCCAGGAGAAGGACCTCTGGGTCACCGTCTACAAGGACGACGACGAGGCGATCGCGCTGTGGAAGAAGATCGCGGGCCTGCCCGACGACCGCATCCAGCGCCTCGACATGGACACCAACTACTGGTCGACAGGCCAGCCGGGCCCGGCCGGCCCGTGCTCGGAGATCTTCTTCGACCGCGGCCCCGCCTACGGCGTCGACGGCGGCCCCGCCACCGACGATGACCGCTACGTCGAGATCTGGAACCTCGTGTTCATGCAGTACCTCCGTGGCGAGGGCACCGGCAAGAACGACTTCGAGATCCTCGGCGAGCTGCCCAACAAGAACATCGACACCGGCATGGGCATGGAGCGCGTCGCGTTCCTGCTCCAGGGCGTCGAGAACATGTACGAGATCGATCAGGTGCGTCCGGTGCTGGATGCCGCTGCCGAGCTCTCCGGGCGCCGCTACGGTGCCGACCACGACGACGACGTGCGGATGCGCGTCATCGCCGACCACGTGCGCAGCGGGCTCATGCTCATGACCGACGGCGTGGCGCCCGGCAACGAGGGGCGGGGCTACATCCTGCGCCGCCTGCTGCGGCGCAGCATCCGCGCGATGCGTCTGCTCGGCGTCGACGCGCCCACCTTCGAGGTGCTGTTCGCCGCCTCGCGCGACGCGATGAGCGCCGCCTACCCGGAAATCACCGAGAACTACGACCGCGTCTCGCGCCTTGCGCTCGGCGAGGAGGAGGCCTTCCTCCGCACGCTCGCCGCGGGCACGACGATCCTCGACCTCGCCGTCTCCGACGCGAAGAGCACCGGGTCGGCCGCTCTCCCGGGCGACACGGTCTTCCAGCTGCACGACACCTTCGGGTTCCCGCTCGATCTGACCCTCGAGATGGCCGAGGAGGCGGGCCTGACCGTCGACCGCGGCGAGTTCGACCGGCTCATGGCCGAGCAGCGTGCGCGGGCCAAGGCCGACGCGAAGTCGAAGAAGGGCGCCCTCGCCGACCTCAGCGTCTACGGCGAGTTCCGGGCCGCGGGCGAGACCGTCTTCCTCGGGTACGACGAGCTCGAGACCGAGACCCGCGTGCTCGGCCTCCTCGTCGGGGGGCAGAGCGTGCCGGTGGCGCAGGCCGGTGACATCGCCGAGGTGATCCTCGCCGAGACGACCCTGTACGCCGAGTCGGGCGGTCAGGACAGCGACGAGGGCGCCATCGTGGGCAGCGGTTTCGACCTCGAGGTGCTCGACGTGCAGAAGCCCGTCAAGGGCCTCATCAGCCACACCGTGCAGGTGCGGGCGGGCGAGGTGCACGTCGGCGACGTCGCACGCACCCAGGTCGACACCCAGTACCGCCGTGCGGCGACGCAGGCGCACTCGGCCACCCACGTCATCCACGCTGCGCTGCGGCAGACGCTGGGCGGTGACGCCCACCAGTCCGGTTCGTACAACAAGGCCGGCTACATGCGCCTCGACTTCAGCTGGAACCAGGCTCTCAGCCCGGCGACCCGCAGCGAGATCGAGGAGATCAGCAACATCGCGGTGCGCGACAACCTGCCCGTCGAGACCCGCGTCATGGCGCTCGATGAGGCTAAGGCGCTCGGCGCGATGGCCCTCTTCGGTGAGAAGTACGGCGACACCGTGCGCGTCGTCGACATCGGCGGCCCGTGGTCGCGCGAGTTGTGCGCGGGCACTCACGTCGGAACCTCCGCCGAGATCGGCGTGATCAGCCTGGTCAGCGAGTCGTCGGTCGGCTCGACGAACCGCCGCGTCGAGGCGCTCGTCGGGCTCGACGCCTTCCGGGAGTTCGCGGCGGAGCGGGCCCTCGTGCAGCAGCTGACGAGCAGCCTGAAGACGCCGAAGGACCAGCTCGCCGATCGGATCGCCGAGCTCAGCGCGCAACTGAAGGCCGCCGAGAAGACGATCGCCCAGTTCGAGGCCGCGCGGCTCACCGAGCGGGTTCCTGCGCTGGTGGCCGCCGCGCGCCCGACCGGGGCGTACACCGTCGTCGCGCAGAACGTCGGCACGCTCGGCTCCGCCGATGACGTGCGCACGCTCGCGACGACCGTGCGCGGGCGTCTGGGCGACAGTGCGGCCGTCGTCGTGCTCGCCGCCGAGACCGCCGGCAAGGCCACGGTCATCATCGCGACGACGCCCGCGGCTCGCGAGGCCGGGGCCAAGGCCGGTGAGCTCGCACGCGCCGCGTCCGCCATCCTCGGCGGCGGTGGCGGCGGCAAGGACGACCTCGCCCAGGGCGGCGGCCCCGATGCGCAGCGCATTCCCGCGGCGCTCGAGGCCGTGCTCGCCGCCCTCCGGGGCTGAGCGTGCGCCCGGGGGTGCGCCTCGGCGTCGACGTCGGCCGCGTGCGAGTCGGCGTGGCGCGCAGCGACCCCCACGGGATGCTCGCGACCCCGGTCGAGACGCTCGCCCGGCGCGGCGATGTCGTCGCGGGCATCCGTCGCCTGCTCGACGAGCACGAGGCGGTCGAGCTGATCGTGGGGCTCCCGCTGTCGCTCAGCGGTGGCGAGACCGCGTCGACCGACGACAGTCGCGCGGTCGCCGAGGCTCTGGCGGCCGCGCTCCCCGTGCCGGTGCGGCTCGTCGACGAGCGCCTCACGACCGTCAGCGCGGCACGGGGTCTGCGCGAGTCGGGGCGCACGGCGAAGTCCTCGCGCTCCGTGGTCGACCAGGCCGCCGCTGTTATCCTGCTCCAGCACGCCCTCGACCTCGAGCGCTCGTCCGGGAAACCGCCCGGAGCGCTCGTCGAGCCGCACGAAGGACGACCGCTCGCGTGACCGAGAACGACGCCTGGGACGCCATCCTCCGCCCCGACGCCGCGGACGCCGCCGCGCGTCCGGTCGCACCCTCGGCTGCTGCACCGTCGGGTGCCGCGCCGTCGAGCTCGGGTGAAGGCCCTGCCGCACCGCCCGCGAGCGCCGCCGCCCCGGCCAGCCGTCGCGCCGCGCGTGAGGCCGAGGCGCGGGGCGGACGCTCGCGGCGCGGCGAGCAGGACGGAGCGCCCGCGGACGCCGCACCGCGCCGCCGGCGGCGCTGGCCCGCCGTCCTTGCCGGGGTTCTCGCCTTGCTTCTCGGTGTCGGCGGTGCCGGCGCCTGGTGGGTGTGGACGAACTATGAGGACCAGGTCCGTGAACTCCTGGGCTGGGAGCTGCCGAACGACTACACCGGAACCGGCAACGGAACCGAGGTGCTCGTCACGATCTTCGCGGGCGAGATCGGGGCCGACGTGGCCGAGTCGCTCGTCGAACAGGGCGTCACGATGACCTTCGACGCCTTCTACGACCTGCTGCTCGCGGACGAGTCGATCCAGTTCATCCCCGGCACCTACCGGCTGCAGGAGCAGATGTCGGCCCGGGCCGCGCTCGACGCCCTGCTCGACCCGGCCAACAAGGTCGAGCTGAGCGCGACGGTGCGCGAGGGCCTGCGAGCGGGCGAGGTGATCGAGGCGCTGTCTGCGGGCACGGGCATCCCGCTCGCCGACTACGAGACGGCCATTGCGGACCCGTCGATCTACGGGGTCCCCGCCGAGGCGCCGAACATCGAGGGCTACCTGTTCCCGGCGACGTACACCTTCGAGCCGGACACGACGGCGGAGGACCACATCCGCACCCTCGTCGACGAGACCTTCGCCCGTCTCGACGCCGCGGGCGTCGCGCCGGAGGACCGCCATCGGGTGCTCACGAAGGCCTCGCTCATCCAGCGCGAGGCGCGGCTCGCGGACGATTTCTACAAGGTCAGCCGCGTCGTGCAGAACCGCCTGGACGTCGGCTGGCGCCTCGAGCTCGACTCGACCACGCAGTACGGCGCCGGGGAGAGCGGATCGGTCTGGTCGAGCGGCGACGCCCTCGGCGACGACAACCCGTACAACACCTACGTGATCGAGGGCCTGCCGATCGGGCCGATCGCGGCACCGGGAGACCTGGCCATCGACGCCGCACTCAATCCGGTCGACGGCCCCTGGTTCTTCTTCGTCACCGTCAACCTGGCGACGGGCGAGACCCAGTTCTCCGAGACCCTCGCCGAGCACGAGCAGGGTGTGGCGCGCCTGCGCGAGTGGTGCTCCCAGCCGGACAACGCCGTCTACTGTGCCTAGGCGCCTCGCGGTCGTCGGAAGCCCGATCGCGCACTCGCTCAGCCCGACGCTCCACGCGGCCGCCTACGCCGCGCTCGGCCTCGATTGGGTGTACGAGCGCCACGAGGTCCGCGAGAGCGATCTCGCCGGCTTCCTCGACGGGCTCGATCGCGCGTGGCGCGGGCTCTCCGCGACGATGCCGCTGAAGGAGGAGCTGCTGCGGCTCGCCGACGAGTGGGACGCCCCCGCGGCCCTCACCGGGGCAGCCAACACCGTTCTGCTCGGCGACGACGGCCGCCGCATCGTCCGCAACACCGACGTGGCCGGTATCGAGCGATCGCTCCGGGATGCGGGGCTCGAGAGCGCGGACCACGCGGTCATCGCGGGCGCGGGCGCGACGGCCCGGTCGGTGCTGGTCGCCCTCGACGCCCTCGACCTGCGCTCGGTGACGGTGGCGGTGCGGGAACCCGCCCGGGCGACGGCCTTCCGCGGCCTCGTCGACGAACTGGGGCTGGAGCTCGACATCGTCCGCCTGGGCGCCCTCGAGCACGTCGTCGACGGCGCCGATGTGGTCGCCTGGACCCTGCCGAACGGGGTTCCCCTGCGTGCCGCGCTGCCGTTCGACGCGCGCTCGACGGCCGTCGCCCTCGATGTCACGTACCACCCGTGGCCGGGGCCACTGGCGGCCCAGTGGCTCGAGGTCGGCGGGCGGGTCGCCTCCGGCCGCGACATGCTGCTGCACCAGGCCGTGCGCCAGGTGCGGTTCTTCGTCTCCGGCCAGACCGAGCGGCCGCTCGACGATGAGGCCGCGGTCGAGGCCGCGATGCGCGCGGCACTCGACGCCGCGTAGCCCGCAGGGGTCCGGAGGCGCGGAGCGGGCATCCGGCCCTCGACGCCCATGGGAGGATGGACGCATGCTGCGCTGGTTGACCGCGGGGGAGTCTCACGGCCCCGAACTGATCGCTGTGCTCGAGGGCCTGCCCGCCGGGGTGCCCGTGCTGCGCGAGGCCATCCAGGCCGACCTGCAGCGCCGCAAGCTGGGCTACGGCCGCGGCGCGCGCATGAAGTTCGAGCAGGACGAGCTGTCGATCTCGGGCGGCGTGCGCCACGGGGTGAGCATGGGCAGCCCCATCGCCCTCCGCATCGGCAACACCGAGTGGCCGAAGTGGACCACCGTCATGAGCCCCGACCCGGTCGACCCCGCCGAGTTGAGCGGCGGCCGTGCCGCCCCGCTCACGCGCCCGCGTCCGGGCCACGCCGACCTCGTCGGCATGCAGAAGTACGGATTCGACGAGTCGCGCCCGGTGCTCGAGCGTGCCAGCGCCCGCGAGACCGCCGCCCGGGTCGCTCTGGGCGCCGTCGCCCGCGCGTTCCTCGGCGAGCTGGGCATTCGCCTCGTCGCGCACACGCTCGCCATCGGGCCGGTGCGGGTGCCCGACGACGCCCCCCTGCCGCTGCCCGATGACGTCGACCGGCTCGACGCCGATCCGCTGCGCTGCCTGCACCCGGAGACGAGCGCGGCCATGGTCGCCGAGGTCGATGCCACCCACAAGGACGGTGACACCCTCGGCGGCGTGGTCGAGGTGCTCGCCTACGGCGTGCCTCCGGGGCTCGGCTCTTATGTTCACTGGGACCGCCGCCTCGACGCGCGCCTCGCCGCCGCGCTCATGGGCATCCAGGCCATCAAGGGCGTCGAGGTCGGAGACGGCTTCGAGACCACGCGGCGCCGCGGGTCGTCGGCGCACGACGAGCTGGTCGTGGATGACGGGCTCATCGAGCGCCTGAGCGATCGGGCCGGCGGTACCGAGGGTGGCATGTCGACCGGCACCGTGCTGCGCGTGCGGGCGGGCATGAAGCCGATCGCGACCGTGCCCCACGCTCTGCGCACCGTCGACACCTCGACAGGCGAGGCTGCCCCTGCCCATCACCAGCGCTCCGACGTGTGCGCGGTGCCCGCCGCCGGTGTCGTCGCCGAGGCCATGGTCGCACTCGTGCTCGCCGAGGCGGTCCTCGAGAAGTTTGGCGGCGACTCCGTGGCCGAGACCCGGCGCAACCTCGAGGGCTACCTCGCGGCGATCCCGGCGACCCTCACGACGGCGGTCGCCGACGGCCGTGCCTGAGGCCGCGACCCCCGAGGTTCCGGGGCAGGCGACGACGGATGCGGGCAACCGCCCCCTCGTCGTGCTCATCGGCCCGCCCGCGGCGGGCAAGACCCGCACCGGCAAGCGGGTGGCGCGCGCCCTCGCCGTGCCTTTCATCGACACCGACCGCGTGATCGCGGCCGAGCACGGGCCGATCCCCGCGATCTTCGCCGAGCGGGGCGAGGCCGCCTTCCGTGCGCTCGAGGCCGATGCCGTCGATGCGGCCCTGCGGCAGCGGGCCGTCGTGGCCCTGGGCGGCGGCGCCGTGATGACGCCCTCCGTGGCCGCGGCGCTGCGGGGGCATCCCGTGGTGCTGCTCACCGTCAGCGCGGAGGCCGCGGCCGACCGGCTCGACGCCGAGAGCCGCCCGCTCGTGCGCGACGGCATCGGCGCCTGGGAGTCGCTCGTCGCGCAGCGGATGCCGACCTACACCGCCCTGGCGACGGCGGCCTGGGACACCTCGTCCCAGCCGCTCGACCGCGTCGCCGCTGAGATCGCCGAGTGGGCGCGTGACCGCGCCGCCGCGGCAGGAGGATCATGACCAGCCAGCCCGACCGTCCCGACCGCGACGTGACCGTCATCCCCGTGACCGGAGGATCGCCCTACGAGGTGCGGGTCGGCCGCGGCCTCGTCGCCGAGATCGGCGCGGCCCTGCCCCCTGCTGCGGCCAAGGTGCTCGTGATCCACGCGCCGCCCCTGGCGGAGCAGGCTGAGGCGCTCCGCGAGCGGCTCTCCGGCCGGGTCGAGGTACTGCTCGCCGAGGTGCCCGATGCCGAGGGCGCGAAGCGCGTCGAGGTCGCCGCCTTCTGCTGGCAGATCATGGGCCAGACCGACTTCACCCGCACGGATGCCGTGATCGGCCTGGGCGGGGGAGCGACCACCGACCTCGCGGGCTTCGTCGCCGCGACCTGGCTGCGCGGGGTCGCCGTGATCCAGGTTCCGACCACCGTGCTCGGCATGGTCGATGCCGCCGTCGGAGGCAAGACCGGCATCAACACCGCCGAGGGCAAGAACCTGGTCGGCGCCTTCTGGGCTCCGCACGCCGTCATCGTCGACCTCGACCTGCTCGACGGGCTGCCGCAGAACGAGCTGCTTGCCGGCATGGCCGAGGTCGTCAAGTGCGGTTTCATCGCCGACGAGCGCATCCTCGAGTTGCTCGAGGCCGACGTGCGGGTCGCGACCGACCGCACCAGCGACGTGTTCCGCGAGCTGGTCGAACGCAGCATCCGCGTCAAGGCGACCGTCGTCAGTGACGACTTCACCGAGCAGGGGCAGCGCGAGATCCTGAACTACGGCCACACGCTCGGGCACGCCATCGAGCACGCCGAGCGGTACCGCTGGCGGCACGGCGCGGCCATCGCGATCGGCATGGTCTTCGCCGCCGAGCTCTCGCACCTCGCCGGCAGCCTGGCGAGCGAGCAGGTCGACCGCACCCGGCATATCCTCGCCTCCCTCACCCTTCCGACCAGCTACCCGCTGGGCCGCTGGAAGACCCTGCTCGCGACGATGCAGCGCGACAAGAAGGCACGCGCCGGCATGCTGCGCTTCATCGTGCTCGACGGGGTCGGCCGCCCGCGCGTGCTCAACGGCACGGACGAGTCAATGCTGTTCGCCGCCTACCAGGAGGTCGGCTCGTGAGCCGCGCCGGTAGGGTGACGGCATGACCGCCGCCACCCGGGTGCTCGTTCTCAACGGGCCGAACCTGAACCGCCTCGGCACGCGCGAGCCCGAGATCTACGGCACCGCGACGCTCGCCGAGCTGCACGCCGAGCTCCGTGGCCTGGCCGAGGGCGTCGAGATCGACCTGCGACAGTCCAACGACGAGGCCGAGCTCATCGGCTGGCTCCACGACGCGGTGGATGCCCGCACGCCGGTGATCCTGAACCCCGCCGCGTTCACCCACTACAGCTACGCCCTGCGCGACGCGGTCGCCCTGGTCACCGAGGCGGGCATCCCGGTGATCGAGGTGCATCTGTCGAACCCGCACGCGCGCGAGGAGTTCCGGCACACGAGCGTGATCTCCGGCGTCGCGACGGGCGTCATCGCCGGGTTCGGCTTCGGCTCGTACCGGCTCGCTCTGGTGCACCTTCTCGCCCGGTAGGGGAGTCGGCGCGGCCCTCGGCTAGACTGGCCCGTCGGCGCGACGCGCCCACCTGCGACCTGCACCACGACCCCGACGCGAACGGACCGAAACCCGCCATGGCGACCACGAACGACATCAAGAACGGCAGCGTGCTGAACCTCGACGGCCAGCTCTGGAACGTCATCGAGTTCCAGCACGTCAAGCCCGGCAAGGGCGGCGCGTTCGTGCGCACCAAGCTGAAGAACGTCACCTCGGGCAAGGTCGTCGACAAGACCTTCAACGCCGGCACGAAGGTCGACTTCGCCACTGTCGACCGTCGTGACTACCAGTACCTGTACCAGGACGGCGCAGACTACGTCTTCATGGACACCACCGACTACGACCAGGTGACCGTGCCGGCCTCGGTCGTCGGCGACGCCGCGAACTTCATGCTCGAGAACCAGATCGTCACGATCGCCATGAACGAGGGTGTCGCTCTGTACCTCGACATGCCCGCCTCGGTCGTGCTGGAGGTCACCTACACCGAGCCGGGCCTCCAGGGCGATCGCTCGACCGGCGGCACCAAGCCGGCCACGCTCGAGACCGGCTACGAGATCCAGGTGCCGCTCTTCCTCGAGACCGGCACCCGGGTCAAGGTCGACACCCGCTCGGGCGACTACCTGGGCCGCGTCACCGACTAGTGAGCGCCCGCAGCAAGGCCCGCAAGCGGGCCCTCGACATGCTGTACATCGCCGACGTGCGCCAGGTGCCGCTGAGCACCGTGCTCGACGAGGAGTCGCGACGCGCCGCGGCGCAGCCGCAGCGCTCGTCGAGCTGGCCGTACGCCGAGCAGATCGTGCAGGGGGTCGAGGCCGCGCAGGGCGCGATCGACGCCCTCATCGAGCAGCACGCGGTCGGCTGGACCCTCGCTCGGATGCCCGTCGTGGACCGCGCGATCCTCCGCCTCGCCACCTGGGAGCTCCGTGAGAACGCCGAGGTGCCCACGGCGGTCGTGATCGCCGAGGCGATGGAGCTCGCCAGCGTGCTCTCCACCGACGACAGCGCCCCGTTCGTCAACGGCGTGCTCGGATCGATCGCCGCCGAGCTCCGCGCCTGATACCAGCGCCCGATCCCCGTGCCTGACCACCGCCATCGGGGCACCGTGACGTCCGTGTGACGTTCTGTTTCACTCCGTGTCGTCGCGTGTCGACGCGGTTTGGAGCGGCCCGCGGAGGCCTCCTACGGTGGCGTCATGCCCTCCGACGCGACCCTCGCCCCGACCGCTGCCCCGGCCCTGCCGGTATCGCTGCGCGGGGTCGCGCGCACCTTCCCGCCGACTCGCGGCGGGGATGCCCGCACCGTGCTCCGCGATGTGCAGCTGGAGATCGCTCCCGGCGAGATCGTCGCACTGCTCGGCCCGTCCGGCTGCGGCAAGTCGACCCTGCTCCGGCAGATCAGCGGCCTCGACCGCCCCACCGCGGGAACCCTGACCATCGACCGCACGCCGGTCGCCCCCGCCGATCAGCGCTGCGCTGTCGCCTTCCAGGAGCCGCGGCTGCTGCCCTGGCGCACGGTGGCCCGCAACGTCGAGCTCGGTCTTCCGCGCGGCCTCGACCGCGAGGCGGGGCGTCAGCGTGTCGCCGAGCTGCTCGAGCTCGTCCAGCTCGAGCACGCGGCGGGCCTGAAGCCCCGGGAGATCTCGGGCGGCATGGCCCAGCGCGTCTCGCTGGCCCGAGCGCTCGCCCGCGACCCCGGCGTGCTGCTGCTCGACGAGCCCTTCGGCGCCCTGGACGCCTTGACCCGGCTGACCATGCAGGACCTCCTCGTGGACATCCACCGCGCTCGCCCTGCCACCGTCGTTCTCGTCACGCACGACGTCGACGAGGCGCTGGCCCTCGCCGACCGCGTCGTGCTCCTCGGAACCCGCCATGACCGCCCCGGCGCCACGATCAGCATGATCCTCGATGTGCCCGGCGCCCGCCCCCGCGACCGCGCATCGGTCGTTCTCACCCGCCTCCGGGCGAAGCTGCTCGACGCCCTCGGCGTGCCGAGCCACCACGGCGGCTAGCCGCCCCCTCCAACCGCACCACCCGCACCGCCACCACCATCACCGCTCCACCCACAACCCGGTCGATCGACCGGCAACCGAAAGGCCATCATGAGCACCCGCACCCGTCTGACCCTGCTGACCGCGACCGTCGCCGTGGCCGCCATGGCCATGACCGGCTGCGTGGCCGGCGAGGGCGCCGCTCCCGAGGCCCCGGCCGCGGGTTCTGAGTGGAGCGACACCACGCTGACGCTCGACTTCGCCACCTACAACCCGCTCAGCCTGATCATCAAAGACCAGGGCTGGCTCGAAGCCGAGCTCGGCGACGATGTCACCGTCGAGTGGGTGCAGTCCGCGGGCTCGAACAAGGCCAACGAGGCGCTCCGCGCCGGCGCCATCGACGTCGGCTCGACCGCCGGCTCGGCTGCCCTCCTCGCACGGTCGAACGGCAGCCCGATCCAGACCATCGCCGTCTACACGCAGCCCAACTGGGCGGCGATCGCGGTGCCGACCGGCAGCGACATCACCGAGGTCGCCGACCTCGCCGGGCGCACCGTCGCCGCCACGAAGGGGACGGACCCGTACTTCTTCCTCCTCCAGGCGCTCGCGGAAGCGGGGCTCTCGTTGAACGACATCAGCCTGCAGAACCTGCAGCATGCCGATGGCAAGACCGCGCTCGAGACCGGAGCGGTCGACGCCTGGTCGGGCCTTGACCCGCTGCTGTCGACATCCGTCTACAACGGAGCCGCGACGATCATCTATGACAACGTCGACTTCAACTCCTACGGCTTCCTCAACGCGACGGAGGAGTTCCTCACCTCCAACCCCGACCTCGCGCAGCTCGTCGTGAATGCGTACGAGAAGGCGCGTGCCTGGGCGCTCGAGAACCCCGAGGAGACGGCCGCGATCCTCGCGGAGGTCGCGGGCATCGACGTCGCGATCGCCGAGGCGACGATCGCCCGCACCGTGATCGACATCTCGAACGTGCCGGGCGACGCCCAGCGCGAGGTGCTGGCGGTCATCGGCCCGATCTTCGTCGAGAGCGGCGACGTGCCGAACCAGCAGCTCATCGACGAGGCGCTCGCGTCGCTCTTCAACGACACCTTCGCCACGGCGGCCGACCCGGCTGCGATCGGCTGAGCATGAGCTTCGACGAGCGCGGCGGCGCTCCCGTCCGGCGTCCCTCCTCGGAGGGGCGCCGGACGGGCGTGTCTGCCGATACGTCAGCGGCGGTGGCCGAACCTCGGGTGCGCCGAGCACGACCACGGGCGCGCACCGTCGTGCTGGGCGCGATCCTCCCCGTCGGACTGCTGGCGATCTGGTGGACCCTCTCCGCGACGGCAACCGTACCCAGCTACCTGCTCCCATCTCCGGCCCAGGTCGTCGCTGCTGCTGTCGAGCTTCACCAGCAGGGGCTGCTCTCCACCTACGTCCTCATCTCGATCCAGCGTGTCCTGATCGGCTTCTCGATCGGCGCATCGATCGGCCTCGCGCTCGGAGCGCTCGTGGGCCTCTCGCGGACCGCCTCCGACCTGCTCAGCCCCCTCCTCGGGGCGCTCCGGGCGGTGCCCTCTCTCGCCTGGCTGCCCTTGCTCATCCTCCTGCTCGGCATCTTCGAGACTCCCAAGATCACGCTCATCGCCATCGGCGCGGTCTTCCCGGTGTTCACGGTGGTCTCCGGCGCACTCCGCCACGTGGATCCTCACCTCGTGGAGGTGGGCCGGGCCTTCGGGCTGAGTCGGATGTCACTGCTGACGGATGTGCAGCTGCCGGCGGTCGTGCCCGCGGTCGTCTCCGGGCTTCGTCTCGCTCTTGTTCAGTCGTGGCTCTTCCTGGTCGCCGCCGAGCTCGCGGGCTCGTCCATGGGCCTGGGCTTCCTGCTCAGCGATTCGCAGAACAACGGGCGGATGGATCGGCTCTTCCTCGCGATCATCCTCCTGGGAACCCTGGGCAAGCTCACCGATGCTCTCGTCGGGATCGGCGAGCGCGCCCTGCTCAAGCGCTGGGGCTGACCGGGTCTAGACTGAGCCTGTACGACGTCCTTTAAGCACCGTCCCGTGAGGCGGGGAAGGAGGTCAGGGAATGGCTGCACGCATCGTGCTGCACGACGCTGACATCGCGCGCGCTCTGCGCCGCATCGGCCACGAGATCCTCGAGAGCCGGCGGGGCGATGGCCGTCTCGTCCTGCTCGGCATCCCGACCCGTGGGGTGACCCTCGCCGAGCGCATCCAGCGACTGATCGAGGAGATCGAGCCCGGCGTCTCGGAGGTTGGCGCCCTCGATATCACCCTGTATCGCGACGACCTCGCGCGCACGCCGACCCGCGCACCCGCGCCCACCCGCATCCCCGCGGGGGGAATCGACGACGCGATCGTCGTGCTCGTCGACGACGTGCTCTACTCGGGACGCACCATCCGCGCCGCGCTCGACGCGATCGTCGCCCACGGGCGTCCGCGCGCGGTGCGGCTCGCCGTGCTCGTCGACCGCGGGCACCGCGAGCTGCCGATCCGGGCCGACTTCGTCGGCAAGAACCTGCCCTCCGCGACGAGCGAGCGGGTCTCCGTGCGGCTCAGCGAGGTCGACGGGGTCGAGGAGGTGACGATCGAGCCATGAGGCACCTGCTCAGCACGCGCGACCTCGATCGAGCATCCGCGATTCGCCTGCTCGACGTCGCTGAAGACATGGCCGAGACGGCCGACCGCGCGGTGCGCACCCTGCCGGCGCTGCGCGACAAGACCGTCGTCAACCTGTTCTTCGAAGACTCCACGCGCACCCGGCTGTCGTTCGAGGCGGCGGCGAAGAGGCTCAGCGCCAACGTCATCACCTTCAGCGCCAAGGGCTCCAGCGTGTCGAAGGGCGAGAGCCTCAAGGACACCGCGCAGACGCTGCTCGCGATGGGCGCCGACGCAATCGTCGTTCGGCACCACGACTCGGGAGCCGCGCACCGGCTCGCCAACGCGGGCTGGATCGACGCCGCGATCATCAACGCCGGCGACGGCACGCACGAGCACCCCACGCAGGCTCTGCTCGACGCCTTCACGATGCGGCAGCGGCGGTTCGGCTCCGAGGCCCGTGGGCGCGGCCTCGACGGGCTCCGCATCGTCATCGTCGGCGACATCCTGCACTCGCGCGTCGCCCGCTCGAACGTCTGGCTGCTGCACCTGCTCGGCGCCGAGGTGCACCTCGTCGCCCCGCGCACGCTCCTGCCCACCGGCGTCGCGACCTGGCCGGTCACGGTGCACGAGCACCTCGACGACGCCCTCGCACTCGAGCCCGACGCGGTCATGATGCTGCGCATCCAGACCGAGCGCATGCGCGACGCGTACTTCCCGAACCCGCGCGAGTACGGGCGCGAGTGGGGGCTGACCCACGAGCGTTTCGCCCGGCTCGGCCCCGATACGATGGTCATGCACCCCGGCCCCATGAACCGCGGGCTCGAGATCTCGTCCAGCGCTGCCGACTCCTCGGGGTCGACGGTGCTCGCTCAAGTCACGAACGGGGTGTTCATCCGCATGGCCGTGCTCTACCTGCTCGTCGCCGGTGCCGATGCCGCCATCAGCGCTCCGGGCAACGCCGCGAGTGCCACGGGGGTGACCGGATGACCTCCCTCCTGATCCGCGGCGCCGCCCTCCTCGGCTCCGAGCCGGCCGACCTGCGCGTGCGCGACGGCATCATTGTCGACCGCGGCAGCCTGGCGGTGGAGGCGTCAGAACGGGTCATCGACGCCGCGGGCCTGGTCGCCCTGCCGGGCCTCGTCGACCTGCACACGCACCTGCGCGAGCCGGGCGGCGAGGCGAGCGAGACCGTGCTGACCGGCACGCGCGCGGCGGCGGCCGGTGGCTTCACCGCGGTGCACGCGATGGCGAACACCTCGCCGGTCGCCGACACGGCGGGCGTCGTCGAGCAGGTGCTGCGGCTCGGCGAGCGCGCCGGCTATGCCGAGGTGCGCCCGGTCGGGGCCGTCACGCTGGGCCTCGCGGGCGAGCAGCTCGCCGAGATCGGGGCGATGGCCCGCTCGGCTGCCCGCGTGCGGGTGTTCAGCGATGACGGGCACTGCGTGCACGACCCCCTGCTGATGCGCCGCGCCCTCGAGTACGTCGCCACCTTCGACGGTGTCGTCGCCCAGCACGCGCAGGAGCCGCGGCTCACGGTCGGTGCCCAGATGAACGAGGGCTCGCTCTCGGGCGAGCTGGGCCTGACCGGTTGGCCGGCCGTGGCCGAGGAGGCGATCATCGCCCGCGATGTGCTGCTCGCCGAGCACGTCGGTGCACGGGTGCACATCTGCCACCTCTCGACCGCCGGCTCGGTCGACATCGTGCGCTGGGCGAAGGCGCGCGGCATCGCCGTCACCGCCGAGGTGACCCCGCACCACCTCCTGCTGACGGAGGAGCTCGCCCGCGGGTACGACGCGCGCTTCAAGGTCAACCCGCCGCTGCGGCGCGACGAGGACGTCCAGGCCCTGCGCGCCGCCCTCGCGGACGGCACGATCGACATCGTCGCCACCGACCATGCTCCGCACCCGGCGGAGGCGAAGGAGTGCACCTGGGCCGAGGCCGCCTTCGGCATGGTGGGTCTCGAGTCGGCGCTGAGCGTCGTGCAGCAGGCCGTGGTCGACACCGGGCTGCTCGGGTGGGCCGACGTCGCCCGCGTGCTGTCGACCGGGCCCGCCGCGATCGGGCGTCTCGCGGGCTACGCGAACCCGCTCGCGGTTGGCACCGCGGCGAACCTGACGCTCGTGGATCCTTCTCACCGCCGCACCTGGTCGGTCGACGACCTGCGCGGCCGCAGCACCAACACGCCCTACCGCGACCGCGAGCTGCCGGGTCGGGTCGTCGCCACCGTGTTCCGGGGCGTTCCCACCGTCATCGACGGCGCCGTCGTCGACCCCGACATCGTTGCCGCAGCCCACCTGGAGGTCCGCCGTGGATAGGCTCCTGCCCACCCTCGTCATCGGAGCCGTCATCCTCGGCGTCTTCGGGCTCATGCTGCTCGGCTGGCGCAACCGCCGTCGCCGGCAGGGCGCCGTCGCCCGACCGCTCGTCGCCCCCGCCGCGCTCGGTGCCGCCTCGGTCGTCGTCGAGGGCTGGTACGTCGCGACCACGCTCGCCGACCAGCCGCTCGAGCGCGTCGCCGTGCACGGCCTGGGTTTCCGTGCGCAGGCGAGCGCGGGTGTGCATCCCGAGGGCCTCGTGCTCGCCGTGCGCGGACAGGACCCGATCCTCATCGCCCCGGACGCACTGCGCGGGGCGGGGCGCGCCACCTGGGCCATCGACCGTGTCGTCGAGAAGGACGGCCTCATCCTGATCGGCTGGCTGCTCGGGGACACCCCGGTCGACAGCTACCTGCGCGTGCCGGACACCACCGCGGCCACCGCCCTCGTCACGGCCCTCCAGAGCCTTGTGCCGACCATCCCTTCGGAAGGAATCGCATCGTGACCCGTCCCCCTGCCGTGCTCGTCCTCGAGGACGGCACCCGTTTCCGCGGCCGCGCGTACGGCGCCGAAGGGCGCACGGTCGGCGAGGCCGTCTTCGCCACCGGCATGAGCGGCTACCAGGAGACCCTGACCGACCCGAGCTACGCCGGGCAGATCGTCGTGATGACGGCGCCGCACATCGGCAACACGGGCATGAACGATGATGACCCGGAGTCGCGCCGCATCTGGGTGGAGGGCTTCGTCGTCCGCGACCCCGCCCGCCGCGTCTCCAACTACCGCGCCACCCGTAGCCTCGACGACGACCTGGAGGGCCAGGGCATCGTCGGCATCAGCGGCATCGACACCCGTGCGCTCACCCGCCGCATCCGCGAGGGCGGCGCCATGCGGGCCGGCATCTTCTCGGGCGCGGATGCGGAGCTCAGCGATGACGCACAGCTCGCGATCGTCCGCTCGAGCGCGGAGATGACCGGCCGCAACCTCTCCGCCGAGGTCTCAGTCGACGCCCCGACGGTGATCCCGGCCGAGGGGGAGCCGATCGGCCGGCTCGCCGTGCTCGACCTCGGGGTGAAGCAGGCCACCCTGCGCCACCTGGCGCAGCGCGGCTTCGAGGTGCACGTGATGCCGCAGTCGGTGACGCTCGCGCAACTGCTCGCGATCGAGCCGGTCGCCGTCTTCTACTCGAACGGCCCCGGCGACCCGGCGGCGAGCGACGCCCACGTCGCTCTGCTGCAGGGGGTGCTGCGCGAGGGGCTGCCGTTCTTCGGCATCTGCTTCGGAAACCAGCTGCTGGGCCGGGCCCTGGGCTTCGGCACGTACAAGCTGCCCTACGGCCACCGCGGCATCAACCAGCCGGTGCTCGACAAGGCGACCGGGCGCATCGAGATCACCGCACACAACCACGGCTTCGCCGTCGATGCTCCGCTGGAGGGCGTCGTCGAGAGCCCGGCCGGTTTCGGTCGCGTGGAGGTCAGCCACATCGGCCTGAACGACCAGGTGGTCGAGGGTTTGCGGGCCCTGGACATCCCCGCCTTCTCGGTGCAGTACCACCCGGAGGCGGCGGCGGGCCCGCACGACTCCACCTCCCTGTTCGACCGCTTCCGCGACCTCGTCGTCGCGACGACCCGGAAGGCCGACGCCTGATGCCCAAGCGCGACGACATCCACAGCGTGCTGGTGATCGGCTCGGGCCCGATCGTCATCGGCCAGGCCGCCGAGTTCGACTACTCCGGCACGCAGGCGTGCCGCGTGCTGCGGGCGGAGGGCATCCGGGTGATCCTGGTGAACTCCAACCCGGCCACGATCATGACCGACCCCGATTTCGCCGACGCGACATACATCGAGCCGATCACGCCGGAGGCGATCGAGGCGATCATCGCCAAGGAGAAGCCGGATGCGGTGCTCCCGACCCTCGGCGGTCAGACGGCGCTCAACGCGGCCATCGCGCTGCACGACCGCGGCATTCTCGCGAAGTACGACGTCGAGCTCATCGGGGCCTCCTTCGAGGCGATCCACCGCGCGGAGGACCGCCAGGCGTTCAAGCAGCTCGTCCTCGACGCCGGGGCCGACGTGGCCCGCAGCGCGATCGCGCACACGGTCGATGAGGCCCTCGCCTTCGCGGAGGAGCTCGGCTACCCGGTCGTCATCCGCCCCTCGTTCACGATGGGCGGGCTCGGGTCGGGCTTCGCGCACGACCGCGCGCAGCTGATCCGCATGGTGACCGACGGCCTCCACCAGTCGCCGACGACGGAGGTGCTGCTCGAGGAGTCGATCCTCGGCTGGAAGGAGTACGAGCTCGAGCTCATGCGCGACCGCGCCGACAACACGGTCGTGGTCTGCTCGATCGAGAACGTCGACCCGGTCGGCGTGCACACCGGCGACTCGATCACGGTCGCGCCCGCGCTGACCCTGACCGACCGCGAGTACCAGAACCTTCGCGACATCGGCATCCGCATCATCCGCGACGTCGGCGTCGACACCGGCGGCTGCAACGTTCAGTTCGCCGTCGACCCGGCGACCGGCCGCGTCATCGTCATCGAGATGAACCCGCGCGTCTCGCGCTCGAGCGCCCTCGCCTCGAAGGCCACGGGGTTCCCGATCGCCAAGATCGCCGCGAAGCTCGCCATCGGCTACCGCCTCGACGAGATCCCGAACGACATCACGCGGGTGACCCCGGCGAGCTTCGAGCCGACGCTCGACTACGTCGTCGTGAAGGTGCCCCGCTTCGCCTTCGAGAAGTTCCCGGGCGCCGATGCCGAGCTGACGACGACGATGAAGAGCGTCGGCGAGGCCATGGCGATCGGCCGCAACTACGCCACCGCTCTGCAGAAGGCCCTGCGCAGCCTCGAGAAGCGCGGCAGCAGCTTCCACTGGGAGGGCGAGCCGGGCGACAAGGATGCCCTCCTGACGCTCGCCGCCACCCCCACCGACGGCCGCATCGTGACGGTGCAGCAGGCACTGCGGGCCGGTGCCACGATCGACGAGCTGTTCGCAGCGACGGGCATCGACCCGTGGTTCCTCGACCAGATCGTGCTGATCAACGAGGTGGCCGATGAGCTCGCTGCCGCTCCGGAGTTGACGGCCGACGTGATCCGGTACGCGAAGGAGCACGGCTTCAGCGACGCCCAGGTGGCGCAGCTGCGCGGCCTCGACGAGGCCGCGGTGCGCGCCGCGCGCTGGGCGGCCGGCGTGCGGCCCGTCTTCAAGACGGTCGACACCTGCGCGGGAGAGTTCCCCGCGCTCACCCCGTACCACTACTCGAGCTACGACCTCGAGACCGAGGTGGCGCCGAGCGCCGCCCGCAAGGTCGTCATCCTCGGCTCGGGCCCGAATCGCATCGGCCAGGGCATCGAGTTCGACTACAGCTGCGTGCACGCGAGCTTCGCTCTCCGCGACGCCGGCTTCGAGACGGTCATGATCAACTGCAACCCCGAGACCGTCTCGACCGACTACGACACGAGCGACCGGCTCTACTTCGAGCCGCTCACGCTGGAGGACGTGCTCGAGGTCATCGAGGCCGAACGCGCCTCGGGCGAGCTGGTCGGCGTCATCGTGCAGCTCGGCGGCCAGACCGCTCTCGGCCTGGCGCACGGCCTCGAGCAGGCCGGCGTCCCCATCTTGGGCACCAGCCCGGGGGCGATCGACCTGGCGGAGGAGCGCGGCGCGTTCTCCCGCATCCTTCACGAGGCGGGCCTCACCGCGCCGCGCAACGGCACCGCGACCGACGTCGAGAGCGCCATCGCGATCGCCGAGGGCATCGGCTACCCGGTGCTCGTGCGGCCCAGTTTCGTGCTCGGCGGGCGCGGCATGGAGATCGTCTACGACAGCCCGAGCCTGGTCGACTACTTCGACCGGGTGAAGGACCAGGCGATCATCGGGCCCGATCAGCCGCTGCTGGTCGACCGGTTCCTCGACGATGCCGTCGAGATCGACGTGGACGCGCTGTTCGACGGGGACGAGCTCTACGTCGGCGGCATCATGGAGCACATCGAGGAGGCCGGTGTGCACTCCGGCGACTCGGCGTGCACCCTGCCGCCCGTGACCCTCGGCCGCGACGTCATCGACCGCGTGCGCGCGGCGACCGAGGCGATCGCCCGCGGCATCGGTGTGCGCGGCCTGCTCAACGTGCAGTTCGCCATCGGCGCGGGCGTGCTCTACGTGCTCGAGGCCAACCCGCGCGCCTCCCGCACCGTGCCCTTCGTCTCGAAGGCGCTCGGCATCCCGCTCGCCAAGGCGGCATCGCTCGTCATGACCGGGCGCACGATCCGCGAACTCGTCGGGGAGGGGTTGCTGCCCGCGCGCGACGGCTCGACGGTGCCGCTCGATGCGCCGGTCGCGGTCAAGGAGGCGGTACTGCCGTTCAAGCGCTTCCGCACGCGCGAGGGCGTCATCGTCGACTCGGTGCTCGGCCCTGAGATGCGCTCCACGGGCGAGGTGATGGGCATCGATCGCGACTTCCCCCGCGCGTTCGCGAAGAGCCAGCAGGCGGCCTACGGCGGGCTGCCGACCGAGGGCGTCGTCTTCATCTCGGTCGCCGATCGCGACAAGCGTGCCGTCGTGCTGCCCGCGCTCCGGCTGCGCCAGCTCGGCTTCGAGCTGTGGGCGACCGAGGGCACCAACGAGGTGCTCGCCCGGCACGGCATCGAGGCCCGCGTGGTCCGCAAGCACAGCGGCGCGAGCGACGGCGAGCCGAGCATCGTCGACCTCATCAACGCGGGCGAGGTGGACATCGTCATCAACACCCCGTCGGGCCGCTCCGCGCGCGCCGACGGCATCGAGATCCGCACGGCCACCGTCGCGGCCGACAAACCGCTGATGACGACGATGGCGACGGTCGGTGCAACCGTCGCCTCCATGGAGTCGCAGTCCGGCACCGTGACGGTGACCAGTCTGCAGGACTACGCGATCGCCCGGGCGGGCGGCGCATGACCGGTTTCGGCGAGCGCCTGCGCGCGGTGACGGATGCCCATGGCCGGCTGTGCCTCGGCATCGACCCGCACGCCGAGCTGCTGCGGCAGTGGGGGCTGGGCGACGACGCGGCGGGCGCGCGCGCCTTCGCGTTGCGCGCACTCGCGGCCGCCCGCGGCCGGGTCGGCATCGTGAAGCCGCAGGCCGCGTTCTTCGAGCGGTTCGGCGCCGCCGGCTACGCGGTGCTCGAGGAGATCATCGGCACCGCGCGCGCCGACGGCTTCCTCGTGATCGCCGACGTGAAGCGCGGGGACATCGGATCGACGGCCGCGGCCTACGGACAGGCCTGGCTCGCCCCGGGCTCGCCGCTCGAAGCCGACGCCATGACCGCGGTCGCCTACCAGGGGCTGGGGTCGCTCGACCCGGTGATCGAGCTCGCCGAGGCGCACGGCAAGGGCGTCTTCGTGCTCACCGCGACCTCGAACCCCGAAGGTCGGGGACTCCAGCAGTCGGTCAGCGGCTCCGGGCGCTCGGTTGCGGGCCAGCTGGCCCGCGACGTCGCCGTCCGCAACGCCGGCGCGACCGGCTGGGGTGCTCTCGGGGTCGTGATCGGTGCCACCGAGCCGATCACGGCGAGCGGAATCGATCCCGTGCTGCTGCAGCACACGCCTGTGCTCGGCCCCGGTTTCGGCTACCAGGGAACCCGGCTCGGCACCCTGCGCGACGTCTACGGCGTGGCCGCCGCCTCGGTCATCCCCACCGTCACCCGCAGCGTGCTGAGCGCCGGCCCCGACGGGCTCGAGGCGGCTCTCGACGCGCACCGCGCCGAGCTGGAGCAGGGCGCGTCGTGACCGGAGGCATGCCCGAGGTCGATCGCGCCGCCGCCTCGCGCGCGGCGGTCGCCGCTCGTCGCGCGCGTGCCGCGGTCAAATCGGCTGTCGCGGCGGGGGAGCGGACCGCGCTCGACGTCGCGGAGACCGCGTGGCGCGACCCCGCCAGCGCGGAATCGGGCCTGCGTGTGCCCGAGCTGCTCGGCTCGCTCCGCGGCCTCGGCCCCGCGCGGGTGGCCGAGGTGCTCACCCTGCTCGGCATCGCGCCCGGCAAGCGGGTCGGGGGTCTCGGCCGGCACCAGCGCGCGCGGCTGCGCGAATGGCTGCGGGCTCGGGAGGAGACCCCCGGTCGTGGCCGGCTCGTCGTGCTTGCCGGCCCCACCGCGGTCGGCAAGGGCACGGTTGCGGGCTATATCCGCGCGCATCACCCCGACGTCCTCCTGAGCGTCTCCGCGACCACGCGGGCGCCCCGCCCGGGCGAGGTCGACGGTGTGCACTACTACTTCCTCGACGACGCGGGCTTCGACGACCTCATCGCCCGCGACGAGCTGCTCGAATGGGCGCAGGTGCACAGCGCCGCGCGGTACGGCACGCCGCGGCCGCCCGTCGAGGCGGCGCTCGCATCCGGCCGCAGCGTTCTGCTCGAGATCGATCTGCAGGGGGCGCGCCAGGTGCGCGCCGCGATGCCGGATGCGGTGCTCGTGTTCCTGCTGCCGCCCAGCTGGGAGGAGCTCGTGCGGCGCCTCATCGGCCGCGGCACGGAGACCCCCGAGGAGCAGGCACGTCGCCTCGAGACCGCGCGGGTCGAGCTGGCCGCCCAGGACGAGTTCGACGAGCTCGTCGTCAACGACGATGTCTCGCGCGCGGCGCAGGAGGTCGTAGACTTGCTGGCAGTGCCCAGCGGCGGAGCGCGGCCGTCCGGGCGCGCCGGCTCGGCGCGCTAGACCACAGCGCTAGTGACCACAGCGCCAGTGACCACACCCCGCGGTGACCGCGGCGCACCGAACGAGAGCGAGACACCCATGGCCGACAAGAACTCGGGCATCATCGAGCCCCCCATCGACGAGCTGCTGTCGAAGGTCGACTCGAAGTACCAGCTGGTCATCTTCGCGTCGAAGCGCGCCCGCCAGATCAACGACTACTACGCCGACCTGCACGAGGGCAGCCTGTTCGACAACGTCGGCCCGCTCGTCGACTCGACCGTCGACGACAAGCCGCTCTCGGTCGCGCTGCACGAGATCAACGAGAACAAGCTCGTCCTCACCAAGATCACGGACTAGGCCCGCGCCATGACCCGCTCGGCACCGGCCTCGCCGGAGCGCCTCACGGTCGTGCTGGGCATCACCGGCGGCATCGCCGCCTACAAGGCCGTCGGCGTGGCGCGCGGATTCGTGCGCGCCGGCCATGACGTGCACGTCGTCGCGACCGAGGGGGCGCTGCGCTTCGTCGGTCGTCCGACACTCGAGGCGATCAGCCGCAATCCGGTGCACACCGACCTCTACGAGGGGGTGGCCGAGGTGCGGCACGTCGCCCTCGGTCAGCGGGCCGACCTCATCGTCATCGCGCCGGCGACCGCCCACACGATCGCCTCGCTGGCCGCGGGGCTCGCCGGCGATCTCCTCGGGACGACCGTGCTCGCCAGCTCCGCGCCCCTCGTCATCGCACCGGCGATGCACACCGAGATGTGGGAGCACCCGGCGACCCAGGCGAACATCGCGACGCTGCGTGCTCGGGGTGTCACCATCGTCGGCCCCGAGGCGGGAGCCCTGACCGGCACCGACGTCGGTCCCGGGCGGATGAGCGAGCCGGAGGAGATCGTCGCGCGCGCGCTCGACGTCGTCGGCCCGCACGACCTGGTCGGGCGCCGCATCGTGATCTCGGCGGGCGGCACGCGCGAGCCGCTCGACCCCGTGCGCTACCTCGGCAATCGTTCGAGCGGCCGCCAGGGGGTCTCCCTCGCCGCCGCGGCCCGTGCGCGCGGGGCGGCCGTGACCCTTGTCGGCGCCCACCTCGAAGTGCCCGCGCCCTCGGGTGTCGATCTCATCGCCGTCGCGACGGCCGCCGAGCTCGAGACCGCCATGGCCGCCCAGTCGGCGACCGCGGACACCGTCATCATGGCGGCGGCCGTCGCCGACTTCCGGCCCGCGGCCGTCGCCGAGGGCAAGATCAAGAAGGGCGACGACGGCGCCGGTCTGGTACTGGAGCTCGAGCGCACCCCCGACATCCTCGTGGGGCTCGCCGCCGTCCGGCGCCCGGGTCAGCGCATCGTCGGCTTCGCCGCCGAGACCGAGACGGATGACGACGCGCTGCTGCGCGTCGCCGCCGCCAAGGCGCAGCGGAAGGGCGTCGACCTCCTCGTCGTGAACCGCGTCGGCTGGAGCGAGGGCTTCGGCAGCCCGACGAATGCCGTCATGGTGCTCGATGGCGCCGGTACTGTGGTTGCGCGGGCCGAGGGCGACAAGCTGTCGGTCGCGCACCGTATCCTCGACCTCCTCGCCTGACCACCGCCCGCCACCGCCCGCCACCTCGCGCCGCGGGGCGCCATTCGCCCCCGCGACGCCACTGACGACGACAGGACACCCCCACACCGATGAGCGCGCTGCGACTGTTCACCTCCGAATCGGTCACCGAGGGGCATCCCGACAAGATCTGCGACCAGATCTCCGACAGCATCCTCGACGCGCTGCTCGCCGTCGATCCGCGCAGCCGTGTCGCCGTCGAGACCCTCGTCACCACCGGCCTCGTCCACGTCGCCGGTGAGGTCACGACCAGCGGCTACGTCGACATCCCCGGCATCGTCCGCAAGCGCGTCACCGAGATCGGCTACACCTCCAGCGACGTCTGGTTCGACGGGCGCTCGTGCGGGGTCTCCATCTCGATCGGCGAACAGTCGCCCGACATCGCCCAGGGCGTCGACGCGGCGTTCGAGACCCGCGAGGGCACGAGCACCGATGTCGACGACGCGCAGGGCGCCGGTGACCAGGGCATCATGTTCGGCTATGCGACGACCGAGACGCCCGTGCTCATGCCGCTGCCGATCTGGCTCGCCCACCGCCTGGCCGAGCGGCTCGCGGCCGTGCGCAAGGACGGCACGCTCGACTACCTGGCCCCCGACGGCAAGACGCAGGTGACGATCGGCTACGAGGGTGCCGTGCCCCGAACGGTCGAGACGGTCGTGCTCTCGACGCAGCACCTCCCGGCGGTCAGCACCGCGCAGCTCCGTGAGGACGTCCAGCGCACCATCATCGCCCCGGTGCTCGAGGGCGCTGGATTCGACGCGAGCGTCCCGCGCGTGCTCATCAACCCGACCGGCCGGTTCGAGATCGGCGGTCCGCACGGCGACGCCGGGCTCACCGGGCGCAAGATCATCGTCGACACCTACGGCGGGGCGGCGCGGCACGGCGGTGGCGCCTTCAGCGGCAAGGACCCATCGAAGGTCGACCGTTCGGCGGCCTACGCCATGCGCTGGGTCGCGAAGAACGCCGTCGCGGCCGGGTTCGCCGACCGGCTCGAGTTGCAGGTGGCCTACGCGATCGGCACGGCCGCCCCGGTCGGCCTGTACGTCGAGACCTTCGGCACCGGCCACCTCGATGACGAGCGCATCATCGCCGCGATCCGCGAGGTGTTCGATCTCCGGCCCGCCGCGATCATCCGCGACCTCGAGCTGCTGCAGCCGATCTACGCGGCCACGAGCTCGTACGGTCACTTCGGCCGTGAACTGCCCGGCTTCACCTGGGAGCGCCTCGACCGCGTCGACGAGCTGCGGTCGGCGGCCGGGATCTGACCGTGTTCGAGCGGGCCATTGCACGGGTCCTGCTCGACTCGCCCCTGCCGCAGCTCGACCGGCTCTTCGACTATCGGATCCCCGCGCAGTGGGTCGCCGACGCGCGTCCCGGCGTGCGGGTGCTGGTCCCCCTGCGCTCCGCCGGCCGCCAGGCGCGCGGCTGGATCGTCGAGGTCGTCGCCGAGGGCGACGAGGGCTACGACGGCGTGCTCAGCGAGCTCGATGAGGTCGTCTCGCCCGTGCCGGTGCTCGACCCGGCGGTGTGGCGGCTGATCCGCCGCGCCGCCGACCGCGCGGCCGGGGTGGCCAGCGACCTCGTGCGCCTGGCGGTCCCGCCCCGGCAGGTGCGGGTGGAGAAGAGCTGGGCGGCCCACCGGGCCGAGAGCGTCCCTCCGCGGGTGCCCGCTCCCGCCGTGCCCAGCATCCGCGGGTACCCGTCCGCTGCCCTGCGGCCCCTACTCGAGTCCCTCGGGGAGCCCGGCCTCGCGCCCGCCCGCGTCGCCCTCACGGGCATCCCCGCGCCCGCCGAGCTCGCCCCCGGCGTGTGGGGGCCGACGGCGCTGCGCACCCTCGCCGAGCTCGCTGCCGCCACTCTGGCGGCTGGGCGGAGCGCGATCGTCAGCGCCCCCGACTACCGCGACCTCGACCACCTCGCGGCCGCTCTCGGCCCGCTCGTGGCTGCCGAGGCGGTCGTGCGCCTCGATGCCAGCCAGCCGGCGGCCGCCCGCTACCGCGCCTTCCTCCGAACGCTCGAGGGCGAGCCGGTCATCATCATCGGCAACCGGGCGGCGCTGCTCGCGCCCGCCCCGCTGCTCGGGCTCATCGCGGTCTGGGATGACGGGGACGGCCTGCACGCCGAGCCGCACGCGCCCGGCATCCACAGCCGCGACCTCGCCCTGCTGCGGCAGGAGCAGAGCGGCTGCGCGCTCGTGCTCGCCGCCCACGCCCGCAGCACCGACACGCAGCGGCTCCTCGAGCTGGGCTGGCTCACGGCGCTCGAGCCCGCCGGTCGGTGGCGGCGGCGCATCACCCCGACCGCGCAGCAGACGGGCGGCCAGCAGGCCCCGGCCCGCATCCCCTCGACCGCGTGGCGCACGGTCTCCGATGCGCTCGGCCGCGGACCGGTGCTCGTGCAGGTGGCACGGCCCGGTCACACGCCGGGACTCGCCTGCACCCGCTGCGGCGAGACGGCCCGCTGCACGGCCTGCCGGGGCCCGCTGGCCATCGCGCGCAGCGGGGGAGCCCCCGGGTGCCGCTGGTGCGGCGCGCTCGCGGTCGGCTGGCGCTGCGCGACGTGCGAGGGAGACCGCTGGCGACCTGTCGGCCGTGGCTCGACCCGCACGGCCGACGAGCTGGGCCGGGCCTTCCCCGGCGCGCGCGTGGTCGTCTCCGACGGCGAGACCCCGCTGCAGGAGGCCCCGGGCGGTCGGACGCTCGTGGTCGCCACGCGGGGCGCCGAACCCGTCGTCCCGGGCGGCTACCGCGCCGTTCTGCTCCTCGATGGCGAGGGGATGCTCGCCCGCGAGAGCCTCCGGGTCGTCGAGGACTGCGTGCGCTGGTGGTCGAACGCCGCCGCCCTCGCCGCGCCCGACGCCCCGGTGCTGCTGGTCGGCGTCGGCGGGCCGGTCGCCACCGCACTCGCCACCGGGCACCCCGAGACGATCGCCGCCGCCGAGCTCGCCGACCGTCGGCAGCTGCGTTTTCCACCCGCGGTGCGGGTCGCCGCCGTCGCGGGGGAGCCGAGCGCCGTGCAGCGCGCCCTCGCCGCGCTCGACGAGCTGGACGGGGTCGACGTGCTCGGCCCGATCGAGCTCGAGGCGGGCCGGGTGCGGGCGATCGTCCGTTTCGACTACGCGCGCGGGTCCGAGGTCGCGACGCTGCTCAAGGCCGAGCTCGTCCGCGGCGCCACGGCCCGCGCGCCGCGCCTCCCGGGGTCGCCGCCGCGCCGCCGGGTGCCCGCACTGCGGGTCCGGCTCGACGACTCCGAGCCCTTCGACGACCCGGGTGGGCGCGGCGTCACGACGGCCGGGTGACTCGGCGGCGCGCCGAGGGGGAGCGGGCATCCGGTTGAATGGAGCCGTGATCCCTCTGCGCCTGGTGATGGCCGGCAGTCCTGCCGCCGCCGTGCCGACCCTGACCGCGCTCGCGGCGGGCCCGCACACGATCGAGCGCGTCATCACCCGGCCGCCGACTCCCCAGGGTCGCCGCCGCACCCTCACACCCACGCCGGTCGCCGATGAGGCGGCCCGCCTGGGAATCCCGGTGCTCGAGGCGCGGCGTCTCGACGAGATCGAAGCCGATCTCCAGGCGCTTCCGGTCGACCTCGGCGTCATCGTCGCCTACGGCGCCCTGGTCCGTGAGCCGCTGCTGAGCTGGCCGCGCCTCGGCTGGATCAACCTGCACTTCTCGTTGCTGCCGCGCTGGCGCGGGGCGGCGCCGGTGCAGCACGCGGTGATCGCCGGCGACGCCGAGACGGGCGCCACGGTCTTCCAGCTCACGGCGGGCCTCGACGAGGGCGACTGGTACGCGCGCCTCACGACCCCGATCGGCGCCCACCGCACGGCGGGCTCGCTGCTCGACGAACTGAGTCGCTCCGGCGCCGACCTCGTGCGCCAGGTCGTCGATGACCTGGCCGCCGGCACCGCCGTCCCTCACCCCCAGGAGGGCACGCCGACCGCGGCGCCCAAGCTGCATCGCGAGGATGCGGCGCTGCGCTTCACCGAGCCCGCCGACGCCGTGCACGCGCGGCTCCGCGGGGTGACTCCGGAGCCGGGCGCCTTCTGCCACTGGGGCGAGCAGACGCTGAAGATCCACGAGGCGACGATCGCGCGGGATGCTCCCGCCCTGCCGCCCGGAGCGCTCCGCCGCGACGGCACCCGTGTGCTGGTCGGCACCGCCACCCAGCCCCTCGAGCTGCTCCGCGTGCAGCCGGCCGGCAAGCAGGCGATGCCCGCCGCCGACTGGGCGCGGGGCTGGCCCGCGGGCGCGCCGACGGAGCTCGCGTGACGCCGCCCGACGCGGACCGGCCCCCGAGCCCACGCCGCCCCGCCCGCGGAGGCTCCCGGTCGGCGAGCTCTCCGCGCACGATCGCGCTCGACGTCATCCGTGCGGTCTCGGCCGACGACGCCTACGCCAACCTCGTGCTGCCGTCGCGCCTGCGCCGCGCACGCCTGTCGCCGGGCGACGCGGCGCTCGCGACCGAGCTCACCTACGGCACGCTGCGCCGCCGCGGCCACTACGACCGGGTGATCGAGCGCGCGGCCGCCCGCCCGCTCGACACCATCGACCCCGTCGTGCGCGACATCCTCGCTCTCGGCGCACACCAGCTGCTCGGCATGCGCACGCCCGCGCACGCCGCCGTCGATGAGACGGTCTCCCTCGCCCGGGGCGCGGGGGCGACCCGCGCCACCGGCTTCATCAACGCTGTGCTGCGCACCATCAGCCGCGCCGACGACGCCACCTGGGTCGCCCGCCTGCTCGACGGCGTCGACGATGTTGATGAGCGTCTGGCCGTCGAGCACGCCCACCCCGCCTGGGTCGTCGCCGCCCTGCGGTCGGCTCTCGAGCGCGAAGGGCGCGCGGGGGAGCTCGAGCAGCTGCTCGCCGCCGACAACGTGCCCGCCCGCGTCACCCTCGTCGCCCTCCCCGGACTGAGCACCCCCGAGCAGATCGGCGCTCCTGCCGCCAGCGCGCCGACCGCCGCGATCGCGGCCGCGGGCGATCCGGGAGCGCACCCGCTCGTCGCGGCGGGCCGAGCCCGGGTGCAGGACGAGGGCTCGCAGCTCGCCGCCCTCGCGCTGTCGCGCGTGCGCGGGGTCGTGCCGGGCGAGCGCTGGATCGATCTCTGCGCCGGGCCGGGCGGCAAGGCGGCGCTTCTCGCCGCGGAGGCGCACCAGGGCGGGGCGCAGCTCGTCGCCAACGAGGTCGTGCCGGCGCGCGCCGGCCTGGTGCGGCAGGCGCTCGCGGCCGTCGACCCGAGCGTCGCGGTGCGGGTCGGCGACGGCCGCACTGTGGGGGAGGCCGAGCCGGGTCGCTACGACCGCATCCTGCTCGACGCCCCGTGCACGGGTCTGGGAGCGCTCCGCCGCCGGCCCGAGGCGCGCTGGCGCAAGACCGCCGCCGACGTCGCACCGCTCGCGCAGCTGCAGGGCGAGCTGCTGCGCAGCGCGGTCGCCGCGCTCGCGCCGGGGGGAGTGCTCGCCTACGTCACGTGCTCCCCGCATCCCGCCGAGACCACCGCGATCGTGGATGCCCTCCTCGCCGACCCCGCCTGCCCGGTGACCCCGCTCGACACCCGGGCCGTGCTGTCCCGCATCGCCTGCACCCCGCTCGACCTGGGCGAGCTCCCGCACGGAGCCGCGCAGCTCTGGCCGCACCGGCACGGAACCGACGCGATGTTCATCCAGCTCCTGCAGCGCGCCTGACGGGGAGCGCGCGGCCCCGCGCGAGCATCCGCCGTCGCTACGCTGACACCGTGACCGTGCGCATCAACCCGAGCATCCTGTCGGCCGACTTCGTGAACCTGCAGCACGAGGTGGAGCGCATCGCGACCGCGGATCTCGTGCACGTGGACGTCATGGACAACCACTTCGTGCCCAATCTCACGTTCGGACCGCAGATGGTGGGGCGGCTGCAGTCCGTGTCGCCGATCCCGCTCGACGTGCACCTGATGATCAGCGATGCCGATCGCTGGGCGCCGGGCTACGCCGAGCTGGGGGCCTTCTCGGTCACCTTCCACGCGGAGGCCGCGGCCGATGTCGTCGCAACGGCGCGCGCGATCCGCGACCGCGGCAGCCGTGCCGGTATCGCCGTCAAGCCGGGCACGCCGATCGAGCCGTACCTCGAGCTGCTGCACGAGGTCGATCAGGTGCTCGTGATGACCGTCGAACCCGGGTTCGGGGGGCAGAGCTTCATGCCGGAGACCATGCCGAAGCTGCGCGCCCTGCGCGAGGCCGTGCGCGCGCACGGTCTCGACGTGTGGCTCCAGGTCGACGGCGGCATCGCCCTCGACACGATCGGCATCGCCGCCGAGGCCGGCGCCGACACCTTCGTCGCGGGCTCGGCCGTGTACGGCCGGGACAGTGTCGAGGGCGCCATCGCCGAGCTCCGGGCCGCGGCGACCGCGCACACGCACTGACGACGCCCGACTCCGCAGCGTCTGGTTGGATGGTCGTATGAGCCAGAACACCAAGCCAGAGATCGACTTCTTCGAGGGTCCCGCTCCCACCGAGCTCGTCATCACCGACCTCGTCGTCGGCACCGGCGCCGAGGCCACGCCCGGCGCGACGGTCGACGTGCACTACGTCGGCGTCGAGTTCGAGACCGGCGAGGAGTTCGACGCGTCGTGGAACCGCGGCTCGTCCATCAACTTCCCGCTCGGCAGCCTCATCGCCGGCTGGCAGCAGGGCATCCCCGGCATGAAGGTCGGCGGTCGCCGGCAGCTGGTCTGCCCTCCCCACCTTGCCTACGGCCCCGCCGGCGGCGGTCATCGTCTCTCGGGCAAGACCCTCGTCTTCGTCATCGATCTGCTCGGCGTCTCCTGATCCCGCCCACTCCGGCAACGGGCACGCGGGCATTCGCCCGGCGACAGCCCGGTACCCTGGGCCGGTGAAGACTTTCGACGCGCTGTTCGCCGAACTGAGCGAGAAGGCGCGCTTGCGGCCCGAAGGTTCCGGCACCGTCGCGCAGCTCGATGCGGGCATCCACGCGATCGGCAAGAAGATCGTCGAGGAGGCCGCCGAGGTGTGGATGGCCGCCGAGTACCAGAGCGACGAGGCCACCGCCGAGGAGGTCTCGCAGCTGCTCTACCACCTGCAGGTGCTCCTCGTCGCGAAGGGCCTGACCCTCGACGACGTCTACAAGCACCTCTAGCCCGATTTCTGCGCCCGCGGGCGCCCACTGCCCTGAAGAGACCACCATGCTGAGAATCGCGGTACCCAACAAGGGGTCGCTCTCCGAGACCGCCGTCGAGATGCTCGTCGAGGCGGGCTACGCCGGGCGGCGCGACCCGCGCGCGCTGACGGTCGCCGACCCGCGCAACGGCGTCGAGTTCTTCTATCTGCGCCCGCGCGACATCGCCACCTACGTGGGGTCCGGCGCGCTCGACGTCGGCATCACCGGTCGCGACCTGCTGCTCGACTCCGGGTCCGCCGCGGTCGAGATCCAGTCCCTCGACTTCGGCGGCTCGACGTTCCGTTTCGCGGCGCCTCCCGGGTCGGTGGCGGGGCTCGACGACCTCCAGGGGCTCCGGGTCGCGACCAGCTACCCCGGCCTCGTCGGCGACTTCCTCGCCCGGCACGGCGTCACCGCGACGCTGATCCGTCTCGATGGCGCGGTCGAATCGGCCGTGCGCCTGGGCGTGGCGGATGCGGTGGCCGACGTCGTCTCGACCGGCTCCACGCTGCGCGCGCAGGGCCTCGAGATCGTCGGCCCGGTCATCCTTGAATCGACCGCGGTGCTCATCAGCGCCCAGCCGGAGCTCACGGGCATCGCGACCCTTCAGCGCCGCCTGCAGGGCGTGCTGGTCGCCCGCCAGTACGTGCTCATGGACTACGACCTGCCCGCCGAACTGCTCGAGCGCGCCACCGCGATCACGCCGGGCCTGGAGTCCCCGACGGTCTCGCCGTTGGCCGACGGCTCGTGGGTGGCGGTGCGCGCCATGGTGCCGCGCGACGAGACGAACCACGTCATGGACGCCCTCTACGAGCTCGGTGCCCGCGCCATCCTGGTCAGCTCGATCCACGCCGCCCGCATCTGATGAGCGTCTCGGTCCGCGTCATCCCGTGCCTCGACGTCGCCGCCGGCCGCGTCGTGAAGGGCGTGAACTTCCTGAACCTGCGCGATGCCGGCGATCCGATCGAGCTCGCCCGCACGTACTACGAGCAGGGTGCCGACGAGATCACCTTCCTCGACGTGAAGGCGACCGTCGACAATCGCGAGACCATGTTCGATCTCGTGCGGGCCACAGCCGAGCAGGTGTTCATCCCGCTGACCGTCGGCGGTGGGGTGCGCGCCGTCGATGATGTCGCGCGCCTGCTCGCGCACGGCGCCGACAAGATCGGTGTCAACTCGGCGGCGATCCGGCGCCCGGAGCTCATCGGCGAGATCGCCGACCGCTTCGGCGCGCAGGTCTGCGTGCTCTCCCTCGACGTGACGCGCGATGCCGCGGCGCCGAGCGGCTTCGTCGTGACCACGCACGGCGGCCGCGAACGCACCGCCATCGACGCGATCTCCTGGGCCCGCGAGGCGATCGAGCGGGGCGCGGGCGAGCTGCTCGTCAACTCGATCGACGCCGACGGCACCAAGGAGGGCTTCGACCTCGAGCTCATCACCGCGATCGCCGAGGTGTCGAGTGTGCCGGTGATCGCGTCGGGCGGCGCGGGAGCGCTCGAGCACTTCGCGCCCGCGATCACCGCCGGGGCGCACGCCGTGCTGGCCGCCAGCGTGTTCCACAACGGCGAGCTCACGGTCAGCCAGGTGAAGGACGCGCTGCGCGCGGAGGGGATGGACGTGCGATGACGACGACCGACATCGACGGGGTGCTCGCGCGCGTGCGCTTCGATGCGGCCGGGCTGCTGCCCGCCGTGATCCAGCAGCACGACACCGGCGAGGTCCTGATGGTCGGCTGGATGGACGCGGAAGCCCTCCGCCGGACGCTCACCGAGGGCCGGGTGACCTTCTGGAGCCGCTCCCGCCAGGAATACTGGCGCAAGGGCGATACGAGCGGGCACATCCAGCTCGTCCGCGGTGCGGCACTCGACTGCGACGGCGACACCCTGCTCGTGCAGGTCGACCAGGTGGGGGTCGCCTGCCACACCGGCGCGCGGTCGTGCTTCGACGTCGACCCGCTCACTCCGGTGATCGGAGAAGCCGCGTGACCACGACGACGCGCGAGGAGTTCGCCGCGCAGCTCGCCTCCGCGCGGGTGGTGCCGGTCATCCGCACCCTCTTCGCCGACGCGCTCACGCCGGTCGGTCTGTACCGCTCGCTCGCCGAGGGTCGCGCAGGCGGCTTCCTGCTGGAGTCGGCCGAGCAGGGCGGCATCTGGTCGCGCTACTCGTTCATCGGCGTGCGCTCGTTCGGGGTGCTCACCGAGGAATTCGGGCGCGCCGTGTGGCTGCCCGGCTCCCTCGACGCCGAGCGCGCCTTCGGCGGGGCCATCCCCCCGGGTACCCTCGCCGCTCTCGACACGCTCTACGCCCGGTGGCGGAGCCCGGAGGTGCCCGGCCACCCGCCGCTCACGGGCGGGCTCGTCGGCTTCATCGGCTGGGACGCCGTGCGCCAGGTCGAGAACCTCCCCGACGCGCCCCCCCGTGACTTCCCGTGCCCGGAGCTCGCCATGGCCTTCGTCAGCGAGCTCATCGTCATGGACCACCGCCAGGGCACGGTCTCGCTCATCGCGAGCGCCCTCGCCGACGGCGTGGAGGACGAGGCGGCGCTGTGGGCGGATGCCCAGGCCCGGCTCGACGCCCTGGAGGCCGCTCTCGCCGAGCCCGCGGAGCCCGGCATCGCGCGCATCGACCTCACCACGGCTCCCCGGCCGCACCACCGCTCGACGCCGGCCGAGTACCTCGCCGCGGTCGAGCGGTCGAAGGACTTCATCCGTGACGGCGACGTGTTCCAGGTGGTCATCGGCCAGCGCTTCGACCACGAGCTGACGGCGAGCCCGCTCGACGTGTACCGGGTGCTGCGGGCCCTGAACCCCTCGCCCTACATGTACGCCCTCGCGCTCGAGACGGCCGCGGGCGAGCCCTACGCGATCGTCGGCTCCTCGCCCGAGGCGCTCGTCAAGGTCACGCGCGGGCGGGCCTACACCCACCCGATCGCCGGGTCGCGGCCGCGCGGTGAGACCCCCGAGCGCGACAGCGAGCTCGCGGAGGAGCTTCTCGCCGACCGCAAGGAGCAGGCCGAGCACCTCATGCTCGTCGACCTCGGCCGCAACGACCTGTCGAAGGTCTGCCGGGCCGGCACGGTCGAGGTCACCGAGTTCATGCAGGTCGAGCGGTTCAGCCACATCATGCACCTGGTCTCGAGCGTCGAGGGCGACCTGCGCGACGACGCGACGCCCATCGATGTCTTCCGGGCGACCTTCCCCGCTGGCACCCTCAGCGGAGCGCCGAAGCCCCGCGCGCTCGAGATCATCGACGAGCTCGAGCCGGCGCGCCGCGGCGTCTACGGGGGAGTGGTCGGCTATTTCGCGTTCTCCGGCGACCTCGATCTCGCGATTGCCATCCGCACCGCCTTCCTCGCCGACGGCGTCGCGCGCGTGCAGGCCGGCGCGGGCCTGGTGGCCGACTCGGTGCCGGAGGCGGAGTTCCAGGAGACGATCTCGAAGGCGGCGGCGCCGCTGCGGGCCGTCGCCATCGCGAACGCTCTCGAGCGGGGTGAGCGATGACCGCCGTCGCCGAGGGGCGGGCGCGCCGCATCCGGATGCTCGCCCTGCTGCTGCCCGTCGTGGCCGCCGCCGCGGCCTTCCTGGCGTGGTCGCAGCCGTGGGTCGCCCTGACGCTCGACGATGGCCGCGTCGTCATCGCCGGAGGCGATGTCGCCGCGCCGGCTCTCCCGCCGTTCGCGCTCGCCGCTCTGGCCCTGGTCGGGGCCCTCGCCCTGGCGGGCCCCGTGTTCCGCGTGATCCTCGGCATCATGCAGGCCCTGCTCGGCGCGGGGGTGATCGCTTCGGGCGCACTCGTGTTGAGCGACCCGGTCGCGGCCGGGGCAGGATCGGTCACGGCGACCACCGGGATTGCGGGCACGGAGGCGGTGCGCGGCGTCGTCACGGCTGCCGCGACCACGGCCTGGCCCGCTGTCGCGATCGCCGCCGGGGCAGCGGCGGTGCTCATCGGCATCGGCATCGTCGTCACCGCTCGTCGCTGGCCGGCACGCACGCGGCGCTACGACGCGGTTCGCCTGGCGCGGGGGGAGGGCGAGCAGCGTCTCGATCGGCTCGACGCCTGGGACGCGTTGAGCGACGGCGACGACCCGACGGCACGATAGACTCGACGCGACCCCGCCCGACCCACCAGGAGTGATGATGAACGCGCAGAACGACCCCGGCCACGGACACTCGCCCGCAGCCTGGACCGCCGTGACCATCATGCTCATCGGCTTCACGATCGGCACCGTCGCGTTCTTCTTCGAGCTCGCCTGGCTCGTCTGGGCCAGCGCGGGAATCGTGCTCGGCGGCTGGATCATCGGCGGCATCATGGCCAAGGCCGGCTACGGCGTGAAGGGCCCGAAGTACCAGCCGAAGGCGCACTCCTAGGTGCTCGACGGGCTGGTCGCCGGCGCCCTCGCGGACGCCGCGCGGCGGCGCGAGGCGCGCCCGCTCACGGCGGTGGAGCGCGCGGCGCTCGATCGCGCGCCCGCACTCGACGCGCGCGCGGCCCTGCAGCGCGACGCGACCATCAAGGTGATCGCCGAGGTCAAGCGCGCCAGCCCGTCCCGGGGGGCGCTGGCGGAGATCCGCGACCCGGCGCAGCTCGCCCGGCAGTACGCGCAGGGCGGCGCCTCGGCGATCAGCGTGCTGACCGAGGAGCGCCGGTTCGGCGGCAGTCTTGCCGACCTCGAGGCCGTGCGCGCGGCGGTCGGCATCCCGGTGCTGCGCAAGGACTTCATCGCCGAGCCCTACCAGGTGCTCGAGGCGCGGGCGGCCGGAGCCGATCTGGTGCTGCTCATCGTCGCCGCGCTGGAGGACCCGGTGCTTCGCGAGCTCCACGCGCTCATCCTCGAGCTGGGCATGACGCCGCTCGTCGAGACCCACGATGCCGACGAGGTGCGTCGCGCGGTCGACCTCGGTGCGACCGTGATCGGGGTGAACGCCCGCGACCTCTCGACCTTCGAGCTCGATCGCGACCTCTTCGGGCGGCTCGCGCCGAGCATCCCCGATGACACCGTCCGCATCGCCGAGTCGGCTGTCAGCGGGGTCGCAGACGTCGAGCACTACCGTCGTGCAGGAGCCGACGTGGTCCTCGTCGGCGAGGCACTGGTCACCGGTGGCGACCCTGTCGCGACCCTGAGCGAATTCCGGGCGGTCTCATGAAGCTTCGCGATCAGGTCGGGCCCTACTTCGGCGGGTTCGGCGGGCGTTTCGTGCCGGAATCGCTCATCGCCGCGCTCGACGAGCTCGACGCCGCCTACCAGCACGCGAAAGCTGATCCGACGTTCGCGGCCGAGCTCGACGAGCTGCACCGCAGCTACACCGGTCGGCCGTCGATCATCACCGAGGCGAAGCGGTTCGCACAGCATGCGGGCGGTGCGCGCATCATCCTCAAGCGCGAAGACCTGAACCACACCGGCAGCCACAAGATCAACAACGTGCTCGGGCAGGCTCTGCTCGCCAAGCGGCTCGGCAAGACCCGCATCATCGCCGAGACCGGAGCGGGCCAGCACGGCGTCGCCAGCGCGACGGCCGCGGCGCTGTTCGGCCTGGAGTGCGTCGTGTACATGGGCGAGGTCGACACCGAGCGCCAGGCCCTCAACGTCGCCCGCATGAAGCTGCTCGGCGCCGAGGTGGTTCCGGTGACGGTGGGCTCGCGCACGCTGAAGGACGCGATCAACGAGGCCCTGCGCGACTGGGTGGCCAACGTCGAGACGACCCACTACCTGCTCGGCACGGTCGCCGGCCCCCACCCCTTCCCGACGATGGTGCGCGATTTCCATTCGGTCATCGGCATCGAGGCGCGCGAGCAGGTGCTGGCCCTCACGGGTCGCCTGCCCGACGCGGTCGTCGCGTGCGTGGGCGGCGGCAGCAACGCCATGGGCATCTTCCACGCCTTCCTCGACGACGAGGGCGTGCGCCTGGTCGGCAACGAGGCGGCCGGTGACGGCGTCGACACGCCGTTCCACGCCGCGACGATCACCAAGGGCCGCCCCGGCGTGCTGCACGGTGCCCGCAGCCTCATGCTGCAGGACGACGACGGGCAGACGATGGAGTCGCACTCGATCTCCGCCGGGCTCGACTACCCCGGGGTCGGCCCCGAGCACGCCTGGCTCGCCGATATCGGGCGCGCCGAGTACCGCCCGGTCACCGACGCCCAGGCGATGGATGCCCTCCGCCTGCTGAGCCGCACCGAGGGCATCATCCCGGCCATCGAGACCGCGCACGCGCTGCACGGGGCACTCGAGCTCGGCCGCGAGCTCGGACCGGACGGGATCGTGCTCGTCTCGCTGAGCGGCCGCGGAGACAAGGACATGGAGACCGCGGCCCGCTACTTCGGGCTGCTCGGCCCCGGTGGCGAGGAGGCCCGCTCGTGAGCAGCGTCGCCGACACGATCCGCCTCCGCAACGAGGAAGCCGCCGGTGCACTCGTCGGGTACCTCCCCGTCGGCTTCCCCGACCTCGACACGAGCGTCGATGCCGCGGTGGCTCTGCTCGAGAACGGCGTCGACGTGCTCGAGCTGGGGCTTCCGTACAGCGACCCCGTGATGGACGGCGCGATGATCCAGCGTGCCACCCAGAGCGCTCTCGCGAATGGATTCCGGCTGCGGCACGGGTTCGAGGCGGTCGAGCGGATCCGGTCGCGGGTCGACGCCCCCGTTCTCGTGATGACCTACTGGAATCCGGTGGTGCAGTACGGGGTCGAGCGCTTCGCGACCGATCTGCAGAACGCCGGGGGAGCGGGGCTCATCACGCCCGACCTCATTCCCGACGAGGCCGCTGAGTGGATGGCCGCCTCGACCGAGCACGACCTCGACCGCGTGTTCCTCGCCGCGCCCTCGTCGAGCGACGCCCGCATGAAGCAGGCGGTCGACGCGAGCCGCGGTTTCGTCTACGCGGTGTCCACCATGGGCATCACGGGTGCCCGGGCCGACGTCGATGCCGCCGCGCGCGGGGTCGTCGCCCGCCTGCGCGACGCCGGTGCGACGAGCGCGTGCGTGGGCCTCGGTATCTCCACCGCCGATCAGGTCGCCGACGTGCTGTCGTACGCCGATGGTGCGATCGTCGGCTCCCGGCTCGTCGCCGCGCTCGAGGAGGGCGGCGTCTCCGGAGTGGCAGAGACCGCCGCGGCTCTCGCGGCCGGCACCCGCCGGTAGGCTTTCCCCTGCCCCCGCAGAAAGGTTCACCGACGTGATCGTGCCCGTGAGCATCCCGAGCCCGCCGCCCGAGTGGCAGGTCTTCAACCTCGGCCAATGGCTGCGCGACATCGGCCTGACCTGGTTCGGGTTCGACGTGAACATCTACGCCTACGCCCTGTGCATCCTCGCGGGCATCGTCGTCGCCGTGCTGCTCACGAACCACCGCCTCACCGCGCGCGGCGCCGAGCCGTGGATCACGCTCGACATCGCCCTCTTCGCCGTGCCGTTCGGCATCATCGGCGGGCGCGTCTACCACGTGCTGACCCACCCCGATGACTACTTCTTCGAGGGTGCCGACCTGCTGAAGACCCTGTACATCTGGGAGGGCGGCATGGCGATCTTCGGCGCCCTGATCGGCGGCGCTCTCGGTGTCTGGATCGGCTGCCGGGTGACGGGCATCCGCTTCTGGTCGTTCGCCGACGCCCTCGCGCCGGGCCTGCTGCTCGCCCAGGCGTTCGGGCGGCTCGGCAACTGGTTCAACCAGGAGCTCTTCGGCCTGCCGACCGACCTCCCGTGGGGTCTCGAGATCGATCGCCCGAACGACGCGATCCCTGTCGGCCTGCCCGAGGACACGCTCTTCCACCCGACGTTCCTCTACGAGATCGTCTGGAACGTCACCGGCGCCATCGTGATCCTGCTGCTGGCGCGCCGCGTCGTGCTGCAGTGGGGCAAGCAGCTCGGCATCTACCTCATCTGGTACGGCACCGGCCGCAGCGTCTTCGAGTCCATCCGCCTCGATCCGAGCGAGCTCTTCCTGGGCATCCGCGTCAACGTGTGGGGCGCCTGGGCGGCCGTCGTGATCGGTCTGGTCATCATCATCATCCAGTCGCGTCGGCACACCGGTCTCGAGCCCTCGGTCTACACGCCGGGCCGGGAGTGGTCGCCGGAGGCTGGGGTAGACTCCGAAGACGTCTACACCGACTCCGACGACGAGGGCAATGGGGCCCCCGTCGCCGCCGGTCCCTCCGGCACGACCAACGCCACAAGCGGGTCCGCCGCGAAGCCGTGATCCCTCCCGCACTCGTCACCGAGAACCGCGGGAGGTGAGCAGGATCGCCACCACACTCGATCCGGCATCTGCGGCGCTCTCGCAGCGCGCATCCATCCCTCGGGCCAGCGACGTCCCACGGTCACCACACCCACGTGAGGACGGTTCGATGAATCTCCCCAGCCCGCACCAGCGCTTCTCGGCGGTGCCCGCCGCTCAGGGCATGTACGACCCCCGACGCGAGCGCGATGCCTGCGGTCTCGCGATGGTCGCCACGCTGCGCGGCACGGCGGGCCACGACATCATCCAGGCGGCGCTCGACGCGCTGCGCAACCTCGAGCACCGGGGCGCGGTCGGCTCCGACGCCGGCACCGGCGACGGCGCGGGCATCATCACCCAGATCCCGGATGCCTTCCTGCGCGCCGTGCTGCCCTTCGAGCTTCCCCCTGTCGGCCAGTACGCGATCGGCACCGCGTTCCTCCCGGTCGACGACGGCGCGCGCGCCGCCGAGAAGGCCGGAATTGAGCGGATCGTGGCGGACGAGGGCATGGAGGTGCTGGGATGGCGCCCGGTGCCGACCGACCCGAGCCTGATCGGGGCGCTGGCGCGCGAGGCCATGCCGGTCTTCGAGCAGCTGGTGGTGCGGTCGACCCGCGCCGACGAGCACGGCGCCCCGCTGTCGGGCATCGCTCTCGACCGCCTCACCTTCCGCGCCCGCAAGCGCGCCGAGCGCGAGCTCGGCTCGTACTTCCCCTCCCTGTCGAGCCGCACGCTCGTCTACAAGGGCATGGTCACGACGCTGCAGCTCGAGCCCTTCTACCCCGACCTCAGCGACGAGCGCTTCGCGTCCAAGCTCGCGCTCGTGCACTCGCGGTACTCGACGAACACGTTCCCGTCGTGGCCGCTCGCGCAGCCGTTCCGCCAGATCGCCCACAACGGCGAGATCAACACGGTGCAGGGCAACCGCAACTGGATGCGGGCCCGCCAGTCGCAGCTGCGCTCCGAGCTGTTCGGCGACCTGCGCGACGTGTTCCCCATCGTCACCCCGGGCGCGAGCGACTCGGCATCCTTCGACGAGGTCGTCGAGTTGCTGCATCTGGGCGGCCGGTCGCTGCCCCACGCGATCATGATGATGGTGCCGGAGGCCTGGGAGAACCAGACGGACATCGACCCGGCCCTCCGCAACTTCTACGAGTACCACGGCATGCTCATGGAGCCATGGGACGGCCCCGCGGCGCTCGTCTTCACCGATGGCTCGCTCGTCGGAGCGACGCTCGACCGCAACGGCCTCCGGCCGGGCCGCTTCGTGGTGACCGACGACGGCCTCGTCGTGCTCGCGAGCGAGATCGGTGTGCTCGACATCGAGCCGAGCCGCGTCGTGCGCAAGGGTCGCCTGCGCCCCGGCAAGATGTTCCTCGTCGACACGGCCGACGGTCGGCTCATCGAGGACGACGAGATCAAGGCCGAGCTCGCCGCCATGCAGCCCTGGGGCGAGTGGCTCGACGGTCAGCGCATCAACCTGAAGGACCTCCCCGAGCGCGAGCACATCGTGCACACGCCGGCGTCGATCGTGCGCCGTCAGCGCACCTTCGGCTACACCGAGGAGGAGGTGCGGGTTCTGCTCGCGCCCATGGCCAAGGCCGG
This sequence comes from Microcella frigidaquae, assembly GCF_014200395.1. Classification (NCBI taxonomy): domain Bacteria; kingdom Bacillati; phylum Actinomycetota; class Actinomycetes; order Micrococcales; family Microbacteriaceae; genus Microcella; species Microcella frigidaquae. The sequence goes on from NZ_JACHBS010000001.1 coordinate 210,170, forward strand.
GGCCGAACCGCTCGGCGCCATGGGCTCCGACACGCCGATCGCGGTGCTCTCCGACCGGCCGCGCCTCCTGTTCGACTACTTCACGCAGCAGTTCGCCCAGGTGACCAACCCGCCGCTCGACTCGATCCGCGAGCAGGTCGTCACCTCGATGCGGCTCGGTCTCGGCCCCGAGCGCAACCTGCTCGAGGCGACACCGCGCCACGCGCGCCAGGTCGTGCTCGACTTCCCGATCATCGACAACGACGAGCTGGCGAAGATCCAGCACATCGACCCGCGCCCGGGCAGCTCGCTGACCACCACCATCAAGGGCCTGTACCGGGTCGACAAGGGCCCGCGCGCGCTCGAGAAGCGCATCCAGGCGATGTGCGACGAGGTCGACGATGCGATCGCCGACGGTGCCGAGTTCATCGTGCTCAGCGACCGCGACTCGACCGCCGACCTCGCTCCCGTGCCGTCGCTGCTCATGCTGGCCGCCGTGCACCACCACCTGATCCGCACCGAGAAGCGCATGCAGGTGGGTCTCATCGTCGAGGCGGGCGACGTGCGCGAGGTCCACCACTGCGCGGTCCTCATCGGCTACGGCGCGTCGGCGATCAACCCGTACCTCGCCATGGAGACCGTCGAGAATCTCGTGCGCTCGGGCATGATCACCGGCATCACGCCCGAGAAGGCGGTGCGCAACGTCATCAAGGCGCTCGGCAAGGGCGTGCTGAAGATCATGTCGAAGATGGGCATCTCGACCGTCGGCTCGTATGCGGGCGCGCAGGCCTTCGAGGCCGTCGGCTTGAGCCAGGAGTTCGTCGACCGCTACTTCACCGGCACGTCGAGCATCCTCGGCGGCGTCGGCATCGAGACCATCGCGGCCGAGAACGCGGCACGGCACGAGCTGGCCTACCCCGCCACGGCTCCCGCCAACCCGCACGAGCGGCTGCAGACCGGCGGCGAGTACCAGTGGCGCCGGGAAGGCCCCCCGCACCTGTTCAATCCCGAGACGGTGTTCCGGCTGCAGCATGCGACGCGCGCGAAGCGCTACGACATCTTCCGCGAGTACACGCGCGCCGTCGACGAGCAAGCCGAGAACCTCATGACGCTTCGCGGGCTGTTCCGGCTCAAGACCGATGAGCGCGAGCCGGTGCCGCTGGACGAGGTCGAATCGGTCGAGTCGATCATCCGCCGCTTCACGACCGGCGCGATGAGCATGGGCGCGATCAGCCCCGAGATGCACGAGACTCTCGCGATCGCGATGAACCGCATCGGCGGCCGCAGCAACACGGGCGAGGGCGGCGAGAGCCCCGAGCGGCTCCTCGACCCCGAGAAGCGCAGCGCCATCAAGCAGGTCGCCTCCGGGCGCTTCGGCGTCACGAGCCTGTACCTGACGCACGCCGATGACATCCAGATCAAGATGGCGCAGGGGGCCAAGCCCGGTGAGGGCGGTCAGCTGCCGGCCAATAAGGTGTACCCGTGGATCGCCCGGCTGCGGCACGGCACCCCCGGTGTCGGGCTCATCTCGCCGCCGCCGCACCACGACATCTACTCGATCGAAGACCTGAAGCAGCTGATCTTCGACCTCAAGCGATCGAACCCCTCCGCCCGCGTTCACGTCAAGCTCGTCAGCCAGTCGGGCATCGGTGCAGTCGCGGCGGGCGTCGCGAAGGCCAAGGCCGACGTCGTGCTCATCTCGGGGCACGACGGCGGCACGGGCGCGAGCCCGCTCAACTCGCTCAAGCACGCCGGAACGCCGTGGGAGCTCGGCCTCGCCGAAGCGCAGCAAACGCTCATGCTCAACAACATGCGCGGCCGGGTCACGGTGCAGGCGGACGGGCAGATGAAGACCGGCCGCGACGTCATCATCGCCGCGCTGCTCGGGGCCGAGGAGTACGGCTTCGCGACAGCGCCGATGGTGGTCTCCGGCTGCATCCTCATGCGTGTCTGCCACCTCGACACCTGCCCCGTCGGCGTCGCGACCCAGAACCCCGAGCTGCGCAAGCGCTTCACCGGCACGCCCGAATTCGTGATCACCTTCATGGAGTTCCTCGCGCAGGAGGTGCGCGAGTACCTCGCGGCACTCGGTTTCCGCAGCCTGGAGGAGGCGATCGGCCGAGCCGACCTGCTCGACGTCGATCGGGCGGTGCGCCACTGGAAGGCCGACGGGCTCGACCTGTCGCCGATCCTGCAGGGCCCCGCGTTCTCCGACGATGCACCGCGCACCAAGAGCGAGGAGCAGGATCACGAGCTCGACGAACACTTCGACAACGAGCTGATCCGGCTCAGCGCCGACGCCCTCGAGCACGGGGCGCCCGTGCGGATCGACCTTCCGATCCGCAACACCGAGCGCGCAGTCGGCACCATGTTGGGGCACCACGTCACCAAACGGCACGGTGAGGCGGGCCTCGCGCCCGACACCATCGACGTCACGCTGACCGGATCAGCCGGCCAGAGTCTCGGCGCCTTCATGCCGCGCGGCATCACCCTGCGGCTGCACGGTGACAGCAACGACTACGTCGGCAAGGGGTTGTCGGGCGGGCGCGTTATCGTGCGGCCGCCGCGCGAGAGTGTGTTCCCCGCCGAGCGCAACGTGATCGCCGGCAACGTGATCGGCTACGGCGCGACGAGCGGCGAGCTGTTCATCCGGGGCATCGTCGGCGAACGGTTCCTGGTGCGCAACTCCGGCGCGACCGCCGTGGTCGAGGGAGTCGGCGACCACGCCCTGGAGTACATGACCGGCGGGGTGGCCGTGATCCTCGGGCAGACCGGCCGCAACCTCGGGGCGGGTATGTCGGGAGGCGTCGCCTACATCCACGAGCTGCGCACCGAGCGGGTCAACGGTGAGGCGCTCGCCACCGGCGAGCTGAGCCTGCTGCGACTCGACGACGACGACCGTGTCGTCGTCACGGGCCTGCTGAAGCAGCATCATGAGGAGACCGAGTCGGCTCTCGCCGCCCGCCTCCTGGCCGAGGGCGACGCGGCGCTCGACCGCTTCGTGAAGGTGATGCCGCGCGACTACGCGGCGGTTCTTGCCACGCGCCAGTCCGCGCTCGACGAAGGCCTCGACCCCGATGGCGACATCGTCTGGGGCCGCATCCTGGAGGTGACCGGTGGCTGACCCCCGTGGCTTCATCACTGTTCCCGAGCGCGAGCTGCCGCCGCGCCGCCCCGTTCCGCTGCGGCTCATGGACTGGAAAGAGGTCTACGAGCAGGGCGATCCCGGGGTGCTCCGCCGTCAGGCGGGCCGCTGCATGGACTGCGGCATCCCGTTCTGCCACCAGGGCTGCCCGCTGGGCAATCTCATCCCCGAATGGAACGACCTGACCTGGCGCGGCGAGGGCCGGCAGGCCATCGAGCGGCTGCACGCGACCAACAACTTCCCTGAGTTCACCGGCAAGCTGTGCCCCGCCCCGTGCGAGTCGTCGTGCGTGCTGGCGATCAACCAGCCGGCGGTCACCATCAAGCAGGTCGAGGCGTCGATCATCGAGCAGGCGTGGAACAACGGCTGGGTGCAGCCGGTGCCGCCCGAGCGGCTCACCGGCAAGACCGTGGCGGTCGTCGGGTCGGGTCCGGCTGGCCTGGCGGCGGCGCAGCAGCTGACCCGCGTCGGGCACACGGTCGCGGTCTTCGAGAAGGACGACCGCATCGGCGGACTGCTGCGGTACGGCATCCCCGACTTCAAGATGGAGAAGCGGCATCTGGATGCCCGGCTCACGCAGATGCAGGCGGAGGGCACCCGCTTCCGGGCGGGCGTCGAGATCGGCGTTGACATCACGTGGAGCGAGCTGCGCACCCGCTACGACGCCGTGGTCGTCGCCACGGGCGCCCCCGTGCCGCGCGACCTCGCGATCCCGGGCCGCGATGCCCTGGGCATCCACTTCGCCATGGAGTACCTCACGCAGGCGAACCGCGTGCAGGCCGGTGACACGGTGCCGAACCAGATCACGGCCGAGGGCAAGCACGTCGTCGTGCTCGGCGGTGGGGACACCGGCGCCGACTGCATCGGCACCGCCCACCGCCAGGGCGCGCTCAGCGTGACCAACCTGGCGATCGGCAAGCAGCCGCCCAGCGAGCGGCCCGAGAGCCAGCCGTGGCCGACGCAGCCGACCCTGTTCGAGGTGCAGAGCGCGCACGAGGAGGGCGGCGAGCGGGTATACCTCGCCTCGACCGTCGAGTTCCTCACGACGGAGGCCGGCGAGGTGCGGGCCATCCGGGTCGCCGAGACCGAGTACCGCGACGGCCGGCGCGTGCCCAAGGCCGGCACCGAGCGGGAGATCCCCGCCGACCTCGTGCTGCTCGCCCTCGGCTTCACCGGGGCGGCGCGCGGCACCCTCGACGAGCAGCTCGGCCTGCCGTTCGACGAGCGCGGCGCCATCCGGCGGGAGGCCGACTACACGACCGGCGAGGCCGGGGTGTTCGTCGCTGGCGACGCGGGCCGGGGCGCGTCGCTCATCGTCTGGGCGATCGCCGAGGGCCGTGCGGCTGCCGCCGCCGTCGATGCCTACCTTCAGGGGGAGAGCGCACTGCCCGCACCGGTGCGCGCCACCGACCGACCCCTGACCGTCTGACCCCGGGGCTCCGGCCCCGACCTGCACCACCTCTACCACCACCACCCCACGTGAGGAACTCATGAGACGCGCGAAGATCGTTGCCACCCTCGGGCCGGCGACATCCAGCTACGAGAACATCCGGGCCATCATCGAGGCGGGCGTCAATGTCGCCCGCATGAACCTCAGCCACGGCAGCTACGAGGTGCACGAGGAGGTCTACCGCAATGTGCGGCAGGCTGCCGCCGACGCCGACAAGCCCGTGGCGGTGCTCGTCGACCTGCAGGGCCCGAAGATCCGGCTCGGCAAGTTCGAGAACGGGCCCCACGAGCTCGCCGAGGGCGACATCTTCACGATCACGACCGAGGACGTCCTCGGCACCAAGGAGATCTGCAGCACGACCTTCAAGGGCCTGCCCGCCGACGTGAAGCCCGGCGACTTCCTGCTGATCGACGACGGCAAGGTCAAGGTGAAGGTGCTCGACACCGACGGCGTGCGCGTGCGCACGGAGGTCGTCGTCGCCGGCCCGGTCTCGAACAACAAGGGCATCAACCTGCCGGGTGTCGCCGTCAACGTGCCCGCCCTCTCCGAGAAGGATGAGGACGACCTGCGCTGGGGCCTGAAGCTCGGAGCCGATTACATCGCCCTGTCGTTCGTGCGCAACGCCTCCGACGTCAACCGCGTGCACGCGATCATGCGGGAGGAGGGGCGCACCATCCCGGTGATCGCCAAGATCGAGAAGCCGCAGGCGGTGGATGCTCTCGAGGAGATCATCGAGGCCTTCGACGGCATCATGGTGGCGCGCGGAGACCTCGGCGTCGAGCTGCCGCTCGAGGCCGTGCCGATCGTGCAGAAGCGCGCCGTCGAGCTGGCCCGCCGCATGGCGAAGCCCGTGATCGTCGCCACGCAGATGCTCGAGTCGATGATCAGCAACCCCATCCCCACGCGAGCGGAGACCTCCGACGTCGCCAACGCCGTCCTCGACGGCGCGGACGCCGTGATGCTGAGCGGCGAGACGAGCGTGGGGGAGTTCCCCGTGATCACGGTCTCGACCATGGCGCGCATCATCGCCTCGACAGAGGAGCACGGTCTCGAGCGCATCCCGCCCCTCGGCACCAAGCCCCGCACGCAGGGCGGTGCGATCACCCTCGCCGCCGCGGAGGTCGCCGACTTCGTCGATGCCAAGTACGTGTGCGTCTTCACCGAGTCGGGCGACTCGGCGAGGCGCATGTCGCGGCTGCGCTACCGCATCCCGATGAAGGCCTTCACGCCGCTCGAGAGCATCCAGCGCCGCATGTCGCTGACCTGGGGCATCGAGTCGTTCCTCGTCGACCGCGTCACGCACACCGACGCCATGTACCGCCAGGTCGACGAGGCGCTCCTGCGGGAGGGTCTCGCCGACGTCGGCGACAAGGTCGTCGTGATCTCCGGCTCGCCTCCCGGCATCCCGGGGTCGACCAACGATCTTCGGGTGCACGTCGTCGGTGACGCGATCAACGCCGTCGCGCCGGTCTGGCAGAGCGGCGCCAGCGCCGACTGACCGTCGCTCAGCCGCCCGCACCTCCGCGGTCGAGGGGCCGGCGCGAGAACCCGAACTCCGGGTCCTGCGCCAGCCACTCGGCCGCGACCAGCTCGAACGGGAGGGTCTCCACGAGCACGCGCACCCGGTCGTCATGGTCATCCGGGAACCGCAGCGCGAACTCGGCGCCCGGGAGCTCGCCCCCGATCGCCGCGAAGCGGGCGCCGCGCGACCGGAGCCACTCCACGGCCTGAGCATCCCAGGCAGACCCGGTGAGAACGGCCGCGCGGTAGTCATGGGTGCGGCTCGTGTAGACGTCGACGTGGGCCCAGTCGCCGGTCTCGCATGCCACGGCGAGGCGGCGCGGCAGCTCGCGCACCATGAGCGCCGCCTGCTGCGCCGAGCAGAAGCGCTCGGCCGGTGCGAGCACGTGCACTCCATCGCCCGAGTCGAGCACCTGGGCCAGCGCGGGGCGCCAGTCGGACACCGTGGCCTGGAGCGTCTCGGTGGCGGCGGCGGCGCGGTTCAGCTCGTCGCGCGAGCGCTGACGGTCCGCGAGGCGGAACAGGTGCTCGAGGACGACGATCGTGTGGCGGTAGGTGCGGCTGGCGACCCCGCTCGATTCGACGCCCGCTCGGAGGTCGATGACCGCATCGGCGCGCTCGGCGAGCGGACTGGTGACCGCGTTGGTGACCGCGATCAGGCGTCCACGCCCGGCGTAGGGCTCGACGGCGGCGAGCACTTCGGCGCTCCGACCCGTGGCTGAGACGGCGACCACCACGAGGTCGTCGCTCGGCGGCGGCAGCTGCACCGCGCTCGCCCACTCCGCCACTACTGCTCGGCCCGTCGCGCGGGCCGCGCGCGCCACCCGGTCGGCCGCGTAGCGGCTCGAGCCCATGCCGAGGATGAGAACGCGTGCCGGTCGCGACGCGCCCAGCACGCTCGCGAGGTCGTCGATCTGGTCGAGCGCACCCGCGAGCGCGCGGTAGCTCGCCGGGATCGCCGTCAGGTCGTCGGGGAATCGGGTGGTGTCCACGGGGGGTCCTCCAGCTCGGGATCGGGGTCGAAGCGGTGGGTGATCGCCCAGTCGGCCGCATAGCGCCAGCGGGGGAGGTACCGCTCGGCGTACGCGACCTCGCGCAGCAGCTGCTGGGCCTCGAGCGCCGGCAGGCGCCGCTCGTCGAGAAGCGGAGCTCCGGCCAGGTGGGGGGAGACGTCCCGGTACCCGGCGAGCAGGTCGTGCCGCGCGTGGTCCGCCCACGCGCGGATCGCGGGATGATCGCCCTGCCGTTTCGCGACGATCGCGCCGACCAGGTCGAGCGACACGAGGAGGTGGGCGACATCGACGGCGGCCTCAGCGGCGTCGGGGTCGAAATCGCCGAGCGGGTCGCCATCGAAGTCGATCAGCCGCATCGTGCCGGTGGCATCCCGCAGCACCTGTCCGACGTGCAGGTCGCCGTGGATCGCGAATCGTGGCGCGCGCAGCGCCGGGGCCGCAGCGAGAACTGCGGCCAGTGCGCCCCAGCGTGCTCGCAGACGCAGCGCACCGGCGTCCGTGGCGTCCGGGGGTCCGTCCGCTGGCGGCGGAAGCGTCGCACCGAGGGGGGCAGCGATCGCTCCCGGTCCGGGTGACCCGCCTGCCGTCGCCTCGGCTGTCGCGTCGGCGAGAGCCGCGTGCACCCGGGCGACCAGGCGGCCGAGCTGCCGCGGCCAGGCCGACCGCTGCGACGCCGCGACCGCGGCGCCGGCCTCGTCGACAGCCCACGTCCACCCGTCGACGCTGTCGGCGTGGAACTGGTGCACGGTCGCCACCGTGGCGCGCCCGTGCGGGGTGTCGAGCTCGAGGGTTCCGTGCAGGAGGGGGAGGACATCCGGGCACCGCTCGGCGACAGCGCGGGTCACGCGCACGGCGCGATCGCCGTCGCCGAGCCGCCCGACCACCTTCACGATCAGGCGCTCGTCCACCACGACGTTCCAGTTCGTCATGTCGATGCCGGCGCCGAGCCCGCGCTCGTGCCCGACGACCGTGCCGGGCGCCGCGTCGACGGTGCGCCGCACGCCGGGCGGCAGGGGAGAGCCGGAGAGCAGCCGCGCGAGTTCCGCGGCGATGCCATCGCCGGCCTGCGCGGGCTCTCCGTTCCGGGTGAGGATCCGCACCCGCTGCCCCGGGCCCCAGTGCACCGTCCCCGCCGAGAGCGCGAGCTCGAGCTCGATCGCGGCGTCCTCGGGTGACGAATTCATTGAACCCCAATTGAAACAATTGTGTTACAGCTCGCAAGTGCGCCCTATCCTGCCATTGTCGGGTGTTGCGCCGTGGTGCAAGAATCTCCGAAACCCGATCCGGGACCATCGTGCAAGGAGGCACCATGCGCACCAGACGCTCCGCCCACGCCGTACTCGCCCTCGCCGCCGTCGCCGTTCTGACGGCCTGCGCCAGCGGAACCGCGACCGACCCGATCGACCCCGATGCCGACATCACCGAGCAGACGCTCACCGTCAGCATCTGGGCCGACTACTATCCGGCAGACCTGGCCGAGCGCTTCGAGGCCGAGACCGGGGTGCCGGTGACGATCGTCAACCACACCACCAACGAGGACGTCATGGCGAAGCTCACGACCGGCGCCGACTCCGGTATCGACGTCGCCTTCGTCTCGGGGCAGTACGCCCAGGCGCTGGCCGAGCAGGGCCTGCTCGCCGAGCTGGAGAAGTCGCTCATCCCCAATGAGTCGAACCTCTACCCCGAAGCGAGCGAGCTCGCCTACGACCCGGGCAACGTCTACTCGCTCCCGTACGCGTGGGGCACCACGGGGCTCTGCTACCGCACCGATCTGCTCGACTTCGAGCCGACCTCGTGGGGTGACCTGCTGAATCCCGCTCCGGAGGTCGCCGGCACGACCACCATGCTGGCCACCGAACGCTGGATGACCCTGCCGGCCCAGAAGTTCCTCGGATTCTCGATCAACACCACCGACCCCGACGAGCTCGCGCAGATCCGCGCCCAGCTCGAGGCCACGAAGCCCACGCTGCTGGCGTTCGACGACACGACGTTCTACGAGAAGGTCGTCACCGGCGAGGCCACGATGGTGCAGGCCTGGGACGGCTGGTGCAACTACGGCATCGCCGAAGACCCGAACATCAGCTTCGTGCTGCCCGAGGAGGGCAGCGACCTCTGGGTCGACACCATGACGGTGCTGGCCTCGAGCCCCAACAAGGAGGCCGCGATGGCCTTCCTCAACTTCATCCTGGAGCCCGAGATCCACGGCTGGGTCGCCGAAAACATCCTCTACAAGGTGCCGAACGCCCCCGCCATGGAGGCCCTCGACCCCTCGATCATCGACGCGTTCCCGAACATGGGCATCACGCCCGCTGAGCTGCTCGAGCAGGAGGTCGCCATCGACCTCGGAGAGTTCACCGTCGAGTACTCCCGACTGGTCACCGAGATCCAGGCGGGCTGATCCGCCGGATGTCGGTCGCTGCGACCACGCCGGCCCGCGGCGGGACGAGCATGCGCTCGTCCCGCCGCTGGGCGGCAGCCGCACTGCTGGGCCCGGGGTCTGTGTATCTCGCGCTCTTCTTCCTCGTACCGCTCGGCCTCATCGTCGTCTACGCCTTCCTGACCCGTGGGCGGTTCGGCGGTGTGCTGCCCGAGGTCACCCTCGACAACTTCGCCCGCCTGCTGGAGCCGGTCTACGTGCAGGTGATCGGCACCTCGGTGGGCACCGCCGCCCTCACGACGCTGCTCGCGCTGGTGCTGGGGTTCCCCACCGCGTACGTGATCTCGCGGTTGCCGAGCCGGTGGCGGGTGACGGCTCTGGTCCTGGTGCTGCTGCCGTTCTGGACGAACTTCCTGATCCGCACCTACGCCTGGATCATCCTCCTGAACGACGCCGGCTGGATCAACGGCTCGCTCCTCGCCCTCGGACTCATCGACGACCCGATCCGGATGCTGTACACGCAGCCCGCGGTGATCACCGGCCTGCTCTACATCTACCTGCCGCTCATGATCCTCCCGCTGTACTCCGCGATCGAGCGCATCGACCCCGCGCTCGAGGAGGCTGCGACCAACCTCGGCGCGTCGCGCTGGCGGGTGTTCCGCACGATCACCATTCCGCTGGCGCTCCCGGGCATGCTCATCGGCAGCGTGTTCGTGTTCGTCCCGTCCATGGCGAACTTCGTCATCCCCGAGCTGATCGGCGGGGGGAAGAGCCTCCTGCTCGGCAATCTCATCCGCGACCAGTTCCTCAAGGCACGCGACTGGCCGTTCGGCGCCGCCCTCGCGCTCATCCTCGTCGCGATCCTCGTGCTGCTCCTCTTCCTGCAGGCGCGCGCAACCTCCCGCATGGAAGGAGGGCGCTCCCGTGCGCGTCCCTAGAGCCTTCCTCGTGCCCTTCTGGGCGACGTTCGTCTTCCTCTACATCCCGATCGTCGTGGTCGTCATCATGTCGTTCAACGCGTCCTCGAGCCTGTTCGTGTGGCGGGGCTTCTCCTTCGACTGGTACGTCGAGGTGTTCCGCGACGGCGCGCTGATGGCCGGGCTCGGCAACACCCTCATCGTGGCGAGCGGTTCCACCCTTCTCGCGACGGTACTCGGCACGCTGCTCGCGGTGGGGATCAGCCGCTACACCCGGTCTGGTCTGGTGCGCGCGTTCGCGATCGCCCCGGCGCTCCTGCCCGACCTGCTTCTCGCCATCGGCCTGCTCAGCCTCTTCGGCCTCGTGCAGCTCACCCTGGGGCTGCACTCGGTGCTGATCGCGCACGCGGTGTTCTCGATGGCCTTCGTGACGGCGATCGTGCTCGCACGGCTTTCGCATGTCGACCCCAGCCTGGAGGAGGCCTCCCGCGATCTCGGCGCCGGACCGCTGCGCACGCTCCTGCGCGTCACCATCCCGCAGCTCGCGCCGGGGATCGTCGCCGGGGCGCTCCTGGCCTTCACGCTGTCGCTCGACGAGTTCGTGATCGCTTTCTTCACCGCCGCCCCCAACGCCCCGACACTGCCGATGGTCATCTACTCGATGGTGCGCTTCGGCGTGACCCCGGAGGTGAATGCTCTCGCCACGATGCTGCTCGGCGTGAGCATGCTCGCCATCATCGCCACGCAGCGCCTCACCCGCATCACGGAGTCCCTATGAGCCCCGCGCCGTTGCTGTCGATCCGCAATCTCCGCCACCGCTACGGCGAGACCACGGCGCTCGACGATGTGTCGATCGACATCGGCGAGAACGAGTTCTTCGCGCTGCTCGGCCCCTCCGGGTGCGGCAAGACGACGCTGCTGCGTGCGATCGCCGGTTTCGAGCATCCGCACGAGGGGGAGATCTTCCTCGACGGACGCTCGCTGCTCGACGTGCCCGCCAATCGCCGACCCATCAATCTCATGTTCCAGTCGTACGCGCTCTTCCCGCACATGTCGGTCGAGCGCAACATCGCCTACGGCCTCGAGTCGGAGGGGCTCCCGCGGGCGGAGGTCCGCGCCCGCGTCGAGGAGGTGATCGAGACGGTCGGTCTCGGGTCTTTCGCCCGGCGTCGGCCGACCGCGCTCAGCGGCGGTCAGCGGCAGCGCGTCGCTCTGGCACGCGCGATCGTCAAGCGGCCGCGCCTCCTGCTGCTCGACGAGCCGCTCTCGGCCCTCGACCGCCAGGTTCGCGCCGAGATGCAGCTCGAGTTGAAGCGGTTGCAGCATGAGGTGGGGCTGACGTTCGTCGTCGTCACGCACGATCAGGAGGAGGCCATGTCGATGGCCGACCGCATCGCCGTGCTCGATCACGGGCGCGTGCGGCAGGTCGATGCGCCGTCGCAGCTGTACGCGAACCCGGCCGACCTGTTCGTCGCCGCGTTCATCGGCACCTCGACGCGCTTCGCGGGCACGCTCACCGCGACGGGTATCGACACCGCGTTCGGCGCGGTGCCCGGCGATCATTCGGGCGCGGTTGGAGAGCCGGGCGCGCTGGTCGTGCGCCCGGAGGATGTGCACCTCGGGCCGGTCGGCTCCGGCCGTGTCGATGGGGTCGTCATCGACACGACCTTCCACGGCGGCGCGTCGAGCGTGCGCCTCGAGCTCGACGGCGGCCTCGGCGTGCTCACCGGCACGGTGCACGCCGATCGGCTTCCCGCTCGGGGTGAGCGGCTCGGTGCCGACTGGTCGGCCGAGCGGGCAAGGATCGTCGCGGTCGAGCCCGCGCCGACCGCTCAGGGGGCGGTGAGCGGATGACCGGTCGCGAGCCGCGCGTAGTCGAGCAGCAGCTCCGCCGCCTCGTCGTGGCCGATCGACGGGTGGCGCGCCACGATGCGGTAGCCGTAGGCGTCCTCGAGGGCCACGAGATTGCGCGCGATGCGCAGCGACGGGCCCTGCAGGGCGAACAGGCCACGAGCGGCGCCCTGCTCGAGCACCGCCTGGTACATGGTGACCTGACGGTCGTAGAGCGTCGTGAGCAGGGCGGCGAGCACCGGGTTGCGACCCGCCGACCCGCCGAGCTCGCACAGCAGCCGCACCCCGGTGTCCTCCCCGTGCCGGGGGAGTCCGGAGTCGACGAGCGCGCAGAGCCGAACCACGGGATCGTCGGGCAGCGCCTCGATCATCCGGAGGCGCTCGTCGTAGAAGCGCTCCATGCCGACACGGTTGGCCTCGAGCACCAACTCGTCGATGTCGGGGTAGTAGTACAGCACCGCGCCCGACGTCAGGCCCGCCTCAGCGGCCACGCGATTGAGCTTGACCCCGTCGGGGCCGCTCTTGAGGATGGCCCGCTGGGTGGCGGCGACGAGCTCGTCGCGCCGCGCATCCTGCCGCTTCGGTCTCGCCATCCTCGCCGCCTCCCGACCCGCCCCCGCCGGCGATCCCGGCGACGGGCACTCCATGATAGGGCGGCACTGCCCGCGAATCATCTCGACCGCTCCACCACTGAAAGGAACCCCCGATGACGACGCCGCTGACCTTCCTGTTCATGCCCGAGAGCGCATACGGACCGACGAACAACTGCATCGGCATCGGCAACGAGCTGCGCCGGCGCGGGCACCGTGTGGTGTTCGCGGCGGAGGCCTCCTGGGCCGGCAAGCTCGCCGCGCTGGGGTTCGAGGAGGACCTCGTCGACCTCGCCCCGCCCGCTGAGGACGCGGCCGAGCAGGATGCGGGTCAGTTCTGGAAGGACTACATCAACGAGATGAGTCCGCAGTTCCGGCGTTCGACGCTCGAGCAGCTCGAGACCGTGACCGCGCCCATCTGGCAGGCGCTCATCGACGGAGCGATGTACTGCGAGCCCCAGCTCAAGGCGATCATCGACCGCACGAAGCCTGACGTGATCATCGAGGACAACGTGCTGACCTTCCCGGCCCTCCTGACCGCCGGTGTGCCCTTCGTGCGCATCGTCTCCTGCAACCCGCTCGAGATCCGCGGCGACGACATCGCCCCGGTGTTCTCGGGCCTTCCCCAGGAGCCGCGCACTGAGTGGGCCGCCTTCCGCGCAGAGTACGACCGCACCCACCGCCCGATGTGGGAGGGCTTCTCCCGCTGGGTGCAGGAGCAGGGCGCTCCCGCGCTGCCCGATCTGGACTTCATCCACTCGGGCGATCTGAACCTCTACGTCTACCCCGAGGAGCTCGACTACACCGACGAGCGCCCTCTCGACGAGAGCTGGATCCGCCTCGACTCCTCCGTGCGGCAGACGGATGCGGAGCCGGAGATCCCCGAGGAGTTCCTGGCGCTGCCCGGCCCGCTCATCTACTTCAGCCTCGGGTCGCTCGGCAGTGCTGACGTCGACCTCATGCGATCGGTGATCGCGGCCCTCGCCGACCGTCCGTACCGGGTCATCGTGTCGAAGGGCCCCCGTCACGATGAGATCGAGCTGGCGGGCAACATGTGGGGCGCCGAGTTCCTGCCGCAGACGCGGATCCTGCCGATGGTCGACCTGGTGATCACGCACGGCGGCAACAACACCACGACGGAGTCGATGCACTTCGGCAAGCCGATGGTGCTCCTGCCGCTGTTCTGGGACCAGTACGACAACGCCCAGCGGGTGCACGAGAAGGGGTACGGACGGCGCTTGTCGACCTACGGCTTCACCCCGGAGGAGCTGCGGGCGGCGATCGACGAGCAGCTCGGCGATGCTGGGCACCTCGCGAAGCTCCGCGCCGCCGGCGAGTCGATCAGGGCTCGTTCCGGCCTCCAGCAGGCCGCCGACCGCCTCGAGGCGCTCGGTCGGGAGCGCGCTCGGTGAGCACGCCCCTCCCGGCGTCCCTCCGCGACGCGGTCCGGGCCCCGTACTGGCTCGACCGACCGGAGGCGCCGGGACGCCGTTCGCCGGTGGAGGACGGTGCCGAGTGCGACCTCCTCATCGTCGGTGCCGGGTTCACCGGCCTCTGGCTCGCGTGGCGCGCTCTCGACCGGGAGCCGGGCAGGTCAGTGCTCGTGCTCGATGCGGAGACCGTGGGGCACGGTGCGACCGGCCGCAACGGCGGCTTCGTCTCGGCTTCGCTCACCCACGGCTACGCCCATGGCGAGGCGCTGTGGCCGCGTGACATGCCCGCGATCAGCGCCGAGGGTGCGGCGAATCTCGCCGGCATCGCCGCCGATCTCGCGGCCGCGGGCATCGAGTGCGACTTCCGCCACGTGGGCAAGACGACCGTCGCCGTCGAGCCCTGGCAGGTCGACGCTCTGCGCACGACCCTCGAGCTCGCCTCGCGCTACGGCGAGACGGTCGAGTGGCAGGACCGCGAGCAGGTCCAGGCCGACGTCCACTCGCCGACCTATCTGGCGGGAGTGCGTGATCGCACGGGCAACGCGCTGGTCGACCCGGCTCTCATGGCGTGGGGCATGGCGGCGCACGTGGAGCGACGCGGTGCGGTCATCCACGACGACAGCCGGGTCGAGCGGTTCTCGCGCACGGGGGCCGGCGTGATCGCGCACGTCGCCGGCGGACGACGAGTGCGGGCCCGACAGGCCGTCGTCGCGACCTCCGCCTACCGCTCGCCTCTGGCTCGGCTCGGCGGCTACATCATGCCGCTCTACGACCACGTACTGATGACGGAGCCGCTCACCGCCGAGCAGCGCGCCTCCATCGGCTGGAGCGAAGGGCAGGGGCTGACCGACGCGGGCAACCAGTTTCACTACTACCGGCCGACCGCCGACGGCCGCATCCTGTGGGGAGGGTGGGACGCCGTCTACCACCGCGGCGGCCGGCTCTCGGAGGACCTCGCGTACGCGGGCGGCTCCCACGCCCTCCTCGCCAGGCAGTTCGTCGAGACGTTCCCGACGCTGCGCGACGTGCGCTTCAGCCACATGTGGGCCGGGCCGATCGATTCCACGACCCGGTTCACCGCCGCCTACGGAACCGCGCTGGGGGGCCGGGTGGGGTACGCGATCGGGCACACCGGGCTCGGGGTCGGTGCTGCGCGCTTCTCGGCCGATGTCGCTCTCGATCTCCTCGAGCGGGCCGACACGCCGCGCGTGCGCTACGGCATCGTCCGCCGCCGTCCGGTGCCCATCCCGCCCGAGCCCTTCCGCAATCCCGTCATCCAGTTCACACGACGTTCCATCATCGCGGCCGACGCTCGCGGCGGACGGCGCAACCTCTGGCTGCGCACCCTCGACCGCTTCGGCCTCGGCTTCAACTCCTGATCGAACCGATCTCTCGAGAGGCACCACCATGACGACTCTGTCCACCACCATCGCCGGCGTTCCCGAGCGAGGCAGCGGCGAGACGATCGAGCTCATCGATCCGGCCACCGGCGAGGTCTCCGACGCGTTCCCGCAGTCCGGTCCCGACCAGGTCGTGCGAGCCGTGGCCGCGGGTCGGGCAGCGCAGCCCTCCTGGGCGGCGGCGACACCGGCCGTGCGCTCGGCGGCCCTGCTGCGGTGGGCCGATGCGATCGAGGCGGATGCCGACCATCTCGCAGCGCTCGAGGTCGCCGACACCGGCAAGCCCGTGACGGTCGCTCGCGACGGAGAGCTGCCGTTCGCCGTCGACAATCTGCGATTCTTCGCGGGCGCGGCCCGCAGTCTCGACGGCACCGGCGCCGGCACCCTCAGTGAGGGCTACACGTCGATCATCACGCGCCGACCGGTCGGTCTCGTCGCCGGCATCACTCCGTGGAACTTCCCCCTCATCATGGCGATCTGGAAGGCGGGGCCGGCCCTGGCCGCGGGCAACAGCGTCGTGCTCAAGCCGGCGCCGACCACGCCCCGCACCACCTTGCGCATCGCCGAGCTGGCGCACCGGGCGGGCCTCCCCGACGGCGTGCTCTCGGTGGTGACCGGGGGAGGCGATGTCGGCGAGGCGCTCGTCCGGCATCCCCAGGTCGACATGATCAGTGTCACCGGCTCCACCGCGACCGGACGAGCCGTCATGGCGGGCGCGGTCGAGAGGGTC
Organism: Microcella frigidaquae; assembly: GCF_014200395.1. Lineage (NCBI taxonomy): Bacteria > Bacillati > Actinomycetota > Actinomycetes > Micrococcales > Microbacteriaceae > Microcella > Microcella frigidaquae. The sequence continues at coordinate 226,576 of NZ_JACHBS010000001.1, forward strand.
AAGCGTGTGCACCTCGAGCTCGGCGGTAAAGCGCCGGTGCTCGTGTTCGACGATGCCGACATCCCCGCGATGGCGCATGCCGTCGCGCTCGGGGCCACCTACAACTCGGGGCAGGACTGCACGGCGGCGACGCGGGTCTACGTGCAGCGCGGGGTCTACGACCAGGTGGTGGATGCCCTCCGCGCCTCCCTGGCCGCCATCCGTGTCGGCGACCCCCGCGACGCGGCGACCGACATCGGGCCCCTCGTCACCGAGCGCCATCGGGCCGCGGTGCGGGGATTCCTCGACCGCGCGACCGCCGAGGGTGCCGAGATCCTCACCGGGGGGGAGGTGCTCGACCGACCGGGCTTCTACCTGACGCCGGCCCTGGTCGTCGGAGCGCACCAGGGCTCCGAGATCGTGCAGGGCGAGGTCTTCGGCCCGGTGCTCGTCGTGCTGCCGGTCGACGGCGAGGACGACGCCGTGGCCCACGCCAACGACAGCGCCTACGGGCTGGCCTCGTCGGTCTGGACGGCCGACGTGGCCCGGGCTCTGCGGGTGAGCGCACGGCTCGATGTGGGCGTCACCTGGGTGAACGATCACCTGCCGATCGCCTCGGAAGCGCCGCACGGCGGGGTGAAGCAGTCGGGCTTCGGCAAGGACATGAGCATCGAGCCGCTGCTCGAGTACTCGGTGAGCCGCCACCTGATGATCCGGCACGCCCCGCCGCCGGAGACGACCGGCTTCCGTCCCGCCTAGAGCTGAGGAGTCCCGGCTGTGGGGGTCGAACCCCGCGACGCTTGGCGTCGGCGCACCGGGAGGTGCTTCGGCCGAGTTCGTGGTGTCGCGTACCGGCTGTGGGGGTCGAACCCCGCGACGCTTGGCGTCGGCGCACCGGGAGGTGCTTCGGCAGAGATCGTCGTGTCGCGTACCGGCTGTGGGGGTCGAACCCACACGTCCTCTCGGACAACGCATTTTGAGTGCGCCGCGTCTGCCATTCCGCCAAGCCGGCCCGGCCCCGTTCGGGGCTCGCGGCTCGACGATACCGTAGGCTTTCGGGCGTGAGCGACCAGGAGCAGACCGCCACCGCCCCGCGCCGGGTGGTCGTGGCGGAGGACGAATCCCTCATCCGCATGGACATCGTGGAGATCCTCCGCGACAACGGTTTCGACGTGGTCGGTGAGGCGGGCGACGGCGAGACGGCCGTCGCGCTCGCCACCGAGCTCCGGCCCGACCTCGTCGTCATGGACATCCGCATGCCGCAGCTCGACGGCATCGAGGCCGCGAAGCGCCTCACCGAGAACCACATCGCCCCGGTCGTGCTGCTCACCGCCTTCAGCCAGAAGGAGCTCGTCGAGCAGGCGGTCGAGGCGGGCGCGCTCGCCTACGTCGTGAAGCCCTTCACCCCGAACGATCTGCTGCCGGCGATCGAGGTCGCTCTGAGCCGCTACCAGCAGATCATCACCCTCGAGGCCGAGGTGGCCGACCTGGTGGAGCGCTTCGAGACCCGCAAGCTCGTCGACCGCGCGAAGGGCCTGCTCAACGAGCGCATGGGGCTCTCCGAGCCCGAGGCGTTCCGCTGGATCCAGAAGGCCTCGATGGACCGCCGCACCACCATGCAGGCGGTCGCGCAGGCGATCATCGACCAGCTCGGGCCGAAGAAGGACTCGGGCAAGAAGGCCCCCGCGGAGGGTGCCGAGTAGCCGGAGCCGCGTCTCGCCGGCGGGTGCGCATCCGGATGCGCGGCTCAGCGGTCGCGGAGCATGTTCGTCATGCGCACCGTCGAGAGGCGGCGGCCCTGCTCGTCGGTCATGACGATCTCGTGCGTGCACAGCGTGCGGCCGAGGACCAGCGCGGTGCAGGTGCCCGTGACGAGCCCCTCGGTGATCGACCGGCTGTGCGTGGCGTTGATCTCGATGCCGACGGCGTAGCGCCCCGGCCCGGCGTGGATCGCGGAGGAGATCGAGCCCAGGCTCTCGCCGAGCACGACATGCGCCCCGCCGTGCAGCAGCCCGATCACCTGGGTGTTGCCCTCCACCGGCATCGTCGCGACACTGCGCTCGGCAGACAGCTCGAGGAACTCGATGCCCATCTTCCGGGTGAGCGCTCCGCCACCGGTGCCGACGAGCCTCTCGACGAGCTCGGGGTCGAGGTCGGGGGGCAGGATCGTCATGCGGCCTCCGGGCCGACCGGCCGCCGGGCACGAGGGCGGGCGACGGTCACGAGTTCGGGTCGGGGCGCCTGAGTAGGCTGGCCGACGTGTCGGACTCCGCAAAGCCTACCCTTCTGCTCATCGATGGCCACTCGCTGGCCTTCCGGGCGTTCTACGCCCTGCCGGTCGACAGCTTCGTCACCCGAGATGGCCAGCACACGAATGCCATCCACGGCTTCTTGTCGATGCTGCTGAGCCTCCTGGCGAAGGAGAAGCCGAGCCACCTGGGGGTGGCGTTCGACATTTCGCGCTACTCCTTCCGCACGCGCGAGTACCCCGAGTACAAGGGCACGCGCGGCGAGACTCCGCCCGAGTTCATCGGGCAGGTGCCGCTGCTGCAGGAGGCGCTCGCGGCGATGAGCATCCCCACGATCACCAAGGAGGACTTCGAGGCCGACGACATCCTCGCCACCCTCGCCACGCAGGCCGCGGCGCAGGGCTTCCGGGTTCTCGTAGTGTCGGGCGACCGCGACACGATTCAGCTCGTCACCGATGACGTCACCCTGCTCTACCCGAGTGCCCGGGGTGTCGCCGAACTGAAGCGATACGACCCCGAGGCGGTGCGCGAGCGCTACGGCATCGACCCTCAGCAGTACCCCGAGATCGCCGCCCTGGTGGGCGAGACCAGCGACAATCTGCCCGGCATCGACAAGGTCGGCGAGAAGACCGCCGTCAAGTGGATCACCCAGTACGGCTCGCTCGAGGGCATCTGGCAGCACATCGATGAGATCGGCGGCGTGGTCGGGCAGAACCTCCGCGCGCAGCGCGAGCGCGCAGAGCGCAACCGCCGGCTCAACCGGCTCGTCACCGACGTCGAGCTGCCCATCGGCCCGCACGACCTCGATCGCCGGCCCATGGATGTGCCCGCCGTGCGGCAGGTCTTCGAGCGCCTGCAGTTCCGCACCCTGACCGAGCGCGTGCTGAAGATCGCCGAGGCGGAGGGCGCCGACATGGGGGAGCCCGGTGACGCGGCAGCGCGCACCGACCTCCCGACCGTGCGCACGCTCGTCGATGAGGAGCTCGCCACGTGGCTCGCCTCGACCGCGGGCCAGGAGGTCGCGGTCATCGTGGATGCTCCGCACGGCGAGCTCGCCGCGTTCGGGCTCGCCACCGCGACCGAGAGCGTGCAGGTCAACTGGGCCGCGCACCGCCCCGACTACGCCGCTCTCGAGGCGTGGCTCGCCTCGGACGCCCCCAAGCTGCTCGCCGACGTCAAGGCGGCCGCGGGTGTGCTCGCCGACCTCGACATCGCCCTCGCCGGGGTGGTGTGGGATTCCCGGCTGGCCGCCTGGCTCGCCCGCCCGGGAGCGAAGTCGTACGACCTCGCCGACCTCGTGCACGATGCTCTCGGCGAGAGCATCCCGCAGCCCGACCCCAACCAGCTGGTGCCCGACACGAGCGCGGTGAGCCCGGCGACGGTCGCCTGGTTCCTGCACCGGATGGTGGCCGAACAGCGCGCGACCCTGCCCGAGGGCGGCACCCGCGTGCTGACCGAGATCGAGCTGCCCGCGGCGCCGGTGCTCGCCGGCATGCAGCGCACCGGTATCGCGATCGACCGCGGTGCCCTCGACGCGGTGGGCTCCGAGCTCAGCACGGCCGCCGACCAGCTCGCGCAGCAGGCGTACGCCGAGATCGGTCGCGAGGTCAACCTCGGCTCGCCGAAGCAGCTGCAGGAGGTGCTGTTCGACGAGCTCGGCATGCCGAAGACGCGCGCGACGAAGACCGGGTACTCGACCGATGCGGCGGCCCTCGCCGACCTGCAGGAGGCGCACCCGCACCCCTTCCTCGGCCTGCTGCTGCAGCACCGCGACGCGACGAAGCTCAAGCAGATCGTCGAGACCCTCACGGCGGCGATCGCCGCGGATGGTCGCATCCACACCACCTACGACCAGACCGGCACGTCGACAGGGCGCATCTCCTCGACCGACCCGAACCTGCAGAACATCCCCGTGCGCACGGAGGTCGGGCACCGCATCCGTGCCGCCTTCGTCGCCGGGGAGGGTTTCGAGGGCATCCTGACCGCCGACTACTCGCAGATCGAGATGCGCATCATGGCGCACCTCTCAGGCGACGAGGGGCTCATCGAGGCGTTCCGGTCGGGGGAGGACCTGCACCGCTTCGTCGGCGCCCGCATCTTCGGGGTCGACCCGGCCGACGTGACCGCCGACATGCGCACGAAGGTCAAGGCCATGAGCTACGGCCTCGCCTACGGGCTGAGCGCTTTCGGCCTCAGCAAGCAGCTGCGCATCGACACGGGGGAGGCCAAGCAGCTCATGGCCGACTACTTCGCCCGCTTCGGCGCGGTGCGCGACTACCTGCGCAGCGTCGTCGAGCAGGCGCGGGCCGACGGCTACACCGAGACGATCTTCGGCCGCCGCCGCCCGTTCCCCGACCTGAAGAGCCCCAACCGGGTGCTGCGCGAGAACGCCGAGCGGCAGGCGCTCAACGCGCCCATCCAGGGCTCGGCCGCCGACATCATGAAGGTCGCCATGAACGATGTGGCGGCCGATCTGGCCCGGGATGCCCTCCGCTCGCGCCTGCTGCTGCAGGTTCATGACGAGCTCGTGTTCGAGGTCGCCCCGGGCGAGCGCGATGCCCTCGAGGCCATCGTGCGCCGGCGCATGGGCGAGGCCGCCGACCTCGCCGTGCCGCTCGACGTGCAGGTCGGCGTGGGCCGCGACTGGAACGAGGCCGCGCACTAGGCTCGCAGGCATGGCCCACGAACCTGCCGACCGCACGCCCACCCCCGTCGACGCCATCGCCGAGCGCTGGGTCGCCACCCTCGTCGACCTCAGCCCCGACACGGCGACCTACATCGGCGCCCCCGGACGGCTCGACGAATACACCGATTTCTCGCCGGAGGGGCGGGAGCGGTACGCAGCGGCGGCGCGCGCGACCCTCGCCGAGCTCGCCGCGGCGAGCCCCGTGGACGACACCGACCGGGTCACGATCGCCGATCTGAGCGCTGAGCTGAGCCTCGACCTCGAGCTGGCCGACGCCGGCTGGGACCAGCGCGACCTCAACGTCATCGCCTCGCCCGCGCAGGGCATCCGCGAGATCTTCGACCTGATGCCGACTGCCGCGGAGAGCGATTGGCGCACGATCGCCGGCAAGCTCGGCAACGTCGCGGGCGCTCTCGAGGGCTACACCGCGACCCTCCGCGAGGGCATCGCGGCCGGCAACACCCCCGCGCGTCGTCAGGTGCTGGAGGTGCTCGACCAGGCGCGTCGCACCGCTGCGGCCGACGGCTTCTTCCCGGAGTTCGCGGCGAGCGCGGGGGAGGGCGAGGCGCCCGTGCCCGCATCCCTGCAGGCCGATCTCGACCGAAACGCGCGCGCCGCCGCCGAGGCCTACGGTGCGTTCGCGCAGTTCCTGGAGGCGGAGCTGCTGCCCGCCGCCCGCGAGCACGACCCCGTCGGTCGTGAGCTCTACGCGCTGATGTCGCGCCGCTTCCTGGGGGCCGTGATCGACCTCGATGAGACGTACGAGTGGGGCATCGAGGAGCTCGCCCGCATGGTGGAGGAGCAGACCCGGATCGCCGGGGAGATCCTCCCGGGCGCGACCGTCGCCGAGGCGATCGCGCACCTCGAGCAGGACCCCTCGCGCAAGCTGCACGGCCGCGAGGCGCTGCAGGCGTGGATGCAGAACCTCAGCGACACGGCGATCGAGGAGCTCTCGCGCACCCACTTCGAGATCCCCGAGCCGGTCAAGGAGCTCGAGTGCATGATCGCGCCCACCCCCGGCGGGGCGATCTACTACACCGGGCCGACCGACGACTTCTCGCGTCCGGGTCGCATGTGGTGGAGCATCCCGGAGGGCGTCGACGAGTTCGATACCTGGCGCGAGACCACGACCGTCTACCACGAGGGCGTTCCCGGTCACCACCTGCAGATCGGCCAAGCCGTGTACAACCGGGCGCAGCTGAACTCGTGGCGCCGCTTGCTCGCGGGCACGAGCGGCCACGCCGAGGGCTGGGCCCTCTACGCGGAGCGGCTCATGGAGGAGCTCGGCTACCTCGACGACCCGGCCGACCGGCTCGGCATGCTCGACGGCCAGCGCATGCGCGCCGCACGTGTCGTGCTCGACATCGGCGTGCACCTCGGCAAGATCCACCCCGAAACGGGCGCGGTCTGGACGAGCGAGGACGCCTTCGCGTTCATGCGGAAGAACGTCAACATGAACGACGGCTTCGTGACCTTCGAGGTGAACCGCTACCTCGGCTGGCCGGGACAGGCCCCCTCGTACAAGGTGGGCCAGCGCATCTGGGAGCAGATCCGGGATGCCGCGAAGGCGAAGCAGGGTGCCGCGTTCTCGAACAAGGCCTTTCACAAGCACGCGCTAGACCTCGGCGGCGTCGGGCTCGACACCCTGCGCGGGGCGCTGCTCGGCTAGGGTCCACCGCCCCGGTTTGGTGCGGGGCGGCCCCACGGGATACGCTGGAGAGTCGTCGATTTGACGACAGTCCTGTCCGCATGCCCGGGCGACACCATGCAGTTCGTCGTCCTGGCCTGAATCCCTGTCCGCATCGGAGCACCCACTACATGACCCCCGCAACGACCAAGGCCCCCGCGCAGATCGCCATCAACGACATCGGCTCTGCCGAAGACTTCCTGGCCGCGGTCGAACTGACCCTGAAGTTCTTCAACGACGGCGACCTCATCGAGGGCACCGTCGTCAAGATCGATCGCGACGAGGTCCTCCTCGACGTGGGCTACAAGACCGAGGGTGTCATCCCCTCGCGCGAGCTCTCGATCAAGCACGACGTCGACCCCAGCGAGGTCGTCGCCGTCGGCGACACCGTCGAGGCCCTCGTTCTCCAGAAGGAGGACAAGGAAGGCCGTCTCATCCTCTCCAAGAAGCGCGCCCAGTACGAGCGCGCCTGGGGCGATGTCGAGAAGATCAAGGAGGCCGACGGCGTCGTCACCGGCACCGTGATCGAGGTCGTCAAGGGCGGTCTCATCGTCGACATCGGTCTCCGTGGCTTCCTGCCCGCCTCGCTCATCGAGCTGCGTCGCGTCCGCGACCTCACGCCGTACCTCGGCCAGGAGATCGAGGCGAAGATCCTCGAGCTCGACAAGAACCGCAACAACGTCGTGCTCTCGCGCCGCGCGCTGCTCGAGCAGACGCAGTCGGAGAGCCGCTCGACCTTCCTCAACAACCTCGCCAAGGGCCAGGTCCGCAAGGGTGTCGTGTCGTCGATCGTCAACTTCGGCGCCTTCGTCGACCTGGGTGGCGTGGACGGCCTCGTCCACGTCTCGGAGCTCAGCTGGAAGCACATCGAGCACGCCAGCGAGGTCGTCGAGGTCGGCCAGGAGGTCACCGTCGAGATCCTCGAGGTCGACCTCGAGCGCGAGCGCGTGTCGCTCTCGCTCAAGGCGACCCAGGAGGACCCGTGGCAGGTCTTCGCCCGCACCCACGCCATCGGCCAGGTCGCGCCGGGCAAGGTCACCAAGCTCGTCCCCTTCGGCGCCTTCGTGCGTGTGGCGGACGGCATCGAGGGCCTCGTGCACATCTCGGAGCTCTCGGCCAAGCACGTCGAGCTCGCCGAGCAGGTCGTGTCGGTCGGTGACGAGGTCTTCGTCAAGGTCATCGACATCGACCTCGAGCGCCGCCGCATCTCGCTGAGCCTCAAGCAGGCCAACGAGGGCCTCGACCCCGAGGGCACCGAGTTCGACCCGGCCGTGTACGGCATGCCGACGGAGTACGACGAGGCCGGCAACTACAAGTACCCCGAGGGCTTCGACCCCGAGTCGGGCGAGTGGAAGGACGGCTTCGAGGAGCAGCGCGCCAAGTGGGAGCAGGACTACGCTGCGGCCCAGGCGCGCTGGGAGGCGCACAAGAAGCAGGTCGCCGCGGCGATCGCCGACGAGGCCAACCTCGACCTGCCGGCGGCCGGCGGCTCGAGCTTCTCGTCCGAGTCGACGGGCGGTGGCACCCTCGCCGATGACGAGTCGCTCGCCGCGCTGCGCGAGAAGCTCGCCAGCAACGGCTGAGAACCGCACCGCATCAGGCGAACGGGCCGTCCCTTCGGGGGCGGCCCGTTCCGCATTCCCGCGGTAGTGACGACGCAGCGCTGACGACGGTGCGTGTGCGACGCTGCGCGGCCGACGCGGGCGGTCGCTAGGCGGGCGCGACCGAGCGACGCTGGCGGCGCAGCCGTCGGAAGATGGAGACCACGAGTACGACCATCCCGACCAGTGCGACGATCACGAGGATGGGGACGAGGATCGCGAAGATGCTCAGGAGGACGGCACCGATGTCCTCGCCGGTGGAGAGCGCGGGGGCCGCGGCGCCAGCGCTGAGCGCGTTCGCCGCCGGACGCACGAGCATCTTGCCAGCGTGGACGACGAGAGCGATGACGATGCCCGCGACGACGGGCACCCACGCGTTGGACTCGAAGAACGCGGCCGGGTCGGTCACGGCGGCGGTCTGCGTCGCGGCACCGGTGCCGAAGACGATGCCGCCGGATGCGGGGCGCACGATCGACTGCAGCCAGTCGTTGATCGAGTCCACCGCCGGAATCTTGTCCGCCACGAGCTCGATCACGAGCAGGACGCCGATGATGATCAGCACCCACTCGTTCTCGAGCCAGCGCCAGGCGCTCGGCAGCTCGACGACGTCGAGGAACCGCCCGGCGAGGCCCAGTACGAGCAGCGGGATGTAGGCGTTGAGCCCCGCGGCGACCGCCAGTCCGGTTCCGGTGAGCAGTTCGAGCACGACGGGCCTCCCTACGGGGTGAGTGTGAGTCATGCTACCTGCTCGCGCCGCACGCGCCCGATAGGGTCGGCGGGTGGATGTCATTGGGCTGACGGGCGGCATCGCCGCGGGCAAGTCGACGGTGGCGGCGCGGCTCGCGGAGCATGGTGCGGTCGTCATCGACGCCGATCGGCTCGCCCGCGAGGCGGTCGCCCCCGGCAGTCCGGGGCTCGCGGCCGTTGTGGAGCGCTTCGGCCCGCGGGTGCTCGACGCCGAGGGTGAACTCGATCGTGCCGCGCTCGGAGCGATCATCTTCGGCGATCCCGAGGATCGTGCCGCGCTCAACGCGATCGTGCACCCCGAGGTTCGCCGACTCTTCCACGAGCGCGTCCAGGAGGTCGCGGCGGCCGCCCCCGACGCGGTCGTCGTGTACGACGTCCCCCTCCTGGTCGAGTCGCGGGCCGCCGAGGAGTTCAGCCTCATCGTCGTCGTGCACGCGCCCGCCGCCCTGCGCGTCGAGCGGCTGATTGCCCTCCGCGGCATGGATCCGGCATCCGCCCGCGATCGCGTCGCCGCCCAGGTGAGCGATGACGAGCGCCTCGCCATCGCCGACGTCGTCATCGACTCCAGCGGCACGCTCGAGAGCACGATCGAGCAGGTGGATGCGCTCTGGCAGCGCCTCGTCGCCGAGCGCGCCGCTCGCACCGGAGTGTCAGACCCCTCCTCGTAGGCTGGAGTCATGGAACCCACGCGCTCGGTGCGCCCCTTCGAGGTCGTCAGCGAGTACCGACCGAGCGGCGACCAACCGCAGGCGATCGCTGAGCTCGCCGCGCGCATCAACGCGGGCGAGACCGACATCGTGCTGCTCGGCGCCACGGGAACCGGCAAATCGGCGACCACGGCCTGGCTGATCGAGCAGGTTCAGCGGCCGACCCTCGTGCTCGCGCACAACAAGACGCTGGCGGCCCAGCTCGCCACCGAGTTCCGCGAGCTGATGCCGCACAACGCGGTCGAGTACTTCGTCTCGTACTACGACTACTACCAGCCCGAGGCCTACGTGCCGCAGACGGACACCTTCATCGAGAAGGACAGCTCGATCAACGCCGAGGTCGAGCGCCTGCGCCACTCGACGACGAACTCGCTGCTGAGCCGGCGCGATGTCGTGGTCGTGTCGACCGTCTCGTGCATCTACGGTCTCGGCGCGGCCGAGGAGTATCTCGAGGCGATGGTCGCCCTCCAGGTGGGGGAGCGGATCCCGCGCGAGACGCTGATCCGCAAGTTCGTCGGCATGCAGTACCAGCGCAATGACGTCGACTTCTCGCGCGGCAAGTTCCGCGTGCGCGGCGACACGATCGAGATCATCCCGATGTACGAGGAGCTCGCGATCCGCATCGAGATGTTCGGCGACGAGATCGAGGCGCTCTACGCGCTGCACCCGCTCACTGGCGATGTGGTGCGCCCGCTCGACGCGGTCTCGGTCTTCCCGGCGACGCACTACGCCGCCTCGCCCGACACGATGCAGCGAGCCATCGCGACCATCAAGGAGGAGCTCGAGGTGCGGCTCGCCGAGCTCGAGCGCCAGGGCAAGCTGCTCGAGGCACAGCGGCTGCGCATGCGCACCACGTTCGACCTCGAGATGATGGAGCAGCTGGGCTTCTGCAACGGCATCGAGAACTACTCGCGGCACATCGACGGGCGGGCGCCCGGGGAGCCGCCGAACTGCCTGCTTGACTACTTCCCGGACGACTTCCTCGTCGTCATCGACGAGAGCCACGTGACGGTCCCGCAGATCGGGGCGATGTACGAGGGGGATGCGAGCCGCAAGCGCACGCTCGTCGAGCACGGCTTCCGACTGCCGAGCGCTCTCGACAACCGGCCGTTGCGCTGGGAAGAGTTCCTCGACCGCACCGGCCAGAAGGTCTACCTCTCGGCCACCCCCGGGAAGTACGAGCTCGGCATCACCGACTCGGTCGTGGAGCAGATCATCCGCCCGACCGGCCTCGTGGACCCCGCGATCGTGGTCAAGCCGAGCAAGGGCCAGATCGACGATCTGCTCGAGCAGATCCGGGTGCGGGTCGAGCGCGACGAACGCGTCCTCGTGACGACCCTCACGAAGAAGATGGCCGAGGAGCTCACCGACTTCCTCACCGAGGCCGGGGTGCGCGTGCGCTACCTGCACTCCGATGTCGACACCCTGCGTCGGGTCGAGCTCCTGCGCGAGCTGCGCCAGGGCGTGTACGACGTCCTCGTCGGCATCAACCTGCTGCGCGAGGGTCTCGACCTGCCGGAGGTCTCGCTCGTGGCGATCCTCGACGCCGACAAGGAGGGCTTCCTGCGCTCGTCGACCTCGCTCATCCAGACGATCGGGCGCGCCGCCCGCAACGTCTCGGGGGAGGTGCACATGTACGCCGACGTGGTCACGCCGTCGATGGCGCATGCGATCGACGAGACCAACCGGAGGCGCGACCGCCAGCTCGCCTACAACGCCGAGAACGGCATCGACCCGACGCCGCTCCGCAAGCGCATCGCGGACATCACGGACCAGCTCGCGCGGGAGGGAGCCGACACGGCGGAACTGCTCGCAGCGCGCTCCGGCGGCAAGCCCCGCGCGGCGACGCCCGCCCTGCGGCGCGAAGGCGTGGGTGCGGCGGGGGCGACCGAGCTCGAGGCGATCATCGCCGACCTCACCGCGCAGATGCTCACGGCGGCCGAGGAGCTCAAGTTCGAGCTCGCCGCCCGGCTGCGGGACGAGGTGCAGGATCTCAAGAAGGACCTGCGCGGCATGATCGAGGCCGGGCACGTGCGCTGACGAGGGCCGGCCCAGGCACGGGATGCTGTCAGACCCCGCACCTAGAATGGGCCGAGTGTCGGCCACCCCTCTCGAATCTGCCCCGCACCTGAGCGTCCGCGGCGCGCGCGTGCACAACCTGCGCGACGTCGACCTCGTGATCCCGCGCGACGCCCTCGTCGTGTTCACCGGGCTCTCTGGCTCGGGCAAGAGCTCCCTGGCCTTCGACACGATCTTCGCCGAGGGCCAGCGCCGGTACGTGGAATCGCTGTCGGCCTACGCCCGCCAGTTCCTCGGCCAGGTTGACCGCCCCGACGTCGACTTCATCGAGGGCCTCAGCCCCGCGGTCTCCATCGACCAGAAGTCGACGAACCGCAACCCGCGCTCGACGGTCGGCACGATCACCGAGATCTACGACTACATGCGTCTGCTCTGGGCGCGGGTCGGCATCCCGCACTGCCCGGAGTGCGGCGAGCGCATTCAGCGCCAGACCGTGCAGCAGATCGCCGACGAGCTCATGGAGCTGCCGGAGGGCACCCGATTCCAGGTTCTCGCCCCTGTCGTGAGCCAGAAGAAGGGCGAGTTCGTCGACCTCTTCCGCGAGCTCTCCGCCTCGGGCTACGCACGCGCCGTCGTCGACGGCGAGCTCATCCAGCTCACCGAGCCGCCGACGCTCAAGAAGCAGGTGAAGCACGACATCGCCGTCGTCGTCGATCGCCTCGTCGCCAACGCCGATGCGCTGAGCCGTCTGACCGACTCGCTGGAGACCGCGCTCGGTCTCACCGACGGACTGGTGGTCGTCGACTTCGTCGATCGTGAGCCCGAGGCGGCCGACCGCACGCGCACCTTCAGCGAGAAGCTCAGCTGCCCGAACCGCCACCCCCTGCAGCTGACCGAGATCGAGCCGCGGACGTTCTCGTTCAACGCCCCCTTCGGGGCCTGCCCGGTGTGCTCGGGCCTCGGCACGCGCATGGCCGTCGACGTCGACCTGCTCATCGGCGATCCGACCCTGAGCGTCAACGAGGGCGTCATCCTGCCGTGGAACCAGCAGGGCAAGGGTCTCTACAGCTACTTCCAGAAGCTCCTCGCCGGCCTGGCCCGCGACCTCGGATTCTCGCTCGACACCCCCTGGGGCGAGCTCGAGCAGAGCGTGCAGGAGGCCATCCTGCTGGGCAACGACTTCGAGGTGCGGGTCAAGTGGCGCAACCGCTTCGGGCGCGACGTCACCTACTCGACCGGCTTCGAGGGCGTGATCCCGTACATCGAGCGCAAGTACGCCGAGGCCGACAGTGATTGGGCCCAGCAGCGGTTCGCCGAGTACCTGCGCGAGGTTCCCTGCCCGGAGTGCAACGGTGCGCGCCTCAAGCCCGAGGTGCTCGCCGTGAAGGTCGACGGCCGCAGCATCTCCGAGGTCGCCGAGCTCAGCCTGCTCGATTCCTACGCGTTCATGCAGGGCATCACGCTGACCGAGCGCGAGGCGGCGATCGCGGCCGCTGTGCTCCGGGAGATCCGCGCCCGGCTCGAGTTCCTGCTCGAAGTGGGTCTCGGCTACCTGAGCATGGCGCGCGCGGCGGGAACGCTCTCGGGCGGCGAGGCGCAGCGCATCCGCCTGGCCACTCAGATCGGGTCGGGCCTGACGGGCGTGCTGTACGTGCTCGACGAGCCCTCTATCGGTCTGCACCAGCGCGACAACCGCCGCCTCATCGACACCCTCGTGAAGCTCAAGAGCCTCGGCAACACCCTGATCGTCGTCGAGCATGATGAAGACACGATCCGCACCGCGGACTGGGTCGTCGACATCGGTCCGGGCGCGGGAGAGCACGGGGGCCGCGTCGTGCACTCCGGGCCGTACGCCGAGCTGATCGCCAACCCGGCCTCGATCACGGGCGACTACCTCGCCGGTCGGCGCACGGTCGTCGACTCGGTCACCCGGCGCCCGATCGACCCCGAGCGGATGCTCACCGTGGTCGGCGCTCGAGCAAACAATCTCCGCGATGTGACCGTCGACTTCCCGCTCGGCGCCTTCGTCGCCGTCACCGGTGTGAGCGGCTCGGGCAAGTCGTCGCTCGTCAACGACATCCTCTACAAGGTGCTCGCGAACCGGCTCAACGGGGCGCGGCAGGTTCCGGGCAAGCACTTGCGCGTGACCGGGCTCGAGCACCTCGACAAGGTCGTGCACGTCGACCAGGCGCCGATCGGCCGCACCCCGCGGTCGAACCCCGCGACCTACACCGGTGTCTTCGACCGCATCCGAGCCCTGTTCGCCGAGACCGTCGAGGCGAAGGCGCGTGGCTACCAACAGGGCCGCTTCAGCTTCAACGTCAAGGGCGGCCGCTGCGAGAACTGCGCCGGCGACGGCACGATCAAGATCGAGATGAACTTCCTTCCCGACGTCTACGTCGCCTGCGAGGTCTGCGGCGGAGCCCGCTACAACCGCGACACGCTGACCGTGCACTACAAGGGCAAGAACATCGCCGAGGTGCTCGACATGCCGATCGAGGAGGCCGCGGAGTTCTTCGAGCCGATCTCGGCCATCCACCGCTATTTGAAGACGCTGGTCGATGTCGGGCTCGGCTACGTGCGGCTCGGGCAGAGCGCTACCACGCTGTCGGGCGGCGAGGCCCAGCGCGTGAAGCTCGCCACCGAGCTGCAGAAGCGCTCGAACGGTCGCAGCATCTACGTGCTCGACGAGCCGACGACGGGCCTGCACTTCGAAGATGTCCGCAAGCTGCTGCTCGTGCTGAACGGCCTGGTCGACAAGGGCAACACGGTCATCGTCATCGAGCACAATCTCGACGTCATCCGTGCCGCCGACTGGATCATCGATCTCGGCCCCGAGGGAGGCTCGGGCGGCGGACAGGTCATCGCGACCGGCACGCCGGAGGAGGTCGCGCTCGTGCCGGAGAGCCACACCGGCGCGTTCCTCCGCGACCTGCTGCCCGTCGCCGGCCCGGTCGCCGCGAAGGCCTGACATGGTGCCGCGGGAGGACTGGCGCCCGAAGCGCGGTGAGATCCCGACCGAGCCGGGTGTCTATCGGTTCCTCGACGCGTCGGGCCGGGTGCTGTACGTCGGCAAGGCGAAGAACCTCCGCAGCCGGCTGAGCAACTACTTCCAGCCTCTGCACAGCTTGCACGAGCGGACCCGCCGGATGGTCACGACCGCCCAGGGCGTGGAGTGGACGGTGGTCGGCAGCGAGCTCGAGGCGCTGTCACTCGAGTACACCTGGATCAAGGAGTTCGCGCCCCCTTTCAACGTCAAGTTCCGCGACGACAAGACCTACCCGTATCTCGCCATCACCCTCGCCGAGCGCGTGCCGCGGGTGATGATCACCCGCAATCGAAAGCTCACCGGGGCACGGTACTTCGGGCCGTACACGAAGGTGTGGGCCGTGCGCGAGACCGTCGACCTGATGCTGAAGGCCTTCCCGATGCGGTCGTGCTCCGACTCGGTCTACCAGCGCGCGCACCGTACCGGGCGCCCGTGCCTGCTCGGCGACATCGGCAGGTGCGCGGCGCCCTGCGTCGGCCGCGTCACGCCGGAGGAGCACCGGGGCATCGCCCTCGACTTCGCCTCGTTCATGGCCGGCAACGACGAGAGCTACGTGCGAGGCCTCCGCACCGCGATGACCGCGGCCGCGCGCGACCTCGACTACGAGTCCGCGGCCCGGCTTCGCGACCAGATCGGCGCGCTCGAGACCGTGCTCGCCAAGAGCGCCGTGGTGCTCGACGAGCAGACCGACGCCGACGTGTACGGCATCGCCGCCGATGAGCTCGCCGCGGCGGTGCAGCTCTTCATCGTGCGCGGCGGGCGCATCCGGGGCGTGCGGGCCTGGGTCGTCGACACCGAGCTCGACGTCACCTTGACCGACCTCGTCGACACCGTGCTCCAGAACGCCTACGACGAGGGCGACGCGCCGGCCCGCGAGATCATCGTGCCCGCCGTGCCCGACGACGTCGCCGCCCTGCAGCAGGTGCTGACGGAGCGGCGCCGGGCGGCGGGGGAGCGCGGCGCGGTGGCCGTCAAGACGGCGCAGCGCGGCCAGAAGGCGGCCCTCGCCGAGACCGTCGCCACGAACGCGACCGGCGCGCTGCTGCAGTACAAGACCCGTCGCAGCGGTGACTTCACGGCGCGGTCGCAGGCACTCGCGGACATCCAGGAGGCCCTCGGTCTCGCCGAGGCGCCGCTGCGGCTGGAGTGCTTCGACGTCTCGCACTTCGGGGGGAGCAACCCGGTCGCCTCGATGGTCGTGTTCGAGGACGGCCTGCCGCGCAAGGACCAGTACCGCACCTTCGCCATCGCGGATGCCCGCGACGACACCGACGCGATCCACCAGGTGCTCCGCCGGCGCCTGACCTACCTCCACGACGAGGCGGCGGCGACGAGCCCGGGGGATGGCCCCGACGGCGCGGCGCCCGCCCGGAAGGCGTTCCACTACCGGCCCGGACTCCTCGTGATCGACGGCGGCCAGCCGCAGGTCGCGGCGGCCGCGCGGGCACTGCGCGACGAAGGTCTGACCGACATCGCCGTGTGCGGCATCGCGAAGCGCCTCGAGGAGATCTGGCTGCCCGACAGCGACTACCCGGTGATCCTGCCACGCTCGTCCGACGCGCTGTTCCTCCTGCAGCGCCTGCGCGACGAGGCGCACCGATTCGCCCTCAAGTACCAGACGAAGAAGAGGTCGTCGGATATCCGTACCGTCCTCGAGAGCATCCCGGGCCTCGGGCCCGCCCGCACCCGCGAGCTGCTGCAGCGCTTCGGCTCGGTGGCGCGGCTCCGCGCCGCCACCGCCGACGAGCTCGCGGCCGTGCCCGGCATCGGCCCGACGACCGCAGAGGCCGTCCGCCGCGCACTCCGCGACGGCGGGTAGGCTGAGATCCCCGAGCGAGGAACGCCCACGATGCCCGACTCCGTCCCCCACGACGTCCTGATCGTCACCGGCATGTCCGGCGCGGGACGCTCGACGGTTGCCAACGCCCTCGAGGACATCGGCTGGTACGTCGTCGACAACCTCCCGCCTCAGATGCTGCGGCCGCTGGTCGATCTTGCCGTGCACCCGGGCAGCGCCCTGCCCCGCATCGCCGCCGTCGTCGACGTGCGCGGCGGGCGCCTGTTCAGCGATCTCGCCCACATCATCCACGAGCTCCGCGAGCGCACGAGCCTGCGCGTCGTCTTCCTCGAAGCGACGGATGCGGCGCTCGTGCGGCGCTTCGAGCAGGTTCGGCGCCCGCATCCGCTGCAGGAGGGCGGCACGCTGCTTGACGGCATCGCCCGCGAGCGCGAGCGCATGATCGAGGTGCGCGAGCAGGCGGACATCATCATCGACACGACCGAGTTCAACATCCACCAGCTCGCGACGACCGTCACCGAGATCTTCACGGCGCAGGGCGATGCGGGAGTGAAGGTCACCGTCGAGAGCTTCGGGTTCAAGTACGGCACTCCGAGCGATGCCGACATGGTCGCCGACGCGCGCTTCCTGCCGAACCCGTTCTGGCAGCCAGAGCTGCGGGCCGCGAATGGTCTCGAGGCCGCGGTGAGCGACTACGTGCTCGCCCAGGAGGGCGCCCTGGAGTTCCTCGACGCGTTCGAGGCGATGCTGCGGCCAGTGCTCGCCGGATACGCCCGCGAGAACAAGCGACACGCCACGATCGCCATCGGCTGCACGGGCGGCAAGCACCGCTCGGTGGCCCTCGTGCAGCAGCTCGCCGAGCGCCTGCGGCAGGGATCGCCCGTCACCGTGACCGTGAAGCATCGCGACCTCGGACGCGAGTAAGGTCGAAGGCTGAGCATCAGGACGAACGGAAGGGACGGCCGCCGTGGCATTGACCGCTGAGGTGAAGCAGGAGCTCGCGCAGGTGGCGGTCACGAAGACGACCGTCCGCGCGGCCGAGCTCGCCGCGATCCTCCGGTTCGCCGGCGGTCTTCACCTGATCTCCGGCCGCGTGGCCGTCGAGGTCGAGCTCGACTCGCCCGACATCGCCCGGCGCGTGCGCCGCGACATCGCGGAGCTGTACGGCACCCGCAGCGACGCCTCGATCCTGTCGCCCGGCGGCATCCGCAAGGCACCCGCGTACGTCGTGCGGGTGCTCGACGGGGGAGAGACGCTCGCCCGGCAGACCGGGCTGCTCGACGCCCGACGTCGCCCGGTGCGCGGACTGCCCAACAAGCTGACGACGGGGTCCCGGGAAGAGCTCGCCGCCGTCTGGCGCGGCGCTTTCCTCGCTCACGGCTCGCTGACCGACCCCGGCCGTTCGGCGGCGCTCGAGGTCACCTGCCCCGGCAACGAGTCGGCCATGGCGCTCGTCGGCGCCGCGGGTCGTCTCGGAATCGCGGCCAAGGCCCGCGAGGTGCGCGGCGTGCATCGCGTCGTGATCCGCGACGGGGAGAAGATCAGCGCGATGCTGCGGCTCATGGGCGCCGCGGCGACCGTGACCGCCTGGGAGGAGCTACGGGCCCGGCGCGAGGTGCGCGCCACCGCCAACCGGCTCGTCAACTTCGACGATGCCAATCTCCGCCGCTCGGCGCAGGCGGCGGTGGCTGCCTGCGCCCGCGTCGAGCGCGCCCTGGAGATCCTCGGCGACGATCTGCCCGAGCACCTCCGCTACGCGGGGCAGCTGCGCCTCGATCACCGCGACGCCAGCCTCGACGAGCTCGGCCACCACGCCGACCCGCCGATGACCAAGGACGCCGTCGCGGGGCGCATCCGCCGGCTGCTCGCGATGGCCGACAAACGAGCCGAGCAGTTGGGCATCCCCGGCACCGACGCCAATCTGCCCGCCGACCTCGACCTCGCCTGAGCGAGCCCGCGCCCGGGGTGCTCCGGGAACACTCCCGGCCCCGGAGATGTTGGCCCAAGTAGACTGGCGCACCGTCAGCGCGGCGCTCCGAACCATCGGGGCCCGAACGCCCCAACAGCGAGGAGACACCGCTCCCATGACCGTCTACACCTTGCCCGAGCTCGGCTACGACTACGCCGCTCTCGAGCCCCACATCAGCGCTCGCATCATGGAGCTGCACCACTCGAAGCACCACGCCGCCTACGTGGCGGGTGCCAACGGCGCTCTCGAGGCGATGGCGGAGGCGCGCGAGACCGGTGCGTTCGCCAACATCAACCGTCTCGAGAAGGACCTCGCCTTCCACCTCGGCGGCCACATCAACCACTCGATCTTCTGGACCAACCTCTCGCCCGACGGGGGCGACAAGCCCACCGGCGAGCTGGCCGCGGCGATCGACGAGTACTTCGGCTCGTTCGACAAGTTCGTCGCGCACTTCACCGCCGCGTCGATGGGTATCCAGGGCTCCGGCTGGGGCGTGCTGAGCTGGGACCCGATCGGGCGCCGGCTCATCATCCAGCAGCTGTTCGACCAGCAGGGCAACACCGCGCAGGCCACGGTGCCCCTGCTGCAGCTGGACATGTGGGAGCACGCCTTCTACCTGGACTACGTGAACGTGAAGGCCGACTACGTGAAGGCGTTCTGGAACATCGTCAACTGGCAGAACGTGGCCGACCGCTTCGCCGCGGCACGTTCGACGACGGACGGGCTCCTGCTACTGTCATAGCAGGCGTCGTGGCCGGGGCTGATGCCCCGGCCATCGTCTTTTCTGCACCACCACTACCACCACCTCTACCACCACACCCCGGCGCCCCCGTGCGCCGGAGCAACAGGAGTACCCGTGAGCGTGAAAGTCGGCATCAACGGATTCGGCCGCATCGGCCGCAACTACCTCCGGGCGGCTCTCGCCCAGGGCAGCGACCTCGAGATCGTGGCGGTCAACGACCTGTCCGACAACGAGGCTCTCGCCCACCTCCTCAAGTACGACTCGGTCGGCGGCCCCCTCGGCCACGAGGTGAGCCACGACGGCGACTCGATCACCGTCGGCGGCCGCAGCATCCGCGTCTTCGAGGAGCGCGACCCGGCGGCCCTGCCCTGGGGCGACCTCGGCGTCGACATCGTCATCGAGTCGACCGGTCGCTTCACCAACGCGGAGGACGCCCGCAAGCACATCGCCGGCGGCGCCAAGAAGGTGCTCATCTCGGCTCCCGCGACGGGCGACGACGCCACCATCGTGATGGGCGTGAACGAGGAGACCTACGACCCGGCGACGGACATCATCATCTCGAATGCCTCCTGCACCACCAACTGCCTCGCGCCTCTCGCCAAAGTCTTCAACGACGCCTTCGGCATCGAGCGCGGCTTCATGATGACGGCGCACGCCTACACGGCGGACCAGAACCTGCAGGACGGGCCGCACAAGGACCTCCGCCGCGCCCGCGCCGCCGCGGTCAACATCGTGCCCGCATCCACGGGTGCCGCGAAGGCGATCGGTCTCGTGCTGCCCGAGCTCAACGGCAAGCTCAGCGGCTCGTCGTACCGCGTGCCGGTTCCCACCGGCTCGATCGTCGACCTGACGATCGTGACCCCGACCGCGGGCCTGACCGTCGACGCGATCAACGCCGCGTACCGCGCTGCCGCGAGCGAGGGCCGACTGGCCGGCTACCTCCAGTACACGGAGGACCCGCTGGTCTCGAGCGACATCCAGCTCAACCCGCACTCGTCGATCTTCGACTCGGAGCTCACCAACGTCAGCGGCAACCTCGCGAAGGTCTCGGCCTGGTACGACAACGAGTGGGGCTACTCGAACCGCCTGGTCGACCTGACCGAGTACGTCGCCGCCCGCCTGTAATCCGCTGCTGCGCCCACCCCGGAGGACTCCATGAGCCTGCGCTCCCTCGCGTCCCTCGGCGATCTCGCCGGTCGCCGCGTCATCGTCCGATGCGACCTCAACGTGCCGCTGAAGGATGGCGCGGTGACCGACGACGGGCGCATCCGCGCCTCTCTGCCGACGCTGCGCGCCCTCACCGGCGCCGGAGCACGGGTGGTCGTCGTGTCACACCTCGGCCGTCCCGAGGGCGCGCCCGACGAGCGCTACAGCCTGCGTCCGGTCGCCACACGCCTCGGCGAGCTGCTGGAGGCGCCGGTCGCCTTCGCGGCCGACACCATCGGCGAGGCGGCGGCGGATGCGGTGGCGGGGCTCGATGACGGGCAGGTCGCCGTGCTCGAGAACCTGCGGTTCAACGCGGGGGAGACAGCGAAGGACGCCGCCGAGCGCCAGGCCTTCGCCGACCAGCTGGCTCGCTTCGGCGACGCGCTCGTCTCCGACGGGTTCGGAGTCGTGCACCGCAAGCAGGCCAGTGTCTATGAGCTCGCGCAGACTCTGCCGAGCGCGGCGGGTCTGCTCATCGCCACCGAGACCGACGTGCTCGACCGCCTCACCGAGCGCCCCGAGCGGCCGTACACCGTGGTGCTCGGCGGATCGAAGGTGAGCGACAAGCTCGGCGTCATCCAGCACCTCCTGCCGCGGGTCGACCGCCTGCTCATCGGCGGGGGGATGCTGTTCACCTTCCTCGCGGCGCAAGGCCACAAGGTGGGCGCGAGCCTGCTCGAGGCCGACCAGCTCGACACCGTGCGGGGCTACCTCGCCGAGGCCGCCGAGCGCGGCGTCGAGATCGTGCTGCCCACCGACGTGGTCGTCGCCGAGCGGTTCGCCGCCGACGCGCCGCACACCGTGCAGAGGGCCGACGACATCGAGGGCGGGCCGGCGGGGGTATCCGGCATCGGGCTCGACATCGGGCCGGAGACCGCGGCCCGCTTCGCGGATCTCGTCGCCTCATCGACCACCGTGTTCTGGAACGGCCCGATGGGCGTCTTCGAGTTCCCGGCCTTCGCCGGCGGCACCCGCGCGGTCGCTGAGGCCCTCACGCGGGTCAACGGGCTCGGCGTCGTCGGCGGCGGCGACTCCGCTGCGGCCGTCCGCGCCCTCGGCTTCACCGACGACGATTTCGGGCACGTCTCCACCGGAGGCGGCGCCAGCCTCGAGTTCCTCGAGGGCAAGAAGCTCCCCGGACTGGAGGTCCTCGGATGGCAGTGAACCGCACCCCGCTGATCGCGGGCAACTGGAAGATGAACCTCGACCACCTGCAGTCGATCGCCTTCGTGCAGAAGCTCGCCTGGAGCCTCCGCGACGCGAAGCACGACTACTCCGAGGTCGAGGTGGCGGTCTTTCCGCCCTTCACCGACCTGCGGAGCGTGCAGACGCTCGTCACGGCCGACAAGCTCGACCTGCGCTACGGCGGCCAGGACCTCTCGGAGCACGACAGCGGGGCCTACACCGGTGAGGTCTCGGGCGCCTTCCTCGCCGCCCTCGACTGCCGCTACGTGATCATCGGACACAGCGAGCGGCGCCAGTATCACGGCGAGACTGACGAGCTCATCGCCCGCAAGACGGTCGCCGCGCTGCGCCACGGCCTCGTGCCAGTGGTCTGCGTGGGGGAGACGGCGGAGGACCTCGAGAAGCACGGCCCCTCGGCAGTGCCGGTCGCGCAGCTCGGTGTCGTTCTCGCGGCGCTGGAAGCCGATGCCGATGTCGTCGTCGCGTACGAGCCCGTCTGGGCCATCGGGTCGGGCCAGGCGGCCACGCCCGAGCAGGCCCAGCAGGTCTGCGGCGCCCTGCGCGCAAGCATCGCCGAGGCGCTCGGCGATGAGGCCGCGGCGCGGACGCGGATCCTCTACGGCGGCTCGGTCAAGGCCGCGAACATCGCCGGCTTCATGAAGCACAAGGATGTCGACGGCGCGCTGGTCGGCGGCGCAAGCCTCGACGTCGGCGAGTTCGCGAGCATCGCCCGCTTCCCGAAGCACGTCGGCACCGCCTGACCCGCCCCCCGCCCGCCGTCCGGTAGGCTTGCAGATCGTCCGACACGCGCGAGAGGTTCACCCCGTGGAAATCCTTCAGGTCGTGCTCCAGGTCATCCTGGGCATCACGAGCCTTCTTCTGACCCTGATGATCCTGCTGCACCGCGGTCGCGGCGGCGGGCTCTCCGACATGTTCGGCGGCGGCGTCACCTCGAACCTCGGTGCCTCCGGCGTGGCCGAGCGCAACCTCAACCGCATCACGGTGATCCTCGCCCTGGTCTGGGTGAGCTCCATCGTGATCCTCGGGCTCATCACCCGCTTCAGCGCGGTCTAGGGGAGGCGGAGATGGTGTCAGGAGGCAGCGCGATCCGCGGCTCGCGGGTCGGTTCCGGCCCCATGGGCGAGCAGGACCGCGGCGTCCACGCTGAGCGCATCGCCGTGTCGTACTGGGATGCCATGGGCAACGAGACGGTGCGATACTTCGCGGCGAACCTCCCGGAGGAGGAGATTCCCGAGATCATCGACTCGCCGTCGACGGGTCTTCCGGCTGGTCGCGACAAGGACAACCCGCCCCAGGTGGCGAAGAACGAGCCGTACAAGACGCACCTTGCCTACGTGAAGGAGCGCCGCACCGAGGAGGAGGCTGCGCAGATCCTCGACGAGGCGCTGCAGAAGCTCCGCGAGCGGCGCGGATCGGCCTAGCCTCGGGCCGTTCGCCAATGGGCCGGACTCCCCCGTCGGCTCAGGGAGCCCAGTCCGGCTGATCCATCGCGCCCGTCCAGTAGCTGGTGGGCGCGATGAGCGCGGCAGGCACCTCTGCCGACGCCGCCTCGTCGACGAGGAACAGCGTGCGCCTCTGCCCGAGCACGCCGGCGACCGGCACGTCGGCCACGGCCGCACCCGCGAGCGCGAGCCCGAGAGCGGCGGCCTTGTCGGCCCCGGCCAGCACGAGCCACACCCGCTCGGAGCTGTTGATCAGCGGGAGTGTCAGGCTGAGCCGCTGCGGCGGCGGCTTGGGGGAGTCGTGGACGGCGATGGCGCCGGGCTCGGCCACCGTCGGCCCGGGAAGCTCGGGGAACAGCGAGGCGATGTGTCCGTCGGGGCCGACCCCCAGGAAGGTGATCGCGAACGACGGGTAGGTGCCGCCACCAGCCGCGCGCAGCTCGTCGTCGTACCGGCGCGCGGCCGCCTCGAGGTCGAGCCCCTCATCGGGAGCGGGGAAGGGGTGGATGTTCGCCGAGGGGATGACCACCGCATCCAGGAGCGCCTCCCGGGCCTGGCGCTCGTTGCGGTCGGGATGACCGGTGGGCACCCAGCGCTCGTCGCCCCACCACGCGTGCACGCGCGTCCAGTCCAGCCGATCGCGGTCGGGATGCGCGGCGATCGCCGCGAGCACATCGATGCCGACCGAGCCGCCCGTCAGCACGATGTGCACCACGGGGCGCTCCGCGAGCAGCTCGCTCATGGTGCTGACGAAGCGCTCGGCGGCGGCGGCCGCGAGGGCCGCGCGGTCGGTGTGGACGAGGACGCGACGGTCGGTCGACACGGTGGTGGAGCCTCTCTGTGGAGCGGATGCGCGTTCAGCGCGACGGTGCGACAGCCGAGGCCGGACCGAAGCCGCTCGCGAGCACCGCCCCGAACTCGTCGTCGGGGTCGAGCCTACGCAGTTCCTCGGCGAGGCACTCGCGCAGGCCCCGGCGCGGCAGCGAGAGCTCGTGCTGCGGCTGTCTGGGCTGGTCGAGCGAGACGACACCCGGACGGGTGCGCTCGAGCCGGATCGCGCCCGAGGCGCGGTGCAGCACCACACGGTGGATCCCGGTCGACGGCAATGAGCCCGCGACCTCCACGTCGACCTCGACCTGCAGCCGGAGACCCAGCCACGCCGCGAGCAACGAGGTGGAGGGGCTGTCGGCCGCGCCCGCGACCTCGACTCGGGTGATCGGTTCGTAGGGCGGCTGGTCGAGGGCCGCCGCGAGCTGCGCGCGCCACAGGGTCAGGCGCGTCCAGGCGAAATCGGTGTCTCCGGGGCGATACCCCGCAGCGATGCGCCGGAGGGCCTCCTGCGGATCGTCGGCGGAGCCCGCATCCGTGATGCGCCGCTGCGCGAGGCGACCGAGCGGCGTGTCGCACACCGCGTCGGGGCACTCACCGGGCCACCACGACACAACGGGCGCGTCGGGCAGCAGGAGCCCCGTCACGAGACCGCGGAGATCGGAGGCCGTGTCACCGTGCGCGCGCAGCACGATCACCTCGCTGGCCCCGGCATCGCCCCCGACGCGGATCTCGGCGTCGAGCCGCGGCGCAGGTGCGGCAGCGTCGGTCGAGACGACGATGATGCGCATCGGATGCTCGCGCGAGGCCTCGTTGGCCGCGGCGATGACATCCTCCTCCTCGCCGATCTCGCTCGTGATGATGAGCGTGAGCACACGGCCGAGCGCCACGGCGCCCGCCTCATCGCGGATGCGGACGAGGGTCTTCGAGACCTGGCTCGCGGTCGTGTCGGGAAGGTCGATGATCACGGGCGCCTCCAGACGCGTCCATCGCGGGCCAGCAGGTCGTCGGCCGACTGCGGCCCCCAGGTACCGGGGGCGTACTGCTCGGGGCGGCCCTGGGTCGCCCAGAACTCCTCGATGGGGTCGAGGATCTTCCAGCTGAGCTCGACCTCCTCGTGCCGCGGGAACAGCGGCGGGTCGCCGAGCAGCACGTCGAGGATGAGGCGCTCGTAGGCCTCGGGACTGGCCTCGGTGAAGGCGTGGCCGTAGCCGAAGTCCATGGTGACGTCGCGCACCTGCATCCCGGCGCCGGGCACCTTCGAGCCGAAGCGGATCGTCACACCCTCGTCGGGTTGCACGCGGATCACGAGCGCGTTCTGGCCGAGAGCCGAGGTCTGCGCCTCGGCGAACAGGTACTGCGGCGCCCGCTTGAACACGACGGCGATCTCGGTCACGCGGCGCCCCAGACGCTTGCCGGCGCGCAGGTAGAACGGCACACCCGCCCACCGCCGCGTGTTGATGTCGAGGCGCATGGCCGCGTAGGTCTCGGTGACCGACTCAGGGTTCATGCCCTCCTCGTCGAGGAAGCCCGGCACCCACTGCCCGCCCTGCCAGCCGCTCGCGTACTGCCCGCGCGCCGTGCCCGTGCTGAGGTCGCGGGGAAGGCGGACCGCCGACAGCACCTTCTCCTTCTCGGCGCGCAGGTCGGCCGCGTCGAACGACACGGGCTCCTCCATCGCGGTGAGTGCGAGCAGCTGCAGCAGGTGGTTCTGGATGACGTCGCGCGCCGCGCCGATGCCGTCGTAGTAGCCCGCGCGCCCGCCGACGCCGATGTCCTCGGCCATGGTGATCTGCACGTGGTCGACGTAGTTCGCGTTCCAGATGGGCTCGTAGAGCATGTTCGCGAAGCGCAGGGCGAGGATGTTCTGAACGGTCTCCTTGCCCAGGTAGTGGTCGATGCGGAACACCGAGTCGGGCGGGAAGACCGACTCGACGACGTCGTTGAGCTCGCGCGCGGTATGCAGGTCGCTGCCGAAGGGCTTCTCGATGACGACGCGGCGCCACTCGCCGGGCTTCGCCTCTGCGAGGCCGCTGCGGCGCAGCTGCTCGGTCACGACCGGGAAGGACTTCGGCGGGATCGACAGGTAGAACGCGTGGTTGCCCATGGTGCCGCGCTCGCGGTCGAGATCGCCGAGCGTCTCCGCGAGGCGCGCGAACGCCGCGTCGTCGTCGAAGTCGCCGGAGACGAAGCGGATCCCGGCCGAGAGCTGCCGCCAGACCTCCTCGTGGAAGGGCGTGCGCGCGTACTGCTTGACGGCGTCGTGCACGACCTGTTCGAAGTCCTGCGTCTCCCAGTCGCGTCGGGCGAAGCCGACCAGCGCGAAGCCCGGCGGCAGCAGGCCGCGGTTCGCCAGGTCGTAGACCGCGGGCATGAGCTTCTTGCGCGAGAGGTCGCCGGTCACGCCGAAGATGATCAGGCTGCTCGGCCCGGCGATGCGGTTGAGCCGACGATCATCGGGGGAGCGCAGCGGGTTGCTGTCGCGGTCGATGGCGACCGGGGCCATGGTTCTCCTCGTGGTGGCGGGGCGGGTCAGGAGAGCGCGGTGCGCACGACGTCGAGCGCAGCGGTGTCGCGCACGCGGAGCGTGACGACGGGCATCCCAGCTTCGGTCAGCACGGCCGCGTCGCCCGCCGCCTGCGCGGCGATGAGCTGCCCGTAGCTGAACGGCCGGTCGGGGATCTCGAGATCGTCGGCGAGAGTGCCGGTGATCTGCAGGAACACCCCGCGGGCCGGACCACCCTTGTGATACTGGCCGGTCGAGTGCAGGAAGCGCGGTCCCCAGCCGAACGTCACGGGGCGCCCGGTGCGCGCAGCAACGGCGGGGCGCACTGCGGCAAGCTCGGCGTGCGCGAGGCGGTCGAGGTAGGCCTGCAGGGCAATGTAGCCGTCGGCGGGCACCGCGCCCTCGAGACGCGCCAGCGCGTCCTCCAGGGTGGCTGCCCCGGCGAGCAGCTCGACCGGGCCAACGACCTCGACGCCGCGGTCGGTGAAGACCGCCGGCACGGGCTCGGGACGGGCGTCGAGCAGCCCGCGCGCCGCGACCTTCGCCGACTCCACGTCGGGCTGGTCGAAGGGGTTGATGCCGAGCAGCACCCCGGCGACCGCTGTGGCGTACTGCCAGGTGAGGAGGTGCGCGCCGAGCGAGCCCGAGACCTCGATCTCGCCCTCGACGACCTCTCGGGTGGCGCGCGCGTCGGCGACGAGCCGAACAACCTGCACATCCTCCGCTCCACTCGTCAGCTCCGGCGCTCCGGCCTCGACGACAACGGGCAGGATGCCGCGGCCCTCCTTGCCGGTCGACTCGGCGATGAGCTGTTCGATCCAATCGCCGAGCCCCACGATGTGGGTGCCGTCGGCGACGATCACGAGCTTGTCGCGGAGCGGTGCGGTGCCGGCGATGGCCGCCCCGAGCCGAAGTCCGGGATTCTCGGGCGCGTCGACGGCGAGGAGCAGGCTCGCGGCCTCCGCCTCGTCGAGGAGAGCATCCAGATCGACGCCGGCGAGCCCCGAGGGCACCAGGCCGAAGGCGGTGAGGGCGGAGTAGCGGCCGCCGACCGTCGGGTCGGCGGTGAAGACACGGTAGCCCGCCGCCACAGACGTCTGTTCGAGCGGGGAGCCCGGGTCGGTCACCACGATGATGCGCTCGGTCGGGTCGATGCCGATGGCACGGAATGCGGCCTCGAAGCTGCGCTTCTGGCTCTCGGTCTCGACGGTCGATCCCGACTTGGAGGAGACGACGACGGCGGTGTGCCCGAGGTGGTCGTCGAGGGCATCCGCGACCTGGCCGGGATCGGTGGAGTCGAGCACGGTGAGCGGCACGCCGGCGGTGCGGGTGATGACCTCCGGCGCGAGCGACGAGCCGCCCATGCCGCAGAGCACGATGCGCGTGACGCCCCGCTCGGCCAGCTGGGCCCGCAGGGTGGTGATCTCGGCGACGAGCGGTCGCGAGACGGCGACCGCCTGCGTCCAGCCCAGTCGGATGCTCGCCTCGGCCTCAGCGGCCGGGCCCCAGAGCGTGGCGTCGCCGGCCGTGATGCGGCTCGCGATCAGCTGTTCGACGAGCCCGGGCACGCGGGTCTCGATGGCGGCCTGCGCGGCGCCGCGGGCGGCGACGGTGACACTCATCGGGCGGCCTCGAGCGCCGCGCTCACGGTGTCGAGCAGCTCGTTCCAGCTGACGATGAACTTCTCGACGCCCTCCTTCTCGAGCAGGGCGGTCACCTCGTCGTACGAGATGCCGAGCTCGTTGAGCGCGGCGAGCACGGCCCGGGCCTCGTCGTACGAGCCACTGACCGTATCGCCGACGATGACCCCGTGGTCGAAGGTGGCCTGCAGCGTCTTCTCGGGCATCGTGTTGACGGTGCTGCCGACGGCGAGCTCGGTCACGTACAGGGTGTCGGGAAGGCTCGGGTCCTTCACGCCCGTCGAGGCCCACAGCGGTCGCTGCACGTTCGCACCGGCGTCGAGCAGGGCCGCGGCGCGTTCAGTCGCGAAGGCCTGCTCGAAGACCTCGTAGGCGAGGCGCGCGTTCGCGATGCCCGCCTTGCTCTTCAGGGCGAGGGCCTCGGGCGTGCCGATCTCGGTGAGGCGGCGGTCGATCTCGGTGTCGACACGCGACACGAAGAACGAGGCGACCGAGTGAATGGTCGACAGGTCGATGCCCGCAGCGTGCGCCTTCTCGAGGCCCGCGAGGTAGGCATCGATGACGGCGCGGTGCCGCTCGAGGCTGAAGATCAGGGTGACGTTGACGCTGATGCCCGCCGCGATCGTCTCGGTGATCGCCTCGAGGCCCTCGAGGGTCGCCGGGATCTTGATCATCGCGTTCGGTCGGTCGACCTTCGCCCACAGCTCGCGCGCCTGGGCGATCGTGCCGGCGGCATCGTGCGCGAGACCGGGCTCGACCTCGATCGAGACGCGGCCATCCTGGCCCCCGGTCGAGCCGTAGACCCCCGCGAAGATGTCGCTCGCTGCGGCGACGTCGTCCGTCGTGATTTCGAAGACCGCACGGCTCACGTCGGCACCCGCGGCGGCGAGCTCGCGGATCTGCGCGTCGTAGGTCGTGCCCGTCGCCAGCGCAGAAGCGAAGATCGTCGGGTTGGTGGTCACGCCGACGACGTTGCGGTCGGCGATGAGCGCGGCGAGACCGCCCGAGGTGATGCGGTCGCGCGAGAGGTCGTCGAGCCAGATGCTGACGCCGAGGGCGCTGAGCTGGGCGGTGGGGGTGGAGGTCATCGGATCCTCATTCGGTCGGGGTGCGTGGTGGTGGGATGCTCGTCGCAAGCGGCCGCGATCAGCGGGCCGCGATGCTCTCGAGCGCGGCGGCGGTCACGGCCTCCGCCGTGATGCCGAACTCGCGGAACAGCGTCTGGTAGTCGGCCGAGGCGCCGAAGTGCTCGATCGAGACCGTGCGCCCGCGGTCGCCCACGTAGCGGTGCCAGCTCAGCGCGAGCCCGGCCTCGACCGAGACGCGTGCGGTGACGGCGCTGGGCAGCACCTGCTCGCGGTACTCCGCGCTCTGCTCCTCGAACCATTCGAGGCAGGGCGCCGATACGACGCGGGCGTGCACGCCGCGCTCGGCGAGCTGGGCGCGGGCATCCAGCGCCACCGCGACCTCGGAGCCGGTCGCGATGAGGATCACATCGGGGCTGCCGTTCGCGGCCTCGGCGAGCACGTAGGCGCCCTTCGCGACGTGGTGGGCCGCCGCCAGGGTGTCGCCGCTCGCGGCATCGGCGCCGCGCGCCAGCACGGGAACGTTCTGGCGGGTCAGGGCGATGCCGGCGGGGGAGCGGCGCTCGAGCACGGCCTTCCAGGCGTGCGCGGTCTCGTTCGCATCAGCGGGGCGCACGATCGCGAGACCCGGGATCGCGCGCAGCGAGGCGAGCTGCTCGATCGGCTGGTGCGTCGGGCCGTCCTCGCCGAGGGCGACCGAGTCGTGGGTCCAGACGTAGGTGACCGGCACGTTCATCAGCGCGGCGAGACGCACCGACGGGCGCATGTAGTCGCTGAAGATCAGGAACGTGCCGCCGAACACCCGGGTGCGGCCGTGCAGGGCGATGCCGTTGAGGATCGCGCCCATGGCGTGCTCGCGGATGCCGAAGTGCAGGATGCGCCCGTAGGGGTTCGCCTGCCACTCGTGCGTGGAGTGCTCCGCCGGCGCGAACGAGCCGCCGCCGGTGATCGTCGTGAGGTTCGACTCGGCGAGGTCGGCCGAGCCGCCCCAGAACTCGGGCAGCACGCCCGCGATCGCGTTGATGACCTTGCCGCTGGCGGCGCGGGTCGACAGGCTCGTGCCGCCCTCGAACACCGGCAGCGCCGCGTCGAGCTCGGCGGGGAGCTCGCCGGCGAGCATCCGGTCGAGCAGGGCCTTGCGCTGCGGGTTGGCGGCGGCCCAGGCGTCGAAGCGGGCCTGCCACGCCGCCCGGCGCTCGGCACCGCGCTCGACGGCGCGGCGGGTGTGAGCGATGACCGCGTCGCTGACGACGAAGTGCTGCTCGGGGTCGAAGCCCATGACGCGCTTCGTGGCCGCGAGCTCATCGGCGCCGAGGGCGGAGCCGTGAATCTTGCCCGTGTTCTGCTTGGTGGGAGCAGGCCAGCCGATGATCGTCTTCAGGATGATGATGCTGGGCTTGCCCGTCTCGGACTTCGCGGTCTCGATCGCGGCGTGCAGGGCGTGCACGTCTTCGACGTACTCGCCGGTCTTCTTCCAGTCGACCGTCTGGACGTGCCAGCCGTAGCTCGCGTAGCGCGCGGCGACATCCTCGGTGAAGGCGATGTCGGTGTCGTCCTCGATCGAGATCTGGTTCGAGTCGTAGATGACGACCAGGTTGCCGAGCTGCTGGTGGCCGGCGAGCGACCCGGCCTCGCTGGTGACGCCCTCCTGGATGTCGCCGTCGCCGGCGATCACGTAGACGTGGTGGTCGAACACGCTCTGCCCGGCGGGCGTCTCGGGGTCGAGCAGACCGCGCTCGAAGCGGGCGGCGTAGGCGAAGCCGACCGCGGAGGCGAGGCCCTGGCCGAGCGGGCCCGTCGTGATCTCGACGCCGTCGGTGTGGCCGTACTCGGGGTGGCCGGGAGTCTTCGATCCCCAGGTGCGGAGCGCCTTGAGGTCGTCGAGCTCAAGGCCGTAGCCGCCGAGGTAGAGCTGCACGTACTGCGTGAGCGAGCTGTGGCCGGCCGACAGGATGAAGCGATCGCGCCCCAGCCAGTGCGGGTCGCTCGGGTCGTGCGCCATGACCTTCTGGTGCAGCAGGTAGGCGACCGGCGCCAGCGACATGGCGGTGCCGGGATGGCCGTTGCCGACCTTCTCGACGGCGTCGGCTGCCAGCAGGCGGGCGGTGTCGACGGCCTGACGGTCGAGGTCGTCCCAGATGAGCTCGGTCATGGGCGGGTGGTGGCCTTTCGTGAGGTCGGACGGGCGCCTCCGGCTCCTGCGCGCACGATGACGGGCAGGACATCGTCGGCCATGGCCAGTATAGGGAGCGTCGTATGCCGTCCCGGGCTCGCTGGGCTGGCTCAAAGCGCCGCTCCCGTAGACTGACGTCGCCCTCTGCCACGAAGAAGGAGCCATGGATACCGCTCTCGATCACGCCGTCTCGACGCGACCGCGGAGCCTCCGCCGGACCGTGGCCGCCTATGTGGCGCTGACGAAGCCCCGGGTCATCGAGCTCCTGCTCGTCACAACGGCGCCTGTCATGATCCTCGCGGCCGACGGCCTGCCCAGCATCGCCCTGGTGCTCGCGACCCTCATCGGCGGTGCCCTCTCGGCCGGGTCGGCGGGGGCGTTCAACATGTACATCGACCGCGACATCGATCGCGTGATGAACCGCACGCAGAACCGTCCGCTCGTGACGGGGGAGATCTCCGATCGGGCGGCGCTGATCTTCGCCTACGCGATCGGGGTCATCTCGATCGTCTGGCTGGCTCTCACGACGAACTGGCTGGCCGCCGCGCTGTCGCTCGCCGCGATCGTCTTCTATGTCGTCATCTACACCCTTGTGCTCAAGCGCCGAACCGAGCAGAACATCATCTGGGGCGGCATCGCGGGCTGCTTCCCGGTGCTGATCGGCTGGTCGGCCGTCACCGGTTCGCTCGACTGGCCGCCATTCATCCTGTTCCTCGTCGTCTTCCTCTGGACCCCGCCGCACTACTGGCCGCTGTCGATGAAGTACCGCGACGACTACGCGGCCGCCGACGTGCCCATGCTCGCGGTCATCCGCGACCGCGCGACCGTGGGCGTGCAGGTCGTCCTCTACGCCTGGGCGACCGTGGCGGCCTCGCTGCTGCTGATCCCGATCGCGCCGATGGGCGCTCTGTACACCGCGGTCGCCGTGCTCGCCGGGGGCTGGTTCATCGTCGAGAGCCACCGCCTCTACGGGCGTGCCGTCCGCGGCCAGGAGGCGGCGCCCATGCGCGTCTTCCACGCGAGCATCTCGTACCTGACGCTGCTGTTCGTCGCCGTCGGCATCGACCCGCTGCTGCCCTTCTAGGCGCTGCGCGTCGCGCTGACAGCCTCGGCACGGCCCGTCTCAGCGGAGTACCCCTCGGCAGTGCGCGGTCGAGCGCAGACTGTCTACGCGCTGACAGCCTCGCGCTCGCTGGCCGCGTCGCTCTCCGCCGCCTCGGCCGCGGTCAACCGCGTGGTCAGCATCACGAGCGTCACCACGGCGACCAGGACGCAGGCCAGCACCATGTGCACGCCGACCAGGATCACCGGGAGCCCGAGGCGCGCCTGCGCGATGCCGACGGCGATCTGCACGCCCTCGACGGCGAGGAGCGCGACCGACGCCCGCACCATCGGCGCACGACCGCTGCGGAACGCGAGCGCGACGAGCAGGAGGGTGAGGCCGAAGGTCGCGTAGGCCGGCCACGAGTGCCAGTGCTGCAGCAGCTCGCTGTCCAGGCCGTTGCGCGCGGCCCCGCCGTCGCCGGCGTGCGGGCCGGAGCCGGTCACAACGATGCCGATCAGCACGGTCACCCAGGCGCCGACCGCCGTGGCGAGAGCGAGCCGCCGGAGCGGCACGGGCACCGCCAGTCGACCGGAGGTCCGGCCGCGGTACACGCGGTGGACGTAGACCGTCGCGAGCGCGACGAGCACGGCTGACACGACGAAGTGGAGGCCCACGATCCAGGGGTTGAGCTCGGTCAGCACAGTGATGCCGCCGATCACCGCCTGCGCGGGGATGCCGAGGCCGAGCGCGACCGTGAGGCGCAGCAGCTCGGGGCGCTCGCGGCGCAGCCGCAGGATCGACAGGAAAGCCAGGATCGCGATGATCACGAGCACGAAGGTCAGCAGGCGGTTGCCGAACTCGACGATGCCGTGGATGCCCATCTCAGGGGTCGCGACGAACGAGTCCTCGGTGCACCGGGGCCAGGTGGGGCAGCCAAGGCCCGAGCCGGTGAGCCGCACGGCCCCGCCGGTGCCCACGATGAGGGTCTGGCTGACGAGCGATGCCCAGGCGAGCACCCTCACGCGGCGGTCGGCGGTCGAGACGGGAAGCCATCGGTACAGCCGGTTCACAGCCTGCATCCTCCTCTTCACGGCGTCCTCCCCTGTAGACTCCAGGGTGTTCACCGTCGCTGTCGATCGCGGGGGCCGAGGCCCACCTGCCCGCTCCTGCGGTCGCTGTCAGTGTAGTTGCGGCGGTTGAGCGTCAGCCGAGCAGCGTCGCCGGAGGACCGACCAGGAGCGGACATCCCCCGCATCAGGAATTCCCCCACCGCCCTCGCGGTTGGGTTCGACGAGGAGAAGAGGAACACCGTGTCTGACGTGCTCATCGATCGACCGGAGCTCGAGGGCCTCGGCCAGTACGAGTTCGGCTGGTCCGACTCCGACGCCGCTGGCGCGTCGGCCCGGCGCGGCATCGACGAGGACGTCGTGCGCAACATCTCGGCGCTCAAGGACGAACCGCAGTGGATGCTCGACCTCCGCCTGAAGGGCCTCAAGCTGTTCGGCCAGAAGCCGATGCCGATCTGGGGCGCCGACCTGTCGGGGATCGACTTCGACAACATCAAGTACTTCGTGCGCACCACCGAGAAGCAGGCGACCTCGTGGGAGGAGCTGCCGGAGGACATCAAGAACACGTACGAGCGACTCGGCATCCCCGAGGCCGAGCGCCAGCGGCTCGTTGCCGGCGTCGCCGCACAGTACGAGTCGGAGGTGGTGTACCACCAGATCCGCGAGGATCTCGAGGCTCAGGGCGTCATCTTCATGGACACCGACACGGCTCTGCGCGAGCACCCGGAGTTCTTCCAGGAGTACTTCGGCACGGTCATCCCCGCCGGCGACAACAAGTTCGCCGCGCTGAACACGGCCGTGTGGTCGGGCGGCTCGTTCGTCTACGTGCCGCCGGGGGTCCACGTGGAGATCCCGCTGCAGGCCTACTTCCGCATCAACACCGAGAACATGGGCCAGTTCGAGCGGACGCTGATCATCGCCGACGAGGGTTCGTACGTGCACTACATCGAGGGCTGCACGGCCCCGATCTACAAGAGCGACTCGCTGCACTCGGCCGTCGTGGAGATCATCGTCAAGAAGAACGCGCGCGTGCGGTACACGACGATCCAGAACTGGTCGAACAACGTGTACAACCTGGTCACCAAGCGCGCCGTCGCCCACGAGGGCGCCACCATGGAGTGGATCGACGGCAACATCGGCTCGAAGGTCACGATGAAGTACCCGTCGATCTTCCTCATGGGCGAGCACGCGAAGGGCGAGACCCTGTCGGTCGCCTTCGCCGGGCCCGGACAGCACCAGGATGCCGGCGCGAAGATGATCCACATGGCGCCGTACACGACCTCGTCGATCGTGTCGAAGTCCATCGCGCGCGGCGGTGGCCGAGCCGGCTACCGCGGTGAGGTGCGCGTCGACGCGAACGCCCACCACTCGGCCAACACGGTGCGCTGCGACGCGCTGCTGGTCGACACGATCTCGCGCTCCGACACGTATCCGGCGATCGACATCCGCGTCGATGACGTGCAGCTCGGCCACGAGGCGACCGTGTCGCGCGTGAGCGAGGAGCAGCTGTTCTACCTGCAGTCGCGCGGCATGCCCGAGGACGAGGCGATGGCGATGATCGTGCGTGGTTTCATCGAGCCCATCGCGCGCGAGCTGCCGATGGAGTACGCCCTCGAGTTGAACAAGCTCATCGAGATGAACATGGAAGGCAGCGTCGGCTAGATGACGTCCGCACCCTCCGCCGCCCCCGAGGCGGCTCCCCTCCAGCACGCCCACGGCCCCGGGTCTCCGGTGCCCGTGCAGACGCGCTCCGAGCGCTTCGCCTCGGCTCAGCACGCCGACTTCCCGGAGGTCACCGGGCGCGAGCTCGAATGGCGGCTGACGCCCGTGGCGAGCATCCGCGACCTGATCGACGGACCTCTCGACGGCTCGCCCTTCCCGGCCGAGGTGTCGCCGGCCGCGGGCATCACGGTCGAGTGGGTCGGCCGCGACGACGCCCGCATCGGCTCCGCGGGCCTCGCCGAGGAGCGCGCCGCCGCGAACGCCTGGTCGAGCAGCGAAAAGGCTCTCGTCGTCACGCTCACGGGCGAGGAGACGGTCACCGTGACCGTCGACCGCACCGCGCCCGACGCCGCACCGCGCGCCGCCCACACGATCATCACCGCGAAGCCGAACGCGCGCGGCACGGTCATCATCGACCACCGCGGCCCGGCCCGCCTCAGCGAGAACGTCGAGATCATCGCCGAGCAGGGCAGCGACCTGACCGTCGTGAGCCTGCAGGAGTGGGACGACGAGGCCGTCCACCTCTCGAGCCACTTCGGGCGCGTGGACCGCGATGCCCGGCTCAAGCACGTCGTCGTGTCGCTCGGCGGTGCCGTCGTGCGCGTGAACCCCTCGGTCGCGCTCGCGGGTGAGGGTGCCGACGGACAGCTGCTCGGCCTGTATTTCGCCGACGCCGGTCAGCACCTCGAGCAGCGCGTCTACGTGCACCACATCGCGCCGCACACCGTCAGCCGGGTCAGCTACAAGGGCGCCCTGAACGGACAGGGAGCGCGCACCGTGTGGGTCGGCGACGTGCTCATCGGCCGCGACGCCACCGGAACCGACTCGTACGAGGAGAACCGCAACCTCGTGCTCAGCGACGGCACCCGCGCCGACTCGATCCCGAACCTGGAGATCGAGACGGGCGAGATCGCCGGGGCGGGCCACGCGAGCGCCACCGGTCGTTTCGACGACGAGCACCTGTTCTACCTGCGCGCGCGCGGCATCGATGAGCAGGAGGCTCGACGCCTGGTTGTGCTCGGGTTCCTGCTCGAGGTGGTGCAGCGCATCGGCAACGAGGCGCTCGAGGCCCGACTGCTCGCCCTGCTCGAGGACGAGCTGGCCGCCGTGGAGGTGGTGTGACATGACCGCGACCCGCGTCTGCTCGCTCGGGGAGCTCAGCCCGGCGACCGCCCGCAAGGTTGTCGTCGACGGCAAGCCCGTCGCCGTCGTCATGGATTCCGCCGGGGCCGTGCACGCCCTCGGCGACACGTGCACCCACGGTGAGATCTCGCTGAGCGAGGGCTTCGTCGAGGACGACGCCATCGAGTGCTGGGCGCACGGCTCGAAGTTCGACCTCGGCAGCGGCAAGCCCCGCAACTTCCCGGCCTACGAGCCGGTTCCCGTCTACACCGTGACCATCGACGGCGACGACGTCCTCGTCGATGTCGACCAGACCATCGCCGGCTGACCGCCGCACCCGACTCCCCCCACGACACAGAGGACCAGCCAGAGCAATGTCCACTCTTGAGATCCGCGACCTGCACGTCAGTATCGAGACCGACCAGGGCGTCAAGCCCATCCTCCGCGGGGTCGACCTGATCATCAACTCGGGCGAGACGCACGCCATCATGGGCCCCAACGGCTCGGGCAAGTCGACCCTCGCCTACACGATCGCCGGCCACCCCCGGTACACCGTCGACAGCGGCACGATCACGCTCGACGGCGAGAACGTGCTCGAGATGAGCATCGACGAGCGCGCCCGCGCCGGCCTGTTCCTGGCCATGCAGTACCCGGTCGAGATCCCCGGCGTCACGGTCTCGAACTTCCTCCGCACCGCCAAGACCGCCCTCGACGGTGAGGCCCCGCCGCTGCGCAGCTGGATCAAGGAGCTCAAAGGCTCGATGGAGGCGCTCCGCATGGACTCCTCCTTCGCCGAGCGCAACGTCAACGAGGGCTTCTCGGGCGGCGAGAAGAAACGCCACGAGATCGTCCAGCTCGAGCTCCTCAAGCCGAAGATTGCCGTGCTCGACGAGACCGACTCCGGCCTCGACGTCGATGCGCTGAAGATCGTCTCGGAGGGCGTGAACCGCGTGAAGGAGAACACCGGGCTCGGTGTGCTGCTCATCACGCACTACACGCGCATCCTTCGGTACATCCAGCCTGACTTCGTGCACGTCTTCGTCGACGGCCGCGTCGCCGAGGAGGGCGGCCCGGAGCTGGCAGAGCGCCTCGAGAACGAGGGCTACGACCGCTACCTGACCGGGTCGACCGTAGGCTAGAGCCATGCCCACCGCACTGGAACCGCAGCTCTTCGACAAGGTCGAGGAGGGGCTGAAGGACGTCGTCGACCCCGAGCTGGGGGTCAATATCGTCGACCTCGGCCTCGTCTACGACCTCGCCTGGGATGAGGAGAGCGACGCGCTCATCATCTCGATGACGCTGACCTCCGCGGGCTGTCCGTTGACGGACGTCATCGAGGAGTCGGTGGCGAACGCCCTCGACGGCATCGTTGAGCAGTTCCGCATCAACTGGGTGTGGATGCCCCCGTGGGGCCCCGAGCGCATCACGGACGACGGTCGCGACATGATGAGAGCGCTCGGATTCAGCATTTGACGGCCCAGTGGACCGTCAGTCCCGAGCGCTCCGCCGACAGGCGGTTGGGCTTCAGCATCTGAGAGCCTCAACGAGGAAGGGCCCCTGCTATCCGGCAGGGGCCCTTCCTCGTTCGCGGACTGCGTCAGTCGTGGCGTGGCGCCCGCTCGGCGGCGGCCCAGAGCGCGGGCAGCAGGGCCGCCGCAATCGCGGCCTTGATGATCCCGCCGATGATGAACGGGTAGAAGCCGGAGATGAGCACCGACTGGGGGTCGTTCGGCAGACCGAACTGACCGAGCGCGACGGCGAGCCAGGGCAGGCCGAAAGCGAAGACGACGAGCGAGCCGCCGATGAAGGTGATGATCGGCTTGTACCAGCCGCGGTCCCACGAGCGCTCGGCGGCCCAGCCGACGATCGCGGCCGAGGCGATGAAGCCGATGATGTAGCCGAAGCTCGGCGCGGTCAAGGCCGCGAGCCCGGTGAGGTGCGAGCCGTCGTCCTGCGGCGCGAAGATCGGCAGACCGGCGAGCCCGAGAACGGCGTAGAGGGCGAGGGATGCGGCGCCGCGCGCGGCGCCGAGGCTGGCGCCGACCAGCAGCACCGCGAGGGTCTGGCCGGTGACGGGAACGGGCCAGAGCGGCACGGCGACCTGAGCGAGCACCGCCACCAGGGCAGTGCCGGCGATGACGAGGGCGATATCGCTCGCCCACGAACGGGCGATGACCCGGTCGACCAGCGTGATGCGGTCGGGAGCGGCGGGGGAGAGAGCGGTGGTGGCGTTCGACACGGCGGAGGTTCCTCTGCATGAGACGTCGGGTGCGGGGGACACGGCTAGACTATCGGGCTGGCCCCCGTCGCCCGGGGTCGTCGAATCCCACCAAAGAATCGGACGTTCACTGTGCTTGCCGTACACGACCTCGAGATCCGGGTCGGCGCGCGCCTGCTGATGGAGAACGTCAGCTTCCAGGTCGCCAAGGGCGACAAGATCGGTCTGGTCGGGCGGAACGGCGCCGGCAAGACGACGATGACCCGTGCCCTCGCGGGCGAGGGACAGCCGACCGGCGGCACCATCACGCGCAGCGGCGAGATCGGCTACCTGCCGCAGGATCCGCGCGCGGGCGATCCGGAGCAGCTGGCCCGCACCCGCATCCTCGACGCCCGCGGACTCGGGCAGATCGTGCTCGATATGCAGCAGGCCACCGTCGACATGGGCAGCAGCGACCCGGCCGTCGCCGAGAAGGCGATGGCCCGCTACGGGCGGCTGACCGACCGCTTCCACGCGCTCGGCGGCTACGCGGCCGAGGCGGAGGCCGCCGCGATCGCGAGCAACCTGAGCCTTCCCGACCGCATCCTGAGCCAACCGCTCAGCACGCTGTCGGGAGGCCAGCGACGCCGCATCGAGTTGGCCCGCATCCTGTTCAGCGACGCCGAGACGATGATCCTCGACGAGCCGACGAACCACCTCGACGCCGACTCCGTGGTCTGGCTCCGTGACTTCCTGAAGGCGTACCAGGGCGGCTTCATCGTGATCAGCCACGACGTGCAGCTCGTCGAGGAGACCGTCAACCGGGTCTTCTACCTCGACGCCAACCGGCAGGTCATCGACATCTACAACATGGGGTGGAAGAACTACCTGCGGCAGCGCGAGGCCGACGAGGAGCGCCGCAAGAAGGAGCGCGCCAACGTCGAGAAGAAGGCGACCGCGCTGCAGCTGCAGGCCGCCCGTTTCGGAGCGAAGGCCTCGAAGGCGGCCGCCGCGCACCAGATGGTGGCACGCGCCGAGAAGATGCTCTCCGGGCTGGAGGAGGTGCGGGCGGTCGACCGCGTCGCGAAGCTGCGGTTCCCCGAGCCCGCTCCCGTCGGCAAGACCCCGCTGCAGGCCCACAACCTGTCGAAGAGCTACGGCTCGCTGGAGATCTTCACCGCGGTCGATCTCGCCGTCGATCGCGGCTCGCGCGTGGTCATCCTGGGCCTCAACGGTGCCGGCAAGACGACGCTGCTGCGGATCCTCGCCGGGGTCGACCAGCCCGATACCGGCATCATCGAGCCCGGTCACGGGCTGCGCATCGGCTATTACGCGCAGGAGCACGAGACGCTCGACGTGAAGCGCTCCGTTCTCGAGAACATGATGAGCGCGAGCGATGCGATCACCGAGCGGGAGGCGCGCAGCGTGCTCGGCTCGTTCCTGTTCATCGGTGATGACGTTCAGAAGCCCGCTGGCGTGCTGTCCGGCGGCGAGAAGACGCGCCTCTCGCTCGCGACCCTGGTGGTCTCGAAGGCGAATCTGCTGCTGCTCGACGAGCCGACGAACAACCTCGACCCCGCCAGCCGGGCGGAGATCCTGGGGGCTCTTGCGAGCTACAGCGGCGCGGTGATCCTCGTCAGCCACGACGAGGGAGCCGTGGAGGCGCTGAACCCCGAGCGCGTGCTCATCATGCCCGACGGCGTCGAGGACCTCTGGACGGCCGACTACGCCGAGCTGATCTCGCTCGCCTGACGGCCCGCTCGGCTCTCGTCATCCGCGTCGAGCAGAGCGTCCTCGATCTCATCGTCGGTCGGCCCGACCCTGCGCCGCCGCCGCGGGGGAGCGATCGGCTCGCCGCTCTCGGCCGCGCGCAGGACGCGGTGCTCGTGACGGAGCGCCCAGCCGAAGCCGATGAAGCCGAGCAGCGCGAAGAGATACCACTGGAAGGTGTAGCTGAGGTGCGGTCCCTCATCGGCAACAGGACGCAGAGCGGCGACCGGGCGCTCGGCCGAAGCGGGCTGCTCGCGGTCGAGCAGGCCGTAGGCGCCCTCGATGACGGGGCCGCCGCTCACCCGCTCGGCGAGCTCAGGAAGGTGGATCGTCGCGATCTGCCCCTCCGGTGCGCCGCGCCCCGCGATCGTCGGCTCGCCCGGCTTGAGCCGAGCGATCACCTCGACGGGGCCTTCTGGGGGTGCGGGCACGGCGTCGGGGGAGTCCTGCTCATCGCCGGTCGGCACCCAGCCGCGGTTGACGATGAACACGGCGCCCGAGTCGAGCAGCAGCGGCGTCAGGACCTCGAACCCGGGGCGGCCGCCGAACGGGCGGTTGCGCACCAGCAGCTGCTCATCGACCAGGTACTCGCCCTCGAGCACGACGGGGGTCCACTCGGCGGCGGGGTCGAGGGGCGCGTCGCCCGGCAGCACTTCGGTGAGGGCGACCGGAGGGGCATCCCAGTTCTGCGCGACGACGCGGATCTCGGCGACGGCCTCCAGGCGGCGCGCCCACTGCCACTGCGCCAGCCCCACGCACACCACTGCGAACAGCGTCGTGAACGCCAGCCAGCCCAGCCAGCGCCGCGTCAGGGCCAGCGCGAGGATGCTCACGAGGAGTTATTCTCCCCGCTCTGGCACGCTCTCGACGGCCACGCCCGCTGGCGTGTTCGTCACCGGGAACCCGCGGGCGTCCACGTAGTCGTAGAGGTAGTCGCGATGCTCCTCGCAGGCCAGCCACACCTTGACCCGATCGGGGGTGTGAATGCGGGGGTTGCGCCAGTTGACCGCCCAGGTCGCTTCCTCTTTGCAGCCGGCACGCGAGCAGCGGCGGCTCGTGATGGCCCCGGGCAGGTCGATCACGCGCGGTCCTCCCCCACGGGCAGGAGCGCGCCGGGACGCTCGACGGCGCGTCCGGCGGAGTTCACGACGGTGTTCGCGGCGACCACCGCGACGTAGGGCAACACGACCGCACCGAAGGCGGGAATCAGCAGCCACCAGCCGGGCGTGACGAAGCACGCCATGATGCACACCATGCGCACCGCCATGGCCACGGAGTACTTGACCATGCGGGCCTTGCGCTCCTCATCGGGCGAGGTGGGGAGGCTGGTGATCGCATGGGACTGCGGCTTCGACACATCGCGATGGTAGCCCGCGACGTTGCGCATATGCTGGGGAGCCATGACCACCCAGCGCACTGTTCTGATCACCGGCGGCAACCGCGGCATCGGCTACTCGATCGCCGAGGAGTTCCTCGCCCAGGGGCATCGGGTGGCCGTCACGGCCCGCTCCGGCTCGGGCCCGGCCGGCGCGCTCACCGTGATCGCCGACGTCACCGACGCCGACTCGCTCGATGCTGCCTTCACGACGGTCGAGGCCGAGCTGGGACCGGTCGAGGTGGTCGTGGCGAACGCCGGGATCACCCGTGACACCCTCCTGCTTCGCATGTCGGAGGAGGACTTCACGAGCGTCATCGACACCAACCTCACTGGCGCCTTCCGCACGGTGAAGAGGGCGTCGAAGG
Source organism: Microcella frigidaquae (assembly GCF_014200395.1). Classification (NCBI taxonomy): domain Bacteria; kingdom Bacillati; phylum Actinomycetota; class Actinomycetes; order Micrococcales; family Microbacteriaceae; genus Microcella; species Microcella frigidaquae. The sequence continues at coordinate 268,561 of NZ_JACHBS010000001.1, forward strand.
GGATGCTCAAGGCCCGCTTCGGCCGCATCATCCTCATCTCCAGCGTGGTGGGGCTGTACGGCTCGGCCGGCCAGGTCAACTACAGCGCCTCGAAGTCCGCTCTCGTGGGCATGGCCCGCTCGCTGACGCGCGAGCTCGGCGGCCGCGGCATCACCGCCAACGTCGTCGCCCCGGGATTCATCGAGACCGACATGACGGCGGCCCTGCCGGAGGACCAGCAGAAGGCCTACCAGGAGGCGATCCCGGTCGGCCGCTTCGCGACCCCCACCGAGGTCGCCCGCGTCGTCGCCTGGCTCGCCGGCGACGATGCCGCCTACATCAGCGGGGCCGTGATCCCCGTCGACGGCGGCCTCGGCATGGGCCACTGACCTCGAGCCCGCCTCGATCCTGAGGCAACGCGGGTCTACCCCCGCAGCCCGAGCACGCCGAGCACGGCCGCGAGGTCGCGCTCGACGAGGCTGACGTGGGCGGCACCGCGCACGATCGGCTTCGCGTCGAACGCGATGCTCAGCCCGGCCGCGGCCATCATCGCCAGATCGTTGGCGCCATCGCCGACGGCGACCGTCCGCGCGAGGGGCACGTCGAAACGCTCCGCCCACTCGCGCAGCGCCTCGGCCTTGGCCGCGGCGTCGATCACGGGGCCCGTCGTGCGGCCCGTGAGGCGTCCGCCCTCGATCGCGAGCCGGTTCGCCCGGTGCGCGTCGAGGCCGAGGTCGGCGGCGAGGGGGTCGAGCAGCTCGTGGAATCCGCCGGAGACGACGGCGACGCATCCGCCGACCGCGTGCACCCCCGCGACCAGCTCGCGCGCCCCGCGGGTCAGCGTGATCCGCGGGGCCACCCGCGCGAACACGCCCTCGTCGAGCCCGACGAGCGTCGCCACCCGCTCGGTGAGCGATGTCGCGAAATCGAGCTCGCCCGCCATGGCGCGCGCGGTGACGGCGGCGACGGCTGCGCCCGACCCGGCCTCCTCGGCGAGCAGCTCGATCGCCTCCTCCTCGATGAGGGTCGAGTCGACGTCGAGCACGACGAGCAGCGAGGCCATGAGGGTGGATGCTCCTGCGGGGCTCGGGGCGGCAGAGCCGCTCTACTCGATGCGGACGCCCTTGCCGGCGACCACGATGCCCGTCTCGGTGACCGTGAGGCCGCGGGCGCGGTCGGCGTCGTGGTCGACGCCCACCTGGGCGCCGGGGGCCACGACGACCTCCTTGTCGAGAATAGCCCGCCGCACGACGGCTCCCGCCCCGATGGTGACGCGCTCGAACACCACGCTGTCGACGACCGACGCCGACTCGATCGTCACCCAGGGGCCGAGCACGCTGCGCTCGATGTGCGAACCGGAGATGACCGAGCCGAGCGAGACGATCGAGTCGATCATCATGCCGGTGGCACCGGAGGCGTCGCGCACGAACTTCGCGGGCGGCGAGTTCAACTGCTGCGAGTAGATGGGCCAATCGGTGTTGTAGAGGTTGAACACCGGCAGCGCCGAGATGAGGTCCTGGTGGGCGTCGAAGAACGACTCGATCGTGCCCACGTCGCGCCAGTAGAAGCGGTCGCGCTCGGTGGCACCGGGCACCTCGTTGCGGTTGAGGTCGTAGACGAAGGCGCGGCCCTCGCGCACGAAGGCCGGCACGATGTCGCCGCCCATGTCGTGCGCGCTGTCGGGGTCGTCGCCGTCTCGGGTCACGGCGTCGACGAGCACATCGGCATCGAACACGTAGTTGCCCATCGACGCGAGCACCTCGTGCGGGGCATCCGGAAGCCCGACCGCGTTCTTCGGCTTCTCGTGGAAGGCCGCGATGCGCTGCGGGTTGGCCGGGTCGGTCTCGATGACGCCGAACTGGTCGGCGAGGGCGATCGGCTGGCGGATGCCCGCGACCGTCACGCCCGCGCCGTTGGCGATGTGCGCGTCGATCATCTGCCGGAAGTCCATCCGGTACACGTGATCGGCACCGACCACCACGACGATGTCGGGCTTCTCATCACGGATCAGGTTGAGGCTCTGGTAGATCGCGTCGGCCGACCCCGAGAACCAGCGCTTTCCGAGACGCTGCTGGGCGGGAACCGAGGCGACGTAGGCGTTGAGCATGCCGCTCAGCCGCCAGGTCTGCGACACGTGCCGGTCGAGCGAATGGCTCTTGTACTGGGTCAGGACGACCAGCTGACGCAGTCCCGAGTTGATGAGGTTCGAGAGGGCGAAGTCGATCAGCCGATAACCGCCCGCGAAGGGCACGGCGGGTTTCGCGCGGTCGACCGTCAAGGGCATGAGCCGCTTTCCCTCACCGCCCGCGAGCACGATTCCGAAGATCTTGGGAGTCGACATGGCCCCACCCTAGGCGAGCGGCGCGCGGTGCCATAGAGGCACGCCTGTACTAGCGTCGAGGCCATGCGCGTCGACGTGATCACCCGTGAGTATCCGCCCGAGATCTACGGGGGAGCGGGGGTGCATGTCGCTGAGCTGGTGCGGGCGCTCCGCAGCGGCATCGACGTACGGGTCCGGTGCTTCGGCGCACCCCGCAACGAGGCGGGAACCCACGCCTACCTGGTGCCGGGCACGCTCAGCTCGGCGAATCCCGCCCTGGCGACGATGGGCGTCGACCTGGCGATCGCCGACGACGTCGACGGCGCCGACCTCGTGCACTCGCACACCTGGTACGCGAACGCGGCCGGCCACCTGTCGCAGCTGCTCCACGGGATCCCGCACGTCGTGACGGCGCACAGCCTCGAGCCGCTGCGACCGTGGAAGGCCGAGCAACTCGGGGGCGGCTACCGCGTGTCGCGCTGGATCGAGAAGAACGCCTTCGAGGCGGCGGATGCCGTGATCGCGGTGAGCGAGGGAATGCGCCGCGACATCCTGCGCTGCTACCCCGAGATCGACGAGTCGCGCGTGACCGTGATCCACAACGGCATCGACCTGGAGCGCTGGCAGCGCACTATCGACCACGAGGCCGTGCGCTCGCTCGGCATCGACCCCGACCGGCCGACCGTCGTCTTCGTCGGCCGCATCACGCGCCAGAAGGGCCTGCCCTACCTGCTGCAGGCCGCCCGCCGCCTGCCGGCCGACGTTCAGCTCGTGCTCTGCGCCGGCGCCCCCGACACCCCGGAGATCCTCCGCGAGGTGCAGCACGGCGTCGCGGCGCTGCAGGCCGAGCGCAGCGGCGTCGTCTGGATCGAGCGCATGCTCACCCCGAGCGAGCTGAGCGCCGTGCTCTCAGCGGCGACCACCTTCGTCTGCCCCAGCGTCTACGAGCCTCTCGGGATCGTGAACCTCGAGGCGATGGCCTGCGGCGTCGCGGTGGTCGGCACGAACACGGGCGGCATCCCCGAGGTCGTCGACGACGGCATCACCGGCCGCCTCGTGCCGATCGACCAGGTGCACGACGGCTCGGGAACGCCGCTCGACCCGGAACGGTTCATCGCGGACCTCGCGGCGACGCTGACCGAGGTCGTCAGCGATCGGGATGCGGCGCTCGCGATGGGCGCCGCCGGCCGGACTCGCGCCGAAGCCATGTTCTCGTGGCCGAGCATCGCCGCGCGCACGACCGAGCTGTACCGCACCCTGCTCTAGGCTGGAGCAATCATGGCCAGTGTTCTCACGTTCGACGACGTCTCCCTGACCCGTGATGGCACCACCATCCTCGACCACGTCACCTGGCAGGTGACCTCCGACCAGCGGTGGGTGGTGCTCGGTCCGAATGGCGCCGGCAAGACCACCATGCTGCAGGTCGCGGCATCGTTCCTGCACCCGACCTCGGGGCGGGCCGTCGTGCTGGACGAGCTGCTGGGCGCCACGGACGTGTTCGAGCTGCGGCCCCGCATCGGGTTCGCCTCGACGGCCCTCGCGCGCCGCATCCCGGGCAATGAGCGCGTGCTCGACGTGGTCATGACGGCCTCGTACTCGGTGACCGGCCGCTGGAACGAGCAGTACGAGGAGGTCGATGTGCGCCGCGCTGAGCGCGTGCTGCGCGAGTGGCACCTCGACGGATTCGGCGACCGCCTGTTCGGCACGCTCAGCGACGGCGAGCAGAAGCGGGTGCAGATTGCGCGGGCCATCATGACCGACCCCGAGCTGCTGCTGCTCGACGAGCCCGCGGCGAGCCTCGACCTCGGCGCGCGCGAGGAGCTCCTGCAGCTGCTCGGCGCCTACGCGAGCGAGCCCTCCTCGCCGGCCATGGTCATGGTCACCCACCACGTGGAGGAGATCCCGCCGGGCTTCACGCACGCGCTGCTGCTCCGGACGGGCGCCATCGCCGCCGCCGGACCGCTCGATGACGTCATGACGAGCGAGAACCTCACGGCCGCCTTCGGTCTGGCGCTGCAGGTCACCCGCGACGGCGACCGCTTCACCGCTCGCGCCGCCTGACGTGCTCGGCCGCGCCCGGCTCTGCTAGGCTTGGCGGTCGGGTCTCGAACCCTTTCGCGCGCTCTGAACGGGCTGCGCCCACCGCACACGTCCCAAGGAATCCGCTCATGAAGACTGACATCCACCCCGAGTACGCCGCCGTCGTGTTCCGCGACCTGGCCTCGGGCGAGACCTTCCTCACCCGTTCGACGGTCTCGAGCGACAAGACCATCGAGCTCGACGGTGTCACCTACCCGGTGATCGACGTCGAGATCTCCTCGGCCTCGCACCCGTTCTACACGGGCAAGCAGCGCATCATGGACTCGGCCGGTCGCGTCGAGAAGTTCAACCAGCGCTTCAAGGGCTTCGGCAACTAGCCGACCCCGACCTCACGGAGGGCCCCGCCGGATCGGCGGGGCCCTCCGTCGTTCCGGGTATAGGGTTCGGGCATGACCAGCGCGGATGTTTCCTCAGCTCGCACCTACCCGGGCGTCGTTGTCGCTGCCGTCACCCTCGCGGTTGCGGGGGTGATCGGGTTCATCGCCGCACCCGCGCTGGGCCTGGTGATCGCGACCGGGGGCGTCTGGCTCTCGCTGCGCTCCCGGCGCGCTCTGCGCGACAACAGCGAATTCCACGGCTGGGGTCTCTCGCTCGCCGCGATGATCGTGTCGTCAGTGACAGTCGCGCTCGGAGTGCTCTTCTTCCTGTCGCCGCTGCTGCTGTCCCTGGTGTTCCTGATGACCGGCGGGATGGCCACCTCGGGCTAGCCGCGCACAGGCCAGCCGCGGTCGGCCGTGAAGCTGTGGTCGCGCTGCGTGCGCATGTAGTTCTCGAAGTTGTCGGCCTGCTGGTCGTGCCAGCGCGCCTGAGCAGCGTGCAGCTCCTCGAGCGTGGCGGGCAGCGCCGCGGCGTGCGTCGCCGCCAGGGCACGCGCCACCTGACCGGCGGCGATCGCGTCGGCCCCCGCGTCGTGCGCACCGTCGAGCGTCACGCCGTAGTGCACCGCGGCGACCTCGAGCGTGCGCTTGCCCTTGCGGTACCGGTCGACGGCCTTGTCGAGCACGAGAGGGTCGATCACCGGTGCCGGGTCGACGAGGGGCGCGACACCGTGCCGCGCGGCCTCGGCGGCGAGCAGGGAGAGGTCGTAGGGAGCGTTGTAGACCACGAGCGGCCGACCGACCGCCAGCTGCGCGCGCAGCTCTGCCACGACCTCCGCCACGACCTCGGCGGCCGGGCGACCCTCGGCCCGCGCGCGCTCCGTCGTGATGCCGTGGATGGCCGCGGCACCCTCCGGGATCTCGACCCCGGGATCGGCCAGCCAATCGCGGCGGGAGACCACGGTGCCGGAGGCGTCGAGCACGGCGACGCAGGCGGTGACGATGCGGGCGGTGCGGACATCCACGCCCGTCGTTTCGAGGTCGAAGACGGCCAGTTCGCGGTCGAGGAGGGCCATCAGCGCTCCTCCACGCCCAGCCAGTAGAAGCTCTGGGTGCCGAGCGTCAGGGTGAGGGAGCCGTCGTCGCCGACGGCGGGGAAGGGCGCGCCGCCGAACAGGTCGTGCAGGCCAACCCCCTCCAGCCCCTCGGCGCTGATCGTCGCCGAAACCGGGTTGTGGGCGAACGAGAACACGCACAGGATGCGCTCCGGGGAGTCGCCCAGGTGCGACCCGGTTCCGGCGTACTCGCGCACGAACGCCAGCACCGACTCGTTGTCGGTGCGCAGCACGCGCATCGTGCCGAGGCCGAAGGTCGGGTGCGCCTTGCGCACGTGGATCACGTTGCGCACCCAGTGCAGCAGCGAGCGCGACTGCGCGAGCTGGCTCTCGACGTTCGTCTGGCTGTAGTGGTACACGAGCGACTGCACGACGGGCAGGTACAGCTTGCCGGGGTCGGCGGTCGAGAAGCCCGCGTTGCGGTCGGGCGTCCATTGCATGGGCGTGCGCGAGCTGTCGCGGTCGGGCAGCCAGATGTTGTCGCCCATGCCGATCTCGTCCCCGTAGTACAGGAAGGGGCTGCCCGGCAGGCTGAACAGCAGGGCGTGGGCCAGCTCAAGCTCGGCGCGTGAGTTGTCGAGCAGCGGCGCCAGCCGCCGGCGGATTCCGACGTTGGCGCGCATCCGCGGGTCGTAGGCGTACCAGCCGTACATCGCCTGCCGGTACTCCTCGCTCACCATCTCGAGGGTCAGCTCGTCGTGGTTGCGCAGGAAGACCCCCCAGGCGCTGCCCTCGGGGGCGTGCACCTCCTCGCTCAGCTGCCGCTCGAGCTCGGTCGCCTGCTGCGAGCGGAGTGCGTAGAAGATGCGCGGCATGACCGGGAAGTCGAAGGCCATGTGGCACTCGGGCTGCTCGTCGGTGCCGAAGAACTCGACGACCTCGTGGGGCCACTGGTTGGCCTCGGCGATGAGAATGCGGCCGGGGTACTCCTCGTCGACCATCGCGCGCAGCTTCGCGATGAACGCGTGGGTGGGCGGCTCGCTCTCGCCGGTGCCGCCGTCGGACTCGTAGAGATAGGGAATCGCGTCGAGCCGGAAGCCATCGACCCCGAGGTCGGCCCAGAACCGGACGATATCGAAGATCTCGTCGTGCACCTTCGGGTTCTCGAAGTTCAGGTCGGGCTGGTGCGAGAAGAAGCGGTGCCAGTAGAACTGCCGACGCACCGGGTCGAACGACCAGTTCGACTCCTCGGTGTCGACGAAGATGATGCGGACATCCTCGTACTTCTCGTCGGTATCGCTCCAGACGTAGTAGTCGCCGTAGGGCCCCTCCGGGTCCTCCCGCGAGGCCTGGAACCACGGATGCTGGTCGGAGGTGTGGTTGATGACCAGGTCGATGACGATCCGCATGTTGCGCTCGTGCGCCTTCGTCACGAGTTCGCGGAACTGCTCGATCGTGCCGAACTCGGGCAGAACCGACGTGTAGTCGGCGACGTCGTAGCCGCCGTCGCGCAACGGGCTCTCGAAGAACGGCGGCAGCCACAGTGCGTCGACCCCCAGCCACTGCAGGTAGTCGAGCTTCGAGATCAGCCCGGCGAGATCGCCGATGCCGTCGCCGTTCGAATCCATGAACGAGCGCACCATGACCTCGTAGAACACGGCACGACGGTGCCAGTGCGGGTCGAGGGTCAGGCCGGGAGTGGTGAGGGGGGCGGTGAACGACACCCGCCTAGACTAATCACGATGGTCGCCCCTTCTCCGTACGCCGAGGCGCTCGCGCGCATCCCGGCGCGCGAGCGCGACATCGAGGTGCTCGGGTCGCGCACACACCTGGTCGAGTACGGGCCGCTGGATGCCGACCGCACGGTCGTGCTCGTGCACGGCTTCCGCGGCGACCACCACGGGCTCGGACCGGTCGTGGCGCAGCTGCCGGGCATCCGGTTCATCGCCCCCGACCTGCCGGGGTTCGGAGCCAGCGCGCCGCTCGAGGGCCGCCCGCACGACATCGACGGCTACGTGGCCTGGCTCGACGCCTTCCTGCACGAGGCCGGCGTGCACGGCACGGCGGTTCTGCTCGGGCACTCGTTCGGCTCGATCGTCGTCTCCGCGGCCGTCGCGAACGGCGTGCCGACGCCGCGGGTGATCCTCGTCAACCCGATCGGACAGAACGCGCTGGCCGGCCCGCGCGGCATTCTCACGCGCCTGGCCGTGCTGTTCTACCGGGTGGGGGCCGCGCTGCCCGAGCGCCTCGGCTTCGCCGCCCTCCGCAGCCGCCTGGTCACGCGCGTGATGAGCGAGACGATGGCGAAGACGGATGACCGCGCCCTGCGTCGCTGGATCCACGAGGAGCACGACCGCTACTTCTCGGCCTTCGCCACCCGCCAGAGCCTTCTCGAGGCCTTCCGCGCCTCCGTCTCGCACGACGTCTCGGAGTATGCGGCCGACATGACGCCGAGCACGTTGCTCGTCGTCGCCGACGAGGACGACATCACGCCGCTCGCGGCCCAGGAGCACCTGGTCACGCTGTTCCCGGATGCGCGCCTCGAGGTCATCGCCGGCGTCGGGCACCTCATCCACTACGAGAAGCCGGTCGAGGCGGCCGCGGCCATCCGCGCCTTCCTCGCCTGAGCCGCCGGGTCGCATCATGCGCATCCTCATCGACTGCCGCTACGTGCGGTTCCCGCGCCACGACGGCATCAGCCGGTTCACCGCGAGCCTCGTGGATGCCCTCCGCCCACTGCTCGCCGACGGCGAGTCGCTCGAGCTCCTGATCAGCGATGAGCGGCAGTTGTCGATGCTGCCGACCGGGCTGCCCTGGCACATCGTGAGCGGACCCACCAGCGCTCGCGAGCCGTTCGTCGCGCGCCAGGTCAACCGGCTCGCGCCGGACGTGGTGTTCAGCCCGATGCAGACGATGGGAGCGCTCGGGCGGCGCTACCCGCTCGTGCTCACCCTGCACGACCTCATCTACTACGCGCACCCCACCCCGCCGCGCGACCTGCCCTGGCCGGTGCGCCTTGGCTGGCGGCTGTACCACCTGGCGTGGTGGCCGCAGCGGCTGCTGCTGAACCGCGCCGACGCGGTCGTCACCGTGAGCGAGACCACCCGCGCGCTCATGCAGCAGCACCGGCTGACACGGCGGTCGATCACGGTCGTGCCGAACGCCGCCGACCGGCCGGCGACCGTCGCGCCGCGCTCGCGCCCGGAGGGCATCGAGCTCGTCTACATGGGCTCGTTCATGCCGTACAAGGGCGTCGACACGCTCGTGGCGGCCTTGCACCACCTGCCGGGGGCGCGGCTGCACCTGCTGAGCCGCATCCGCCCCGCCGATCGCGCACGCTTCGAGGCGGCGGCCCCGGCCGGCGCGCTCGTCGTGCACGACGGCGTGAGCGACGACGAGTACGCCGCGCTGCTCGACGGTGCCATGGCACTCGTGAGCGCCTCGCGCGACGAGGGCTTCGGCATCCCGCTCGTCGAGGCGATGGGGCGCGGCACGCCCGTCGTCGTCAGCGACATCCCGATCTTCCGCGAGATCGGCGGCGAGACGGCGCTGTACGCGACGCCGGGGGATGCCGAGGCCTTCGCCGCGAGCGTCACCGAGCTGCTGGCGGCGGGGGAGTGGGAGCGCCGCTCGGCCGCGGCCCCCGCCGAGGCGGCCCGGTTCGACTGGGGACGGTCGGCCGCCGTGCTGCTCGAGCTACTGCGCGAGCAGGCCGCGCTGGGACGCCGCTGAGCTCGTCCGGTATCCGCGCGCCGGACGACACTCGTGAATCCACGGAACGCGGGGATCCCGCGCGAGGTGCTAGCGGGTGCCGATGTCGGCGAGCTCGCCGCCCGTCCACGCAACGAGCTGCTGCGGGCTCGCCGGGAACACGTCGTAGGCGCTGCCCGCCGCCGACCAGACCGTGTCGAAGCGCAGCAGGTCGCGGTCGATCACCGTGCGCACGGGGGCGGGATGCCCGAGCGGCGGCACCCCTCCGATCGAGTAGCCCGTCGCGGCCTTGACGGTCGTCGCGTCGGCCTTCTCGATGCGCCCGCCGAGCACCGCGGCAAGGGCGTCGAGATCGGCGCGGTTGCCGCCGCAGACGAGAGCGAGAACGGGCTCGCGGCGGTCGTCGTCGTGCACGACGACGAAGACGAGCGACTTGACGATCGCGCCGACCTCCACACCGACCGCGGCGGCAGCCTCAGCGGCCGTGTGGGTCGAGTCGGGCATCCGTTGCGGAGTGATCGGCAGGTGCGCGGTCGCCTGCAGGAAGCGCTCGGGGCCGGACGCCATCAGCGGGCCTCCCGCTCGCGCTCGGCGAGACGGTTCTGCTGCTCGAAGTCGTCGGTGTACGGGAAGATCGAGCGCTCGTCGATCGGGTCGTCGAAGGCGACGAGCTCGAGCGAGCCGTCGGCGTGCCGGAAGGAGTGCACCGAGCCGTTCGTGATCGGCTCCCGGTGCTGTCCGGGCGCGACCGTCTCGAGCACGCTGCGGATGACGCCACCGTGGGCGACGACGATCACCGCCTCGCCGGGGTGCCGGGCGGCGAGGTCGTGCAGCGCCGCGACGACCCGCTCGGCGACGGCCTCGCGCGGCTCGCGCCCCGGCACGTCGGCGCCATCGGGAAAGAGCGCGTCAATCTCGGGGCCGGTGAGCCCCTCGGCCTCACCGTAGTCGCGCTCGGCGAGCCGCGCCTCCAGCTCGGGCTCGCCGAGGCCGACCGCCTCGCCGATCAACCGGGCCGTTTCGGCCGCCCGCGACAGGGGAGAGGCGACGAGGGCCGTCCAGCGCCGGTCGGCGAGGAGCGCGCCCGTGGCCCGCGCCTGCTCGCGGCCGAGGTCGTTCAGCGGGATGTCGGTCGAACCCTGGATGCGCCGCTCGCGGTTCCAGTCGGTCTCGCCGTGGCGCACGAGCGCGAACACCGTCATGAGCAGTCCTTCCGCCGGCCCCGGCGGTCGGGGTCGATCAGGCCGACAGTGCGTCGCGCAGAGCGGCGAGCGTCTCGGTCGTGCCTGCCTCGATCTTAAGGGCGGCGCGGGAGTCTGCCTTCGTCTCACCGCGGTTGACGATGATCGTCGGGATGCGCTTCTTCGCCGCCTGGCCGACGAGGCGGATGCCCGAGTTCACGACGAGGGACGACCCGAGTACGAGCAGCGCGTCCGAGCGGGCCACGATGCCGCGGGCCTCCTCGAACTTGACGGGCGGCACGAACTCGCCGAAGAAGACGATGTCGGGCTTGAGGGTTCCGCCGCAGACCGAGCACTCGGGCACGGCGAACCGCGAGACGTCGGCGACCTCGGCATCGCCATCCGGATTCATGGTCGCGTCGGCGTCGCTCAGCCACGGGTTCAGCGCGGTGATGCGCTCGGCGATCGCTCCGCGGTCGAAGGTCTGCCCGCAGTGCAGGCACGTGACGCGGTCCATGCTGCCGTGCAGGTCGACGACGCGCCGACTGCCGGCGCGGATGTGCAGGCCGTCGACGTTCTGCGTGACGACTCCGGTGACGATGCCGCTCGCCTCGAGCTCGGCGAGCGTCACGTGCCCGGCGTTCGGGCGGGAGGCGGCGAACCGGCTCCAGCCGAGATGGCTGCCAGCCCAGTAGCGCTTCCGGTACGGCTCGTCGGCGAGGAACTGGCTGTACGTCATGGGCGTGCGCACGGGCGCCCCCACACCGCGGTAGTCGGGAATGCCCGAGTCGGTGCTCACGCCGGCCCCGGTCAGCACGGCGATACGACGACCGCGCAGCAGCTCGACGGCCTGATCCACCGCGGCGCGCGCCGTGGCATCCAGCTCGACGAGCGGTGCGGCGATCGACATGAGGCCTCCGGTGGTTCCCTCTCGCAGACTAGAACGCCCGGGTTTCGGATATGTTTCCGGGGGCTGGAAGCGCGACCCGCGTTCCGCCGAGCACGAGACGAGCATCCATGCGCATCGCCCCCATCACGAGCCTCGACGAGCCGGCCCTCGCCGACTACGCGCGCCTCACCGACGTCGCCCTGCGGCGCGTCACCGAGCCGGAGGGCGGGCTCTACATCGCCGAGTCGCTCACGGTCATCGAGCGGGCGCTGCGGGCCGGCCACGAACCCCGCTCGGTGCTGACGAGCGAGCGCTGGCTGCCCGAGCTCGAGGCGCTGCTCGGTGATCACGATGTCACCGTGCACGTCGGCTCGGCGGGTGTGCTGGAGGAGCTCACCGGCTTCCATCTGCATCGCGGCGCCCTGGCGAGCATGCACCGGCCGCCGCTGACCCCGGTCGCCGAGCTGCTGCGGGATGCCCGCCGCGTGGTCATCGTCGAGGACGTCGTCGACCACACCAACGTCGGTGCGATATTCCGCTCCGTCGCAGGGCTGGGGGCGGATGCGGTGCTCGTGACCCCGCGCTGCGCCGACCCGCTCTACCGGCGCAGCGTGCGCGTCTCGATGGGCACCGTGCTGCAGGTGCCCTGGACCCGGCTGCCCGAGTGGAACGACGCCGTGCCGCTGCTGCACGCGGCGGGTTTCACCATCGCCGCGCTCGCCCTCGCCGACAACGCGGTCGGCCTGCGTGAGTTCGCCGCGACCTCGCCCGAGCGCGTCGCCGTCGTCGTGGGCACCGAGGGCGACGGGCTCAGCCGGGCCGCTCTCGCCGCAGCCGACGCCGTCGTGACGATCCCGATGGCGCACGGCGTCGACTCGCTCAACGTCGCCGCGGCGACCGCCGTGGCGCTCTACGCGCTGCAAGCGCGACCATAGGCGCCGTGCGCTGCAGGCCGCGCGCCGCGCGAGGAGCGGCGCGCACGGAGCGGCGCGCACGACAGCTCAGTCGACGGCGACCGCGTGCAGCACGAGCGCCTGCTCAGGCCCGAGAAGCGGCACGGGCAGGCCGAGCTCGGCGAGCAGCGCACCCGGGATCGTCGTGCCGCCGGCGGCGAGCCACGCCGGGGGAGCATCCTGCACCGCGTGCGGGGGCGCGCCGAGCGTGACCGGCTCGATGCGGTAGTGGCGCGCAGGGTCGAGGCCCGGCAGGCGCAGGGGTGCCGGGAGCGCGACGGCCGCCGTTGCGAGGGTGGCGAGCGCGATCAGCGCCTCGCCGCCGTCGGGCGCGACGAGCGCGTGCACCACGCGGTCGTCAGTCGCCTCGTCGGTGCGCACCGTGCGGCCGGTCGTCAGCAGAGGGCGGAACCGCTTGACCGTGGTCACCCACTCGCGCAGCACCGCGCGGTCGTCGTCCGACGCCGCAGTGATGTCCCACTCGATGCCGGCGCTGCCGAACAGCGCCGTGGCGAGCCGGAAGGACAGGTCGTGGCGGCGCCCGGTGATGTGCGCGCGCGGGGCGCCCACGTGCCCGCCGAGCAGCTCGGGGGGCATCAGCAGGCCGCTGTAGCGCTGGATGCGCTGGCGATCGAGGGCATCGTTGGTGTCGCTGGTCCAGAACCGGTGCACGCGGCGCGCGATGCCGAGGTCGACGCGGGCGCCGCCGGAGGCGCAGCTCTCGATCGCGACGTGCGGGTGCCGGGCGCGCAGGTCGTCGATGAGCGCGTAGACGGCGCGGGTGTGCGCGGCGGCACTGCCAGCGTGCTGATCACGGTTGTGGTCCCACTTGAGGAAGGCGATCGGGTACTCGTCGAGCAGCGCGTCGAGCGCCGCGAGCACGTGCGCGCGGGCGGCGGGGATCGTCAGGTCGAGCGTGTGCTGGAACCGCCACGACGGGGGATGGTGCGCCTCCGCGCCGGTCTCCGTGTCGGCCTCGGCCAGCATCCATTCAGGATGCTCGCGCGCCAGCCGCGAATCAGGACTGACCATCTCGGGCTCGACCCACAGCCCGAACTCCATGCCGCGCGCGATGACGGCGTCGGCGAGCGGATGCAGCCCCTCCGGCCAGCGTTCGGGGTCCACCGTCCAGTCGCCGAGCGCCCGGCGGTCATCGGTGCGACCGTGGAACCAGCCATCGTCGAGCACGAAGCGCTCGATGCCGAGGTCCGCCGCGGCCTCCACGAGCGGCAACAGGCGGTCGAGGTCGTGGTCGAAGTACACCGCCTCCCAGGTATTGAGCACGACCGGCCGGTGAGTGGAGGGGCTGAGGGCGCGCACGAAGGGGTGCAGCCGGTCGCTGACGCCATCGAGCCCGCGATCCGACCACGCCAGCACGGCCTCGGGCGCGGTGTACAGCTCACCCGGCGCCAGCACGATCTCACCCGGCTCGAGCAGCTCGGCGGCGAGCAGCCGGCGGTGGCCGGTCGGCAGCGCCTCGACCCCGGTGCTGCTGTTGCCGCTGAAGGCGTGGTGCAGCGCCCACACTTCGCCGGAGCGGAAACCGAAACCCGGCGTGCCGACCACGGTGAGGTAGGGCGCGTCGTGGCCGGGGCGGCCGCGACGCTGCTCGCGCAGGTGGAGGCCGTCGCGCACGGCTCCGCGCTGCGGGCGCCGTTCGGAGGCCCAGAGACCCGTGAAGTCGAGCAGCTCGTCGGCCCGGGCGGGCACGGGCACGGCGACCGCGAGGCGGTGCAGGTCGACGCCCTCGGGGGCTTCGGCGCGGGCATCCCACCCGATGGTCAGCACGCCCTCGGGCGACAGGGCCGCACGCCAGGTGAGCGCGAGCAGGGGGCCGTGGTCGTCGGCCGCCGCGAGCTCGACCGTGATCGCCGTGGCGTCGTGCGTGAGGCCGGTGCGACGGATGCGGAGCGGCAGCCGCGCGAGGGGAGCACCCGCCCGCCGCGCCACGAGCACGGGCGAGCCGCTGAAGCCCTCCGCGGCGGAGGCCAGCAGGCTCGGCGAGAGCGGTACGTCGGGTGAGCTGGGGGCGATGGCGCGACCGGCGTCGGCCACGGCGCTGAGGGATTCCGGCTCCACCGCCCCGAGATCGGAGCCCCAGTGGAGGAGCCGTGGCACGGCCGTGCCGCGGGCGTCGAGCACGAGGCTGACACCCGCGGCACGGATGTGGAGAAGCGGAATACCTACTCCTTGACGGGGATCGACGCCGCCTTGAGGGCCGCGATCGTGGAGGCCTGACCAGCGGTCAGCGCGTCCAGAAGCGTACCGTTGCCGGACACGGCAGCGGAGAACCCGTCAGCGACATCGTTGTAGACCTGCGTCATCGTCGGGCCCCAGGTGAAGTTGGGGTCGACGTTGTTGCCAGCCTCGGCGAACACCTCGTAGATGTTCTGGCCGCCGTAGAACTCCAGGCCCTCGCCGAAGGCCGGCAGGCTGCCGCCCTCGATGGTCGCCGGGTAGATGTTGGCGGTGCGGTTCATCGCGGTGAGCGCGTCAGCGTCGGTGTTCAGCCACAGGGCGAACTGAGCCGCCTCGTAGGGGTGGTCCGAGCCCTTGAGCACCGCGGTGGTCGAGCCACCCCAGTTGCCCGCAGCGCTCGCGCCGGCCTCCCACTGCGGCATCGGGGCGACAGCCCAGTTGCCGGCGGTGTCGGGCGCGCCGCTCGCGATGGTGTTGGCGCCCCAGACGGCCGAGACCCAGGTCCAGATCTCGCTCGAGTTGTAGGCCGCGTTCCACTCGTCGGTCCACGGCGGGTAGACGGCGACGAGGTCGTTGTCGATCAGACCCTGCCAGTACTCGGCGACCTGCGTGGTCTCCGGGCCGGTCAGGTTGACGCTCCAGCCGTCGGCGTCGTTCGAGAACCACTGCCCGCCGGTCTGCCACACCAGGCCCGCGAAGGCGTTGATGTCGCTCTGCGAGAAGTTGTTGATGTAGCCGCCGAGCTCACGGATCTGCGCGGCAGCGGCCTCGTACTCCTCCCACGTGGTGGGAACGGCGATGCCGTTCTCCTCGAACAGGTCGGCGCGGTAGAACATGGCCATGGGGCCGGTGTCCTGCGGGATCGCGTAGACCGCGTTCTCCTCGCCGAAGGTCACCTGGCTCCAGGTCCAGGGCACGAAGAGCTCCTCAGCCTCGAGGATGCCCTCGCAGGCCGCGATGTTCTCGAGGCCGTCCTGGACGCGGAAGTTCGGCATGGCGTCGAACTCGATCTGACCCAGGTCGGGCGCGTTGCCGGCCGCGAGCTGGTTGAAGAAGTTCTGGTAGGTGCCGCCGTTGCCGTTCGGGCCGGTCTGCACCTCGACCTGGATGTCGGGGTTCTCCTCATTCCAGATCGCCACGGCCTCCTCGACGCCGGGCAGCCAGCTCGTGAAGGTGAGGGTGACGGGACCGTCGGAGGGGGCGCAGTCGCCGCCCGCCGCGGGGCCCTCGGGGGCCGCGGTCGAGCAGGCCGTCAGCGCAAGCGCGGAGATGGCCGCGATGGCCCCCACGCGTGCGACGCGAGTGATCGCCATGCTGTGTTCCTTTCGATTGGTGGTGGTGCTCCACTCGGCCGTCGGGCGGTCGAGGGTCTGTCGGCGGCTCACTTGAGACCGCCGTTCGCCAACCCCGACTGCCAGAACCGCTGCAGTGCGAGGAAGGTGACGATGAGGGGGATGATCGACAGCAGCGAGCCGATGACGACGAGCGCGCGGATGTCGGGGATCTGGCTCACCTGGGTGTTCCAGACATAGAGGCCGAGCGTGACGGGGAATAGGCCCTCGTCGCGCAGCATGATCAGCGGCAGGAAGAAGTTGTTCCAGATCGCGACGAACTGGAACAGGAAGATCGTCACGAGGGCCGGTGCCATCAGCCGCGTCGCCACGGTGAAGAAGGTGCGCACCTCGCCCGCGCCGTCGATGCGGGCGGCCTCGATGATCTCATCGGGCACGCTCGCGGCCGCGTAGATGCGCGACAGGTACACGCCGAAGGGGCTCACCAGGCTGGGCAGCAGCACGGCCCAGATGGTGTTCGTCGCGCCCGCCTGGCTGAACAGCAGGAACAGCGGGAGCGCGAGCGCCGTCGCCGGCACCAGGATGCCCCCGAGGATGACGTTGAAGAAGGTCTCGCGGCCGCGGAAGGAGTACTTCGCGATCGCGTAGCCGGCCATCGCGGCGATGAGTGTCGCCAGGGCCGCACCCACGCCGGCGTAGAGCGCGCTGTTCGCAAGCCACTGCAGGAAGACGCCATCGCGGTACTGGATGAGCGCGGCGATGTTGTCGAAGAGGGCGAAGTCGGAGAACCACAGCGGGTTGGTGGTCGTGAACTCCTGCCGCGTCTTCGTCGACGCCACGAACAGCCACCACAGCGGCGTCAGGAAGTACAGCGTGGCGACGATCATGACGGCCATCGCGACCGCGCGGGAGATCGCGCTCTCGCGGATGCCGCCGTCACGGGAGGGCTTCACGCGGGCTCCCTGCGTGCGCAGGGCCCGAGTCTCGGTCGTAACGGTCATGACGTGGCCCTCCGCTGGGTGAGCTTGAGCACGGTGAACGAGAGGATGAACGTCGCCAGCGCGAGCACCACCGACATGGCCGCCGCGAGGCTGATGTTCGGAATCGACGCGGTCGAGTAGATCGTCAGGTTCGGCGTGAACGTGCTCGTCACCGCCGAGGAGAAGCTCTGGAAGACCTGCGGCTCGGCGAGCAGCTGCAGCGTGCCGATGATCGAGAAGATGCCGGTCAGCACAAGGGCCGGCACCACGAGCGGGATCTTGATCGCCCACGCGATGCGGAACTGCCCGGCCCCGTCGAGGCGAGCGGCCTCGTAGATCTCCTGGGGGATCGACAGGAGCGCCGAGTAGATGATGAGCATGTTGTAGCCCACGTAGACCCAGGTGACCACGTTGGCGATCGACCAGAGCACCGTCTCCGCCGAGAGGAGATCGACGTTCGAGGTCACCGCGGTGAACGGCGACAGGTTCGGCGAGTACAGGAAGCCCCACATGATCGCGGCGATGACCGCGGGCACCGCATACGGCGCGAAGAACGCCAGGCGGAAGAACTTCGTGCCGCGCACGAGGGGCGAGTCGAGCAGCAGGGCCAGGATCAGCGCGAGCCCGAGCATGATCGGCACCTGCACGACCCCGAACAGCAGCACGCGCCCGATCGAGGCCCAGAACGGCTCGTTCTGGAAGACCTGGATGTACTGGGTGAGGCCGCCGAAGACCTGCACGGCCGGTCCGAAGGTGCCCTCGCGCTCGACCGTCAGCAGCGACTGGTAGACCGCGTACAGGATCGGGACGAGATAGAACAGCGTGAACAGCACGGCGAACGGCACGAGGAAGACCGCGAGGGCTCCCCGATGCCGGACCGCGCGCGACGGCCTGACGGCGTTGTCAACGGCCATGATCGCTCCTTCCGACGTGGATGACGCGGACGCCGCCTGCAGGGACGGTCGTCGCACCGATGGTCTGCTCACCCGACACCAGGTCGAGCCCCGCGACGGGCACCGTGACCGGCGCGTCGCGGTGGTTGATCACGAACTGGAACCGGCCGGCGGCCGAGACCCGCGTCACGACGTCGACATCGTCACCGACCTCGAGCACGTCGATGCCCGCCTCAGTGCACAGCTCACGCAGCAGCGCCCGCACTCCGTCGTCGTCGAGCACGGCGGCCGTGTACCAGGCCGTGCCGGCCCCGACGGCGCGGCGGGTGAGGGCGGCGGATGCGGAGGCCGGGCCGTCGGCGAACACGTCGCGCACCTCGGCATCGAGCACGCGCAGCTGCTCGCTCCAGATGGTGCCGCGCCGGCCGGAGCCAAGGTGCACCGCAGCGTCCGCCGCGAGCGGACGGAACTCGTCGACGACGACGCCGAGCAGCTCGCGGAAGGCCCCCGGGTATCCGCCCGGGCGGATCGCGTCGTGCTCGTCGACGATGCCGCTGAACGGGGTGACGAGCACGGTCGCGCCCGCGGCCGTGGCCGCGGCGATGCGCTCGGCAGCGGCATCCGTCAGTGTGTACAGCGTCGGCACGACCACGAGGTCGTAGTCGCTGAGGTCGGCCTCGGGCGCAACCATGTCGACGGTGACCCCCAGCGCCCGAAGCGCACGGTGGTAGCGGTGCGCTGCGGGCAGGTACTGCAGGAGACGGCTCGGCTGGGCGTCGCCCTCGGCCGCCCACCAGGCGTTCCAGGAGAAGACCATCGCGGCACGGGCCTCGACCCGGCTGCCGACGACGGGGGAGAGCCGGTCGAGCACGCTCGAGAGCTCGACGCTCTGCGCCCAGCCGGTGCCGGCCGTGCCGCTGTGCGGCAGCAGCGCGGAGTGGAACTTCTCGGCGCCGCTGCGCGAGGCGCGCCACTGGAAGAAGCAGATCGAGTCGGCGCCGCGGGCGACGTGGCCGAGGGCGGTGCGCAGCAGCTCGCCCTCGCGCTTGGCATGGTTGACCGGCTGCCAGCTGACGGCGCTCGTGGAGGTCTCCATGAGCATCCACGGAGCACCGCCAGCGAGGCCGCGCGTGAGGTCGGCGCTGAAGGCGAGCTCGGCCAGCGGGTCGGCCAGACGGTGGTCGAGGTAGTGATCATTGGCGATCAGGTCGAGCGCAGGCGCCCAGCTCCAGTAGTCCTGGGTCTGGATGTGCGCCGTGACCATCAGGTTGGTGGTGATCGGGGCCGACGAGCGGGCGCGGAGAACCGACTCCTCGGCGCGGTAGTAGTCGAGCAACGCGTCGGAGGAGAAGCGCTTGAAGTCGAGCAGGTGGGCCGGGTTGCCGGCCGAGCGGGTGGCGCGCGGCGGCAGGATGTCCTCCCAGGTGCCGTAGCGCTGGCTCCAGAAGGCGGTGCCCCACGCGGCGTTGAGCGCGTCGAGGGTGCCGTAGCGCTGACGGAGCCAGCCGCGGAAGGCGACCGCCGAGGCGTCGCAGTAGCACAGCGCGTTGTGGCAACCGAGCTCGTTCGAGACGTGCCACAGCGCGAGCGCCGGGTGCTCGCCGTAGCGCTCGGCCATCGCGGTGACGAGCTCGAGCGCCTTCTGGCGGAACACCGGCGAGCTCGGGCACCAGGCCTGACGACCGCCCGGCCAGGCGAGGGTGCCGTCGGCGAACTGGGGAAGGGTCTCGGGGTGGATGCGCGCCATCCACGGCGGCGGCGACGACGTGCCCGTTCCGAGGTTCACGCGGATGCCCGCCTCGTGGAGCATCGCGATGATGCGGTCGAGCCGGCTGAAGTCGAAGGGACCGGGCTGCGGCTGCAACTGCGCCCAGCCGAAGATGTTGACGGCGACGAGGTCGACGCCGAGTTCGCGCATCAGGCGGATGTCCTCGACCCAGACGGACTCGTCCCACTGCTCGGGGTTGTAGTCGCACCCGAGGGTGATCGCGCGCGTCTCCCAGCCCGGCACGAGCGGTTGCTCGGCGCTGAGGGTCAGGGGAGTGGTCACAGGCCGTCCTTCCGGGCGCGGGTCAACATCGTTGTCGCTCCGAGCGCCCCCTCTGTGAGCGTGCACAGGTCGATGACCAGTGCTCGCGGAGGAGGTTTTCTGTGAGCGCTCACAGACTAGACACGGCGCTCGCACGATGTCAACCATCCCGCCTCCGGGGCCGCCGATACACTGACCCCGTGACCGCTCCCACACCCCGCCACAAGCGCGCGACCATCTTCGACGTCGCGGCCGAGGCCGGCGTCTCGCGGGGAACCGTCTCGCGCGTCCTCAACGGGGAGCCCTACGTCTCGGCCGCGGCCCGCGAAGCGATCGAGGCGGCCATCGCGAAGGTCGGCTACGTGCGCAACACGGCCGCCCGCAACCTCGCCACACAGTCCTCCGGCGCGATCGCCCTCATCGTGCACGAGCCCGACTCCGTGTTCATCGACGACCCCAACATCGGCGCGATCCTCCTCGGGGCCAACGCCGCTCTCTCGGCCGCCGACTACCAGCTGGTGTCCCTGCTGATCGATGACGATCGGGACTCCCAGCGCGTCACCGGCTACCTCGGCGGCGGGTTCGTCGACGGCGCCATCATCGTCTCGGCCCGCGAAGGAGATCCGATCTCGCAAGCGATCGCCGACCTGCGGCTTCCCGCCGTAATGATCGGTCGGCCCGATAACCAGTCCCAGCTGCCCTGGGTGGGCATCGACAACCGGGGTGCGGCGCGGCGGATCACCGAGCGGCTCGTCGCGACGGGGCGCCGACGCGTCGGCATGATCGCCGCCGGTCTTGACCGCGACTCGGGCCGTGATCGACTCGCCGGCTTCCGGGATGCCCTCGGTGCGTCGTTCGACGACACCCTCGTCTCTCGGCAGCCCTTCTACACCTACGCGGCCGGCGTCGCCGGAATGGCCGAGCTGCTGCGCGCGGCACCCGACATCGACGGCGTGTTCGCCGCCTCCGACGCGGTCGCGGCGGGAGCGCTCGAGGCGTTGCGCGGCGCCGGCCGACGCGTGCCGGCCGACATCGGCGTCGTCGGCTTCGACGACAGCACGTGGGCGCTCCGGGCGCAGCCCGCGCTCTCCACGGTGCGCCAGCCGGCCGGGCAGCTCGGAGCGCGCGCCGCCGAGCTCGTGCTCGACCAGGTGCGCTCCGGTGGCCGCCCCGCCGACGGCGCCCTCCTCGCGACCGAGGTCGTCTGGCGAGATTCGGCGTGAGCTCGACCCCTCGACGCGCCCGCGTCCGCCTCATCGGCACGGTGGTGTCGCTCGTCACGGCGCTCGCGCTCGGCAGCTACGCGGTGCTGGCCGTGCTCGCCCCGGTGCCGATCCTGAGCCCCGTCATCCCCGCGTACGACGTGGTCGAGACCCCGCCCGGCACGGTGACGCTGCCGACCGGTGCCGCCGCGATCGCGCTCGCGGAGGGCGATCAGGTTCTCGCCGCGCGCAACCTCGATGAGCCGCGCGTGCTCGCCTCGATCACCAAGCTGGTGACCGCGCTCGTGGTGCTCGACGCCCGCCCCATCGACGGCGACGCCGAGGGCCCCGGCATTACTCTCACGGCGGCCGACGCCCGCCTGGCGCAGTCGTACATCGCCATGGGCGGCTCGTTCGCGCCCGTGCCGGTCGGGGCCGTGCTGACGCAGCGCCAGATCATCGAGCTGATGATCGTGCGCTCGGCCAACAACTACGCCGACACGCTGGCGATCTGGGCGTTCGGCTCGATCGACGACTACCGCCGGGCGGCTCGCGAGTGGCTCGATCGGGTCGGACTCGAGCGCATCACGATCGCCGACGCCACCGGCTTCTCGCTCGACAACCGCGCCACCCCGCGCGACCTGCTGGCGCTCGCCCGCATCGCCGCGACGAACCCGGTGGTCGCCGCGGCAGCCGCCATGCCGCGCCTCGCCGTCGACGGGGTGGGGGTGTTCGAGAACACGAACCGCGCCCTCGGCACCGCGGGCATCACCGGGCTGAAGACCGGCACGCTCGGCCCCGCGGTCGGCGCCAACCTCCTGTTCTCGGGCGTGCTGCCGACCGATGCTTCGGATGCGGAGCCGGTGCCCGTCGTCGGCGTCGTGCTCGGCCAGCCCGACCAGGCGGCCGTGGCGACGGCCGTGCAGACCCTGATGACGACGGCGGCCGACGATCTGCGCACCGTGACCCTCATCGAGGAGGGCGAACTGCTCGCGAGCTACCAGGCGCCGTGGGGAGACACCGTCGAGGTGCGCAGCCGGGTCACGGTCACCGATCAGGTCTGGGGCGCTGTGCGATCGCGCCTCGCGGTGAGCGCACCCACCCTGACCGGCGCCGACGACGAGCGACTCGATCGGGAGGTGACGGCCGTGATGCGGTGGGGTGGGCGCACAGAGCGCCTCGCCGTCGAGATCGTCGGAGGCATCGACCCGCCGCCGCTCGACTGGCGCCTGCTGCAGCCGCTGCGCGACGGCGGCATCCTGCCGCCGACCGGCACACGGTAGGCGCCCGCCGCGCCCCAGCTAGATCGTGGGTCGCTTCGGCTTGACCGTGTCGCCCGACGACTGGTGCCGGATGCGCCGCACCACCCAGGGCACGAGGTACTCGCGCGCCCACCCGATGTCGTCGACGCGCGCGGCGCGCCAGGAGCGCTCGGGCAGCGGCTCAGGGTGCAGGGGCTCGAGATCGTGGTCGACGCCGAGGGCCTGCAGCACGGCGATCGCGATCGTGTGATGCCCGAGTGGCGAGAAATGCAGGCGATCGGGCGCCCACATCTGGGGATCCTGCAGCTGCCGCAGCGCCCACATGTCGGCGACGATCGCGTCGTGACGTGCCGCGACCGCGCGCAGGTTCTCGTTGTAGATTGCGACCTTGCCGCGCACGCGCCGGAGCACGGGCGTCATGCCGATGTCGGGCCCGTTGAACATGACGACCGTGGCTCCGTCGCTGCGCAGTCGGCGGATCGTGTCGTCGAACAGCTCCGCGACCCGGTCCGGGTCCGTTCCGGGGCGGATGATGTCGTTGCCGCCGCCCGAGATCGTGATGAGGTCCGGGCGCAGCGCGAGCGCCGCATCCACCTGCTCGTCGGCGATCTGCTGGAGGAGGCGACCGCGGATCGCGAGGTTCGCGTAGGCGAAGTCGTCGGTGCGCTCGGCGAGAACTTCGGCGACGCGGTCGGCCCAGCCGCGGTGGCCGCCCGGGCTCTGCGGCTCCGGGTCGCCGATGCCCTCCGTGAAGGAGTCACCGATCGCGACGTACCGCGACCAGGGGTGCAGCTGAGCCATGCTCCTACCCTGGCAGATCGCTCCGCCCTCCAGAAGCCTGGGAGTCAGCCGTGCGGAAATGACCCCCAAACGGGGGACATCTGATTGACTGACGCTGAACACTTCCACAGAGGCGTTCGCACAACGGCAGCGCATCGACCGGATGCTCGCCACAACGAAAGGAGAAACCCATGGGCTTTCTCGGATTCTTGCTTCTCGGCCTGATCGCCGGGGCCATCGCGCGAGCGATCATGCCCGGCGCGCAGAAGGGCGGCTGGCTCGTCACGCTTCTCATCGGCGTCGTCGGCGCTTTGCTCGGCGGCTGGCTCGGCTCGCTCCTCGGGCTCGGATCGGTGAACGACTTCTTCAGCATCGGCACCTGGCTGCTGGCCATCGGCGGCTCGCTCCTCGTGCTTCTTCTCTGGGGGCTCGTCTCCCGCAAGCGCTAGTCGCTTCGGCGAACGCCCCACGCGCAGCAGGCCACTGTCGCATCGCGATGGAAGGATGCTCGCGTGGGGCGTTCGTCATGAGCAAGCAGGACGGCAGCGGTCGGGTCGTCACGGTCGAACCGACCGACGACACCTCGGCGAGCATCCTGCACCTCGACATGGATGCCTTCTTCGCCTCCGTCGAGTTGCTCGCTCGGCCCGAGCTGCGCGGCCGTCCGGTCATCGTCGGACATCGTGGAGCACGCTCGGTCGTCACGGCGGCGACCTACGAGGCCCGGCAGTACGGGGTCAACTCGGCCATGCCGATGGCGGTCGCGCTGCGGCGTTGCCCGCAGGCGGTCGTGCTCGAACCCCACTACGAGCGGTATCAGGAGGCGTCGGCGCACGTCATGCGGATCCTCGGCGATGTGACGCCCCTGGTCGAGCCGTTGAGCATCGACGAGGCTTTCCTCGACGTGCGGGGCGCAGTCGGACTGTTCGGCCCGCCCTTCGCCATCGCGACGGCTCTGCGGTCGCGGATTCAGCGGGAGACGGGGCTCGTCGCCTCGGTGGGGGCCGCCGCCACGAAGTTCGTCGCGAAGCTCGCCTCCGGGCGCGCCAAGCCCGACGGGCTGCTCGTCGTGCCCGCCGCGGAGACGCTGGCGTTTCTGCACCCGCAGCCGATCACCGCGCTATGGGGGGTTGGCGCCGCCGCGGCCGCCCGACTCGAACGGCTCGGGCTTCGCACGATCGGTGACGTCGCGGATGCTCCGCTCGACGCCCTCGAGCGCGCCCTCGGCCCCGCCAGCGCGCGGCACCTGCACGAGCTCGCGCACGGCCGCGACCCCCGGGTCGTCACGCCCGAGCGGCGGGAGAAGACCATCGGTCACGAGGTGACCTTCGAGCGCGACCTCACCGATCCCTCCGCGATCGACCGCGAACTGCTGCGGCTCGCCGACCGCGTCGCCGAGCGACTGCGGCGCGGTGGCTGGGTGGCCCGCACTGTCGCCGTGAAGCTGCGGTTCGGCGACTTCGAGACCATCACCCGGGCGCAGACCCTGGCCGAGCCGACCGACGTGGCCCAGCGCATCGCGACCGAGGCGCGCGCCCTCTCCGCGTCCTCGCCCGCGGCCGGGCGCGGGCTGCGGCTCATCGGCGTGCGCGCCTCCGGACTGCTGCCGACCGGAACCGTCGCGCGCGGGCTGTGGGACGACGACGAGCCGTGGCGCGAGGCCGAGACAACCATCGACGCGGTGGCGGAGAAGTTCGGGCGCGGAGCGGTGCGGCGGGCCTCCCTGCTGCGCGACAGCGCGCCCCGGCGGGGGAGCGTGCCGGAGGGCTGATCGCCGTTCCGGCGGCGCGAGCCGTGCCCGGGGCTGTCGGTCGTCTCGACTAGCATCGAGGTCTCGTGAGCCCGTCCTTCCGCCGCGCTCCCCACGTGGGCACCTTCGCCGCGGAGCACCTGTCACCGGCCTACCCCGAGCGCGCAGCCCGCGGCACCGCCGACCGTCTGCGCGCGTGGCAGGCCGAGGCCCTCGATCGCTACTTCGAGACCGAGCCGCGCGACTTCCTCGCCGCCGCGACGCCCGGGGCCGGCAAGACGACGTTCGCACTGCGGCTCGCCGCCGAGCTGCTCGCCCGCCGCACCGTCGAGCGCGTCATCGTGGTCGCCCCCACCGAGCACCTCAAGCGGCAGTGGGCCGACGCGGCGCACCGCGTGGGCATCCGCCTCGACCCCGCCTTCCGCAACGCGGGTCGCGTCATCGGGCGCGCCTTCCACGGTGCCGCGGTGACGTACGCGCAGGTCGCCATGCAGCCCTTCGTGCACCGCACGCTCGTCGAGCAGGCCAGCACCCTCGTGATCCTCGACGAGGTGCACCACGGCGGCGATGCCCTCAGCTGGGGCGAGGCGCTGCGCGACGCCTACTCGGGCGCGACCCGGCGGCTGTCGCTCTCGGGCACGCCGTTCCGCAGCGACACCGCGCCGATCCCGTTCGTCAGCTACGTCGACGAGGGCGACGGCGTGCGCGTCTCGCGGACCGACTACAGCTACGGCTACGGGCGCGCCCTGGAGGACGGCGTCGTGCGCCCGGTGCTGTTTCTGTCGTACGCCGGCCGGATGCGCTGGCGCACGTCGACCGGGGAGGAGATGGAGGCCGTGCTCGGGCAGGACGACACCGCCGACATCACCGCGCAGGCGTGGCGCACCGCACTCGACCCCGGCGGCGAGTGGATGAGCGGCGTGCTGCGCGCCGCCGACACGCGGCTCACCGAGGTGCGGCATGCGATCCCGGATGCGGGGGGCCTCGTCATCGCCACCGACCAGTCGACCGCTCGCGCCTACGCCCAGCTGCTCGCCGACATCGCGGGGGAGGAACCGGTCGTCGTGCTCAGCGACGAGGCGGGCGCCTCCGAGCGCATCGCGGAGTTCGCCGAGTCCGACGCCCGCTGGCTGGTCGCCGTCCGCATGGTCAGCGAAGGAGTCGACGTGCCGCGGCTCGCCGTCGGCGTGTATGCGACGAGCGCCTCGACCCCGCTGTTCTTCGCCCAGGCCGTCGGGCGCTTCGTACGGGCCCGACGCCGCGGCGAGACGGCCTCGATCTTCATCCCGAGCGTTCCGGTCATCCAGCGGCTGGCCGGAGAGCTCGAGCGCGAGCGCGACCACGCCCTCGACCGGGTCGGCGACGAGCTGCTCGAGGACTCGCTGCTCACGGCCGCCGAGCGGGAGGAGAAGGCGAGCGAGGAGGAGCTCACCGAGTTCGCCTACCTCGCGCTCGAGTCGAGCGCAACCTTCGACAAGGTGCTCTACGACGGCGACGAGTTCGGACTGCTCTCGCCGGTCGGCAGCCTCGAGGAGCTCGACTTCCTCGGCCTACCCGGAATCCTCGAGCCAGACCAGGTGCGCGAGGTGCTCAAGGCCCGCCACCAGCGCCAGCAACGGCGCGCGGCCGAGCGACCATCCGCGGTGGCTGCCACCGCGCCGCAGCCGCTCTACCGCTCGCTCAAGGAGCAGCGGGCGCTGCTCAACAGCCTCGTCGGGCTGCGCGCCAAACTCACCGGCCAGCCGCACGGGCACATCCACGCCGAGCTGCGCCGCCTGTGCGGCGGCCCCGCCGTCAACCAGGCGACTGTCGCCCAGCTGCAGGCGCGCATCGACCTGCTGCGGCGCAAGCTGCACAGCGCCTGACCTCCCCGACCTCTGCCAGATCTGGCGCAAACGGGCGCTACCGACGGTGCTGAGCGCCCGTTTGGCCCAGATCTGGCACCGTTCGCAGTTCGCGGGCGCGATGATGGGGGCGTGCGCGATACCCCCTACCTCGCCGTCGACGAGCAGCTGCTCGAGGCCAACCTCGTCGCCATGGCCGAACACGCCCGGCAGCACGGGCTCGCCCTGCGCCCGCACGCCAAGACCCACAAGACGCCCGAGATCGCGCGCCGCCAGCTCGCCCACGGTGCAGTCGGGCTGACCGTCGCGACCGTCGGCGAGGCCGAGGTCTTCGCCGACGCGGGGTTCGACGACCTGTTCATCGCCTACCCGGTGTGGGCGGAAGGCCCCCGCGCCCAGCGACTGCACGACCTGGCCGGGCGCGTGCGGCTGCGCGTCGGTGCCGACTCGGTGGCCGCGATCGGGATGCTCGCGCGCGCCGCGGCCGGTGACGGGCATCCCGTGCCGCTCGCCGTGATGGTCGAGGTCGACAGCGGGCACCACCGCTCGGGCATCGAGCCTGCACGGGCGGCCGAGGTGGCCGCCGCCGCGCTCGAGCAGGGTCTCGCCGTCGACGGCGTCTTCACCTTCCCCGGGCACTCCTACGACTCCGACGCGGCCGATCGCGCCGCGGCCGACGAGCAGGCGGCGCTGCGGGTCGCGCGCGACGCGCTGCTCGGCGTGGGCATCCCGTGCCCGGTCGTCAGCGGCGGGTCGACCCCGAGCGCGGGAGCGAGCCGCGGCGACGTGCTGACCGAGCTGCGGCCGGGTGTGTACGCGTTCTACGACGCCCAGCAATGGGAGCTCGGCACCGTCGGCCACGGCCGCATCGCCCTGACCGCGGTCGCCACCGTCGTCAGCCTGCGCGGCGATCGGGTGGTCGTGGATGCGGGCAGCAAGATCCTCTCGCCCGACCGCCCGGCGTACGCGAGCGGGCACGGGCGGCTGCCCGCGCAGCCCGGCGCCCGCGTCGTCGCGCTCTCGGAGCACCACGCGACCATCGTCTGGCCCGCGAACGCAGCTCTGCCCGCGCTCGGCGAGCGGGTGCGCATCGCCCCCAACCATGTCTGCACGGCGATCAACCTGGTCGACGAGCTCGTGGTCGAGCGCAGGGGGGCCGAGACGAGCGTGTGGGTGGTGGCCGCGCGCGGCCGCAACACCTAGTCGAGAAGGGCCACAGATTCCCCGCTCACCGGTGGATGCCGAGCGCTGAGGCGCCCGTGTGCGCCAGATCTGGCCGGGATCGGAGCGGTCACCGGAAGTCGCGGCTCGGCATCGTGACCCGAAGCGGCAGCTGCTCGACCCGGTCGGCGACGATGGTGACGACCCCCTCGGGCGAGCGCTCGAGCGTGCCGCGCACGATGAGGGCGCGGCTCTCGCGCACCGTGCGGCGGTAGCGGCCCCACAGCCCGACCGAGCAGATGACGTTGACGAGCCCCGTCTCGTCCTCCAGGTTGAGGAAGGTCAGGCCGCTCGCCGTCGCGGGCCGCTGCCGGTGGGTGACGACACCCGCGACCTCGACGCGGCGCCCCGGCTCGGCGCGGCGCAGGTCGCGCGCACTCAGGACGCCGCGCTCGCGCAGGGCCTCGCGCACGAACCGCACCGGATGATCGCCCGGTGCCATGCCCGTCGACACGAGGTTCGCCACCATCAGCTCGTAGTCGTCGAGCGGCGTGAACAGCGGCGGCTGCACGGCCGTCACCACGCCCGGCAGATACTCGGGGCGCGCCTGCGCCGCGGCCCCCGCCGCCCACAGCACCTCGCGGCGCGAGAGCCCGAGCACGTCGAAGGCTCCCGCCGTGGCGAGCGCCTCGACCTGCGCGGCCGTGAGCCCCGTGCGGTAGACCAGCTCGGTGAGGTCGCGGTACGGCCCGCCGCGGTCGCGCTCGGCGACGATGCGCTCGGCGACCGCGCGGCCGATTCCCGTCACGCCCGCGAGCCCCTGCCGCACGGCGAGCGCACTGTCGCGCCGGTGGCGGGCGCAGTCGTCGAGGTCGCCGTCGGTCGAGTCAGGGTCGAACGCGGGCACGGGCGGCTGGTGGCGATGGAGGCACTGCTCGAGGCCCGTGGGGTGCGCGCGGCGAGCATCCGTCGGCAGCGGCTCGACGGGCGAGGAGACCACCAGGTCGAGGCGCTCGAGCCCCGCATCCACCCCCGAGCGCAGGATGCACGGGGTGCGCACCTCGACGCCGTGCCGCTCGGCGTCGGCCGTCAGGGTGGCGGGGGAGTAGAAGCCCATCGGCTGGGCGCGCAGCAGCGCGGCAAGGAAGACGCCCGGGTAGTGCAGCTTGATCCACGAGCTCGCGTAGACGAGCAGTGCGAAGCTGATCGAGTGGCTCTCGGCGAAGCCGAAGTTCGCGAAGGCCTGGATGCGGCCGTAGATCTCATCGGCGAGCTGCCCGGTGATGCCGTTGCTCGCCATGCCCGCGTAGAGAGTCTCGCGCAGCGACTCGATGCGCTCGAGGCCGCGCTTGCTTCCCATGGCGCGGCGCAGCAGGTCGGCGTCGTCGCCCGTGCAGCCGCCGACCGCCATCGCGACCTGCATGAGCTGCTCCTGGAAGATCGGGACGCCGAGCGTGCGCTCGAGCGGCTCGACGAGCTTCGGGTGGTCGTAGGTGATCGGCTCGCGGCCGAGCTTGCGGCGCACGAAGGGGTGCACGGCCCCGCCCTGGATCGGCCCGGGCCGCACGAGCGCGATCTGCACGACGAGGTCGTAGAACTTCCGCGGCTGCAGGCGCGGCAGCAGTCCCATCTGGGCACGGCTCTCGACCTGGAAGACGCCGATCGAGTCGGCGCGGCAGAGCATGTCGTAGGTCGCCTGCTCCTCCTTCGGCAGGGTCGCGAGCTCCCACCGCTCGCCGAGATGCTCGTCGGCGAGGTCGAAGGCGTGCTGCAGGGCGGCGAGCATGCCGAGCCCGAGCAGATCGAACTTCACGAGACCCATCCAGGCGCAGTCGTCCTTGTCCCACTGCAGCACCGTGCGCTTCTCCATGCGCGCGTGCTCGATCGGCACGATCTCGCCGACCGGCCGGTCGGTGAGCACCATGCCGCCCGAGTGGATGCCCAGATGCCGCGGGTAGGTGAGCACCTGCTGCGCGAGCGCCACGACCGGTTCGGGGATGTCGTGGTCGTCGCTCGAGAGCACCGCGCCCCACCGCTCGACCTGGCGCGACCAGGCATCCTGCTGGCCCGTCGAGTAGCCGAGCGCCCGCGCCATGTCGCGCACGGCGTTCTTCGGGCGGTAGGTGATGACGTTCGCCACCTGGGCCGCGTTGCGGCGGCCGTAGCGTTCGTAGACGTACTGGATGACCTCCTCGCGCCGGTCGGCGTCGAAGTCGACGTCGATATCCGGCTCTTCGTCGCGCAGCGCCGAGAGAAACCGTTCGAAGGGCAGCGTGTAGCCGATCGAGTCGACCGCCGTGATGTCGAGCAGGTAGCACACGGCCGAGTTCGCGGCCGACCCCCGGCCCTGGCAGAGGATGCCCCGGGAGCGGGCGAACTGCACGATGTCGTGCACGATCAGGAAGTAGCCGGGGAAGTCTTTGGCCTCGATGACGTCGAGCTCGCGCGCGATGCGGGCGCGCACCGCGTCGTCCGCGTCGGGGTACTTCTGCGGCACCGCCCGCCAGACCAGCTCGCGCAGCCAGCTCATCGGCGTGTGGCCGGGCGGCACCTCCTGCCGGGGCAGCCGCGGCTTGGCCTGCCGCAGGCTGAAGCCGAGCGCATCGGCCAGCTCGACGCTGCGCGCGACCGCCCCCGGGTACCGGGCGAACAGCCGCTGCATCTCGGCACCGCTGCGCAGGTGCGCCGTGCCCGCCGCGGGAAGCCAGCCCTCCATGTCGTCGAGGCTGCGGCGGGCGCGCAGGGAGGCGAACGCGGTCGCGAGCGGGTACCGCGCCGGAGTGGCGTAGTGCACGGCCCCCGTCGCGACCGTCGGCAGGCCGCGCTCGGCGGCCAGCGCGGCGAGCACGTCGTTGTGCACGGTATCGAGCGGGCGGCCGTGATCGAACAGCTCGACGCAGACATTGGATGCTCCGAACCGGTCGACCAGCGCGTCGAGCTCGGCGGCCGCCGCGGCGATGCGCGCGCGCGTCGGCCGCGCGCGGGCGACGCCATCCGTCACCGCACCCTCGGGGCCGCGCCGCAGCGCCTGTTCTTGCCGGAACAGCCGCCCCTCCAGCGCCGACCGCACCGCGCCCTTGCGGCAGCCGGTCAAGACCAGCCAGTGATCGCCCGCGGTCGCGTCGCCGCCCCGCCCGGCGTGCTCGGCGAGCACATCGAGGTCGTACACCGGGCGACCCTTCTCGGCCCCGGCGAGCTGCGCCTGGGTGATCGCGCCGGCCAGCCGGTGGTAGCCCTCCTGGCCGCGGGCGAGAACGAGCAGGTGCGTGCCCTCCGGGTCGGCGACACCCTGCTGCGGCCCGGTGAGGTCGAGCGACAGCTCGGCGCCGAACACGGTCGTCAGGCCATAGGGCTCGGCCGCCTCGGCCATGCGCACGACGCCATAGAAGCCGTCGTGGTCGGTGAGGGCGAGACCGTGCAGGCCGAGCCGGGCGGCCTCCTCGAGCAGCTCCTCCGGGCTCGAGGCGCCGTCGAGGAAGCTGAACGACGAGTGCGCGTGCAGCTCGGCGTAGGGCACGACCGTCTCGGGGTCGGGCCGCTCGAGCGCGGCGGGGCGGTAGGGCGCACGCTTCTGCGACCAGGCGGGCGAGTCGCCCGCGTCGCCGCCGAGCGGCGGGCTCGAGCCGGGGCGCTGCCCCTCCCGCAGGGTGCGCTCGAACTCGCTCCACGGAATGGGCGGGTTGTGCCAGCCGGCCATCAGTGCCGCCCGCCCTCAGCGCCGCCCGCGCGGCATCGGTGCTCAGTCATAGCGCGCCTCCGCCCACCAGTTGCCGCCCTCGAGCACGAGCAGCCAAGCGATGCCCGCGGCGTCGACGACCTGCAGGCGGTGCAGGCGGCGACGACGGATGCTCCACCACTGCTCGTCGAGCGGCCACGGCCCCGCCCACGAGCGGATGGGCCGCGGCGCCCCACCCGCGCCGGGGGCGAAGGCGGCGGGCGCGGCCGACAGGCGCATCCGCTCATCGATGCCGATCGCGGCACCTTCTCCGTCCACGACGCTCACCGGATGCCTCGTCGGGAATACGGTGCTCGGCGCCGGCTGCGGCAGCGCCCCGGGCCACGGTCGCTCGAGGGGCCGCGTGCCGGCCGCGCGATCGCCCCAGGGCACGAGCAGGGCACGGTCGGCGAGCGTGCGCCCGCCGATGCGGCGCGGGGTGAGAACGGCCTCGTGGCCGAGCAGGCTCTGCACGCGCGAGAGTGCGTGGTGCACGCGCTCGTCGGGCGGTCCGCCCCAGAGCCCCGGCTCGTGGTGGGCGAGATCGTCGACGCTCTCGGGCGCGATGCGCACGCGCGTCACGGCCGCTCGCAGCCCGGGCCCGCGGTCGGCGTCGGCCTGTGCACGAGAATCGCGGGCGCCCATCGTGCGCGTCTCACCGCTGAGCTGCCACCGCACGCGGTCGACGATCTCGCTCGCGCGGAACGAGCGCGGGTGCAGCCAGGCGCGGTCGCTCTCGATGCCGTGCTCGTCGCGCACGACGATGCGGATGGCGGTCGCGACGAGCAGCCGCGCGGTGAGCGCCTCGACGAGCTCGTCGGCGAGCTGCCGGACGGCGAAGGCGACCTGGTCGACGCGGTCGAGGGGCGGCTCGAGCTCGAGCACCCGTTCGAGGTCGGGCGGGGGAGTGCGCGGCACGAGCGGGGTCGCGTCGGCGGCGCCCGCGAGCGCGTGACGGTGAGCGCCCGCGGCCCCGAAGCGGTCGCGCACGGCGGCGGCGGGCAGGGCGGCGAAGTCGCCGAGCGTGCGCACCCCGAGCCGGCCGAGCAGCGTGGCGAGGCCGGGGTCGCCGAGCGTGCTGACCGCGAAGGGCGCGAGGAACGGCCCGGATGCTCCCGCCGGCACGATGCGCAGCCCGCGCTCACCGTCTGAGGTGCTCGCCGTGCGCGCCGCGAGTTCAGCGGCGAAGGGCCCGTCGGCGATGCCGATGCGCACGTCGTCGGCCTCGGCCGCGAGGGCGCCCCGTAGCGCGAGCGCGGCGGCCTTCTCGCCGCCGTAGTACCGGGCGGGGCCGCGGGCGGCGAGGGCGATCAGCCCCGGCAGCACGACCTGCACCCCGGCGACGAGCCCTTCGACGATGTCGATGAGGGGAGAGAACAGACGCTGATCGCGGCCCTCGTCGAACGGCACGATCTGCAGAGCCGGGCAGAGCGATTGGGCTTCGCGCCGGCGCTGCCCGGCACGCACCCCTTCTGCACGGGCAGCAGATGAGCAGGCGATGACACGGTTGGCGCTGATGACGGCCAGGGCCGCCCCTGACGGGGCCAGCCCCTCGCGCACCGCCCCGGTGACGGGCCAGTCGGGCAGCCAGAGCACGAGGGTGCGCTGCATCAGCCCACGCGCCTCGCGGCGTCGGGTTCGACCCCCTGCCAGCGCTCGCGAGCCCGCTCGGCTGCCCGGTCAGCGGCAGCACCCCGATCGAGGCGACGGATGCCCAGCTCGGCGTCGGGCAGCAGCAGCCGCCCGCTGCGAGGGCGGCCGGCCTGCTTGGTGGTGACGGTGAGGGTGACCTCGCGCTCGCTCAGCAGCCCGTGCCCGTCACCGAGCCCGGACCAGCGGCTCTCAGTGACGCTGATCATGGCCTCGGCCTGGGGCCAGGGGCCGAGCACGAGCAGGGTGGCGCCGCGCTCGCGCAGCCGACCGGCGAGCTTCGCCACGGCGGCATCGCTCGCCGCACGGCCGGGCCGCACGACGACCACCCCGATCGCGTCGGCGATGGCCGCGGCGACGGTCAGCCAGGCATCGCCGGGGTGCGGCACGAGCACGAGCCGATCGAGATCGATGCCCATGCCCTCGGCCGCCTCGACCCCGAACTCGGGCATGCCGATGACGGCGCACCACGAGCCGGCCTGCGAGGGCCCGACGAGCAGCGCCATGACGAGGGCGCTCGAGGGGCTGAGGGCGTAGACGGCGCCCTCGCGCAGGCCGCCGCCGGGCAGCAGGTCGGCGATGGCCTCGTGCGTGGGCATGAGCCGCGTGTCGAGCCGCGTGCGCTGCAGCGCGTCGATGCGGGCCTGCAGCTCGTGCACGGTCTCGACCGCGCGCACCCGGGCCGCGCCCCGCGCAGCACCCGCGCCAGCACCGACATCCGCACCACCACCAGCGCCGACAGCGAGGTCGACAGCGGGGTCGACGACGGGGGAGAGCGCGAGGGCGGGCACCTCTCCATGATCGAACATACGTTCGAATATGGCAACTTGCACCGACATTCGCCCGGCGTGTCGTGAGGGGCACGTGATGATGCCGAAGCCCTTCCAGAACTGCGGATGCTCGTGAATCAGCATCACGTGCATCCGCAGTTCTGGAAGGGCAGACAACGACCGGGCCGGACCGCAGAGCGAGCGCGCCCGGCCAGACTCACTCGCGCGAGAGCTGCCAGCCCATGTCGAGCTCCATGAACTCAGCGGCGTAGCAGCGCGCGTCGTCATCGCCGGAGATCGCCTCGATGCGGTAGTCGACGACGTCAGCCTCGCGGTCGATCACGGCGACCGACCAGCCGCTCGCCTCCATGCAGGCGACGTAGCGATCAAGGCCCGCGAGGTACTCCTCGCGCGTGACGACACCGTCGGCGAGAGCATCGCGTTGCGCCGCCGATGCCTCGACCGGTTCGGGCAACACAGCCCACGACACCCAGACGACGTACCGATCGGCGCCCTGCCCGCGAACCGAGACCGACTGCGGGCCATCGCCGCTCAGGTCGAAGCTCAGGTCGAACAGCTGACTGAAGCCCCCGGCGCTCTGCACGCCCTCGCTGGCCGTGTCGCACTGCACCCAGCTCTCGGGCACGTCATTGATCACGATGTCGTACCGCCCGACGTCGAGGCACTGCACCCGCAGGGCGAGACCCGTGGCCTCCGCGGGACGATCATCGAGCTGAACGACCGTCTCACCCGAGCCGGTGACCACCAGGGGAGCCCCGAGCATCTCTGCGCCGGGGAACGAGATCAGGCGCAGCTCCTCCATCGAGAGCTCGACGGTCGAGGTCGGCGTGAGCATCCCGGTCGCCGCGACGGCGCCGCCGGTGGTCGCCCCCGCCAGTGCGAAGGCGAGCACGGCGGCGACCGCAACGCGGCCTGTCGTTACCGCGGGGGCCCGGGGCGCCGATTCGGCCGCCTGGGCGACGAGCTCGGCGCGCAGCGCGTCAGTACGCGAGGGGATGCGGGGGTCGGTGTCAGGCGTCATGAGCGGCTTCGTCCAATCGAGTGAGCGGTGCGGCGGGGGGCGAGAGTCGGTCGGCGAGGCGGCGCTTCGCCCGGGAGAGGCGGGATTTCACGGTGCCCACGGGCAGGGCGAGAACATCAGCGGCCTCGCGGTCGCTGAGGCCCTCGAGCACGCAGAGCGTCACGACCTGGCGATCGGCGAGCGAGAGCTCGCGCAGCGCCGCGCTCGCCGGCCCGTCATCATGGCGGTCGGCGTGGTCGGCCACGGGCTCGCCGGGCGGCAGCTTGGCCAGCAGAGCCCGATGGCGGCGAGCACTGCGGGTGAGGTTCTGGGTGACCCGCGTGGCGGTGACGAGCAGCCAGGGCAGCAGCGAGCCGTCGACGAGGCGAGCATCCGTCCGGCGGCGCCACGCCTCCAGGAAGGTGATCGCGACGGCGTCATCGGCGTCAGCGGGAACAGGTACGAGCCGCAGCACGTGCCGCTGCACGCGATCGCGGTGCCGGTCGAAGACGCGGCCGAAGGCCTCGCCGACGCCGTGCTGGGCCAACGCCCAGTCGACGTCGTCACGCTCACGTTCGACGCAGGCACTGTCGGCCGGAGGGATGCTCATACCCTGTAGTGTCCGGCATCGCCCGAACGGTTCCCCTCCCGCCGAGACCGTCAGCCGAGCTCGGTCACCCGCCGCCGCAGGAAGGCCGCGCCCGCGGCATCGTGCACGAGATCGCCCTCGACGACCACGTGGTACGGCCGGTCGAGCATGCCGTCACCGGGGCGCACGTCGAGGTGCGCGACCGGGATGCCCCGCCGGTGCACCTCATCGGCCATCCGGTAGTCCGACCGCGAGTCGCCGGCTGACCACCAGCGCTCGGCCGTGACGCCCCGCGCGGCGAACCAGTCGAGGGCCCGAGCCGCCCCGCGGTCCTTGTCGAGCAGCACCGATTCGACGTCGGTCGAGATGATCGTCGAGTCGCGGCGGAAGCCGGGGCCGGCCGCGAGCGACACGAGCAGGGCATCCACGTCGGCATCGAAGTGCCGCTGGGCCTGCTGGTACACCGCCGACGGGACGTCAGTGCTCTGCTCGATCGAGATCATGACGTGCTTGCCCTCGTCGACGAACATCGTGTCGGCATACCGCTCGCGGGCGAGTCCCTCGACGGCCGTGCGCACCGCATCCGGCACGGCGACGACGGTGTCGATCTCGAGCGGGCCGAGCCCGTGCGGGGTCACCGGCGCCCAGCAGCCGCCCTTCTCGAAGACGCCGAAGACGTGCGCCCCCGCATCCAGCCCGCTGGCCACGAGAGGCGCCACGACCTGCTCGCGCATGAAGGCATCGCTGCGGCCGGTGATGAAGGCGATCGGGATGCCCGCTGCCGCGAGGGTCAGCAGGTCGCGCGTGATCGTGTCGATCGCGATGCGGCGGGCGATCGGGCTCGCGATGGGGCCGTCGACATCGAGCAGCAGCCCGAACGGTGCGGTCGGCATGTCAGAGCACCCGATCCGTGTCGACCCCGAGCTGCCGCAGCACGTCGGCCGAGAAGCTGGCCGTGCCGATCGCGAGCACCACCGGCGCCGCGCGCAACAGAGCGGGCAGCTCGGCAGCCGTCGCCCACTCGCCCGGCCACTCGGCGCGCTCGGGGTAGTGCAGGTGCACCCGCTCGAGCGCGACGAACACGACGCGGCCCGACAGCCCGGCGGCGACCGCGCGGAAGCCGTCCAAGTCTTTCGTGCGCGGCACCGACACGAGCGTCAGAGGCGGGAAAGCGCCCGTCTCGCGCGCGACGTGGGCGAGGGCGTTCTCGAAGCCGTCGCGGCTGATCGCCGAGTCGACGAAGACGGTCGAGGGGGCGCCCGGCCCCTCGAGTTGGTGCCGGGAGAGCCGCCCGGGGTAGTGCACCCGAGCCGCGGCTGCCCGCACCTGCGCGGGGCTGGCGTCGGGACGGCCGAGCTCGGCGAGGAGGCGGCGCGCGGCGTGCATGCCGTGGGCGGCATTCATCCCGCCGAGGCCGGGCCCGACCGCGTCGGCATAGTCGGCGCGCACCGCTTCGTCGACACGGATCCGCTCGGCACCGATCGCCTCGGCATGGGCGCGGATGACCGCCTCGGCCTCCTCGCTCTGCGCGAGGTGGGTGATGAATCGGGCGCCGGGGCGCGCCGCGCCGACCTTGTCGCCAGCGATCGCGGCGATCGTGTCACCCAGCAGGTCGGTGTGCTCGAGGAACACCTGGGCCATCGCGAGGCCCGTCAGCCCGACGCGGCCCAGATCGTCGCGACGACCGCCGATGCCCGCCTCCAGCACGAGCGCTTCGCAGCCGACCGCCGCGAAGTGGGCGAGCCCGGCGGCGAGGAAGAACCCGCTCGGTCCGAGGTAGCCCTCCGTCGGCTGCGGCAGGGTTCGCAGCGCGGCATCCACCCGCTCGAGAAGCGCCGCGTAGTCGCTGACGGGCAGCACCGCACCGTCGACCCGCAACCGGTCGCGGTTGGTCACGAGCCCCGGGCTGAAGACAGTGCCGACCCGCAGCCCGGTCTCGACCAGCAAGGCGGAGGCGTACGCGACCGTGGTTCCCTTGCCTTTCGACCCCACGATGCCGAGGGCGGGCGACGCTCCGGCCGCGGAACCGAGGTGCTCGGGGTCGAGGCCGAGCGCCGCGCAGAGCATCCCGAACCGGCGGGGGTCGGCGCGCTGACCCTCCGGCCGCGCGGACCACTCGCGGAAGGCCGTGCGGGATTCGAGGTCGTCGAGGTCAGCAGGCACCGGCACAATGGCGTCATGACCCGTCACTCGAGCCTCCTCCAGCACTGGAACAGCCGCGCCATCGTGTTCCTCATCCTCGCGATCGCCGGCCTCATCGGCACCTGGACCTACAACGTCATCGCCATCATCGAGCGCACCGACTTCTTCGGTGACTGGTTCGGTAGCGGCCCGGCGGTCAGCTCGCTCACGATGGACCTGCTCATCATGGCAGTCGCCGGGTGCGCCTTCATCGTCATCGAGGGGCGCCGCCTGGGCATGCGCCACCTCTGGGCCTACATCGTGTTCTCGGGCCTCACCGCGATCGCGTTCACGTTCCCGCTGTTCCTGGCCAACCGCGAGCGGGAGCTGCAGCGCCGGGCAGCGTCGGCGGCGGAGACGGCCACAGCCTGATCACGCGCTCGATGAGCGCGGCCGTGCGCTGCGAGACGTCGCCATCCGGATCGACGACCGGGGCCTCGCTCAGGGTCAGGTTGCCCAGCACGAATCGGAGCATCGGGGCGACCGCGTCGTCGCCGCTGGGCTCGGCATGCAGCAGCACCACCCGCGCGGCGCCGCGCTGCACGGACCCCGCCCCGACGCCCGCTTCCGTGAGGCCCTCCATCAGCACGCGGGCGACGCTCTCCGGCAGCTCGAGCGCGATCGGGCGGGCCGGGAGGACGAGCCGCAGGTCGTCATCCGACGGCCAGTAGTGCGCCTCGTCATCGACCCGCGCACGAAGGATGCGACCGACCAGATCGACCGCAGGGCCCTGGGCGAGGTTGCTGAAGATGGTCTGCCACCCGGTCCCGGCTCCGGAGACCGGCAGCCCGGTGAGGACGCGACGGACAACCCAGCTCTCGAGCAGGGCGAGCACAGCGAGCTTCTCCTCCTCGGGCAACGCACGGCGCTCATCGGCCTCGAGCCAGAGCAGCACGGCGATGCCCTCCGCGCACCCGAGCACGCTCATCCGGTCGAGGAAGCGCGCGCGGACGTCCTCGGCGCGCGCCGGATCGCGACCGGCCTCGGCCAGCTCGCGGACCAGACCGCCCTCCGTACGAAGGCGACCCATCAGGTCGAGAGGCTGAGCGGTGCTGAGGTGCAGGTACCGGTGGAACGCGGGGGCGAGCTCGCTGCCGGTCACCACCCGGAGTGTGCGCGCCATCACCCAGGCGCGCGCGAGCTGCTCGAGACGAGATTCGGTGCCCGGCCGCCCTCCGGCCGGCTCGGCCCACCAGGGGTCGGCGAACGGGGCCAAGAACGCCTGGTAGGCGCGCCCGGAGGCGTCCTCCGGCAACGCGAGAGCGTCGAGAAGGGTCTGGCCGATGATGTCGACCGACGTCACGGCCGTGCCGCCCTCGGCCAGCTGGCGCGCGATGCGCAGGGGGTTGTCGACCGGACGCGCCTCGATGACGATGACGCGCAAGCGGTGCTGGATCACACGGGCGAGCCGCTGGGCGCGATCCATGGCGTCGCCACTCGCCAACCAGCTGCGGGCGGCATCGAGCAGCCAGGCGTGGGCGGCCGTGATGCCGGAGGACCCGAGATGCCCGGGCTGCAGGAGACGCGCGTCGAGGGTGAGGCGGTCGATGAACTCCTGTCGATCCTCCCGGCTCGGCAGCACGACGTGGCGGTGCTCCTCGTCAGCCACCGCACTGGCGGGGTTCTCGAGCAGCTCCTCCAGAGTGCGGGCGACCATGGTCGCCCCCTGATCGGCCATGGCCCGCCGGGCGGCATCGATGATGAGCTGCCAGGCGACCAGTCGGTGCCGGCCGTCGACGATGATCGACTCGTCGAGACCGATCCGGGTGCGGGTCGGGGTGAGAAGCACGATGGCACCGCCGAAGACGGTCTCCGCCTCATCGCCCACGACCGGATCCCCTTCGGCGAGGCGCGCGAGCTCGGCCCAGGTCTCACGCACGGCCTCGAACTGGGCCCAGCGGGAAGGACCGAGGAAGTCGGGCGAGCGGAGGTGCACCGTCCGCCCGAACAGCTCGGACAGGTCGAGAACACGGATCCTCATGGCCTCACCCTAGCCACGCCCCCGCGGGCCGGAAGGGCCGAAAGTCACGGATTCAGAGGGCGCGTCGAGGGTCTCCGACCGCTGCCTCTCGGAGGGACAACGCGGAATGGCCCCGGAGATTCTCCGGGGCCATTCCGACCAGCGTGCGCGAGGGGGGACTTGAACCCCCACGCCCTATACGGGCACTAGCACCTCAAGCTAGCGCGTCTGCCAATTCCGCCACCCGCGCTGGTCTGGTCGCGAGCGCCGAGGCGGCGCGACCGGAGACGACATTAGCACGAATGAGAACGCGCCTGCCGCGCCCGGTAGCGTGGACGACATGGCCCAGGATGCGGAGCGCGAGCACCCCGACGGCGCGACCCTCAGCCGCACCGCCCGCATCGCCCGCGACCTGATCCGGTTCGACACGACGAACTACGGCGAGGGCCGCAGCAACGGCGAGACCGAGGCCGCCGGGTACGTCGAGGCCGAGCTGCGGGCCCTCGGGCTCGACCCGGTGCTGATCGACGCCGCCCCGGGGCGCACGAGCGTCGTCGCGCGTGTCGCGGGGCGGTACGAGCATCACGTCGATCGATCTCGCGGCGAGCGCCCGGCGCTCGTCGTGCACGGCCACCTCGACGTCGTGCCTGCCGACCCGGAGAACTGGAGCGTCGACCCTTTCGGCGGGGTCGTGCGCGACGGCATGCTGTGGGGCCGCGGTGCGGTCGACATGAAGGACATGGACGCGATGATGCTGACCGCGCTGCGGGAGGTCATCGAGAGCGGCGGGCCGAACCGCGATCTCGTCATCGCGTTCTTCTCGGATGAGGAGAACGGCGGGGTCTACGGCTCGCACCACCTGGTCACCGAGCATCCGCAGCTGTTCGCCGGCGCGACGGAGGCGATCAGCGAGGTCGGCGGCTACTCGGTCGACGTTGACGGCCGCCGCGCGTACCTGCTGCAGACCGGCGAGAAGGCCCTGGTCTGGATCAAGCTCGTCGCCCGGGGCACGGCAGCCCACGGCTCGCGGGTGATCACGAACAACGCCGTCACGAAGCTTGCCGAGGCGGTGGCGGCGCTCGGCCGCCGTCAGTGGCCGCTGCACCTCACCGCCACGACACGACAACTGCTGGCCGAGCTCGCGCGCATCCTCGACGTCGACCCCGAGCAGCTCGGGCCCGACGAGCTGCTGCTGCGCTCGGGCACCGCGGCGGGCTTCCTCACCGCGACGATCCGAACGACGAGCAATCCGACGCTGCTGCAGGCGGGCTACAAGCACAATGTGATCCCCGACCGGGCCGAGGCGCTCATCGACATCCGCACCCTGCCGGGGGAGGAGGACGCGGTGCTCGCCGAGGTGCGCGAGCTCGTGGGCGACGACATCGAGGTCGTCGTCATGCATCAGGATGTCGGGCTGGAGAACCCCTTCGCCGGCGACCTCGTCGAGGCCATGGTTGACACGCTGCGCCACCACGACCCGGAGGCTGACGTGCTGCCCTACCTGCTGAGCGGCGGCACCGACAACAAGGCGCTCAGCCTGCTCGGCATCACCGGCTACGGCTTCGCGCCG
Organism: Microcella frigidaquae; assembly: GCF_014200395.1. Classification (NCBI taxonomy): domain Bacteria; kingdom Bacillati; phylum Actinomycetota; class Actinomycetes; order Micrococcales; family Microbacteriaceae; genus Microcella; species Microcella frigidaquae. Next base: position 309,914 of record NZ_JACHBS010000001.1, read on the forward strand.
CTGCAGCTGACCCCCGAGCTCGACTTCCCGGCGATGTTCCACGGGGTCGACGAGCGCGTGCCGCTCGCGGCCCTCGACTTCGGCCATCGTGCCCTCACCGATCTGCTCACCCGCTACTGAGATCGCCGCACAGGAGAACCCCGCCCCATGAACCTGCTCGACGCGATCATCCTCGGCCTCATCCAGGGCCTCACCGAGTTCCTGCCGATCTCATCGAGCGCGCACCTGCGCATCGCGGGGGAGTTCCTGCCGAGCGCCACCGACCCGGGGGCGACGTTCACCGCCATCACGCAGCTCGGCACCGAGCTCGCGGTGCTGCTCTACTTCTGGAAGGACATCACCCGGATCATCGGCAAGTGGTTGCGGTCGTTCGGGCCGCGGTCGGGCTCGCACGCCGCAGGCGGTGAGCGGGGCGTGCCGCGCAACGACCCCGACGTGCGCATGGGATGGCTCATCATCATCGGCACGCTGCCGATCGTCATCGTCGGCTACCTCGCGCAGGAGTACATCCGGGACACCTTCCGCTCGCTCTGGCTCGTCGCCATCGTGCTCATCGTCTTCGGCGTGCTGCTCGGCCTCGCCGACTGGCTCGGTCGCCGCACGCGCGAGCTGACCGACCTGACGTACCCGCACGGCCTCGCGTACGGGCTCGCGCAGATGCTCGCGCTGATCCCGGGGGTCTCGCGCTCGGGAGCGACGACGACCATGGGGCTCGCTCTCGGCTATACCCGCCCGGCCGCGGCGCGCTACGCCTTCCTGCTCGCGATTCCCGCGGTGTTCGGTAGCGGCCTCTACGAGCTCGTCACGGCGATCCGCGAGCCCGGCTCGAGCCCGTTCGGCTGGGTCGAGATCGCGGCGGCGACGGTCGTCGCCTTCGGCGTCGGTCTCGCCGTCATCGCCGGACTCATGGCCTACATCTCGAAGCGCTCGTTCCTGCCCTTCGTGATCTACCGGCTGCTGCTCGGCGGCACTCTGCTCGTGCTGCTCTCGACCGGCGTGCTCGACCCGCTGTAGCGCGACTTGCGCTCGCGGGCGACCCCGCGCGATCATCCGCGCATCTCCACAATTCAGGAGATGGCGCGCGCCGATGCGGCTTCAGGATGCTCCACCGGCGTGTCGCGGACCGTGGAGTCACGCGACTCCTGAGTTGTGGGGATCGGCGCCGGTGCCGACAACGCCACGAGAGTCGCGCTCAAGTCCGGCGAAGCCTGCCTGGTTTCGACGCGCCCCCCATACTGAGGTACCGCGAAAGTGAGGAGTGGCTCGTGAGTGACCTGGTGGCGCCCCTCTACCTCGTGTGGCTTGTGACGATCGTCTTCATCGCACTCGGCCTCGTCTCCTTGATCTCTCCGCGATCGGTCACCAGGTTCAACGCTTCCCTCTTTCGGGCCTTCGGACAGCACAAGAACGAAGAGCGAGCGCTCGCCCCATCTCAGGTCTTGCAGGCTCGAATCGGGGGCGGAATCGCTCTCGGCATCGGCCTCTTCATGGTTTTCTACCTGACCGTCCAGCCGCTGCTGACTCCGACCGGTTAGCGCGAGCTGGTCGGTAGGCGTTCGGCGCGCTGCGAGCATCCCGGCCTCTTGTCCACAATTCAGGAGACGGCGACTCCCGATACGGCTTTCGGATGCTCTACCGGCGTGTCGCGGCCGGCGCCAAGTCTCAACTCCTGAGTTGTGGAGATCAGCACTCGACGAATCGGCGTCGGGTGTCGCTCACGTTGGCTAGTCGGCGCGACACGCCGCGCAGCTCGGGCGACACGCCGAGGTGCGCCGCGAAGTACCGGGGTGGCGCGACACCGAGCCGCGGCCGGGACGCGTCGGCAAGCCTCAGCCGGCGCCGGGCCCCTCACCCGGCTCGTCGTCGCGCTTGCGCAGGTAGCGCTCGAACTCCTGCGCGATCGCCTCGCCGCTCGCCTCCGGGGCCTCGACCGCGTCGCGGGCGCGCTCGAGCTGGTCGATGTACGAGCGCATCTCGTCGTCGTCGGCGGCGAGGGCGTCGATGCCCTCCTCCCACTCGCGCGCCTCGTCGAGCAGGTCGCCGCGAGGGATGACGACGTCGACGAGCTCCTCGAGCTTGTCGAGCAGGGCGAGCGTCGCCTTGGGCGAGGGCGCGTTGTGCACGTAGTGGGGCACGGATGCCCACAGCGAGATCGTCGGGATCCCGACCTCCTCGGCCATCGCCGCGATCACGCTGAGGATGCCCACGGGCCCCTCGTAACTGCTGCGCTCGACGTCGAGTTCCTCACGCACCTGCGGGTTCTCGCTCGACACGTGCACGGCGATGGGGCGCGAGTGAGGCACGTCGGCGAGCAGCGCGCCGAGCAGGATCACGCCGGTGATGTCGGCGGCGAGCGCCTGGTCGATCGTCTCGGTCGCGAAGGTGCGCCAGCCGCGCGAGGGCTCTGCCCCGAGCAGCAAGTAGATGTTCTCGTGGTTGGCGCCGGAGACGTCGAGGCCGGCGGCCGCCGCCCGCGCGGCGTCGAGCTCGGGCTCGAGCGCGCCCGAGCGGGGCATCCCGTCATCGCCGACCGGGCCGTACAGCGTGACCCCCGGCCAGCGCAGCCGGCGCCGACCCTCCTCGTCGAACTCCACATGCGGGCGGATCAGCTGGAAGTCGTAGTAGTCCTCCGGGTCGATGTCGGCGATCGGTTCGACATCGAGCACGTCCTTGAGGGCGCGCACGGCGCCGCTCGCGGCCTCGCCGGCGTCGTTCCAGCCCTCGAAGGCGACCACCAGCAGCCGCCCGTCGCGGAACAGATCGCTCGTCGTCACCCGGTCACCCCTCCGACCCCGCCGGTTCGGTGCGCGGGGTCGCCCCAGGATAGAACGCAACTAGACTCGCTCGTCGTGACCGCTCCGACCCCCGCCGCCGTTCTCTGGGACATGGATGGCACGATCGTCGACACCGAGCCGTACTGGATGGTCGCCGAGCACGAGCTCGTCACCGCCCACGGCGGCACCTGGAGCCGCGAGCAGGGCATGCAGCTGGTCGGCTCGGGGCTGGCGCAGTCGGCGCGCATCCTGCAGGACGCCGGGGTCGCGCTCGGCATCGACGCGATCATCGAGGCCCTCACCGACCGGGTCATGGAGCAGGTGGCCGACGAGCTGCCCTGGCGGCCCGGAGCCCGAGAGCTGATCGCGCAGCTTCGGGATGCGGGCATCCCCATCGGCCTCGTGACCATGTCGATCCGGCGCATGGCGCTGCAGATCGCGGAGGCCGTCGGCCACGGCGCGTTCGCGGTCGTCATCGCGGGTGACGACGTCGAGCACCCCAAGCCGCACCCGCAGCCCTACCTGCTCGCCGCCGAGCGCCTCGGCGTGAGCATCGCCGACTGCGTCGCGATCGAGGACAGCCAGTTCGGGCTCACCTCGGCGATCGCCTCGGGCGCCGCGGCGATCGGGGTGCCACTGCATCTGGCGCTGCCGGAGGGGCCGACGCACGAGCTCTGGCCGACCCTCGCGGGCCGCACGGTCGCCGATCTGGGCGCCGCGCTCGAGCGCCACCACCACCGAGCCACAGGAGCATCACCATGACCCGTCGACGCCAGTCCGGCCCCTTCGTCGAGGGCGACCAGGTGCAGCTGACCGACCCGAAGGGCCGGCTGAACACGATCACCCTCGAGCCGGGCAAGGCCTTCCACAGCCACCGCGGCGTGCTCGAGCACGCATCGATCATCGGCCTGCCCGACGGCAGCGTGATCGAGAACTCGCAGGGTGTCGCCTACCTCGCGCTGCGCCCGCTGCTGACCGACTTCGTCATGTCGATGCCCCGCGGCGCGGCGATCATCTACCCGAAGGATGCCGCGCAGATCCTCGCCCAGGCCGACATCTTCCCCGGCGCGCGCGTGATCGAGGCCGGCGTCGGCTCGGGGGCGCTCAGCATGTGGCTGCTGCGCGCGATCGGCGAGACCGGCCACCTGTTCTCGTTCGAGCGCCGCGAGGAGTTCGCGCAGATCGCCGAAGGCAACGTCAGCGCCTACGTCGGCGCGCGGCCCGAGAACTGGACGATCACGCTCGGTGATCTGCAGGATGCGCTGCCCGAGATCGTGCCCGCCGGCACCGCCGACCGCGCCGTGCTCGACATGCTCGCGCCCTGGGAGTGCCTCGACGCGGTGGCCGAGGCGCTCACGCCCGGGGGAGTGCTGCTCGTGTACGTCGCCACGGCCACGCAGCTGTCGCGGGTGGCGGAGGCCATCCGTCTGACGGAGACGTTCACCGAGCCGCTGTCGACCGAGACCATGGTGCGGGGGTGGAACGTCGACGGCCTGTCGGTGCGCCCCGACCACCGCATGGTCGCGCACACCGGCTTCCTGCTCATCGCGCGACGGCTGGCCGACGGCGCGGGACGGTTCATCAAGGCGAAGCGCGGCTCGAAGACCGAGTACGGCGACGAGGACGTCGAGCTGTGGACGCCGGGCGCGGTCGGCGACCGCATGGCGAGCGCGAAGCGGCTGCGGAAGGCGGCCCGCGAGGCGCAGTCGCTGGCCGAGAAGTCGGCGCGCCGCACGTTAGGCTGAGGGACGTGAACGCGACCCCCCGACGCTCCGTGCGCACCGCCTCTGCTCTCCTGCTGTCGACGGCTCTCGTCGGCACGCTCGCCGCCTGCACCGCGCCGGTCGGCACCACGGGAGCCTGCACTCCCGTGGTGCCGACCGGCACCTCGGCCGGGTACGTCGAGGCCAGCGGCGCGTTCGGCTCGGAGCCGGATGTCGACTTCCCGACCCCGCTGGAGACCGACGGCGCCCAGCAGGCCGTGATCGACGCCGGCGAGGGCGACCCGATCGCCCGCGGGCAGATCGTCGACTTCCAGGTCAGCCTGTTCAACGGCGAGAACGGCGAGCTGATCACGGCGAGCTCCTACGACCCGGCGGAGGCGCCGCTGCGGCGCACGGCCGGCGCCGAGCTCGACCTGCTGGCCGAGGCGGTGCAGTGCGCTCAGGTCGGCTCGCGCATCGCGGTGACGGGCACGATCACCGACGTCTTCGGGCCCGACACGCTCGACCCCTCGCTGGGCCTCGGCAACAACGACGCTGTCGTCCTGGTGGTCGACGTGCAGGCCGCCTACCTGGGCCGGGCGACGGGCATCCCGCAGCTCGGCGCCTCGGGAATCCCCGCGGTCGTGACCACGCCCGACGGCGTCCCCGGCGTGACGATCCCCAACGAGGAGCCGCCCACCGAGCTCCGCGCGCACACGCTCGTGCTCGGCCAGGGTGCCGCTCTGGAGGAGGGCGACCGCGCCGTTCTCCACTACACCGGCCTGCTCTGGTCGACCCGCACCGTCTTCGACTCGAGCTGGGAGCGCGGGGCGCCCGCGACCTTCCCGATCGCGAGCTTCGAGGATGACCCGGCCGGCATCGTCCCGGGCCTCGCCCAGGGGCTGGTCGGCAAGACCGTGGGCTCGCAGGTGATCGTGGTGATCCCGCCCGAGCTCGGCTACCCGGCCGGCCAGGCGCCGGCGACGATCCCCGACGGCTCGACGATGGTGTTCGTCGTCGACATCCTCGGGGTCGAGGGCTAACCCACCGTGGCGGCACCGCCGCGCAAGGTCCCCGTCGAGGAGCGCCTGTTCAGCCTCGTGCTGGCGCTGCTCGCGACCGAGCAGGGGCTGACCAAGTCCGAGATCCTGTCGACCGTCACCGGCTACGCGCACCGGTACGCGTCGCAGGCCGACCGCTCGAACCTCGAGCGCCAGTTCGAGCGCGACAAGGAGGAGCTGCGCGACCTGGGTGTGCCGCTCGAGACCATCGACGCGCCGGGGGCCGAGGGCGACACGAAGCTGCAGCGGTACCGCATCCCGCCCGACCGCTACCAGCTGCCCGACGACATCACCTTCACCCCGGAGGAGTACGCGCTGCTGCGCCTGGCCGGCCAGGTCTGGCGCGAGGGCTCGCTCTCGGCCGACACGCGGCGTGCGCTGACGAAGCTGCAGGGCCTCGGCGTGCGCATCGACGACACGGTCATCGGCGTCGCCCCGCGCATCCGCACTCGGGATGACGCCCACGAGCCCCTCCAGGCGGCGATCGATCGCGGCCTCCAGGTCACGTTCCCGTACCTGAAGCCGGGTGTCGCGGTGGCTGAGGAGCGCCTCGTGTCGCCGCTCGCGCTCGTCTACCACGAGGGTCGCTGGCACCTCCACGGGCACGATGACGGGGTGGATGCTCCGCGCACCTTCCTGCTGCGCCGCATCGTCGGCCCGGTCACGACCCTGAAGAGCCCCGTCAGCCGGCGCACCGATCCGACGGTCGCGCCGCGCGTGCTGGACGAGCTGGCCCGCCTGTGGCGGGCGACGACCGCCCGCGTTCGGCCGCGCCCCGGCAGCGAGGCCGACGTGGTGCTGCGCAACCGTGCGGGAACGGAGGAGACCGCGGGGGAGCAGGGCGGCGACGCCGCTCTCGTCGTGCGCACCACCGACCTCGACATCCTGGCTGACGAGCTCGCCGCCTTCGGCGCCGACGTGGTCGTGCTCGAGCCGCCGGCGCTCCGCGATGCGGTGCTCACCCGCTGGCAGAGGGTGGTGGCCGCCCATGGCTGAGCGCGCAGCGGCGCTGGGCGCCCCCGACAAGCTCGCATTCCTGCTCTCGCTCGTGCCGTACCTCATCGACCAGGTGCGGGTGACGGTCGCCGAGGCCGCCGAGCACTTCGGCACCACCCCCGAGCAGATGCGCAAGGCCGTGACGCTCATCGCCATGAGCGGAACGCCCGGCGCCGACGGCACCTACACGCACGAGACGCTCTTCGACATCGACTGGGACAACTTCGAGGAGCGCGACATCATCCGGTTCCGCGCGGCACCGATGGAGGAGCGCCCCCGCTTCTCTGCCAGGGAGGCCGCTGCCCTGCTGGCGGGCCTGCAGCGGGTCGCGGCGCTGCCCGCGTTCGCAGCGCGAGTCGACATCCTCGAACTGATGGCCAAGCTGGCGCGCGGGGCGACCGACGCGCCCGCGGCCCTCGCGGTGCGGCCGGGGGCGCAGCCCGGTATCCACGGCATCCTCGTCGACGCGGTCGCGGCCGGTCGGCGCGTGCGCATCGACTACGTCACGACCCGCGGCGAGCGCCAGGTGCGCGAGGTCGACCCGATCCGGGTCGAGGGCGTCGACGACGCCTGGTACCTCCGCGGCTGGTGCCTCACCCGCGACGCCGAGCGCACCTTCCTGCTCGACCGTGTCGCGAGCGTCGACGTTCTCGGCAGCGCCGAGAGCCACATCTCGGAGACGGCCGACGATGCCCTGTTCCAGGGTGACGCCGACGACGAGCTGGTCGAGCTCGCGCTGCCGGTGACCGCGCTGCCGCTGCTCGCCGACTACCGCGGCGCCGACGACCCGGTGCGCATCGAGGGCGACCGTGCGATCGTGTCGCTCCGCATCGCGCACCCCGGCATCCTCGGGCGCGTCGCCGCGCGGGTCGCCGGTGCGGTCGAGATCCTCGGCCCGCCCAGCGCACGAAGCGCGGTGCTCGACTGGGCGCGCGCCGCGATCGCCGCGCAGGGCGCCGACCCGGCCTAGGGGAGCCTGAGAACCGCGCGCGGGGCGCAGGAGACTCGAATCGCCGCCCGCTAGACTCTCCCCACCGGATCCGTTGACGGAAGGACGATCGATGCCCGCGAATCTCGGAGGCTGGACCGGCCTCATCCTGCTCCTCGTGGTGATCCTCCTGTTCGCCGCGCCGAAGCTCCCGCAGCTCGCGCGCAGCCTCGGCCAGTCGATGACGATCTTCAAGAAGGAGATCAAGGCCAGCAAGGATGGCGACGCTCCCGCCGAGTCGGCCGCCGACCCCGCGCCCACGGCCGAGGGCACCGACTCCTCCACCTCGAAGTAGCCCGTGGCCGGCCGCGCCCCGCGGCCCCGGAATCCCGAGGGCCGCATGACCCTCGGGCAGCACCTGGTCGAGTTGCGCAAGCGCATCTCGATCGCGGCGCTGGCGATCGTGCTCTTCTCGATCCCCGCGTGGTGGGCCGTCGACTACGTCTGGGCCGCGCTGAGCGCTCCCGTTCTCGCGGTCGCCGAGGCGCAGGACCGCGACGCGACGCTCGCCTACACGACCATCGGGGAGGCGTTCGATACGCGCCTGCTCATCATGTTCCTCGTCGGCGTCGTCGCCTCGTCGCCGATCTGGCTCTACCAGTTGTGGGCGTTCATCGTGCCCGCCCTGCATCAGCGCGAGAAGCGCTTCGCCATCGGATTCCTCGCCGCGGCGGTGCCGCTCTTCATCGGGGGCACCCTCGCCGCCTGGTTCGTCTTCCCGAACATCGTGATCCTGCTGACAAGCTTCGCATTCGGCGAGTCGGCCACCCTGCTCAGTGCGCGCATCTACCTCGACTTCGCGATCAAGTTCATCCTCGCGATCGGCCTCGGGTTCCTCTTCCCGGTCGTTCTCGTCGCACTCAACTTCGCGCGCGTCATCACCGGGGAGGGCATCCTGAAGGCGTGGCGCTGGGCGATCCTCGGGGTCGCGACCTTCACCGCGATCGCGACGCCCGCCGCCGATGTGCTGTCGATGGTGCTGCTCGCGATCCCGATGATCGGCCTGTACTTCGCCGCCGCCGCCGTCGCGGTACTGCACGACAAGCGGGTCGCCAAGCGCGAGGCGGCGATGAACGCCGAGTACGGCATCCGCGTCGATGACTGACGCGGCGGGTCGCAGCGGGGCGGATGCGGGCCCCAGCCCGGCCGAGCGCTACGCCGCGCAGCGCGCGCTGCAGAGGCTGCCCCGCCTCCGGGCCTTCCGCGACACGCTGAGCATCGAGCTCGACCCTTTCCAGCAGGCGGCCTGCGCGGCGCTCGAGCAGGGTCGCAGCGTGCTGGTGGCGGCGCCCACCGGTGCCGGCAAGACGATCGTGGCCGAGTTCGCCGTCTTCCTGGCGATGTTCGACCCGCGGGCGAAGATCTTCTACACGGCGCCGATGAAGGCGCTCAGCAACCAGAAGTACAACGAGCTCGTCGCCCAGTACGGGCCGAGCGAGGTCGGCCTGCTCACGGGCGACACCAACATCAACGCGACCGCGCGCATCGTCGTCATGACGACCGAGGTGCTGCGCAACATGCTCTACGCCGACTCGGCGCTGCTCACCGACCTGCAGTACGTCGTCATGGACGAGGTGCACTACCTCGCCGACCGCTTCCGCGGTGCCGTGTGGGAGGAAGTGATCATCCACCTGCCGCTGCCGGTGCGCCTGATCTCGCTCAGCGCGACCGTGTCGAACGCCGAGGAGTTCGGCGACTGGCTGCAGGCCGTGCGCGGCGACACCGACGTGATCGTCAGCGAGACCCGACCGGTGCCGCTCGAGCAGCATGTGCTCGTGCGCTCGAAGCTCGTCGATCTCTTCGACTCCAGCGGGCAGGCGGCGACGAACCGTGTCAACCCCGAGCTCGTGCAGCTCGCCCGCGCGGGCGGGCACACGCCGCACCGCGGCCGCCAGCACCACCCTCGGCGGTGGGAGAAGCGGCCGGGCGGCGACGGCCGCCTGGAGCGCGCCGAGGTGGCGATGCTGCTCGCGCAGCGCAACCTGCTGCCGGCGATCTTCTTCATCTTCTCCCGCGCCGGCTGCGACGGCGCGGTGCGCCAGCTGCTGCGCTCGGGCATCAAACTCACTGAGTCGTGGGAGCGCGAGGAGATCCGCCAGATCGTCGAGGAGCGCTGCCGCACGCTGCGCGACGACGACCTCGCCGTGCTCGGCTACTGGGAGTGGCTCGACGGCCTGCAGCGCGGCGTCGCCGCGCACCACGCGGGGCTGCTGCCGGCCTTCAAGGAGGTCGTCGAGGAGCTCTTCCAGCGGAAGCTGCTCAAGGTCGTCTTCGCGACCGAGACGCTCGCGCTCGGCATCAACATGCCCGCGCGCACGGTCGTGCTCGAGAAGCTGGAGAAGTTCAACGGCGAGGCGCGCGTGCCGATCACGCCGGGGGAGTACACGCAGCTCACCGGCCGCGCCGGCCGCCGCGGCATCGACGTCGAGGGCCACGCCGTCATCCAGTGGACGGGCGGGCTCGACCCGCAGGCCGTCGCGAGCCTCGCCTCCCGCCGCACGTACCCGCTGAACTCGAGCTTCCGGCCCACGTACAACATGGCCGTCAACCTCATCGAGCAGTTCGGGCGCCAGCGCACGCGCGAGATCCTGGAGAGCTCGTTCGCGCAGTTCCAGGCCGACCGCGCCGTCGTCGACCTCGCCCGCACCGTGCGCAAGCAGCAGGAGTCGCTCGAGGGCTACGCCCGCAGCATGCAGTGCCACCTCGGCGACTTCACAGAGTACTCGGCGCTGCGCCGCGAGCTCAGCGACCTCGAGCGCGAGCGCGCCCGGGTGGGCGAGCAGGGCGGTCGCGCCGAGCGCGATCGTCGGCAGCGGCAGATCGAGGGCGTGCGGCGGCGCATGCGCAAGCACCCCTGCCACGGCTGCGCCGACCGCGAGGCGCACGCCCGCTGGGCCGAGCGCTGGTGGCGTCTCAAGCGCGAGAGCGACAAGGTGAGCCGGCAGATCCGCGGTCGCACGGGCGCCGTCGCGCAGGTCTTCGACCGCGTCACCGAGGTGCTCGGCGAGCTCGGCTACCTCGAGAAGGACGAGCACGGTCGCACGGGCCTCACCGCCGACGGCCGCGCGCTGCGGCGCATCTACGGCGAGCGCGACCTGCTCGTGGCCGAGAGCCTGCGCCGCGGCTACTGGAACGACCTCGACGCCCCCGCCCTCGCCGCGATGGCGTGCGCGATCGTGTTCGAGGCCCGGCGCGATGACGGGCAGGCCCCCGAGTACGCCCTGCCGCGCGGCCCGTTCCGCATCGCGCTCGAGCGCACCCAGCTGCTGTGGGCCGAGCTCGACGACCTGGAGCGCGAGCACCGCCTGCCCGGCTCCGACCCGCTCGCGACGACGCTCGCGCTGCCCATGCACCAGTGGGCGAGCGGCAAGAGCCTCGAGGTCGTGCTGCGCGAGTCCGGCCTCGCCGCGGGCGACTTCGTGCGCTGGTGCAAGCAGACGATCGACCTCCTCGACCAGATGTCGCTCGTCGCCGACGGGCCGGTGGGGCGCACGGCGCGCCGAGCCCTCGACGCGGTGCGCCGCGGCATCGTCGCCTACAGCTCGGTGGCGTGAGCATCCGCCCGTTCGCGCCCTCTAGGATCGAACCGTGATGGATGCTCCCACCCGCCCGCGCGAGGCCGGACCGTCACTCGCCGCCCCGCCGCTCGCGCTCGCCGCGCCCGCCCCGGCCGGGCCGCGACTCGGCGTCGCCCTGCTCGCCGCCGCCCTCGGCGGCTGGACGATGGATCTCGGGTTCCCCGACCGCGGCTGGTGGCCGCTGACGATCGTCGGCACCGCGCTCGTGCTGTGGAGCCTGCGCGGCCGCTCGATCGGCGGCGCCCTGCTCGTCGGTGCGGTCGCCGGCTTCACCTTCTACGGCGTGCTCATCGAGTGGCTGACGGTGTACCTCGGCATCGTGCCGTGGCTCGCGCTGACGCTCGCGCAGGTCTTCTTCGTCGCGCTCGGCGCCGTGCCGATCGCGCTCGCCTGGCGGTGGATGCCCGTGGCCTTCCCCGGCGTCGCCGGCCGCCTGCTGCTCACCCCCGTCGCGATCGCGGGGCTGTGGACGGCGCGCGAGGGCATCTCGAACGTGTGGCCGTGGGGCGGCTTCGCGTGGGGGAGGCTCGCGATCTCGCAGTCGGAGGGCCCGCTCGCGCACTGGGCCGCGTGGATCGGCATGTCCGGGCTCAGCTTCCTCCTGGCCCTCCTCGCTGCGGTGCTCGCGGCCGTCGCGATCGAGCGGCGCACGCCCGTCGCGTCGCGCGCCGTGCTCGTCTCGGGCCTCGCGGCGACGATGCTCGTCTGGCCGGCGTTCCCGACGGTCACGAGCGGCACCGTGCGCGTGGGCGCGGTGCAGGGCAACTCCCAGACGGGGCTGTTCGCGCAGTACGAGCCGGGCGACATCCTGCAGGACCACCTCGACGCGACGCTGCCGCTCTACGAGCTCGACGAGCCGCTCGACGTCGTGGTGTGGCCCGAGAACAGCTCCGACCTCGACCCGCTGCGATCCGACTACGCGGCAGCGGCGCTCGACTCGGTGTCGACCCGACTGGGCGCGCCGGTCGTGGTCGGCACGATCACCGCCGACGGCGACGAGACGTTCAACTCGGTGCTGCTGTGGCGGGAGGGCGAGGGCGCGGTCGACCAGTACGACAAGATCCATCCCGTGCCGTTCGCCGAGTACCTGCCCGAGCGCGAGTTCTTCTACCCGCTCGCCCCCGATCTCTTCGACCTCGTGCCGCGCGACTACTCGATCGGCCAGCGCGACACCGTGCTCGAGCTCGACGGAGTGATCGCGGGCGTCGCGATCTGCTACGACATCGTCGACGACGACCTCCTCGCGCGCATGATCGACGAGGGCGCGACGGTGCTCTTCGCGCCGACGAACAACGCCGACTTCGGGCGCACCGACCAGGCCCTGCAGCAGCTCTCGATCGCCCGCCTGCGTGCCATCGAGTCGGGGCGCAGCGTCGTGCAGGCCTCGACGGTCGGCTCGAGCGCGATCATCGCGCCCGACGGGTCGACGATCGACGAGCTGCCCCGCTTCGAGCCGGGCGTCATGGTGCAGGAAGTGCCGCTGAGCGACGTCATCACGCCCGCGCACGCCCTCGGCCGCACCCTCGAGTGGTTCGTCTGCCTGCTCGGCGCCTCGGCCCTCCTGCTCGCCGGCCTCGCGGTGCGCGGCACGCGGGGGCGGCGAGCGTGAGCGCGACCGGCGCGAGCGCGCTCGTCGTGCTGCCGACGTACAACGAGGCCGAGAGCATCCGCGGCGTTCTCGCGCGCATTCGCGTCGCCGTGCCCGACGCCGACGTGCTCGTCGTCGATGACGCCTCCCCCGACGGCACCGGCGCGATCGCCGACGAGCTCGCCGCCGCCGACCCGGGGGTGAGCGTGCTGCACCGCCCGGGCAAGGCGGGCCTCGGCGCCGCCTACCTCGCGGGCTTCGCGATCGCGCTCGAGCGCGGCTACCGCTTCGTCGTCGAGATCGACGCCGACGGCTCGCACGACCCCGCCGAGCTGCCGGCGATGCTCGCGCTCGCCGAGCGCGAGGGCGCTGACCTGGTCATCGGCTCGCGCTGGGTGCCGGGCGGCGCGGTCGTGAACTGGCCGTGGCTGCGGCGCGCGATCTCGCGCAGCGGCAACGCCTACGCCCGGTGGATGCTGCGCTCGCGCGTGCAGGACCTCACGGCCGGATTCCGCGTCTACCGCGCCGCCGTGCTCGCGGGCCTCGACGGCTCGGTCGTGTCGTCGCACGGCTACTGCTTCCAGGTCGAGCTCGCCTGGCGGCTCGAGCGGGCGGGCGGCCGCATCCTGGAGCACCCGATCGCCTTCGTCGAGCGCGCCACGGGCCGCTCGAAGATGCACGCCGGCATCGTCGCCGAGGCGCTGTGGCGCGTCACCGCGTGGGGCATGAGCGCGCGACTCGGCCACGAACCGCTGCCGTCGACGTCGCGCGTCTGAGCGCCGCCGCGTCGGAGCGCCGCCGCGTCGAGTCGCGTGCGGCGCGCGGTCAGCGCATCGTCGCCGTCGTCGTCATGACGAGCTCGAGCCCGCCCTCGACCTCGCACCGCTCGAGCGCGACCTTCAGGCTCGCGAACACGGCAAGGTCATCGACGTGGGTGCCGCCGCAGGGTATGCGCACCTCGCCCTCGGGCAGCGCGCACACCCAGGTCCGGCGTGCCGTGATCACCTCGTCGTCGCGTTCGATGCGTACCGCGCCGCCCGCGGCGACCCAGGTCGCGAGCGCGACGTTCGCGCGCTCCTCGACCGCCGCGAGCGCGTCGAGCGCCGCGGGCGCGAAGCCCTTCCGACGCAGCGACTTGCCGATGCGGTAGGTGTCGATCGAACCGTGCTCGTGGATGCGCGAGGTCACGATCGCGAGCTGGTCGAACGCCGGATGCCCGAGCGCGTCGCGCGGGGCATCCTTCGTCCAGGCGTCGGCGAGCGCGCCGTCGAGCGCGAGCGAGGCGAGGTGGCAGGCCGTGTGCCCCGCACACAGCGCCGCACGCAGCTCGGCGTCGACGACGACCTCGACGACCTCGCCCTCGCCGGGCGGCTCGCCCTCGATGACGTGGGCGACGACGAAGACCCACCCCTCGGTGCCGGTGCGCACCGGCAGGTCGCGCCCGAGCAGCAGCGCGCCGTCGTGCACGCCGCCCATGACGGCGTCGACGACGGGCAGCGCGCGGTCGGCCAGGCGCAGCTCTCCGCGGTCGGCCGGCTGGTCGGGCCACGCGGTATCGACGGGGTGCAGCGCCGTGCGGTCGAGGATGACGGCCGAACGGCCGTCCACGAGGAGTTCGACGTGCACGACGGTGCCGGTGGAGGCGATCGCGCCGTCGGGGTAGCTGACGAGGGTGTCGTGCTGGGGGAGCGCCATGATCCTCGAGCCTAGGCGCTCGTCACGTGGGGGCACGGGCGAGAGCCGCGGCCGGGGGAGTTGAATGCGCGGGGAGCGTTACGCGCCGAGGCGCTCGTCGGTGCCGCGGCGCTGGCGCAGCAGCTGCAGGCGCTCCTCGAGCAGCTCTTCCAGCTCGGCGATGGTGCGGCGCTCGAGCAGCATGTCCCAGTGGGTGCGCGCGGCCTTGACCTCACCCTGCTCGATGTCGACGGGAGTGCCGTCGGGCGAGAGCAGCACGCCCTCGCGGCCCGACTTCGGCGACTCCCACGTCTCGGGCAGTTCCGCGTCGGCGGCGAAGACGACCTCGAAGGTCTCGCCGTCGCTCGTGCGGTACTGCGCACGCTGCCGGGAGGCGAACTCGACACCCTCTTCGCTCTGCATGCTCTGCGAGCCGAGGCGCATGCCCCGGAGCGTTCGATCGGCCATGATGCACCCCTTCCGCGTCGCGTTTCCATGAAAAGGTATAGACCTTTCCGCCCGCGTCGGCGAGTGCGAGAGCGGCTTTCCCAGACCTTTGCCAGTGTCCCCCGATTCACGTCACCGGGGTACAGAATCGCTAGGTGCGGGAGCGCAGCACCTCGAGCGCGAGATCCGCGCGGTCGGTGACGATGCCGTCGACGCCGCGGTCGAGCAGCGTGCCCATCGTCGCGGGATCGTTGACCGTCCAGACGTGCACCTCGACGCCCGCGGCGCGGAAGGCCCGCAGCACGCGGGGAGCGGTCGTCTCGCCGCCGAGCGCGCGCTCGGGCATCTGCACCGCGTGCACGCCCGCGAGGGCCGCGCGCACGAGCGGCACGGCGCCGAGGCGCGCGGCGAGCAGGGCCGCGGCGAACCGCGGCGCCGAGGCGCTCGTCGCGACCTCCGGCAGCAGGCGCAGGGCCGCGGCGCGCCGCCGTTCGCTGAACGACGTCAGCAGCACGCGATGCTCGGCACGCAGCTGCCGCACCGCGTCGACCGCGGGCGCGACCGCCTCCGCGCTCTTGAGGTCGATGTTGAAGCGCGCCTCCGGGAAGGCCTCGAGCGCCTCGGCGAGCGTGGGGAAACCCTGCCCCTCACCGAGCGGCACCTGCGCGAGCTCGGCCGCCGTGAGCTCACCGACCCGCCCCGGGATGCCCGCGACGCGATCGAGGTCGGCGTCGTGGGCGATCACCGCGACGCCATCGCGGCTCGCATGCACGTCGGTCTCGAGATGCTCGACCCCGATCGCGAGCGCGTGCGCGAAGGCCAGGAGGGTGTTCTCGGGCGCGTCGACCGCGAGCCCCCGGTGCGCGAGCACGCGGGGGAGCGCGGGGGAGAAGTACGCCTCAGCCGCCTCCGACCGCACCTAGGAGGTCGCCCCCGGCACGATCGGCTCGGTGCGCGACTCGCCGCCGGGCGCACGACCGGCGGAGGGCCCGAGCCCGAAGCCGTTCGTGATGCCCTTGAGCGCCTCGGTGAGCTCGCTCGGGATGATCCACATCTTGTTCGAGGCGCCCTCGGCGAGCTTCGGCAGCGTCTGCAGGTACTGGTAGGCGAGCAGCTTCGAGTCGGGGTCGCCCTTGTGAATGGCGTCGAAGACGGTCTGGATCGCCTCAGCCTCAGCCTGCGCGCGCAGCACCTGCGCCTTCGCGTCGCCCTCGGCCTTGAGGATCTCGGCCTGGCGTCGCCCCTCCGCCTCGAGGATCTGCGACTGCTTGGTGCCCTCCGCGGTGAGGATCGCCGCGCGGCGGTCGCGCTCGGCGCGCATCTGCTTCTCCATCGAGTCCTGGATGCTTGCAGGCGGGTCGATGGCCTTGAGCTCCACGCGGTTGACGCGGATGCCCCACTTGCCCGTCGCCTCGTCGAGCACGACGCGCAGCTGGCCGTTGATGTTGTCGCGGCTCGTCAGCGCCTCCTCGAGGTTGAGGCCACCCACGACGTTGCGCAGCGTCGTGACGGTGAGCTGCTCGACGGCGGCGAGGTAGTTCGCGATCTCGTAGGTCGCGGCACGGGCATCCGTCACCTGGAAGTAGACGACCGTGTCGATCGAGACGACGAGGTTGTCCTCGGTGATCACGGGCTGCGGCGGGAACGACACGACCTGCTCGCGCATGTCGACGAGCGGCCGCAGCCGATCGATGAAGGGCACGAGGAGGTTGAGGCCCGGCTGGAGGGTCTTGTGGTAGCGCCCGAGGCGCTCGACGACGCCGGCGTACGCCTGCGGCACGATGCGGATCGAGCGCAGGATGACGACGACGACGAAGATGCCGAGGACGACCAGCAGGCCGACCGTGAAGACTTGCCCGACGAAGTCGGTGAGGCTGATCACGACGTGGTGCTCCTCTCATGCGGGGCGACCTCGGCGGTCGCTCCGTCGATGCGCGTGACGACGACGCGATCGCCCTCGCGCAGGGTGGTGGTCTCATGCTCGGGGGCGAGCCTGGCCGTCCAGGTCTCGCCGTTGGCGAGCCGCACGTAGCCGGTGTCGCCGGAGAAATCGGCTGTCACGCGCCCCTGCATGCCCTGCAGGGCGTCGACGTTGGTGCGCGCGCCGCGCTCATCGGCGCCGCGCCGCAGCGTCTTCAGCAGCAGCGGCCTGATCGTGAACAGCAGCAGGGCCGAGACGATGGCCGCCGCGCCGATCTGCAGCCACCACGGGCCGCCGGCGAGGTTCACGCCGAGACCGCCGATGAGGCTGCCGGCGCCGATCATGAGGAAGGTGAACTCGAGCGTCAGCAGCTCGATGATCACGCACACGAGCACGAAGACCAGCCAGATGATCCAGAGGTACTGGGTGAGGTCGGGCATCGGCGCCTTCCTGGGTCGACTGATGCTCACGCTATCACCGGCCCCCGACGCCCCCGGGCGCCCGACACGGCGGGCATCCGCGGTAGGGTCGGGAGTCGTGAACAGCCCCCTGCAGCCCGGCTCGCTCGCCGGCAAGACCGCCCTCGTCACCGGCTCCTCCCGCGGCATCGGCGCCGACACCGTGCGCTACTTCGCCGCCGCCGGCGCGAACGTCGTCATCAACTACCGCTCGAAGGCGCCGCGGGCTGAGAAGCTGCTCGCCGAGCTCGAGGCGAACGGCACGCAGGGTCTCGCGATCGGCGCCGACCTCACCGACCCCGCTTCCGTCGAATCGATGATGGATGCTGTGCGCGAGCGCTTCGGCGCCCTCGACATCCTCGTGCTCAATGCCTCCGGCGGCATGGAGGCCGGCATGGGCGAGGACTACGCGCTGCGGCTCAACCGCGACGCCCAGGTGAACGTGCTGACGAAGGCGCTGCCGCTGCTGCACGAGGGCTCGCGCATCGTGTTCGTCACCAGCCACCAGGCCCACTTCATCCGCACCGTGCCGACGATGCCCGAGTACGAGCCCGTCGCTCTCTCGAAGCGGGCCGGCGAGGATGCCCTCCGCGACCTCATCCCGACCCTCGAGGCGAAGGGCATCGGGTTCACCGTGGTCTCCGGCGACATGATCGAGGGCACCATCACGGCGACCCTGCTCGAGCGCGCCGCTCCCGGTGCCATCGATGCCCGCAAGGAGGCCGCCGGCAAGCTCTACAACGTGAGCGAGTTCGCCGCCGAGGTCGCCCAGGCCGCCGTCGACCCGGTTCCCGCCGACAACACGCGGCTCGTGGGCGACGTGTCGTACTTCACCGAGTACCCGGCGACGTCGGGCTCCTAGGCGCGGGGGAGTAGGGCAGTGGCCCCGACGCCGGGCCTGCGGCGGACATCCCGGATCGTTCTCATGGATGCGACCGGGGCGGCCCTGCTGTTCTTCACGGCCGCACCCGACTCGACGCGTTTCGCCCGCTGGATCACCCCCGGCGGGGGAGTCGACCCGGGGGAGACCCACGAGCAGGCGGCGATCCGCGAACTGTTCGAGGAGACCGGGCTCGTCGTCGACACCGTTGGCGAGCCGATCTGGAGCCTCGACTTCGATGTCGCCTGGGACGAGGCCGACCACGACCAGGGCCACGCCGAGTACTACCTGGTGCCGTGCGAGCGCTTCGATCCGGTGTCGACGAACTGGACCGAGTCGGAGCATGTCGACATGACCCGCCACGGCTGGTTCACGGCCGACGAGCTGCTGCGTCTGGGCGAACCCTTCGAGCCGTACGATCTGCCGCGGCTGATGCGCGTCACAGCGGCCGCTCTCTGACAGACTCTCGACATGGCGATCGACGGATTCTCGATTCTGGGCATTCTGCTGTGGACGATCGGAATCGGTGGCCTGGCGGTCTTCTGGGTCGCCGCACTGGTGTCGATCTCGCGACGCTCGTCGCAGATGAGCGGCCTCGAGGCGGTCGGCTGGTACGCGATCGTCATCTTCGCCCAGTTCTTCGGGCCCTTGATCTGGTTCTTCTTCGGCCGCGACCGGTACGCCCCGCCGAGTGCGGCAGGCTGACGGCGAGCGGCGACACTCCGTCTGCGTCGCGTATCCGATAATCTGCATTATGTCAGAATGAACGGATGCGGGGCCGACCGATGGGCGTCACAACTCTTCGTCGACCCCTCCCTCGTCATGGAGTTCTCTCGGCCGCCGACCTATCGTCACTACCGTGACTACCGACGTGAATGCGTGGCGCGGTGTCATCGCCGCACTCGCCAACCCAGACGCTCGTCGCGTGCTCGGCCTGCTGCTTGCCGAGCGCGACGCCGCTCCCGCGCTCGAGTCGCTCGCGCCGAAGCGCCGCTCCCGAGTACTGCAGCAGTTGTTCGAGGCCGGGCTGATCACCCGCGACGACGCGCCCGTTCTCCGCGCGGAGCGCTTCGCTGAGATCCTCGCCGCCGTTCCTGTGGAACGACCGACCGGGCTCCACCGATTCATCGTGGATGGTCGACTCGACCACTACCCGTCACGAGCTGCCGACCGCGAGCTGGTGCTGCGCTACCTGCTCGACCGGGCAGCACCCGACATCGACGAGGTGATCGACGAGCGCACGGTCACCGAGCGGCTCGCCGACCTCAGCGACGACCCGGTCACGATGCGCCGCTACCTGGTCGACGCCGGGCTGCTCGATCGCGCGGCCGACGGCAGCACGTACCGTCGCACCGATCGCTGAGCGCTAGCCCCCGTAGAACGGCCGCAGCTCGACCACGCGGTTGCAGGCACGCGACCCCTCGGCCGCGAGCGCGAGCGCCGCATCCCGGTCAGGCGCCTCGATGATCCAGAATCCCGACACGTACTGCTCGGCGTGTTGCAGCGGGCCCGGCGTGACGACCCCGCTCCCCCGCGGTTGTCGATGACGGCGGATACCCGGGGTGACGCCAGACCCTCCGCCATGATCAGCTGGCCGGCGCTCTGCAGCCGCGCGTTGAAGGCGTCGATCGCCGCCATCTCGTCGACTGAACCTGAGCCGGATTCATTGTCGATGACATTCAGCACGTACTTCATCGGCGGTCCCTCCCTCCTCGCCTGTCCAGCACGGGGCTACCATGCCACCATGGCCACCCCACCCGCCACCCTCGACCGCGTCGCACGCATGCCCTTCGCGACCGTGTATCCGCTCTACGTGACGAAGGTCGAGAAGAAGGGCCGGACGCGCGCCGAGCTCGACGCGGTCATCCAGTGGCTGACGGGCTTCGATGACGCGGCCATCGCGCAGCACATCGCCGCACAGACGACGTTCGCCGAGTTCTTCGACGCCGCCCACCTTCACCCGAACGCGAGCCTCATCACCGGGGTCATCTGCGGCGTGCGCGTCGAGGAGATCGAGGAGCCGCTCATGCAGCGCGTGCGCTACCTCGACAAACTCGTCGACGAACTGGCCAAAGGCAAGGCCATGGAGAAGATCCTGCGCGCGCCGGCGGCCTGAGGGCACCGTGCGCTGCCCCTGCCTGAGCGGCCTGCCCTTCGCCGAGTGCTGCGAGCCCCTGCACCGCGGGGCCGCGATCGCCCCGACGGCCGAGCAGCTGATGCGCTCACGCTTCAGCGCCTTCACGGTCGGCGATGCCGACTACCTGCTCGCCACCTGGCACCCGTCGACGCGTCCGGCGACGCTCGAGCTCGACCCCGTGGTGCGCTGGTACCGCCTCGACATCCTCGACCGGTCGGCCGGCGGGCCGCTCGACAGGCGCGGCGCGGTCGAGTTCCAGGCCTACTGGCGCTCGCCCGACGACCGCGGGTCGCAGCGTGAGCGCAGCCGGTTCGTGCGCGAGGGCGGACGCTGGTTCTACCTCGATGCGGCGAGCCTGAGCTAGCCGCTCGCCGGCCGCCGGCCGCCGGCCGCCGGCCGCCGGGCCCCGGCTAGCGCTGCGCGGCCTCGAGCGCGTTGTGCAGGTCGCGGCGGAGGTCCTGCACGGCCTCCAGGCCGATCGACATTCGCACGACGCCGGCGCCGGGGCGGGCATCCGGCGCCACCGGGCGGTGCGTGAGCGATGCGGGATGCTGCACCAGCGAGTCGACTCCCCCGAGCGACACGGCGTGCGTGAAGAGCCGCAGCGCGCCGATGAAGCGCTCTGCCGCGGCGTACCCGCCCGCGAGCTCGACAGTGAGCATGGCGCCGGGTCCGCGCAGCTGCATGCCGAGCAGCCCGTGCGGGTCGCTCCCCGGCAGGCCCGGGTAGTGCACCCGCGCGACAGCAGAGTGCTCGGCCAGCAGCGATGCGAGCTCCCCCGCCGTCGCCTGCTGAGCGCGCACCCGCAGAGCGAGGGTCGGCAGGCCGCGGTGCAGCAGATACGCGCCGAGCGGGTGCAGCAGCCCGCCCGTGATGGCCCGCACGGGACGGATGGCCGTTGCCCACTCGCTGCTGCCGGCCACGACTCCTCCCATGGCGTCGCCGTGACCGCCGATGTACTTGGTGGCACTGTGCAGCGCGAGGGCCGCGCCGTGCGCGAGCGGGTTCTGGAGCACCGGGGTGGCGAAGGTGTTGTCGACCATGACCGGCGCGTCGCCGGCCGCCGCGACCACGGCGGCGATGTCGATGAGCTCGAGCGTGGGGTTGCAGGGCGACTCCATGACGACCAGGCAGGTGTCGGAGCGCACCGCCCCGGCGACCTCGTCGGGCGCGCAGTAGGTCGTCTCCGTGCCGAGCAGCCTCGAGGCGAGCAGGTGGTCGGTGCCGCCGTACAGCGGGCGCACGGCCACGACGTGACGGCCCCTCCCCCGGTTCATCGCCGCGAGCAGCACCGCACTGACCGCCGCCATCCCGGTGCCGAATGCGACGGCCTCCTCGGCGCCCTCCAGCTCGGCGAGGGCCTGCTCGAACCGGGCCACGGTCGGGTTCCAGAGCCGGGCGTAGACGTTTCCGCCCTCGGTGGGATGCCCTCCGGTGGCGATGGACTCGTACGAGCCTCCGCCGACCTCGATGTCGGGCAGCGGATTCGTGGTCGAGAGGTCGATCGGCAGAGCGTGGACACCGAGCGCCGCGAGGTCACCGCGCCCCGCGTGCACGGCGCGCGTCTCGAAGGCGTCGTCGCTGAGCATGCAGCCATGGTGGCGCAGACTGCGGCGGAAAAGGGCAATAGACGAAGAATCCGCGCTGCTTGACGCTTCTAGCGCGTCTCCTTCATGCTTTCGGGATGTCCGACTCGAGCACGACGCAGAACGCGCACCCCGCATCCCTCGACGCCGCGCGCCTCGACGGCACCGACCTCGCCCTGCTCGCCGAGCTCGAGCGCAACGGTCGCCTGACCAATGCGGCGCTCGCCGAGCGCGCGGGCATCGCGGAGTCGACCTGCACCCAGCGGCTCCGGTCGCTCCGCGAGCGCGGAGTGATCCGCGCCTTCCGCGCCGACATCGACCCGGCCGCCCTCGGCCTCAGCCTGCAGGCGCTCATCACCGTTCGGCTGGGCACGCACGGCCGCGAGCAGGTGCACGGGTTCGAGCGGGGCGTGCGCACCCTGCCGAACGTCCTGACGGCGTTCCACGTCGCGGGTGCTGACGACTACCTGCTGCACGTGGCCGTGCCGACGGCCGCCGCGCTGCGCGAGCTCGTGCTCGACCACCTCACGACGCAGCCGCATGTGCGGCACGTCGAGACGCAACTGGTGTTCGAGGTGATCCCCGGCCCGGGTCTCGTCGCCGCCGGTCAGCCGGCGTAGCGCGCGGTCGCCGCCGCCCACTGCTCGAGCTTCGCCGCGGCGGCGCCCGAGTCGATCGTCGTCTCGGCAACGGTCAGCTGCTCGGCGAGGCGCTCGAGCAGCGGCCGGCGGATCTGGTCCGGGTCCTCCGCCAGCCGGAACGACACGAGACCGGCGGCAGCGTTCAGCAGCACGATGTCGCGCACCGGCCCCGGCTCGCCACCGAGCACCGCGCGGGCGAGACTCGCGTTGTGATCGGGCGTCGAGCCCAGGATCTCCTCGATCTGCGCGGTGCGAATGCCCAGTTCGCGCGGGTCCAGGTCGTGCTCGGTCACGAATCCGCGCGAGACCTCCCAGATGTGGCTGTGACCGGTGGTCGTGATCTTGTCGATGCCGTCATCGCCGCGGTAGACGAGCGCCGTCGCGCCGCGCGTACGGAAGACGCCCACGACGAGGGGCACCCGGTCGAGACTCGCGACCCCGACGGCCGAGGCCTCGGGGCGGGCGGGGTTGCAGAGCGGGCCGAGGATGTTGAACACCGTCGCGATGCCCAGCTGACGCCGGGGCGGGCCCGCGTGCCGGAAGCCAGGGTGGAAGACCGCCGCGTTGAGGTAGGTGAGACCGACCTCGCCGAAGACCGTCGCCACGCTCTCCGGCTCCAGGTCGATCTCCACCCCGAGGTGCTGCAGCACATCGGACGCGCCCGAGGACGAGCTCGCCGCGCGGTTGCCGTGCTTCGCCACCGGTACACCCGCCGCCGCGACCACGATCGACGCGATCGACGAGACGTTGACGACCGCTCCATACGGGTCTCCCCCGGTGCCGACGATGTCGAGCACCATGGCCGGGATCTCGATCGCGCGGGCATGCCGCAGCGCCGCATCACGGAAGCCGACGATCTCGTCGACCGTCTCGCCCTTGGCCCGGAGTGCGACCAGGAAGCCGCCCAGCTGGGCCTCCGTCGCCTCCCCCGAGACCACCTGCTCCATCGCCCAGGTCGCCTCGGCGATCGAGAGATCGTCGCCATCGAGCATTCGGGTGAGGATGCGGGGCCAGGAAGGTGGAGTCGTCATGCTGTGATGCTACTTTCCCGCCCGAAACGGGGGTGTCGCCGGGCTCGAACCATCAGTTTCATCGGTCATAATGAACGGGTGACCAGTACCTCGCTTTCGAGCTCGCTCAGCGCACCCACGATCAACCGACCCAACGTCGTCGCCGTCGGCACGATCGTCTGGCTGGGAAGCGAGGTGATGTTCTTCGCCGGCCTGTTCGCCATCTACTTCACCCTGCGGTCGACCTCCCCGCAGCTCTGGGAGGCCGGCACCGAGAAGTTCAACGTGCCGTTCGCCCTGACGATCACCACGATCCTCGTGCTGTCGTCGGTCACCTGCCAGTTCGGCGTGTTCGCAGCCGAGCGGCTGCAGGTGCGACGCACCGGCTGGAAGCCGACGCAGTGGGGCATGGTCGAGTGGTTCTTCCTGACCTACGCGCTCGGCGCGATCTTCATCGCCGGGCAGTCGTACGAGTACTCGATCCTCGTCAGCGAGGCCGTCCGCCTCGACTCCGACGCGTTCGGATCGGCGTTCTACCTCACCACCGGGTTCCACGGCCTCCACGTCACGGGCGGCCTGATCGCCTTCCTGCTGGTGATCGGCCGCGCGTATGCCGTGAAGACCTTCACCCACCGCGACGCGACCAGCGCGATCGTGGTCTCCTATTACTGGCACTTCGTTGACGTGGTCTGGATCGGTCTGTTCCTCGTCATCTACGTCCTCCAATGAACCGCAGAATCGAGACGCACCGCACCATGGCTACCTCCTCCGCATCCGCTCGCCGCGTCGGTCGCCGGCACCCGCTCGCGACCACCGCTCTGCTCGTCGTCGGCCTCCTCGCGACGGGCGGCGCCTACGCGCTCGCCACGACCACCGCGACGGCCGAGACCCGTGCCGCCAGCGCCGAGCTGGTCGAGGAGGGCGGCAAGCTCTTCGCCGCGAACTGCGCCAGCTGCCACGGCCTCCAGGCCCAGGGCACCGCGGCCGGCCCGACCCTGATCGGCGCGGGCGCGCTCGCCGTCGACTTCCAGGTGGGCACCGGTCGCATGCCGATGGCGGCGTCGGGCCCGCAGGCCGAGAAGAAGCCCGTGCAGTTCACCCAGGAGCAGATCGACGCCATGGGCGCGTGGGTCGCCGAGCTCGCCCCCGGCCCCGCCGTTCCTGCCGACCGCTACATCGCCGGTGACGGCGACGCCGCCAATGGCGCGGAGCTCTTCCGCATCAACTGCGCCATGTGCCACAACGTCGCCGGTGCCGGTGGCGCACTGACCGAGGGCAAGTGGGCTCCCGGCCTCGCGGGCGTCGACCCGGTGCACATCTACGGTGCGATGGTGACCGGCCCGCAGAACATGCCCGTCTTCAGCGACCTCAACCTCACGCCCGAGGAGAAGAACGACATCATCACCTACCTGCTGTACGTCGAGGAGAACCCCTCGGTCGGCGGGTGGGACCTCGGTTCGCTGGGCCCCGTGTCGGAGGGCCTCTTCATCTGGATCTTCGGTCTCGGAGCCCTGATCGGCGTCACGATCTGGCTCACCGCGAAGTCCAACTAGGCCTGAACGACCTCGAGGAAAGGAACACCATTGGCTGAGGCACACGACGGCACGAGCAGCGAGACCGCTGGCAAGGCTGTCGCCCCGCAGCAGGATCACTCCGCCCCGCCGCCCGCGGTGGCCGTGGTCCGGGCAGACCGCATCCCGAACCCCGGTTTCCCGCCGGAGCGCCTGCGCGTCACCGACCTCGACCCGAAGAAGGCAAAGCACGCCGAGCGCACGATCAGCCTGCTCTTCTTCCTGTCGGTCATCGGCAGCGTGCTGGCCGTGGTCGCCTACATCCTGTTCCCCATCGATGACCAGGACCCTGGCTCGATCCGGCTGAACAACATGCTGATCGGGGTGGGCATCACTCTCGGCCTGCTCGGTATCGGCATCGGAGCGGTGCACTGGTCGAAGGCCCTTATGCACGGCCACGAGCAGGTCGAGGAGCGCCACCCCACCCGCGGCTCCGACGAGTCGCGCGAGCGGGCCGTCGAGATCTTCCGCGAGGCGAACGCCGAGTCGGGCTTCACCCGCCGCACTCTCGTGCGCAACTCCCTCATCGGCGCCGTCGTTGCGACGCCCATCCCGGCGATCGCGCTCTTCCGCGACCTGGCGCCGGCGGAGGACCCGGTGGCGCTGCTTAAGCACACGATGTGGGACACCGGTGTCCGTCTGACCCGCGACCCGTCGGGAACCCCCATCAAGGCGTCGGAGGTGACCATCGGCTCCGCCTTCCACGTGATCCCGGAGGGTCTCGCGGAGCTCGAGTCGCACCGTCTCGAGGAGAAGGCCAAGGCGGCCGTCCTCCTCATGCGCCTGCCGATCGATGAGCTGAACGAGCGCGAGGACCGCGCCGGCTGGTCCTACGACGGCATCGTCGCCTACTCCAAGATCTGTACGCACGTCGGGTGCCCCGTCGCGCTGTACGAGCAGCAGACTCACCACCTGCTGTGCCCGTGCCACCAGTCGCAGTTCGACGTCGCGAACCACTCCGCCGTCATCTTCGGCCCGGCGGCCCGTCCCCTCCCCCAGCTCCCGATCACTGTGGATGAAGAGGGTTACCTCGTCGCGCAGAGCGACTTCACCGAACCTGTGGGTCCGAGCTTCTGGGAGCGTGCACTGTGAGTACCACCACGACCCCGCCTGCTGCGGCGACCGAGACCGCGCCCGGGCGCGGCATGCGGTTCACCAGCTGGGCGGCCAACTACGTCGACGAGCGCACGAGCGCGTCGACCGCCGTCAAGGCGCTGGGGCGCAAGATCTTCCCCGACCACTGGTCGTTCATGCTGGGCGAGGTCGCGCTCTACAGCTTCATCGTCATCCTGCTGAGCGGCACTTTCCTGACCTTCTTCTTCGACCCCTCCATGACCGAGGTCGAGTACGAGGGCTCGTACGTGCCTCTGCAGGGCATCCCCATGTCGGTGGCGTACCACTCGGCCCTCGACATCTCGTTCGAGATCCGCGGTGGTCTGCTCATGCGGCAGGTGCACCACTGGGCGGCCCTGCTGTTCGTTGCGGCGATCGGCCTGCACATGCTCCGGGTGTTCTTCACCGGCGCGTTCCGCAAGCCCCGCGAGTTCAACTGGGTGATCGGCTTCCTGCTCTTCGTCATGGCGATGGCCCTCGGCTTCACGGGGTACTCGCTGCCGGACGACCTGCTCTCGGGCAACGGTCTGCGCATCATCGACGGCATGATCAAGGCCGTGCCGGTGGCTGGCGCCTGGATCTCCTACCTGCTGTTCGGTGACGAGTTCCCCGGCACCGACATCATCCCGCGCCTCTACGTGCTGCACATCATGCTGCTGCCGGCGATCACGATCGCGCTCATCGGCATCCACATGGTGCTGCTGATCGTCAACAAGCACACGCAGTTCGCGGCCCCCGGGCGCACGAACGACAACGTCGTGGGCGCTCCGGTTCTCCCCGCGTTCGCGGCGAAGGCCGGCGGCTTCTTCTTCCTGGTCTTCGGCACCATCGTGCTGATCGCCTCGTTCTTCACGATCAACCCGATCTGGAACTACGGCCCGTACGACCCGTCGCCGGTGTCGGCCGGTACGCAGCCCGACTGGTACATCGGCTTCGCGGATGGCGCTCTGCGCCTGATCCCGCCGAACCTCGACTGGGTCGACCCGCTCGGCTACACCTGGCCGTTCGGCGTGCTGATCCCGCTCGTCGGTTTGCTGGTCTTCCTCGCCGCGGTCGCGCTGTACCCGTTCTTCGAGGCCTGGGTGACAGGCGACAAGCGCGAGCACCACATCGCCGAGCGGCCGCGCAACGCCCCGGTGCGCACCGCGATCGGCGCGGCGGGTGTGACGTTCTACGCGGCCCTGTGGGCGGCGGCGAGCTCCGACCTCATCGCCACGCACTTCCGCCTGTCGATCGAGGGTGTGATCCACGCTCTGCAGTTCGCGACGGTCGTCGGCCCGTTCATCGCGTTCTTCATCACCAAGCGCGTCTGCCTCGCGCTGCAGCGGAAGGATCGCGAGATCGCCCTGCACGGTTTCGAGTCGGGCCGCGTGGTCCGACTGCCCGGTGGCGAGTACATCGAGGTGCACGAGCAGCTCGACGACTTCGAGCGCTGGCGCCTGGTGAGCTTCGACGAGTACCAGCCGCTGATGATCCGGCCGAACGACGACGGCAAGATCACCGTGAGCCAGCGCGTGCGCGCCGGCCTCTCGCGCTGGTTCTTCGAGGACCGCATCGCGCCCGTCACTCAGAACGAGATCGAGGCGCAGAAGCACTAGCCGACCGCGGCACGACGGGCCCGCTCTCCTCCGGGAGGCGGGCCCGTCGTCATGAGAGCGGCACGGCGGACCGCGGGGTCCGCGGCGAGGCGTTCTGACGTTCGGCAGCGCGGGACCGCAGGGGCGAGGCACGTCGCGGCGCGGGCGCAGGATCCGACTAGCGTCGCTCCTGCCACTCGCGGCGCAGAAGCGCGAAACGTTCGAGGGTGGTCCACTCCCCCTTGAACCAGTCCCCCTCGAGCACCGCGCCCTCGTGGCGGAGCCCCAGACGCCGCAGGAGGCGCAGAACCGCCTCATTCCGAGCATCGCCCTGCATGACGATGCGATGGGCGCCGTGAGCGGCGAAGAGCGCCTCCAGAATCGCCGCAAGAGCCTCCCGCGCGAAGTCCTGCCCGTGATGGGCCGGAGCCAGGGTCACCCCCAGCTCGTACGTGTCGGGCTGGACCGGATCGGTGCCGATGGCGACATCGCCGATGAGCGTCATCCCCTGTGACAGGCCGACGGGGTGCAGCGCGAGCTGGACCCAGTCTCCCGGGACCGGGAGCGTCGTGCTTGGTTGGGCGGCGAGCAGGGAACGCGCATCCGTCTGCGTGTAGTCCGGGGTCCACGACTGATACCGCGCCACGTCGGGGTCTCGGCGGTACGCGACGAACGCCTCCAGATCGGCCTCCGCCAGCGGAGAGATCTCGAGCCGCTCGGTGCGGAGAAGGAGGCCCATTGCCCGGGTCAGAACACCCGGCGCATGTGCTCGGCGTTCTGGGAGTAGCCGAGGCGGTCGTAGAAGCCGCCGGCGCGGCGCGCAGCGACCGTCAGCTGGCGAACGCCGCGACGGATGCACTCCGCCTCCACCTCACGCACGAGGGCCGTGCCGAGGGCGAGCCCGCGGGCCTCCTCGTCGACCGCGATCTCCTGCAGCTGGGCAGAGGGGCCGTTGGTCGACAGCAGCCGGGCGATCGTGGTGAGGGCGTAACCGCGTACGACACCCTGGTCGTCTTCGGCCACGATGACCTGCACGTGCTGATCGTCACCGCCCACGATCTCCGCGAAGGTCTCATCGAAGATGCTCCGGACAGGCACGAACGCCGCCCCGAGCTGGCGGACCAGCTCGAAGACGGCATCCGCATCCTCCGCGCGTGCGCGCCGGACGAGCGTCATGCTCAGCGACCGAAATTGCCGCGGTAGTACTCGTAGACCCAGCCGACGATGGCGACTAGCACGAGCGGGACGGCGTAGGCGACGATCCAGAACGAGATCGACAGGCCGAGGAACGCGATGGCCGCGGCGCCCGCGAGGGCGACCGGCCACCAGCTCCACGGCGAGAAGAAGCCCTGCTCGGCCTCCCCGTCGTCGATATCGGCATCGAGGCGGTCCTCCGCGAGCTCGCCACCCTGGTTGCGGTAGACGAGCCGGAGGTAGAACGCGATGAACACGGAGAGCACGGCGCAGAGGGCGATCGCCACCGCACCGACCCACTCGACACGACCGACCGCGAGGATCTCCCACACCACGTACACCGCTGCCAGCAGGGTGAAGAACGCGGCGAGAACCCAGAAGAGGTTGATGTTGGTCTTCATCAGCGGGCCTACTTCGCGGTCTCATCGGCGCGCGCATCGGCACCGGCGGTGACGCCGAGCGGCAGGCTCGCCTCGGGGTGGTTGAGGTCGAACGCGGGCGACTCCGAGCGGATGCGCGGGATCGAGGTGAAGTTGTGACGAGGGGGCGGGCACGAGGTCGCCCACTCGAGCGAGCGGCCGTACCCCCACGGGTCGTTCACCGTGACCTTGGGCGCGCGACGCGCCGTGATGTAGACGTTCAGAAGGAACGGGATCATCGACGCCGCGAGCAGGATCGATCCGAAGGTCGACAGCTGGTTCATCCAGGTGAATCCGTCCTCCACCAGGTAGGTCGCGTAGCGACGGGGCATGCCGACCACACCGAGCCAGTGCTGCACGAGGAAGGTCGCGTGGAAGCCGATGAAGAGCGTCCAGAAGTGGATCATGCCGAGACGCTCGTTGAGCATCTTGCCCGTCCACTTCGGCCACCAGAAGTAGAAGCCGGCGAACATCGCGAACACGACCGTGCCGAACACCACGTAGTGGAAGTGCGCGACGACGAAGTACGAGTCGGAGACCGCGAAGTCGAGCGGCGGCGAGGCCAGGATGACGCCCGTCAGACCACCGAAGACGAAGGTGATGAGGAAGCCCAGGGTGAACACCATCGGCGTCTCGAACGTCACCGAGCCGCGCCACATCGTGCCGATCCAGTTGAAGATCTTCACGCCCGTGGGCACCGCGATCAGCATCGTCATCAGGGCGAAGAACGGCAGCAGCACCGAGCCGGTGACGTACATGTGGTGGGCCCACACGGTAATCGACAGGGCCGCGATGGCGATCGTCGCGTAGACGAGGGTCTTGTAGCCGAAGATCGGCTTGCGGCTGAACACCGGGATGATCTCCGACACGATGCCGAAGAACGGCAGCGCCAGGATGTACACCTCGGGGTGGCCGAAGAACCAGAACAGGTGCTGCCAAAGAATCGCACCTCCCGTCTCCGCTGCGAAGATTTGCGAACCAAACATTCGGTCAGAGCCCAGAGCGAAGAGTGCGGCGGCGAGCACCGGGAAGGCCATGAGCACGAGCAACGAGGTCACGAGCGTGTTCCACGTGAAGATCGGCATGCGCCACATCGTCATGCCGGGCGCGCGCATCGTGATGATGGTCGTGATGAAGTTGACGGCGCCGAGAATGGTGCCGAAGCCGCTCAGCGTGAGCCCGAAGACCCACATATTGCCGCCGAGCCCTGGTGTGAAGGTCTGACTCGAGAGAGGCGCATAGCCGAACCAGCCGAACGAGGCGGCGCCCTGCGGAGTGAGGAAGCCGGCGACCGCGATGAGCGAGCCGAACGAGTACAGCCAGTAGGCGAAGGCGTTGAGCCGCGGGAACGCGACGTCGGGCGCACCGATCTGCAAGGGCATGAGCACATTGGCGAAGCCGGCGAAGAGGGGCGTCGCGAACATGAGCAGCATGATCGTGCCGTGCATCGTGAAGAGCTGGTTGTACTGCTCTTTCGTCGCGACGATCTCGAGGCCCGGGGCAAAGAGCTGCGCGCGGATGACGAGCGCCATCACGCCGCCGATGAGGAAGTAGACGAACGACGTGATGAGGTACATGTACCCGATCGTCTTGTGGTCGGTGGTGGTCAGCCACCCGACGAAGACGTTGCCCTTGCGGCGGACCGTCGGGGCGACGGGCTCCGGCGCAGGGCCGGAGACGTTCGGACGAGGTGCGGTCGTCGTCATGAGCCGCTTACTCCTCTTCGCTCGCGCCGGTGGTGCCCGGCAGGTTCGTGTTCGTGTTGAACTCAGGACCGAGGCGGCCGACGTTGCCCTCGGCACGCAGCGACTCGATGTAGGCGTCGTACTCCGCCTGCGAGACGACCTCGACGTTGAAGAGCATGAGCGAGTGGTACTCGCCGCACAGCTCGGCACACTTGCCGGCGTACGTGCCCTCCTTCTCCGGGATGAAGTACCAGTAGTTGGTCTTCGCCGGGATCATGTCCTTCTTGTAGAGAAAGTCGACGATCCAGAAGGAGTGGATGACGTCGCGCGACTCGATGAGGATCTCGACCTTCTTGCCCACGGGAAGGTAGAGGGTCGGAAGCGTGCTGGCGTCGATCGTGTTGTTGGGGCCGGTCTCCTGAGCCTGGATGCCCTGGTAGTAGACGCCGTCGGTGACGTAGTTGAAGTCCCAGGCCCAGCGCTTGCCGTAGACCTCGATGGTGACGTCGGGGTCGGCGAGGGGCGCCTCGATCTCCTGCTGGTCGCGCGCGGTGAACGCGAAGAAGCCGAGCACGAGGATCAGCGGCACGACCGTGTAGAACACCTCGATGGGCATGTTGTAGCGCAGCTGCACCGGCAGACCGGTCTGGCCCTTGCGGCGGCGGTAGACGATCGCGGCCCAGATGATGAGGCCCCACGTGATCACGCCGACGACCAGCAGAACGATCCAGGAGGTGACCCAGAGCCCGATGACCCGGTCGACCTGGTTGGTGGTGCCGGGCTCGGTCGGGAGCCAGCCCAGCTGCATCTGCGTCGTGCACCCGGCGAGGGCGACAGTGGTGATCAGGGCGAGCGGGATCGCGGTCAAGCGAAGGCGTCGGTTGGAGCGCACCGGAGACCTCTCGTGGGGTGAGCGGGGAACATCGTCAGTCTACGTCACCGGCAGAGCCGCGACCGCCCCACGACGCTCCGAAACGTCTCCCAAAACGCCGATGAGCGGGGGCGCGCCGACCGGCGCTCCCCCGCTCATCGCGGGTGCGGTGCGAAACGTCAGTGGAAGCTGTCGCCGCAGGCGCAGCTTCCCTGCGCGTTCGGGTTGTCGATCGTGAAGCCCTGCTTCTGGATGCTGTCCTCGAAGTCGATCGAGGCCCCCTCCAGGTAGGGCACGCTCATCTTGTCGACCACGACCTCGACGCCGTCGAAGTCGCGCAGCGCATCGCCGTCGAGGACGCGCTCGTCGAAGTACAGCTGGTAGATCAGGCCCGAGCAGCCGCCGGGCTGCACGGCGAGGCGCAGGCGCAGGTCATCGCGACCCTCCTGCTCGAGCAACGACTTCACCTTGGCGGCGGCGGCCTCGGTGAGTGCGACGCCGTGGGTGGCCTCGCTCGTCGACGGGGTGAGAGCGGTGTCGGTCATGGTGACTCCTTGCGGATCGTGGTCTTCCAGCAGTGTACGCCGGGCTCCTGCGGGCGAGCGGAACCTAGGCAGCTCCCCCGCGCGCATCGAGCCGCGCGAGCAGCAGCGCCTCGGTGAGGATGGCGCGGTGCAGCACGCCGAGGTGCAGCGACTCGTCGGGGCTGTGGGCACGGGTGTGCGGGTCCTCCACCCCCGTGACGAGCACCTGGGCCTCGGGGAACACCTCGGCGAGCTGGGCGATGAACGGGATCGAGCCGCCGACGCCGGCCTGCACCGGCTCCTCGCCCCAGGCGTCGCGCATGGCCGCGAGGGCCTCGTCGACCGCCCAGCCGCGCGCATCCACGAGGAAGGGCTCACCGAGGTCGATCGCGTCGAACGCGAGATGCGCACCGAAGGGCGCGTGGGCGCGCAGGTGCCGCTCGACCGCGGCGAACGCGTCGGCGGCCCGCTGGCCCGGGGCGATGCGCACGCTGATCTTGACCCGCACGGAGGGCGAGAGGGTGTTGGAGGCGTTCTGCACGCTGGGCGCATCGATGCCCGTGACGGTGATCGCGGGCTGCGCCCAGATGCGGTGCAGCAGCTCACCGCGGCCGATCGGGGTGACGCCGTCGAGCAGGCCGGCCTCGTCGCGCAGACGCTGCTCCGGGATGCTCGGCACGGGCTGCTCGTGGCTCGTCAGACCCTCGACCGCGACGGACCCGTCGGCGTCGTGCAGGGTGGCGAGCAGACGGATCGCCGCGAGCATCGCATCCGGAACCGCACCGCCGAGCATGCCGGAGTGCGAGGCGTGCGCAAGGGTCGAGACGGTGAGGGTGAAGGTGGCGTTGCCGCGCAGGCCGACCGTCAGCGAAGGCGTCGTCGTGCTCCAGTTGTCGGAGTCGGCGACGACGATGACGTCGGCCGCGAGCAGCGCGCGGTGGCGCTCGAGGAGGGCGCCGAAGGAGCGGGAGCCGAACTCCTCCTCACCCTCGATGAAGACGGCGATGCCGAGGTCGAGCTCGCCGAGAGCCTCGACGACCGCGCGAATGGCGGCGACGTGCGCGATGACACCGGCCTTGTCGTCGGCGACGCCGCGGGCGTAGAGGCGGTCGCCGCGCAGGGTGGGCTCGAAGGGCGGTGAGCTCCAGGCCGTGTCCTCCCCCGGAGGCTGCACGTCGTGGTGGGCGTACAGCAGCACGGTCGGGCGGCCGTTGCGCGGCGCGCGGCGCGCGAGCACCGCCGGCTGGCCGAGGGCGCCGTCCGGACCGGGCGCCCGATCGACGAGCACCTCGTCGAACACGCCGAGGTCGGTCAGCAGCGCGGCCGTGCGATCGGCGGACGCCCGGACAGCTCCGGGGTCGAAGCCGTCCCACGACACCGAGGGGATGCGCACGAGCTCGCTGAGCTCGGCGATCGCGCGCGGCATGCCGCCCTGAACGCTGCTGCGCAGCGCCTCCTCCGTCTCCGGGGTCGACCAGGCGGATGCGGGGCTGCCGTCGAGCGTCATGCCGGTAATCTTAAGCCTCTGACTGACTGGGAAGGACGTGCCGCCGTGGCCCCCCGCGACAACGCCAACACCGCCTCACCGGGCGCCGCGCCGACGAGCGCCGCCGACCAGGCGACCGCCGACGCCATCGCCGCCGCCGAGGCGATCGGGAAGGGGCGCCCCACGCCGACCCGCAAGGAGCGCGAGGCTGCGCGCAAGCGCCCCCTCGTGCCGAACGACCGCAAGCAGGCCGCCCGCGAGCACCGCGAGAAGGTCAACGCCGCGCGCGAGCGCGCGCGGATCGGCATGGCCAACGGCGAGGAGAAGTACCTGCCGCTGCGCGACAAGGGTCCGCAGAAGAAGTGGGTGCGCGATTACGTCGACGCGCGCATCAGCATCGGGGAGTTCCTGATCCCGGTGATGTTCGTCGTGATCATCCTGACGTTCATCCCCTCCGTCGAGGCGCAGACCATCTCGATCCTCGCGCTCTGGGCCTTCTTCCTCGTCGCCGTGCTCGACTCGACGCTGCTGGGCTTCATCGTCCGCCGCAAGCTCATCCAGAAGCACGGGGCCGACAAGGTCGAGAAGGTGCGCTGGTACGCGGCGATGCGCTCGCTCCAGCTGCGCGCCCTGCGCCTGCCGAAGCCGCAGGTCAAGCGCGGGCAGTTCCCGGACTAGCCCGGGTCACCGCGACCGGTCAGCGCCCGACCGGTCAGTGCCCGACCGGTCAGTGCCCGCCCGGTCAGTGCGACGCGGCACCGCGGCGATCGATCGCGGCCAGACCGCGCGTCACCTGGCGCGCCCAGGCGGGGCCGCGGTAGAGGAACGCCGTGTAGCCCTGCACGAGCGTCGCGCCGGCCTCCAGGCGTGCCGCGGCGTCCTCCGCCGTGTCGATGCCGCCGACGGCGATCACGCAGAGGTCGGCGGGAACGGCGGCACGCACGCGGCGCAGCACGGCGAGGGAGCGCTCGGCGAGCGGGGCGCCGCTGAGCCCCCCGGCCCCGGCCGCCGCGACGACGGCCGGGGCGGTGACCAGCCCGTCGCGGCCGATCGTCGTGTTCGTCGCGATGATGCCGGCGAGCCCGAGCTCGACCGCGAGCGCGCAGACGGCGTCGATCGCCTCGTCGTCGAGGTCGGGCGCGATCTTCACGAGTACCGGCGTGCCGTCGGCCTCCTCCAGCACCGCAACGAGGAGGGGCCGCAGCAGGGCCTCGTCCTGCAGGCCGCGCAGGCCGGGGGTGTTGGGCGAGCTGACGTTCACGGCAAGGTAGTCGGCGACGGGTGCGAGCAGCCGGGCGGAGACGCGGTAGTCGGCCACCGCATCCTCGACCGCGACGACGCGGCTCTTGCCGATGTTCGCCCCGATGATCGGGCGATGGCGGTGCTGGCGCTGGCGCGCGACCCGCTCGGCCGCGGCGGCCGCTCCCCCGTTGTTGAAGCCCATGCGGTTGATGACCGCGCGGTCATCGACGAGGCGGAACAGGCGCGGCCTCGGATTGCCGTCCTGCGCGATCGCGGTGACGGTGCCGATCTCGACGTGGCCGAAGCCGAGAGCCCAGAGGCCCCGGATGCTGCGCGCATCCTTGTCGAACCCGGCGGCCATCCCGAACGGCGACTCGAACCGCAGCCCGAGGGCGTCGACGGTGAGAGCGGGATCGGGCCGGGTGAACCGGCGCACGAGACCGGTGAGCCCGAGGGCGGGGATCGCCCGGATCACGGCGACCGCGAGGTGGTGCGCCCGCTCCGGGTCCATGCGCCGCAGCACCGTGCGGAAGAGCAGCTCGTACACCGTCGGGGTCACTCCGCGGCTGCGGACGCCCCGGCGGGGCCCTCGGCGAGCTCGCCCGCACCCGCGGCCGCGCCGGCGTGATCGCGGCGCAGCTGGGCGATGGCCACCTCGAAGTCGTCGAGGTTCTCGAAGGCCTGGTAGACGCTCGCGAAACGCAGGTAGGCGACCTCGTCGAGCTCGCGCAGCTCGGGCAGGATCGCGAGGCCGATGTCGTTCGCGTCGAGCTGCGAGGCGCCGGTCGCGCGCAGGTTCTCCTCGACGCGCTGGGCGAGCTGCGCGAGGTCGGCATCGGTCACGGGGCGGCCCTGGCAGGCTTTGCGCACCCCGGCGACGATCTTCTCGCGCGAGAACGGCTCGACGACGCCGCTGCGCTTGATCACCATGAGGCTCGCCGTCTCGGTCGTGCTGAAGCGGCGACCGCACTCGGGGCACTGCCGGCGGCGGCGGATCGCGAGGCCGTCGTCGCTCGTCCGCGAGTCGATCACGCGGCTGTCGGGGTACCGGCAGAAGGGGCAGTGCATGGTGCGCCCAGCCTAGAGGAACCGGGCGCGCACGGCGTCGCCGTGCGCCGGCAGCTGCTCGGCATCGCTGAGGGCGCCGACGTGGGCGGCCACCTGGGCGAGAGCATCCCGGTCGTACTCGATGATCTGCTGCGGCCGCAGGAACGTGTACGCGCCGAGCCCCGCCGCGAAGCGCGCCTGCCCGCCGGTGGGAAGAACGTGGTTCGAGCCCGCGAGGTAGTCGCCGAGGCTCACGGGCGTGTGGTCGCCGACGAAGATCGCGCCCGCACTGCTCAGCCGCGGGATCAGGGCCTGCGGGTCGGCGACCTGAACCTCGAGGTGCTCCGGGCCGTAGACGTCGCTGAACCGGGCCGCCTGCTCGAGGTCGTCGACGAGCACGATCGCCGACTGCGGGCCCCCCAGGGCCGCCTCGACGCGCTCACGGTGCCGGGTCGCGGCGACGGCCGCAGGCAGCGCCGCCGCGACCGCGGCGGCCAGCTCGGGCGCGTCGGTGACGAGCACGCTGCCGGCCAGCTCGTCGTGCTCGGCCTGGCTGATGAGGTCGGCCACGACGTAGTCGGCGCGCGCGGTGCGGTCGGCGATGACGAGGATCTCGGTGGGCCCGGCCTCGCTGTCGATGCCGACGACGCCCTTCACGGCCCGCTTCGCGGTGGCGACGTAGAGGTTGCCCGGTCCGGTGATGACCTGCACGGGCTCGAGGCCGAGGTCGGCGACGCCGTAGGCGAGGGCACCGACCGCTCCCGCGCCGCCCATCGCGTACACCTCGTCGACACCGAGCAGGCTCGCCGCGCCGAGGATGGTCGGGTGCACCGAGCCGCCGTGCGCCGCCTGCGGCGGCGAGACGAGGGCGATCGAGCGCACGCCCGCAACCTGGGCGGCGACGACGTTCATGACGACGCTCGAGGGGTAGACGGCCTTGCCGCCGGGCACGTAGAGGCCGACCCGGTCGACCGGCTGCCAGCGCTGGCGGATGCGGGCCCCGGGCGCCACCTCGGTGACGCGCTCGTCGGGCACCTGCGCGGCAGTGGTGCGGCGCACCCGGTCGATGGCTTCCTCGAGCGCGGCCCGCACGGCCGGCTCGAGCGCCTCCTCCGCCGCGCGGAGCTGCGCGGCGGGCACGCGGATGCTCGTCGGGCGCACCCGGTCGAAGCGCTCCGCCTGGTCGAGCAGGGCGGCGGTGCCGCGCTGCCGCACCTCGGCGATCAGCGCATCGACGGCGTCGACGGCGGAGCCGACGTCGCTCGCGGCGCGCGGCACGACGGCGAGCAGCTCGGCAGTGGTCAGGGAGCGGCCGCGGAGATCGAGGGTACGCATCATGGCGGAATCAGCCTATCCGCGGCCAGCCTCGGGAATACCCGGGCGTCGATGCGGTTGCATTGATCGTGATGACCACCGCTCCCGACGCCACCGGTTTCGACGCCTTCGCCCAGGCCTTCCGCCGCCATGCCGCGGGGGTCGCGGTGATCACTGCGCTCACGCCCGACGGTCGGCCGGTCGGCTTCACGGCGACCTCGCTCGCCTCGCTCGCGGCGACTCCGCCGATGGCGACGTTCAACATGGCGCGCACGGCCAGCTCGTGGCCGGCGATCGAGGGCACCGACCGTGTCGCCATCCACATGCTCGGTCTGGACGACCTCGCGGTCGCGAAGATCATGGCCGGCGACAACGCGAAGCGCTTCGACGGCGACCACTGGGAGCCGGGGCCCTTCGGCCTGCCCCTCCTGAAGGGCGTCACCGCCTGGATGGTGGGCACGATCGTCGCGCGCACGTCGGTCGCGGACAACGCGATGATCGCGGTGCGGATCGAGGAGGGCGCCCTCGGCGACCCCGACGAGCCGCTGCTCTACCACGAGCGGGCCTTCCGCGCTCTGGGCGAGCACCTCTAGCGGAACACTCGACCCCTCCGCCCCTACGTGAGTGCGCGCGGGCCGAGCAGACTCTTCACCTCGCCGAAGAACCCGGCCGAGGGCTCGACGCGGTGCGGCAGCTCGAAGAGGCGAGCGGTGTCATCGCGCACCAGCCGGAGCCGGACCTCGGTCGAGCCGCGGTGCCGCGCGAGCACCGCATCCAGTTCGCTGACGACCTCGACCGTCGCTCTCTGCTCGCGCACCGTCAGCGTCAGCGGTCCGGTCTCGGTCGTCACACCGAAGTCGGGCTGCTGCAGGGTCATCGCCTGCAGCGTGATGCCGTCGTCGCGGTGGTTGACCCGTCCGCGCACGACGACGATGCTGTCGGCGGCCAGCTTCGACCCGAACTCGAGGTAGGTCTTGCCGAGGAACATGATCGTGAGCTCGCCGCCGAAGTCCTCGAGCGTGATCATGCCGTAGGGGTTGCCCGACTGGCGTGCCACCCGGTGCTGCACGCTCGTGATGAGACCGGCCACGGTGACCTGCTCGCCGTCGGCCGGCGGATTGTCGTTGAGCTCGGCGATGCTCGTGCCGGCGTGCTGCGCGAGGGCGCGCTCGAGGCCCGCCAGCGGGTGGTCGGAGACGTAGAGGCCGAGCATCTCGCGCTCGAAGGCGAGCTTGTCCTTCTTCGTCCACTCCGGACGGTCGGGGATGTGATCGGTGCTCTGCTCGGGCTCGTCGAACAGGCTGTCGAAGTCGAAGCCGATGTCGCCGACCTCCTCGGCACGCTTCTCCTTCACCGCGGCCTCGACGGCGCTCTCGTGGATCTCCATGAGTGCGCGGCGCGTCGCCCCGAGCGAGTCGAAGGCCCCCGCCTTGATGAGCGACTCGATGGTGCGCTTGTTCACGACCGGCGCCGGCACCTTCTTCAGGAAGTCGTGGAATCCGGTGAAGCGGCCCTTCTCTTCGCGAGCGGCCCGGATGTGCTCGACGACCGAGAACCCGACGTTGCGCACGGCGCCCAGGCCGAAGCGGATGTCGTCGCCGACGGCGGCGAAGAAGCCGATCGACTCGTTGACATCGGGCGGCAGCACCGTGATACCCATCCGGCGGCATTCGTTGAGGTAGACCGCCATCTTGTCCTTCGAGTCGCCGACGCTCGTCAGCAGCGCGGCCATGTACTCGGCCGGGTAGTGCGCCTTCAGGTACGCCGTCCAGTACGAGACGACGCCGTAGGCGGCGGAGTGCGCCTTGTTGAAGGCGTAGTCGGAGAACGGGACGAGGATCTCCCAGAGGGTGTTCACCGCGTCGACCGAGTAGCCGTTCGCGACCATGCCCGCGGTGAAGTTCTCGAGCTGCTTGTCCAGCTCCTCCTTCTTCTTCTTGCCCATGGCGCGGCGCAGCAGGTCGGCTTGGGCGAGCGTATAGCCCGCGAGCTTCTGGGCGATCTCCATCACCTGCTCCTGATACACGATCAGGCCGTAGGTGCCGCCCAGAACCTCCTTGAGCGGCTCGGCAAGCTCGGGGTGGATGGGCGTGATCTCCTGACGGCCGTTCTTGCGCAGCGCGTAGTTCGTGTGCGAATCGGCACCCATCGGGCCGGGGCGGTAGAGCGCGAGCACCGCCGAGATGTCCTCGAAGTTGTCGGGCTTCATCATGCGCAGCAGCGAGCGCATCGGCCCGCCGTCGAGCTGGAAGACCCCGAGGGTGTCGCCGCGCGCCATGAGCTCGTAGGCGGCCGGGTCGTCGAGCGTCAGGTCTTCGAGCACGAGCCGGACACCGCGGTTGGACTCGATGTTGTCGAGCGCGTCATCGATGATCGTGAGGTTGCGCAGGCCGAGGAAGTCCATCTTGACGAGGCCGAGGGCCTCGGAGGCCGGATAGTCGAACTGCGTGACGATCTGGCCGTCCTGCTCGCGCTTCATGATCGGGATGATGTCGATGAGCGGCTCGCTCGACATGATCACGCCGGCCGCGTGCACGCCCCACTGGCGCTTGAGGTTCTCCAGACCGAGGGCTGTGTCGAACACCCGACGCGCCTCGGCGTCGACCTCGATGATGGCGCGGAAGTCCGCGGCCTCCTTGTAGCGCTTGTCGGTGGGGTCGAGGATGCCCGAGAGCGGCATGTCCTTGCCCATCACGGCCGGCGGCATCGCCTTGGTGAGCTTCTCCCCCATCCCGAACGGGAAGCCGAGCACGCGCGAGCTGTCCTTGAGCGCCTGCTTCGCCTTGATCGTTCCGTAGGTGACGATCTGGGCCACCCGCTCGTCGCCGTACTTCTCGGTGACGTAGCGGATCACCTCGCCGCGGCGGCGGTCGTCGAAGTCGACGTCGAAGTCGGGCATCGAGACGCGGTCGGGGTTGAGGAAGCGCTCGAAGATGAGGCCGTGCTCGAGCGGGTCGAGGTCGGTGATGCGCATCGCGTAGGCCGCCATCGACCCGGCGCCCGATCCGCGACCCGGACCGACGCGGATGCCGTTGTTCTTCGACCAGTTGATGAAGTCGGCGACGACGAGGAAGTACCCCGAGAAGCCCATCTGCGTGATGACGCCGATCTCGTACTCGGCGCGCTCGCGCACCGCATCCGGCACCCCGCCCGGATACCGCGCCGCGAGGCCGCGCTCGACCTCCTTGATGAACCAGCTGTCCTCGGTCTCCCCCTCGGGCACGGGGTACCGCGGCATGTAGTTGGCGTTCGTGTTGAAGGCGACGTCGGCCCGCTCCGCGATGAGGAGGGTGTTGTCGCAGGCCTCCGGATAGTCGCGGAACAGCTCGCGCATCTGGGCCGGGGTCTTCAGGTAGAACTCGTCCGAGTCGAACTTGAAGCGGTTTGGGTCGTCGAGGGTCGACCCCGACTGCACGCACAACAGGGCCGCGTGGGAGCCCGCGTCGGCGGCGTGCGTGTAGTGCAGGTCGTTGGTCGCGACAAGGGGCAGCCCGAGGTCCTTGGCGAGGCGGATCAGCTCGGTCATCGTGCGGCGCTCGATCGGCAGCCCGTGATCCATGATCTCGACGAAGTAGTTCTCGGCACCGAAGATGTCGCGGAACTCGGCAGCGGCCTCGCGCGCCTTTTCGTAGTCGCCGAGCCGCAGCCGGGTCTGCACCTCGCCGCTCACGCAGCCAGTCGTGGCGATGATGCCGGTCGCGTAGCGCGAGAGCAGCTCGCGGTCCATCCGCGGCTTGAAGTAGTAGCCCTCGATCGAAGCGAGCGACGACAGCCGGAACAGGTTGTGCATGCCCTCGGTGCTCGCGGCGAGCATCGTGAGGTGCGTGTACGCGCCCGATCCCGAGACGTCGTCCTCGCCGCCGACCCCCCACTTCACGCGGGTCTTGTCGGTGCGGTGGGTTCCCGGGGTGAGATAAGCCTCGATGCCGATGATGGGCTTTATGCCGGCCTCGGTGGCGGTCTTCCAGAAGTCGAAGGCCCCGAACATGCTGCCGTGGTCAGTGACCGCGATCGCGGGCATTCCTTGCGCGATCGCCTCGCTGATCAGGGGTTTCACCCGCGCGGCGCCGTCCAGCATCGAGTACTCGCTGTGCACGTGAAGGTGGACGAACGAGTCGGCTCGAGTGGTCACGGCACCTCCGGGGAAACGGTCTGGGCCCCCAGTCTAGGTCGCCGGGGGGCGGTCTCAGGCCGCGCGGAGCACGTCGAGCGCGTGCTGCAGATCGGCCGGGTACACCGATTCGTGCGCGCCCCATTCGCCGGTCGACGGATGTCGGAAGGCGAGCCGCATGGCGTGCAGCCACTGCCGCTCGAGGCCGAGACGCGCGCTCAGGCGCGGATCGGCGCCGTACATCGCATCGCCCACGCAGGGGTGCCGCTGCGCGGCCATGTGGACGCGGATCTGATGCGTGCGACCGGTCTCGAGGTGGATCTCGAGCAGGGAGGCGGCAGGGAACGCCTCCAGGGTGTCGTAGTGCGTCACGGAGGGCTTGCCATCGGCGACGACGGCGAATTTCCAGGCACTGCCGGGATGCCGGCCGATGGGTGCGTCGATCGTGCCGGAGAGCGGGTCGGGGTGCCCCTGCACCACCGCGTGATAGATCTTCTGCACCTCGCGGTCGTGGAACTGCCGCTTGAGCTCACGATAGGCGTGCTCGGACTTCGCCACGACCATGAGACCGCTCGTGCCGGCGTCGAGCCGGTGCACGATCCCGGCCCGCTCCGGTGGACCGGAGGTCGCGATGCGGAAGCCGGCCGCCGCCAGGGCTCCGATGACCGTCGGGCCCTCCCAGCCGAGCGACGGATGGGCGGCGACGCCGACGGGCTTGTCCACGACGACGAGGTCGTCATCGTCGTGGATGATGCGGAGGTCGGCGACCGGGATCGGCTCGATGCTGATCGGGCGACGAGGCTCCCA
This sequence comes from Microcella frigidaquae, assembly GCF_014200395.1. Taxonomy (NCBI): domain Bacteria; kingdom Bacillati; phylum Actinomycetota; class Actinomycetes; order Micrococcales; family Microbacteriaceae; genus Microcella; species Microcella frigidaquae. The sequence goes on from NZ_JACHBS010000001.1 coordinate 352,317, forward strand.
GGTGACCTCGAGCCACGCCTCCGCGGCGACGCGGTCGGACTTGCCGACCGTCCGCCCGTCGACCGTCACACCCCCGGCATCGGCGATCTCGGCCGCCTGCGAGCGCGAGAAGCCGAGCAGCGCGGCGAGCGCGACGTCGACGCGCTCGCCCGCACGGCCAGGAGGAACAGGAAAGGAGCGCGACTCGGTCACCGTCGCGCTCCTCTGCTGACCGGCCGGGGCCGGGTATCGATCAGGAGCCGTAGCCCGGGAACTGCCCGGGAGGCGGGGTCTGCGGAGCGGGGTAGCTCGTCGGCGCGGGCGCCGACTGCGCCGGGTAGGCGGGCGCAGCACCGGGGAACGACGGGGCCGAGCCGGGGTACGGCTCCGCACCGGCCGGAGCCGACGCCGTGACCGCGGGCTCCGCCGCCACGGGCTGGCTCGGGGCCGAGCCGACCGCCGGCGAGCCCCACGAGGGGGCCTCGGCGGGCGCGGGCGCGGCGGGCTGCGCTGAGCCGTCGAGCTCGGCGAGTTGGCCCTGGATGTAGGTGCGCAGCTGCTGGCGGTACTCGCGCTCGAAGGTGCGGAGCTCGTCGACCCGCTGCTGCAGCGCGACACGCTCCTGCTCGAGAGCCTGGAGCTGCCCCTGCTGCGCGGTGGTCGCCTCGGCGACGATGCGCGCGGCCTCGGCCTGGCCCTCGGCGATGAGGGCCTCCTTCTTGGCCTGGCCCTCGCGCACGTGCTCCTCGTGGAGGCGGCGGGCGAGCTGTAGGAGATTGTTCGTGTCGGTGCTCGGCTCGGCACCGCCCGCCATCATCGGCGCGACGGCTGGCTCGGGCATGGGTGCCGGGACGACTGGGGCCGGCGCGGCCGCGGCGAAAGCCGGAGCGGGCTCGACCGGGGCCGCGGGGGCCGCGGCGGCACCGCGCTGCAGCTCGGCCATGCGAGCGTCCGCAGCCACGAGGCGCTGGCGCAGCTCGTCGTTCTCCTGGTTGAGACGCCGGAGCTCGACCACGATCTCGTCGAGGAAGTCGTCGACCTCGTCCTGGTCGTAGCCCTCGCGGAACTTGGTCGACTGGAAGCGCTTGTTGACGACATCTTCGGGCGTGAGGGCCATGCGCGTCACCTCGAGACTTTCTGGAGCGATGGAATAACGATGGGGTAACGCTAGCAACACCAAGTCACATGCGTCACATCTGCGCCTGCCAGCGTACAGGCTGGGCAGAGGACGGAGCCAAGCGTGCGCCGGGGGTCGGGCCCGTTCAGCGGCCGCTCGTGAGCGACATCAGGATGAGCAACACGATGAGCACGATGGTCCAGGCGAGGTCCAGCCGCACGGCGCCGAGCTGTAGCGGTGGGATGACACGGCGGACGGCCTTGATCGGCGGATCGGTGATCGTGTAGCTCGCCTCCGCGAGCAGCACGACCGGCCCGCGGGGCCGGAACGCCGGGTTCAGCACCTGAACCCAGTCGAAGACGAACCGCACCCACATCGCGATGAACACGATCAGCAGGGCGATGTAGATGACCGTCAGGATGACGGAGAACACGAGCGGCACGGAAGAAGTCTCTCAGGTCGCGCTGGCAGAGCGCCGCGAGCGGCGGTGCACCTCAGTCGGGGATCAGTCGCGCGGGAGGAAGCCGGCGTCGACGTCGGGCTCGAGCTCGGCGGCGTCACCGGTCGTGGCGACGTGCGCGGGCGAGAGCAGGAAGACCTTGACGGTGACGCGCTCGATGCGGCCGTGGAGCCCCGCGGTCAGTCCGGAGGCGAAGTCGACCAGGCGGCGTGCCTCGCTCTCGCTCATCTGCGAGACGTTCATGATCACCGGGATGCCCTCGCGGAACGCCTCGGCGATCTGCGTCGCGTCGCGGTAGGCGCGCGGGTGGACGGTGAGGATCTCGTTGAGCTCGCCGACCGGCGCGGGACGCGCGGCGGCACGGCGCAGCGGGGTCACGGCGGCACGCTGAGGCGCGGCGGCGGTCGGAGCGGGAGCGGTCGCGTGCGGCGTCTGCTCGTACTCGACCTCTTCGTCGGCGAGGCCGAGGTACACCATGGTCTTGCGGAGCGGATTGCTCATATCAACGTCCTTACCGTCGGGGCGTGCCCAGATTAAGGCCGCGGAGGGCGTTCACCCGTGATTGCCGTACCGATGCGGAGGTGTGTCGCGCCCTCGGCGATGGCCTCCGCGTAGTCGCCCGACATCCCCGCCGAGAGCTGGGTCGCCTCCGGTGCGACCGTGCGCACGCGCTCGGCGTGCCCGCGGAGCCGGGCGAAGGCGGCACGGGGCTCCTCCCCCAGCGGGGCGACCGACATGACGCCGCGAAGCGTCAGCGACGGATGCTCGAGCACCGTCTCGGCGAGCGGCAGCAGCTGCTCGGGCGCGACGCCGCCCCGGCCGGGATCATCGGTGAGGTTGACCTCGAGGAACACGTCGAGGGGCACGTCGGTGCGGGCCAGCGCCGTGACGAGCGACGGGCGGTCGACGGAGTGGATGACCCGCGCGTACTGGGCGACGGCCCGCGCCTTGTTCGACTGCAGCTGGCCGACGAAGTGCCAGGTCAGGGGCAGGTCGGCGAGTTCGGCCGCCTTCGGCGCGGCATCCTGGTGACGGTTCTCGCCGACGTCGCGCACCCCGAGCTCCGCGAGGTCGCGGATCAGGTCGGCCGGGTGGAACTTCGTCACGACGATGAGGGTGACCTCGGAGCGGTCGCGGCCCGCGGCGCGGCACGCGTCGACGATTCCCGACTCGACCCGGGCGAGCCGGTCGGCGAGCTGAGCATCCGGAGCCACGGACGCACCGCCTCAGCGCAGGAAGTCGGGGATGTCGAGATCGTCGTCGTCCTCGACGACGTCCTCGAGCGGGTCGATCGGGGCGGTCGCCGCCAGCCCGGCATCGTCGGCCCACGAGCGCTCGGCGAGCTCGCGCTCGGCCGCACCCGGAAGCGTCACGCCCATCGCCGCGGCGGCCTCGGCCGGCTGGAAGCTCGAGCGTCGGTCACGGTGCACGACAGTGGGCTCGCCGCCATCGAAGCCCGCGGCGATCACCGTCACGCGCACCTCGTCGCCGAGAGTGTCGTCGATGACCGCGCCGAAGATGATGTTGGCCTCGGGGTGCACGGCCTCCTGCACGAGCTTCGCGGCGTCGTTGATCTCGAAGATGCCGAGGTTCGAGCCGCCCTGGATCGACAGCAGCACGCCGTGCGCGCCGTCGATGCTCGCCTCGAGAAGCGGGCTCGCGACGGCGAGCTCGGCGGCCTTGATGGCGCGGTCGGCACCCCGGGCCGAACCGATTCCCATGAGCGCCGAACCCGCGCCCTGCATGACGCTCTTGACGTCGGCGAAATCGAGATTGATGAGCCCGGGAGTCGTGATGAGGTCGGTGATGCCCTGCACGCCGGCGAGCAGAACCTGGTCGGCGGTCGAGAAGGCCTCGAGCATCGAGATGCCGCGGTCGCTGATCTCGAGCAGGCGGTCGTTGGGCACCACGATGAGGGTGTCGACCTCGTTCTTGAGCGCGGCCACGCCCGCGTCGGCCTGCGCCTGGCGGCGCTTGCCCTCGAAGCCGAACGGCTTGGTCACGACACCGATGGTGAGCGCCCCGATCGACTTCGCGATGCGGGCCACGACCGGCGCTCCACCGGTGCCCGTGCCGCCGCCCTCGCCCGCCGTGACGAAGACCATGTCGGCCCCGGCGAGGGCCTCCTCGATCTCCTCGGCGTGGTCCTCGGCGGCACGGCGCCCGACCTCGGGGTCGGCGCCGGCGCCGAGGCCGCGGGTCAGCTCCCGGCCGACGTCGAGCTTCACGTCGGCGTCGCTCATGAGCAGCGCCTGCGCGTCGGTGTTGATGGCGATGAACTCGACGCCCCGCAGGCCCAGCTCGATCATCCGGTTGACGGCGTTCACGCCGCCGCCGCCGATGCCGACGACCTTGATCACGGCGACATAGTTGTGGTTCGAGGTCACGTCCGGGCCTTCCGCTGAACCTTAACCTTCACGTTGAAGGATAAAGTTATGCTCAGTATGTAGTGCTGAGACGACGGTAGGGGTCGCCCTGCTCCCCCTCGGCGAGGTTGCGGGCGTGTCGCGAAATGGCGCGCCTAGAGACGACGGACGACGAGGGTCTCGGGCGCCGACACGTCGTACTCCCACGCTCGTGACTGGTCGGTCGTCTCGATCGCCGCGGCCAGCACACGGGCCTTGAGCGCCGAGCGCTCGGCGCTGCCCCACACCACACGGTGCCCCGCGCCGGTCATGGAGAACGCCACATCGTCGCGCGTGGATGCGGTGATCACGTCGACCCGCGCCCGCAGGTCCGCGGGGAGCGCCGTCAGCACCGCGGCGACGCTCTCGAAGGCGAGCGAGTCGACGTCGGCGCTCGCGGGCGCGATGAGCGGGATGCCCTCCGGGCGCTCGGGGACGCGCTCCACGACGACGCCCGCGGCGTCGACGAGCTCGACGACGGCGCCACGCTCGACGACCGCGATCGGCACCCGCTCGATCACGCGGACGACGAGGGTGTGCGGCGGCACCACCTCGGTCGTGTACGAGCGGATCAGCGGAAACGCCGCCAGATCGTCACGGATGCCCGTCTCGTCGAGCAGCGCCAAGGGCGTGCCGAGGTGGCCGTCGAGCGAGCCGGCGACCTCGGCCGCGTCGAGCCGCTCCGTTCCGATGACCTGCACCGTGTCGAGCGCCATCAGCGGCGAGAGCGTCACGACCGCCACACCCCCGACGAGGAGGAGGCTCGTCGCCACCGCGGCGGCGACCACCTGCCGGCGGCGGCGCGAGCGCCGCGTGAAGCGACGCACCTCGGCACGCTCCTCCCGGCGCCGAGCGCGGGCGGCGGCCTGCTCCGCGGCACGCGCCTCCGCGGCCGCGCGATCCGCGGCGGTGCGGGAGCCGACGGTGCGGGAGGCAGCCGGGCGGGCCAGCGTGGAGCGAGGCTGCGGCGCAGTACGCGGGGCGGGCTGCCGCACAGGGTTCGGCGCGGCCTGTGGGTTCGGTTTCGGCTTCCGCTGCGGCGCATCCGTCCGCGAGGCGCCGGGCGTCGGGGAGGGCGACGCCGCACCCCGAGCGGGAGCGCTCGGGGGCGATGACCCGCCGAAACCCTCCGGCCGCTTCATCGCTGCCCGATCTCCTGGGCCTCCCCGGCCTCCGGGGCACGGGCCTCGAGCGCCGCCCGCACCTGCGGGAGGATCCGGTAGACGTCGCCGCAGCTGAGCGTCATGACGATGTCGCCCGGGCGGGCGATCTCGGCGATGCGCTCGGCCGCCTCCTGCCAGTCGGGCCGGTAGTCGACGCGCTCGGGGTCGACGAAGCGCTCCACGACGAGCGCGCCCGTGACCCCGGGGATCGGGTCCTCGCGCGCGCCGTAGACATCGAGCACGACCGTATGGTCGGCGGCGGACTCGTAGACGGCCGCGAACTCGCCCGCCATCGCCTGGGTGCGGCTGAACAGGTGGGGCTGGTGGATCGCGATGACGCGACCCTCCCCCGCCACCGAGCGGGCGGTCTGCAGGGCCGCGGCGACCTCCGTCGGATGGTGCGCGTAGTCGTCGTACAGGCGCACCCCGTCGGCGAGCCCGTGCGACTCGAAACGGCGCTGGGTGCCGGCGAAGCCGTCGAGCGCGCGCACCGCATCGCGGGCCGCGATGCCGAGGCCGGTGAGCACAGCGATCACCCCCGCGGCGTTGACCGCGTTGTGACGGCCGGGCACGGCCAGCTCGCCCTCGAGCTCCTCCCCCGCCACGGCGACCCGGTAACGCACCGGGCCCTCCGCGCTGATCGCCAGCAGCCGCACATCGGCGTCGGCAGCCTCGCCGAAGGTGCGGATCGCGGCCGCGGCCACCGAGCCGGCATGCTCCGCGCGGGCCGCACGCAGGCGCTCGCCCACCCGTCGGGTCGCGGGGTCATCGGCCGAGAGCACCACGAGCTCACGGGCCCCCGCCACGAAGGTGTCGAAGGCGGCCTCGAGCGAGCCCTCGTCCCCGTAGTGGTCGAGGTGATCGGTGTCGATGTTCGTGACGAGCGCGATTGCGACGTCGTAGAGCAGGAAGGAGCCGTCGGATTCGTCGGCCTCCACCGCGAAGAGATCCCCCGAGCCCCAGTCGGCACTCGTGCCCGCTCCCTGGATCACCGCGCCGTTCACGAAGGACGGGTCGCGGTCGAGTGCGCGCAGGGCCGTGACGAGCATCCCGGTCGAGGTCGACTTGCCGTGCGCGCCGGCGACCGCGACCAGGCGCTCTCCGCGGACGAGCCACGCGAGGGCCTGGGCGCGATGCAGCACGGGCAGGCCGCGCCGCAGGGCCTCCTGGTACTCCGGGTTGTCCTGCCAGAGGGCGCCGGTGACCACGAGGGCATCCGCGTCGCCCACGTGGGCCGCATCGTGCCCGATGCTCACGCTGATGCCGAGGTCGCGCATCGCCTGCACCGTCGCCGAGTCGGAGCGGTCGCTGCCGGTCACGCGATGGCCGCGGGCGTGGAACATGCGGGCGATGCCGCTCATGCCGCTGCCGCCGATGCCGACGAAGTGCAGGCGCCCGAGGGTGTCGGGCAGGATCAGGGTCGGGTCGGGCTTGATCATCGTCGCCCAGCCTAGGCGGCCCGCTTCGCGAGCGACTCCCGCACCACGGCGAGCAGGGCCTCGGCGCCGTCGCGATGGCCGACGGATGCCGCTGCCGCCGCCATCCGGGCGATCTCGTCGCGCCGCTCGAGCAGCGGCACGAGGCTCGCCGCCACCCAGTCGGGCGTCAGTTGGTCGTCGGGAAGGAGGATCGCACCGCCCGCCGCCACCAGCTCGCGGGCGTTCAGCCGCTGCTCGCCGTTGCCGGCGGCGTAGGGCACGAGCACGGCGGGCAGGCCGAGCGCGGCGAGCTCGCTCACTGTCGCGGCGCCGGCGCGGCAGAGCACGAGATCGGCGGCGGCGAAGGCGAGGTCCATGCGGTCGCAGTAGGCCATCGTTCGATAGCCCACGAGCCCGGGGTCGTCGCCGCCGCGACCGGTGCCGGTCAGGTGCAGCACCTGCCACCCAGCGCCGACCAGCCGGGCCGCCGACGCCGTCATCGTCTCGTTGAGGCGCTGGGCTCCGGTGGAGCCGCCGGTGACGAGCAGCAGCGGCCGATCGGGGTCGAGCGCGAGCTCTCGCCGGGCCTCCGGCCGCAGCGCGGGCCGGTCGAGCTGCGTGATCTCCCGCCGGAGCGGCATACCGACGACCCGGGCACCGCGCAGCGGCGTGCCCGAGAACGTGGCAGCGGCGGTGCCGCCGAGCAGCACGGCGAGCCTGTTCGCGATGCCCGGCTTCGCGTTCGCCTCGTGCGCGACGATCGGCACGCCTTCGCGGTGCGCGGCAACGTAGGCGGGCGCCGCGGCGTAGCCGCCGAAGCCGACCACCACCTCCACGCCGTGCTCGCGGATGATCGCGCGGGTGCGGGCGACCGCCGCACGGAAGCGGCGCGGGAAGCTCAGAGCCGCGCGGTCCGGCCGACGCGGGAACGGCACCCGCGGCACGGTCAGCAGCTCGTAGCCCCGGGCGGGGACGAGGCGCGCCTCGAGCCCCTCGGCGGTTCCGAGCACCAGGAGGCGGGCATCCGGCTCGACCGATCGCCAGTGGTCGGCGAGCGCGAGCAGGGGGTTCACGTGGCCGGCGGTCCCCCCGCCGGCGAGCAGGGCGGTCGTCATCGCGCGGGCCTCCGCGGGGCGCGGGGCGCGACGGGCGGCGCGGTCGGCATCGCGGGGCGGAGGCGCGGTTCGGGCAGCTCGCGCGAGAGCGACACGACCACCCCGATCGCGAGCAGCGAGGCCAGCAGGGCCGACCCGCCCGCGGAGATGAAGGGCAGCGGAACGCCGAACACCGGCAGCATGCCGAGCACCACCGCGATGTTGACGAAGGCCTGACCGACGATCCAGACCATGATCGCGCCGGTCGCGATGCGCGCGAAGGGGTCGACGTGGCGGCGGACCATGCGCATGAGCGCGACGGCGAGCACCGCGAACAGCGCCAGCACCACGACGGCACCGATCAGCCCGAGCTCCTCGCCGATGATCGCGAAGATGAAGTCGTTCTCCGCGTGCGGCAGCCAGCGCCACTTGGTGGCCGAGTTGCCGAGACCCACGCCGAAGAGGCCGCCGGAGCCGAGCGCCCAGAGCGCGTGCACCGACTGCCAGCAGGTGTACTCGTAGTCCTCCGGCGCGCAGCCGTTGAGCCAGACGCTGATCCGGCTCGAGCGCGAGGCGGAGCTCGTCGCGAACAGAACCGCGCCGACGGCGAGCACCGCGACCATGCCGCCCAGCCAGCGCAGCGGGGCCCCGGCGAAGAACAGGGCGGCGAGCACGATCGCGATCATGATCGAGGCCGTGCCGAGGTCCTGTCCCGCGAGCACCATGATGATCGCGACGCCCGAGACGGGGAGCGCCGGGATCACCACGCTCCTGAGGTCGGGGAACGCGTTCGCGCGGTCGGCCAGCACCGTGGCAAGCCACACCGCGAGGGCCAGCTTCAGGAATTCCGAGGGCTGCGCGGAGAAGCCGAACAGGGTGATCCAGTTGCGGTTGCCGCCGTAGTCGTAGCCGAGGCCGGTGAAGACGAGCACCTGCAGCGCGAGACCGAGCATGACCGCGTGCCGCGCGTGCTTGCGCCAGAAGCGCGGGGAGATGCGCGAGACGACGAGCATGAGGGGGATGCCCGCCAGGGCGAACAGCCCCTGGCGGAGGAACACGGCGAAGAAGTCGCCCTCGTTCGCCTGAGCCGAGATGACCGCCGACGACGAGAGCACCATGACCAGGCCGAAGAGCACCAGGAAGACTACGGTGCCGACGACGATCATCGCGTCGGCGTCGGTGACCCCGAACAGGCGCCGCACGGCCACCACCGCGGGAGCGGCGCCGCGGCCGGGCTCCGGCGCGCCGGGCTCAGACCCCGGTCGACCCAGCGGTGGGCGGACCGTCGTCATGGGCCTCCCCCTCTGTGTGATTCCGCACGGCCTTGGCGAACCGGCGCCCGCGGTCGGCATAGTCGACGAACTGGTCCATGGATGCCGCGGCCGGAGCCAGAAGCACCGTGTCGCCTCCCTGGGCAGCCCGGGCAGCCAGGCGGACCGCGGTCGGCATCACCTGACCAGTGTCGTCGTGCTCGACCTCGAACAGCGGCACCGTCGGCGCGTGTCGTTCGAACGCCGCGCGCACCGCGGAACGATCGACACCGATGAGGACGGCGGCCCGCAGCCGGTCGCGGTGCTCCACGATGAGCGGGGCGAGGTCGACGCCCTTGAGCAGTCCGCCGACGATCCAGACCACCGAGCGGTAGGCGCGGAGGGCCGAGGCGGCCGCGTGCGGGTTCGTCGCCTTCGAGTCGTCGACCCAGGCGATCTCGTCGACCACGGTGATGAGCTCGGTGCGGTGGTGGTCGACGCGGAACCGGCGGAGGGCATCCCGCACCGACGCCGGCGCCGCGCCGAGCGCGCGAGCGAGGGCCGCGGCCGCGAGACTGTTGGCGAGCCCGTGCGGAGTCGCGAGACCGGCCGCGGCGACGTCGGAGAGCTGCGCCAGCTCGAGGGCGGACGTGCGTCGGTCGTCGAGGAAGGCACGATCGACGAGCAGGTCGTCGACGACGCCGACATCGCTCATGCCGGGGGTGTCGGTGCCGAAGCCGATGGCGCGGCAGCCCTCCTGCACCTCGGCGTTCTCGACCATGCGGATCGTCGCCGCGTCGTCGCGGTTGTAGACGCAGGCGATCCGGGTGTTCTCGTAGACCTTCGCCTTCGCCGCCGCGTAGGCCTCCGCGCTGCCGTGCCAGTCGTAGTGGTCCTCGGCGAGGTTCAGGCACACGCTGGCGGCCGGAAGCGGAGCACCCGGACCGCTCGTCGGCAGCCAGTGCAGCTGGAAACTGGAGATCTCGACCACCAGCACGTCGAACCCGGCAGGGTCGCGCACGGCGTCGAGCACGGGAATGCCGATGTTGCCGCAGGGCGCGACCCGACGGCCGTCCTCCTGCAGCATCGTGGCGGTCAGCTGGGTCGTCGTCGTCTTGCCGTTCGTGCCGGTGACGAGCACCCAGTCAGCGGGCGGCACCACCTTGTCGCGGACGCGCCAGGCGAGCTCGATGTCACTCCAGACCGCGAGGCCGCGCTCGCGCGCCCAGACGATGTGCGGATGCTCCGGAAGGAAGCCCGGGGAGACGACGACCAGCTCGGGCTCGTGCTCGGCGAAGCCCGCGGGAACCTCGTCGGACGCGGCGAGCTCGAGCAGCTCGACCCCGATGACCGGAAGGATGCGGGCGCGGTCGGGGTCGGGCCGATGCGCCGCGACCCGCACGGCGCAGCCCAGCTCGGCGAGCGTGTCGGCGACGGCGAAGCCGGTCACGCCCAGGCCGAGCACGAGCACGCGCAGGCCCGTCCAGTCGGCGTGCCAGCTCGTCAGGTCGTCGAGGCGCGCAGCCACTACTGGCTGACCCATTCGAGGTAGAACAGCCCGACGCCCACCGCGACGAAGAAGCCGCCGATCAGCCAGAACCGCACGACGACCGTGACCTCGGCCCAGCCCTTGAGCTCGAAGTGGTGGTGCAGCGGGCTCATCAGGAAGATGCGCTTGCCCTTCGTGATCTTGAAATAGGCGCGCTGCACGATCACCGAGCCGGTGACGATGAGGAACAGGCCGCCGATGAGCACCAGCAGCAGTTCGGTACGGGTGAGGATCGCCAGGGCCGCGAGCGCGCCGCCGATGGCGAGCGAGCCGGTGTCGCCCATGAAGATCTGGGCGGGCGAGGTGTTCCACCAGAGGAAGCCGATGAGGCCGGCCGCGATCGCGGCCGCAACGATCGCGAGGTCGAGCGAGTCGCGCACCTCGTAGCAGCGGTAGGCGTTGCCGGGGTCGAGGGCCTCGCTGCCGCAGGCCTGGTTGAACTGCCAGAACGCGATGAAGATATACGCCGAGACCGAGAGGATCGAGGCGCCCGTGGCCAGGCCGTCGAGGCCATCGGCCACATTGACCGCGTTCGAGGTGCTCACCACGATCACGTTCACCCAGATGGCGAAGGCGATGACCGCGCCGATCGAGCCGAAGACGGCCAGGTCGAGCCAGTGGATGTCGCGCACCGCCGAGATCGCGGTCGAGGCGGGGGTCATGCCATCCTCGTCGGGGAACGACAGGGCGAGCACCGCGAACACGGTCGCGACGACCGCCTGGCCGGCGATCTTCGCCCAGCCGCCGAGCCCGAGGCTGCGCTGCTTGCGGGTCTTGGTGAAGTCGTCGATGAAGCCGACGATGCCGAGGCCCACCATGAGCAGCAGCACGAGGAGGGCGCTGACGGTGACCCGCTCACCGGTCACCAGGTGGCCGAAGAAGTAGCCGAGCACGGCCCCGAGGATGAAGACGATGCCGCCCATGGTCGGTGTGCCGCGCTTCGTGTGGTGCGACTGCGGGCCGTCATCGCGGATGAACTGGCCCCACTCGAGCGCCTTGAACAGCCGGATGAAGACCGGGGTCAGGAAGAGCGTGAAGCCCAGCGAGAAGGCGCCGGCAAGGAGGAGCGCGATCATGCGTCACCCGCCACGAGGCGGTCGACGAGGTCGCCGAGAGCGGTTCGGGCGCCGGCGGTCACCAGCACCACGTCCTCGGGGTCGAGTCGCGCACGGAGCACATCGTATGCGTCGTCGGGAGTGTCGACGAGCACCGACTCGCCATCCCACGAGCCCTCGAGCCCGGCCGCATTGTGCAGGTGGCGGGCACCGTGCCCGATGACGATCAGCTGCGACACATCGAGGCGAACGACGATGCGGCCGAGGGCATCGTGCTCGTCGAACCAGTCGGCGGCGGACGTGTCGAGCTCTCCCATGACCGCGAACGAGCGGCGGCGGTCGCGGGCGATGTCGGCGAGCACGCGGAGTGCGGCCCGCGCCTCGACCGGAGTCGCCGCCGCGGCATCGTCGATCAGCAGAGCGCCCGAGGCAGCGCGCCGCAGCGCCAGCCGGCCCGGCTCGGGCTCGAGCGCCGCCGCGGCGGCGAGGGCGATCTCGAGGCCGTCGCCCGCGGCCAGCGCTGCGGTCAGGATGCCCACCGCGCGCTCGACCGCGGCATCGCCCAGCACCGCGAGCGCGAGTTCGTGAGCGGTGCCGTCGATGCTCAGCATCGCGACGCTGCCGGTGGAACGGTGACGCACGTCGTCGATGCGGACGACGGGCGGCTCGGGGCTCACCAGCCCGCCTCGCGCAGGGCAGCGCGGGCCTCATCGCGAGCCGAGTAGGGGGTGCGCACGCCGCGGATATCCCGGTAGTCCTGGTGCCCCGGGCCGGCCCAGAGGATCGAGTCGCCCTCGCGCGCGAGGTTCACCGCGACCCGGATCGCCTGCTCGGGCGGACTGACCTCGTGGATCTCCGGCGTGTTCGTCGCGAGCGCCGCCCCCTCGAGCAGGGTGGCGCGAATCGACGCCGGGTCCTCGAAGCGCGGGTGGTGGTCGGTGATGACGAGGATGTCGCAGCCCTCGGCCGCGACTCGAGCCATGTCGTGGCGCTTCGTCGTGTCGCGGTCGCCGTCGGCACCGAACACCATGATCGTGCGACCGGTCGTGAGGCGCCGCACCGCCGCGAGAGTGTTCTCGAAGGCATCGGGGCTGTGGCCGAAGTCGACGAAGACGCTCGGGCCGCGGTCGCCGGAGACCCGCTCGGTGCGGCCGGGCAGGTAGGCCGCGATGGGGCGCTCGTGCACCGCATCCCGCACCTGATCGAGCGGAACGCCTGCCTCGAGGAGGAGGACGATCGCGAGGCCCGCGTTGGCCGCCATGTGGTGGCCGATGATCGGGATGCTGGACCGCAGCTCGACCCCGTCGGGGCCGCTCAGCGTGAAGTCGGTGCGGAACGGATCCTCGTGCGTGACGGTCACCCGCCAGTCGGCCTCGACCTCGGGGCGCGAGGTGATCGACACCACGGGGATCCGCGCGTCGGCCATGACGCGCGGGCCGTACTCCGAGTCGAGAGAGACCACACCGCGCCGGCCGTGCTCGGGGAAGAACAGCGGCAGCTTGGCGCGGTAGTACTCCTCCATGTCGGCGTAGTCGTCGAGGTGGTCGTGCGTGAGATTGGTGAAGCCGACGGCGTCGAAGGGGATGCCGTCGACGCGGTGGCGGCTGAGAGCCTGCGCGCTCACCTCGACGGCGACCGCCTGCACGCCGGCCTCGCGCATGCGGGCCAGCAAGGCGTGCATCTCGGTGGCCTCGGGCGTCGTGAGGCGGCTGACGACGCGCTCGTCGGCGATGCGCCGCTCGGCGGTCGAGCTGAGGCCCGCCACCATGCCGAGCTGCCGCAGCATCTGGTCGAGCAGGTAAGCGGTGGAGGTCTTTCCGTTCGTGCCGGTGACCCCGAACAGCAGCGGGCGCTCCTCGAGGGTGCGGTAGACCCAGGCGGAGACGGCGCCGAGCACCCCGCGCGGGTTCTCCACGACGAGCACGGGAACCCCCGCGCTCTGGGCGGCCGCCAGCCCGGCGGCGTCGGTCATCACGGCCACCGCGCCCTTCGCGACAGCGTCGGCGGCGAACTCGGCGCCGTGCCGGTGCTCACCGCGCACGCCGACGAAGAGATCGCCCGGGTGCAGGTCGGCCGTCGAGAGGGTGACGCCCGTGACGGCGATGTCGTCGAGGGCACCGTGCACCGCTGCCGGCACCGTGGCCAGCAGGTCGACGAGAGGACGAGGTGCCGGATGCTCGGGCCTCAGGACGGGCGGGATGCGGGACACGGCGACCTCACTCTTGCTCTGTCAGGGTCGATCGCCTCACCAGGTGAGGGCGATGTCGGGCGCCGAGCCGCGCGAGGGCGGCACCCGGAAGGTCTTGAGGACCTGCGTCATGATCGACCGGAACGTCGGCGCCGCGGCGGCCGACACCTTCATCGTAGTGGGCTTGCCGTAGGTCACGACCACGACGTACTGGGGGTCGTCGGCGGGCGCGTAGCCGGCGACGGTGACGATGCGGTTCGAGCCGTACCGGCCGTTCTCGAAGACCTCGGCCGTGCCCGTCTTGGCGGCCACGCGGTAGCCGGGGATCGTCAGGAGCGACGACAGGTAGCTGCGGGTCGCGACCTGCTCGAGCACGCTCGTGATGCCCCGGGCGGCGCGTTCGCTCACCACGCGCGTGCCCTCGGTGGGGGGCGCATCGGTGACAGTGCCGTCGTCGTGCGTGCAGCCGGTCACGAGGGTCAGGGGCTCGCGCACGCCATCGTTGGCGAGCGTCTGGTAGAGGCCCGCGACCTGGGCGCTGGTGGCCAGCATTCCCTGGCCGAACAGCTGCACGATCGCGTTGTGCTTGTCGACGGTCTGCGGGTCGGGCAGACGGCCCGGCTCCTCGCCGAGGAAGTCGACGGCGGTCGGAGAGCCCAGGCCGAAGGCCGCGAGGTAGTCGTGGCGCTGCTGGTAGCTCATGCGCTCGCTCAGCACGGAGGTTCCCGTGTTGGACGAGTTCATCAGCGCACCCGCGACCGTGTAGCGGGTGTCGCCGGTGTCGACCGCGTCGACGATCACGAAGCCGTCGATCGTCGGGTAGCGCTGCGGCGCGATGATGCGGTCGCCGAGCGTCGCGGCCCCCGAGTCGAGCAGACCGGCGAACGTGGCGGCCTTGATGACCGACCCCGGCTCGTACGGCCACGTGAACACGCGCGAGCCGAGGTTGTCGGGGTCGGTTCCGTTGACGTCGTTGGGGTCGACGGTCGGCCAGTCGGCCGCGGCGATGATGTGGCCGTCGTCGACGCTGACGACCACCGCGGTGGCCCATTCGGCGCCGATCGCGGAGCCCTGCTCAGCGATCGCCTGCTGCGCGAACCACTGCACGTCGGCATCGATCGTGAGGTGCAGCGTGCCCCCGTCGACGGCCTCCTGGCTGACGACCGTCGTGCCGGGGAGGCGTACGCCGTCGGCGCCGCGCTCGAAGGTGGCCGAGCCGTCGGTCGCCTTTAGGCAGTCGTTGAGCCGGAACTCGAGGCCGGTCTGCGGGCCATCGGTGCCGAGGAAGCCGACCAGATTGCCCGCGATCTGGCCGTTCGGGTAGGTGCGCGCCGGGATGCGCTCGTCATACACCCACGGGATGCCGAGGTCGCGCACCGCCTCGAGCTGCTCGGGCGTGACACGGCGCGCCAGGTAGGCGTGGTCGTCCTGCGGGTTCTCGGCCAGCTGCGCACGGATCTCCATGAGCATCGCCACCGGATCGCCCTCGACGATCTGGGCGACGGAGGCGAGGGCCTGGTCAACGGTGACGGTCACCCGCTCCCCCGTCGACTCATCAGTGCGGCGGAAGTCCTGCACGAAGCGCGGCGAGACGGTGATGTCGTAGCGGAACACCGAGTCGGCGAGCACGACCCCGGAGGCGTCCACGATGTCGCCGCGCGCACCCGAGATGGTGATCGGGATCGACCGGCGCGCCTCGGCCTCATCGGCCAGCTCGGCCGCACGCACAACCTGGATGTCGACCAGACGCACGACGAAGCTGCTGAGGACGATCGCGATGACGAGCATCCAGGCTGCCAGTCGACGACGCGTGCGGCGGTCAGCGGTCACCATGCGGTTCCGTCCTCCCCACCGATCAGCGCGTCACGGGCGAGGGCAGCGCCCCGGTCGAGGCCAGCTCGCCCGCGGTCGACGGTAGCGACCCCGACGACGACGGCGTCGGAGGCGCGCTCAGAGCCGCCGCCGATGCACCCCCCGTCGCCGTCGGGGTCACGAGGGGCACGTCGGTCAGCAGCACATTGCCGACGAGATCGCCCCTGCCGTCCAAGACCCCGCTGCCGGCCCCCGCCGGCCTCGGGGAACCCTGGACGGTGCCATCGGAGAGGAGGAGGAATGCGGGGCTCACGGTGCTGACCACCATGCCGAGGGACTCGGCATTGGCCGCCACGTACTGAGCGGAGTCGTAGACGTTGAGGTCCTCGGTGAGGATCTGCGCGGTGCGGTCGAGCTCGGCCCGCTGCCCCTCGAGCGCCGTGATGCGGTACGCGCCATCGGAGAGCACGATGCTCAGCATCAGCTGCGCGAGAAGGATCGCGAACACGCCCGCGATCGTGGCGACCGCGTAGACGGCGCGCGGACGGGCGCGACGCTGCTGCCGCGTGGGCACCACCTCGAGCGGCGGGCGGGCGGGCGACTCGCGACGCGGCAGGCCGCGGCCCGGTGCGGTCAGGCTGGAGGCCGGGACGGCGCTCATGCGGCCTCCTTCAGTCGCTCGGCGGCGCGCAGGCGCACCGGGATCGCGCGCGGGTTGCGGGCGCGCTCGGCCTCGTCGGCGAGCTCGGCGCCGCGCACCAGCAGACGGAACTCGGGGCTGTGCTCGGGCAGCTCCATCGGCAGACCGGCCGGTGCCGTCGATCGGGTGCGGGAGGCGAGCTCGTGCTTCACGATGCGGTCCTCGAGCGACTGGTAGGCGAGCACCACGATGCGCCCGCCGACGGCGAGAGCGTCGAGCGCCGCGGGCAGCGCTGCCTCGAGGGCGGCGAGCTCGCCGTTCACCTCGATCCGCAGCGCCTGGAAGACGCGCTTGGCCGGGTGGCCGGCCCGCTGCACGGCGCGCGGCGTCGCCTGGGCGATCAGCTCGACCAGCTGCGACGAGCGCTCGAGGGGATGCTCGACGCGGGCCTCGACGATACGGCGCGCGTAGCGCGGCGCCAGCTTCTCCTCGCCGTAGGCGTAGAAGATCCGGCGCAGCTCGGCTTCGGAGTACTCCGCCAGCACAGTGGCCGCCGTGATGCCCGTCGTGCGGTCCATGCGCATGTCGAGCGGCGCGTCCTGCGCGTAGGCGAAGCCGCGCTCGGCCTCGTCGAGCTGCATCGACGAGACGCCCAGATCGAAGAGCACCGCGGTGACCTGGTCGATGCCGAGCCCGGCGAGAGCATCCCGGATGCCGCTGTAGACGGTGTGGACGAGGTCGACACGATCGCCGAACGGGGCGAGCCGCTCGCCGGCGCGGGCCAGCGCGTCGGTGTCGCGGTCGAGGCCGACGAGGTGGAGGCCGGGGTGGCGCTCGAGCGCGGCCTCGGCGTGGCCCCCCAGGCCGAGGGTGGCGTCGACGAGAACGGAACCCGGCACGTCGAGAGCCGGGGCAAGGAGCTCGAGGGTGCGCTCGAGCATGACGGGGATGTGCACGGGGGTGGTCGTCATGGTGATGTCGGTCCTGCTCGCGGGGCCCTGATCCCCATCCGTGCGACCTGGCACCGGGGAAGGTGCGCCAGGGCGGGTCACGGCTGGGAGTCAGGCCCCCGCGGTCAGAAGAGTCCGGGAATCACCTCCTCCTCCGTGGCGGCGAAGGCCTCCTCGCGCTCGGCGTAGTAGGTGTTCCAGGCCTCGGTGGCCCAGATCTCGGCACGGTCGCCCGCACCGATGACCGTGAGCTCGCGGTCGAGGCCGGCGTAGTCGCGCAGCACCTGCGGGATGGTCACGCGGTGCTGCGAGTCGGGCTCCTGCTCGCTCGCGCCGGAGAGGAAAAAGCGCTGGAACTCGCGACCCTGCTTGCTCGTCAGCGGTGCGGAGCGCAGCTTCTCGAGCTGCTGCAGGAAGGTCGCGGCACTGAAGACGTAGATGCAGTGCTCCTGGCCGCGAGTGAGGACGACACCGCCAGCGAGCTCGGCCCGGAACTTGGCCGGGAGGATGATCCGCCCCTTGTCGTCGAGCTTGGGGGTGTACGTGCCGAGAAGCATCGTCCTGGCCCCCCTCTCATCTCCGGCCCGAGATCAGGTGATGCCCTCCACTTTACTCCACTATCCTCCACAAATGGAAGCACTTCGAGGAGTTTATGCCTGGACTTCACTGTTGTCACGCCGGATGCTCCCCACAGAGCCGCGGAAATACAGGGGAGATCGAGGTGGAGGGAAAGGGAGCGCGACGGGAGGCCCGGTGGAGGGAAAGGCCTACTCCGCAGCGAAACGCCCCGTGAACCGCCCGCTCGGGGCACCGGGATGAGGGCACAGAAAAAGGGGCCGGCCCGAAGGCCGACCCCTGACGTGGAGGAACGTGGAGGGCTACTCGCCGCGCTCGTCCTGGCGACGCTCCCAGCGCTCGTTCATGGTCTGCATCCACGACGATCGCGGAGCACGGGCGGAACCCGAACGGCCGGCGGCGGCCGGCTCGGCCGCACCGCGACCGGGCGAGAGCACCATGAGCACGCCGCCGAGCATGAGGCCGAAGCCCACGACGCCGACGATCGGCTGCCGCACGATGACGCCCGCGACCAGCGCGGCAACACCGGCCACGGCGAGCAGCGCGCCGATCACGATGAGCCGGTAGTTCGGCTTGCCTCGGCGGCCGGCGACGGTGGCGACGAAATCGGCGTCGTTCTGGTAGAGATTGCGCTCCATCTCCTCCAGGAGGCGCTGCTCGTGCTCAGACAGCGGCATGATGACCCCTTCGACGACTAGGAGGGGAAGCCCCCTCCCCCCACATTCTAGGCTCGCCGCGCTGGATAGGCTAGGCGAGTGCCTGAGAGAACCCGGTTAGTCGACCTAGTCAACGCCCGGCTGGAGCGCTTCCTCGAGGAGCGTGCGACCCAGCTGGAGCAGATCGCCCCCGAGCTCTCGGTGTTCATGGATGCGAGCCGCGACCTGCTCGGCGGCGGCAAGCGATTCCGCGCCCTCTTCTGCTACTGGGGCTGGCACGCGGTCGCCGGCACCGTCCGACCGGACGACCTCCTCGCCGAGCTCGACACCCACAGCGATCTGCCGAGCGTCATCGAGGCCGCCGCGGCGCTCGAGCTGTTCCACGCCGCCGCCCTCGTGCACGACGACATCATGGACAACTCCGACACGCGCCGCGGCATGCCGGCGGCGCACCGCCGGTTCGAGGCCGACCACGCCAGCCATGAGTGGACCGGCAGCCCCCGCACCTACGGCACGGCGACGGCGCTGCTCCTCGGCGACCTCCTGCTGGGCTGGAGCGACGAGCTGCTCGACGTCGGACTCGCGCGCCTCGGCGATCCGCGCAGCGCGCGCGCGGCCCGTGCCGAGTTCCAGACGATGCGCACCGAGGTGACGGTCGGCCAGTACCTCGACATTCTCGAGGAGGTGGCCTGGCGCGACTCCCCCGAGGCCGAGCTGCTGCCCCGCGCGCACCGCGTCGTGACCTTCAAGTCGGCCAAGTACTCGATCGAGGCTCCGCTCGCCCTCGGCGGTGTGATGGCCGGCGGAACGCTCGAGCAGGTGGCCGCGCTCCGCGCCTTCGGCCTGCCCCTCGGCGTCGCCTTCCAGCTGCGCGACGACCTGCTCGGCATCTTCGGCGATCCCTCGGTCACCGGCAAGCCTGCCGGTGACGACCTGCGTGAGGGCAAGCGCACGGTGATCATCGCGCTGGCCCGCGCCGCACTGCCCGCCGGCGCCGTGGCCCTCATCGATGAGCTGCTGGGCGAACCCGACCTCACCGATCACCAGATCGCGACGCTGCAGGCGACGATCCGCGACAGCGGCGCCGTGGAGACGACCGAGCGGATCATCGAGCGCTCCGTGCAGGAGGCGCTCCACGCGCTCGAGGATGCTCCCGTGAGCCGCGCCGCGCGCGCCGAGCTGATCGGGCTCAGCGATCTGGTGACGCGCCGCGCGACCTAGAAGGCGAGCGCCTGGGCGACGCGTCGGACCTCGGCCTTGCGGCCCGATCGCAGCGCCGCGATCGGCGACGCGCCGAGCATCTCGTTCGGCGTCAGCATCCAGTCCATCGCCTCGTCGTCGCTGAAACCGTCGTCGGCCAGGAGCGTCAGGGTGCCGCGCAGATCCTTGACAGGCGCGCCGTCGAGCAGGAACTCCTCCGGCACGACGAGCACCCGGTCACGGCGCACGGCCAGGAGCTGCCGCTCCTCGAGCAGTCGATGCACCCGTCCGGGGCTGAGGTTCAGGATCTCGACGAGATCGGGGACGGTCAACCAGCGAGCGGATTCGGAAGCCACGTCACCAGAGTGCCATGCTCTGCCCCCCGTCGCCCGACGAGTCGAATGTTACGAACATGTGAACGGAAACCACATCTTCCACTTCTCTTCACTTGCGTAGTACTGTGAAACAGTGGCCGGGGGGCCATCGCGCCGCAGTGCGCCCACGGGGGCAGGGGAGGTTTCGCGCATGAGCGATCCGAGGCATGCCGGGAGCACCGCGCCGTCCTGCGAGCCGGGCACCGAGCCGGGCATCGAGCAGCACATCGACCCGCGCGCCCGAGCCGTGCTCGCCGGCCTCTCGCCGCGCACCGCCCCGAGCGCGCCGCCGAACCCGGAGCGCGCTTCCCGACCCGCCCTGCCGGCGCGCTCGCCGCGGCTGCGGACCGCCGCCTTCTCCACCATGCCCATCGTGCTCACCGGGGCCATCGCGCTCGGTGTCGGGGTCGCCACCCCCGCCGACGCGGCATCACCGCGCAAGCCGCACTCCCCCCGCCCGCAGCATGCGCCCGAGCCTGTGAACATGCGCTCGGTGGTCAGCGGGCTCGGCGCGGCCATCATCCCTGGAGCCCTCGCGACCCGCACGGCCGCGGCCACGACTGCCCCCGCCGTCTACACGGTCGCCCCCGGCGACACGGTCAGCTCCATCGCGCAGTCCTTCGGGCTGCCGACGGCCGCCGTGCTCGCGCTCAACGGCCTCTCCTGGTCGGCACCGATCTTCCCCGGCCAGGTCCTCCGTCTGACGTCGGCCCCGGTGAAGGCGACCGGATTGCCGACGCCGACGACCGTGGGCGGGGTGTACACGATCGTGAAGGGCGACACCCTCTCGTCACTCGCCGCCCGGTTCGGGGTGACGACCCAGGCGATCCTCGACGCCAACGGCTTGACCTGGACGAGCATCGTCTACCCCGGCCAGTCGATCGTGGTGCCGGGGCGCGTGCCGGCACCGGCCCCCGCGCCCGCTCCGATCGTCGGCGCCGCTGCCGACGTGCCCGTCGAGACCTCATCCGCGCGCGTCGCCGCCTCAGCCCCGATCGCGGAGCAGGCCGCCGCGGGCGACGCGGGCGGCACCGAACTCGCCGCGGCGGTCGCCGACATGACCGTGGCCAAGCGCCCCGTGCTGCCCGCCGCGCCCCCTCCGGTGGCCGCTCCCCCCGTGGTGAACCGCCCGACCGTGCCGTCGACGCCGGGAACGCCGAGCACCCCGCGCCCCCCGAGCGGCGGCACCGTCACGCCGCTCACGGCCGAGATGCGCACGCACGCAGCGACGATCGTGCGGGTCGGCCGCGAGCTGGGCGTTCCCACCTACGGCATCGTGATCGCGCTCGCGACCGCCATGCAGGAGTCGTCGCTGCGCAACCTCTCGTGGGGCGACCGCGACTCGGTGGGCCTCTTCCAGCAGCGCCCGAGCTCCGGCTGGGGAACCGCCGCGGACCTGCAGATCCCGAGCCACGCGGCCCGGCTGTTCTACGTCGGTCGTTCCGGCTACACCCGCGGCCTGCTCGACATCCCCGGCTGGCAGAGCATGACGCTCACGCGTGCGGCGCAGGCCGTGCAGATCTCGGCCTACCCCGACGCGTACGCCAAGTGGGAGACGAGCGCCTGGGCCTGGTACGACGAGCTCACCTGAGTCGCAGTCGGCACCGCGCGTGGCTCCAGGGTCGACGCCGCCCCGCGACCTAGACTGAGCGGGTGAGCAGCGCGACGACCGATCCCCTCATCGGCCGTCTCATCGACGGTCGGTACCAGGTCCGCTCGCGCATCGCCCGCGGGGGGATGGCGACCGTCTACCTCGCCACCGATCAGAGGCTCGACCGCCTGGTCGCCGTGAAGATCATGCACGGGCATCTGGCCGATGACAGCCAGTTCAAGGAGCGCTTCATCCAGGAGGCGCGCTCCGCGGCCCGGCTGGCGCATCCGAACGTCGTCAATGTCTTCGATCAGGGCCAGGATGCCGAATCGGCCTACCTCGTCATGGAGTACCTGCCGGGCATCACGCTGCGCGAACTGCTCCAGGAGTACGGGGCGCTCACCCCCGAGCAGACCATGGACATCGCCGAGGCCGTGCTCGCCGGTCTCGCCGCCGCCCACAAGGCGGGAATCGTGCATCGCGACCTCAAGCCCGAGAACGTGCTGCTGGCCGATGACGGCCGCATCAAGATCGGCGACTTCGGCCTCGCGCGGGCCGCCAGCGCGAACACGGCGACCGGCAAGGCGCTGCTCGGCACGATCGCCTACCTCTCCCCCGAGCTCGTCACGCGCGGTGTGGCCGACACGCGCAGCGACATCTACGCGGTCGGCATCATGATGTTCGAGATGCTCACGGGTGAGCAGCCGTACAAGGGCGAGCAGCCCATGCAGATCGCCTACCAGCACGCGAACGATTCGGTGCCGGCCCCGAGCAGCTTGAACCCCCGTGTTCCCGCGGAGTGGGACGAGCTGGTGCTCTGGGCGACCGCGCGCGACCCGCAGGACCGCCCGGCCGACGCGCGGGCGCTGCTCGACCAGGTCACCGAGACCGGTCGCGCGCTGCAGACCGCGCTGCCCGCCGCGGCGACGCAGCGCACGCTGCTCCTCACCAGCCCGATCACGGTGACCCCGGCGACCGACGAGACCCAGGTGCTGGGCACACGCGGGTCTTCCGGCACCGACAGCGGCCCGAGCGCGACCGCGGAGCTCGCGCGGCGCGGCCCCGCCAATCGTCGGCGGGGGTGGATCCTCTTCGCGGCGGTGCTGGCTCTGGCCGGTCTCGCCGCCGGCATCGGCTGGTGGTTCGGCGCCGGACCCGGCGCGCGGGTCACCATCGCCGACGTCCGAGGAGCCACGCCGGAGGCCGCCCGCCTCGTGCTCGAGGAGCAGGGCGCGACCGTCGACGAGCAGCTCGGCGAGGCCTACGATCTCGAGGTCGAGGCCGGGCGCATCGCGGCCACCGACCCGCCGGCCGGCGAGGTCGTGGACCGCGACACCGTGGTCACCCTCATCGTCTCGCTCGGCCCGGAGCCGACGACCGTTCCCGACGTAATCGGGCAGCCCGAGGCCGACGCCCGCGCCGCACTGGTCGGCGCCGGGTTCGAGCTCGGCGAGAGCATCCCCCAGTTCGATGCCGACGTGCCGGAGGGCTCAGTCATCGCCGTCGTGGATGTCGACGAGGCCGCGCTCGATGCGGGCGCCGACTCGTTCAAGGGCACTGAGGTGCGGCTGATCGTCTCGGTCGGCAGGATTCCCGAGGTGCGCGGGCTCACCGTGGAGGCGACGCAGGCCGCCCTCACCGCGAGGGGGCTGACCGGCATCGTCGGCGGCGAGTCGGCGTTCGACAACGAGGTGCCCCAGGGCGATGTGCTGCGCGTCGAGCGCACCGGCGACGGCCCCGTGCGCCCCGGCGCGACGCTCACCATCATCGTCTCGCGCGGGCCCGACCTGGTCGACGTGCCGAACGTCGTCGGACGTTCGATCGAGGAGGCGATCGCGATTCTCGAGCAGGCCGGCTTCGAGGTCGCGCTCGACACCAACGTGCCGCCGGGGCTGCGCGACTCGCCGCTCGCACCGGTGCAGGCCACCGACCCGGCCGCGGGCGAGCGCGTGCTGCGCAACTCCCGCGTCACGGTCATCGCGCAGTACTGAGCGCCCGCCGCCCCATGGCGACGGATGCGGGACCGCCGCTCAGCTGCGCCCGAGCTCCTCGGCCACGAGGAAGGCGAGCTCGAGCGACTGCATGTGGTTCAGACGCGGGTCGCAGAGCGACTCGTAGCGGGTCGCCAGCGTCTCCTCGTCGATCTGCTCCGAGCCGCCGAGGCACTCGGTGACGTCGTCGCCGGTGAGCTCGACGTGGATGCCGCCCGGGTGGGTGCCCGCCGCGCGGTGCGCCTCGAAGAAGCCCTTGACCTCATCGACGACGTCGTCGAAGCGACGCGTCTTGTAGCCGGTGGGCGTGGTGAGGCCGTTCCCGTGCATGGGGTCGGTGACCCACAGCGGGTTGGCGTCGAGACCCTTGACCGCCTCGAGGAGCGGCGGGAGGGCATCCCGGATCATGCCAGCGCCCATGCGCGTGATGAAGGTGAGGCGCCCGGGCTCGCGCTCGGGATCGAGCACGTCGATGAGGCGCTCCATGGTCTCGGGCGTCGTCGACGGGCCGAGCTTCACGCCGATGGGGTTGCGGATGCGCTTGAAGAAGTCGACATGCGCACCGTCAAGCTCGCGCGTGCGCTCCCCGATCCAGAGAAAGTGGGCGCTGGTGTTGTACGGGGTGCCTGTGCGCGAGTCGATGCGCGTCATCGGGCGTTCGTAGTCCATGAGGAGGCCCTCGTGGCTGGAGTAGAACTCGACGCGCTTCAGCTCGTCGAAGTCGGCGCCCGCGGCCTCCATGAACTTCACCGCGCGGTCGATCTCCTTCGCCAGGCCCTCGTAGCGCTGGTTGGCGGGGTTCGCGGCGAAGCCCTTGTTCCAGCTGTGCACCATGCGCAGGTCGGCGAAGCCACCCTGGGTGAACGCGCGGATGAGGTTCAGCGTCGAGGCGCTCGTGTGGTAGCCCTTCACGAGTCGCGCGGGGTCGGCCTGGCGCGACTCGGGCGTGAAGTCGTAGCCGTTGACGATGTCACCGCGGTAGGCGGGCAGGGTGACGTCGCCCCGGGTCTCGGTGTCGCTCGAGCGCGGCTTGGCGAACTGACCCGCCATGCGGCCCATCTTGATGACGGGCATGGAGGCCCCGTAGGTGAGCACGACCGCCATCTGGAGGATCGTCTTCACCCGGTTGCGGATCTGGTCGGCCGTGGCACCGGCGAAGGTCTCGGCGCAGTCGCCGCCCTGCAGCAGGAAGGCCTCGCCCCGGGCCGCGCGCGCCAGGCGGTCACGCAGCATGTCGACCTCGCCCGCGAAGACGAGCGGCGGCAGGGTGGCGAGCTCGGCGGAAGCGGCGGCCACGGCGGCCCGGTCGGGCCACTCGGGCTGCTGCTTGATCGGCAGCGTGCGCCAGTTGTCGAGCCCGGCGATGACGGCGGGGTCAGCATGCACGACAGGCTCGAAGGGGTCGACCACGGGGGGATTCCTCACAACTGGTGGTGGAAAAGGGCGGTGCGGGCGCGCGGACGGCCCGGTTTTCCAGCCTACCGGGCGTTGGCGGGGCGCTTGTCCTTCACCGTGGTCGCGTAGACGTCGCGGTACTCCTGACCGCTGAGGCGCCCGAGCTCGTACATGATCTCGT
The DNA here is from genome assembly GCF_014200395.1 of Microcella frigidaquae. NCBI lineage: Bacteria > Bacillati > Actinomycetota > Actinomycetes > Micrococcales > Microbacteriaceae > Microcella > Microcella frigidaquae. Next base: position 377,361 of record NZ_JACHBS010000001.1, read on the forward strand.
CGGTGATCGACCGCAGCACGAAGCGGTCGCCCTCCATGCCCTGGAAACGAGAGAAGTCGAGCGGCTCGCCGAAGATCACGCCGGGACGCACCACCTTCGGCATCTTCGACCCGATCGGCATGACCTTCTCGGTGTCGATCATCGCGACCGGCACGACCGGCACCCCCGACTCGAGGATCATGCGGGCCACACCCGTCCGGCCGCGGTACATGACGCCGTCGGGGCTGCGGGTGCCCTCGGGGTAGATGCCGAGCGCGTAGCCCTCGGCGAGCACCTTCAGGCCCGTGTTGAGGGAGGCCTCGCTCGCCTTCCCGCCGGAGCGGTCGATCGGCAGCTGGCCGCTCGCCTCGAAGAACATGCGGATCAGCCAGCCCTTGATGCCGCGCCCGGTGAAGTAGTCGCTCTTCGCCAGGAACACGACGCGCCGGTCGAGCACGAGCGGCAGGAACACCGAGTCGGTGAACGAGAGGTGATTGCTGGCCAGGATGACCGCTCCCGAGCGCGGGACGTTCTCGATTCCGCGCACCCAGGGGCGGAACGCGGTGAGCAGGATCGGACCGATCACCAGGTTCTTCATCAGCCAGTAGAACACCCCTGGCTCCCTTCCTCAACAGCGCGCATCAGCCTAACCCCTCGTGCGTGACGGCGGGGATGCGATCGCAAGACCGCTACCCGGAGACGCCGAGGGCATGGATGCGGGCCAGGTCGGCCGCGCCGACTACGCCGGCGTCGTTGACGAGCTCGGCCACGACGAAGCGGGGCTCCGGGTGATAGCCGCGCGCCGGAAGGTTGGCGAGGTACGCCTCGCGCACCGGGTCGATGAGCAGGTCGCCGGCGACCGAGACCCCCCCGCCGAAGACGAAGATCTCGGGGTCGAGCACCGCGCTGAGGCTCGCGCAGGCCTGGCCCAGCCAGGTGCCGAGCTGCCGCAGCGCGTGCAGGGCGCCGGCGTCCCCCTCACGCAGGAAGTCGGCCAGGATGTCGCCGGTGAGGCCGCCGGCGCGTTCGCGCGCCTGTGCCAGCTGCAGACCGATGCCGCCCGCATCGGCGATCTCGTTGGCCATGCGCAGCAGGGCGCGCCCCGAGCCGTACTGCTCGATGCAGCCGCGCGCGCCGCAGCCGCAGGGCAGCCCGTCGGGGACCACCCGCAGGTGCCCGAGCTCGCCGGCGGTGCCGAAGCCCCCGCGCAGCAGGCGGTCGCCGACGACGATCGCACCGCCGACGCCCGTGCCGATCGTCAGCATCGTCATGTCGTGGGCCTCGCGCCCCGCCCCGAACCGGAACTCCGCCCATCCGGCAGCGTTCGCGTCGTTGTCGATCGTGATGTCGAGGTCCAGGCGCTCGCGCAGCCGGTCGCGGAACGGCTCGTTGCGCCAGTTGATGTTCGGCGCGTAGTACACCGTCGACTGCGCGGCGTCGATGAAGCCAGCGGCCGCGACGCCGGCGGCGATGACCTCCTGACCGTCGCGGAGCTCCTCGATCATCCGCACGACGAGGTCGGTGATGGCCGAAGGGTCGCCGGCCGGGGTCGGCTCGCGGCGCTCGGCGAGGATGGCGCCGTCGTCCGAGACCAGGGCTCCGGCGATCTTCGTACCGCCGATGTCGATTCCGATGGAGTGCACGAGTGTCGAGTCTAGTGAGGGCTTCTCGCCCGCGTCGGTCGACCGCGCACCGGGTTAGAGTGGGAGCGAACATCCGCCCCCGGTATCAAAGGAGTTGCCGTGAAAGAGTTCTTCGTCCCGGCTGTCGTGACGCCCGACCCGGAGGCGAACGCCACCGATCTGCTGATCGACCGGGTGCGGCTCACCCCCAACGAGCCGCTGTTCGCGCTCCCCACCGCCGACGGCGGCTGGTCGGACGTCAGCACGGCGGAGTTCCACCGGCAGGTGGTCGCGCTCGCCAAGGGCTTCATGGCCGCGGGCGTGAAGCCCGGCGAGAAGATCGGCTTCATCTGCAAGACGCGGTACGAGTGGACCCTGGTCGACTTCGCCGCGTGGTTCGCCGGGGCCGCCCTCGTTCCGATCTACGAGACGAGCGCGCCGGCGCAGATTCAGTACATCCTCGAAGACTCCGAGGCCCACCACATGATCGTGGAGACCCCGGAGCACTTCGCGCGCTACGACGAGATCGCGAGCGAGGTGCCGAGCATCGGCCACGTGTGGCAGATGCACCTGGGCGACCTCGAGAAGCTCGCCTCGACGGGCACGGGCATCTCCGACGAGGAGCTCGAGGCCCGCCGTTCCGCGGCGAAGGGCAGCGACCTCGCCACCCTGATCTACACCTCCGGCTCGACCGGCACCCCCAAGGGCTGCATCCTGACCCACTCGAACTTCGTCGAGCTCGCCCGCAACGCGGCGGTCGCCATGAAGGAGGTCGTCGCGCCCGGCACCTCGACCCTGCTCTTCATCACCACCGCGCACGTGTTCGCGCGCTTCATCTCGATCCTCGGCGTGCACGCCGGCGTCAAGGTGGGCCACCAGGCCGACACCAAGCAGCTGCTGCCGGCGCTCGGCTCGTTCAAGCCGACGTTCCTCCTGGCCGTGCCGCGCGTGTTCGAGAAGGTCTACAACTCGGCCGAGCAGAAGGCCGAGGCGGGTGGCAAGGGCAAGATCTTCCGCGCCGCTGCCGACACCGCCGTCGCGTACTCGAAGGCCCTGGATGCGGGCACCGTGCCGCTCGGCCTGAAGCTGAAGTTCACCCTCTTCGACAAGCTGGTGTACTCGAAGCTCAAGACCGCCATGGGCGGCCGCGTCGTCTACGCCGTCTCGGGGTCGGCCCCGCTCGGACTGCGCCTCGGCCACTTCTTCCGCGCCCTCGGCATCCGGATCCTCGAGGGCTACGGTCTGACCGAGACGACCGCCCCGGCGACGGTGAACCTGGTGAGCCGCTTTAAGATCGGCACCACCGGCCCGGCCCTGCCGGGTGTGGGGGTGAAGATCGCCGAGGACGGCGAGATCCTCGTGCGCGGCATCAACGTCTTCGCGGGCTACTGGAAGAAGCCGGAGGCGACCGCGGAAGTCATGGAGGGCGAGTGGTTCCGCACCGGCGACATTGGCTCGCTCGATGACGAGGGCTACCTCACCATCACCGGCCGCAAGAAGGAAATCATCGTCACCGCCGGCGGCAAGAACGTCGCTCCGGCGGCGCTCGAGGACCCGATCCGCGCGAACCCGATCGTCGGCCAGGTCGTCGTCGTCGGCGACCAGAAGCCCTTCGTCTCGGCCCTGGTCACCCTCGACACCGAGATGCTGCCGGTGTGGCTCAACAACAACGAGCTCGACCCGCAGATGTCGCTCCTGGAGGCTGCGCAGCACCCGAAGGTGCTCGCGGAGATCCAGCGCGCTATCGACGGGGCCAACAGCCGGGTGTCACGAGCCGAGTCGATCCGCAAGTTCACCGTGCTGGCCACCGAGTTCACCGAGTCGAGCGGACACCTGACGCCCAAGATGAGCATCAAGCGTCATGTCATCACCGCCGACTTCGCCGATGTGATCGAGGGCATGTACCGCGGCGCCCCCGAGACCCAGGGCATCTCGCTGCAGTAGGGCACCCACGACGAGGGCCCCGTGACCGAGTATCGGTCGCGGGGCCCTCGTCGTGTGCGGGGCTGTTGCGGTCAGGGCCGGGCGAACCAGTCGGCCTGGCGCACGGCGCGCATCGCCTCGCGCTTGATCTCGGGATCGAGGCCCTCGATGTAGAGGCGCCCCTCGAGGTGGTCGCACTCGTGCTGCAGGGCCTGAGCCATGAGGCCGTCGCCGCTCAGCTCGACGGTGCGACCGTCGAGATCGATGCCGACGACACGGGCCCACGGGTAGCGACGGCGCGGGAACCCGAAGCCGGGCACGCTGAGGCAGCCCTCCTCGACCGGCTCGGCCTCGCCCCGCACCTCGACCAGCTGGGGATTCAGGATGTACCCGACGATCCCGTCGACGTTGTAGCTGAAAGCGCGCAGGCCGACGCCGATCTGTGGGGCGGCGACGCCGGCACGGCCGGGCACGCGGACGGTGTCGAGGAGGTCGTCGACGAGGCGCCGAGCGGAGTCGTCGATGGATTCCACCGGGTCGGCGGGGCTGCGGAGAACGGGGTCGCCGAAGAGGCGGATGGGACGGACGGTCATGCGGGCGTCAGACCCCGCGGCGCACGGGCATGCCCTCCGCGACGAGCGCGGCGAGCTCGCGGGCGGCCTGCCGAGTGAGCGGCCGCAGGTCCTTCCACGAGATGACCGACCCGGCAGCGAGCTGCTCGTCGTACGGGATGCGGACGATCTCGCGCACGCGCGAGGCGAAGTGCGCCTCGATCTCCTCGAGCTTCACCAGGTTGGTGCCCTGGGTGGCCGTGTTGATGGCGACGACGGCGTCGCGCACGAGGTCACCATAACCGTTGGCCTCGAGCCAAGTGAGGGTCTCGCTTGCGAGGCGCGCCTCGTCGACGCTGCCTCCGGAGACGATCACCAGGGAGTCGGCGCGCTGGAGGGTCGCCCGCATCACCGAGTGCACGATGCCCGTACCGCAGTCGGTCAGCACGATCGAGTAGTACCGCGCTGCGAGATCGGCGACCACGTTGTAGTCGTTCTCGTCGAAGGCCTCGGAGAGCATCGGGTCGGTGTCCGAGGCGAGGATGTCGAGGCGCGTCTCGTCGCGCGACACGAGGGTCGAGAAGTCGGTGAAGCCCTGGATGCTCGCCGCGCGGTTCACGACGTCACGCACCGTGGCCCGGGTCTGACGGGCGACCCGCTCGGAGAGCGTGCCGCGGTCGGGGTTGGCGTCGATCGCGATGACCCGGTCGTCGCGGACCGAGGCGAGAGCCATGCCCAGCAGCGTCGTGATCGTGGTCTTGCCGACGCCGCCCTTGCGGGTGAGGACAGGCACGAAGCGAGCGCCGCCCTCGAACGCCGTCGCGATGCGGGCGTCGATCTGCTTCCGCTCGCGCACCCGCCGCGAATCGCCGAGGTTCACCAGATGGAACGTCGCGCCGTAGACCAGCGCGGGCCAGGCACCCTCCGGGGCAGGGCGCGACCGGCGACGCGGCTCGATGAGCCGATCAGCCGTCAGCATCGCGGCCGACTCCGGGCCGTGGTGGACGCCGTCGAGCATGTCGCGACGACTGTAGACGCCCTCGGCGACGGGCAGCGGTGGCACCTCGACGACGGCCTCGGGTTCGATCTCGGGCGTCACGGCCACCGCGTGCAGGTCGTCGTGGTCGAGCTCGATCACCGTCGTGCCGGGCTCGCCGGTGACGACGGGGGCAACGACGACCGCCGGGTCGACCCCGGCCTCGACGAGCGCAACGGCCTGCTCGTCCTCCGGCTGCTCGTGCACCGGCGCCGGAAGCTCGACCTCGATCGTCAGCGACGCGGGGAGCGCGGAGGCGAGGCCCTCGTCGGAGGTCGGCTCGACGCCGTCGACGACAGCCGCCGGCTCGCTGCTCGGCTTCACGCGCTTCTGGACCACCGGGGCACCCTTCTCGGCACTGGACGACTTCTCAGTCTACCGTCCGCACCGACACCGGTCCTCCGGCCCCGGCCTGCTCTCAGGTGGCGGCGATGACGATGAGCAGGTCGCCCGCCTCGCACTGCTGAGTGGCGGGGATCGCACGCCGCTGCACGACGCCCGCGACCGGTGCCGTGATCGCGGCCTCCATCTTCATGGCCTCGATCGTGGCGACCGGCTGCCCGACCGCGACCCGGTCGCCCTCGGCGACCTGCAGGGTCACGACGCCCATGAACGGCGCGGCGACATGCCCGGGCTGACCGGGGTCGGCCTTCTCGGCGCTGGCGACGTCGACCGCGATGGCGCGATCGCGCACCGTCACCGGCCGCAATTGGCCGTTCAGCGTGGCCATCACGCTGCGCATACCCCGCTCGTCGGGCTCGCCGATCGCCTCGAGAGCGACCAGCAGGCTCACGCCCTGCTCGATCTCGATGACGTGCTCGACACCCGGCTGCAGCCCGTACAGGTAGTCGGGCGTGGCGAGAACGGAGACATCGCCGTACTGCTCGCGCGTCTGGAGGAACTGCTGCGTCGGTTGCGGGAAGAGCAGCTGGTTGAGCATGAGGCGGCGATCGTCCGTCGAGCCGGCGAGCTTCGCACGCTGGTCGTCAGTGAGCGGCGTGATGCCGATCTTCGGCGTGCGCCCCTCGAGCACCTTCGAGCGGAAGGGCTCGGGCCAGCCGCCGGGGAGGTCGCCCAGCTCACCGGCCATGAAGCCGATCACCGAGTCAGGGATGTCGTAGTTCTGCGGGTTGGCCTCGAAATCAACGGGGTCGGCGCCGGCGGCCGCCATCTGCAGCGCGAGGTCGCCGACGACCTTCGAGGAGGGTGTGACCTTGGTCGGACGACCCAGGATCCGGTTCGCGGCCGCATACCAGTCCTCGATGAGCTCGAACCGGTCGCCGAGCCCGAGCGCGATGGCCTGCTGGCGCAGGTTCGACAGCTGGCCCCCGGGGATCTCATGGGTGTAGACACGACCGGTCGGGCCGGGCAGGCCCGACTCGAAGGGTGCGTAGGCGCGACGCACGGCCTCCCAGTACGGCTCGAGGTCGGCGACGTTCGCAAGGCCCAGCCCGGTGTCGCGCTCGGTGTGCTCGAGCGCGGCGACGAGCGCCGAGAGCGAGGGCTGCGACGTGGTGCCGGCCATCGGCGCACTCGCCGCATCGACGGCGTCGGCACCGGCGCGCGCGGCAGCCAGCAGGGTGGCGAGCTGACCCCCCGCCGTGTCGTGCGTGTGCACGTGCACCGGCAGATCGAAGCGCTCCCGCAGCGCGGCGACGAGCTTCTCGGCCGCGCCGGCGCGCAGCAGGCCGGCCATATCTTTGACCGCCAGGATGTGCGCGCCCGCCTCCGCCATCTGCTCGGCCAGACGCAGGTAGTAGTCGAGCGTGTACAGGGTCTCCGCCGGGTCGAGCAGGTCTCCGGTGTAGCACATGCCGACCTCGGCGACGCCGGTACCGGTGGCGAGAACGGCGTCGATCGCGGGGCGCATCTGGTCGACGTCGTTGAGAGCGTCGAAGATGCGGAAGATGTCCACGCCCGTCGCCGACGCCTCGGCCACGAAGGCGTCGGTGACCTCGGTCGGGTAGGGCGTGTAGCCGACGGTGTTGCGCCCGCGCAGCAGCATCTGGATCGCCACGTTGGGCAGGGCCTCTCGCATGGCGGCGAGACGCTGCCACGGGTCCTCCCCGAGGAAGCGGAGGGCGACGTCGTAGGTGGCGCCGCCCCAGGCCTCGACACTGAGCAGCCCCGGCGTCAGGCGGGCGACGTGCGGCATCACCCGCACGAGGTCGGCCGTGCGCACCCGGGTGGCGAGCAGCGACTGGTGGGCATCCCGGAACGTCGTGTCGGTGACGGCGAGTGCGGTCTGTGCGCGCAGCGCCGCCGCGAATCCGGCCGGGCCGAGCTGCTGCAGGCGCTGCCGCGAGCCTTCCGGCGCAGGCGCCGCAAGATCGACCGCGGGCAGCTTGAGAGCAGGGTCGATGACGCCCTCCCCGGCACCGTTCGGCTGGTTGACGGTCACGTCGGCCAGCCAGCTGAGCAGCTTCGTGCCGCGGTCCTTCGACGGGTTGGTGCGCACCAGCTCCGGGCGCTCGTCGATGAAGGAGGTGCTGAGGTCGCCGGCCTGGAACGCCGGGTCGTCGAGCACCGCCTGCAGGAAGGCGATGTTGGTGGTGACGCCGCGGATGCGGAACTCGGCGAGCCCGCGACGGGCTCGTGCGACGGCGGCCGGGAAGTCTCGGCCGCGGCACGTCATCTTGGCGAGCATCGAGTCGAAGTGCGGGCTCACCTGGGCACCCGCGGCGACGGTGCCACCGTCGAGGCGCACCCCGGCGCCGCCCGGCGAGCGGTAGGTCGTGATCTTGCCGGTGTCGGGGCGGAATCCCGCGGCCGGGTCCTCGGTCGTGATACGGCACTGCAGGGCGGCACCGCGCAGGTGCAGCTGCTCCTGCCGCAGGCCCAGTTCGGCGAGCGTCTGCCCGTAGGCGATGCGCATCTGCGACTGCACGAGGTCGACGTCGGTGACCTCCTCGGTCACGGTGTGCTCGACCTGGATGCGCGGGTTCATCTCGATGAACACGTGCTTGCCGGCCCGCTCCCCCGCGGTGTCGAGAAGGAACTCGACAGTGCCCGCGTTGACGTAGCCGATCGAGCGGGCGAAGGCCACCGCATCCCGGTACATCGCCTGGCGGATGCTGTCGTCGAGGTTCGGCGCGGGCGCGATCTCGACCACCTTCTGGTGGCGGCGCTGCACGGAGCAGTCGCGCTCGAACAGGTGCACGGTCTCGCCCGTGGCGTCGGCGAGGATCTGCACCTCGATGTGGCGCGGGCGCACGACGGCCTGCTCGACGAACATCGTGGGGTCGCCGAACGCGCTGTCGGCCTCGCGCATCGCAGCCTCGAGCGCGGCGCGGAGGTCCTCCCGTCGCTCGACCCGGCGCATGCCGCGACCGCCACCGCCCGCCACGGCCTTCGCGAAGACAGGGAAGCCGATCTCGTCGGCGGCGGCGAGGAGCACCTCGATGTCGGTGGTCGCCGGGCTCGAGGCCAGCACGGGAACCCCCGCCGCGATCGCGCGCTCTTTCGCGGTGACCTTGTTGCCCGCCATCTCGAGCACCGCGCGCGGCGGGCCGATGAACGCGATGCCCGCGTCGGCGGCGGCCTGGGCGAGGTCGGGGTTCTCGCTCAGGAAGCCGTAGCCGGGGTAGATCGCGTCGGCGCCCGAGAGCTTCGCGACGCGGATGATCTCGTCGACATCGAGGTACGCGCGCACCGGATGCCCGGGCTCGCCGATCTGATAGGCCTCGTCGGCCTTCAGCCGATGCATCGAGTTGCGGTCCTCATGGGGGAACACCGCGACGGTCTTCGCGCCCAGCTCGTAGGCGGCGCGGAAGGCGCGGATCGCAATCTCTCCGCGGTTGGCGACAAGGATCTTCCGAAACATCGTGTCCTCTCGGAAATCGGCCCGGGTGGGGGTCGACAGGGCTCCGGTGGTGGCGGGCCGAGGTCGGTGCGCGTGCGCGCTTCTCCACCCTAGTGAAGGTAAGGTCGGTACTCGTGCACGTACTGAGCATCAGCTCTCTCAAGGGGGGCGTGGGCAAGACGACGGTCACGCTGGGTCTGGCGTCGGCCGCGTTCTCGCGCGGTCTTCGGACCCTCGTGGTCGACCTCGACCCCCAGTCGGATGCCTCGACGGGGATGGACGTGCAGGTCGCCGGGCACCTCACGATCGCCGACGTTCTCGCCGGTCCGAAAGAGCGCACGGTGCGTCAGGCGATCACCTCGAGCGGCTGGACCCGCGGGCGACCGGGCACGGTGGACGTGCTGATCGGGAGCCCGAGCGCCATCAATTTCGACGGCCCGCACCCGAGCATCCGCGAGATCTGGAAACTCGAGGAGGCGCTCGCTCACGTCGAGGCCGACTACGACCTCGTCCTCGTCGACTGCGCTCCCTCGCTCAACGCCCTCACCCGTACGGCCTGGGCGGCGAGTGACCGCGTCGTGGTCGTCACCGAGCCGGGACTCTTCTCCGTCGCCGCCGCCGACCGGGCTCTGCGGGCGATCGAGGAGATCCGCCGCGGCCTCTCCCCCCGCCTCCAGCCCCTCGGCATCATCGTGAACCGGGCCCGCGTGCAGTCGCTCGAGCACCAGTTCCGCATCAAGGAGCTGCGCGACATGTTCGGCCCGCTCGTGCTCTCGCCCCAGCTGCCCGAGCGCACCTCGCTGCAGCAGGCGCAGGGCGCGGCAAAGCCGCTGCACGTGTGGCCCGGCGACAGCGCGCAGGAGATGGCGCGCAACTTCGATCAGCTGCTCGAGCGCGTCATGCGCGCCGCCCGCATGGGCGAGTACGCGGGCCAGTAGGCCTGCGTACGATCAGGCGCAGCGCGGGCCAGTAGGCCTGCGTACCATCAGGCGCAGCGCGGGCCAGTAGGCCTGCGTACCATCAGGCGCAGCGCGGGCCAGTAGGCCTGCGTCGAGAAGGGCGCGTAGCGACCGGCTACGAGGCGCGCGAGGCGCGGCGCGCTGCGAGCTCGTCAGCCGGGTCGGCAGCCGGCGTCGAGTCGAGCTCGACGAGCGAGCTCTCCACCTCGCGGAGGACCTTGCCGACGGCGATGCCGAAGACGCCCTGACCACGGCTGACGAGGTCGATGACCTCATCGTCACTGGTGCACAGGTACACGCTGGCGCCGTCGCTCATGAGCGTGGTCTGGGCGAGGTCGTTGACCCCGGCTTCGCGCAGCTGGTTCACGGCGGTGCGGATCTGCTGGAGAGAGATGCCGGTGTCGAGCAGGCGCTTGACGAGCTTGAGCACGAGGATGTCGCGGAAGCCGTAGAGGCGCTGGGTGCCGGAACCGGCCGCCCCGCGGACGGTGGGCTCGACGAGCTCGGTGCGCGCCCAGTAGTCGAGCTGGCGGTAGGAGATACCGGCGGCGCGTGCGGCGACGGCCCCGCGGTAGCCCGCCTGGTCGTCGAGCTCGGGCAGACCGTCGGTGAAGAGGAGCCCGAGGTCGTAGCGCTCGTCGCGCTGCTCAGCGTCGGTCATGACCCCTACCTAACCTTCATCGTTAACGTGACAGTTGGTGCCACGCCGTTCAGAGTAGCGAGCCGTCCCGCGTCGACAGGAGACATCCGCTCGAACACGTCGGCGTGTCGGGCCCGACTACGACTGTAGCCTGCCGAGTGCCGAACGGATCAGGCTCGACCGCACGATCTCGAGCTGTCCCGCGATCTCGCGCGCGAGCTCGGCGGCCTTCGCACGGCTCGACGGATCGTTGCGGCGCGCCACCGGGATCAGGGCGCTCTCGATGAGGCCGAGCTCACGCTCGGCGGCCGCCCGGAATCCGCGCAGGTGGCGCGGCTCGATGCCGGATCGCTGCAGCTCCACGAGGGCCCGCAGCACCTGCAGGGCGTCGTCGCCGAAGGTCTCGCCCGCGGCGATGAGCGAGGCGCTGATCGCGTCGGTCAGCAGGGCCGGGGTCGCACCCGCCTCGCGGACCAGCTCGGCACGGGTGTAGCGGCGGTCGGTGGCAAGCATGGAGGCGGCGAGCGGGGCATCGGCGAGCAGCGCCGGGGTGCGCCCCGCCTCGAGCTCATCGAGGTAGTGCTTGATGACCTTGAGCCGCAGCGAGTGCTCGCGCTGCAGCGTGAGGATGATGCGGAGCCGCTCGACATCGCCCGCCGAGAACTTGCGGTAGCCCGCCTCCGTGCGCGTCGGGGAGACCAGCTGCTGCTCCTCGAGGAACCGCAGCTTCGAGGGCGTCAGCTCGGGGAACTCCGGACTCAGCTTGGCCAGCACCTGCCCGATGCTGAGGAGCCCGACGGCCGGGACCGGTCGCGCCGCCGCGGCCGATGACCGCGCCGCCATCAGGCGCCCGGCGCGAGGTCGATGCGGGAGGCGTAGAAGGTGAGGTGGTACTTGCCGACCTGCACCTCGCACCCGTCGGTGAGCACGACGGTGTCCTCGATCCGATCACCCGCCATGAACGTGCCGTTGAGCGACCCGAGGTCGCGGACGGAGAACTGCCGCCCCTGCCGCAGGAAGGCGGCGTGCTTGCGCGAGACAGTCACGTCGTCGAGGAAGATGTCGGCCTCCGGATGACGGCCCGCGACGGTCACGTCGGCGTCGAGCAGGAAGCGGGCACCGGCGTTCGGGCCGCGACGGACGATCAGCAGCGCGGAACCGGACGGCAGGGCGGCGATGACCTCCTGCTCCTCGGGGCTCACACCGGCCTCGAGGGCGGCCAGCTGCGCCGCGAACTCCGGCCCGAAGTGGGCCGTCGTCTCGTGCGGGCGGTAGGCGCCGTCGCTCGTGCCGGGCGTGCTGTCAGTCATCCATCGACCTCCTCTGGACGCCCAGCGTATCCGATGCCGCCGGGGCCTCCTCCCTCGCTCGCGCGGTCACGGCCCGCGTCTGACGGACGTACAGGATGCCCGCCCACCAGTACAGAAAGGCCCCCCACAGCGTGAACGCCCAGCCGAGGGGATCGCTGTAGGGCTGCAGCATCGGGAAGGCCTGGCCGAGCACGAGGAGTGGGAGCGCGTAGAACAGGGCGAAGGTGGCGACCTTGCCCAGGTGGTGCACCGGCAGCGGGCCGTAGCCGTGCCGCGCGAGCACGATGCCGAGCCCAGCGAGCAGCACGTCGCGGCCGACGATGACGGCTACGATCCACCACGGCACGACCTCGCGCACGGCGAGCGCGATCACGGCGGCGAAGATGAACAGGCGATCAGCGGCCGGGTCGAGCAGCTGGCCGAGCCGCGTGATCTGCCCGAACCGGCGGGCGATGATGCCATCGAGGAAGTCGCTGACGCTCGACACCACGATCACGATGAGCGCCGCGACGTCCTCGCCGATGAGCACGAGCACCAGGAAGACCGGCACAAGGAGGATGCGCAGGGCGCTGAGCGCGTTCGGCACCGTGAGGATGCGATCGCTCACGGGGGGCCCCGGAGGGACTGAGGCTCTCTCGGGCTCCGACACGCGCCCAGTCTAGTGAGGCGGAGCACGACCGCCAGTGGGCATCCGGCGTACGCTACGTCGCTATGGACATCGTCGTCATCGTGGTCGGCATCGCCGCTGGGGTCAGCCTCTTCACCTGGATCGCCTCGCTCGTCACCGGCGACCATTCGTGGGTCGACCGCATCTGGTCGATCGTGCCGATCGTGTACGTGGCCGCCTTCTGGGCCGCGACCGGGTTCACCGACCCCCGGCTGCTGATCATGACCGTGCTGGTGCTGCTGTGGGGCGCGCGGCTCACCTTCAACTTCGCGCGCAAGGGCGGCTACCGCGGGGTCGAGGACTACCGCTGGCCGATCCTCCGCGCCCGGATGAGCCCCGCGCAGTTCCAGGTGTTCAACGTGCTGTTCATCGTGCTGTTCCAGAACGCCCTGCTGCTGCTCATCGCCCTGCCGGCGCTCGTGGCCTACCAGAACCAGGCGACGCCGGTCGGTCCGCTCGATCTCGCGCTCGCCGCCGTGTTCCTCTCCTTCCTCGTCGGCGAGTTCGTGGCCGACCAGCAGCAGTGGGACTTCCACCGCGCCAAGGCCGCGACGATCGCGGCGGGCGGCACGCCCGAGCAGCGGTTCCTGGCGACCGGGCTGTGGAAGTACAGCCGGCACCCCAACTTCTTCTTCGAGCAGGCCCAGTGGTGGGTGCTCTACGCGATGGGCGCGGCCGCCCTCGGCGCCGCCCTGCACTGGACGATCGTCGGGCCCGTGCTGCTGACCGCGCTGTTCATCGGCTCGACCGTGTTCACCGAGTCGATCACTCTCAGCAAGTACCCCGAGTACGCCGACTACCAGCGGCGCACCTCGATGCTGTTCCCGTGGATTCCCCGTGAGCCCCGCGCCGCAGCGGCGGACGCGCCCGCGGCCTGATTAGCATCCTGCGCATGTCCTGCATCCGGTTCAACACTCCCGCGCAGCGCCGCCAGCTTGCCGAGAGCGCGCCCAGCATGATCGGCTCGTCGGAGGCCGTCGCCCAGTTCCTCTCCCCCGCGGTGACGAGCTCGAAGATCGAGCGCATCCGCCGCCTGGCGGAGGACCCGAACCCGAAGATCCGCGAGAGCGCGGCGCTGTCATACCACGCCCCGGTGGAGGTCTACGAGAAGCTGTCGCGCGACCCCGATCCGGGTGTGCGCGCCTGCATCGCGAAGAACGAGAACGTGCCCTGCGACATCCTCGCCCGCCTCGCCGACGATGTCGACGAGCGGGTGCGCGGCTTCGTCGCGGTCAACTACTTCGTGCCCGCGGAGGCCATGGAGCGTCTCGCCGACGACCCGAGCGCGGTTGTGCGCGGCCTCGTGCAGTGGAAGTCGACGCTGCGCGAGACCGTCAGCGCCTGAGGATTCAGCGCCTGACGATCAGGCCTGGTCGGGGCGGGATGCCGAGGCGAACGAGAACCGCCCGAGCAGGCGATCCGGCACGAGGCCGCTGAGCCCCACGACCAGGCGGTAGCGCAGGGTGGGCACGACGACGGCGCGGCCGCGGTCGATGCCGCGCAGCGCGAGCCGCACGAGCCGGGGCGCGTCGAGCCAGAGGAACCCGGGGATGCCGCGGGTGGAGACCCGCATCCGGTCATGGAACTCGGTGCGGGTGAAGCCGGGGCACACCGCCGTGACCGTCACCCCGCGCGAGCGGGTGACGAGGCTCGCACCGCGGGCGAAGGAGACGCCCCAGGCCTTGGCGGCCGAGTAGGTGCCGAGCGGGGTGTACGCGGCGACGCTCGAGATCATGACGACGCGGCCGCGACCGCGCGCGACCATGCCGCGCAGGGCCGTGTGGGCCAGCCGCAGCGGCACCGTCACGTGGATGTCGAGGTGGTGGAGCTCGTCCTCGAGGGTCGTCGTGAGCACGTCGCCCCGGATGCCGTAGCCGGCGTTGTTGATGAGCAGGTCGACCGGGCGGTGCTCGTCGGCGAGGCGGTGCTCGACGGCGGCGACCCCCTCCTCGGTCAGCAGGTCGGCCGACAGCGCCTCGACGTGCACGCCGTGCGCGTGCTGGAGCTCGGCGGCGGTGCGCGCGAGCCGCTCGGCGTCGCGCGCGACGATCACGAGGTCGTCGCCGCGCGCGGCGAGCTGGCGGGCGAACTCGGCTCCGATGCCGGCGGTTGCGCCGGTGATGAGGGCGATGGACATGGCTCCACGGTAGCCCCGTCGCGCGCCTCGTACCCTGGAGCCATGACGAGCGCGCGGGTCGATGCCTGGACATGGGCGATCCGGCTCTACCCGACCCGGTCTGCGGCGACCGCCGCGTGCAAAGCCGGGCACGTGAAGGTCAACGGCGCCTCGGCGAAGCCGGCGCAGGTGGTGCGGGTCGGCGACCACGTGCGGGCTCTCACCGCCGGGGGCGAGCGGCTCGTCATCGTCACCGGCATCATCACGAAGCGCACGAGCGCCCCGCTCGCCGCGGCGAACTACGACGACCTGACGCCGCCTCCCCCGCCGAGGGAGGAGCGCCCGGCCGCGGTGCTGCGCGAGCGCGGGGCCGGGAGGCCGACCAAGCGCGATCGGCGGCTCATCGAGCGGCTGCGCGGCCGCGACGGGGTGCCGGACGAGCTCGACTGAGCCGGGCGCGCGGCGGGCATCCGCGGCGCGGAACCGGGGCCGGGGCTACGCCAGGTCGAGCGCGGCGAGCGAGGCGCGGATCGTCTCCGCCGAGGCGTGCAATGCGCGCTCCTCCTCGGCCGAGAACGGCACGTCGATCACCCGGGAGACACCGCCCGCGTCGACGACGCTCGGCACCGACAGGGCGACGCCGCTGACACCGTGGTAGTCGTCGAGCACCGAGCTGACCGGCAACACCGCTCCCTCATCGCGCAGCACTGCCTCGACGATGCGCGCCCCCGAGAGGCCGATCGCGTAGTTGGTCGCGCCCTTGCCCTCGATGACCTTGTACGCCGCGGTCTTCACTTCGTAGGCGATCCGGTCGAGCTCCTCGACGCTCAGGGTCTGCCCCGCGTCGTCGATCCACTCGCGGATCGGGATCGGCCCGATTCGACTCTGCGACCAGAGCGGGAACTCGCTGTCGCCGTGCTCGCCGACGATCATCGCGTGGATGCTCGTGGCCGACACTCCGAGGCGCTCGGCCAGGCGCCATCGCAACCGGGAGCTGTCGAGCACCGTGCCGCTCGAGAACACCCGTCCGCTCGGCAGGCCGCTGAAGCGCTGCGCGGCGACGGCGAGCACGTCGCACGGGTTCGTCACGAGCACGTAGACCGCGTTGGGGGCGCGCTCGACCAGCTGGGGCATGAGCGTGCGCAGGATGCCCACGTTGACCCCGGCGAGATCGAGGCGGCTCTGCCCCGGGTGCTGCTTCGCCCCGGCGGTGATGACGACGACGTTCGAGCCCGCCACCAGGTCGAGGTCGGCGCCGCCGGTGATGGTGCTCGACCCGGTGA
Source organism: Microcella frigidaquae (assembly GCF_014200395.1). Taxonomy (NCBI): domain Bacteria; kingdom Bacillati; phylum Actinomycetota; class Actinomycetes; order Micrococcales; family Microbacteriaceae; genus Microcella; species Microcella frigidaquae. The sequence goes on from NZ_JACHBS010000001.1 coordinate 393,249, forward strand.
AGGGGGTGCCGTGGGCGAGGTCGAGAACCTCCGCCTCGGCACGCGGCGCGTCGATGTCGTACAGCACTACCTCGCGGGCGGAGCCGCGGATGAGTGCAGCGTAGGCGAGCGACGAGCCGACGGCGCCGGCGCCGATGATGGCGAGGCGGGAGTTCTCAATAACGGTCATGAGCAGAAGTCTGGTGCAGGAGCGGGCCGAACCGCCAGGCGCCCCGCCGCCGCACGGCGCGGGTGACCTAGCATCAGCACATGAGCGATGACGCCCCACCCCCGGTCGTGCCGGTCGGCGGCATGCCCACGCGGTCGGGCTCGGTAGCCCGCGTGCTGCTGCTCAGCGCGCTCGTCAGCACGGCGCTGATGGCGCTGGCCTACCAGCTCGGCATCGGTGACGCGGTCATCTCGCGGCCGGGCGAGCTCGTGCTGTTGCTGGTCGACATCGCGCCCGTGCTGTGGTTCGCCGCCGCCGCAGTGCTGCTGTCGATGCTGCGCTGGCAGTCGATCGATCAGCGCTTTCGCTGGGTGATACTGGCGGCGGTCGTCGCCGTGGCCGTGTCGCTCGCGCTGCGGACGACGGCGCTGGCCCAGCCGCCGGTCGCGGCCCTGCTGGAGCCGTTCACGCTCGGGTTCGTCGTGGTGGTCGGCGCGAGCATCCTGTTCACCCGTGCGCGGGTGCGCCGCCTCGCGAACGGCACCGACGCAGGCGTCACCCTGGTCGGAGTCGCCCTCGGTTTCGTCGTGGTGGGATTCGGGGTCGCGCTCGGCGCTCTGCGCGTCGGCCTCGCGGGCCCGCCGGTGCCGCCCGGCGCGGTCGCCCGCTCTGTCGAGACCTCGCCGACGACCGGTCTGCTGATCGGCGCCACCCTGCTCATGATCGGCGGGCTGTTCTGGCTCACCGACCGCACCCGCAACCCCGGAGTCGAACGTCCATGACGACCACCCCCCAGCCCGTGATTCTCGATGTCGACACGGGCGTCGACGATGCTCTCGCCCTGCTGCTGGCGGCGCGGCATCCCGCGCTCGACCTGCGGGCCGTCACCTGCACAGGCGGCAACGCCCCGCTCGCCCAGGTCGTGCAGAACACGCTGAAGGTTCTGGATGCGGCCGGCGCCGCCCCGATCCCGGTCGCCGCCGGGGCGCACCGCCCCCTGCTCGAGGCGCCCCAGCACGCGGCCGCCATCCACGGCGCCGACGGCCTGGCCGACCTGGGTCTGGCGGCGTCCGCCCGCACGCCCGAAGCGGTGCACGCCGTCGAGCTGCTGCGTCGCACGCTGACCGCGAGCGCGGAGCCGATCACGCTCATCAGCCTGGCGCCGCTCACGAACATCGCCCTGCTGCTCCGCACCCACCCGGAGGTGCGCGACCGCATCGCCCGCGTCGTCATGATGGGCGGCGCGGTCGGCACCGGCAATGCCACCGCGGCGGCCGAGTTCAACGTCTGGCACGACCCGGAGGCCGCGGCGATCGTGCTCGGCGAGGGGCTCGACGTGCTGATGTACGGCCTCGAGCCGTTCTACCGGGTAAGCGTGACGCACGCCGACGTCGAGGCGCTGAGCGCCGCCCACGACCCCGCTCCGCGGCTCGCAGGCGCACTGCTGACCCACCTGATCGGCATCGATGCCACCGAGGAACGGGTCGCCGACGACCGGGTCGCGATCGGCGATGCGGGTGCGGTGTGCGCCGCGATCGACTCGTCGCCGCTCGTGACGCGCGTCGCCCCGGTCGAGGTGGCCCTCGCCCCCGGCGCGACGCGCGGCCAGACCGTCGTCGACCTCCGCACGATGGAGGGTGCCGACATCAGCGCAGCGCGCGCGGTGCCGCCGGCGACCGTCGTGCTCGACGCCGACCCCGAGCCGTACCGCCGCCTCTTCCTCGAGGCGCTCCTCGGCGCATGACCGACGTCGTCGCCCTGCTGCGGGCAGCGCTCGGCGATGCCGTCGTCACCGACCCGGCGGCGCTCGAGGCGCTGCGCTCGGACAAGTCCGGCCAGCGCACCGCCGCTCCCCCGCTCGCGCTCGTCGCGGCGCGCACCGTCGAGCACGTGCAGGCCGCGCTCCGCATCGCGCACGAGCTCCGCGTGCCGGTCGTGCCGCGCGGCGCAGGCACCGGGCTGTCGGGCGGCGCGATGGCCGGAGCCGGCGAGCTCGTGATCTCGACAGCGGCGATGACGCGCATCCTGTCGATCGACGAGGCCGACCAGCTTGCCGTCGTCGAACCGGGCGTTCTCAACGGCGCCCTCAACCGCGAGCTCGCCCCGCGCGGCCTTCGCTGGGCGCCCGACCCGGCCAGCCGGGAGATCTCGACCGTCGGCGGCAACATCGCCACCAACGCGGGCGGCCTGCTGTGCGCGAAGTACGGCGTCACCCGCGAGGCGGTGCGCGCGCTCGACGTGGTGCTCGCCGACGGCACGCTGCTGAGCACCGGGCACCGCACCGTCAAGGGAGTGACGGGCCTCGACCTGACCGCGCTGCTCATCGGCTCGGAAGGGACGCTCGGCATCATCGTCGGCGCCACCCTCGCACTGACGCCCGTTCCCGCCGGCGTCGTGGCGACCATCGGGGTGACGTTCCCCAGCGTGGAGGAGGCCGCGGCCGCGGCGGCGGCGATCACGGCGGCCCGCATCCGCCCCGCCGTCATGGAGATCATCGATCCGGTCGCGCTCGCAGCGATCCTGCGGCATCTCGGGATGCCCGACCGCGCCCCCGGCAGCGCCCACCTGCTCGTGCAGACCGACGGAGCGGCCGCCGAGCAGGAGGCCGCGGACGCCCTCGCGATCATCGCCGCGCACGGCGGCGACGCGGCGATGACCACCGACCCGGAGGAGGGCGAGCGGCTGCTCGCCGTGCGCCGGGCGATGCATCCGGCCATGGAGGCGCTCGGGCCCGTGCTCATCGAGGACGTCGCCGTGCCGCGCTCGCGGCTGGCGGAGATGTTCGCCGCGATCCGCGCGATCGGCGAACGGTACTCCATGCCGATCCCGACGGTCGCCCACGCGGGCGACGGCAACCTGCACCCGAACCTGGTCTACGCCGGTGATGAGGTGCCCGACGTGGTGTGGCAGGCCGCGGGCGAGGTGTTCGAGGCCGCGCTCGCGCTCGGCGGCACGCTGACCGGCGAGCACGGCGTCGGCACGCTCAAGCGCCGCTGGCTGGCCGCCGAGCTCGGGGACGAGCAGGTGGCACTGCAGCGGCGCATCAAGGAGGCCTTCGACCCGCGGGGCATCCTCAGCCCGGGGCGAGCGATCTGAGCGGGAACGGCCCGGCCGCTGCGTCGTGCGACTCGGGCCCGCGGCTCAGGCCGTGGGGATGATGACGAACACCTTGCGCAGCGGCTCGTGGACATGCCACACGCCGCGCCAGCCGGCGGGGGTGACGAAGAGGTCGCCGGCCTGCAGCTCGAGAGGATCCTCGCCGTCCTCGACCAGGGTGACCCGGCCGCTGACCAGATAGCAGATCTCGTGATAGCCGTCGCGGGTGGCGGTGAACGACCCCGCGGTGGCCTCCCAGATGCCCGCCTCGACGGGCCCGGGGCTCACCCCCGGCGCAGCCCAGACGTCGGTGACGCCCTCGGACTGGCCGGGAGTGAGCGTTGTCGGCTTCGGTGCGAACGCCGCGATGGCGTGCTCGGGAGCGTTGCGCAGCAGAACCGTGGTGGGCATGGGACTAGGCGATGCGGATCATCTTCTTGTTGACGAACTCGTCGATGCCCAGCGTGCCGAGCTCGCGGCCCGAGCCGGAGCGCTTGATGCCGCCGAAGGGCAGCTCGGGGCTGTCTGCGAGCACGCAGTTGATGTAGACCATGCCGGCCTCGATCTTGTCGGCGACGCGCGCGGCCTGCTCCTCGTCGGTTGTGAAGAGGTACGAACCGAGGCCGAACGGGGTGTCGTTGGCGAGCTCGACGGCCTCGTCCTCGTTGTGCACCTTGAACACCTGCGCGACGGGGCCGAAGAACTCCTCGTAGTAGGCCGAGTTGCCGGGCTTCACGTTGGCCAGCACGGTGGCCGAGAAGAAGGTGCCCTCGCGGGTGCCTCCGGTGACGATCTCGGCACCGCCGGCGACGGCGCGCTTGACCTGGTCCTCGAGGCCCTCGGCCGCGCTGGCCGACGAGAGCGGGCCGTAGACGGCGCCCTCGACCATCGGGTCGCTCGGCGCGGCCGCCGACATCGACGCGGCGAACTTCTCCAGGAAGGCGTCGTACAGCGAGTCGATGACGATGAAGCGCTTGGCGCCGTTGCACGACTGGCCGCTGTTGTCGAGGCGGGCATCGACGGCCATCTGCACGGTCGCGTCGAGGTCGTCGGTGCTGAGCACGATGAAGGGGTCGCTTCCGCCGAGCTCGAGCACGACCTTCTTCAGGTGGCGACCGGCCTGCTCGGCGACGGCCGCACCGGCACGCTCCGAGCCGGTGAGCGACACGCCCATGACCCGCGGGTCAGCGATGATCGTCGAGACCTGGTCGGTCGTGGCGAACAGGTTCGTGTAGGCGCCGACCGGGAACCCGGCGTCGGCGAAGATCTGGTGGATCGCCTCGGCCGACTCGGGGCACTGCGCGGCGTGCTTGAGCAGGATCGTGTTGCCGAGGATCAGGTTCGGGCCAGCGAAGCGGGCGACCTGGTAGTACGGGAAGTTCCAGGGCATGATGCCGAGCAGAACGCCCATCGGGCTCTTGCGGATGAACGCCGAGCCCTCGCTGCCCTCCGCGAGCGCGATCGGCTCGTCCTTCAGCAGGGCCGGACCGTTGTCGGCGTAGTACTGGTAGATGTCGGCCGAGAAGTCGACCTCGCCGAGGGCGGCCTCGATCGGCTTGCCCATCTCGCGAACGATGATCTCGGCGAGGTGCTGGCGGCGCTCGCGGTGCAGCTCGGCGACCTTCGTGATGAGAGCGGCGCGCTCCTCGACCGTGGTCGAGCGCGACCAGCCGCGGTAGGCGTTGTAGGCGCCCTCGATCGCGCTGGCGACCTCGGCGTCGGTCGCGGTCGAGTACGACCGCAGCGTCTCGCCGGTGGCGGGGTTGATCACTGCGTACTTGCTCATGAGGCTCCTCATCGAATGGACGGATGGTGCGGGGCGCGGCCCCAGGGCGGCGGCGGTGCGCACCTGGGCCCAGCCTAGGGTCAGCGAGCATCCGGCCGCATCGCCGTCATGGAGATTCCCGGCAGTCTCTTCGCCACCGTGTACAGGTCTTCGCCGCGCCGTCTACAGTGGCTCGCATGAGGCGCCTGCGACACGTGGTCCGCGAGCTGCTGGCCGGCGCCGCGCTGGTGCCGAGGGGTTTCGCGCTGTGGCGCACACGGCCCGGGGCGATGGCCCTCGGCATGGTGCCAGCCCTCATCGCGGCCACCCTCATCGCCGTCGTGCTGATCACCCTGGGGCTCAACGTCGAGGCGCTGGCCCAGGCGATCACGCCCTTCGCCGACGGATGGGCCGAGCGCGACCGGGGCATCCTCCGCACCCTGCTGGCGCTGCTGCTCGTCGCTGGCGCGATCACCGCCACGATCTACACCTTCACGACCCTCACGTTGCTGATCGGCGACCCCTTCTACGAGCGGATCTGGCGCGCGGCCGAGGAGGACCTCGGCGGCTTCACTCCCTCCCCGCTGCGCTTCTGGCGTTCGGTCGGCGACGGCGTGCTGCTCGTGCTGCGCGCGCTCGGCTACGCGCTCACGACGTGGGTCATCGGCCTGATCCCCGTCGTCGGGTCCGTCGCCGCGGCGATCGTCGGCCCGATGCTCGCCGGTCACCTCATCGCGCGCGAGCTCACCACGCGACCGTTCCAGGCGCGGGGCATCGACCTCACGGGGCGCGGGCGGCTCCTGCGCGGCTCGCGCTCCCGGGAGCTGGGGTTCGGCATCGCCACCCAGCTGGTCTTCCTGGTGCCCGGCGGCGCGATCGCCGTCATGCCGGCCGCCGTCGCCGGAGCGACGCGGCTCGCCCGCGACGTGCTCGCCCGGGCTGAACAGGCCGCCCCGGCTCCCCCGGACCCCGCTGCCGACGCGCTCTAGCCCTCGGCGAGCCAGGCGCGGAGAGCGGCGCCGTGCTCATCGAGCGCCGGCGGCGCCGTCGGCACGACGGGCGCGAAGGCCGAGTAGCGCACGGGGTGCGCCAACTGCTCCGGATGCCCCTCCCCCACCGCGACCGTCGGTGCGAGCCCGAGCCGCCGCGCGAGCGCAAGCGCCTCGCCGATGCCGTTGACGGTTCCGGCGGGCACCCCGACCGCGAGCAGGCGCGCCGCCCAGGCCGCGGCGTCGTCCGCGGCCAGCAGCGCCTCGAGAGCGGCTTCGAGCTGGTCACGGTGCGCGACCCGCGCGGGGTTGGTCGCGAAGCGCGGGTCGCTCGCGAGCTCGGGAGACCCCAGCTCACGGCACAGGGCCGCGAACTGCGCATCATTGCCGACGGCGACGGCGAGCATCCCGTCGCGGCAGCGCAGCGTCTCGTAGGGGGCGATCGAGGGGTGCCGGTTGCCGAGCGCGCGCGGCGACTGCCCGGTCGTGAGGTACGACGAGGCCTGGTTGGCGAGCGAGGCGAGCAGGCTGCCCATGAGCGAGACCTCGACGTGCTGGCCCTCGCCGCCCGCGCGCTCGCGGTGCAGCAGCGCGGCGAGCACTCCCATGACCGCGTGGTTGGCGGCGAGCAGGTCGACCATGGCCACGCCGACCTTGCGCGGCTCGCCGCCGGCGTCGCCGGTGATGCTCATGAGGCCGCCGAGCGCTTGCACGAGGAAGTCGTAGCCCGGCATCGATGCACCCTCGCCGGTGGACCCGAAGCCGGTGATCGAGCAGTAGACGGCGCGTGGGTTGCGCGCGCGCACGCTCACGGCGTCGAGTCCGAAGCGCTCGAGGGCGCCGGTGCGGTAGTTCTCGATGACGACGTCGGCGCGGTCGACGAGCGCGCGGGCCGTCGCGAGGTCGTCGGGGTCGCCGAAGTCGAGGGCGATCGACTGCTTGCTGCGGTTGGCCGACTCGAAGTACGCGCTCGACGACCCCGCCCACGGCGGACCCCAGGCGCGCGTGTCGTCGCCGGCACCCGGGCGCTCGACCTTCACCACGCGCGCGCCCAGGTCGGCGAGCATGACAGCCGCGGTCGGGCCGGCGAGCACGCGGCTGAGATCGGCGACGAGCATCCCGTCGAGGGGTCGAATCATGAGGCAACTGTACAAGTGGACAAAAGCGCGAGCGACGGGCACGATGAGCGTGCACCAGAGAGGACCCTCATGACCGACTCGCCCCTTGACCTCATCGGTTTCGACAGCCTGCTCACCGACGAGGAGCGAGCGACCCGCGACCGCGTGCGCGCGTTCGTCGACAGCGACCTGCGCCCGAACATCGCCCGCTGGTACGACGAGGGCGTCTTCCCGCGCGAGATCATCCAACCGATGGGCGCCCTCGGCCTGCTGGGCATGCACCTGCAGGGGTACGGCTGCGCCGGACGATCGGCCGTCGAGTACGGCCTCGCGGCCGCCGAGCTGGAGGCCGGCGACTCGGGCCTGCGCACCTTCGTCTCGGTGCAGGGCTCGCTGGCGATGACCGCCATCCACACCTTCGGCTCGGAGGAGCAGAAGACAGAGTGGCTTCCGCGCATGGCGCGTGGTGAGGCGATCGGATGCTTCGGCCTCACCGAGCCGGAGGCCGGCAGCGACCCGGCCTCGATGCGCACCTTCGCGCGCCGCGACGGTGACGACTGGGTCATCACCGGCAGCAAGCGCTGGATCGGACTCGCGTCGATCGCCGACATCGCCGTGATCTGGGCGAACACGGATGCGGGCATCCGCGGCTTCCTCGTGCCGACCGGCACGCCCGGCTTCACCGCGACGCCGATCGCCCAGAAGCTGTCGATGCGTGCGTCGATCCAGTGCGACATCGTGCTCGACGAGGTGCGCGTGCCCGCGTCGGCGCAGCTGCCCGGCGCGGAGGGTCTGCGCGGACCGTTCACCTGCCTCAACCAGGCGCGCTACGGCATCGTCTGGGGCGTCATGGGCGCGGCGCTCGACAGCTACCGCGCGGCGCTGGCCTACGTGCAGCAGCGCGAGGTGTTCGGCAAGCCGGTCGCCGCCTACCAGCTGACCCAGCAGAAGCTCGTCGACATGGCGCTCGAGATCGACAAGGGCTTCCTGCTCGCCCTGCAGCTCGGTCGCCTCAAGGATGCGGGCCAGTTGCAGCCGCACCAGATCTCCGTGGGCAAGCTCAACAACGCGCGCGTGGCGATCGACATCGCCCGCGAGGCGCGCGCGATGCTCGGCGGCAACGGCGTGACCCTCGAGCACTCGCCGCTGCGGCACGCCAACAACCTGGAGTCGGTGCGCACCTACGAGGGCACCGATGAGGTGCACACGCTGATCCTCGGCAACGCGATCACGGGCATCCCCGCGTTCCGCTAGCCGCATCCCCCGCGCCCCCGTCGGGGCCGGGTGGCGCGGGTGGCGCTAGCGGGTGTTCGGCGCGCGGCGCGCTACTCCCCCACGCGGGCAGGAACGACCGCCGGGTGCGTCCCCGCCATCGTCTCGAGCACCCGCACGACCTGCGAGCTGTAGCCGAACTCGTTGTCGTACCAGACGTACACGACGAGGTTGTCGCCCGTGCTGATGGTGGCGAGTCCGTCGACGATGCCGGCGCGGTGCGAGCCGATGAAGTCGGTCGAGACCACCTCGGGCGACTCGATGTAGTCGATCTGCTGGCGCAGGTTCGAGTGCAGCGAGGCCTGGCGCAGGAAGGTGTTCACCTCGTCGCGCGTGGTCGGTCGGGCGAGACGCAGGTTGAGGATCGCCATCGACACGTCGGGGGTGGGCACGCGGATCGCGTTGCCGGTGAGCTTGCCCTCGAGCACGGGCAGCGCCTTCGCGACGGCCTTCGCAGCGCCGGTCTCGGTGATGACCATGTTGAGCGCGGCCGAGCGGCCGCGCCGGTCGCCCTTGTGGAAGTTGTCGATCAGGTTCTGGTCGTTCGTGAACGAGTGCACGGTCTCGACGTGGCCGTGCACGATGCCGTACTCGTCGTTCAGCACCTTCAGCACCGGGGTGATCGCGTTGGTCGTGCACGAGGCGGCGGTGACGATGCGCTGGTCCGCCGTGATCGTCTCGTGGTTGATGCCGTGCACGATGTTCGGCAGCGCGCCCTTGCCCGGGGCGGTCAGCAGCACCCGTGCGACACCCGTCGAGCGCAGGTGCTGCGCGAGCCCCTCCTCGTCGCGCCAGCGGCCCGTGTTGTCGACGACGATCGCGTTGTCGATGCCGTAGGCGGTGTAGTCGATCGCGGCCGGGTCGTCGGCGTAGATCACCTGGATCAGCGTGCCGTTGGCGAGGATCGTGTTCGCCTCGGCGTCGACGGTGATCGTGCCCTCGAAGGGCCCGTGCACCGAGTCGCGGCGCAGCAGGCTCGCGCGCTTGACGATGTCGTTCTCGCCGCCCTTGCGCACGACAATCGCGCGCAGGTGCAGTCCCGCGCCGTTGCCGGCGTGGGCGATCAGGATGCGTGCCAGCAGCCGCCCGATGCGGCCGAAGCCGTACAGCACCACGTCGGTGCCGCGCGGGTCGCCGGTGGGCGCCGGAGCAGCGCCGACGACCTCACCGAGGTAGGCGGCGAGCGAGCGCCCGGCACCGTGCGCGTCGTAGTCGCCGAGCAGGCGCGCGATGTCGAGGGATGCGGAGCCCGGGTCGAGCGTGAGCAGGGCATCCAGCACCTCGCGCGTGCGCTCGAGCGGCAGCACCGCACCCGTGACGTGGTGCGCGTAGCGGTGCGCCTTGATGACGCCGATCGGCGACTGGTTGATGAGCCGGCGGCCGTGGATCGAGGTCACCACCCCGTGGTCGCGGTAGAGACGGCCGATCAGCGGGATCAGCTGCTCGGCGAGGGTCTCGCGGGCCTTCCAGGCCTCGCGCTGGGCAATGACGGCGTCGGTCATGGTTCGTTCTCCTGCGCGCACGATCGACTTGTGGTCGACGGCCGCGCGGGTCGGGGGCGGTTTCGCTCACGAGGGTAGCGAGCGGGCGTCCCGCGATCGGGGCCGCACGGCCGGTCACGGCGCGAAAGTTCGGCGGTTCTTTCCGAATCGAGCGGGTCAGGCGCCGTCTGCGGCGGCGAGCTGTCCGCAGGCACCGTCGATCTCCTTGCCCCGCGTGTCGCGCAGGGTCGTGGGGATGCCGGCGGCCTCCAGCCGCCGGACGAACTCGCGCATGACCGCGGGCTCCGAGCTCGTCCAGATCGACCCGGGCGTCGGATTCAGCGGGATCGGGTTCACGTGCACCCAGCCCCGCCCCCGGGCGAGCAGCTTCTGCGCGAGCAGGTCGGCGCGCCAGGCGTGGTCGTTCATGTCCTTGATGAGCGCGTACTCGATCGACACCCGGCGGCCGGTGGCATCGAAGTAGGCGCGCGCGGCGTCGAGGGCCTCGTCGACCTTCCATCGCGAGTTGACCGGGATCAGCTCGTCGCGCAGCTCGTCGTCGGGCGCGTGCAGGCTCAGCGCGAAGGTGACCGGCACCTTCTCGGCGGCGAGCTTCTCGATGGCGGGAACGAGCCCGACCGTCGAGACGGTGATGTGCCGGGCGCTCATGCCGAGGCCGTCGGGCTGGGGGGCGACCATCGTGCGCACCGCATCCATCACGCGGTTGTAGTTGGCGAGCGGCTCGCCCATTCCCATGAACACGATGTTGCTGACCCGCTCGGGCGTGGTCTCGCCGCGCTTCTTGCCACCGAGCTCGCCTGCGGCGATCGCCGCGTTGGCCTGCACGACCTGGTCGACGATCTCGGCAGTCGACATGTTGCGCGTCAGCCCGGCCTGGCCGGTGGCGCAGAACGGGCAGTTCATGCCGCACCCGGCCTGGCTGGAGACGCACAAGGTGATGCGGCCGGGGTAGCGCATGAGCACGCTCTCGACCAGGGCTCCGTCGTGCAGTTTCCAGAGGAATTTGATGGTGTCGCCGTTGTCGGTGCGCAGGCGCCGCACCTCGGTCAGCAGCGGCGGCAGCAGGCCGGCGACGAGCTCGTCGCGCTGGGCGGCCGGCAGGTCGGTCATGCGCGCCGGGTCGGTCGTGCAGTGGGTGAAGTAGTGGGTGCTCAGCTGCTTCGCGCGGAAGCCGGGCAGGCCGAGCTCGATGACACGGGCGGTGCGCTGCTCGGGCGTGAGATCGGCGAGGTGCACGGGCGGCTTGCCGCGCTTCGGCTCGGCGAACTGCAGCACTGGCCGGCCGTCCGGGCCGAGCTTCTGCTGCCAGCCCTCGGTCGTCGGGCGGACCTGGGGACGAGCATCCGTCGTCGATGGGGCGGCCGCGCGCGGGGTCGGGGCCGCGCCGTTGTTGCGGATGCCGCGCTCGACTGCCATGCCTCCCAGGGTACGCGGTGTCAGACGACGCGCCCGGACAGTGTGTCGTCGACCCAGTCTGCGATGAGCGGCACGATGCGCTCGTCGATGGGCCGGCGCAGATCGCTGCGGTAGTCCTTCAACGATGCCGCCGGCTGACGCCGCAGGATGTGGCTGAGCCCGTCGAGCACCTCGCTCCGGGTGGGTGCCGCGCGCACTGTCGCGATGAGCAGGGTGTCCTCCGGCGGGGATTGCAGGTCGAACTCTCCGCCCAGGGCGAGGACCGGCTGCGGGGCGGACCGCAGGTCGGCGGTCGGGTCGTAGGCCATGAACTCGCGGTGCCAGCGGGCGTTGATGCGGGCGCCGCCGATGCGGGCGACATCGCCGGTGGTGGCGAGAATCTTCTGCCGGTTCTTCTCGGTCTGCGCCTCGAGGTCGGTGCGCATCAGGCGCAGGATGCCCCGCACGAGTCCCGGCACCTGATCCTGCAGCGCCTGCGCCTGCCAGCGCAGCACCTCGAGGCCCGAGCGGGCATAGCCCGACAGGAGCACTCCCCCGGCCACCGCGGGTCGCTCGGCGAGGATGCGCGCCGCGATCGCGGAGCCCTCGCTATGGCCGATCACCACGATTGGCAGGTGCGCGCCGGCGAGGAGGGTCGCGGCATGGTCGACGACGGCGAGAGCGTCGTCCACGAGGTCGTGGAACCCGGTCGCCAGGAAGTCGCCGCCCGTCGCGCCGACGCCGCGCTTGTCCCAGCGGACGCTCGCGATGCCCCGGGCCGCCAGGCCCTCCGCGAGCTGGCGCTGGATGCCGAGGGGCAGACGGCGAGCGTCTCCGTTGCGGTCGATCGGGCCGCTGCCGGGGAGGAGGACTGCGAGAGCGAGCGCCCCGGCCAGGCCGGGTACGGGCTCGAGGATCTCGGCGGCGAGCGGCACCGCGGCGGGGATCGAGATCGCGGTCATCGAGCCGGGTCCGCCACCAGGCCGCCCAGCTGCGCGGCAAGCTCGGGCGCGCGCTCGGTCGAGACGATCACCGAACGCAGCGAACCGGCACGGGTGTGGATGCGCAGGGCCGGCCCACGACCACGGACGAGCGCGATGGTGGCTCCGCCACGACGGCGCCAGGTGCCGATCTTCGCTCCGCCGGGCACACCGAGTCCGGGGGCACGGAGTCCCTGGACGGCGGCGAGGCCGTCGGGTACGGCATCCACGGCGCTGATCGCGTCGAGGGGCAGTCGGAGGTCGCCGCGGAGCGCGAAGATGCGCTCGGCGACGGTGAGGCGCAGGGTGACGCTCTGGGCGTCGATCGTGATGGTCGGCACATCAGGCCTTTCTTCTCGGGAACTCCTCATTGATATCATAGTTGATAATGTTTGTGCAACTGAGATTGATAGGGTGGGATCATGACGACCGCCGACCTGCTGCTGCACCCCGTGCGGCTTCGGATTATCCAGGCGATGCTCGGCCGCGACGCGCTCACCACGCGCGACCTGGGCGAGCGCCTGCCCGAGATCGCGCCCGCGACTCTCTACCGCCACGTCGGCGCGCTCGTGGACGCCGAGGTGCTGACCGTTGTCGCAGAGCGGAAAGTGCGCGGAACCGTCGAGCGCACCCTGCGGCTGCGCGAGGAGCGCACGAGCGTCGATGCCGACGATCCCGAGCTCGATGCCGAGGCGCTCCGCGGCGGATTCCTCGCCTATCTGGCGAGCCTCGCCGGCGCTTTCGACGGCTACCTCGATGGCCCCCGCACGACGCTCGCGGCCGATCTCGTCGGGTTCCGGCAGATCGCCGTCCACGCGACCGACGACGAGTGGCGCACGGCCCTGGCGGGGATGCGCGAGGCGATCGCGCCGCTGCTGCAGCGCGAGCAGGCACCGCCTGGCGCGCGCCGACGGATCCTCGCTACGGTGAGCCTGCCCGCCGACTGACGGCGGGGACATCTGGTCGAAGGAGCCGCCATGCCCACCTACATGCTCATCATGCGTGCCAGCGAGGCCGGTCTCGCTGCCAGCAAAGCCCAGGACATGGAGTCGGTGATCACCGCCATGGGCCGGTACAACGAGGCGATGATGGATGCGGGCGTCATGGTCGGCGGCGACGGCCTCAGCGACCCGGCGGAGGGCGCGGTCGTCGACTTCTCGACCCCGGAGCCCTCGGTCACCCCGGGCGCCTACGGTCCGGTCGAGTCGCTCTTCAACGGCTACTGGACGATCCGGGTCGACGACCTCGATGCCGCCACCGACTGGGCGCGACGGTGCCCACTCGGCCCCGGGCAGAAGCTCGAGGTGCGGCGCGTGACCGACGAGAGCGACTTCGCTGATTTCGCCGACAACGAGTACCTGCAGAAGGAGGCAGGTTGGCGCGAGGAGCTCGAGGGGAAGCCCGCGGAGGGCTGAGCCTCAGTCGGTGCCGAGGTCGAACGCGGCGCTCTCGCCCGCGGCGTCGATCGCCTCGGCGAGCGCCTCGCGCTCGGCCGTGAGCGGCACCGCGTGCTCGACGACCTCCTCGGCCTCCCCCGCCGTGATGCTGCCGACGAGCTGCGCCGTCGCCCCGCCGATGATGCCCTGGGCGGCGTACTGCTCGAGCCGGGCGCGCGAGTCGGCGATGTCGAGGTTGCGCATCGTCAGCTGGCCGATGCGGTCGGTGGGGCCGAAGGCCGCGTCACCGACGCGCTCCATCGAGAGCTTCTCGGGCGCGTACGACAGGGCGGGGCCGGTCGTGTCGAGGATCGTGTAGTCGTCACCGCGCCGCAGGCGCAGCGTCACCTCGCCGGTCACCGCCGAGCCCACCCACTTCTGGATGCTCTCGCGCAGCATGAGCGACTGCGGGTCGAGCCACCGACCCTCGTACATGAGGCGCCCGAGGCGGCGCCCCTCGGCGTGGTAGTTCGCGATCGTGTCCTCGTTGTGGATGCCGTTGAGCAGCCGCTCGTAGGCGATGTGCAGCAGGGCCATGCCGGGAGCCTCGTAGATGCCGCGGCTCTTGGCCTCGATGATGCGGTTCTCGATCTGGTCGCTCATGCCCAGGCCGTGGCGGCCGCCGATGCGGTTCGCCTCGAGCACCAGCTGCACCGCATCCGTGAATTCGACGCCGTTGAGGGCGACGGGACGGCCCTCGATGAAGCGCACCGTGACCGTCTCGGCGGCGATCTCGACCGACTCGTCCCAGAAGCGCACGCCCATGATCGGCTCGACCGTCTCGAGCGAGACGTCGAGGTGCTCGAGCGTCTTCGCCTCGTGCGTCGCGCCCCAGATGTTGGCATCGGTCGAGTAGGCCTTCTCGGCCGAGTCGCGGTACGGGAAGCCGTGCGCGACGAGCCACTCGCTCATCTCCTGGCGGCCGCCCAGCTCGGTGACGAAGTCGGCGTCGAGCCAGGGCTTGTAGATGCGCAGGCGGGGGTTGGCGAGCAGGCCGTAGCGGTAGAAGCGCTCGATGTCGTTGCCCTTGTAGGTGCTGCCGTCGCCCCAGATCTCGACGCCGTCCTCCTTCATGGCGCGCACGAGGAGGGTGCCGGTGACGGCACGGCCGAGCGGTGTGGTGTTGAAGTAGGCCTTGCCCGCGCTGCGGATGTGGAAGGCACCGCAGGCGAGGGCGACTAGGCCCTCCTCGACGAGGGCGGCCTTGGCGTCGACGAGCCGGCTGATCTCGGCGCCGTACTCCTTCGCCCGGCCGGGAACGGCGGCGACGTCGGGCTCGTCGGGCTGGCCGAGGTCACCGGTGTAGGTGCAGGGGATCGCGCCTTTGTCGCGCATCCAGGCGACGGCCACCGAGGTGTCGAGGCCGCCGGAGAACGCGATGCCGACGCGCTCGCCGACGGGGAGGGAGGTCAGGACTTTGGACACGCCTCCAGCCTATCGGCGGTCGCGGACCGGGCTGTCGTGCACGATCGCGAGCGCGAACGCTGGCAGAACGTGCGCCCGCAGGGGGTTCGACCGAACCTCGGATGCTTCTGCAGACGCTCGTGCTCAGGCGGGCGGCGCACTAGCGTGGCACGCGTGGCTGAGTCGAGCATCCGCATCGTGCCCGCGAACGAGGCGAGCTGGGACGACCTGCAGGCGATCCTCACGGGCGCGGCGGGCCGCTGCCAGTGCACGCGGCAGCGGCTCGGCGACCGCGAGTGGTACGCCCTGCCGGTCGAGCAGCGCGCCCAGGTGCTGCGCGAGGCGGTCGGGTGCGACGACCGCTCCCCCGACCGCGATCCGGCCCGCACCGCGGGCATCGTGGCGTACGTCGACGACGAGCCGGCCGGCTGGGCGGCGGTGGATGCCCGCAGCGCGTTCCGCCGCCTGCGCGGCTCCCCCGTTCCCTGGGCCGGCCGCGCCGAGCTGCCCGACGACGACACGGTGTGGGCGATCGCCTGCCTGGTGGTGCGGCGCGGGTTCCGCGGGCAGCACCTCACGTACGCCCTCGTCGCGGCGGCGGTCGAGCACGCCCGCGCGCGCGGGGCCCGCGCGGTCGAGGGCTACCCGATGCTGACGCGCGGCGCCGCGGTGACCTGGGACGAGCTGAACGTGGGGCCGGTGGGGCCGTTTCTCGCGGCGGGGTTCACCGAGGTCTCGCACCCGACGACGCGCCGGGTGGTCATGCGGCTCGACCTCGCCTGAGCATCCGCGCGAACAGCCGCGGCGGTCGGCTCAGCGCGCCGGCACGGGCAGCACCCGCGTGAGGATGTCGGCCAGGGTCACGACGCCGCGCAGGCTGCCGCCTTCGACGACGACGGCCAGCTGCACGCTGTGCTCGCGCATGCGGGCGAGCGCCTCATAGACCGGGGTGTCGGCGGCGAGCACGAAGGCGCGCCGCGCCCGGTCGGCCGCCGCGCGGTCGTCCGGGTCGAGCAGCGTGTCGCGCACGTGCACGACCGCGGGCGCGGCCGGGTCGTCGGTGCGCAGCAGGATGCGCAGGTGGCCCGACGCGCGCGCGGCGGCCCGCACGTCGGCGACGGTGGCTCCGACCGGCACCTGCGTCGGGGCGCGGCCGGTGCGCACGAGCGCCGAGACCGGCAGCGAGCCGAGGTCGATGAGCCCCGAGATCTGCTGCTGCACCTCCGACTCGAGCGTGCCGACGCTCGCCGAGTGCTCGACGAGCTGGCGGATCGTGGCGGCGTCCTGTCCCCCGACGGCGACCGTCTCGACCGGCTCGACACCGCTGGCCCGCACGAGCCGGTTGGCGATGCGGTTGACCCAGCCCAGCAGGGGGCGCAGCGGCCAGATGTAGCCGCGCGAGGGCAGTCCGATCACGAGGGCCGACGTCTCGGGGTGGGCGATGGCCCACGACTTGGGGGCCATCTCGCCGACGACGAGGTGCAGGAAGGTGACGACGAACAGCGAGAGCACGAAGGCGGCGCCGCCCGCGAGCCACTCCGGTGCGCCGACCGCGGCGAACAGCGGCTGCAGCCAGGCGTCGACCGCTGGCTTGGTGATGGCGCCGAGCGCGAAGGTGCAGGCGGTGATGCCCAGCTGGGCTCCGGCGAGCATGAGGGTCAGCTCATTGATGCCGCGGAGCGCGGCGCGGGCCGACCGGCTCTCGACCGCCCGCTCCTCCAGCCGGTGGCGGCGCGCGCCGAGCAGCGCGAACTCGATGACGACGAAGAACGCGCTCAGGGCGATGAGCGCGACCGTGATGGGCGTCACGATCCACGGGTTCAGCAGCGGATCGGTCATCGGGCGTCCTCCTCGCGGTCGAGCTCGTCGACCGACAGTGTGAGCAGCCGCACCCGCACGGCGGTCGGCACATGCCGCTCGACCTCGAGCACGTCGACGGCGATGCGGCGGTGCTGCGGATCGTCAGCGACCAGCTCGGCGGGGTCGAGCGGCAGGTCGATGGTGACTGTGTCGCCCTCGGCGGGCAGTGCGCCGCGCGCCGCGATGAGCAGGCCCGCGATGGTCTCGACATCGCCGCGCGGCAGCTCGTGCCCGATGGCGCGCTCGACCTCGTCGAGGTGCACGTCGCCGTCCATGAGCCACTCGTCGTCGCCGTCGGGGATCACGAGCTCGCCCGTGTCGAGGTCGTGCTCGTCGGTGATCTCGCCGACGACCTCCTCGGCGAGATCCTCGAGAGTGAGCAGGCCGGCGAATCCGCCGTACTCGTCGATCACGCAGGCGAGCTCGTTGCGGGTGGCGGAGAGCTGGGCGAGAGCATCCGGTAGCAGCATGAGGGTCGGGATGACCGTCGCGGGCCGCATGAGCGTGGCGACGGGAACGTCCGCCGCGTCGGCGGGCAGGCCGAGCACGTCGGCGAGGTGCACGACGCCGACCGGGGCATCGTCGTCGTCGATGACCGGGTACCGGGTGTGGGCGCGGGCCATGAGGGCGCGCAGCTCGGCGACGGTCGCTGTCGGGCGCACCCAGTCGACCTGCGAGCGCGGGATCATCGCGTGCTCGACGTCGCGCTGGGGGAAGTCGAGGATGCGGTCGATCATGAGCGACAGCTCGCGGGGCAGGTCGCCGCTGTCGCGCGAGTCGGCGATGATGTGGGGCAGATCCTCGGCGGAGGCGCTGACGTCGAGGTCGTGCACCGGCTCGATGCGCAGCAGGCGCAGCAGCAGGTTCGCCGAGCGGTCGAAGAAGGCGATGAGCCAGCCGAAGACCGTGAGGTAGACGAGGGTTGAGCGCGCGAGGCCGCGCGACAGCTTCTCGGGCGCGGCAATGGCGAGGTTCTTCGGGTACAGCTCGCCGACGATCATCTGCACGATCGCGGCGACCGAGAGGGTGAGCACGGTGCCGATGGTGATCGACACGATCGGGTCGATACCGGTGCCGCCGAGCAGCACCCCGATCGATTCGCCGACGAGCGGCTCCGCGACGAAGCCGACGAGCAAGCCGGTGACGGTGATGCCGAGCTGGGCACCGGAGAGCATGAAGGTCGTGCGCTTCGTGACCCGCAGAGCGCGGGCCGCGGCGGCGTCACCCTCGGCAGCGCGGGCAGCCAGCTTCGTGCGGTCGACCGACATGAAGGCGAACTCCTGGGCCACGAAGTAGCCGTTGGCGGCGATGATCGCGAGGATCAGCACGATGCCGAGGAGGAGCGTGAGCAGCGGCTCGATCATCGGATGACCGGCCGCTCGGGACTATGGCTGGGTGAGTCGGATGGTGCGGGACTATGGTCCACGGCGGGGTCGACGCCTCCTCAGGTGCGCTAGTGATGCCACGATACCGGAAACGACTTTCCGGCTTCCGGGCGCCGGGCACATTCATAGGGTGAAGAATCGGGAGGGTGACCGACCCCGCCGCCGCGCACCGCACCCTCGCGAGCCTCGAGCAGGGCGCCGCGCTCTCCGAGGCGCTCGCGTTCTACGACACCCTCGCGCCCGTGGCCGTGCCGACCATGGTCGGCGACTGGCGGGGTGCGGGCATCCCGACCGGCGGCCCGTTCGACGGCCTGCTCGAGAACCTCGGCTGGCACGGCAAGCGCTTCGACAGCGCCGAGAGCGTGCATCCCCTCGTCTTCGTCGGCGCGCGCGGACGGCTCGTGAACGCCGACCCCGGCCGGGTGCCGCTCGGGCTCGCCGCTCGGCACGGCCAGCGGTTCACGGGTCGCGCGACGGCGATCGCGTTCCGGGCGCTGCTGCCCCTGCTCGCCACCCGCCGACCCCGGGCGCGCCTCCGGCCGGTCGAGTACCGCGGCGTGACGTCGGCCGCGATGAGCTACGACCAGCTGCCGATCATCGACGTCTTCCGCGCGGTCGACGACGACACGCTGGTCGGGGCGATGGACCTCCGCGGCCTGGCCGAGCCCTACCTGTTCACGCTGCGCCGAGAGCGGCCCGCATCCGCTCTCTGAGCTCGACGAGCTCGGGGTAGCGGTCGAAGAACGACAGCTTCGCCCCCGTCGGCGTGCGGGGCGACCAGTCATCCTCCAGCACATAGGTCATGAACGACTCGGCGAAGTCCTCGCCGATGTTCGTGGCGGCGTAGTCGCTGACGAAGTCCTCCTCGTGCGCGAGGTAGAAGTCGTACGCGATGTCGGGATCGGTGTTCTCCAGGTCGGGGTGCTCCGGATAGCCCGACCAGAACTCCTCGTAGAACGCCCACAGGTAGGCGTCCGAGAGCACGCAGCCCTCGGCGACCTCGAAGGTGCTGCAGCTCGTGGGCCGAGCGTCGAACTGCGTCTCGGCGTACGAGAACACGTGGGCGTGCTCGTGCACGAGTGTGGCGGCCAGCAGGTCGGGCTCGTCGACGATCGCGAGGTTGACCACGAGAATCCAGTACTGCGGGTCGCGATCCTGCACGACGTAGGCGAGCGTGTCGCTCTCGGGCGCGTCGCCGACCTTGAACTGCAGGATGCTCGCCCCAGCGACCTCGGCCCCCACCAGGTCGACGTACAGCCCCCAGACGTCGGCGGCATCACCCGCCGCGGGCGGGTCGAGCTCGCCGCTCGCCATGACGTCGTACACCTCGACGGTTCCGAAATCCTCGTCGGACTCGATGCCGGGCCCGTCGGCGGATCCCCCGCCGATGCCGCCCTGGCCGGGGTCGGTGCCGCGGTCGTCGCCGGCACCGTCACCTTCGCCGGCCGCGACCTGGGCGAGATAGACGTCGGCGAGCACGCGCGCGATCGACACCCCGGCGACGACGGTTCCGGCGAGAACGAGGGTCGCCGCGACGACGATGGAGAGGACGAGGAGGGCGCGGCGCACGGGCTCAGGCTATCGACAGTCTGGTCGAGCCGGGGGTCTCACGTGGTACGGTCACCCTATGAGTGACACGCTGGCTGTTCAGGTGGGAAACAAGGGTCGTGTGGTGGTCCCCGCGAGCATCCGCGCCCGGCACGGGTGGGAGGAGGGCTCGGTGCTCGTCGCGCTCGACACCGAGCTCGGGGTGCTGCTCGCCGACCGGAGCGCGGTCGAACGCCTGGTGCGGTCACGGCTGGCCGGCCGCGACCTGCTGGGCGAACTCATGGCCGACCGCCGCCGCGATGCCGGCCACGACACGACCACCGCGCAACCGTGATCGTCGTCGACTCCTCCGCGCTGCTCGCCTACCTGCAGGGCGAGCCGGGCGCCGAGGTCGTGCGGCAACACCTGGTCGAAGGGGCCGTGATCAGCGCGGTGAACTGGTCGGAGGTCGCGCAGAAGGTGCGCCGCGCCGATGCGTGGGAAGTCGCTCGAGCGCTCCTGCTGAGCTACCCGTTGCAGGTTCTGCCCGTCGATGTCGACGACGCCGAGGCCGCCGCGGTGCGCTGGATGCCGGGCACGCCCCTCTCGCTCGCCGACCGGCTCTGCCTCGCGCTCGCCGACCGATTGCGACTGCCGGCACTCAGCGCCGACCGCGCGTGGTTCGGCCTCGACGGCGTCATTCCGATTCGCTGACGGTTTCGGAGACCGGTTCGACACCATCCGCTGCCGCCCCGCCCAGCGCGGCACGCACGGCGACGAGCCGCTCGAGGAATGCGCGCTCGTCGCGGCGGGTGCGGCGCATCCAGCTGGTGACCTCGTCGTTGCTCTTGCTGGCGTTGCACGATCCGCACGCGGGCACGACGTTGTCGAGCGTATAGCGGCCGCCGCGCGTGATCGGCTGAACGCAGTCGCGCTGCAGCGGGCGATCGGTGGCGCCGCAGTAGGCGCAACCGCCCCACAGCGCCTGCAGCTCAGCCCACTGGGTCGGTGTGAGGTCGTTGTCGGCCGCGGCGACGCGCGTGCGACGCCGACGGGCGGCGCGCGCCTGACGCGAGTTGGGGTGCGGCACGGCGTCAGCGTAGCCGCCCCGCGGCCGCTGACCCGGAAGGCACTGCGCACCCGCGCACCGTGCTCGCGGGCCGCCCGGCATGCGCGAGAATGAGCCGGTGACTCGCCGTGGCCTGATCCTGTTCATCGCGCTCGGCGTGATCTGGGGAATCCCGTACCTGTTCATCAAGATCGCGGTCGCCGAGCTCAGCCCTGAGTTCCTCGTGCTGGCACGCTGCGTTCTCGCGGCCGCCCTGTTGCTTCCGATCGCCGCGCGCCGACGGGCGCTGATGCCGGTGCTGCGTCGCTGGAAGGTGCTGCTGGCCTTCGCGGTGGCCGAGATCGTGCTGCCCTGGTACGCGCTCAACGCGGCCGAGATCACGCTGCCGAGCTCGACCACCGGGCTGCTGCTGGCGAGCATCCCGCTGGTGGCGATCGGCGTCGCGTTCGTGTTCGGCCGTCGCCACCGCGTGACCGCGCTCACCGTGCTCGGCCTGCTCACCGGCACGGCGGGCGTCGCCGCCGTCGTCGGCCTCGACCTGGGCCGCGGCGACCTCGGCGCGGTCGCGCTGCTGAGCGTCGCGGTCGTCGGCTACGCGGTCGGCCCGGCGATCCTCGCCAAGTACATGAGCGACCTGCCGGGTATCGGCGTCATGTCGCTGGCCCTCGCCGCCGCCGCCGTCATCTACCTGCCGATCGTCGGGGTGACCGGGGGGTGGCCGACCGTCGTGCCCTCCCCCGCGGCCATCGTCTCGGTGCTCGTGCTCGCCGTCGTCTGCAGCGCGATCGCCTTCCTGCTGATGTTCGCCCTCATCGCCGAGATCGGCCCCGTGCGCATGACGGCGATCACCTACGTCAACCCCGCCGTCGCCGTCGTCGCCGGCGCGCTCGTGCTGGGCGAGACGGTCACCGTCTTCACAGGCCTCGGGTTCATCCTGATCCTCATCGGCTGCTGGCTGGTCACCCTTCCCGATCGGCCGGCGGCCCCGAGTGAGGCTCCCGAGGAGGAACCGTGGCCGAGCAGCACAACCCCGTCGACTACCGCGCCACCGCCGACGCGCTGAGCCGTCTCACGCCCCTGCAATACCGCGTGACGCAGCAGGACGGCACGGAGCCCGCCTTCCGCAACGAGTACTGGGATCACCACGAGCCCGGCATCTACGTCGACGTCGTGTCGGGCCAGCCGCTGTTCTCGTCGCTCGACAAGTTCGACAGCGGCACGGGCTGGCCGAGCTTCACGCAGCCGATCGACGCCGACGCGGTCTCGACCCACATCGACCGCTCGCTGTTCATGAAGCGGGTCGAGGTGCGCTCGACGGGCGCCGACAGCCACCTCGGGCACGTCTTCGACGACGGCCCGCGCGACAAGGGCGGTCTGCGCTACTGCATGAACTCGGCCGCTCTGCGCTTCGTGCCGGTCGACCGGCTCGAGGCCGAGGGCTACGGCGCGTACCGGCACCTGTTCGGCTGAGCGCCAGTAGCGTCGAGCCATGACCGCCGTGCCCGTCGCCGCGCCCGCGCCGGGGGGGCGCGCGCGGGGTCGCCGCTCGATTCGCGGCGCTCGCGGTCGGCGGTCTCGCGGTCGTCATCGGGCTCGGGATGCTCGCCTTCGCCGCGGCCGGAGCGGGCGCCCTCGCCGCCGGGGCGGGCGTGTACGCCGTCGGCGCGAGCGTCGCGGCCCGTCAGCTGCACCGGCACCACGGGCACGCGCGGCTGGGCGGGGCCAACGCGGTGACGCTCTTCCGGCTGGCGCTCGTGTCGGCCCTGAGCATCCCGTTGTTCGGTGCTCTGCTGACCGGCGCTCCCGCGTCGGGCCCGACGCCCGCGACGATCGCGATCATCGCCATCGCCACTGTCTCGCTGAGCCTCGACGGCGTCGACGGGCACCTCGCACGACGGCAGGGCCTCGCGACCGCCATCGGCGGGCGGTTCGACATGGAGGTCGACTCGGTCTTCGCGCTCGTGCTCGCGGCCCTCGCCGTCGTGGTCGGCGGAGCGCCGTGGATCGTGCTGCTGCTCGGTCTGCCCCGCTACCTGTTCGGGATCGCTGGCGCGATCTGGCCGTGGCTGCACGGCCCGCTGCCCCCGCGCTACAGCGGCAAAGTCGTCGCGGTCATCCAGATGATCACGCTCATCGTGCTGCAGCTGCCGGGCCTGCCGCACCCGCTCGCGATCGTGCTCGCGGTCGGCGTGCTCGGCGCGCTCGGCTGGTCGTTCGGGCGCGACATCGTGTCCCTCTGGCGGCGGCGCGAGTGACCGACCCAGAGAGGGTGCGGCTCGGGCGCCGCTGGCTGCTGCTGAGCATCCAGTCGGTCGTCACCGTCGGCCTGCTGGCACTGCTGTGGCAGGTCGCCGACGGCCGCGCGGCTCTCGCGGCGCTCGCCTCCGCGAACCCGTGGTGGATGCTCGCCGCCGCGCTCGCCCTCACCCTGCACACGCTGCTCGCCGCCGAGCGCTGGCGCCTCACGGCCGGGGCTCTCGGGCTGCCGCTGACCCGGCGGCTCGCCGTGCGCGAGTACTACCTGGCGCAGCTGGTCAACTCGACCGTGCCCGGCGGGGTCGTCGGCGACGCGGGCCGCGCGGTGCGCAGCCGCGGGCCGGCCGGGCTGGCCGTGGCCGCGCAGGCCGTCGTCGTCGAGCGCTTCGCCGGGCAGGTGGCGCTGCTCGCCACGATGGCGGTCGCGGCGACCGTGATCGTCGTGGTGCCCGGCGGGCTCGACCTGCCGACCGAGGTCGTCGTGCTCGCCGCGACGATCGCGCTCGGGGGCGCGGCGCTCATCGGCCTCGTGGTGGCGGGCGCGTCCGGCGCACGGCTGCTGCCGGGGCGCGCGGGCGCACGCGCCGCTGAGCTCGGGCGCACGTCGGCGGTGGCGCTCGTAGGCCGGCGGGTCGTGGTCGCCCAGCTGGGGCTGTCGGTCGGGACGACGGCGAGCATCCTGGCCGCGTTCGCGTTCAGCGCGCTCAGCGTGGGCGTCGCTCTGCCGGTGGGAGCCGTGCTCGCCCTCGTGCCGCTCGTGCTGCTGACCATGCTGGTGCCCGTGACGATCAGCGGCTGGGGGCTGCGCGAAGGCGCGGCCGCCGCCCTGCTGCCGGTGGCGGGCATCGCCGCGAGCGACGCGCTGGCGGCGAGCGTCGTGTTCGGGCTGCTCGGGCTCGTCGCCGTGCTGCCGGGGCTGCTCGGCGTGTGGGGGCGGCGCGCCTAGCGCGGCCCACCCGGGCCGCCGAGGGCAGCGCGCGGCGCTCAGCGCGCCAGCCACTCCTTCGCCGCCGCGACGAGCGCGGTCACGCCGATCGGCAGCGTCGGCTCGATGACCGGCGCGAACTGCGGCGAGTGGTTCGAGGGCAGCGTCGTCACGTGCGCCGCGATCTCGTCGATTGTTGTCAGTCCGGCGAACTGCGCTGGGTCGGCCCCGCCGAGCACCCAGTAGACGCACGGTGCCCCGGCCTCGACGGCGAGGATGCCGACGTCTTCGCTGCCCGTCACCACGCCCGGGTCGACGACCATCACCTGCGGCAGCGCCGCGGCGAACGCGGCGCGCACCCGGTCGGCGGCCGCGGCGTCGTTGACGACGGCCGGGAACGAGTACTCGGTCTCGACCACCGGCTCGCGGTCGGCCCCGGCCGCCTGCGCCTCGCCGCGCACGATGCGCTCGATCGCCGCCAGCACCCGCCGACGCACGTCGGGGTCGAAGGTGCGGATGCTGAGCCGCAGCTCCGCCGAATCGGGGATGATGTTCGCCGCCGTGCCGGCGTGCACGGCGCCCACCGTCACCACGGCGGTATCAGTCGCGGCGATCTCGCGCGACACCACCGTCTGCAGTCGGAGGATCGTCGAGGCCGCGAGCACGACCGGGTCGACGGTGGCCTCCGGGCGGGAGCCGTGCCCGCCGCGGCCGTAGAGGGTGATGCGGAGGGCATCCGACGCGGCGAAGGCGGCCCCGGTGCGCACCCCGATCGCGCCGGCGGGCAGTGGGGCGACGTGCTGCCCGATCACCAGGTCGGGAGTGCCGAAGCGGGTGTAGAGGCCGTCATCGATCATCGCCCGGGCGCCGGCGCCCTTCTCCTCGGCCGGCTGGAACACCGCCAGAATGCGCCCCTGCCAGTCATCCGCCGCGGCGAGCGCCCCGAGCGCGCCGATGAGGGCCGTGACGTGCATGTCGTGCCCGCACGCGTGCATGACCGGCACCTCGGCACCGTCGGCGCCGATCGCCGTCACCGTGCTCGCGTAGGGCAGCCCGGTCTCCTCGCGCACCGGCAGGGCATCCATGTCGGCGCGCATCAGCACCGTCGGGCCCGTGCCGCGCTCCAGCACGCCGACCACGCCGGTGCCGCCGACGCTGGGCGTCACCGCGAAGCCGAGCGCGCCGAGCCGTTCGGCGACGATGCCGGCCGTGCGGGTCTCGGCGAAGCTGAGCTCGGGGTGCGCGTGCAGGTCGCGGTAGAGGTCGGCGAGCTCGGTCAATGCATCGAACGTCATGCGGTCATCCTTAGGCTGAGGGACGGTCAGCACACGCTAACGCTCCCGGCTGACGAAACACGGCAACGGAGGGCACGATGGCGACGTACGCACCCCGATTCGACCTGCGGCTCGGCCGACCCGCGATCGTCGCCGCGGTCGTGCTCGTGGCGGCCATCGGCGCGGTGCTCGCCCCCGTCGCCCTGCTCATCGGGCCGAACACGGCCCAGTCGGCGTTCATCACGATCATGCTGCTGCTCTCGCCGCTGCGCGCGGCGCAGCAGAGCTCGCGGTTCGCCGCCGCGGGCCTCGCGGTCGCTGTCGCGCTCATCGGCTTCCTGCTCGGGCCGATCGGGCCCGTCGCGATCTTCCCCGCGCTCATCGCGGCCAGCCTCGCCCAGGCCTTCTTCCGACTCGGCGAGTTCGCCACCATGACCCGCGCGCCCGTCAACCTGCTCGCGTTCGCCGCCCTCGCCACCACCGGCGCCGAGTTGTGGCAGGTGGTGCTGGGAACCCTGATCGGCGCGGCCTTCACCCTCGGGCTCGCCCGCCTGCTGCCGCCCAGCGACCTGCCGCCGACCACCGGAACCGTTCGCGAACGCCTCGTCGACGGCCTGGTGCTGGCCGTCGGTGCCGTGACCATCGTGGGGCTCGGCGAACTGCTCGACTTTCCCTTCACCGGCTGGGCTCTGCTGTCGTTCGCCATGATCGTCTCGGTCGGCGGCGACCGCCGCACGGCGCGGTCGGTCGACCGCGTCGCCGGCACCATCGTCGGCGCCCTCATCGCGACTGCCGTCTCGTTCGCGCCCGCGCCGTGGCCGCTCATCGTCGCGGCCCTCTGCGGCCTGCTCTCGGTCGCCTACCTGCGGCAGGGCAGCTACGCCGTGTTCGTGACCTTCCTCACGCCGGCCGTGCTGCTCACCTCGAGCAACGAGTTCGACGCGCTGCAGCTCGGTGTCGGCCGCGTCGAAGCGGTGCTCGCCGCCGCCGTGATCGCCATCGTGCTGACGACGGCAGCCGGTGCGGTGCGCCGTCGACGGGATGCCCGCACGCCGTCACCCTGAGCGCCGGTATCGCGCTACTCGGGTCGCGCCGGCCGCTCGCCCACCGCGGTGCCCGGCGGGCGACCCGAGCCCGGCGCGCGCTTCTCGCGCTCCTCGACCAGCCACTCGGGCATCTCGGCCAGCAGGTCCGCGATCTCGGCCGTCGTCATCACGTCGCTCACGCCGCCCCGGGCGAGCGCCGAGTTCGAGACCCCCAGCCGGGCCGAGACGACACTGCGCGGATGCGGGCCCTCGCGCCGCAGCGTCACCAGCCACTCCGGCGGATTCGCCTGCAGCTCGGCCAGGGCCGTGCGCGAGATCGGGGTCTGCTGAAACTCGGGCGGCGTCGCCGGAAGGTACAGCTCGAGCTTCTTCGCCGCCGTCGCCGGGCTCAGCAGCTGCTCCTTCTTCGGCTTCGGCTGCTGGCGGCGGTCTTCGCGCGAGGCATCGGTCATGCAGTCGAGCGTACGGGAGGGCGACGGTGCCCCGGCGCGCGGCGGGGCTAGCCTGGGGCCTCATGAAGCTCCTGCTCACCTCGGGCGGCGTCACCACCGCCGCGATCCACGACGCGCTCGAACGGATGCTCGGCACACCCGTGAGCGAGGCGACGGCCCTGTGCATCCCGACCGCGCAATACGGCCATCCGTGGGTCGGGCCCGGCACGAAGGCCTGGGAGTTCATCAGCGGACGCTCCGAGAATCCGATGGTCGACCTCGGCTGGAAGAGCATGGGCGTGCTCGAACTCACCGCCCTGCCGAGCATCGACGCCGAGCGCTGGACGCCGCTCGTGCTCGAGACCGACGTGCTGCTCGTCGCCGGCGGCGACGCCCTGTATCTCGCTCACTGGATGCGCGAATCGGGCCTTGCCGACCTGCTGCCCTCGCTGACCGACACCGTCTGGGTCGGCATGAGCGCGGGCAGCATGGTGATGACGCCGCGCATCGGCACCGAGTTCGTCGGCTGGCCGGCGCCCTGGGGCGACGACACCGCGCTCGGGCTCGTCGACTTCTCGATCTGCCCGCACCTGGCGCGCGACGGCGGGCCCGGCAACCCCATGACCGCGGCCGAGAACTGGGCCGCGAAGCTGGGCAACCCCGCCTATGTGATCGACGACGCGAGCGCCATCAGCGTCGTCGACGGCGTCGTCGAGGTGATCTCCGACGGCGGGTGGCGGCACTTCCCCGGCTAGCCTGGGACTATGCCCGCGACGCCGACCCGCCCGCGCCACGAGCCGCTCGTCGTCGCCTTCGTGCCGGGCGTCACCCCCGGCAAGTGGGAGCGCATCTGGCGCGAACGCCGACCCCCCGGCCGCCTCGAACTGACCCCCTTGAATCAGGATGCGGCGCTCAAAGCCCTCGCCGACGGCACCGCGCACATGGCGCTCGTGCGCGACACCTCCCCCGACGACGACCGGCACGCCATCGAGCTGTACCGCGAAGCGCCCGTCGTCGTGGCGCCGAAAGGCTCGCTGCCCGCGAGCCTCGACAGCCTCACCCGCGCCGACCTGGCGGGCCTCGACGACCTCGCTCTGCTCGACGTCGACCTGCTCGGCGGCAGCGGGCTCGACGCGATCGAGCTCGTCGCGGCCAACGTCGGCGTCGCCGTCATGCCGCAGTCGGTCGCCCGCGCCCACTCGCGCAAGGACGTCGTCGCGCGCCCGCTCACCGATGGGCTCGAGACGCGCGTGTCGCTCGTGTGGCCGATTGTGGGCGCGCATCCTCTGGTCGATGAGTTCATCGGCATCGTGCGGGGGCGCACGGCGAACAGCTCGCGCTGAGAATCGGACGACCTACGGCCGATCGACGATGCCGACAGGCGTCCCGTCGTCGGTGGAGCCGGTTGCGACGGTGGCGATCCCTCCGTCGCTACTGCAGCGAGCGGCCGATGAGGTCGAGCATCAGCCGACCGTGCCGCTCGATCTGCGCCTCGCCCCACTCGTCGGCGGCGGTCGCGTCGGATGCCATGAGCTGGAACTTCAGGCTCTGATCGCCCGACAGGTACTGCCGGATCTTGGCGGTCGGCATGAGGTTGGAGCGTCGAGCGTTCTCGTCACGGCCCATGAGACACAGGTTGCCGAAGCGGTTGACGACGTCGGTAGGCAACGGGTCGCGGTCGGGCTGCACCGGATAGAAGTGCTCGACCGACTTGCGGTACTGGAACCGGAACTCCGCGGGCTTCACCCCCGCGGGGGCGAGCTCGCCGTCGACGACGTACTGCTTCCACAGCAGGTAGTCGAGGTAGGTGAAGAGGAAGTGTTGCACGGCGGTGCCGGTATCGACACCGCTCTCGACCGCGCGGGCGGCGCGTTGCGCGGCAGCGTCTTCGAGGGTGGCGATCAGCACCTGCGCGTCGATCTCGGTGCTCGCCCGCCACTGCTGCCGCAGCTCGCGCAGGATGACGTGGAGGAACTCCTTGTAGGCGCGACGCGAGTCAACCACTTGATACATGGCCTGCAGCATGAGCACGCGCTGGTGCTCGATCGTGTCGCCGAAGGCGGCGACGGGCGACACCTTCTGGGTGCGCCCCTCGCCCACCTTGTGGGCGCGGTGGATGACCCAGTTGGAGTCGTCGTCGGTGCTGTCGCGCACGCTGTCGGTGCGGATCACGTAGTTGTCGAACAGAAACCGCGTTTCGAGCAGCTCTTCGGCGAACCGCTTCACGGCCTCCGGGCCGCGCCCGTCGAAGACGCGCTCGAACTGCTCGACGAGGGTCTTGTCGTCGAGCGACACCTCGTCACCATCGGCCTCGCGCGCGCCCGAGACACCCGACACGCTGACGTGCAGCCGTAGTACCTGCAGAAGGAAGTTCGGGAAGTCGATGATGGCGCCGTAGCGCGGGGTCTCGTCATCGTCGTCGGTCGCACCGGTGCGGGCCACACTCGGCGGGTCCGCAGCGAGAATGGCCAGGATCGATCGAGCCTCAGCGGGTTCGCGCGCCGCGTCGAGCGCCTCCCCGAGCTGGGCGAAGCCGGCGGCGGTGCGTCGGTTCCAGGTCTCGCCGAATAGGGCGGTCCGGGCCGCTTTGGGGGTGAGCGCCTGCACGTGCTTGGTGAGGTCGGAACAGATGTCCCAGAGGGCGGCGAACGTGCGCCGGTCGGTGTCGGTGTCGAGCCGCTCCATGAGGCGGGCCTTGACGATCTCGTGCTTCTCGAGCTGCTCGCCGCGGCTGTTCATGATCTCGAAGTAGTGGTTCAGATCGGTGCGCGCGGGCAGCAGGGTGCGCACGAGCTGCACGCGGTCGAGCAGGTGTGCGATGTCGGCGGCCTCGAGCTCGCCGCGGTCCACCAACGCGCCGACGAGGCGGGCAGCGGCGCGAATTCCGTCGTCGTCGAGGCGCTCGAGCTCGTCGGCATTTCGCGCGCCCGCGATGCGGGCGAGATCGCGGCTCGCGGCGGGGCGGCCTTCGAACCCGATGAGTCGCGGGTCGATCGTGGGCAGGTCGACCGCGTCGGCGAAGCGCTGCCGCACGGTGGGGTGCGTGAGCATGATGGTGATCGTCGTGAGCCGCTGCTGACCGTCGACGATGTCGAGCAGCTCGGTGTGGTCGTCGGGGTCGCGCTCGGTATGCAGCACGAGAGCGCCCACGAAGTACCGGCCGGTCGGGTCTGCGATTCGCGCATCGCGGATGTCCGACACGAGCGTCTCGATCTCGTCGGCCGTCCAGGCGTAGGCGCGCTGGTAGATCGGCACGCGGTAGCGCGCGGCGGAGACCGCGTCACGCACCGACAGGATGGCGGGCACCGTCGTCGTCATCGCTGCGCCTCCTCTCGCGCATCCGCGCCGTCGATCGGATCAGCGTCTTCGCGTTCGCGGGGCGCGGGGATGGCGGGCCAGAACGCGGCGACGATGTCGTCGTAGCCGCCGAAGGCCCGGACGTTCGCGGGCAGCACGGGCTTGGGCACGGCCCGACGCACGAGCGCGTGCGGGCGCAGGGTGTCGCGCAGTTCGGCGAACAGGTTGACGTCGCCGCCGTCGCCGACCGCTTGGCCGAGCGCGAAGCGGTTGACCATCGACCGACGCACGGCCCAGTGCTGGGCGCGATATGCGAGCACGAGGCGCGCGAAGAGCCGCGCCGCGTCGTCGACGAGGAGGTCGCCGAAGCGGTCGACGTAGAGCAGCAGAAGCGCGTCGAACAGCCGCCGCACGAGGGCATAGCGGCGGTCGCGGCGATGCTGCTCGAACCAGCCGATCGGGTGCGGGCGGTCGTGCAGGTCAGCATCGCCGAGCATGCCGTAGCGGGTGGCGAGCCGGTGGTAGTGGGCGACGAAGGTGAAGAAGGTCTCGCCGTTGATGATCGGCTGCAGGACCTGGTGCGGGTACGCGACGGGCGCGATCGCGCCGAAGCGCACGAGCGCGGCATTCTCCTGCGTGAAGTCCTCCGTGAAGTTCTTGGCGTAGAGCATCGGGCGCGCCCAGGCGTAGTGCTCGTTGTCGGGGTCGCCCTGCCGCACGCCCTTGAACTGGTCGACATCACTGACGCGAAAACCGCCCTCGGGCACGGGCCGACCGCTCGCCCAGCAGCGGATCGGGTGCAGCAGCTCGGCGAACAGAGTGCTGATCTCGGCCGGCTTGATCGACTCCCACAGCGCCACCATCTGCAGGGTGGTCGCGCGCGGCACCGCGTCCGACTCCATCTCGCGCAGGTGGTACGCCTTCAGCAGGTCGGTCGGGTCGAGCGGCCGCCCGCGCGTGTTCTGCGCGTCGAACATCTGGAACGCTTCGTCGATGCGCGGCAGCGAGAGCACCACGACCTCGCAGCCGTCGAACACGAACTGGGCGAACGCCTCGCGCTCGTCGGCAGTCCAGCTGGCGAGCAGCTCGCGCGCCTGAGCGGCGTTGACGGAGAGCGCCCGCGCCGAGTCACTGAGGCCGAACTGCCCGACGGTGTGGTGGGCGAGCTCGTCGGTGGCGAGGTGCGACGGGCGGGCATCCTGAAACGCCAGGTCGTCGAGAAGCGCCGCGAGCATGACGAGCGTCACGAAGCGCTGCTGGCCGTCGACGACGTCGAGGTGGCCGTCGTTCTCGTGCAGGATCACCGTGCCGAGCCGGTACGCGCCGTGCGGCGCGAAGGCGCGCACGTCGTCGATCAGCTGCAGCACGCTGCGCGGCTGCCAGCGGTAGGGCCGCTGGTAGTCCGGGATGCGCAGCGCCTGCTCGGTGAGCAGGCGGCGAATCGGCCAGAGTTCGACCTTCATGCGCTCTCCTTCAGGTAGGCGACGACCTCAGGCCAGGTCGTGTGGGTTCCGTGCTCGCCGAAGTGGATGACCTCTCCTCCGTGCTCGGGGAACTTGTCGACTCCGTTGTGCTCGGGGCGATCATCCACCAGGAAGTCGCCGCGGTTCAGGTGCTTGTGGTGCGACAGGATCAGCCGCTTGTACAGCACGGAACCCTTCTCGGCGCCGAAGTGCGTCTTGATCCACTCGAGCTTGTCGTGCCAGGCCGTCGGGTTCGCCCACGGGGCAGTCGACAGCACGTAGATGTCGAACAGTGGCGCTTGCTCGTGCACGGCATCGATCGCGCCGGGCAGCGGATCCATCAGGGCGAAGATGCCCGGAATGTCGTCGCGGTCGGGGTACTGCTCGAGCAGGGCGGGCGACACCCGGTCGATGCCGCTCGGGAAGTCAACGAGCGTGTTGTCCATGTCGATGTAGAGAATCTTCTTCGCGGCGTTCTCGCTCGAGGTCGACATCTGCGGCCCTTCCCGGCCCCTCGCTCTGACGGGCACAGCCTCAGGCTAGGGGCGACCACCGACAAAGGTGAGGCGATGCCACGTCAGGGGGGTGAACCCACTGCCGGTTGGTCTGACCGTCATCGACGACGTCGCCGTTGACGTCAACTCTTCGAGCCGGTGACAGCCTCCCCCGGTATCCTCGACGCATGTCGATGACCGTCGCGACACCGGAGACTCTCGCCCTGCGCGAACTGCTCACCGCGCGCCGACGCGAGTTGGACGCTCTCCTGGAGAAGTACAACGCAACGCACCCCCGTCTCTTCGGTTCAGTGGCCCGCGGCGATGCTGGCCCCAACAGCGACATCGACATCGTGGTGGCCATGAACCCCGCCGACGGTAACCTGCTCATGCGCGCCTCCGGTCTCATGGAGGAAGCCCGCGCCCTGTTCGGTCGCGACGACATCGACATCTTTCCCGAACAGCTCCTCAAGCCATCCATCTCAGAGTCAGCGCTAGCTGACGCGGTCGCCCTGTGAGCCGCAGCACTGATCAGCGCGTCGCCGACATCCTTGAGGCGATCGATCGGTGCCGACGATACGCTGACGCGCTTGCGAGTGATGACCGTGACCTTGCTGACATGGCCGAAGACGCCGTCGAACGCAACCTGCAGATCATCGGCGAGGCGGCGAAGCACCTCCCCGCAGAGCTGACTGACGCACATCCCGAGATCGCCTGGCCGCAAGTCCGCGGCTTCCGCAACATCCTGGTTCACCAGTACTTCGGGGTCGACCGCGCAACCGTGCGAGAGGTCGTCGAGAGGTACCTGCCGCCGCTCGCTGCGGCGTTGCGAAACGATCCGAATCCGACGCGCTGAGAATCCACCACGCCGTCACCGCTATTCGGCGAGCGCCGCCGTCAGCGCGTCGACCAGCGCCTCCGCCTGCTGAGGGCTCAGCGACCCCAGCAGCACCCGCGGCTGCACCTTGTACCTCTCCGCGCGCACACGCTCTGCGTCGATCACACCGGGCACGGTGGCCTCCACCTCGGCCGTCATCCGCTCGGCAACCTCCGGCGCCATGGCGAAGTCGACGAAACGCAGGTTGAGCCGCAACCCGCGCTGCGCATCCGACTGCAGAGAGATCGGCCACTTGCGCACGCCGCCGAGCGCCGGCACCTCGATGCTGGCGTTCAATGACGGGGTGGATGCCCGCACCCCGTTCATCCGCCACCCGCGCTGCAGCAGCCGCTCCCGCAGCGCCCGGTAGGCGGGCAGCCCGTCGGGGTCATGCTGCTCGCCCCACTCGGCGAACGATTCGATCGGCCACCGCTCGCGCGTGACCCGGTCACGGCGACCCCGCGCGTCAGCAAGTTCGGAGCCGAACGCGGTCGGGATGAGCACCTCGACACCATCGCGCTGCGCCCGCTGGAACTCCATGACGAACACCGCGATCTCGCCGAGCGTGATCGCGTTCAGATACTCGACGATGCGCTTCAGGTCGTCATTGACCTTGTCGACGGCGAGCACCAGACGCATACGCCCGGCCTCGAGGTTCTCGGCCAGGCGCTCGCGCGTCTCGGCACCCTCCGCGTCGAACGCCGCCAGCGGCGACACCTCCGACTTCGACGCCCGCCGCCAGGTCGCCTCGAAGGCCTCGACTCCCATCCCCCACAGCCGCGAGGCGTAGTCGAGCACCTGCCCGACGATCTCGCGCCGAATCTGCGGGTTCGTCGTCAGCTTGCACTCGACGAGCGTCAGCTCGCCCGACTCGTCGAGAATCACGACGTCTGCCGGTCCGACCCCGCTCGAGAACTCGCGGCACGCGACGGCGCGCTCACCCACGCCCGGTATCAGAGACGGATGCTCGGCGATCAGCTGCTGCAGCGACGCCTCGTTCTCGTACCCGGTGAGCGACGGCTCGCTCCAGCCTGAGTCGCCGGAACGGATGAGGATGACCATTCCGTCACCTTACGAGTTCGCGACGACACACTTCGTCAGCGGCGCCCTCGCCTCACTCGTCGCGCGTAGGCGTCAAGCGCAGCGAGCATCTCCGGCTGCGCCCACGTGCGGTTGCGTCGGCGCCCTGACGACTCGACGAGCACCCCTCGCGCCACGAGCGTGTCCAGAGCCCGCTTGACCGCCACCTCGTTGAGCCCGAGCGTCGACCGCAGGTACGTCGCGTTGACGATCGGCTGGCCGATCAAGACCGGCAGCACCCGGCGCGCAGCGGCGTCACTGCGCACACCCGCCAGCTTCTCGTACGCTCCCTCCAAAGCGGCCGCAAGGTCGTCGATGAGCGTCATGCCGGTCGCTGCAGCGGCGAGAGCGGCCAGGGCGAATCGCCGAGCGATCGGCAGGGCATCCCCCGCCCGAAACGCGGTGAGAGCGTCGAAGTAGCTGTCGATGTCGACGAGCAGGCCCGAGGAGATCGGCACGGTGGTGCGGGCCACGAGCCCCTTCGCCTTGAGCATGGCTTGAGCCACCGCACGACCGGTGCGCCCGTTGCCGTCAACGAAGGGGTGCAGGGTCTCGAACTGCGCGTGAGCGACAGCGACGTGAAGCAGCACCGGCAAATCATCGCGCGCGATGAAGCGTTCGAAATCGGCGAGGGCCGCCGACAGGTGCTCGGGGTGCGGCGCGACGAACTCTGCCCCGATCGGCCCGGCGTCGCCCGCACCGATCCAGACCAGCTCATCGCGCCACCGCCCGGCGTACTCGGCCATGTCCTCCTGGTGGCTCAGCAGCGCCTCGTGCATCTGGAGGATGGCTGCCGCGTCGAGGCGATCAGCCAGGGCGAGCGCGGCTTCCATGGCGCGAACATTTCCGACAACGGTGCGACTGTTGGCACCACTTGCCTCCCCCAGCTCGGCGAGAGCCAGCTGCCGGGCCGAACTCGTCAGCCGCTCGATCTGCGAACTCGACGCGCTCTCGGAGCGCAGGAGGATCGCCGACATCGGCCCGAGCGTTCCGCTCGCCGCCGAAAGCCGCCGGTCGGCGTAGGAATCGAAGTCGACGAGCGCGGCCGTCGCATCTTCAAGCTCGGCCACCAGCGCTGCCGGGATGCTCGGTCGCCAGCCTGCGAGCGAGATCGGGATGATCGCCTCATATTCCCCGGACTGGCGCTCGAGTTCGCGGCGCGAGTAGTACCCCGTCTCACGCGGGCGCCACACTCGGCGCTCGCGCACAGCGACCGGGACCTCGAGGGCGGTGTGATCCGAAAGCACAAGTAGATCATACTTACATTTACTTCTATATCTGTAAAGACTTCAGGTCGGCGGGCACACGTAGTGGAAACCGGGCGAGGCAGGAGAGTGGTGGGCCCCGATCATCTACCCCTCGTGTCCTCCCTGCGAGATAGCCTCACCACATGGCCGACGAGACTCCCATCCTGATCAACGATCTCCTGCACCTCACCGACGACGAACTGAACGGAGACACGTACCGCGTCCGCTTGACCTTCAAGTGGGGCAACGATGAGGATTCTGACCCCATCGCTCGATATCGCCGCGACCCGGAAGATGCGCTCGCGCACCTGCTCTACTACCGCTCGAAGTCGGCCTTCAAAGTGGGCCAGAGGGTCATTGGGATGACCAAGATCGGCGGCAGCCTCTGGCTCTTGACGCGGATCGTGGAGATCGTCGGCATCACGGACAACGAAAAAGGCGAGAAGGCCTACCAGAGCCGCGATGTGGCCCAGTACCGCGGCTACTTCGGTCGGGTCATCGTTCGCTACTCAAACCCCAAGGGCGCGCAAACGGAAGTGCGCAAACCGAGCGCCATCTTCCCGAACATCGAAGTGCACGAGGTTCGGGCGACCGGGTTCGGTGACGAAGGGTTCCCTGGTTACGCCAACGTCACCATCAGCTGGGCGAAGCTCAAGGAGATCGTCGACCGGCGATACGAAAGTTGGCACACCGCCCTTCGGAACATGAAGGGCATCTACCTCATCGTCGATACTTCCACCGGCTCCGCCTACGTAGGAAAGGCGGATGGCTCACAGATGATGTGGGCGCGATGGGCCAGCTACGCCAAGTCACGCCACGGAGGAAATGTCGAGCTCAAGAAGTTCGAGGCTGCGGACATCGAGAAGCACTTCCAGTGGTCGATCCTCGAGGTCATGGATGAGAAGACCCAAGACGACTACGTCAATAAGCGGGAGTCATGGTGGAAGGACGCCTTGAGTACTCGCGGCGCCGGCGGACTCAACCGCAACTGATCAGCGACCGAGAAGAACCAGTCGCGTGTGCAACGGATGGAACCACCCCAAGAACTGCCGATGCGGCTGGGGAGGAGAAGGACACAAGGGTCGAGGCGGCGGAGGCGGCTACGGCTACTCGGGGTGGTCCGCTGTCGACACTTGGGGTGGAGGATCTTCGCTCGATAGCCCCAACGCCATGTGCCCGAAATGTGAGTCTCCCGTCTACTTCATTCGGCCCCAGAACGGTGGGGCCGTGTGGTTCGACGAGCTCGGGAAGCCCTGGCCGAAGCACCCGTGCATGGAGACTCTCCGAGCACGGAATCTCGCACCGACGTACGTGCCAACATCGCGAGAGGTGCGACCCGCACCTGACGGCTGGACACGTCGCACTGAACCGATGACGATTGCCATGAGCGAGAGCTTCGCCGTCTGGGCCGGAACTATCGGCCGAAGCCACTACTACTTCCTCGAGAAACCTTTGGAGCCCCTTAGCCCGGCCTTTATCGGTTGGGACAAGTCAGATCGGCGCAAAGGAACAATCGAGTTCCTCGTGGCCAGCAGTACGGGTATGCGGGAGCAGAGTTACACGATCTTCCGCCCCAGCAACCGATACCTGAATCAGCAGGTCGAAATCCCGACGAGGAAGCTCTGGATTCCGCTTGTCACTTTCGTGGAGGCGTACGGGAACAAGACCCCGCGCGCGGCACGGGAACTCGTCGCGAGGGTCCGCGAACGCACCGAATGGCTCATCGAACCCGGCTGGTATCACTCGGAGGCGAGTCGACATCTCGTTCTCGGTGCGCTGAAGAAGCTGCTCGTGCGCCACCGCCCCCTGCACCCCGAGCAGATGCTCCGCTGGATGAGGCTTCTGACGAACTAGGAGAGCTCAAGACTGGACTAACCCAACCCGAAGTACCGCTCGAAGAACTCGCCGAGCCGGTCGAGCACGCGCTGCTTCTTGGCCGCGTGCGCGCCGTCCGGCGCGAAGCGCGAGGCGGGCGGCAGCACGCGGGCGATCGCCACACCGGAGGTCTGCAGCGCGCCATCGCGGAAGGCGCGGTCGATGAACTCGCGGGTGGCGTCGGGGTGCAGAGACTCGTCGGCGATGAGTTGCGTGAGCTCCGCATCCCGGCGGGCGACGACGTAGGCGGTCCACTCTTCGTCGACGGCGCCGGTGGCCGAGACGCGGTCGACGAAAGCCTCGATGAGCTCTTTCTTGTTGCGCAGGCTGGGCGACGCGTCGATCGCGCGGCTGATCTGTGCACGCACCTCGGTGTCGTCGCCGTCTCCGCGCTCGTCGCGGTACTTCTGCACCAGCAGCAGGATGTAGTCGACGGTGATCTCGACCTGCTTGATCAACTCGATCTCGAAGGTGAGGTCGTCGTTGATGACCTCCTTCTCGTCGGTCGGGCGCCGGATCGAGGCGTAGATGTCGAGGTAGATCGAGCGGTAGTCCTGCTTCTGCCGCGCGGTCAGCAGCTCATCGGACTCGAAGTCGTCGAACGAGGTCAAGATGTTCTCGAGTCGCAGGATCGAGCCGAGCAGCGCGACGAACTCGCGCTGCGCCTCCTCCCCCACGATCGGCACCTCGACCGGAAACCGCTCGAGCAGATCGATGACCAGCGCCGAGTATTCGGCGTAGTACTCGCCGTACGGCTTCAGCAGCACGACGCCGCGCGCGTTCTTGTTGCCGAACAGGGCGATCGCGTCATTGGTCTGCTTCTCGAGGTCGCGGAAGCTGACGATGTTGCCGTACGTCTTCACCGAATTCAGGATGCGGTTGGTGCGCGAGTAGGCCTGAATCAGCCCGTGCGACCGCAGGTTCTTGTCGACCCACAACGTGTTGAGGGTCGTCGCGTCGAACCCGGTGAGGAACATGTTGACGACGATGACGAGGTCGATCTCGCGGTTCTTCAGCCGCTTCGACAGGTCGGTGTAGTAGCCGGCGAAGCCGTTCGACGAGGTGTCCCACTGGGTGCCGAACAGGCGGTTGTAGTCGGCGATCGCGGCATCGAGAAACTCCCGCGAGGGCAGATCGAGGCCGGATGGATCGAATCCCTCTTCGTCGAGAAACCCCGCGCCATCGAGAGAGTCAGCCTCGGCCTCGTTGGCGGCGAACGAGTAGATGATGCCGACCTTCAGGCGCTGAGCATCCGGAATGGTCGCCTGCATCGTCTGGAACGCGGCGTAGTAGCGCTTCGCCGCCTCGATCGACGCCGTCGCGAACAGGGCGTTGAAGCCGCGCACACGGCGCTCCCCCAGCGCGTAGTTCTCGCTGCGCCGGGTCTTCTGGTCGAAGTGCTCGAGGATGTACTCGACGATGTTGCCGATGCGCGTCGGGTCGAGCAGCGCCTTCTCGGTGTCGATCGCCGCGACCTGTTTGTCGGTCAGCCCCTCGGGCATTGTGATGGTGTTGACGTAGTCGATGCGGAACGGCAGCACGTTCTTGTCGGTGATCGCATTGACGATCGTGTACGTGTGCAGCTTCTCGCCGAACGCCTGCTCGGTGGTCTTCAGCAGAGGCTTACCGCCCGAGCCGGCGTTCTCGGCGAAGATCGGCGTGCCGGTGAAGCCGAACAGGTTGTAGCGCTTGAACGCCTTCGTGATCGACGTGTGCATGTCGCCAAACTGCGAACGGTGGCACTCGTCGAAGATCAGCACGACGTGCCCGTCGTAGATACTGTGGCCCTTCTGCGACTGCACCAGGCGCGCCAGCTTCTGAATGGTCGTGATGACGATGCGGCGCTCGGGGTCGGCCAGGTTCTTCGACAGCTCGGCCGTCGACGTCGACGCGTTCGCCGCGCCCTTCTCGAACCGGTCGTACTCGCGCTGGGTCTGCCAGTCGAGATCTTTCCGGTCGACGACGAACAGCACCTTGTCTACGCTCGGCAGCCGGGACGCCAACTGCGCCGCCTTGAATGACGTCAACGTCTTGCCCGACCCGGTCGTGTGCCACACGTAGCCGCCGGCCGCCGTCGTGCCGAGCTGCTTGTAGTTTGTGGCGATCTCGATGCGCTGCAGAATGCGCTCCGTCGCCACGATCTGGTACGGCCGCATCACCAGCAGCTGCCGGTCGGCGGTCAGCACGCAGTAGCGGGTCAGAATCGCGAGCAGCGCGTGCTTGGCGAAGAACGTCTTCGTGAAGCCCACCAGGTCGCGAATCGGCGTGTTCGACGCGTCAGCCCACCACGACGTGAACTCGAACGAGTTGCTCGACTTCTTCACCCGCTGCTGACCGCGGGCATCCTCGACGTGCTGGCGCCGCGCGGTGTTCGAGTAGTACTTCGTGAGGGTGCCGTTGCTGATCACGAACAGCTGCACGTAGTCGAACAGACCCGAACCGGCCCAGAAACTGTGCCGCTGATACCGGTCGATCTGGTTGAACGCCTCACGGATGTCGATGCCGCGCCGCTTCAGCTCGACGTGCACGAGCGGCAGTCCGTTCACCAGAATCGTCACGTCGTAGCGGTTCGCGTATGCCCCGCCAGCGTCTCCACCCTGTTCGACCTCGTACTGGTTGATCACCTGCAGGCGGTTGTTGTGGATGCTCTTCTTGTCGATCAGCGCGATGTTCTTCGTGCTGCCGTCGTCACGCCGAAACGCGTACACGTGGTCTTCTTGAATGCGCACCGTCTTGTTCACGGTGCCATCGTTCGCGCCCGCGATGTACTCGCTCAGCAGCCGCTGCCACTCGTCGTCAGAGAACTCCACCTGATTCAGCGCCTGCAGCTGCACCCGCAGATTCGCCAGCAGCGCGGCCTCGGTGCGCAGAGACACATACTCGTAGGCCTGCCCCTGCAGCAGACGGATGAACTCCGCCTCCAGCGCCGCCTCCGACTGGTACGCGGCCGCCGCCGACGGGTCGGGCGTGAACTCGGCCACCACCGTGCTCTCGGCACTGACCACGATCGGCTCGAAATGCGCCGGGGGCGGGATGCTCACGCAGGAGCCTCCTCGAACGTCAACAGCTTGTCGCGGTAGTACTCGTACTGCTTGCGCCGCGCGGCGAGCTCGGCGCCAAGGTTCACGATCAACTCCTCGAACCGATCTAGTGGCTCCGCCACGGCACGTTGTATCGATAGTGGCGGGATCGGCACCGGAACCTTCTTGAAGTCAACCATCCGAACCATCGGGAGAGAGGACCCGGTTGTGTTCTTGCGACACCACTCACCTAACCCGAATGCAAGATGGAAGAGGTATCTCTTGTCCAGCAGCGATTCGAACTTAGAGTTAACCGACAAAGAGATGAACTGTTGGTTAGCCAGGTGTGGGACTCGAACTAAGGCATGCTCCCCAATCGTGGCGATCGTCGACATTAGCAATGAGTCTGCCGGGAAGAGCCGACCTCCTTTCACCGCGAATGTGGTCACGTGCTGAAACGAGTCTTCCAAGATTCGACCGCGCTCGCGTATATCCTCGAGGCGAAACCAAGGTACGGAACCGTCAGTCCAGTTCCTCGGCTCGGATCTTGACGGTGTATACCCGGTCCTCATGTCGAACACATCCTCAAGGGCGACGGAAGGATACGTGCCTTCCGCGAGCGCAATTGAAGACCGTCGGTAATGTGCAACTTGCACTTTTCGGAGCGCCAATTCCCCCTGAATCTCGGCCTCCAATCTTGTGAAACTATCCAATTTCCGAACAACATCTCTCTGCACTTCAATTGGCGGCAAAGGGACTCGGAGGGACTCCCACTTCGATCGCGTTAGGCCGAAACGTGTAATTCCATTTGCTGCCGCACGAATCTGCGTCTGAAGCCCTCGCGAACCGAAGAGGTAGGAAAGGAAGGAAGAGTCGATAATCGTGCGGTCGGGCCTCAATCGCATAACGTGGTAACTGTAAACGAGATTCGGAATGTCCTCCACAACGACCGCGGAGCGGGCGAGATCATCAATTGATTCCGAAGTAGGAGTAACTACAACGTCGCCCATAACTAGAGCAGTCGCCTGAACTCTTGACTCCGGAGCGGTCGTCGTCGCATTGACCACCTGAGAGGTGATGCGCGTGTTTCGATACACATCCATGAAGTTCAGCAAGCGAACTGGAGCCTGCCCTTCGACCAATTTCTTGTCAACACCTGAGTTCGCAATATCCGCAACCTCGCCCAAGCTCGCGAACCGTACCGGAAGACCGAGAATCGGCCGAACTGCTGAACCTTGCGATGCCGGCGCCATTAGGTGCTCTCAAGGTCGGCGACGATTGCGTCGATGGCCGTCCGCAGTTCGGTCTGACGCGCAACGATGCGAGCGATTTCCGCGTTGAGGGCGGTGATGTCGACGGCCTCTCGGGTGTCTTCGGCTTGCACATACGAAGAGACCGACAGTACGTAGGCATGGGCAGCGATGTCGGCATTCGGCACGACCGCGGCGAAGTGGTCGACCGGAGCGCGTTCGAAGAGGGTGGCCAGGATGCGGTCGCGGTGAGCATCCGCGAGCTTGTTCTTGTTGCCGGAGCGGGTGAACTCTGCCGAGGCGTCGATGAAGACGACGTCGTTCGACTGCTTCGACTTCTTCAGCACGAGAATGCACGTCGCGATGGTGGTGCCGAAGAAGAGGTCGGCGGGCAACTGGATCACCGCATCCACGTAGTTGTTGTCGACCAGGTACTTGCGGATCTTCGCCTCGGCACCGCCGCGGTACATGACGCCCGGGAACTCGACGATGGCGGCCGTTCCGTTGACGGCCAGCCAACTGAGGATGTGCATCGTGAAGGCGAGGTCGGCCTTCGACTTAGGGGCCAGCACGCCGGCCGGGGCGAAACGCGGGTCGTTGATGAGCAGCGGGTTCGCGTCGCCCTCCCACTTGATCGAGTAGGGCGGGTTGGAGACGATCGCCTCGAACGGCTCGTCGTCCCAGTGCTCGGGGTGCGTGAGGGTGTCGCCGTGAGCGATGTGGAACTGCTCGTAAGGCACGTCGTGCAGGAACATGTTGATGCGCGCCAGGTTGTAGGTGGTCAGGTTGATCTCCTGACCGAAGTAGCCGCCGACCTTCCCGGGGCCGAGCACCTTCTGGAACTTCAGCAGCAGTGAGCCCGAGCCGACCGCCGGGTCGTAGACCTTGCTGAGCTCGGTCTTGCCGTGGCTGGCGATGCGGGCAAGCAGCTCGGAGACCTCCTGCGGCGTGTAGTACTCGCCGCCCGACTTGCCGGCGTCGGCGGCGTACATCTGCATGAGGTATTCGTAGGCGTCGCCGAACGCGTCGATCTCGTGGTTCTCGAAGTCGCCGAGGTTGAGGTCGCCGATGGCGTTGAGCAGCTTGACGAGCTTCTGGTTGCGCTGGGCGACCGTGTTGCCGAGCTTGTTCGAGTTGGGGTCGAGTTCTTGGAACAGGCCCTT
This sequence comes from Microcella frigidaquae, assembly GCF_014200395.1. Lineage (NCBI taxonomy): Bacteria > Bacillati > Actinomycetota > Actinomycetes > Micrococcales > Microbacteriaceae > Microcella > Microcella frigidaquae. Next base: position 435,893 of record NZ_JACHBS010000001.1, read on the forward strand.
GAGGTCGTCTTCGGACTCGGTGCCGACGGCCGAGCCTTCGATGTTCTGGAAGACACGGCCCAGGGTTTCGTTGAGGTTCTCGTCATTCGCGGCTCGTGCCTTGACGTTTGCGAAGAGCTCGCTCGGGAGGATGTAGAAGGGGCCCTACCCCCGGATCTTGGACACGGGGTGTGATTACGCAGCAGGTCGCAGCGTAGCGGTGTAGCCGGTCTCGAAGGCGACCGGCGAGGTGTAGCGACACCACGAGTGGCGTCGCTTGGTGTTGTAGCGGACGAGCCATCTGAAGACCTGCCGACGGCAGGTCAGCTCGTCACTCCAGCAGGCGGCGTCTTGGAGAACCTCACGCTTCATCGTGGCGTTGAACGACTCTGCGAGGGCGTTGTCCGCGCTGGATCCGACGGCGCCCATGGACTGGGTCACGCCGAGCTTGCGGCAGAGCGTGGCGTAGGCCTTCGAGCAGTAGACCGACCCGTGGTCACTGTGGAACACGGCGCCCTTGAGGCTGCCCCGGGTCGCGGCGGCGGCCTTGAGGGCGTCCTCGACGAGTTCGGTGCGCATGTGGTCGGCGATGGCCCACCCGGCCAGCCGACGGGAGTAGCAGTCGATCACGGTCGCCAAGTACAGGTTCGTCCCGTCGGCCAGCGGCAGGTAGGTGATGTCGCCGACATAGCGCTCGTTGGGGCGCTCGGCGGTGAAGTCACGCTTGAGCAGGTCGGGGTACTTCTGCCCCGACGGCTCGGGGATCGTGGTGCGGACCCGGCGCTTCTTCATGTAGCCGCGGATGCCCTCAAAGCGCATCACCCTCGCGACACGCTTGTGGTTGACCCGCTCACCGGCAGCCGCGCTGTCGCCGAGTTGAGCGTTGAGCTCGGCGGTGATCCGCGGCGCGCCCTGAGTGTTGTCCTCGGCATGGACCGCTCTGATCCGCTCAGCCAGCGCTGCGTCGTCAGCTGCTCTGGCTTCGCGGGCCGGCGCGGCCTTGAGCCAGGCGTAGTAGGACGAGCGCTCGATCTCGACGAGCTCGCACAGTCGCTTCACCTCGAAGGTGGCGGAGTTGTCGGCGACGAACTGGAAGCGACTCACCAGCGCGTCTCCCCGGCGAAATACTTGGCCGCCCGCTGCAGGATCTCCCGCTCGGTCGTGAGCTTGGTGGTCTCCGCTCGCAACGCCGCGTTCTCGGCCTCGAGCCGGGCGATCCTCTGCTCCGGCGTCTCGTCCGTCGGTGCCGACGAGCTCGCGGCGGACGTCTTGGCTTGCAGCGGGCTGGAGGTCAACGTCCCGTCAGCGGCGGTCTTCTTGCCGGTCCCGTAGGCCTCGAGCCAGTGCCGCAGGGTGCCGCGGACGATGCCGAGGTCCTCGGCGATGCCGCGGACCGTGGCGCCCGGGGTGGACTCGTACAAGTCGACGGCCTCACGACGGAACTCTTCGGAGTAGTTCTTCCTGGCCATGGTTCTTCGATCATCTCGCTTCCCCAGCACCAGGTGCTGGATTCAGCGTGTCCAAGAACCGGGGTCAGGCCCCAAGCCCTTTTCCTTGACCGTCTCTCGACGGCCGTGTTCGGCCTCTGCGTCTTGGAGTTTGGCGTAGTCGAAGGCTTCGTTGCCTGCTGCTCGCTCTTGGCGGTTCAGGTAGGCCGTGAGGTTCTCGGAGATGAAGCGGTAGAAGAGCATGCCGAGCACGTAGCTCTTGAAGTCCCAGCCGTCGACCGAGCCGCGCAGGTCGTTTGCTACCCGCCAGATGGCCTTGTGGAGTTCGGCGCGCTGGGCTTCTCGGGTCGTTGGGGGCATGCGTTCACTGTACTGAGGAGGCAAGACAAAGCTCCGCAGACGGCGCGGCACGATCGGCACGAAACAAGTGCGCACCACGCGCAGGCGAACTACCCGTCTACGACGATTCCGCTCGACGCCCTAACCTGACGTCGGAGCACTCTGGAATAATCGTCAGAATATCCCTGCGATGCGGGATGGGCGGGTTCCAGTTGAAGGAGCGCAGTTGTCGAAATCGACGGCACACAAGTCCGGATTGGCCATGATTGTGCAGCCCGGGGATCTCATCTCGGACGGGCGCTTGGAAGGACCCGCAGACGACCGACTAGAACACGAGGCGCTCGCTCGCGCAGTTGCCGAGGTGACACTCACCGCGAACGCGCCTATCAACATTGCACTTTTTGGTCCGTGGGGTTCGGGCAAATCGAGCATCTACTCGATGATCAAATCTCACGTCGAGACTCAAACCGACAAGAAGACTTCGGTTGTCAGGTACGACGCTTGGAAGTACGGCGGCCAGGACCTGAAGCGCAACTTTATTGAAAGCGTTGCGAACGATCTCGGGTTGTCGCAGGATCCCTTGTTCAGTCATGAACTGCACGAGACGACCGAGGCATCCGACCTGCGGCTGGGCTCCTGGGCGAAACGGAACTGGCGTTCCCTCCTTCTCGGAATCGCCGGCGCGTTACTGCTGTCCTTGTTTTTTCTTCTCTGCGTCTCCGCTGCCTCCGCATTAGTTCAACAGATCGAGTTCGGGGTCGCGTTGGCTTCATCGATGCCGGCCGCAGGTACGGTCTTCGGGCTTGTGCTCGTGGCCCTCCTGGTGGGCCCGAAAGTGCTAGAGGGCGCAGTAGTTAAGGTGTCGACTTCCCCTCCAACCGGGGATGACCAGTTCTCACGCCGATTTGGCGCGCTTGTCAATAGGGTGTTGAAACGCGGAGCTACGCGACTGGTTGTATTCATAGATGAGTTGGACCGTTGCGCACCCGAGGACGTCGTCGCGACTCTGATTGATCTGAAGACGTTTCTCGATCAGAAGAGTTGCGTGTTCATAGTTGCAGCAGACCGCGAAGTGATCGAGCGATCACTCCGAAAGGTTCCTCAGGCCAAGCCTGTCCGAGACAGCGACCCTTACTACGCCACCCCCGGCGCATTCCTCGACAAGATCTTCCAGCATCAAATTTCGCTACCCCCTTTGCGACCAAGAGCTTTGACGAAGTTCGCTCGGGAACTCGTTGAAGTGCAGGCAGGCATCTGGAGCGAGATGCGAGACTTCGACCCCGCGCTGTTTGATTCCGTTGTCTTCGCTCTAGTTCCCGTCCACGTTCGAAGCCCTCGGCGAGTTAAGGTTTTGCTAAACGACTTCGCAATAAAGGCACGAGTCGCAGAATCGCGCGGTATTCCATGGCAGGAACGCGCAAGAGAAATTGCCGTCTTGAGCGTTTTGGAAACCGAATTTCCGGCCGTATCTTCAGAACTGATTCGCCTTCCGCGCTTGCTCGAGTTTCTTCGGCGAGAAAGAGAAGCAACGTCTCCAGAAGCAATTCGGGTTGTGGAATTGTTCGGTGTCGAGGTGGAAGACCGCGAAGACGAGCTAACCGAGCAAGACGAAGTCGAGGAATCTGTTGCCGACATCGAGACGCCTGCAGGAGCGCTCCTTACAGACGGTAGGATTGACCGAAGGGGCCGTGAGGACGCAACACTCACCCTGAAACGCCAATTGGCGGCGTACCTTTCGAAGATTGCGGCCGCAAACATACCTGATCCGAAGCCCGACCTTCTGTACCTGCAAGGGGCGGGCCACACTGAGGGCCTCGCGGATCCGCTCTTGGGCGACGCTGTGGATTTTGCCACCGAGACTGCCCCTAGATCAGTCGTCGCCGCCTTTGCCGGTCAGTCGTCCAAGGTTCTTGGTGTCGCAGTGAGACTCATCGTCGCTGAAGGTGAGGCGAACTTTGGTCCGGGTCAACTACTCGCGTTCGAGTCCGCCTGTCTGCTTCTTGAAGAAATGGATCACGAAGACTTGACTCACGTTGCTAGCGAAATCGCACCGGCGATTCTTGCCACGCGACTACGTGCAGGATTCCCCCTTGAAGGCATACCAGGCGCGCTGATGCTAGCGATGATCGCACGGAACGACGAAGCCTTCAGAGACTTAGTCGATCGAGTAAATGCGCTGAACCCGACCGATGAGCTCGTTTCGCGCATCGCAAACACACTTCCGTATGCAGACGAGTCGCAGGCCAAAGGCCTACGGACAATCCTGGTTTCCAGCTACTCGGACAGTCCTGGGCCTTTGCATGAAGCTCTTTCTACGCTGCCTCTCGACACCGCACTCGATTTCTGGAGAGCGTCGGGCAACCATGTCATGGCGGCGCTCTCCGAGCTTGAGAGCCCTGCGTCATCGGCAGAAGCCACCAGCCGAGCGCGAGCAGGTGGCCGCCCCGTACCGGCGGCTGGCGCAGTCGCTACCGGCGAAGGCCGATCTCGACTTCTGGAGCTCATCGCGGCGGTGGAGTCAAGAACAGACAACGAATCACTACTCTCGGCTGTCTACTTGACCCTCCAGGGCGCGTCGAACACTGACATTCGAATTGAAGTCGATGCGATTCGAGAACGCGTCCTGAGTCAGATCTCTGATTCTCAACTTATCGAGCGTCACGCGTTGTTCGGCATGGCGAACTCGTCGAGCGAAGGCTGGGTGTCGTGGGCTAGCTATCTCAACCAGTCGCCCGACGGAATCGAGGTGGATGCTGAAGTAAACGCTCTCGCTAGTCAATTGCTTGTCGAGAAGGCGTGGTCCGACCTAAGCGTCGAGACTGACGACAAAGTGCTCGCGGTGCTTCCTAGCATCGCTACCAGGCTGGCGGTTTATCTGACTTCCGAGCAAGTCGCCGAACTCGTGGAGGCTCTTGAAACTGAATTGCTCGAGAACCTTGCGTGGGAACCGAGTCCGTCAGAGGAGACAGTTGGCGTTTCTGCAGAACGTCGAGCAGAACAGCGCTGGACAGCGCACGAGTTTGCGCGCGCGCTTGTCGATGTCGTCCCCCAAAGTCAAGTTGAAGAGATCCTCGTGCGAGACATTTGCGAGGGGGTAGCGTCGATTGAACTAGACGAGCCAAGTGTCTCATTCTTGCTCCGGCTTGTCGACGGACTGAGCGAAAGAGCGAGTGAACGCCTTTCAGAGGAACTTGAAAGCTATGAGCCCCGCAGTGACGAAGCCCTCCCTCTGGCTCGCCTAAAAATCCGGAGCCGAACCAGATACGGGGGTCCAGCGGTTGCGATCGCGGAACTCGCCGAACTCGCCGAACGCCAGGATGACGTTCGTTCCATCGAGATAGGCACAGAGTGGCTGCGTCTCAATCCGACGGTGGAAGCCGTCACTTCTCTGATGTCGTCGACACCGTTACCTGCCGATCCTGTCGGCTCCTACGCGTCAAGACTGACCGTGGAGGATCGAACTGATCTCTGGATACATCTGGAATCGACCTCCGCTAGTGACGGAATGCTTACCTCTGTCGGCCGTCACGGGATCGACGCTGAAGCCGTCAACCACGCTCGAAGCAAGCTACATGGTCAGAGCAAGCAACTGGAGAGAGATCGAGTCATTGAGCGATTGATGACTGCGACTGTCCGAGCGCCTGAGGGTACCGAGGCCGCAAAGAAGGCCACATCTGAGCTTGTCATCGAGCTGCTGGAAAGGAATGTCGCCGGCGACTCTCGCCTCGCGGCGACTGTGGCGATCTGGGCGGGCGGTGCTGCGCGAGGATCTCAAACATCCATTCGAAGGCTCTTTGACGAAGCCTTAAGCAAAAAAGAGGATCTCCTTGCCAAACGAATCCTTCGCGACCTAAATGGACTAGGGCTCATTACGCCGAGAAAGAGGGGTGCATTCGCCTGGCTCTTGGGGCGCTAGTTCAGCTGCGATCACAAAGTCTGCAGTCTGGATCCCAGCTCGTCACCGGTCGACATTGGCTTGGTTGACGCGGCGCTGGAGGAAGCGGCGCACTGGGTCGGAGGGGGCGAGCTCAGGGCTCGACGGTAGTGCGGCAGAGCATCCTGGGGGCGGCCTGAGCGGCGGAGCAGGTCGGCGCGGGTGGCGTGCAGAAGGTGGTACTCCCCCAGCTGCGCGTCGAGGTTGAGGGTGTCGAGGAGGGCGAGGCCCGCATCCGGACCCTCAGAAAAGGCCACGGCGATCGCTCGGTTGAGGTCGACGATGGGCGACGGCGCCACCTGGCTGAGGTGGGCGTAGAGGGTGGCGATGCGGGCGAAGTTCGTCGCCGCAGCCGTCGGGGCGGTCGCGTGCTCGGCGGCGATCTGGGCCTGCAGCAGGTACGGGCCCGGTGAGGCGCCGAGGATGTGGAGGGTGTGCTCGGCGTCGGCGAGCATCCGGCAGCCTTCGGCGATTGCGGCGGCGTTCCAGCGGGAGCGGTCTTGGTCTTCGAGCAGCACGAGGTCTCCGGCGGCGTCGAGGCGCGTGGCCGCGCGCGAGTGCTGGAAGAGCTCGAGGGCGAGCAGGGCGAGCACCTCGGGGTGCTGCGGCATGAGCTGCGCCACGAGACGCGTGAGGCGGATCGCCTCGTCGGCGAGGGGGGCGGATCAGTGAACTGGAACCGGCCGCGCTCTTCGATGGGGCGCCTCAACGCGATCGAGATGGACAACAATCGCGACCGTGAGACCGCGTCCGACAGTCGTCTCTTCGCAAGAACTCGCCCTCAACTGGGCTCGAGGGGGTGCACTATGAGACGAAACGCGAGATGTACACCAGTGAGTTGGCGATCAGACCCACACTCAGAGAGCAGAACGAGACAAACGAGACAGTCTGAAAGGTGCGAGTTGACGCGACAGTGCGAGAGAACGCCATCGGTAGGAAGGTGGCCGGGTTCACCACCCCACCAAATAGCGTGAGCACCCCGGCCCAGAGTGGCATGTTGGGCACTGCGAGCCCGACCGCAATCATCACAACGCCCATGATGATCCAGTCGAGGTGCACTTGACGCACGCGCACCAAGTCGACGACTCCGACCCGCTTCAGCAGCTCAGGCTTGTCGACCGCCGCAAGCAACGCGAAACCTGACACGGCGCCGAGTGCCAATGACACCAGGCCTGTGGCGACGACGATCTCAGCGATCGTCATCGGTGTCACCGCGCGGGTCGAAGCGCGAACGATCGACGTGAAGCCTCAATACATCGGGTCTGCTGTAGTGCCCTGCCACATCGAGATCAGTGTGGGCTTCGTCGACCAGGTCGAGATCGATCTCAGCCTTGATGATTTCGGCACGCCCGCGCACCGGCTCGACAAGCCATGTGCCATCAGGCGACGCGATCGACGAACCACCGTCGAAAAGTACGTCACCCTCTGAGTGCGGGCCGACCCCTTTTCGATAGGCATCAACCAACTCGCTCGGAAGGTCTGCAGAGGTGAGATACAACGCCGCTGACACCACGAAACACCCGCCCTCGAGAGCGTACGACCGCGCGGCGACCTCGTGCGTGTCGGTCATGTCGGGCCACACCGCGACATGAATCTGTTCGCCCTGTTCATGAAGCGCGTGGCGTGCGAGGGGCATCCAATGCTCCCAGCAAATCAAGCCACCCACACGACCCGCGGGCGTGTCTACCGAACGCAACCCGGCGCCGTCTCCCGCACCCCACACGATGCGTTCAGTGTGCGTCGGCACGAGCTTGCGATGAAGGTTAGCCAACCGGCCTTCTGGATCGATCGTCGCCAAGCTGTTGTAGAGGGTTCCGCCATTGCGCGAGCGCTCGTTGAGACCGAGAACGACAGCCGAAGAGGCTCTGCGGGCCGCGTGACGAATCGGGCCCAGTGCGTCATTCAGGTCGTCAGCGGCACCCAGCACTGGGCTCTCACGCAACAGTCGGCCGTACCAGTGTTTGCCTTCGGGGTCACCCCACCCCGCCATGCCGAAGACCCACGCCGGATACCCCGTGAGCCACGTTTCGGGAAAGACAATGAGATCGGCATTCGCTGCTTCGTCGATCGCGCTCACAGCGCGGTCGATGGACTCTGCGAGGTTGAGAACTGCAGGCGGGCGCTGAACGATTGCGATCGTTCGACGCCCGCCCTGCACAACATTCGTCATTCGGCGACTGTTCCCTCGAGTTCACGTTCGCTCGCCCGGCGCGCCTCGGCCTCGGCCTCGTGGTCGATTCCCCGTGCAAGCAGCAAATATGCGACACCGGACACGACCAGACCGATTGCGAACGAGAAGTCTGCGCCGTCGACCAAGACCGCAATCGAGCCCTCCCATACGCCAGGGAGATAGACGAACGGCACCATCGACACCAAGCCCAAGAAGTAGGCGGTGAGGCCGCGCCACGACCAGCGGCCATAGATGCCGTCTGACCGGAAGATCTCGGTGATCGCATACTTGCCGCGACGAACCCAGTAGAAGTCAACAAGGTTGACGGCAGTCCACGGCACGAGGAAGTACAGCATCAGGATCACGAAGTTGTTGACCGCGCCGAGAAGGTCGTCAGGCAGGATGAGCGCGACGACGAGCACGGCGAGCCCGATGACGACGAGACCAACCACCCGAGTGGTGCGCGTTTTCGGCACAGATTTGAACGAGTCGACGGCGCTCACGCTAGTCAGCATGGCGCCATACATATTGACGCTCATGATTGACAGGTTAGCGACCGTGGCGATGAGAACCACGATGATTCCGAAGCCCACGAAGAAGTTGTCTCCGACGATGTTGAGCGCTTCAACAGCGTCGACTCCGGGCAGGCGGCTCGAGATTAGTGCACCGAGACTCATCATCCACACCGCCGACGCCGCGGCGCCGATGTAAGTGAAGAAGATTAGCCTGGGCGCAGAGGAGTTGGCCGGCAGGTATCTCGAGTAATCAGAGACATAGACGGCGTAGCTGATGTTGTAGCCGGCGGCGAGCGAGAACTGAACGAGGAATGCGTTGAGATTCCAGCCACCCGCCTCGATACCGACCGGCGCAGGGAGCGTCGTGAGAGCCACAATTGTGACGACTGCGAACGACACCACGACGAAGTAGACCAACCATCGCTGGATGAAATGCAACAGGTGGTGGCCGAACACCGCGATGAGCACACCGGCGATGGTCACCACTGGGTACCAGAACGCCTTCTCGGCAGGGAGGATGAGCCCGAGCCCCTCTGCGGCGAGCACGACATTGAACACCGAGAAGCCCACGTACACGAAGACCGTCGCGAGGAATGGCACGACCGCGCCGCGGCTGCCGAACTGCGCCCTCGACTGGATCATTTGGGGTAGCCCCATGCGCGGCCCTTGGTTGGCGTGGAACGCCATAAAGAAGGTGCCGAAACACGCGCCCAGAAGAATGGCCAAGAACGAGAACCCGACCGAGAGGCCGATCTGGGGGCCAATGAAGCCGACCACCATTGTCGGAAGTACGAAGTTGCCGGTGAACCAGAACGGTGCCTGGTGCCAGAGCTTTCCGCGACGCTCTGACCATGGAATGTAGTCAATAGATCTGCGTTCGATGACGGGAGTTTCAGACATCTTTATCTCTCCTCGGGGTGTCGAAGGGGGTGTTGCGGTCTAGTGTGTTGAGGCCATCGCAGTGATGAGTTCATACATGACGTGCGCAGCGGCGATGCCCGTGATCTGAGCGTGGTCATAGGCGGGAGCCACCTCGACAAGGTCTGCGCCGACCACATGGTGCTCGCGGAAGGCTCGAATGAACTCCAACATCTCGCGGCTGGTGAGCCCTCCGGCCTCAGGAGTTCCTGTTCCTGGCGCGTGCGCAGGGTCAAGCACATCGATGTCAACCGAGACATACGTGGGGCGGTCGCCGATGCGTTCGTGAAGCCGATCGATCGCCGCGGCAAGGCCATGTCGTTCTACTTCATGTGCAGCGATGATCGAGAAGCCGAGCTGCGCGTCATCGCTGAGATCACCCTTGCCGTACAACGGGCCTCGAATGCCGACGTGAAGGCTTCCCGTCATGTCGATCAGACCTTCTTCGGCCGCGCGTCGAAACGGAGTGCCGTGGGTGACCGGAGCATCGAAGTAGGTTTGCCAGGTGTCGAGGTGCGCGTCGAAGTGAACTACCGCGAGCGGCCCATGCTTCTTCGCCGCCGACCGCAGCAGGGGCAGTGCGATCGTGTGGTCGCCGCCGATCGTGACGAGGCGGGCGCCATCAGAGGTTAAGTCGTCAGCTCGAGCTTCGATCTCTCGCACAGCGTCATCGATTGAGAAGGGGCTCACCGAAATGTCGCCGGCGTCGGCCACCTGGCAGACCTCGAACGGTGACACGTCGACCACCGGGTTGTATGGGCGAAGAAGACGCGAGGACTCACGCACGTGCCCCGGTCCGAAACGGGCACCCGGTCGATAGCTGACTCCCGAGTCGAAAGGCACGCCCACAACCACAATGTCAGCCCGCTGAACCTCGTCAAGGCGAGGGAGCAAAGCGAACGTGGCAGCACCCGCGTAGCGCGGGGTTCGGCTTGAATCTCGCGGACCGATCATGCTCGAGTGACCTCCTTGTCGTGCGAGTTGTACCCTACGCGCATAGTTGTCTGTTGCGCAACTTCTGATTCTTAATAGGTTACTCAGTAGACTGCATGCCATGCGCGCTGTTCCCCCGTCACCACAGACCGGGCCTATCTCTATTGGCCCAAAACTGCGCGCCACGCGACTCGCGCAAGGGCTCACGATTGAACAGCTTGCCGAGGCGACGAAGCTGACCAAAGGGTTCATCAGTCGTATCGAACGAGACGAGACCTCGCCGAGTGTCGCCACCCTCGTCATGCTGTGTCAGGTGCTGTCGCTGCCGGTCGGCTCACTCTTCACTGCACCGGAACACGAAGTCATTCACCTTGACGACGCCCCCGCAATCAACTTCGGAGGCTCACTCGTCGACGATCGCCTTCTCACGCCACGCGCCGAAGGCGAGATTCAGCTTCTGCGGTCGACGCTGCAAGCGGGCGCGAGCGGAGGCGACGACTTCTACACCATGTCATGCAAGACCGAAGTGCTTCACGTCTTGCGAGGGCACATCACCCTGCGGTTTCCGCAATACGACGTGCACCTTGCACCCGGAGACAGTGTGACCTTCTCTGGACACCAGCCCCACACCTGGCGAAACGAAAACGACGAAGAAGCAGAGGTCTTGTGGGCGCTCGTGCCGGCAGCCTGGAGTGGCTCGAGCTAGCTAGACACTGTCACGTCGATGCGGTGCTGGAGGAAGCGGCGCACTGGGTCGGAGGGGGCGAGCTCAGGGCTCGACGGTAGTGCGGCAGAGCATCCTGGGGGCGGCCTGAGCGGCGGAGCAGGTCGGCGCGAGTCGCGTGAAGCAGGTGGTACTCCCCCAACTGCGCGTCGAGCTCGAGGGTGTCGAGGAGGGCGAGGCCCGCATCCGGACCCTCAGAAAAGGCCACGGCGATCGCTCGGTTGAGGTCGACGATGGGCGACGGCGCCACCTGGCTGAGGTGGGCGTAGAGGGTGGCGATGCGGGCGAAGTTCGTCGCCGCAGCCGTCGGGGCGGTCGCGTGCTCGGCGGCGATCTGGGCCTGCAGCAGGTAGGGGCCGGGCGGGGTGCCGAGGTGCTGGAGGGTGTGCTCGGCTGCGGCGAGCATCCGAGAGGCTTCGGTGATTGCATCGGCGTTCCAGCGGGAGCGGTCTTGGTGTTCGAGCAGCACGAGGTCTCCGGCGGCGTCGAGGCGCGTGGCTGCGCGCGAGTGCTGGAAGAGCTCGAGGGCGAGCAGGGCCAGCACTTCGGGCTGCTGCGGCATGAGTTGGGCCACGAGACGCGTGAGGCGGATCGCCTCGTCGGCGAGGACGGGGCGGATGAGGTCGGATCCGCTGCCGGAGGAGTAGCCCTCGGTGAAAAGCAGGTAGAGCACGGCGAGCACTCCGGCGATGCGCTCGGGCAGCAGGCGCGGGGGCGGCACGCGGTAGGGGATGTTCGCGCTGCGGATCTTCGCGCGCGTGCGCACCAAGCGCTTCTGCATGGTCTGCTCGCTCACCAGGAAGACGTGCGCGGTCTCGGCGACGCTCAAGCCCAGCACGGTGCGGAGGGTGAGGGCGATGCGGTTCTCCATGGCGAGAGCCGGGTGGCAGCAGGTGAAGATGAGACGGAGGCGGTCGTTGTCGAAGGTGTCGATCACGTCTGCCTCCTCTTCCTCTGTCTCTTGCTCCGGTGGGGGTTCGTGGGCGGCGCGCTCGGTCGCCCGCTGCTCAGCCAGGGCCTTGCGCAGCAGGTCAATCGCGCGGTTCTTCGCCGCCGTCGTCAGCCAGGCGGCGGGGTTGTCGGGGATTCCGCGCACGGGCCAAGTCGTCAGGGCGCGGGTGACGGCGTCGTGGAAGCAGTCCTCCGCGAGATCCCAGTCGCAGGTCGTGCGGATCAAAGTCGCCACGATGCGCAGGCGCTCGGACGCGACGACCTCGGCGAGAGCTGCGCTCGCTTCGGTCGCCGCGGGCGTGGGGTTGGGCATCCGGAGCCGTGTGCTTCTGGGTGCCGGGCTACTCGTCGAACGGCCAGGCCGGGCGCACCTCGACGCGGCCGAAGCGGGCCATCGGGTGAGCCGCCGCGATCTCGAGAGCGTCGTCGAGGTTGTCGACCTCGATGACGTCGAAGCCGGCGATCCACTCTTTCGACTCGGTGAACGGGCCGTCGGTGAGGATCGTCTTTCCGTCGCGGACCGTGACCGTCGTCGCGTCGGACGGCGGGCGCAGGCGGTTGCCGACGACGGAGGCGCCGCGGGCCACGAGGTCGGCCACCCACTCTTCGATGTTGTCCTCCTCCGGGACGTAGGTGGGGGCGGCGGGGTCGCTGATGATGAGCAGGAGGTACTGCATGGTCGTGGCTGCCTTCCGTTCGTTGAGGGTGATTACACCAGGACGACGAGCGAAGAGCGAGAGGGAGGACAGGGAGGCGAAACCAGTTAGGAGAAGAGTTTGAGGGTCACGAGACCGCGGGCAGTGACGCTGACAACGTAGGGGCCCGCCTGGCCCTGCGCGCGGCGAGCGATCACGGGCTGTTGGTCGATGAACCGTTGCGCCTTCTGCGGACCCGTGAGCTGGCTGCTGCCGAGGGCGAACACCCGTGCCCCTGACTCGACAACCGCTTGTGCCTCGAGCGGACGCTTCGCGATCGCCTTATCGCCGGTGAGAAGCACTTCGCCCTCTGCGGTCGCGTCGGTGATCCAGTCAATGTCGGCGAGGGACTGCGCTGTCAGATTGCCGTAGCGCTCTCGCATGCTCACGACGACCCAGCCGGCAGCCCGAAGCGCTTCAGGAACGACGTGATCACCCAGGCTGCGGTCAGTGAAGAACCGCACGCCCATGTCTTCCACGCTCAGGCGGCCGACAGCGCCAGTCGGGAAACGGTTTCGGTCGGAAGACTGAAGTCTGCAGCGACCTCCGCAATCGACTCCCCCGCCGAAATGCGGTCGATCACATCGCCCACCCGTACTCCGAAGTTTGACAACGTCGGTTGCCCGAAGTTGATGTGGGGATCGATCGTGATGTCCGCACCGTCGGCTCTCAGAATGCTGAGATGGGCAATAAAGCCGTCGCGGTAATCGACACGCTTGAGATGCTCACGAACGATCTCGCCGAAGCTGGCCTGGCCGTTCCGCAGCACGACGAGTCGGTTGTCGTCGAACATGCCGTCGTTTCGCCGGAGGTCCCACAGGATCTCCGCACCGTCGGTCTTCAGGCGGTCACTCGCCAGAGCGTGCTCGACACCGATCTCGGTTCGAAGGGTCTCGAGTGCCGGGCGGATGCGCGACACCGGCACACCCGCCCGCGTGAAGGCACGTACGATCCAGGCTTCCGCGAGACCGACGAACGGAACGGTGTAGCCGCGACCAGGGCGGGATGTTGTGATGAAGCTCGGCATTCTCGTGCCGGCCGGAGTCGAGTAGCCGGAAGCCCACGTGTTGAACGTCGACTGAGGCATGCCGATGAGTCGAGTTGCTTCCGTCTGGGTGTAGAGCGGCGTCAAGTAGAGCGTGTCCACAGTCAGCCTCCTCTCGCTCTCGAGTCAGGGTAATGGGTCGAAGTCGGGATCGACGGGAGACTCGGTGGAGTGTGGGGATCGCCTGTTCGACTGCTCGCGGCGGCGAGCGGTGCTCGCTGCCGGGTGCCGCCTGGCAGGTTCGATTTGTCCCCAGCGGCTCCCCCAAACGCTGCTTCGCAGCGCTCGGGGCCCCTCGCGCGCTGTGGGCCCACCTGCTCGCAGGTGCACCCTTCTCTGCCCGGGGAAATGAATTGAGGGGTTCTCTTTGAGAACCCCTCAATTCATTTGGTCGGGCTGACAGGATTTGAACCTGCGACCCCTTGACCCCCAGTCAAGTGCGCTACCAAGCTGCGCCACAGCCCGTGGCCGCGGTGAGACGCGGGCACGAAGAGAGAGTCTAGCGGGTTGGGGCGGTGGGGTGATGCACGTCGAGGGGCGGGGAGGGAGCATCCGGAGCGGTGATTGCTTTTTCAGGCATTGGCGCGCAAAATGGGGCTAATGAGTGAAAAAACAGGCGCGATGCTGACGCTCGACGAGTGGGAGGGTCGAGTGGGTGATGCCGTGCGCCGGCTGCGGATCGAGGCGGGGTACGACCAGGCGGGGCTCGCCGAGCGGGCGAACGTGTCGCGGTCGGCGGTGCAGGGGCTCGAGCAGGGGCGCGGGTCGCGGCTGCACACGCTGCTCGCGGTGCTGCGGGCGCTCGATCGCCTCGACGTGCTCGACGCGCTGCTGCCGCCCGAGGGGCCCACGCCGCTCGAGGCACTCGCGGCGGCACGGCGCGCGACGGCAGCACCGAAGCGTGCCCGACGAGTGGGAGGCTGAGCCGCGGTGTACCAGCCGGTCAGCGTCGTCGAAGTGCGCGTGTGGGGGCAGACCGTCGGCGCCATCAGCGAGGTCGGCGGGGCCTATGGCTTTCAGTACACGCCCGCGTGGCGGCGCGGCGGGGTCGAACTCAGCCCGCTGCTCATGCCGCTCGGCAGCCGCACGAGCGTGTTCCGGTTTCCGGGGCTCGGGCGCGAGACGTTCCAGGGCCTGCCGCCGATGATCGCCGACGCGCTGCCCGACCGCTTCGGCAACAGCATCATCGACGCCTGGCTCGCCGCCGACGGCATCGACCGCGCGCAGATCACGCCGCTCGACCGGCTCGCCTACCTCGGGTCGCGCGGCATGGGGGCGCTCGAATTCGTTCCCGACCGCAGCCCGGCGGCACCGGTGCCGACCGCGCTCGAGCTCGCATCCCTCATCGAAACAGCGCGCGCCGCCGTCAGCGGCACCCTCGATAACGACCGGCACTCGGCCGACGCGCTGCGGCAGATCATCTCGGTCGGCACGAGCGCCGGCGGAGCCCGCGCCAAAGCCGTCGTCACCATCGACGACGCCACCGGCGAGATCCGCCCCGGGCACGCCCTCCCCCGCCCCGGCGAAGGCTCGTGGCTGCTCAAGTTCGACGGCGTCGGTGCCGACCACCAGCTCGGCGAATCGCAGCAGTACACGCGCATCGAATACGCGTACTCGCTCATGGCGCGCGCCGCCGGCATCCGGATGCCCGAGACACGCCTGCTCGCCGAGAACGGCCGCGCGCACTTTCTGACGCGGCGCTTCGACCGCGTGCTGACGGCGCAGGGCGCCGAGCGCTGGCACCTGCAGTCGCTGTGCGGACTCGCGGCCGTCGACTTCACCCTGCGCGGCACCAACGACTATGCGCAGCTGTTCACCGCGGCCGCCGCGCTCGGCCTGAGCGACGACGACCGCACCGAGATCTTCCGGCGGATGGCGTTCAACGTCGCCGCCGCCAACCACGACGACCACAGCAAGAACCACGCCTTCCTGCTGCCGCCCGACGGCGACTGGCAGCTGAGCCCCGCCTACGACATCACCTACGCGCGCGACGCCGACAACATCTGGCTGCGGCAGCACCTCATGAGCGTGGGCGGCCGGTTCACCGACATCACGCGAGCAGACCTGCTCGCCGTCGCCGACCGCTTCGCCGTGCCGGGCGCGAAGGCCGCGCTGCGGCGAATCGATCAGGCGCTCGACGCGTGGGGGTCGTTCGCGGCCGAGGCGGGCGTGCGCGACGAGGTCGCCGCCGCGATCGGGCGCGAGTTCACGCGCGTCGGGTGACCGCCGGCGTTCGTCAGGAGGTCGGGGCAGCGCTGGCGGCGGGCGCGGCGTCGGGCGCGGCGGCGACCCGCCGCGGCCCGAACGTCGCCGTGATCGCCGCCGTCACGGCGAGCACCCCGGCCGCCACGAGCAGGGCCGTCGTGACGCCGTCGAGGAACGACTCTTTGGCCGCGGCGATGATGGGCTCGGCGGCGGCTCCGAACTCGGCGACCCGGGGAGATTGGGTGAAGGCGATCGACGACTCGATGGCCGAGGCGATCGTGGGCGGGAGGCCCGCGATCGCATCCTGCACCCCCGCCTTGTAGGTCTGGGTGAGGATGCTGCCCAGAACCGCGATGCCCAGTGCGCTCCCGAACTCGCGGGCGGTGTCGTTGACCGCCGACGCCACACCCTGCTTACCGGCGGGCAACGATCGCGTGATCGCCGTCGTCGAGGGAGCGCCCGAGAGCGCCATGCCGGTGGCGAAGAGCACGATGCCCGTGAAGAACACCGCGTAGTTCAGCTCGACCTCGAGGCGGCTGAAGACCACGAAGGCCGCGGCGATCAGCAGCAGGCCCACGGGCGCAACGCGGCGGTAGCCGAAGTGCTCGGCCAGGCGCGGCGAGAACCGCGCGAGCGGGATGAGGATGAACGGCATCGGCAGCAGGCACCCCGCCGCCCACAGCGGACTCAGCCCGGCCACGAACTGCAGGTACTGCAGCGCCGCGAAGAAGAATCCGAACGCCGCGAAGAACTGCGCCGACAGCGAGAGGCTGCCCATGCCGAAGCCGCGCACCGCGAACAGGCGCGGGTCGAGCAGCGGGGCGGGCGTGCGCCACTCCCACAGCACGAACGCCACGAGGGCGGCGAGGCCGAGGGCCAGCACCCCGAGGGCGAGCGGGTCGTCGCCACCGCGCTCCGGAATCTCGATGATGCCGAACACGATGCCGCCGACCGCGACGAGGCTCAGCACCGCACCGAGGCCGTCGAAACGCGGTGGATGCTCGTCACGACCCGGCGGAACCACCAGCATCGTCCCCACGAAGCCGACGGCCGCGAGGCTCACGTTGAGCCAGAAGAATGCCGGCCACTCGAACCACTGCAGCAGCAGCGCCGACGCGAACACTCCGATCGCGGCCCCGCCGCCCGCCACGCCCACCCAGACGCCGACGGCCGTGCCGCGCTGCTCGAGCGGTAACGTCGTCGTGATCACCGACAGCGTCGTCGGCATGATCGCCGCCGCGCCGATGCCCATCACCGCACGGAGGGCGATGAGCGCCTCGGGCGTCTCGACGAAAGCGGCGGCGGCCGCGGCCGCGCCGAAGATCGCGAGGCCGACGAGCAGGATGCCCTTGCGGCCGAGCCGGTCTCCGATCGCACCCGAGGCCAGCAGCAGTCCGGCGAAGATCACCGTGTAGGCGTCGACGATCCAGGTGAGCTCGGTCTGGCTCGCACCTGTCGCGCGCGCCAGGCTCGGCAGGGCCACGTTGAGGCCGCTCACTGCCGACACCACCGTCATGAGCGCCACGCTCACCACGATCAGCACCAGGCGGGCGCGTCGCGGGTCGAGCGTCGCGCTCGGGCCTGGGGCGGGAGCGGGAGCGGCGGCGGGAGGCGTCGGCGGCGGGGCGGCCATGGGCGCGATGCTACGCCTGTCGGGGAGGGGCGGGTCGTATCGTGGGTGGCGTGAGCGAGCATCCCGAGAACGAGGCCGAGCCGACGCCGGCATCGACGCCTGATCCCGCGCAGCGGCAGGCCGCCCGAGCCGCCCTGCTCGCCATCGGCATCACCTTCTTCGGCATCGGCGTCGTGTTCACGGCGGTCACCCCCGACAACCTCGCGCTCGGCATCACCTTCCTGCTCGTCGGAACCGTGCTGTTCTGGGCGGGCGGCATGCCGAAGCCGCCGGCGAGCGGTCGCGGCGACCGGATGGTGCCGCCGGGCGACGGCGAGCAGGGGGCCTGAGCCCCGCATCCCCCGCTCGATCGGGGCTGTGGATGCGGCGTGCACGATGTCGGTGGTCGAACGTATGTTCGACTCGTGCAGATCGAGGTGGAGGCCGCGTTCGCGGCGGCGGTGGATGCTCTGGAGCGCGTCCCCCGCGCCCTCGAGCCGTTCCGTGCCCTCGGTGATGACGCGCTGCTCGCCCTGACCCGCGCGGCCGCCGACGAGGTGCGGCTCGCGCAACTGCACGTGTCGCTGCTGGCGGGCGAGATCGCGCGGCGGTCGGCGCACGAGCTGGGGGCGTCCGGGTTGGCGCAGCGCACCGGGCATCGTACAGCCGACGAGCTCGTCACCGTCACGACCGGGTCACGGCGGGCGGATGCCCGCACCGCGGTGCGCGTGGGCGCGACACTCGTCGACCCGCGTTCGACCCTCGACCCCGTAGCGTCGGCGGTTCTGGACGGGCGGGTGAGCGTCACGGTGGCCGACGCCCTGCGGCGCGGGCTCGGTGAGCCGGGCGGCGACGTGTCGGCCGAACTGCTCGCGGCGGAAAGCGCCGTGCTGGTGGAGTCGGTCGGTCGACTGGATGCCGACCGCGCCGAGCGCGAAGCCCGCGCGGCACGCGACGACCTCGAACTGCGTCTCTCGAGCGATGTCGACGGAGTGGCCGAGCGCGAGGAAGCCCGACGGGCGCAGCGGTCGCTGCGCATCGGGCGACGCGCCGACGGCATGGGCTACGCGTCCTGGACGCTCGACCCCGAGAGCTTCGCGCTGGTGAGCGAGGTGTACGACCGGTTGACGGCTCCGCAGCGGCGTGTTCCGAGCTTCGACGATGGTGGCGGCGCCTCCGCCGAGACCGACGGTTTCGGCGACGAGCGCACCGACGTCCAGCGCACCGACGCCCAGCGGGCGAGCGACGGGTTTGTCGAGCTGCTCCGCCAAGGGGTCGCCGCCGACCCCGCGCACCTGCTCGGCGACGGGCCGATCGGCGTGCGGGTGCTCGTGGCCGCAGAGCAATTCGACGCGCGGCGCGGGCGCGGCTTTCTCGAGGGGCAGCACGACCCGGTGTCTCTCGCGACCGTCGAACGCATCGCCTGCGGCGCCGGAACGGTCGCCCTCCTCATCGACGCCGCCGCTGACAACGCCGGCCAGCCGCTCAATCTCGGGCGCGAGCGGCGACTGTTCAGCCGCGCCCAGCGCCTCGCCCTCGCGGCGCGCGACGGTGGGTGCCGCTGGCCGGGCTGCGAGCGTCCGCCCTCCTGGTGCGAGGCGCACCACATCGAGCACTGGCAGCGCGACGGTGGGCGCACCGACGTCGCCGACGGCATCCTGCTCTGCCGGCATCACCACCTGCTCGCGCACAACAACGGCTGGGAGATCACCCGGGCCGGGCCGCAGTACCTGCTGCATCCGCCCGGCGTGCTGCCGGGTGGGCCGACAAGTGCGCGACCGGGGGCGCCGCCGGGCGAGCACCCGCCAGAACCCCTCGACATGCCGAGTCGGAGTCGCGCGCTCAGCGATGCGCTGGCAGGCGCACGGGCAGAGGTGCGGGCGGGCACGGTGGCAGGCGCGCGGGCCTCGTGAGCGGGCCTCGTGAGCGGAGCGTCGTCCCCGCGGGCCCTCGGCGTGGCACAGTGGTCGCATGAGCGTTGTCGCGCCACCTACCGACCACACCCGCGCACACCCCACGGTGCTCGTCACCGGGTTCGAGCCGTTCGCCGGCGCCCCCGTCAACCCGAGCGGCGAGCTCGCGCGGCGGTTGGCCGAGCTCGGGCATCCCGACTGCCGCATCGTGGCCGAGGTGTTGCCGGTCTCGTTCGCGCGGGCCGCTCCCCTGCTGGCCGCCGCGATCGAGGCGCACGATCCCGACATCGTCATTGCGCTCGGGCTTGCCGAGACGCGGCACGCCATCACCCCCGAACGCGTCGCCCTCAACCTGGCGGATGCCCGCATCGCCGACAATGACGGCGACCAGCCGCGCGACCTGGCCATCGAGCCGGGTGGCCCCGCCGCCCGCTTCACAGGGCTGCCCGTCAAGGCCATCGCGCACGACATCGCCGCCGCCGGCATCCCCGCCGAGGTCTCCCTCACCGCCGGCAGCTACGTCTGCAACCACGCGTTCTACGCGCTCATGGGGCTCGTCGAACAGCGCACCGCGCACCGATCGGCCACCGGCGAAGCAGATGCTCGGCCGCTGCGGGCGGGATTCATCCACGTTCCGGCGACGCCGCAGCTCGGGGGCAGCCCGCAGTTCACGCTCGACGAGCTCGAGCGGGGCATCCGCATCGCCATCAGCACGACGCTCGCGACGCGCCCCCACCACGACGCCGACCTGCCCGGCGGGAGCACCCACTAGATGGCGGGCTCCGCGGCGATCGAGGTGGCGGCGGCGCTCATCGTCGACGACATGGGTCGGCTGCTGCTGGTGCGCAAGGAGGGCACGAGCGTGTTCATGCAGCCGGGCGGCAAGTACGAGCCGGGCGAAACCGGCGCGCAGACCCTCGCCCGCGAACTGCACGAAGAGCTGGGCCTCATCGTCGATCCCGAGGCGCTCGAGCCGCTCGGAACCTTCACCGCTCCCGCCGCCAACGAGGCGGGCATGCTCGTCGAGGCGGAGGTGTTCCGCGCGCACCTCAGCGCGCTCGGCGGCATCGAGGCGGTCACGCCCCGCGCCGAGATCGTCGACGTGCTCTGGGTGCACCCCCGCGACTTCGCTCACCTCGCGGTCGCCCCGCTCGTGACGCAGCGCATGCTGCCCCTGCTGGAGGTCTCGTGACCGAGCGCGAGGAGGGCCTGATCACCGTCGAGCCCGCCGAGCTGCTGCCCTGGAGCGCGCTCGAGGCGGTGCTGGCATCGACGGGCGAATCACGGCGGTGCTGGTGCCGCTGGTGGCTGACCACCAACGCCGAATACGCGGCCGCCACCGACGACGACCGACGGGCGGCGGCGAGGGCCGACCACGCCGACGGTCACCCCCGCGGCCTGCTCGCCCGTCGCGCCGGCGAGGCGGTCGGCTGGGTGAGCGTCGCGCCCCGGGCCGACTACGTCCGGCTCCCGCGCACCCGGCTCATCGCCGACGGCACGCCCGACCCCGACCTCGGCGACCCCGCGATCTGGGCGATCGTGTGCTTCGCCGTCGCCCCCGCCCATCGGCGCACCGGTGTCGCCCGCGCGCTGCTCGACGCCGCGATCGCCCACGCCGCGGCGCACGGAGCCGCCCGCATCGAGGCCTACCCGGTCGACACCGACCCCGCGCACGGCCGTGCACCGAGCCCCGGCGATCTCAACACCGGCACCCTCGCGCTCTTCGCCACCGCGGGGTTCACCGAGGTGGCGCGGCCGAAGCCCCACCGCCCGATCGTGCAGCGGAGGCTCCGGCTGCCGACCGACGATCAGCGCGCGGTGTAGCCGCCGTCCACGACGAGTTCCGAGCCCGTCATGAACGACGCATCGTCGCTGACGAGGAAGGCGATCGCCGCGGCGAGCTCCTCCGGCCGGGCGATCCGGCCCATCGGGGTGGTCTGCGCGAGCATCGAGCGATCGACGTCGCCCAGAATCGGCGTGTCGACGAATCCGGGGTGGATCGAGTTGACCCGCACACCGGCCGTCGCCCAGCCGAGCGCGACCGACTTGGTGAGCGTGCGCACGGCACCCTTCGCGGCCGCGTAGGCCGGCGAGCCCCCGAAGCCGCCCACGATGCCGAACATCGACGAGACGTTCACGACCGCACCGTTGCCGCTCGCCTTGAGCGCCTCGGCGGCAGCCTTCAGGCCGAAGTAGACGCTGTTCTGGGTGATCGCGATGACACGCTGGTACTCCTCGGTGGTGCTCTGCTCGACCGGCACCGTGTCGCCGATGCCCGCGTTGTTGACGAGAATGCCCAGCCCGCCGAAGCGGCTGACGGTGGTCTCGATCGCGGATGCCCAGCTCGCCTCGTCCGTGACGTCGAGGTGCACGGCCAGCGCGGTACCGCCCGCCGCCTCGATCTCGGCGACGACCGCCGCGGCCTTCTCGTCGGCGACGTCGGCGACGACGACGGATGCGCCCTCGCTCGCCAGGCGGAGCGCCGTTGCGCGCCCGATGCCGCTCGCCGCTCCAGTGACCAGGGCGGTGCGGTTCTGCAGGCGGTACTGCTGCGCGTTCATGATGGGTTCCCTTCCCTCGGCCGGGTCGGCGAGCTCTGGTCGCGCATCCGGCATTTGTCCGACAGTTGTCGGTTTACTAGTTCAGCGTACTCCTGGCCGCACCTATTCCGCCGTACGATGAGCGCGTGACAGCGGTCGAGCCGGATGCCCGCCCAGCGGACCCCCGCTGGCAGCGTTCCCGGGCGCGCCTGCACGCCGCGGTGCTCGAGCTCGCCGCCGACCGTCCCGTCGAGCGCATCACCGGCAGCGCCCTCGCCGCCGCCGCGGGCGTGCACCGCTCGACGATCTACGAGCACGGATGCGATGCCAGCGACATCCTGCGCGGGGCCCTGCGCGCCGAGCTCGACGAGATCCGCCGTCGCCTCATCGAGCCGGCCACCGCCGAGACGATCCTGAGCGCGACCGCCGCGTCGGCCGACGAGGTCTTCGCGCATGTCGACCGGCACGGTGCGGTCTACGCGCGTGAGCTCGACCGCGGCACGGCCGGGCTCTCGGCGATGCTCGCCGAGCACTTCGCGCACTCGGTGCGGCTGCTCATCGAGCACGGGGCCGTGACGCCGCCTGAGGTGCCCGAGGACGACCCCCAGGCCGTGGCCGAGACAGCGGCCGCCACGATCGCTGCGGCCGCGGTCGCCGTCATCGCGGTCTGGCTGCGTTCCCCCGAACCGCGCGATCGTCGTCAGCTCGCACGACGCTGGCGCCTCGTGCTGCCACCCTGGTGGCCCATCGGCGACTGAGCCGCGGCATCCCTCGCCGGTGGGGCAGGATGGTGCCATGCCCCTCGAGCTCGACACCTTCGGCATTACCGGGCTGATCCTCGTGCTCGCCGCCGCCGTCGCGTTCATCGCGCACCGGTTGCGCCAGCCGCTCATCATCGGGTTCATCGTCGTCGGCGTGATCGTCGGCCCGACCGGCTTCGACTGGGTGCATCAGGCCGAGGCGCTCGACCTCTTCGCCGAGATCGGCATCGCGATCCTGCTGTTCCTCGTCGGCCTCAAGCTCGATGTCAACCTCATCCGCTCGGTCGGGCCCGTGGCCCTCGCCACCGGCATCGGGCAGATCGTCGTCACCGCCGTCGCCGGTTTCGGCATCGCCCTGCTGTTCGGGCTCGACCTCGTCGCGGCCGCCGTGGTCGGCGTTGCGATCACGTTCTCATCGACGATCATCGTCGTGAAGCTGCTCAGCGATCAGCGCCAGCTCGACGAGCTGCACGGCCGCGTCGCGCTCGGGCTGCTCATCGTGCAAGACGTGGTCGTGATCGTCGTCATGATCGTGCTCACCAGCCTCGGCACCGGCGCCGCCGAGGGCGCCCGTCTCGACGTCGGCGCCGAAGCTCTGCGCATCCTGCTGGGCGGCGGCGGCCTGCTCGTCGGCATCGCCGTCGCAATGCGGTGGGTGCTGCCCTGGCTGCTCGACCGCGTCGCGACGAGTGCCGAGCTGTTGATCGTCTGGAGCGTCGCCTGGGCGATCGGCATCGCCGCCCTCACCGACGTGCTCGGGTTCTCGATCGAGGTCGGCGCCTTCCTCGCCGGCTTCGCGCTCGCCTCCACCCGCTACCGTGAGCAGGTGCACGCCTCCCTCATCGGCCTGCGCGACTTCCTGCTGCTGTTCTTCTTCATCGTGCTCGGCGCCGAGCTCGACTTCGCCGCGATCGGCGCCCAGGTTCCCCTCGCGATCGCGCTGTCGATCTTCGTACTCGTCGGCTCTCCGATCATCATGATCGCGATCATGAGCGCGATGGGCTATCCCGCCCGCGTCGGATTCCTCGCTGGGCTCGCGATCGCGCAGATCAGCGAGTTCAGCCTCATCCTCATCGCCCTCACCCGCGACCTGAGCCTGGTCGACGACAGTGTCGTCGGGCTCGTCACCCTCGTCGCCCTCATCACGATCGCCGGCTCGAGCTACCTGATCCCCTACGCGATCCCGATCGCCGACCGCCTCGACCCGTGGCTGTCGCGTCTGCAGCGGCGGCACCTGCGGCCCGCATCCGTCGAGTCGGCCGAACAGTACGACGCGATCGTGTTCGGCAACGGGCGGTTCGGAAGCCAGCTGATCCGCGAGCTCGTCGCCGACGACTGCCGGGTGCTGCTGGTGGAGTGGGACCCGTTCGCCGAGGTGGCGGTGACGGATGCTGCGCTCGACGCCCGCGTCGACGTCGTGTTCGGCGATGCCCGCAGCCCGGAGTTTCCGGAGACACTGCCCCTCGCCCACGCCCGCTTCATCATCTCGACGGTGCCCGACGTCGACACCAACCTCGTGCTCGCCGCGGCCCTGCGGCGCGCGGGCGCGACCTGCCCGATCGCCGTCACCGTGCACACCGACAACGCCGCCCACGCCTACCGGCAGGCCCTCGTCGACGAGACTATCTCGACCGTGCTGCACCCGTTCCGCGACGCGGCCGACGACGCGCTCGAGACGCTCAAGCGGCTCGAGGCCGCGCGGGTCACCGACGACGAGGCCTAGCCGAGGCGCGCGCGCAGCGCGGGCCAGGAGTCGGCGAATCCGGGGTGCAGCGGCAGAGCATCCACCTCGTCGATGGGCACCCAGCGCAGGGCGACGCTCTCCGCATCGGCGACGATCGGCGCGAACAGGCGCGTCACCCGCACGGCGACGGTGGTGTACGACCAGAAGCCGAGGTCGAGAACGCTCTCGAACAGCGGTTCGACGGCATCGGCCGGCACGCCGGCCTCCTCCCCCGCCTCGCGCACGGCGGCGGCCTGCGCCGACTCGCCCTGCTTGCGGGCTCCGCCGGGAAGGCCCCAGGTGCCGCCGTGGTGCGACCAGACGGCACGGTGCTGCAGCAAGATGCCCGCCTCGGGGTGCCACGCCAGCAGCCCGGCCGCACCGAAGCGGCCCCAGTAGCGCTGCCCTTCGGGGCCCTCGACCCACGCGTCGCCGGGGTCGCGCTGGGCGCCGCTCGGCAGCGGCGGCGGCGTGCTCGACAGGGGGTCGTGGGTCATGGTGAGCCCAGGCTAGGCGAGGATGATGGGAGGATGCCCGCCGACCCGATCAGTGCCGACCCGATTTCCCGCGTCGCGCCGCCGCTACCCGGCCGCGCGGTGATCCGGCAGCGCTGGAGCGACTTCCTCTTCCTGCACTGGCGCATCGACCCGAGCGAGGTCGCGCCGTTCCTGCCACCGGGAACCCGCCCCGACGTGCACGACGGCAGCGCCTGGGTCGGGCTGATCCCCTTCGTGCTGAGCGACCACGCCTTCCTGCCGCTGCCGCCCGTACCCCATGCCGGAACCTTCATCGAGATCAACGTGCGCACTTACTCCGTCGACGAGCAGGGCCGGCGCGGCGTGGTGTTCCGGTCGCTCGACGCCGAGCGGCTGCCCAGCGTGCTCGCCGCCCGCGCCCTCTTCGGGCTGCCGTATCAGTGGATGCGTGCCACTCGCACCGTGACGCTCGACCCGCTCGGCGGTGCACCGGACGCTCCCGGCACCCGCTCGGGCACTCTCGAGTATCGCGCCCGGCGCCGCACAGGCACCCACCCCGGCACGAACATCGTCGCCCGTCCCGGCGCGACCCCGGTGGATTCCGAGCTCAGTCGCTTCCTCACCGCGCGCTGGGGGTTCCACGAGCGGCACCTCGGCCGCACCATCCACGCGCGCAACGCGCACGAGCCGTGGCCCCTCGTCGACGCCGAGCTGCTGCACCTCGACGACGGGCTGCTCGCCGCCGCCGGGTTCCCCTCCCTCGCGCGCCGGGCACCCGACTCGATGCTCGCGACCCCGTTCGAGCATCCCGGCGTGGTGACGGAGTTCGCCGCCCCGCGCCGCGCCTGACCCGGAGTCCCCTCGTAGCGCGGCCGTCCGTCCCGCCACGCCACCGGCACCGCCGCCACGCCAGCGCCGCCTTCCACGACGACGGACGCACCGAAACAGCTTCACCCGCTCCGTCCTTGCGGAAGGCCGCAGGCACGGAATGCCGTGTGCTTCCAGATCTGCGGATGGACATGAAAGCGTGTCAGGTGCATCCGCAGATCTGGAAGTCTCGGCGAGCACAACCCGGTCACCGCCCCCGGCGGGATGCGACGGGCCGTGCAGGCGCGGTGCGGTGCGGCGTGCGGGAACAGTGCGGCGCGGCGTGCGGGAACAGTGCGGCACGGCGTGCGGGAACAGTGCGGCACGGCGTGCGGGAACAGTGCGGGCTGGCGAACGGGCGCGGCGTGCGGGCAGGCACGGCGGACGGACCACGGGACGGAGCGCGGTGGCGGGCGTGGTGGTGCCTCTTCTCGCGCCCCGGGGCCCGAGACGGGCCCCGGCGAGTCAGGGGCAGAGGCCAGAAATGGCCTCTGCGGGCAGCGCTAGCTGTAGTTCCTAGGGACGTTGTTCAGGTCGGGCTCCTCCAGGCTTGAGGGTGTCTAGTCGCTCTCACCTGAAGGAGCCCGATGGAACTTCACGCTAATGCCCGTTTGTCTGTTGAAGGTCGACGACTGCTGTGTCGACGCGTTCGCGAGCTGAACTGGAAGGTCGCCGACGCGGCCTTCGCGGGCGGGATCAGCGAACGTCGCGCCTACGAATGGTTGGCCCGGTTCGATGCCGGCGAAACCCTCGCTGACCGGTCGTCACGGCCGAAGTCGTCCCCGAAGAAGACCCCAGCCAGTGTTGAAGCGGCCATCGTGCGCCTGCGAACACTGCGCAAAACGGCGTCCACGATCGCTGCGATCCTGCAGATGGCGGTCTCGACAGTCTGCGCGGTGCTGGCCCGCGTCGGGTTGAACCGACTGTCGAAGTTGGAGCCCGTCGAGCCGGCGAACCGGTATTGCCGTCGCCATGCCGGGGAGCTGATCCACCTGGACATCAAGACGTTGGGCCGCTTCCGCCGCCCCGGCAAACGCGCCCTCGGCCAGGGAGCAGACCGACGCAGTCGGAAAGCCGGTTGGGAGGCGGTGCATGTCGCCGTCGATGATGCGACCCGACTGTCTTACGTGGAGGTGTTGCCTGACCAGACGGCTGCGACCACGGTCGGGTTCCTGCACCGCGCGATCGCGTGGTTCGCCCGGCATGGCGTGATCGTGCAGGAGGTGATGACCGACAACGGGTCCGCGTATGTCTCCCGGCTGTGGGCGGCAACGTGCGCCGAGGTGGGGCTGGTGCATATTCGCACGCGCCCGTACCGGCCGCGCACGAACGGCAAGGCCGAACGGTTCATCCAGACGCTGTTGCGGGAATGGGCGTACGCGGCGACCTACCGCGACAGTGACCACCGACGAGCGGTGCTGCCAGAATGGGTGCGCTACTACAACACTCAGCGACCCCACGGTTCCCTCGGCCACAAGGCGCCCATGACCGTCCTCGCGGCGGCATGAACAACGTCCCTAGGAACTACAGCTGATATGTGACTGATTCCTGTCAAGTGGCAGGGGAAAGAGCGCCCGGAGTGATCATGCTTCGGGCGCTCTTTCGTGTGGTCGGCGCGGGCGGTGTGGGTGTCGTGCGTGTCGTGGGCGACGCGCGGTCAGACTGATATGCGCGGGTTGGTTACCGCAGGACGTGCTGTTCGGCTGGAGCGGTTCCGCTTGTCTAGGATCGAGCGTCGCCTGCCCTTCGGGCGGGCTGCTCATAGCTGTTCCGCGGGTCGCTCCTCGCGCTGCCGTCACCTGCCGTCTGAACCGACCGGTCAGGGGGCCCAGGTCAGTCGGGCATCACAGCCAGGGACCAGCACCAGCCGGCGAGCTCGCGGGCGATGGCGACGTTCGCGATCGTGGGCCGCTTCTTGCGTGCGGTGAAGTGCTGCCATTTCTGATGCAGGCGCCGGTTGCCGTCGTCGCCGCGGGACACGGCGAGGCTGGGCGCGGCAGCCCACCGGGCCTGCATCACCGCTCCGGGCCGATAGGGTTTGCGGTGATGCCAGGCGGCCTCGACCAGCAGGCGGCGGGCGTGAGTGTTGCCGGTCTTGGTGATCGAGCCTTGCGAGCGTGACTGTCCGGAGGAGTGCTCTGAGGGCACCAGCCCGACGAACGCGCCGATGCTGGATCCGGTGAAGCGCTCCCAGTTGCCGATCTCGACCGCGAGGCCGAACCCGGTCAAGGTCGAGATCCCGCGCAAGCACCCCAGGCGTCGCACCACGGGCGCGTAGTTGCTGGTCGCGGCCATCTGCTCGATGATCGCGTCGAGTCGGTCTTTGCGGGCGCGCACCTGCTGCACTGCTTCGTAGTCGGCATCGAACGCGGCCTGCAGTCCGGGATGGTCGAACCTTTGCCGGCGCAGCCAGGCATCATGCGCGCCGGTCCACGCCTGCTTGCCGTCATAGATGATCCCGTGGCGCAACAGCAGCTTCGAGAGCCGATGCCGTGCAGCCATCAGCTCACCCCGATTGTCCTCTCGTGCTCGCACCAGGTCGCGTGCGGTTTCCTGCTCGATCGTGGGCACGGCAACCGCGACGATCTCTCCCAGTCGCAGCAGTCTTGCCAAATGCATCGCGTCCCTGGCGTCGGTCTTGACTCGCTCCCCGACCGGGCGCTGCAACTTCGACGGCGCCGCCACGAGGCACTCGATGCCTGCGGCGGTGAACAAGCGGGCCAGAGCGAACCCGGTCGGCCCGGCCTCATACGTCACCGCTGCCGGCTGCGGCAGGCTCCGCACCCACTCCAGCACTGCCGCGGGGTCGTAGCCGAAACGGTGACGGATCACTTCCCCAGTGTCCTCGTCGATCGCGCATCCCACGACGCTGCGGGCGTGCACGTCCAGACCGACGCTCGTACGCTGGATTCTCAACTGGGGCCTCCATTCGCCTGGTGGACAGGCCAGCCCTCAACGGCTGGCAACCCACGAATACGCGAATCGAGGCCCCAGCCTCAAGAACCAGACCGAAGACCCATATCGTCTAGCGCTGCCTCTTCTCCCTGACTCGCATGTTCACCACGATCGGGGTGCCCTCGAAGCCCCAGACCTCGCGCAGGCGGCGCGTGATGAAGCGGCGGTACTGCGGGTCGAGGAATCCGGTCGTGAAGAGCACGAAGGTCGGCGGACGGGTCGACGCCTGCGTCGCGAAGAGGATGCGCGGCTGCTTGCCCCCGCGAACGGGGTGCGGATGCTCCGCCGTCAGCTCGGCGACGAACGCGTTCAGCTTGCCGGTCGGGATGCGGGTGTCCCACGACTCGAGCGCGACCTCGAGGGCCGGGACCAGCTTCTCGAGGTGGCGACCCGTGCGGGCCGAGATGTTGACCCGCGGCGCCCAGGCGACGTGGTGCAGATCCTGCTCGATCTCGCGCTCGAGGTAGCGGCGGCGGTCGTCGTCGAGCAGGTCCCACTTGTTGAACGCGAGCACGAGCGCGCGGCCCGACTCGAGCACGAGGTCGATGATGCGCACGTCCTGCTCGCTCAGCGGCTCGGTCACGTCGATCAGCACGACCGCGACCTCCGCCTTCTCGAGCGCGGCCGCGGTGCGCAGCGAGGCGTAGAAGTCGGCACCCTGCTGCAGATGCACACGACGACGGATGCCCGCGGTGTCGACGAAGCGCCACACCTTGCCGCCGAGCTCGATCTGCTCGTCGATGGGGTCGCGCGTGGTGCCGGCGAGCTCGTTGACGACGACGCGCTCCTCGCGCGCCGCCTTGTTGAGCAGGCTCGACTTGCCGACGTTCGGGCGGCCGAGCAGGGCGACGCGGCGGGGACCGCCGAACTCCTGCTTCGCCACGGCGGAAACCTCCGGCAGCACGGTGAGCACGTGATCGAGCAGGTCGGCCACGCCGCGACCGTGCAGGGCCGAGACCGGCCACGGCTGCCCGAGCCCGAGACTCCACAGTGCGGCCGCCTCCGGCTCCTGCCGCGCGTCGTCGATCTTGTTCGCGGCGACGATCACCGGCTTCTTCGAGCGGCGCAGCATCTTCACGACGAACTCGTCGGTCGCCGTGATGCCGGTGATGGCGTCGACGACGAACAGCACGGCGTCGGCAAGGTCGACGGCGACCTCGGCCTGCGCGGCGACCGAGGCGTTGATGCCCGACGCGTCGGGCTCCCATCCGCCGGTGTCGACGAGGGTGAACTTCTTGTCGTTCCACTCGGCCTTGTAGGTGACGCGGTCGCGGGTCACGCCCGGCGTGTCCTCGACGACCGCCTCGCGGCGGCCCAGGATGCGGTTCACGAGCGCGCTCTTGCCCACGTTCGGGCGGCCCACGATCGCGAGCACCGGCAGCGCGGGCATCGTGATGATGCCGTCCTCACCCAGCTCGGCGCCGTCGAGCAGATCGAGGTCGTCGTCGTCGAGGTCGTAGTCGGCGAGGCCGGCGCGCAGAGCATCCGCCCGCTTGTCGGCGAGGTCGTCGTCGAGCTCTGCGAGGCGCGCGGCGACGGCCTCGGCGGCCTCGAGCGACGCGGCGTCGGGCTCGACGAACGTTCCCGGCCCGCCGGCGGAGCGATCGGCGGCGAGCGAGGCGTTGTGATCGCGCGCGGCGTCGTGGTCACGGGCGTCGGCGCGGGTCTCGGGGTTCTGGTCAGCGGTCATGTCGGGGTTCCTCCCCTGTTCTCCTCCCCCACCGGGGAGGCGTGTTCCGCGCCGCCTCCCCTAGGCGGAAGGCCGGGCGCGCACGATGTCGATCAACGCCTGCACCGTCTGCTCGAAGTCGAGCTCGGTCGAGTCGAGGGTCGTGACGCCCTCGGCGGCGTTCATGAAGTCGACGACCTTCAGATCTTGCGCATCGCGAGAAGCGAGCTGCTGCGTCATCGACTCGGTCGGCTTCGCGCCTAGCTCGGCCGACCTACGGGCCATTCTAGCCTCCGGGGTGGCCGTCAGCAGAACTCGAACCGCAGCGTCGGGGGCGACGACGGTCGTGATGTCGCGCCCCTCGACGATCACGCCCGGCTCGGGGCGCTCGGCGACGAGCCGCCGGAACAGCTCGGTGAGCCCCGCCCGCACTTCCGGCACGCGCGCCACGGCGCTCACGACGGCCGTGACGCGCGGCTCGCGGATGTCGGGGGTGATGTCCTCGCCGCCCACGCGCACGAAGTAGCGGTCGGGGCTCATGCCGATGGCGTAGTCGAAACCGGGCACGCGCGCGGCGACGGCAACGGCATCCTCGACATCGACCCCCTCGTCGAGGCAGTGCCAGGCGAGCGCGCGGTAGGCTGCGCCGGTGTCGAGGTAGGCGAAGCCGAGGCGGCGGGCCGCCTCGCGGCTCACGCTCGACTTGCCGCTGCCGGCGGGGCCGTCGACAGCTACGATGAGGTCGCTCATGGGGTCCTTCCGAGGGTGGTGAACAACGGGTCGGGATGCTCAGCTCGCGCCCGCGATGCGCCAGCCGCGCGCCGAGAGCTCGTCGACGAGGCGCTGCTCGACGTCGGGCAGCACCGACACCTCGGCGAAGCCGACGGGGGCGCCCGGCGAGTGCTCGAGCCGCAGGTCTTCCATGTTGATGCCGAGCTCGCCGATCTCGGTCAGCAGGCGGGCCAGCTGGCCCGGAGTGTCGTCGATCATCACCACGAGCTGCGCGAAGCGCTTGTCGGTGCCGTGCTTGCCCGGAATGCGCGCGACTCCGGCGTTGCCCGCCGCGATGAGCTCGGCGAGAGCGCGGCGCGAGCCGGGCGCCTCGGGGTCGGCGAGGGCGGCGAGCAGGGCATCCACGTCGTCGCGCACGCCGCGCAGAATCTGCGCGACGGGCTCGGCGTTCGCCGACAGGATCTGCACCCACAGCCCGGGGTCGCTCGCGGCGATGCGCGTGACGTCGCGCACGCCCTGCCCGGCGAGGCCGACAGCACCGTTCGAGGCGTCGCGCAGCCGCGCGGCCATGGCGCTCGCGACGAGCTGCGGAACGTGGCTGATCATCGCGACCGAGCGGTCGTGCTCGGCGACGGTCATCTCGATCGGCACGGCCCCGACGTCGAGGATGAGGTCTTCGATCGCCCCGGCGCGGCGGTACGTGATGTCGTCGTGGCCGGCGAGCACCCACGGGCGGCCGACGAACAGGTCGGCGCGCGCCGAGATCGGCCCGCCGCGCTCGCGCCCGGCCATCGGATGCGTGCCGAGGTACCGCGTGACGTCGGCGCCGAGCTCGCGCAGCTCGGCGAGCACGCTGCCCTTCACGCTCGCCACGTCGGTGACGAGGGCTTCGGGATGCTCCTGCAGCGCCCGCGCCACGGTCGCCGCCGTGACATCCGGCGGCACGGCCGCGACGACGAGGCCGGGTCGATCGTCGGTGCGCGGAGCGCGGCCCGCCCCGTAGTCGACCGCGAGCCGCACAGCCGTCGGCGAGACGTCGGCGAGCGTCACGTCGACGCCCTTCTCGGTGAGGGCGAGGCCGATGCTGGTGCCGAGCAGGCCGGCGCCGATGATGTGCACCTGCTCGTGCAGGCGGCGGTCGGTCATCTCGTCTCCTCCGACTGCTGGGCGGTGCGGGCGAGGGTCAACAGCGCGCCGCGCTCGGCATCCGTGAGGTCACGAGTGCGGCCGAGCGGCAGGGTGCCGAGGTGCAGCGGCCCGAACGAGCGGCGCACGAGCGCCGTGACGGGATGCCCGACGGCGGCGAGCATGCGGCGCACGATGCGGTTGCGACCCGAGTGCAGGGTGACCTCGACCATCGTGCGGCCCTTCGACGGCGCGCCGACGATCTTGGCGCGGTCGACGGCGATGGGCCCGTCATCCAGCTCGATGCCCGTCTTCAGGCGCTGGAGCGTCGCGGGCGTCACGGTTCCCTCGACCTGGGCGATGTACGTCTTCTCGACGCCGTAGCGCGGGTGCGCGAGCACGTTGGCGAGCTCGCCGTCGTTGGTGAGCAGCAGCAGGCCGCTGGTCTCGGCGTCGAGGCGCCCGACGTTGTAGAGGCGCTCGTCGTACTCGGCGGTGAATTCGGTGAGGTCGCGACGGCCGTTCTCGTCGCTCATCGTGCTGACCACGCCGGTCGGCTTGTTGAGCATGACGTAGCGCTTCGAGGTGTCGAGCTGCACGGCGACGCCGTCGACGGCGACGTGGTCGGTGGCCGGCTCGACGCGCGTGCCGAGCTCGGTGACGACGACGCCGTTCACGCTCACCCGGCCAGCGACGATCAACTGCTCGCACACGCGGCGGCTCGCGACCCCGGCCGCGGCGAGCACCTTCTGCAGGCGCTCGCTCGTCGGGCTGTCACCGGCGCGGCGGTTCGACGGCTCGCTCGACCAGTCGATGACGACGTCGGGCACGAGGTCGCGGTCGGCGCGGCGGTCGCGTTCGGCACCGTCGCCACCCGCGCGGCCGGAGCGCGCATTCCGCTGGCGGTCGCGGTCAGCGGACATCGTCGAACCCCTCGCGCCCGTCGTCGAGCAGCGGCGAGATCTTCGGCAGCTCGTCGAGCGAGTTGATGCCCAGCTGGGTCAGCAGCAGGTCGGTGGTCTCGTAGTGGATCGCGCCCGTCTCGCTGTCGGTGAAGGCCTCGGTGATGAGGCCGCGGCCGAGCAGCGTGCGCACCACCGAGTCGACGTTGACCGCGCGGATCGACGCGATCGCGCCCCGGCTGATCGGCTGCTTGTAGGCGATGACGGCGAGGGTCTCGAGCGCGGCCTGCGAGAGCTTCGCCGGGCTCTGAGTGTGCACGAAGTCGCGCACGAGGTCGTCGAACTCGCCGCGCACGTAGATGCGCCAGCCGCCGCCGACCTCGCGCAGCTCGAAGCCGCGCCGCACGCCCGGCACGCCATCGGCCCCGGGTGCCCCGTCGTAGTCGGCCACGAGCGCCGCGATCGCCGCGCGCACCTCCGTCACCGGCCGCCCGACCGCGCTCGCGAGCCCGACGACGCTCTGCGGCTCATCGACGACCATCAGGATCGCCTCGAGCGCGCGCGCCACCTCCACACCGTCGGGGATGCGGGGCTCGCGCTCGGCGTCCTCCGCCGTCGCCGCGACCTCGGGCGCGGCGGTCTCCTCGACCGGCGTCTCGGTGGCGTGCGTCTCAGCGGCCTGCGCCTCATTGGCCATAGTCGGCTCCCAGGTTCACGAGGTTCTCATCCGTCCAGTTCTCGGCCGTCCACCGCACGGTGAGCTCGCCGAGCGGCTCCAGCTGCTCGAAGCCGACCGCCGCGTGCCGGTAGAGCTCGAGCAGCGCGAGGAAGCGCGCGACGATCACGCCTTTCGCGTCGGCCCCGGCGATGAGCTGCCGGAAGGTCACGGGCTCGCCCTGCCGCAGCAGCGCGACCACGTGCGCGGCCTGCTCGCGGATCGACACGAGCGGAGCGTGCAGGTGGTCGAGCCCGACCACCGGCACCTCCTTCGGCGTGAAGGCGAGCAGCGCGAGGGCGGCGAAGTCGTCGACGCTGAGGGTCCAGACGAGTTCGGGCTTCTGCTCGCGGTACTGGTCTTCGAGCCGCACCGAGCGCGGCTGGCGGGTGCTCTCCTCCTCCAGCCGGCGGGCGAACCAGGCCGACACCTCCTTGAAGGCGCGGTATTGCAGCAGCCGCGCGAACAGCAGGTCGCGCGCTTCGAGCAGCGCGACGTCCTCCGCGTCGACGAGCTCGCCCTGCGGCAGCAGGCTTGCGATCTTCAGGTCGAGCAGTGTGACGGCGACGACGAGGAACTCGCTGGCCTGGTCGAGGGCGTCGATCGAGCCGTCCTGCTCCATCGCCCGCAGATAGGCGAGGAACTCGTCGGTGACGACCGACAGGCTCACCTCGGTGATGTCGAGCTCGCGCTTGGTGATGAGGCTCAGCAGCAGATCGAACGGGCCGTCGAAGTCGTCGAGGGTGACGCGGAAACCGGTGGGCGCAGCATCCGCCTCGATCGTCGCCGCCTCGATCGTCGCCGCCGCGCTCGCGACGCCCGCCTGCCCCGCCGAACCGGCCGCCGGCTCAGGCGACCTGGCCACGCGCGATCAGCTCTCGGGCCAGCTGGCGGTAGGCGCCCGCCGCCGGGTGGTCGGGCGCGAACGTCGTGATGGGCGCGCCGGCGACCGAGGCGTCGGGAAACTTCACGGTGCGCCCGATGACCGTCTCGAGCACCTTCTCGCCGAACACCTCGACGACGCGCTCGAGCACCTCACGGCTGTGCAGGGTGCGCGCGTCGTACATCGTGGCGAGGATGCCGTCGAGCTGCACGGCGGGGTTCAGGCGGTCGCGCACCTTGTCGATGGTCTCGACCAGCAGCGCGACCCCGCGCAGGGCGAAGTACTCGCACTCGAGCGGAATCAGCACGCCGTGCGCCGCGGTGAGCGCGTTGACGGTGAGCAGCCCGAGGCTCGGCTGGCAGTCGATGAGCACGACGTCGTAGTCGTCGAGGATCGGCCGCAGCACGCGGGCGAGGATCTGCTCGCGCGCGACCTCGTTGACGAGATGCACTTCGGCCGCGCTGAGGTCGATGTTCGCCGGAATGATGTGCAGATTCGGCGTCGCCGTCGCCTGCACGGCTTTGCGGGTGTCGGTCTCGCGGCCGAGCAGCAGATCGTAGACGGTGGGCACGTCGTGGCTCGGCACCCCGAGGCCGGCCGAGAGCGCGCCCTGCGGGTCGAAGTCGATGACGAGCACCTTGCGGCCGTACTCGGCGAGCGCCGCCCCGAGGCTGATGGTGGTCGTCGTCTTGCCGACGCCGCCCTTCTGATTGCACAGCGCGATCACGCGGGCGGGCCCGTGGTTCGCGAGGGCCGGCGGCTCGGGGAAGTCGCGCAGGGGTCGTCCGGTCGGCCCGGGCATGAGCGCGTCGAAGCCCGCCAGTTCTGCTCCGCCGTGGGTGTCGCCGCTCATAGCGCCCCAGTCTAGTGACGGCTCGTCGCCGGGGCGGGGCGCCTCGCAGGCGGCGCTCCGACGGGAGTGGTTGACTGCACGCATGGCGAACCCGTTCGACGGCGTCGACGACGCGCAGCTCGAGGTGTGGTCGTTCGGCCGCGAAGGTCGCGTCACCGACCGCGAGCTCGCCGAGGCGGCCTTGCGCGAGCTGATCCGGCGCGGCGAGGAGCGTGCGATCGCCACAGCCGCCGAGCAGCGGGTCGAGCAGACGGGGGTCGTGGCGAACGAGGCGCCCGCATCCGCCGCAGCCGCAACCGCAACCGCAACTGCAGCCGCAGCCGCCGCCGACGACGCGGCCACCGATGCAGCGGCGACTGCTGCCGAGCGCCATGAACGGCGGATGCGCACCACGGGCCGCACGGGCCTCGCCCTCGCCGCGCTCGCCCTCGCGGGCATCGCTCCCCTGCTGGCGATGCCCGGCGGCCCCGGCGACCCGCTCGCGGTGTTCGAGCACCCCGCCACCGCGGTCGACGACGCCTGGGTCGCCCCGCTCACCCGCGACTACGTCTCGGGTGTGACGCTCGGCCCGCGCACCGTACAGCTCGGGGACGGGCTGACCGCTGTCGTCTTCCGTGCCGCCGCCACGGTTGACGGCCGCAGCACCGACTACGACCCCTACTGCGTGTGGGTGAGCGAGGGTGCATCGGGGACCAGCCCGGGAGCTCTCAGCGGGTCGTGCGTGCTCGCAGAGCGGTTCGCGACAGAGGGCATCGCGCTGGCCCTGCGCCTGACGCCGGGTGGGCAGGGCCTCGACGTCGTCGCGTGGGGCCCGACGGGCGGCCCCCGTCTGCTGCAGAACCAGCCCGTGCCCACCGTCGGAGGTGTGCGCAGCGTGCTCGATTGGCTCGTGTTCCCCGTTCTCGAGGGCGTCACCGATCCGCTCGCCGTCGTCGGCGACCGCGACGGCCTGCTCATGGGGCCCTCCGTCGTGCCCCTGGCCGCCGACGGCCCCGCCCCGTTGGTGGCCACCTGGGCGTACCTCCGCCAGGGCGCGGGCGACGACCCGGTGCTCTGCATCGTCAG
Organism: Microcella frigidaquae; assembly: GCF_014200395.1. NCBI lineage: Bacteria > Bacillati > Actinomycetota > Actinomycetes > Micrococcales > Microbacteriaceae > Microcella > Microcella frigidaquae. The sequence goes on from NZ_JACHBS010000001.1 coordinate 472,540, forward strand.
CGTCGTCGACGACCCGGGCGGGGGTGTCATCGGGCCAACGCAGACGCGCAGCTGCGCGCCCCTCGCCGCCGTCCGCCGTGACGGCATCAGCCACATCGTGCGCGCCGACGGTGCCGACTGGGCCGTGCGCGTGGGGCCCGACGGCGAAGGGCGCACCGATCGGCTGCAGCCCGTGGGTTGAGACCCCGGCACCGCGCGACGTGCGGGCTAGAGTGCGCGCGGGTGGGCGGTCGCCCAGGCCTCGCGCGCCGCATCCGCCGTGACCAGCGTGTACAGCTGGGTGGTGGCGACGCTCGCGTGCCCCAGCAGCTCCTGCACGACGCGCACGTCGGCGCCGCCCTCGAGCAGGTGGGTGGCGAACGAGTGGCGCAGGGTGTGCGGCGAGATCTCGGCGGTGAGGGATGCGCGCGCCGCGGCATCTCGGATGATCAGCCAGGCGCTCTGGCGCGACAGCTTCGCGCCCCGGGCACCCAGGAAGAGCGCCGGCGTCGCCGAACCGCGCGGGGCCAGCACCGGCCGCCCGCGCACCAGGTAGGCGTCGAGCGCCTCGCGCGCGTAGCGGCCGAGCGGCACGATGCGCTGCTTGCGGCCCTTGCCGAACAGCCGCACGGCCTCGCCGACGCCGCCCTCCCCCGTCAGCACGTCGTCGACGGCGAGGTCGACGGCCTCGCTCACCCGCGCCCCCGTCGCGTAGAGCAGCTCGAGCAGGGCGCGGTCGCGCAGTGCGATCGGGTCGTCGCCGCCGCAGGCCTCGAGCAACCGCTCGACCTCCGCGATGCTGATCGCCTTCGGCAGGCGCTTCGGCTGCTTCGGCGGGCGCTGCTCGGCGGCGACATCCCGCGCGACGAGGCCCTCCTCGGCGAGGAAGCGGTGCCAGCCGCGCACGCTCGACAGCATGCGGGCGGCGCTCGACGCGCTCACCCCCGTCGTGCCATCACCGGGGTCGCGCACGGCCGCGACGAAGGCGCCCACGTCGACCTCGGAGATCGCGGCGGGGTCGTCGATGCCGCGCGCGCCGAGGTGCGTCAGGTAGCGCGCCAGATCGCGGCGGTACGCGGCGACCGTGTGCGGCGAGCGGCCGCGCTCGAGCCGCACGTGGCGGAGGTACCGCTCCACGGCCCGCTCGAGCTGCTCCACGACCGGCGCTCGCTGCCGTCTCAGGCCCGCGAGCGGCGGGCGTGCTCGGCCAGCACCGCGGCCTGGAAGATGCCGTTGCGCGCGCGCCCGGCGAGCACGGCATCCACCGCCTCCTCCAGCGCGACCCAGCGCGTGACGATGTCGGCTTCCTCCGAGTCGCGGGCGAACACCTCGGGCGCCGCCGTCAGTCCGGTGGCGCGGAAGACGTGGATCACCTCGTCCGATCCGCCCGGCGAGGTGTGCAGGGTGATGAGCGGCTGCCAGTCGGCCGCGACGAGGTCGACCTCCTCGGCCAATTCTCGCCGCGCGGCCGTCAGCGGATCCTCGCCGTCGACGTCGAGCAGGCCGGCGGGCAGCTCCCAGTTGCGGGTCTGGATGGGGTGCCGGTACTGCTGGATGCTCAGTACGCGCCCGTCGTCGTCGACGGCCAGCACGGCCACCGCGCCGGGGTGCTCCATGAACTCGCGCACGAGCTGCCCCTCGCCGTAGGCGAAGCGCTCGCGGCGGATGTCCCACACCGCCCCGGCGAACGCGATCGCGCTGTCGAGCACCTCGACGCTCGAGGCCTCGTCGGCCAGGAGCACCTCGTCGTCGGGGGAGGTCGATCCGGTCACTCCGCGGTGCTCGATCCGACCACGTTCTGCATCTCGACCGTCGCGACCTCGCCGGTCTCGTCGTCGAAGAGCTTCGACGCACGCTGGCGCTCCAGCGCCGCCTCCACGAGCCCACGGAACAGCGGGTGCGCGCTGGTCGGCCGCGACCGCAGCTCGGGGTGCGCCTGAGTCGCGACGTAGAACGGGTGCACCGCGCGCGGCAGCTCGACGTACTCGACGAGCGAGCCGTCGGGGCTCGTGCCCGAGAACTGCAGCCCCGCGGCGGCGATCTGCTCGCGGTAGGCGTTGTTGACCTCGTAGCGGTGGCGGTGGCGCTCGTGCGAGACGGGCGCTCCGTACAGCTGCTCGACGATCGAACCCGGTGCGAGCGCCGCCTCGTACAGGCCGAGGCGCATCGTGCCGCCGAGGTCTCCCCCGGCGATGATGTCGACCTGCTCGGCCATGGTCGCGATCACCGGAAACTCGGTCTCGGGGTCGAACTCGGTGCTCGACGCGCCGGGCAGCCCGGCGACATCGCGGGCGTACTCGATGACCATGCACTGCAGGCCCAGGCACAGGCCGAGCGTCGGGATGCGGTTCTCGCGAGCGAAGCGCAGCGCGCCGAGCTTGCCCTCGATGCCGCGCACGCCGAAGCCGCCCGGCACGCAGATGCCGTCGAGGTCGGCGAGGTTCTTCGCCGCGCCCTCCGGCGTCTCGCACTCGTCGCTCGCGATCCAGCGCAGATGCACCTTCGCCTGGTGGGCGAAGCCGCCAGCCCGCAGCGCCTCGGTGACGCTCAGGTAGGCGTCGGGCAGGTCGATGTACTTGCCGACCAGGCCGATCGTCACCTCGCGCTTCGGCTCGTGCACCGCGGTCAGCAGGTCTTTCCAGCGATCCCACTGCACGTCGCCGGCGTCGAGCCCCAGCTGCTCGATGATGTAGGCGTCGAGGCCCTGGCTGTGCAGCATCGACGGGATGTCGTAGATGGAGGGGACATCCACCGCATTGACCACCGCGGCCTCGTCGACGTCGCACATGAGGGCGATCTTGCGCCGGTTGCCGCTCGAGACGGGCCGGTCGCTGCGCAGCACGAGGGCATCGGGCTGGATGCCGATCGAGCGCAGGGCCGCCACCGAGTGCTGCGTCGGCTTGGTCTTCTGCTCGCCGCTCGCGCCCATGAACGGCACGAGCGAGACGTGCACGAAGAACACGTTGCGACGGCTCAGCTCGTGGCGCACCTGCCGGGCAGCCTCGATGAACGGCTGCGACTCGATGTCGCCGACGGTGCCGCCGATCTCGGTGATGATCACGTCGGGCTGCGGGTCGTCCTTCGCCTGCAGGCGCATGCGGCGCTTGATCTCGTCGGTGATGTGCGGAATGACCTGCACGGTGTCGCCGAGGTACTCGCCGCGGCGCTCGCGCGCGATCACCTGCGAGTAGATCTGCCCGGTGGTGACGTTGGCGGCCTGGCTGAGGTTGATGTCGAGGAAGCGCTCGTAGTGCCCGATGTCGAGGTCGGTCTCGGCGCCGTCATCGGTCACGAAGACCTCGCCGTGCTGGAACGGATTCATCGTTCCCGGGTCGACGTTGAGATACGGATCGAGCTTCTGCATGACGACGCGCAGGCCGCGCGCGGTGAGCAGATTGCCGATGCTGGCGGCAGTGAGACCCTTGCCGAGGGAGGAGATCACGCCCCCGGTCACGAAGATGTGCTTGGTGATCCGTGTGCTCGAGCCCGAGTCAGAAGTGTCCGCCACGGGCCTCTAGCCTATCCGACGCGCAGCCGGTCGGCCCTCGACGCGCGGTGCGCCGTGAGCGTACAGTGTGCGGCATGAGCGTCCCCGCCCTCGACATCGCCCCCCGGATGCGGCACCGAGGCCTCCCGGGAGCGACCGCGGCCCTCGTCGCCACCGTCATGATCGCGCTTGCGGGATGCGCGGGCCTGGGCGGAGCCCCCGCTTCGGTCGCTCTCACCGAGCAGCCGGGGTTTCCTGCCGACGCGCCCATCGGCGAGCCCGTGTTCGACGAGACCTGGGCTGGTGAGCCCGTCGGCTGGCTGGCCGACGACCGCGGGACGCTCACCATCGTCAGCTACTGGAGTTCGTCGTGTCCCCTGATCGCCACCGCGATCGAGGTGCTCGACGAGGCGAGGATCGCGATCGAGCTGCAGCCGGCCCCCGCGCAGGCGTGCACCGACGACCTCGCGCCGCACACGCACGTGCTGGCGACTCCCGAAGGCTGGGGATCGGGCGATGGGCCGTACACGGCCGAGGTGACCCGCGTGGACACCGGCTTCGGCGAGGTGGTGACGGCGGTGGATCTCTGGCCCTGGCCCGAGCCGGCGACGATCGCCGTGCAGACGCTGCGCGAGGTGCCCGCCGACATCACGCTGCCGCCCGACGCGCTCGACCGCGGGGAGCCGCTCGCCTACTGGGGCCCCGAGCGCGAGTCGTTGCGCGTGGTCACCTGGGGAAGCTCGAGCTGCCCGCCGCCCGCCGTCGTGCTCAGCACGATCGGCACGACCGAGCTCGAGCTCGTGTTCGGCCCCCTGCCGGCCGGGCGGGTGTGCACCGCCGACTTCAGCCCGACCACCCACGTGCTCGGCGTGCCGGAAGGACTCGAAGCCGGACCGATCACCCTCGCCGTGCGGTTCGAGCAGCGCGACGGGACTGCGCAGCGGTTCCGCATCCCGATCAACGACTGAGCGGGGTCGCGGCTCGCTGGTCCCGCTCAGCCACGATCCGCCGCGGCCGGTCGGCCCGGCTCAGCCGACGAGCTCGCGGGCCGTCTCGATGAGCTCCCGCGCGTGGGTGAGGCCCGACTCGCTGTCGGGCAGGCCGCTCAGCAGGCGCGCCATCTCGGCGATGCGCTCGTCGCCGTGCAGCTGCTGCACGCTCGAGGCGGTGACGTGCCCGTCGTGGTCCTTCACGACCCGCAGGTGGTTGGTGGCGAAGGCGGCGACCTGTGCGAGGTGCGTGACGACGATGACCTGCGCGGTCTGCGCGAGCCGCGCCAGGCGTCGCCCGATCTCGATCGCGCTGGCGCCGCCGACCCCGGCGTCGACCTCGTCGAAGATGAAGGTCGGCACGGGGTCGGTCGCCGCGATGACCACCTCGAGGGCGAGCATGACGCGCGAGAGCTCACCGCCGGAGGCCCCACGGCCGAGCGGGCGCGGCTCGGCGCCCGGGTGCGGCTGCAGCAGAATGGCCACCTGGTCGCGCCCGGTCGCCGTGTAGTCGTCGCGCGGCGTCACCTCGACCGTGATGCGCGCCGAGCCCATCGCGAGGGCCGCCAGCTCTGCCGTCACACGCTCTGAGAGGCGGATGCCCGCCACCCGCCGCAGGTCGCTCAGCCGGTCGGCGAGCATCATGACCCGGGCACGGTCGGCGTCGACCTCGGCGCGGAGCGCCTCGATGCGATCGCTGTCGTGGTCGAGCTCGAGCAGCCGACCGCTACCCGAATCGAGGTAGTCAATGACCTCGTCGAGGGTCGGGCCGTACTTGCGCATGAGGGTCGCGAGCTCGGCCCGGCGCTCCTGCACCGCCTCGAGCTCGCGTCCGCCGTCGCTGTCGAGCGAGGCGAGGTACGAGGCCAGCTGCGTGGCGAGCTCGCCGACGACGAAGCCAGCGTTCGCGGCGGCCTCGACGATCGGCACGAGGGCGGCGTCGTGACTCGACACCCGGTCGATCGTGCGACGGGCGGTCTCGATGAGGGCGAGGGCGTCGCGCGCCTCGTCGAGGCTCTCGCTTGAGATCAGCTCGTGGGCCTGCGCGGCGGCGAGCCGCAGGTCTTCGATGTTGGTAAGTCGCTCGGCCCGCTCGGCGAGCTCGATGTCCTCGCCCGGGCGCGGCGCGGCCTGCTCGATCTCGGCCATCGCCACGCGCAGCTCCTCCGCCTCGCGGGCGCGGCGATCGCGCTCGGCGACGAGAACGTCGAGCTCCGACTGCGCGTCGTTCCAGCGCCGGAAGACCTCCTGGTAGTCCCCGAGCACGGCGCTCAGCTCGGGCCCGGCGAAGCGGTCGAGGGCCTCGCGCTGAGCGGTGGCCGACTTGAGGCGCACCTGGTCGCTCTGGCCGTGAACGACGACGAGCTGCTGCCCGATCTCGTTGAGCACGCCGACCGGCGTCGAACGCCCGCCGACGACGGCGCGCGAGCGGCCCTCGTTCGAGATGGAGCGGCTGAGGATGAGGGCGCCGCCGTCGAGGTCTCCCCCGGCGTCGCGCACGCGATCGGCGACCGGGCCGCGCTCGGCCACGTGCCAGTGCCCCTCGACGAGGGCCTGCCCCGAGCCCGAGCGGATCGCGCCGGTGTCGGCACGATCGCCGAGCAGCAGCCCGAGGGCCGTCACGACCATGGTCTTGCCCGCGCCGGTCTCGCCGGTCAGCGCCGTGAACCCGGGGCCGAGCGGCAGGCGCGCCTCGCCGATGACCCCGAGGTTGCGGATGGAGATCTCCTCGATCACGTCGAGCGGCCCTCCTCGTCGATGGGACCCCGCCAGCCGTGCACGGGCAGGGCGAACTTGTTGACCAGCCGATCGCTGAACGGGCCCGGGTGCAGGCGGGCCAGGCGCACGGGCGTCGACGAGCGGCGGGCGACGACGCGGGCGCCGCGCGGCAGGTCGACGGCGCGGCGGCCGTCGCACCACAGCACGCCGACCCCCTGGGTGCGGTCGAGCACCTCGACGGCGAGCGAGCTGTTGGGGCCGACCACGAGCGGCCGGGCGAACAGGGCATGCGCGCTGAGCGGCACGAGCAGCAGGGCGTCGAGGCTCGGCCACACGATGGGCCCGCCGGCCGAGAAGGCGTAGGCGGTGGAGCCCGTCGGGGTCGACATGACGACGCCGTCGCAGCCGAAGCTCGACAGCGGCCGACCATCCACCTCGATGACGACCTCGAGCATGCGCTCGCGGCTGGCTTTCTCGACGGTCGCCTCATTGAGAGCCCACGTCTCGTAGACCACCTCGCTGCCGTGCTTGACCCGCACCGACAGCGTCATGCGCTCCTCGACGAGGTAGTCGCGGTCGAGCGCCCGGGCGACGGCGCTCGCGAGATCATCGCGCTCGCTCTCGGCGAGGAACCCGACGTGGCCGAGATTGATGCCGAGCAGCGGGGCCGACCCGCCGCGCGCGAGCTCGGCCGCTCGCAGGATCGTGCCGTCACCGCCGAGCACGATCACGAGCTCGAGCTCGCCGACCGCGACGTCGTCGCCGAGAACCCGGAGCTCCGCATCCGCGTCGCAGGCGGCCCGCAGGTCATCGAGCGATTCGGCGTCGACGACCGGCTGGACGCCGGCGGCGCGCAGCAGGCGCACCACCTCGACGGCGGCGCCGAGCGACTCGGGCCGCCCCGTATGGGCGACGACGAGGATGCTGCGCTCGCTCACGGTGACCCCTTCCGGGCGAGCTCGGCGGCACGCCCCCTCCATTCTGACGGATGCCCTCCATCGGTCGGCCGGAAGACCACCAGATACTCGTGGTTGCCGCCCGTTCCGACAATCGGGGAGGAGAGCAACGCAGCCACCTCCAGCCCGAGATCGTGGCCCGCCCAGAGCACGCCCATGATCGCGTCCTCCCGCACCGCCGCGTCGCGCACGACGCCCTCGCGGATGCCCTGCCGACCCGCCTCGAACTGCGGCTTGATGAGCAGGATGAGCGGCACCGCGGTGCCGACGGTGGCGACGATCGCGGGCAGGATGAGCCGCAGCGAGATGAAGCTGAGGTCGCCCACGACCAGGTCGGGGCGCGCGACAACACCCGACACCTCGGAGAGCCGGGCGGCGTCGAGCTCGCGGGCGTTCTCGCCCTCAACGACCACCACGCGGGGGTCGGCGCGCAGCTCGGGCGCGAGCTGTCCGTGCCCGACGTCGAGCGCGATCACCTGCCGGGCACCGCGCTCGAGCAGCACCTGCGTGAAGCCGCCCGTGGACGCGCCGAGGTCGAGGGCGAGCATCCCGGTGATATCGAGGGGTGATGATCCGCCGCCGGCCGCGTCGAGGCCGGCGACCAGCTTGTGGGCCGCACGGCTGACGTAGCGGTCGTCACCGTCGACGCTGATCGTGCTCGCCGCGGCGACGGGATGCGCGGGCTTCACCACGGGCCGCCCGTCGACGCTCACGCGCCCGCCCTCGATGGCCGCGCGGGCGGCACCGCGCGAGCGCGCGAGGCCGCGCTCCACGAGCGCGAGGTCGAGGCGGCGCGGGCCATCATCCCCGGCCGTGCTGGCGGGGCTGTCGGAGGACGCGCCGTCGTGCTCCGGCCCCGGCGGCGCAGCAGTCATCAGGCCGAACGGCCGGGGTCGCCGTCGGAGGATTCGAGCTGCTGGCGCAGCTCGTCGTGCACCTGCCGGAAGGCGGCCGCCCGGTCGCCGAGGGGCTGCCCGTCGATGAGGGCGAGCCGCGACAGCAGGGCCGGGTCGGCGTCGGCATGCAGGCTCGACTCGGTCAGTGGCGCAACCGGCGTCGACGCCATGGTCGCGCTCGTCGTGCCGGGCTCGAGGTCATCGCCATCGCCGTCGGTCATGGTCACGACGATACCGCCAGGGCCATCAGCTGCTCGTCGACATCGAGGCCGTAGATCTGCAGCCCCGACGCGTAGATCGCGGCGGCGCCCGCGCGCAGCAGGTCGAGCGGGTCGGCACCGGCGCGCGCGACGCGCACCACGTGCTGCTTCATGCGCACCACCGCACGCCCGACCTCGACGGTGCGCACGCCGTCGGCGTCGACCTCGCTCCGCACGGCCGGGTACGGCTCGAACAGTTCGCGCAGGTCGCCGAGGATGTAGTCGGGCTGCATGGTGGGCGGCGCGGCCAGTACTTGCTTGGCGCGGTCGATGCCGGTCAGCACGAGGGCGGTGGCGAGGCCCGCGCGCTTGCCGCCCATGATGTCGGTGTCGAGCCGGTCGCCGATGACCAGCGGGTTCTCGGCGCCGAAGCGCTCCTTCGCGACATCGAAAATGGCCGTCTCGGGCTTGCCCGCGAACACGGGCAGCCGACCGACGGCGAGGTGCACGGCCGAGACGAGTGTGCCGTTGCCGGGCGCGACGCCGCGGGCCTGCGGGATCGTCCAGTCGGTGTTCGTCGCCACCCACGGAATCCCGGTGTGCAGGGCGTACGACGCCTCAGCCAGGTGCTCCCAGCCGACGTGCGGGGCGAATCCCTGGATGACGGCGGCGGGGTGGTCCTCCGCCGACCGGGTCACCCGGAAGCCCGCCGCCTCGACCTCGCTCACGAGGCCGTCACCGCCGACCACGAGAATGAGCGCCCCCGGTTCGACGAGCGTGGCCAGGATGCGCACCGCGGCCTGCGGGCTGGTCACCACGTCGGCGGCCTCCACCGCGAGCCCGAGCTCGCGCAGGTGCGCCGCGACCGACTCGTCCGTGCGAGAGGCATTGTTGGTGATGTAGCCGACGCGGAGCTGCCGCGCGGCGCGCGTGATGCTCTCGACCGCGTGCGGGATCGCTCCGGGCCCGGCGTAGACGACGCCGTCGAGGTCGAGAAGCACTGCATCGCGGCCCTCGAGGGGCGAGGACGTCGTGCGCCTACCGAGCATCGGCGCCCTCCGGGCCATCGCCGGCCTCCGTCGAGGAGTCGTGCTCGGCACCGGGGACATCCCCGGCGCCGTCGCCCTCGAGCTCGACGATCTCGATGGTCTCGTCGCCCTCGTCAGTACCCGCGGCCGCCAGCGCCTCGGCGGCAATATCGGCGCGACGACCCCACTCGGCGGCCTCCTCGTCGCGCCCGAGCTCGGCCAGCACGATCGCGTAAGCGTCGAACAGGGCCGGGCTCCAGCTGTAGGCAGTGGACGCGTCGAGCTGCGGGATCTCCAGCTCGGTGAGAGCCTCCGCTGTCTGGCCGAGGTCGAGACGAGCGCCCGACATCACAATCGCCAATTCCACGCGGGTCGGCACGCTCAGCGTTCGGCGGTCGACCGATCGCCCGAGCTCGAGCGCCTTCGTGGGACGGCCGAGGCCGCGCTCGCAGTCGACCATGAGGGGCAGTTGCTCGTTCGAGCCCGAGATCCGTCGATACGTGCGCAGCTCGCGGAGTGCGAGCGCGAAGTCGCCGACCGCATAGGCGGTGATGGCGAGCGTCTCGCGGGTCAAAGCGATCCGGCCCGCCCGCCGCGCGGCCGCCTGCGCATGCCGATGCGCAAGAACGGGATCTTCATCGATGAGCATCCCGGCCATCACCAGGTGCTGCGCGACGCGGTCGGCGTTCTCCTTGGCGAGGGTCTTCAGCTCGTTGCGCGCAATGCGGTCGAGCTCCTTGCCCGTGACGGTCTCGGGAATCGTCGGGTCATCGTGCCGCGGACGATCGTTGTCGCCGTCCGGTCGGTTCGGCCGCTCGGGACGACCCGCACCCGCCGGCCGAGGACCGCGGTACCCCGTGCCCTCGCGCTTGGGCCCGCCGGAGCGCTGCGGAGTACCCGACCACTGCGGTGCGCCGTCGCGCCGCGGCGCACCATCACGCTGCGGCTCAGCATCACGCCACGGGGCGCCATCACGAGGAGCGGCTCCCTCACGACGCGGCGCACCGTCACGCTTCGGCGCACCGTCACGCTTCGGCGCACCGTCACGCTTCGGCGCACCGTCACGCTTCGTATGACCATCTCGCTTCGGAGCGCCCGGCTTCGTGGCACCCGCGCCCTGTGGACCGCTGGGACGGCGCGGACGATCGTCCCGCGGGGGGCGATCAGAACGTTCAGCCATGAGTGACTCCTCGAGCTCGTGCTCCGCATCGACCGCTCGACGCGTATAGACATGGTGCCTTAACGCGAAATGGCCACCCATCACTGGGTGGCCATCTCACAAAGAAGTCCGGCGGTGTCCTACTCTCCCACGAGGTCGCCCTCGCAGTACCATCGGCGCAGAAGGTCTTAGCTTCCGGGTTCGGAATGTAACCGGGCGTTTCCCCTTCGCTATGGCCGCCGAAACACTATTGATTTATCAATCGTTTACGGACAGACAAGCTCAGCACTGATCGAACAGGCTGGAGTCTGTGCGCAGTTCTCGACCGTAAATCGAGAACCACAAAGTGGACGCGAGCAGCAACTCATTCTCTAGAAGGAGGTGTTGTCAAGTTATCGGCTTATTAGTACAGGTCAGCTGCAAGGGTCTTTAGTCCCCTCTTCCACATCCTGCCTATCAACCCAGTAGTCTAGCTGGGAGCCTCTCGCCCGAGGGCGTGGAAGTCTCATCTTGAGGCCGGCTTCCCGCTTAGATGCTTTCAGCGGTTATCCATCCCGAACGTAGCTAATCAGCGGTGCTCCTGGCGGAACAACTGACACACCAGAGGTTCGTCCAACCCGGTCCTCTCGTACTAGGGTCAGATCCTCTCAAACTTCCTGCGCGCGCAGAGGATAGGGACCGAACTGTCTCACGACGTTCTAAACCCAGCTCGCGTACCGCTTTAATGGGCGAACAGCCCAACCCTTGGGACCTACTCCAGCCCCAGGATGCGACGAGCCGACATCGAGGTGCCAAACCATGCCGTCGATATGGACTCTTGGGCAAGATCAGCCTGTTATCCCCGAGGTACCTTTTATCCGTTGAGCGACAGCGCTTCCACAAGCCACTGCCGGATCACTAGTCCCGACTTTCGTCCCTGCTCGACCTGTCAGTCTCACAGTCAAGCTCCCTTGTGCACTTACACTCGACACCTGATTGCCAACCAGGTTGAGGGAACCTTTGGGCGCCTCCGTTACTTTTTGGGAGGCAACCGCCCCAGTTAAACTACCCACCAGGCACTGTCCCTGAACCGGATTACGGTCCGAAGTTAGATATCCAGAGTGACCAGAGTGGTATTTCAACAACGACTCCACCGACACTAGCGTGCCAGCTTCACAGTCTCCCACCTATCCTACACAAGCCACACCGAACACCAATACCAAGCTGTAGTAAAGGTCACGGGGTCTTTCCGTCCTTCTGCGCGTAACGAGCATCTTTACTCGTAGTGCAATTTCGCCGAGTTCGCGGTTGAGACAGCTGGGAAGTCGTTACGCCATTCGTGCAGGTCGGAACTTACCCGACAAGGAATTTCGCTACCTTAGGATGGTTATAGTTACCACCGCCGTTTACTGGGGCTTAAATTCGCAGCTTCGCTTGCGCTAACCGCTCCTCTTAACCTTCCAGCACCGGGCAGGCGTCAGTCCGTATACATCGTCTTGCGACTTAGCACGGACCTGTGTTTTTAGTAAACAGTCGCTTCCCACTGGTCTCTGCGGCCTTCAATGCTCCGGGAGCAAGTCCCTTCACACATCCGGCCCCCCTTCTCCCGAAGTTACGGGGGCATTTTGCCGAGTTCCTTAACCACGATTCTCTCGATCTCCTTGGTATTCTCTACCTGACCACCTGAGTCGGTTTGGGGTACGGGTGACTGGAACCTCGCGTCGATGCTTTTCTTGGCAGCATAGGATCACTGATTTCCCCCGTGAGGGGTACGCATCGGATCTCAGGCTGTGTGAGAGACGGATTTGCCTATCTCTCGCCCTACGTCCTTACACCGGGACAACCATCGCCCGGCCCAGCTACCTTCCTGCGTCACACCTGTTAATACGCTAGCCGCACCAGCATAGGGTCGAGTGCTAGCCCCGGAGCTCCTCCCCGAAGGGATCGGTCACCGGTATTCGGACTCTTAGCATTACTGGATTGACTTGGGCGGTTCTTCGTCAGTACGGGAATATCAACCCGTTGTCCATCGACTACGCCTGTCGGCCTCGCCTTAGGTCCCGACTTACCCAGGGCGGATTAACCTGGCCCTGGAACCCTTGGTCTTTCGGAGGACGGGTTTCTCACCCGTCTTTCGCTACTCATGCCTGCATTCTCACTCGTGTGGCCTCCACGGCTGGTTTACACCGCCGCTTCACTGGCCACACGACGCTCTCCTACCGATCCGCACGGCTGGACCACGAAGGCCTACCTAATATGCGAATCCTACGACTTCGGTGGTGTGCTTGAGCCCCGTTACATTGTCGGCGCGGAATCACTTGACCAGTGAGCTATTACGCACTCTTTCAAGGGTGGCTGCTTCTAAGCCAACCTCCTGGTTGTCTGTGCAACTCCACATCCTTTCCCACTTAGCACACGCTTAGGGACCTTAGTCGGTAGTCTGGGTTGTTTCCCTCTCGACGATGAAGCTTATCCCCCACCGTCTCACTGCTGCGCTCTCACTTACCGGCATTCGGAGTTTGGCTGACGTCAGTAACCTTGTAGGGCCCATCGGCCATCCAGTAGCTCTACCTCCGGCAAGAAACACGCAACGCTGCACCTAAATGCATTTCGGAGAGAACCAGCTATCACGAAGTTTGATTGGCCTTTCACCCCTATCCACAGCTCATCCCCTCAGTTTTCAACCTAAGTGGGTTCGGCCCTCCACGACGTCTTACCGTCGCTTCAGCCTGGCCATGGATAGATCACTTCGCTTCGGGTCTAGGACATGCGACTGAATCGCCCTATTCAGACTCGCTTTCGCTACGGCTACCCCTCTCGGGTTAACCTCGCCACATATCGCTAACTCGCAGGCTCATTCTTCAAAAGGCACGCCGTCACAGCTGCTAGGGCTGCTCCGACGGTTTGTAAGCAAACGGTTTCAGGTACTATTTCACTCCCCTCCCGGGGTACTTTTCACCTTTCCCTCACGGTACTTGTCCGCTATCGGTCATCTGGGAGTATTTAGGCTTATCAGGTGGTCCTGACAGATTCACACGGGATTTCTCGGGCCCCGTGCTACTTGGGATCCTCTCCGGGCCATTACGACATTTCGACTACGGGGCTGGCACCCTCTGTGGCTGGCCTTTCAAGACCATTCGTCTATATCGCGCTGTAACCCTTGGTGATCGGCAGATCACCAGGAGAGTCCCGCAACCCCGAACATGCAACGCCTGCCGGCTATCACACATGCTCGGTTTAGCCTTTTCCGCGTTCGCTCGCCACTACTAACGGAATCACGGTTGTTTTCTCTTCCTGTGGGTACTGAGATGTTTCACTTCCCCACGTTCCCTCTACCCGCCCTATATATTCAGGCGGGAGTCACTAGGTCGCACAAGTACGCCCAGCGGGGTTTCCCCATTCGGAAATCCTCGGCTCAAAGCTCGCTTATCAGCTCCCCGAGGCTTATCGCAGATTGCTACGTCCTTCTTCGGCTCCAGATGCCAAGGCATCCACCGTTTGCTCTTAGAAACTTGACTACATGAGTTGAATCGATCGGCTGCCAACACCCGAAGGCGCCAGCGGCAGACCAATGATCTATGTCTCTTTCGAGACGTTGATCGTAGATCCGAGACCCGAAGGCCTCAGTTCTAAGATGCTCGCGTCCACTGTGTAGTTCTCAACATACGGTCGGCACTCCCTGCCCCGCGCCATGTCGGCCGGTGCCCAGAAGTCCGAGGGTACGTGTCCCGAGCCATACGGCTCGAGGTCCGGTCCCTCAGGACCCAACAGCGTGCATGTGCCCAACTCCGATCGACCGCGGTTCCAGCATCCGAAGATGCGTACTGCGCTGCCGGCCATCGCCGAGCACCCAAGTCAATGTTCCACCCATGAGCTCCCAGCGGAAGACATTCGCTTCCGATCTGGGTTCTGGATGCAGCCACCGGAGTGACGCATCAGATGCTCCTTAGAAAGGAGGTGATCCAGCCGCACCTTCCGGTACGGCTACCTTGTTACGACTTAGTCCTAATCACCGATCCCACCTTCGACAGCTCCCTCCTTGCGGTTGGGCCACTGGCTTCGGGTGTTACCGACTTTCATGACTTGACGGGCGGTGTGTACAAGGCCCGGGAACGTATTCACCGTGACGTTGCTGATTCACGATTACTAGCGACTCCAACTTCATGGGGTCGAGTTGCAGACCCCAATCCGAACTGAGACCGGCTTTTTGGGATTCGCTCCACCTTGCGGTATTGCAGCCCTTTGTACCGGCCATTGTAGCATGCGTGAAGCCCAAGACATAAGGGGCATGATGATTTGACGTCATCCCCACCTTCCTCCGAGTTGACCCCGGCAGTCTCCCATGAGTTCCCACCATGACGTGCTGGCAACATAGGACGAGGGTTGCGCTCGTTGCGGGACTTAACCCAACATCTCACGACACGAGCTGACGACAACCATGCACCACCTGTTTACGAGTGTCCAAAGAGTTGACTATTTCTAGCCCGTTCTCGTATATGTCAAGCCTTGGTAAGGTTCTTCGCGTTGCATCGAATTAATCCGCATGCTCCGCCGCTTGTGCGGGCCCCCGTCAATTCCTTTGAGTTTTAGTCTTGCGACCGTACTCCCCAGGCGGGGAACTTAATGCGTTAGCTGCGACACAGAAACCGTGGAATGGTCCCTACATCTAGTTCCCAACGTTTACGGCGTGGACTACCAGGGTATCTAATCCTGTTCGCTCCCCACGCTTTCGCTCCTCAGCGTCAGTTACGGCCCAGAGATCTGCCTTCGCCATCGGTGTTCCTCCTGATATCTGCGCATTCCACCGCTACACCAGGAATTCCAATCTCCCCTACCGCACTCTAGTCTGCCCGTACCCACTGCAGGCCCGAGGTTGAGCCTCGGGTTTTCACAGCAGACGCGACAAACCGCCTACGAGCTCTTTACGCCCAATAATTCCGGACAACGCTTGCACCCTACGTATTACCGCGGCTGCTGGCACGTAGTTAGCCGGTGCTTTTTCTGCAGGTACCGTCACTTTCGCTTCTTCCCTGCTAAAAGAGGTTTACAACCCGAAGGCCGTCGTCCCTCACGCGGCGTTGCTGCATCAGGCTTGCGCCCATTGTGCAATATTCCCCACTGCTGCCTCCCGTAGGAGTCTGGGCCGTGTCTCAGTCCCAGTGTGGCCGGTCACCCTCTCAGGCCGGCTACCCGTCGTCGCCTTGGTGAGCCGTTACCTCACCAACTAGCTGATAGGCCGCGAGTCCATCCTTGACCGAAGTTCTTTCCAGCTGGTGACCATGCGGTCCCAGCTCGTATCCGGTATTAGACGTCGTTTCCAACGCTTATCCCAGAGTCAAGGGCAGGTTACTCACGTGTTACTCACCCGTTCGCCACTAATCCACCAGAGCAAGCTCCGGCTTCATCGTTCGACTTGCATGTGTTAAGCACGCCGCCAGCGTTCGTCCTGAGCCAGGATCAAACTCTCCGTAAAGGTTGTGCGCACGATCTCCGAAGAGACCGGCAATCACTGTGCCGGCTGCAAGCAGCCCGGCGAGTTTGTTCTGACTGAAGTTCGAATATCTACTGACATTCGTTTCAATCCAAAGGAATCTCTTCCAACTGACCGAAGTCAGTCGTCGAGGTTGTTTGGCATTGACTTAGTGCACGCTGTTGAGTTCTCAAGGATCGGACGCTCCAGACCTTCAGCCTCTCGGCTGTCGCAACTGGGCAACTTCCCTACCGTATCCGTCCCGGCGATCCGAAGCAAATCGGCGGTTCCGGTGACCCGGGCCTGATCGTGCAGATCGAGCCGTTGCTCTGACCGTATGGTCGAAGCATCTGGACGGATTCGCAATCCTACTTGGCGATGAGCGCACCAGCAAGTGGCTGCTCTGTCTTGGAGGACTGTGGTGTCCCGCTTGAGGCCGGCCCGCTCTCTCGCTGGCCGCACCTTTGGGGTGACGAGTTAGAACATTACGGTTCGTTCGGGTGCGGGGCAAATTTGGGCGAATCCCGGGCGTGTCGCGCGGAAATCCGGGGAATTCAGGGCCCTCCCGCTCAGTGCAGGATCACCCCGGCGAGGGTCTTCTTGCCGCGGCGGAGCACCGCCGCCCCGCCCGCGAGTGCGGCACCGGCGAAGGTCGCGTCGTCGCTCTCGACTCGCACGTTGTTGAGGGCGACGCCGCCCTGGGCGATCGCGCGCCGGGCATCGCTCGCGCTCGAGCAGAGCCCGGTGGCCACGAGGGCCGACACGACGGTGTCGGACTCCGCGACCTCGGCACGCGGCAGCTCGGCGATGGCCGCGGCGAGAGTGCCCGCATCCAGTGCCAAGAGATCGCCCTGGCCGAACAGGGCCTCGGAGGCCGCGATCGCGGACCCGACGGCGTCCGCCCCGTGCACGAGGCCCGTCACCTCGAGCGCCAGCCGCTTCTGTGCGGCCCGGCGGAAGGGCTCGTCTGCGACGAGCTGCGCGTACTGCTCGATCTCGGCACGACTCAGGAAGGTGAAGACCTTCAGCCGGTCGACCACATCGGCATCGTCGGTGTTGAGCCAGAACTGGTACATCGCGTACGGGCTGCACATCTCGGCGTCGAGCCAGATCGCATTGCCCTCGCTCTTGCCGAACTTCGTGCCGTCGCTGTTCGTGATCAGCGGCGTGCCGATGGCGTGGACGCTGCGGCCCTCCACCTTGTGGATGAGATCGGTTCCGCTCGTCAGGTTGCCCCACTGGTCGCTGCCCCCGGTCTGCAGCACGCAGCCGTACTGCCGGTGCAGCTCGAGGAAGTCGTAACCCTGCAGGATCTGGTAGCTGAACTCGGTGTACGAGATGCCGGCGTCGGAGTTCAGCCGCGAGGCGACCGCGTCTTTCTTGATCATCGTGCCGACGCGGAAGTGCTTGCCGATCTCGCGCAGGAAGTCGATCGCGCTCAGACCGGCCGTCCAGTCGAGGTTGTTGACCAAACGGACGGCGTTGTCGCCCTCGGGCGACAGGAACCGGATGACCTGACCCTGCAGTCGACCGACCCACTCGGCGACGGTCTGGCGGTCGTTCAGTTGACGCTCCGCGGTCGGGCGCGGGTCACCGATGAGGCCCGTCGAGCCGCCGACCAGGGCGAGCGGGCGATGGCCGCCCAGTTGCAGGCGGCGCATGAGCAGCAGCTGCACCAGGTTGCCGAGGTGCAGGCTGGGGGCTGTCGGGTCGAAGCCGCAGTAGTAGGTGATCGGGTCGCCGTCGAGGGCGACCTTCAGTGCGACCGGGTCGGTCGACACGTGCACGAGCCCGCGCCACTTCAGCTCGTCCCAGAGGGACCCGAAGGACGGGTCGTTCTGCAGGGGCGCGAGCGAGACGGCGGGGGCGGGATTCACCGCGCCAGCGTATCAGCGGGCTCCGGGCGCTCCCCCGCCCTCCGGCCGCGCACGAATGAAGGATGCGGGCTCTACGGCCCCGGCGCGTCGAGCTCGACACGCCGAGCGCGGGTGCCGCCCGTCCTTCATTCGTGCACCTCAGGCGAGCGCGGCGAGGCGCTCGGCGAGGTGGGCGCGCTGCGCGGCGACCGCGGCCGGCGCCGTGCCGCCCGCGCCGGAGCGGGACGCAATCGAGCCGGTGACGGTCAGCACCGAGCGGACATCCCCGGTCAGGCGCGGATCGATCGCGGCGTAGTCGGCGTCGCTCGGCTCGTGCAGCTGCAGGCTGTTCCGCTCGCAATGCGCGACGAGGGCGCCCGCGATCTCGTGCGCCTCGCGGAACGGCACCCGCTGGCGCACGAGCCAGTCGGCGACGTCGGTGGCGAGCGAGAAGCCCTCCGGGGCAAGCGCGGCCATCCGCTCGGTGTCGAAGCGCAGTGTCGCGACCATGCCCGTGACCGCCGGGAGCAGCACCTCGAGCGTCTCGACCGCGTCGAAGACCGGCTCCTTGTCCTCCTGCAGGTCGCGGTTGTACGCCAAGGGCAGGCCCTTGAGCGTGGCGAGCAGGCCCGCGAGGTCGCCGATCAGACGGCCGGCCTTGCCGCGCGCGAGCTCAGCGATGTCGGGGTTCTTCTTCTGCGGCATGATCGACGAACCCGTCGACCACGAGTCGTGCAGGGTGACGAAGGCGAACTCGCGGGTGCTCCAGAGGATGACCTCTTCGGCCAGGCGCGAGAGGTCGACGCCCACCTGGGCCGCGATGTAGGCGAACTCGGCGACCAGGTCGCGCGCGCTCGTGGCGTCGATCGAGTTCTCGGTCGGGCCCGCGAATCCGAGCTCGGAGGCCACGAGGGCCGGGTCGAGACCGAGGCTCGACCCCGCGAGCGCCCCCGCGCCGTAGGGCGAGCGGTCGGCACGAGCGCGCCAGTCGCGCAGGCGCTCGAGGTCGCGCACGAGCGGCCAGCAGTGCGCGAGCAGGTGGTGGGCCAGCAGCACCGGCTGCGCGTGCTGCAGGTGCGTGCGGCCGGGCATGACAGCATCGGGATGCGCGTCCGCCTGCTCGGCGAGCGCCCCGATGAGCGCGCGCACCTCCGTGGCGATCACGGCAGCGTGGTCGCGCAGGTACAGCCGGATGAGCGTCGCGATCTGGTCGTTGCGGCTACGACCGGCGCGCAGGCGCCCGCCGAGCTCCGGCCCGAGGTCGGCGACGAGGGCGGCCTCGAGGGCGCCGTGCACGTCTTCGTCATCGTCGCGGGGTGCCAGGGTTCCATCGGCCCAGCGGGCGTGCAGGCGGTCGAGCCCGGCGAGCATCGCCGCGAGCTCGTCGGCGGTGAGGTAGCCCGCCGCGGCGAGCGCCTGCGCGTGCGCACGGGAGCCCTGGATGTCGTAGCCGCCGAGCTGCCAGTCGAAGTGGGTCGAGCGGCTGAGTCGCTGCAGCGCGGGAGAGGGGCCGTCGCTGAAGCGGCCTCCCCACAGGGCTCCCTCGTTCGTCGCCCCGCTCACCGGCCCGCCCCGGCCTTCTCGAGCAGCCAGACGAGAAGCGCCTTCTGAGCGTGGAGGCGGTTCTCGGCCTCGTCCCAGATCACGGACTGCGGACCGTCGATGACCTCGGGGGCCACCTCGTAGCCGCGGTCCGCGGGCAGGCAGTGCAGGAACAGGGCGTCGGGGGCGGCATGCGCCATCATCGCCGTATCGACCTGGAAGCCGCCGAAGGTCGCGACGCGGTGCGCCTTCTCGTCCTCCTTGCCCATCGAGACCCAGGTGTCGGTGACGACGACGTCGGCCCCGGCGACCGCCGCGACCGGGTCGGTGGTCACGATGATCGAGCCGCCGGTCTCGGTGGCACGGCGCTCGGCGTCGGCCACCACGTCGGCGCGCGGGATGAACGCGGCGGGGGCGGCGACGCGCACGTGCATGCCCGCGGTCGCTCCCGCGAGCAGGTACGAGTGCGCCATGTTGCTGGCCCCGTCGCCGAGGAAGGCGACCGTGAGCCCCGCGAGGCGGCCGCGGTGCTCACGGATCGTGAGCAGGTCGGCCAGCAACTGGCAGGGGTGGAAGTCGTCGCTCAGAGCGTTGACGACGGGCACGGTGGTGCCGGCCGCCATCTCCTCGAGCCCGGCCTGCGCGTAGGTGCGCCACACGATCGCGCTCACCATGCGCTCGAGCACGCGCGCCGTGTCGCTCGGGGTCTCCTTGCCGCCGAGCTGGCTGCTCGCGGTCGAGATGATCAACGGCGAGCCGCCCAGGTCGGCGATGCCGACGGCGAAGCTCACCCGGGTGCGGGTCGACGACTTGTCGAAGATCACGGCCACCGTCTGCGGGCCGGCCAGCGGCTTCCGTGCCCAGCGGTCGGACTTCACCGCGACGGCGAGGTCGAGGATCTCGGCCTGCTCGGCGGGCGTCAGGTCGTCGTCGCGCAGGAAGTGGCGGACGGCGCTCGGTGCGGCGGGGGCGGAGCTCATGAGGCGTCCTCCTGGAAGTGGGCGGGCAGGTCAGCGGGCAGACTCGCGGGCGAGCCAGCAGGCAGCCCGACGGCTGCGAGGGCGTCGGCGAAGATCGTCAGGAAGCGGTCGACGTCGTCGTCGTCGATGATCAGCGGCGGCGCCAGGCGGATGCTGTCGTCGTTGGCGGCGTTGATGATGAGTCCGCGTTCGAGCGCCGCCGACACCACGGCGGGGGCGACCGGGGCGGCGAGGCCGACCCCGAGCAGCAGTCCGCGTCCGCGCACCTCCGTCACGAGCGGCGCATCGAGGGCCAGGATGCCCGACCGCAGTCTCTCGCCGAGCGTGCGCGCGGCATCCGCGAGCCCCGCCCGCTCGATCTCGGCGAGCACGGCGTCGGCGACCCCCGTCGCGAGGGGATTGCCGCCGAAGGTCGAGCCGTGCTGGCCGAGCGTGAAGAGGTCGCTGGCGGCGCCGCGGGTGACGAGCGCGCCGACGGGGACTCCCCCGCCGATTCCCTTCGCGACGACGACGGCGTCGGGCAGGTCGTCGGGGTCGGAGAGCTCGTGCTGGAAGGCGAACCAGTCGCCGGTGCGCCCGGCGCCGGTCTGGATCTCGTCGACGATGAGCAGCGCCCCGTGCGCGCGGGTGAGCCGGCGGGCCTCGGCGAGGAAACCAGGCGGCAGGGGCACGACGCCAGCCTCGCCCTTGATCGGCTCGAGCAGCACGGCGGCGACATCGTCGCCGAGCGCGGCGGCGAGCGCGTCGAGGTCGGTCGGCAGGTGCTGGACTCCGGGCACCATCGGCTCGAACGGAGCCCGCAGCGCGGGCTTGCCGGTGAGGGCGAGCGCCCCCATGGTGCGGCCGTGGAAGCCCTGCTCGAAGGCCAGGATGCGCGGCCGGCCGGTGCGGCGCGCGAGCTTCAGTGCGGCCTCGATCGCCTCGGCACCCGAGTTGGCCGGGTACACCCGCGCGGTCTCCCCCATGCCGGTGAGGCGCACCAGGCGCTCGGCGAAGGCGACGGCCTGCGGGGTCGTGAAGTAGTTGCTGACGTGCACGAGCCGCTGCGCCTGGGCGCTGAGCGCCTCGACGAGCACCGGGTGCGCGTGCCCCAGCGCGTTGACGGCGATGCCGGCGAGGAAATCGAGGTACTCGGTGCCGTCGACGTCCCACACCCGCGCGCCGCGACCGTGGGCGAGCACGGCCAGCGGGCTCGGGGCCGAGCGCATGGCGACGCGGGCGAAGCGCTCGCGGAGGGCATCCGTCTCGGCACCGGTGATCACGGGACCGCCGCCGCTCACGGCACGACCTCCGTGCCGATGCCCTCCTGCGTGAAGATCTCGAGCAGGATCGAGTGCGGAACGCGACCGTCGATGATCGCGGCCTTGCCAACGCCGCCCTCGACCGCCTCGAGGCAGGCCGTCATCTTCGGGATCATGCCCGACTCGAGCCGCGGCAGCAGGGCACGCAGCTCGGCCGCATCGATGCTCGACACCAGCGAGGAGGTGTCGGGCCAGTCGCGGTAGAGCCCCGCGACATCGGTCAGGATCACCAGCTTCTCGGCCTTCAGCACCACGGCGAGCGCCGCGGCGGCCGAGTCGGCGTTGACGTTCAGGCTCTGGCCGGGGGTGTCGGCGTCGGGGGCGATCGAGGAGACAACCGGGATGCGCCCGGCGTCGAGCTGCGCGAGCACGGCGGCCGGGTCGACCCCGACGACGTCGCCGACCAGGCCCAGGTCGACCTCTGCGCCGTCGACGACGACACCGCGCCGGCGGCCCTGGAAGAGCCCCGCATCCTCACCGGATACGGCGGCGGCGAGAGGGCCGTGCGCGTTGATGGCGCTGACGAGCGCGCGGCTGATCTGGCCGGTGAGCACCATGCGCACGACGTCCATCGCCTCGGGGCTCGTGACCCGGTAGCCGCCGCGGAATTCGCTGGCGATGCCGAGCCGGTCGAGCATTGCCGAGATCTGCGGCCCGCCGCCGTGCACGATCACCGGCCGCAGTCCGACCGTGCGCAGGTACACCATGTCCTCCGCGAAGGCGCGCTGCAGCTCATCGCTGACCATCGCGTTGCCGCCGAACTTGATGACGACGATGCGGTCGCGGAACCGGCGCAGCCACGGCAGCGACTCGATGAGGGTCGCCGCCTTGACGGCCGCCTGGGCGTGGTCGTCGGTGACGGATGCGGGGTCTCTCAGCTCGCTCATCAGGGGGTCTCTCAGCTCGCGTAGGCGCTGTTCTCGTGCACGTAGTCGTGCGTGAGGTCGTTGGTGAGGATCATCGCGGCGTGATCGCCCGCGTGCAGCTCGAGCTCGAGGATCACCGTGCGCGGGCTCAGGTCGACGTCGTCGCGCGGGCGGTCGGGGGCCCCCGCGTGGCAGACGCGCACACCGTTCATGCTGACGTCGACGGCGTAGGGATCGAACGCCGCGCTGGTGGTGCCGATCGCGGCGAGCACGCGGCCCCAGTTGGGATCGTTGCCGAACACGGCGGCCTTGAACAGGTTGTTGCGGGCGATCGAGCGGCCGACCTCGACCGCGTCGTCCTCGCTTGCAGCGCCGCGCACGTGGATCTGGATGTCGTGGCTCGCCCCCTCGGCGTCGGCCTGCAGCTGCAGGGCCAGGCTCATGCAAGCGTCGACCAGCAGCAGGGTGAACGCGTCCGTCTCGGGCGTGACGCCGGATGCTCCGCTCGCCATGAGCGTCACCTGGTCGTTGGTCGACATGCAGCCGTCGGAGTCGAGCCGGTCGAAGCTGACGCGCGTGGCGGCGCGGAGCGCCCGGTCGAGCTCGGCGGCGGGCAGGTCGGCGTCGGTGGTGAGCACGACGAGCATGGTGGCCAGACCGGGCGCAAGCATCCCGGCGCCCTTCGCCATGCCGCCGATCGTGTAGCCCGGGCCCTCGACGACGACCGTCTTCGACACCGAGTCGGTGGTCATGATGGCGCGGGCCGCTGCGTCGCCGTGCGGGCCGAGACCGGCCGCCGCGGCCGCAACGCCGCTCAGGAGCGCGTCGCGATCGAGTTGCTCGCCGATGAGGCCGGTCGAGCAGACGAGGACATCGCCCGCGCTGATCTGGAGGGCCTCGGCGACGCCCTCCGCGGTCGCGTGCGTGGTCTGGAAGCCCTGCGCGCCGGTGAAGCAGTTCGCGCCGCCCGAGTTGAGCACGATGGCGCTGACCGCGCCATCGGCGATGACCTGCTGCGACCACAGGATCGGGTTCGCCTTCGCTCGGTTGCTCGTGAACACGGCGGCGGCGGCCGACGACGGCCCGTCGTTGACGACGAGCGCGAGGTCGAGGGCGCCGGAGCGCTTGAGCCCGGCGGCGACGCCGGCGGCGCGAAAGCCCTTCGGGGCGGTGACGGTCACGGGGCGACTCCGTTCACGGGCAGGCCGAGCGTCTCGGGCAGGCCGAGCGCGAGGTTGAGGGACTGCACGGCGGCACCCGCCGTGCCCTTCACGAGGTTGTCGAGGGCGACCACGATCACGGCGCGCTGCGCGTCGGCATCGAGGGCGAGCCCGATAAGGGCGGTGTTGGCGCCGACCGCCGAGGCAGTGGTCGGGAACCGTCCGGCGGGCAGCACGTGCACGAAAGGCTCGTCGGCGTAGGCGTCGACCCAGGCGGCGCGGAGGCCCGCCTCGTCGACACCCGGGGCGAGGCGCGCGGTGACGGTGGCGAGGATGCCCCGGGCCATCGGCACGAGCACGGGCGTGAACGAGATGCTCGCGTCGGCGGCACCGGCGAGGGCGACGTTCTGCAGGATCTCGGGGATGTGCCGGTGCACCCCGCCCACCGCGTACGGCGCGGCGGAGCCCAGCAGCTCGCTGGCGAGAAGGTCGGTGCGCAGGGTGCGTCCGGCGCCGCTCGGACCGACGGCGAGCGCGGCCGTCGTATCGTGGGCCTCGATGACCCCGGCGCGGATGCCCGGCACGAGCCCGAGCGACACCGCGGTGACGTTGCACCCGGGTACCGCCACGCGCCGCGCCCCGACGAGCTTCTCGCGCTGACGCGTGCCGTCGACGTGGATCAGCTCGGGCAGACCGTAGGCCCAGGCGCCGTGGTACTCGCCGCCGTAGAACCGCTGCCACGCGGCCTCGCTCGTGAGCCGGTGATCGGCGCCGCAGTCGAGCACGAGCACGTCATCCGGAAGCTCGGCGGCGATCGCACCGGACGCGCCGTGCGGGAGCGCGAGCACGACGATGTCGTGCCCGGCCAGGGTCTCGGCGGTCGTCTCGCGCAGCTCGAGATCGGCATACGAGCGCAGGTGCGGGTGCACATCGATGAGGGGCTGGCCCGCGTTGCTGTGCGCGGTGACCGTGCGCACCTCGAGCTCGGGGTGCGCCGCCATCAGGCGCAGCACCTCGCCGCCCGCGTATCCGCTGGCGCCGGCGATCGCGACCGAGAGAGTCATGCCCTTAACTCTTCCATGACAATACGATGGCCATCGACACGGGCGCGCGCCCGCACCCGACGACGCAAGGAGCCCCCATGACCGACCTCAGCGGCCTCATCGACATGATCCCGATCGGCGACATCGCCGAGAAGCTCGGTGTCGACCGGAGTGTGGCCGAAGCCGCCGTCGAGGTCGCGGTACCCGCCATCGTCGGCGGCATGGCGGCCAACGCGAAGGACGACGACGGTGCGGCCTCGCTGCAGAAGGCGCTCGGCCACCACAAGGGCAAGGCGCCGAAGAAGCTGGCCGACATCGACGAGTCCGACGGCGAGAAGATCGTCGCCAACGTCTTCGGCGCGAAGAAGAACGATGTCGCCCGGGCCGCCGCCACGAAGGCGGCGACGAAGGCCGAGGGCTTCGACATCGGGCCGATCGTCGAGCAGGTGCTGCCGATCATCGCCCCCATCGTGCTGGCCTGGGTCGCCAACCAGTTCCTCGGCGGCGGCGCGGCCGAGCCCGAGAAGACCCCCGCGAAGAAGGAGACCTCGAGCGGCAACCCGCTCGGAGACCTGCTCGGCGGCCTCATCGGCAGCAAGGAGGGCCAGGACCTCATCGCCGGCGCCCTCGGCGGGCTGCTCGGCGGCGGACGCCGCTAGGCGCGGCCCGCGCGCGCGAAGCGTCTCTAGGCTCGCAGCGTCGCGCCGAACCGGTCGGCGGCGACCGCGAGGCCCGCGAGCTTCGCCTCGGTTGCCTCGGCGGCCGTCAGTGTGCGGTCGCTCGCGCGGAACCGCAGGGCGAGGGTGAGCGACTTCGTCCCCGGCTCGAGCCCGGTGCCGCGGTAGTCGTCGACCAGGGTCGCCGATTCCAGCAGCTCTCCGGCGCCCTCGACCACCGCGTCCCGCACCGCCCCGGCCGGAACCGACTCGGCGACGACCAGCGAGAGGTCCTGCGTGGCGGCGGGGAATCCGGCGATCACGCCCGCCTCGACGGCGCTCGAGCCGGCGGCCATGAGCGCGTCGAGGTCGAGCTCGAGCATGCCGACGCGGCGCGGCAGGTCGCGCTCGAGGGCCACCGCGGGCAGCAGCTCGCCCGCGACGCCGACCGGCAGGTCTCCGACGAACAGGGCGGCGGTGCGGCCCGGGTGCAGCGCAGGGTGCGAGCCCTGCGCGACGCGCAGCGCGGCCCCGGCGACGTTCGCCACGAGGTGCGCCGCAGCGAGCGCGTCGGCCACACCGCCTGGCTCGGCCGCCTGGCCGATTCCGCGCGGGCGGCGGTCGCCGACGAGCAGCGCGGCCAGGTACCAGGGCTGGGCCGGGATGCTGTGCTCGAGCGCGTCGAGCACGGGCGCCTCGGGGCGCGCCTGGATGCCCGGCACCGCATCCACGCCGTAGGCGCGACCGGTCTCGGGCTGGAAGACGTGGCCGATCTCGAACACGGCGAGGTCGGTGAGGCCGCGCGCGATGTTGCGGTGCGCGATGCGCGTCAGGCCGGGCAGCAGGCTGCGGCGCAGCTGCGCCTGGTCGCTGTCGAAGGGGTTCGCGAGCGCGACACTCGGGGCGTCACCGTCGGTCAGCGCGATTTCGTCGCGCGACGAGAACGGGTACGCGAGCACCTCGGTGAAGCCGCTCGCGGCGAGCGCATCGGCGACGGCGCGGCGGACGCGCTGCTCGCGGGTGAGGCCGCGCCCGGGCGGGGCGACGGGCAGCACGGCGGGGATGCGGTCGTAGCCGACGATGCGGGCGACTTCCTCGGCGAGCGACGGGGCGTCGACGAGGTCGGGGCGCCAGCTCGGCGGGGTGACCTGCCAGCCGTCCGTCTGCACCTCGAGGCGGCAGCCGATCGCGGTGAGGGTGTCAGTGATCTCGTCGAGCGAGAAGTCGACGCCGATGAGGCGATCCACCGCGCCCTCGGGCAGGTGGATGGCGGTCGGCAGCATCGCGTCGATCCACCGCGAGCCGAGGGTGTCGACGGTGCCGCCGGCGAGCTCGACCAGCAGGTCGACGACGCGCTGGGCCGCCGGCTCGGCGACGAGCGGGTCGACACCGCGGGCGAAGCGGCGCGAGGCTTCGCTGGGCAGCTTGTGGCGGCGCGAGGTGCGCGCGATCGTGACGGCCTCGAAGTGGGCGGCCTCGATGAGTACGTCGACCGTGCTGTCGGAGATCTCGGTGCTGGCGCCGCCCATGACGCCGGCGAGCCCGATGGGGCCCGACTCGTCGGTGATGAGCAGGTCCTCCGGGTAGAGGGTGCGGGTCTGGCCGTCGAGGGTCTCGAGGGTCTCCCCCGGCGCGGCGCGGCGCACCGTGATGCCGCCCTGCAGCGCGGCCAGGTCGTAGGCGTGGATCGGCTGGCCGAGCTCGAGCATCACGTAGTTGGTGATGTCGACGACGAGCGAGATCGAGCGGATGCCCGCGAGCTGCAGGCGGGAGGACATCCACGGCGGCGTCGGACGCGACGGATCGATGCCGCGCACGACCCGCGTGACGAAGGCGTCGCAGCCCCGACGGCCGCGGATCGGCGCACGGTCGTCGACGACGACGCGGAAGCCCTCGGCCGGGGTCGTCGGCAGGGCGGCGGGGTCGCGGAACACCGCGCCGGTCGAGTGCGAGTACTCGCGAGCGATGCCGCGGATCGACAGGGCGTACCCGCGGTCGGGGGTCACGTTCACCTCGACGGCGATGTCGTCGAGACCGAGCAGGGCGATCGCGTCGGTGCCGACCTCCGGGTCGAGACCGAGAGTGGTCAGGCGCAGGATGCCGTCGTGGTCGTCGCCGAGGCCGAGCTCGCGCGCGCTCGCGATCATGCCATCGGAGACGTGGCCGTAGGTCGTGCGCGCCGCGATGGGGAACGGCCCAGGCAGCACGGCGCCGGGCAGCGTGACGACGACCTTGTCGCCCACGTGGAAGTTGCGCGCGCCGCAGACGATGCCGCGCACCTCGCCGGGCGCGGTCTGCACCTGGCACCAGCGGATCGTCTTGCCGTTGGCCTGCGGTTCTTCGACGAACTCGAGCACCTGGCCGACGACGATCGGGCCGGTCAGGGCGGCGCCGTGGACGTCCTCCTCCTCGAGCCCGACCTTCACGAGGGCGGCGTGGAGCGCATCGGCGTCGGCACGGGCCTCACCCGTCGTCGGAACGGGCACGTACTCGCGGAGCCACGAGAGCGGGATGCGCATCAGACCACCATTCCGAACTGCTGCGAGAAGCGCACATCGCCCTCGACCATGTCGCGCATGTCCTGCACCCCGTTGCGGAACATCAGCGTGCGCTCGATACCCATGCCGAAGGCGAAGCCCTGGTAGACCTCGGGGTCGATGCCGGCGGCGCGGAGAACGTTGGGGTTGACCATGCCGCAGCCGCCCCACTCGATCCAGCGCGCGCCCTCCTTGAAGGTCGGGTGCCACACGTCGAGCTCGGCGCTGGGCTCGGTGAACGGGAAGTAGTTGGGGCGCAGGCGGATGCGCGCGCCCTCGCCGATGACCGCGCGAGCGAGGTGCTCGAGCGTGCCGCGCAGGTGCGCCATCGTCAGACCCTTGTCGATCGCGATGCCCTCGAGCTGGTGGAAGACCGGCGTGTGCGTCGCGTCGAGCTCGTCCTTGCGGAACACCCGACCGGGCGACACCACGTAGAGCGGCACGCCGCGGTCGAGCAGCGAGCGCACCTGCACGGGGCTGGTCTGGGTGCGCAGCAGCAGGTGCCGCTCCTCCGGCTCGACGAAGAAGGTGTCCTGCGTGCCGCGGGCGGGGTGGTCGGCGTCCATGTTGAGGGCGTCGAAGTTGAACCACTCGTTCTCGAGCTCGGGCCCCTCCGCGACCTCCCAGCCCATGGCGATGAAGATGTCGCTCATCTGCTCCATGAGCGTGCTGAGCGGGTGGCGGGCGCCCGGCAGGGCGCGGGCCGGGATCGCCGTGACGTCGATCGCCTCGGCGGCGAGCCGCGCGGTCTCCTCGGCTTCGGCGAGCTCGGCCTCGCGGGCGGCCAGCGCCTGCCCGACCTGCGCACGCGCCCGGCCGACGAGAGCACCGAGCGCCGCCTTCTGATCCGCCGGCACGTCGCGCAGCGTGGCGTTGAGCGCCGCGAGCGGTGAGGCCTCCCCGGCGTGCGCCGACTTCGCGGCCTTGAGCTGCGCGGTGTCGCCGGCGGCGGCGATCGCGGCCAGCGCCGCCTCGACGGCAGCGGCGACGGCCTGCTCGGAGATCACGGCGTTCGGGGAGTTCTCGGGGCTGGGCGGCACGAGAGTCGAGTTTAGTGCGGCGCGACCGCACCGCTCGCCCGCAGGGCGAACGCGCTCTCGTACAGGCACACGGCGGCCGCGGTCGCCAGGTTCAGCGACTCGGCCGCACCGTAGATGGGTACGATCACCGCACGGTCGGCGAGCGCCAGCTGCTCGGGGTCGAGCCCGCGGGCCTCGTTACCGAACAGCCAGGCGGTCGGGCCGTCGAGCAGCCCTTCCGAGCGCACGGCGAGCAGATCGTCGCCCGAGATGTCAGCGGCGAGCACGCGCAGCCCCGCGGCACGCAGGCCGCGCAGCGTCGGCTCGAGGCCGACCCCGGTGACGACGGGCAGGTGGAACAGCGACCCCGTGGTGGCCCGCACCACCTTCGGGTTGAAGACGTCGACGCTCGTGCCCGTGAGAATCACCGCATCCGCACCGGCGGCATCGGCCACGCGGATGATCGTTCCCGCGTTGCCCGGATCCCGCACCTCCTCGAGCACCGCCACCAACCGGGGCCGCGCGGCCACGAGGTCGTCGAGCTCGACCGTGCGCTGGCGGCAGACCGCGACAACGCCCTGCGGGGTGACCGTGTCGGCGATCACCTCGAGCACCGCATCCGTCACCCGCTCGACCCGCACGCCCGCAGCGTCGGCGTCGCGCAGCAGCGACGGGTGCCGGTCGAGTGCGGCTGCCGTGCAGAAGACCTCGACCACCCGGTCGGGGCAGTGCTGCAGAGCCTCGGCGACCGCCTGCGGCCCTTCCACGAGGAAGAGGCCGGTCTCGGCCCGCTGGTTCTTCTTGGCGAGCTTCGCCGCGGCGCGCACGCGGGGCGAGCGCGGGTTGTCGATCACGCGGCCATGGTAGCGAGGCGAGGATGAACCCCGGGTGAACGCGCGAACGCGGCGCGCCCCGGTCAGGGGCGCGCCGCGTTCGCGGGATGCGGACCGATGCCGCGGGCGGTGCTAGGCGGCGGTCTTCGGCGCCGAGGTGTCGGCCGGGAGGGCCTCCTTGGCGACCTTCACGAGCGCGGTGAAGGCCGCGGGCTCGTTGACGGCCAGCTCGGCCAGCATGCGGCGGTCGACCTCGACACCCGCGAGGCCGAGGCCCTGGATGAGGCGGTTGTAGGTCATGCCGTTGGCGCGGGCCGCGGCGTTGATGCGCTGGATCCACAGGCGACGGAACTCGCCCTTCTTGGCGCGGCGGTCGCGGTACGCGTAGACGAGCGAGTGGGTGACCTGCTCCTTAGCCTTGCGGTAGAGGCGCGACCGCTGGCCGCGGTAGCCCTCGGCGCGCTCGAGGATGACCCGACGCTTCTTCTGGGCGTTGACAGCCCGCTTGACTCTTGCCATTTCTTCAGTCCTTCAGATCGTGTCTCGGGCGTTACTTCTTGCCGATGAGCTTCTTGATGACCTTCGCGTCCTGCGGGGCGAGGACGACCTCGCGGTTCAGGCGGCGGGTGGTCTCGCTCGACTTCTTCTCCAGGTTGTGGCGCATGCCTGCGCCCTGCTTCATGACCTTGCCGGAGCCGGTCAGCTTGAAGCGCTTCTTGGCACCGGAGTGCGTCTTCTGCTTGGGCATTGCTTCCTCGTTTCTCGTGGTCGGGGTGCGAGACGCTAGGCGTCTGCGGGCGTCTCGGTCTTCGGTGCCGCGGCCTTCGGCGCGGCGGGCTTCCGCGCGGCGGGCTTCGCCGCGGCGGGCTTCTCAGCAGCGGGCTTCTCCGCAGCAGGAGCAGCGGCATCGTCGGCCGCGGGCTTCTCAGCGGCAGGCTTCTCCGCGGCGGGCTTCTCCGCTGCCGGCTTCTCCGCTGCCGGCTTCTCCGCGGCCGGCGCCTTCTCGGCGGCCTCGGCCTCCTTGCGGGCCGCCTTCGACGCGGCGCGCTGGGCCATCTGCTCGGCCTTCGCATCCGCCTTGTTGCGCAGCGGGCCGATGATCATGACCATGTTGCGGCCATCGATCGTCGGGGTCGACTCGACGGTGCCGAACTCGGCGACATCCTCGGCGAAGCGCTGCAGCAGGCGCACGCCCTGCTCAGGGCGCGACTGCTCGCGCCCGCGGAACAGGATCATGGCCTTGACCTTGTCGCCCTCCTTGAGGAAGCCCTCGGCGCGCTTGCGCTTGGTCTCGTAGTCGTGCTTGTCGATCTTCAGGCGGAAGCGCACCTCCTTGAGGATGGTGTTCGCCTGGTTGCGGCGGGCTTCCTTGGCCTTCTGCGCCGCCTCGTACTTGAACTTGCCGTAGTCCATGATCTTGACCACGGGCGGCTTCGAGTTCGGGGCGACCTCGACCAGATCGAGGTCGGCCTCCTGCGCCAGGCGCAGGGCAACCTCGATCTTGACGACTCCGACCTGCTCTCCAGCGGGCCCCACGAGTCGGACCTCGGGGACGCGGATGCGGTCGTTCGTTCTCGGTTCGCTGATGCGATTCTCCTCTGTCGTGATCCGTTCGGATCAGTGATGATTCCGTCGGAGAGCGGGAGAACGCACCCTGGCAAACATGCCAGCACCACCCGCAGACCTCGCGCGGCGCGAGGCCGACGAGCGGGGTGATTCGACCCGGTAACCTGTAAGCGGTCAAGCGCGGGTGGGAGGTTCCTCCACTTTCCTTCCAGGGTTGACGCCCCGGAGACCGCATAAGACTAGCAGGCGCGCAGCCTTTCCGGAACGACGGCCCGTCGGCCCCTGCCGCCCCACGACCCGAAAGGCCCCATGAGCGAGATCACCTCCGACCCGTCGCGCGATATCGCCGAGGTTCCGGCCGTCGAGATCATCAACACTGTCGCCGTGCACCTGCTGAGCGCCGCGGCGGTCAAGTGCGGCCTCTCGGAGAACGGCGAGGACGAGATCGACCTCGCCGAGGCGCGCAAGCTCATCACCGCACTTGCCGGCCTCATCACCGCTGCCGCGCCGGAGCTCGGCGACCACCACGCCCGCGTGCTGCGCGACGGCCTCCGCTCGGTGCAGCTCGCCTTCCGCGAGGCCTCGCCCTTCCCCGACGCTCCCGGTCAGGGTCCCGGAGAGAAGTACACCGGCCCCGTCAGCTAGTCGCCGGCCGAGGTCCCCATCACCGGCTGCACGGTCAGCGAATCGATCCGCTCGGCCACGGCCGGCTCGGCCGCCCAGGTCGCACTGAGCGCGGCGACGATGTCGCGCACCCGCTCGGGCGGGGTGCCGCGCTCGACCCCGAGCCGCACGACGACCTCGGGCCGCTCCCCGTGTCCCTCCGGGTCTCCGGCCAGCAGGCTGACACCCCAGACCTCCGGATGCTGCGCCGCGGGCCGCGCGACCGCCTCCAGCACTTCGGGGTCGTCGACGGCAGGCACCCACGGCTCGCCCTGCGCGATCGCCCACACCGCCGGCCGCGGCAGCACGACCAGAGTCTCGGGGCTGCGCGGATCGATGACCACGCGGTCGGTGTGCTCGGAGGCGGCGGCCAGGGCGACGCGCACCGCGTCGGCGGGCACCGGGCGAGCATCCGGCCGCCACCGGCGCATCGCGTCGACGGAGGAGAACACGGGCAGGATCGGGCGCCCGTCGGGGCCGGCGACGGTGACGATCGAGAGCTCCTGCGTCTTGTCGACGACGAGGCCCGTGTCGGTCACGCCGGTCCCGCCGGCGACGGCGACGAGCGGGATGAGGAACCGGCAGCCGCGCACGGCGTCGACCACCGCGGCGATCGTCGTCGCGCCCGCGCGGAAGGCGGCCATCGCGGCGACGAACTCCGGCGGCGCGGAGCCGTCGTCATCGGCGCTGGCGTTCGGCTCGAACCGCCGCCCCTCCCAGGGCTGACCGGCCGAGTCGGCCGGTCGATCAGCGGCCGGCGACATCCAGTGCTTCGGGCAGGGTGAACGCGCCCGCGTAGAGCGCCTTGCCGACGATCGCGCCCTCGAGGCCGAGCGGCACGAGCTCGCGAAGCGCGGCGATGTCGTCGAGGCTCGAGACGCCGCCCGAGGCGATCACGGGACGGTGGGTGCGCTCCATGACCGAGCGCAGCAGGTCGAGGTTCGGGCCCTTGAGCGTTCCGTCCTTGGTGACGTCGGTGACGACGTAGCGCGCGCAGCCGGCGGCCTCCAGTCGCTCGAGGACGGCCCAGAGGTCACCACCCTCCTCGGTCCAGCCGCGGGCGGCGAGCGTCGTTCCGCGCACGTCGAGACCGACCGCGATCGCTTCGCCGTACTCCGCGATCACGTGGGCGGCCCACTCGGGGTTCTCCAGCGCGGCCGTGCCGAGGTTGATGCGCTTGGCGCCCGTGGCGAGCGCGGCCTCGAGGCTGGCGTCGTCGCGGATGCCGCCGGAGAGCTCGATGTTGACGTTCTTCGCCGTCGTCTTGACGACCTTCTTGATGATCGAGCGGTTGCTGCCGCGCCCGAAGGCCGCGTCGAGGTCGACGAGGTGGATCCACTCGGCGCCCTGCTCCGCCCACTCGTGCGCGGCATCGATCGGGTCGCCGTAGCTGGTCTCGGTTCCGGCCTCCCCCTGGGTGAGGCGCACGGCCTTGCCTCCTGCGACATCCACCGCCGGAAGGAGGGTGAGGGCGGGGATGGTCGAGAACTCGCTCATCGACAACTTTCTGATCGGATCACTCGCGGACTCGCCGGTTTCCGGCGGCCAAACACAAGATCGTACTCCGTCGCGCCCGGGCGCCCGGCCAGCATCGATGCGGGCGGTCGGCGCCGCGGCGGCAGGTCAGAGGGTGACGAGCCAGTTCGACAGCAGGCGGAGCCCCGCCTGGCCCGACTTCTCGGGGTGGAACTGGGTGGAACTCAGCGGACCGTTCTCGACCGCGGCGATGAAGCGCTCGCCGTGCTCGGCCCAGGTGACCATCGGCGCGGGGATCGCCGGGTGCGGATCGAGGGTCCACTCGTGGGCGGCGTAGGAGTGCACGAAGTAGAAGCGCTCGTCGTGCAGACCGTCGAACAGGCGCGAGCCCTCGGGGGCCTCCACCGTGTTCCAGCCCATGTGCGGCACCGTCGGTGCGTGCAGCGCCGTGACCGTGCCCGGCCACTGGCCGAGCCCCTCGGTGACCTCGCCGCGCTCATCGCCGCGCTCGAAGAGGATCTGCTGGCCCACGCAGATGCCCAGCACTGGGCGGCCGCCGGCGAGGCGCCGGTCGATCAACTCGTCGCCGCGCACGGCGCGGAGGGCATCCATCACCGCACGGAACGCGCCCACGCCGGGCACCAGGAGGCCGTCGGCGGCCATCACGCGCTCGCGGTCGGCCGTCAGCTCGACCCGGGCTCCTGCCGCCTCGACCGCCTTCGCCGCCGAGTGGACGTTGCCGGAGCCGTAGTCGAGCACGACCACGCGGGGCGCCACGGCGGTCAGAGCGCGCCCTTCGTCGAGGGGATGCCCTGGACGCGCGGATCATGCTGCACGGCCTGGCGGAAGGCGCGCGCGAAGGCCTTGAACTCGGCCTCGGCGATGTGGTGCGGGTCGCGCCCGCCGAGCACGGTGAGGTGCACGGTGAGGCCGGCGTGCATGGTGATGGCCTCGAACACGTGCCGAACCATCGAGCCGGTGAAGTGGCCGCCGATCAGGTGGAACTCGAAGCCGGCCGGCTCGCCGCTGTGCACGAGGTACGGGCGGCCGCTGACGTCGACGACGGCCTGCGCGAGCGCCTCGTCGAGCGGCACGAGGGCATCACCGAAGCGGGCGATGCCGGCCTTGTCGCCGAGCGCCTGCGCGATGGCGGCGCCGAGCACGATGCCGGTGTCTTCGACCGTGTGGTGCACGTCGATGTCGATGTCGCCGCGGGCCGTCACGTCGAGATCGACGAGCGCGTGCTTCGCGAAGGCCGTCAGCAGGTGGTCGAAGAAGGGCACGGTCGTCGAGATCGACGAACGGCCGGTGCCGTCGAGGTTCAGCCGCAGCGCGATCGACGACTCGCTCGTCTCCCGGCTCAGCTCGGCGATGCGGGGGGTGCTCACCGGGCCATCCTAGCCAGCACGTCCAGGAACTCCGTGGTCTCCGCCGGGGTCCCGGCGGTGACGCGGAGGTGGTTCGGCAGACCGACGTCGCGAATCAGGATGTCGTGGGCGAGCAGGTGCTCGAAGGTCGCCTGCGGGTCGGCGACCCCGCCGAACAGCACGAAGTTCGCCCAGCTGGCGTGGGGGGCGTAGCCGAGCCCCGCCAGCTCGACGAGCAGACGGTCTCGCTGCTCGCGGATCGCGTCGACCGTGCGCAGCATCGTCGGAGCGTGCTCGAGCGCGGCCACCGCGGCCGCCTGGGTGAGTGCCGACAGGTGGTAGGGCAGGCGCACGAGCCGGAGGGCGTCGATCACGGCGGGGTCGGCGGCGAGGTACCCCAGTCGGGCACCGGCGAAGGCGAAGGCCTTGCTCATCGTGCGCGAGACGACGAGGCGCTCACGGCCGGGCAGCAGGCTCAGCGCGTCCGGCTCGCCCGCGGGCATGAACTCGGCGTAGGCCTCGTCGACCATGACGATGCCGCGGCTCGCCTCGTAGACCGCCGCGATCGTGTCGAGGCCGAGCGGCGTTCCGGTCGGGTTGTTCGGCGCGCACAGGAAGACGACGTCGGGATCGTGCCGGTCGACAGCCGCCGCGGCCGTCGCGGGGCTCAGCCGGAAGTCGGCGTCGCGCTGCCCGGTGACCCAGGTCGTTCCGGTACCGGCGGCGATGATCGCGTGCATCGAGTAGGTGGGCGGAAAGCCCAGCACCGTCCGACCAGGACCGCCGAAGGCCTGCAGGAGGTGCTGGATGACCTCATTGGAGCCGTTCGCGGCCCAGATCTGCTCCCGGGCCACCGTGACGGGCGACGCGGATGCGGTGCTCAGGTAGCCCGCGAGTTGCTCGCGCAGCGCGGTGAACTCGCGGTCGGGATACCGGTTCACCGAGCGGAGGGCCCGCTCGACCGCGCGCGTCACGTGCGCGACGACCTCGTCCGGCACCGGGTGGGTGTTCTCGTTGACGTTCAGGGCAATGCGCACGGCCTTCTGCGGAGCACCGTAGGGCGTCAGGCCCCGCAGGTCGTCGCGGATCGGCAGGTCGGCGAGGCTCGTCACCCGGCCATCGTAGTCGCGGGCGCCTGGGCGCCTCTCGCGGCTGAGGTGCGAATCAGTCGGCGTAGGCGGCCGGGACGATGAGCACCTGGCCGGGCAGCACCGCTCCGCCGGCGAGGCCGTTGACGGCGACCAGGTCGGCGACGACGTCGGCGGTGGCCGCGTCGGGCGCGAGCTCCTCCGCCAGGCTCCAGAGCGACTGACCCGCCTGGACGGTCACGGTCTCCGGGGCCGCGGTCGAACCGGCGACCGCGCCACCGCCGTTGAGGGCGATGCCGAGCAGGCCGAGCACGAGCGGGAGCGAGACGAGGGCGGCGACGACGAAGCGCCCGCGACGGGTGAGGCGCAGGCGGGTGCGTGCGACCGTCGGCATGGCGAAGGCCGTGCTGCTGTAGGTGATGCTGCTCATGTCATCGACCTCTCTGATCGTGGTCCTCGATGTCCGCGATGTTCTCGACGTTCGCGAGGGGGTACAGGCCCCCCGGCGCCGGGGGGCCGCCGGGGGGGTGCATCCGACTCTCGGCCGGGAGAGCCCGATGCGAACCTGTGTTTCGAACATACCTTCTATCGAACACAGATACAACCCTTTTCGCCCGGTTCGTCTCCGGATCGCCGGACACGCTCGAACAGATGTTTGAGCAGAGCCCGAGAACTGGATAGAGTTTCGAGGGTCGCGAGAACAGTGAACCCGTGACCCCCGACATTCCGACGGGGACCTCCGACGATCGGAGCCGTGATGGCCGATGAGACCGAGTTCGGCGGCGCGACCCGCCGCCGCACCACCCTGAGCGAGAAGCAGCGCGCGATCCTCGGCGTGATCCAGGCCTCGGTCGCGCGCCGGGGCTACCCGCCGAGCATGCGCGAGATCGGCGAGGCCGTGGGGCTCGCATCCCTCTCGAGCGTGTCACACCAGCTGGGCCAGCTCGAGCTCGCCGGCTACCTGCGGCGCGACACCAACCGTCCGCGCGCCCTCGAGGTGCTCATCGACCTCGAGCACGACGCCGGCGGCAGCGGCGGCATCGGCTCCGAGACCGTCCCCGGCCCCTCCGTGGGCGACGCGGCGATGGTGCCGCTGGTCGGCCGCATCGCGGCGGGCATTCCGATCACAGCCGATCAGATGGTCGAGGAGGTCGTCCCGCTCCCCCGGCAGCTCGTCGGCAAGGGGGAGCTCTTCATGCTCACCGTCGTCGGCGACTCGATGATCGACGCGGCCATCTGCGACGGCGACTGGGTCGTCGTGCGGCAGCAGAGCACCGCCGAGAACGGCGAGATCGTCGCCGCCATGCTCGACGGGGAGGCCACCGTCAAGGTGTTCAAGCAGCGCGACGGCCACACCTGGCTGCTGCCGCAGAACTCGGCCTACGAACCCATCCTGGGCGACCAGGCGACCGTGCTGGGCAAGGTCGTGGCGGTGCTGCGCTCGGTCTGAGCCCGTGCGCGACTAGCGCGCGTCGGCCGCCGGTGCGTCGGTGACGACGTACGGCTCGACCAGGGTCGCGACCTCGGGCGGCGCGAAGGCATGCACCCGGGTTCCCTGCTCGACGTAGGTGGTCTCGACGATGCGGCCGCGCTCGTGCAGCAGCGACACCAGGTCGCCGCGGTCGTAGGGCACGACGACCCACAGCTCGACATCCGGGTTCGGCAGCAGTTCGGCGATGCGGTGCTGCAGCTCCTCGATGCCCTCCCCCGTCTTCGCCGAGACGAAGACCGCGTCGGGCACGAGCCCGCGCAGCAGCAGCCGCGCGTCGTCGTCGAGCAGGTCGCTCTTGTTGACGGCGACGAGCTCCGGCAGCTCGCGGGCCCCCACCTCGCCGATCACGTCGCGCACCGTCGCCAGCTGGGCGGCGGGGTCGGGATGCGCGCCATCGACCACGTGCAGGATCACGTCCGACTCCGCGACCTCCTCGAGGGTCGAGCGGAAGGCCTCGACCAGCTGGTGCGGCAGGTTGCGCACGAAGCCGACGGTGTCGGCGATCGTGTACGGCCGGCCGTCGGGAGTCGTCGTCTTGCGCACCGTCGGGTCAAGGGTCGCGAACAGCGCGTTCTCGACGAGGACGCCCGCCCGCGTGATGCGGTTGAGCAGGCTCGACTTGCCCGCGTTCGTGTAGCCCGCGATCGCGACGCTCGGCACCGCGTACCGGTCGCGGTTGGCGCGCTTGGCCGCGCGAGCGGGCGCGAAGCCCTTGATCTGGCGGCGCAGCTTCGCCATGCGGGTGTTGATGCGGCGGCGGTCGAGCTCGATCTTCGTCTCACCGGGGCCGCGCGAGCCCATGCCCGCGCCGGCGGCGCCGACCTGGCCACCGGCCTGTCGCGACATCGACTCTCCCCAGCCGCGCAGGCGCGGCAGCAGGTACTCGAGCTGGGCGAGCTCGACCTGCGCCTTGCCCTCGCGGCTCTTCGCGTGCTGGCTGAAGATGTCGAGGATCACCGCCGTGCGGTCGATCACCTTCACCTTGACGACGTCCTCCAGCGCGCGCCGCTGGCTCGGGGCGAGCTCGGTGTCGGCGATGACCGTGTCGGCGCCGAGCTCCTTGACGATGAGGGCGAGCTCGTGCGCCTTGCCCTTGCCGAGGTAGGTGCTGGGGTCGGGATGCGGGCGCCGCTGTAGCAGACCATCGAGCACCACGGCTCCGGCCGTCTCGGCGAGGGCGGCGAGCTCGCGCAGCGAGTTCTCGGCGTCCTCCAGGTCGCCTTGCGCGTAGATGCCGATCAGCACGACGTTCTCGAGCCGCAGCTGGCGGTACTCGACCTCGGTGACGTCCTCGAGCTCGGTCGAGAGGCCGCGCACGCGGCGCAGGGCCGCGCGCTCCTCGCGGTCGAACTGGTCGCCGTCGCGATCGTCGAGGTAGGCCGCGTCGGCCTGCAGGGCCGCCGCGGGCTGCACGACGACGCGGCGGGCGCGCGACTCGGCGGTCGCCAGCACGCGGGCCACCGCATCCGTCGCCGTGTCGCTGTCGGAGGCGGTGCCGGCACCGGCGTCGGCGGGGGCGTCGGTCAAGGAATGGTCGCGATCGGTCATGTGCCGTTCACTGTACTCGCCCGGCTTCGGTAGATTCTGCGCATGGCTGCCGACCACTACTTCTCCGCTCAGCCGAGCGGGGAGCTCGTCGCACGGCCGTTGACCGTCACGCTCGCGGGCCGCGAGGTGACGCTGCAGACCGCGGGCGGCGTCTTCAGCCCGGGGGGCCTCGACATCGGCACAGGGGTGCTGCTCGGTCATGTGCCGCCTCCCCCGACGAGCGGCGACCTGCTCGACCTCGGCTGCGGCTGGGGGCCGATCGCGCTGACTCTGGCGCTCGAGTCGCCGCGCGCGACGGTGTGGGCGGTCGACATCAACGAGCGGGCGCGCGAACTGACCCGGCGCAACGCCGAGCTGCTCGGGCTCGACAATGTGCGGGTGGCGGCGCCCGATGAGGTTCCGGAGGACATCCGGTTCATGACGATCTGGTCGAACCCGCCGATCCGCATCGGCAAGAACGAGCTGCACGGCATGCTCGACGCCTGGCTGCCGCGGCTGCGCGAGGCCGCCGACGCCTGGCTGGTCGTCGCCCGCAACCTCGGCAGCGACTCGCTGCAGCGCTGGATGGAGGACCGCTACCGGGGGGAGCTCGCCGTCTCACGGTATGCGACCAACAAGGGGTTCCGCGTGCTGCGGGTGCGCAACCGCTCGGGACTCACCGGGCCGATCACGACGATCACCGGCTGAGCCGAAGGGTCAGAGTGTGATCTCGCCCGAGTAGACCAGCTCGGCGGGGCCGGAGAGGGTGACGTGCTCGCCACCCTCGGTCGGGATCATCCGCACCCCGAGCACCCCGCCCGGCACGGTGACCTGCCACGCGCTCGGCGCGCCGGCGCCCGCCCAGTGCCGCACGGCGAGGGCCGCGGCTGCCGCGCCCGTGCCGCAGGAAAGCGTCTCGCCGCTGCCGCGCTCGTGCACGCGCATCCGGATGCGCCCCACTCCGTCCACGACGAGCGGGTCGGCGGGGACGACGAACTCGACGTTCGCCCCGGCCTCGGGCTCCGGGTCGAGCAGCGGGGCGCGGCCGAGGTCGAGGGCCTCGAGCTCTTCCTCGCTCGCGAGCGCCACGACGACATGCGGGTTGCCGACGTCGATGCCGAGCCCGGGGCGGGCGACCGGAAGGCCGCGCGCCCGCACCAGCGGCTCGGTGCCGTCGAGCCGCCAGCGGCCCAGGTCGGCCGCGAACCCGGCGGTCAGGCGGTGCACGTCGACGATGCCGGCGCGGGTCGCGATCGGGAGCGTCCCGCCCGGCGGAAGCTCGGCGAGGCCCTCCTCGATCAGGTACCGGGCGAAGACGCGGATGCCGTTGCCGCACATCTCGGCGAGGCTGCCGTCGGCATTCGTATAGTCCATGAACCACTCGGCGTCCGGCTCGTGCTCGAGTACGGCCCGCCCGGCGGGCAGGTGCTGGGAGCGGACGGCGCGGATGACACCGTCGCCCCCGATGCCGAAACGCCGGTCGGCGAGAGCCGCACGCTGCGCGGGCGTCAGGCTGAGCGCGCCGTCGGGGTCGCTCAGCAGCACGAAGTCGTTGCCCGTGCCGTGGCCCTTGGTGAATCGCAGCGTGGTCACTCGCCCATGCTAGTCAGCGCGGTCGAGCGCGAGCCGGCGCTCAGCCGCGGCGACGAGGTCGTCGGCCGCGGCGTCGAGCCACTCGACTGTCGTATCGCGCCGGAACCAGCCGACCTGCCGACGGGCGTAACGCCGGGTGAGCGCCTGCGTCTGCGCGATCGCCTCCGCCTCGTCGAGCGCGCCGCGCAGCTGCGCGATCGCCTGCGCGTAGCCGATCGCCCGGCTCGCAGTGACGCCGCGCTCGAGGCCGAGCGGCAGCAGCCCGCGCACCTCGTCGAGCAGCCCGGCCGCCCACATGCCCCGCACGCGGTCGTCGAGGCGCGGCACGAGCCGGTCGCGGTCGAGCGCGAGCCCGAGCTGCCGGTACGGCCGCCAGGGCCGCTCACGGGCATCCAGCCCCGCCCCGAAGGGCTCGCCCGTCAGCTCGACGACCTCCAGGGCGCGCACCAGGCGGCGGCCGTTATGCGGGCCGATGGCGGCGGCAGCGGCCGGGTCGCGCTCGGCGAGGGCGGCGTGCAGGGATGCGGGCCCGCGCTCGGCGAGCTCCGCCTCCCAGCGCGCCCGCAGGTCGGCATCGGTTCCCGGGAAGCGGAATTCGGTGAGCACGGCGGCGACGTAGAGCCCCGAGCCCCCGACCAGGATCGGCACGGCGCCGCGGTCGAGCACCTGCTCGATGGCTGCGCGCGCCTGCCGTTGATACTGGGCGACGCTCGCCTCGTCGGTCACGTCGAGCACGTCGATGAGGTGATGCGGCACGCCCCGCCGCTCGCTCTCGCTGAGCTTCGCGGTGCCGATGTCCATGCCCCGGTAGAGCTGCATCGCGTCAGCGTTGACGACCTCGGCGGCGATGCCGCGCGCCGCCCAGCGCTCGGCGAGGGCGAGCGACAAGCCGCTCTTGCCAGTGCCGGTCGCGCCGACGATCGCGACGATCATCGCGAGAATCCGCTCAGGCGCCCGAGGCGGGACCGCTGCCGATGCGGAGCGTGGGGAGCCCGAGGGACACGGCACGCGCCCCGCCGGCCGCCGTGCCGCCGGTGGCCGGGGCAGGCACGCCGCAGCTCTCGGCCTGCTGGCGGTCCCAGGCGTCGCCCGCGCGCGTGCGGCGGATGCGCAGGGGCGCGTCGTGGTCGGCGATCAGGTGGAACGGCGCGGCATGGGTGATCGTCGTGGTGACGACGTCGCCGGGGCGCG
Source organism: Microcella frigidaquae (assembly GCF_014200395.1). Classification (NCBI taxonomy): domain Bacteria; kingdom Bacillati; phylum Actinomycetota; class Actinomycetes; order Micrococcales; family Microbacteriaceae; genus Microcella; species Microcella frigidaquae. The sequence continues at coordinate 514,158 of NZ_JACHBS010000001.1, forward strand.
GGCGGTCGGAGCCCGCCGGCACGGCGAGGTGCACGAGCCGGTTGTCCTCCGCGCGGCCGGAGATGCGCTCGGTCTCCGCATCCTTCTTGCCCTCGCCCATCGCGATGAGCACCTGCACCTCGCGGCCGACCTGCGCCCGGTTCTCCTCGGCACTGATCCCGTCTTGCAGGGCGATGAGCCGCTCGTAGCGCTCCTGCACGACCTCCTTCGGCACCTGGTCAGCCATCGTGGCCGCCGGAGTGCCGGGACGGATCGAGTACTGGAACGTGAACGCGCTGGCGAAGCGCGCCTGCTCGACGACCCGCAGGGTGTCGACGAAGTCCTCCTCGGTCTCCCCGGGGAAGCCGACGATGATGTCGGTCGTGATCGCGGCGTGCGGGATGCGCTCGCGCACCCGATCGAGGATGCCCAGGAAGCGCTCGCTGCGGTAGGAGCGGCGCATCGCCTTGAGGACGCGGTCGGAGCCCGACTGCAGAGGCATGTGGAGCTGCGGCATGACGGACGGCGTCTCGGCCATCGCGTCGATGACATCGTCGGTGAAGGCGGCCGGATGCGGGCTCGTGAACCGCAGACGCTCGAGCCCCTCGATCTGGCCTGCGGCCCGCAGGAGCTTGCCGAAGGCGAGGCGGTCGCCGAACTCGACGCCGTAGGAGTTGACGTTCTGCCCGAGCAGGGTCACCTCGATGGCGCCGTCGTCGACGAGGGCCTGGATCTCGGCGAGGATGTCGCCCGGCCGGCGGTCCTTCTCCTTGCCCCGCAGGGCGGGGACGATGCAGAAGGTGCAGGTGTTGTTGCAGCCGACGGAGATGCTGACCCAACCGCTGGAGACGGAGTCGCGGCGGGTGGGGAGCGTGGAGGGGAACACCTCGAGCGACTCGAGGATCTCAAGCTGCGCTTCGCCGTTGTGCCGCGCGCGCTCCAGCAGTGCGGGGAGGGAGCCCATGTTGTGGGTGCCAAAAACGACGTCGACGTAGGGCGCCCGCTCGAGGATGGTGTTCTTGTCCTTCTGGGCGAGGCAGCCGCCGACCGCGATCTGGAGGCCCTCGTGCTCGCGCTTCTTCGCGGCGAGGTGTCCGAGGGTGCCGTAGAGCTTGTTGTCGGCGTTCTCGCGGACCGCGCAGGTGTTGATGACGACGACGTCGGCCTGGCCGCTCTCGACGCGCACGTAGCCAGCGGCCTCGAGCGAGCCGCTGAGCCGCTCGGAGTCGTGGACGTTCATCTGGCAGCCGAAGGTGCGCACCTCGTAGGTGCGCGCACGCTCGGCGGGCGCGAGGTCGACGGGCGACAGCGTGGCGGTGCTCATGGTGCGCCCAGTCTACGGCGGGCTAATGGAACTCGACGGGGCGGCGGCCGCCCGGGCCCCCGTCTCGGGCGCCGGCCCCGGAGCGCCCGCCGCGCGGCCCCGCGCCGTCGAGAGCGCGTCGCGCGGCCTCGCGTGCGCGCGAGCCGCTGTGGCCCTTGCGGGCGAGGTAGTCGACGAGGCGCCGTTCGGCGGTGACCCGGTCGAGGCCGCCGAGCCGACGGGCGCGGTCGCGCGCGAGCTCGTCGACGAGTTCGTCGTCGGCATGGTCGTCCGCGATCGTGGCGAGGGCAGCCTCGATCGCGTCGCGATCGAGGCGGCGCCGCTGCAGCTCGGCCCGGAGCGCGCTGGCCCCGAGCTTCTTGCGGGCGCGGAGCCGATCGACGAGGTCACGGGCGAGCGCCACGTCATCGATGAGCCCGACACCGGCGAGCCGCTCGAGCTCGGCCTCGACGACCTCCGGCGGGAGCTCGCGGCGCACGAGGAGGTCGGCGACCTCGGCGCGCGATTGTCCGCGGCGGGTGAGCGCATGCAGGGCGACGTTCTCGGCCCGTCGCGCCGCTCGTGCAGCACCGGGGTCGTCGGCGAGGCGGTTGGGCAGCTCGTCGGGAGGCATGCTCTCGATCTGCCGCACCTGCTGCTCGAGGGCCCGCAGCTCGTCCGCCGATGGCCGGCGGTGCTCGATGACCGTGAGCGCAGGGGGCTGGACGACCTCATCGGCCTCGGCACCAGCGGCTGCAACCTCAGCCTCAGCCTCAGCCTCAGCCTCAGCCTCAGCCGGACCGGCCACGACCGCATCGGCCACGACCTTCTGCACCGCGCCACGACCGTCACGGCGCGCCGCACGGGCACCGGCGAGGGAGATCACCGGGGCGATGCGATCATCGCTCACCGGGGGGACGCCCTCGCCGGCGCCGTGCATGGGGATGTCTGTCACGGCGCCGGGGTCATCAGGCGTTGGCGGCCGGGCGGAGCGATGGGGCGTCGTCGGCGATCGGCTCGGCCTCGGCGGGCTTCGCGGCACGGGCCGCGGGCTTCTCCGCGGCCTTCGGAGCGGGAGCCTCGACCGGCACGGGCACGGCCTCGGGCTTCGCGCCGATGCCGAGCTTCGCAAGGATCTTCTTCTCGATCTCCGCCGCGATGGCCGGGTTCTCGAGCAGGAAGTTGCGCGCGTTCTCCTTGCCCTGGCCGAGCTGGTCGCCCTCGTAGGTGTACCAGGCGCCCGACTTGCGGACGATCTCATGCTCGACGCCGAAGTCGATCAGGCTGCCCTCGCGGGAGATGCCGACCCCGTAGAGGATGTCGAACTCGGCCTGCTTGAAAGGCGGGGCCATCTTGTTCTTCACGACCTTGACGCGGGTGCGGTTGCCGACGGCCTCGGTGCCGTCCTTGAGGGTCTCGATACGACGGATGTCGAGGCGCACGGAGGCGTAGAACTTCAGCGCCTTGCCGCCCGCGGTGGTCTCGGGGCTGCCGAAGAAGACGCCGATCTTCTCGCGGAGCTGGTTGATGAAGATCATCGAGGTGCCGGTGGAGTTGAGGCCACCGGTGAGCTTGCGGAGGGCCTGCGACATGAGGCGGGCCTGGAGGCCGACGTGGCTGTCGCCCATCTCGCCCTCGATCTCCGCGCGCGGCACCAGGGCCGCGACCGAGTCGATGACCACGAGGTCGATCGAGCCCGAGCGCACGAGCATGTCGGCGATCTCGAGCGCCTGCTCGCCGGTGTCGGGCTGCGACACGAGGAGCTGGTCGATGTCGACCCCCAGCTTCTGCGCGTAGTCGGGGTCGAGCGCGTGCTCGGCGTCGATGAAGGCGGCGATGCCGCCGGCGCGCTGCACGTTGGCGATGGCGTGGAGCGTGAGCGTGGTCTTGCCCGAGGACTCGGGGCCGTAGATCTCGATGATGCGGCCGCGCGGAAGGCCACCGATGCCGAGGGCGACATCGAGGGCGATCGAGCCGGTCGGGATCACCGACACCGGCGCACGCTCGTCGGAGCCGAGGCGCATGACGCTGCCCTTGCCGAACTGACGGTCGATCTGGGCGAGAGCGGTCTCGAGGGCCTTCTCGCGGTCTGCTGCTGAGGGCATTGCGGTCTCCTTCATCTCGTGCGCGGTGTGCCTGTCTTCTGTCGCTCCTCGTCCGGCCGATGGAGCAGGGCCGGTCGGATCACGACAAGGCGTGACGGCGATCGCCGACGAGACCGACGGTACGCTCCTCCCCCGACATCAGCCGGGCTCGACGCGCGTTCCGTGCAGTGACTCGTGTTCGAGTGCCGCTGGGAGGGAGTCTAGCCCGCAGGCGAACAGATGTTCGAACGGTTGCGGCGCGGCGTGTCGTCCGTGCGGCGCGCGCCCGCATCCCGGAGGCGGACGCCCACCGACGGTGCGGCCGGGTCAGGACCGGCGGGGCTCCGGGCGGCCCGCGCCGTACCAGCGCTCGCGCGGGACATCCATGACAGCACAGAGGGCCAGCCAGACCTCGCGCGGGGCGAGACCCTGCGCGAGCGCCTCCTCGGCGGTGCGGTCTCCGAGCGCTCCCAGTACGAGATCGCGCACCAGGCTGCGCCCGTACGCCTCACCGAACTCGTCGTCGATGGCGCGGAGGAACTCGCTGCGGGTCACGCGGGAGCCGGGCCGTGTCGGGCGCTGCCGGAGGAGCGGGCGATGCGGTGAGCGCGGGGCTCAGCGCATCGCGAGGTCGGCGTCGAACTCGGCGACCAGCTCGTCGGGCAGGGTGTCGGGAACCGTCGAGAGGCCCTCGATGACGGCGAGGCGGTCGCCCACCTCGCGCATGATGACCGAGATCGGGGTGTCGAGCGCCTCGGCGACCGAGGCGAGGATCTCGCTCGACGCCTCCTTCTGGCCGCGCTCGACCTCGCTCAGGTAGCCCAGCGCCACGCTCGCGCGACTGGCGACCTGCCGCAGGGTGCGGCCCTTCTGGAGGCGGACATCGCGGAGGACCTCGCCGATCTCTTGCCGGACCAGAACCATGGTGACCTCCTTCACTGCCTCTCGGGCGGCTTGCGCCGGGCGGGTAACACTACCCGAACCGGATGCGATTACTGTAACCGCCGCCACCTGTGCGCCGGTTGTCAGTCTGCTGTCTGTAACACGACCGTGTCGTATGGCATTCCCGAGCATCGTGGGCTCGTCAGCGCGGCGTCACGCAGCGGCGTCACGCGGCAGAGAACGCATCGAGCGCGTCGGCGAGCAGCGCGAGCGCCGCCGCGACCGCCTGGCGCCGCACCGCCGCGCGGTCGCCGGCGAAGCGGTGCTCGCGGACGAGCGTGCGCTCCGCATCCGCCACCGCGACGTAGACCAGGCCCACCGGGGCCGCACCCTGCGGATCGGGGCCGGCCACGCCCGTCGTCGCGACGCCCCAATCAGCCGGATGCCCGCCGACGGCCGCGACCGCGCGCACCCCCTCGGCCATCGCACTGGCGACCGCCGGGTCGACCGGACCCGCCGCCGCGAGCAGCCCGGCATCGACCCCGAGCAGCGAATGCTTCAGCGCGGTGTCGTAGGCGACGACTCCCCCGCGGACGACCGCGGAGGCACCGGGCACGCGGATCAACTCGGCGAGGAGCGCACCGCCGGTCAGCGACTCCGCGACCGCGACCGAACGGCCCTCGGCGATCAGCCGCTCGACGAGGACGGCGGTCGAGTCGACGGAGCCCGCGCCCGCCGCCGGGCTCGCCGCTCCCGCCACGGTCACGATGCCGTCACTCGGCGCGACGCGCGTGCCGCCGCGCCTGCACCAGGTACTCGATGCCGGTGACGACGGTCAGAACCACGGCGGCGGTCATGAGGACGGTGTTGAGGATGTGCACCCACTCGCCGAGCACGGCCCAGAGCGGCAGCAGCGCGAACGAGATGGCGACCGCCTGCACCACCGTCTTGAGCTTGCCGCCGCGCGAGGCGGGGATCACCCGGTCGCGCAGGGCGATGAAGCGGTAGACGGTGATGCCCCACTCGCGCACGAGGATGATCGCCACCACCCACCAGGGAAGCTCGGCCAGGACCGCGAGCATGACGAGGGCCGCGCCGGTCAGCAGCTTGTCGGCGATCGGGTCGAGGAGGATCCCGAGGTCGGTGACGAGGTTGCGACGCCGTGCGAGCATGCCGTCGACGCCGTCGGTCGCGATGGCGACGATGAAGAGCACGGCGGCCGCGACGCGGAGCGGCCCGTCGGCGCCGCCGTCCAGCACGAGGAGGACGACGAACAGCGGGGCGAGCAGGATGCGCACCACGGTGATGATGTTCGCCAGGTTGCCGCTGCTCGCGGGCGTCTCGCCCGCGCGTACCACCCGCCCGCGGAAGGAGTACGACCGGGTGCTCGCCTCGGGGTCGGTCACGCGGTCCTCCAGGTCGGCGCGGTCACGAGGCGTCGGCGCCTCAGTCACGATCGGTGAGCTGCCAGGCGTCCTCGTCCGAGTCGCCCTCGACCTCAGGATAGCCCTCGGTCATGCGGGCGACGGGGTCGTCGGCCGCAGCACCACTGCTCGACCCGCCGCCCCCCGTCCCGCCGCCGGGGGCGCCGGCCGACGCGGCGGGAGGCTCCTCGCCCCGCAGCCGCGCGAGCACCTCGGGCAGCTGGTCGGGCGACACGAGCACGTCGCGGGCCTTCGACCCCTCGGAGGGGCCGACGATCTCGCGCGACTCGAGGAGGTCCATCAGGCGGCCGGCCTTGGCGAAGCCGACCCGGAGCTTGCGCTGCAGCATCGAGGTCGACCCGAACTGCGTGCTGATGACCAGCTCGGCGGCGGCGAGCAGCACCTCGAGGTCGTCGCCGATGTCGCTGTCGATCTCGCGCTTCTGGGCCTCGGCTGCGACGTCGGCGCGGTACTCGGGCAGGGCCTGCTGCTTGACGTGCTCGACGACGGCGTGGATCTCCTCCTCGGTGACCCAGGCTCCCTGCACGCGGATCGCCTTCGAGGCGCCCATCGGCAGGAAGAGCGCATCGCCCTGGCCGATCAACTTGTCGGCGCCCGGCTGGTCAAGGATCACGCGGCTGTCCGTCATGCTCGAGACGGCGAAGGCGAGACGGCTGGGCACGTTCGCCTTGATGAGGCCGGTCACGACGTCGACGCTCGGCCGCTGGGTCGCCAGCACCAGGTGGATGCCGCTCGCCCGGGCCAGCTGGGTGATGCGCACGATCGAGTCCTCGACATCGCGCGGCGCGACCATCATGAGGTCGGCGAGCTCGTCGACGACGACAAGCAGGTAGGGGTACGGCTGCAGCTGCCGCTGAGAGCCCTCGGGCAGCACGATCTCGTTGGCGAGCACGGCGCGGTTGAAGTCGTCGATGTGGCGGAACCCGAACGACGCGAGGTCGTCGTACCGCATGTCCATCTCCTTGACGACCCACTGCAGTGCCTCGGCCGCCTTCTTCGGATTCGTGATGATCGGCGTGATGAGGTGCGGCACGCCCTGGTAGGCGGCCAGCTCGACGCGCTTCGGGTCGACGAGGACCATGCGCACCTCGGCCGGCTTCGCCCGCATGAGCACGCTCGTGATCATCGAGTTGATGAAGCTCGACTTTCCCGACCCGGTCGAACCGGCGACGAGCAGGTGCGGCATCTTGGCGAGGTTCGCGACGACGTAGCCGCCCTCGACGTCCTTGCCGACCCCGATCGCCATCGGGTGCAGGGCCTTGGATGCTGCGCTCGAGCGCAGCACATCGCCGAGGCTCACGATCTCGCGGTCGACGTTCGGGATCTCCACGCCGATCGCGCTCTTGCCGGGAATCGGCGAAAGGATGTTGACCTCGTTGCTCGCGACGGCGTACGAGATGTTGCGAGTGAGGGCCGTGAAGCGCTCCACCTTCACGCCCGGACCGAGCTCGACCTCGTACCGCGTCACGCTGGGGCCGCGGCTGAACCCCGTGACCCGAGCGTCGACCTGGAACTGCGTGAGCACCTCGGTGATCGCGGCCACCACGCTGTCGTTGGCGGCCGACTTCGCCTTCGGGGGATCCCCCGGCTTGAGGATGGTGGCCGCCGGCAGGCGGTAGGGCCGTGCGCCGGATGACCGGGGCGCGGGCGCGGAGAACTCGCCCGCCGCGCCGCGCTCGCTCGCCGTCGTGGCGAAGCCCGGGAGGACGGCCGGCGTCGCGGACTCGCGCGGGCTCGCGGGGGCATCCACTTCGCCGGTGAACCGGGCCACGGCCTGCTCGGCCGCCGAGAGCACCTCGCCGAGGTTCTCCGTCACCGTCGCGCGCTCGAGCGGGTCGATGACCTCGGTGACCGGGTCGCGCTCGACCGGGCTGTCGAAGGCGGCCGACTCGCGCGCCGAGCGGCCCTTGCGCCACCACGGCATCGAACTCGTGTCGTCGAGGTCGAGCCCCAGGTCGGTGAGCGAGCCGAACTCGACCGGCGTCGTCTCGCTCGCGGGCTTCTGCTTCGGCTCGCGCGGCGCCAGCTCGGCGCCGAACAGGTACGCGTAGAGCTCGCGCAGGCGGTCGCCGATGCGGTTCGGCGGCGTCTTGGTCATGATCAGCACTGACAGCAGGGCGAGCAGCACGAGGGCGGGAACGGCCACCCAGATGCTCGCGAGCAGCAGCACGCCGCCGAGCACCCAGCCCACGAGGCCCCCGGCCTGCGCGAGCGCGAGTGGCGGGAGCGCGGGCTGCGGGGCGCCGAGCGCGACATGGCACAGGGCGCTCACGCTCGCGACCAGCAGCCCGAGGCCGATGCCGATGCGGGTGTTGTCGTGCACGCTCGCCGGGTGCCGAAACAGCCAGGCCGCGAAGACGATGAGGATCACCGGCAGCGCGAACGAGACGCGTCCGATCAATCCGCCGAAGGTCCAGGCGTTGAGCGCGACCGCCACCGGGTCGGCCATGAAGAACCACTCGACGACGACGCCGATGACGGCGAGCACGATGAAGAAGAACGGCACGCCGTCGCGGCGCTCCTCCTTGGCCAGGGTCTCGCGGCCGAACACGCGGAACGCGGCACCGGTCACGTGGGCGAGGCCCATCCAGGCGCGGGTCAGGATGCCCGGCTGCGGCTCGGCGACCGGCAGCTTCTTCGTGGCCGCGGCGGAGGAGCTGCGGTTGCGGGTCGAGCCCGACCCCGAGCGCGCCGAACCCGAGCGCGGGCGCGCCGACGACCGTGTGCTCGAAGCCATGCGCCCACGGTACCCGCGCGATCCGACGCGGCCCGGGGCGACACGCGCCTACGCTCCGTCGGGCTCCGGCGGCTGCCCGGCGGCGTCCTCGGCGGCCCAGCCGCCGAGCGACATGAGCGACTCGAGAGTCGGCGGAACGGCCATGGCGAAGTCCGGACCGCACATCGCCAGGGCGGGCAGGAGGCCCGCCGAGGGCAGGAAGCGCGGATTCGTCACGAGGTCAGGCTACGCCCCCGGCCCGAGGCGTCGCGACACCCGTTCGGGGTGAGGGAGGGCTACGCCTCGGCCCGCGCCGCTGCGCGGCGCGGCAAACCGGCGCTGTCTGGGTGATCGAGGCCGTCAGGCCTCGGCCCGCGCCGCTCCGCGGCGCGGCAAACCGGCGCTGTCTGGGTGATCGAGGCTACGCCTCGATCACCACCGGCACGATCATCGGACGGCGACGGTGCTGCGTGTTCACCCAGCGGCCGACCACGCGCCGCACGACCTGGCTGAAGGCGTGCTGGTCGCGCGTCCCATTCGCCGCGGCCTCGGCGAGCGCCGCCACGATCTGCGGCTTCACCTCATCGAACACCGCCTCGTCGGGCGCGAAGCCGCGGGCGTGGATCTCGGGCCCGACGACGGCGCGCCCGGTCTGCGCATCCACCGCCACGAAGATGGAGATGAAGCCCTCCTCCGCGAGGATCCGGCGGTCCTTCAGGTCGGCGTCGGTGATCGCGCCGACGGTCGAGCCGTCGACGTAGACGAAGCCGATGTCGAGCTGGCCGACGACGCGGGCGACGCCGTCGCGCAGGTCGACGACCGAGCCGTTGTCGGCGAGCAGCACGTTCTGCTCGGGCACGCCGGTCGCGATGGCGAGCTCGGCGTTCGCGACGAGGTGCCGCTGCTCGCCATGCACCGGCATGACGTTCTTGGGCCGCAGCACGTTGTAGAAGTAGAGCAGCTCGCCGGCCGAGGCGTGGCCCGAGACGTGCACGCGCGCGGTGCCCTTGTGCACGACCTTCGCGCCGAGCTTCATGAGCCCGTTGATGACGCGGTAGACGGCATTCTCGTTGCCCGGGATCAGGCTCGAGGCGAGGATGACCGTGTCACCCTCGCCGATCTCGATCTGGTGCTCGAGGTTCGCCATGCGCGCGAGCACGGCCATCGGCTCGCCCTGGCTGCCGGTCGACATGTAGACGATCTGGTCGTCGGGCAGCGTGGCAGCCTTCTTGTGGTCGATCAGGATGCCCTCCGGCACCTTCAGGAACCCGAGATCGGCGGCGATCGTCATGTTGCGCACCATGCTGCGGCCCATGAGCGCCACCTTGCGGCCGTTGGCGTGGGCGGCGTCGAGCACCTGCTGCACGCGGTGCACGTGGCTCGAGAAGCTGGCCACGATGACGCGGCGGCGGGCGCGGGCGATGACGTTCTCGAGCACGGGACCGATGTCGCGCTCGAGCGCGGTGAAGCCGGGCACGTCGGCGTTCGTCGAGTCGCTCAGCACGAGGTCGACGCCCTTCTCGCCCCAGCGGGCCACCGCGCGGAGGTCGGTGATGCGGTCGTCGAGGGGAAGCTGGTCCATCTTGAAGTCGCCGGTGTGGAGCACGGTGCCGGCGGGCGTGGAGACGACGATGGCGAGAGCATCCGGGATCGAGTGGTTCACGGCGATGAACTCGAGCGCGAACGGGCCGAGCTGCTCGACCTGCCCCTCCTTCACCGTGTGGGTGTAGGGCTGGATGCGGTGCTCCTTGAGCTTCGCCTCGATGAGCGCGAGCGTGAGGGTCGAGCCGATGATCGGGATGTCCTGCCGCATCCGCAGCAGGTACGGCACAGCGCCGATGTGGTCCTCGTGGCCGTGGGTGAGCACCACGGCGACGACGTCGTCGAGCCGGTCGCGGATCGGGCCGAAGTCGGGGAGGATCAGGTCGACGCCGGGCTGGGTCTCCTCGGGGAAGAGCACGCCGGCGTCGATGATGAGCAGCTTGCCGCCGAACTCGTAGGCGGTCATGTTGCGGCCGATCTCGCCGACGCCGCCCAGCGGGATGATGCGCAGGGTGCTCGGGTCGAGGGCGGGCGGGTCGAAGAGGTCGTGGGGCATGGTCCGCCTGACTGGTTGTGATGCGCGGTCTGTCGCGCTCGGAGGGGCTCGTGCCCCGGGGTGTGGTCTATCGGGTGGTGCCGGCCACCTTCGGCAGGGCACCGCCGGCCGCCGCGTTGCGGTCGGGCCGGAAGTTGCGGAAGTCGACGCCCTGCAGGTCGCTCACCAGGTCGAGCTCGGCCTCGATGATCGCGGCCTCGTGCTCCTCCGGGCCGACCAGGGGAAGCCGAACGCGCGGCGAGCCGATGCGGCCGAGACCGTGCAGCACGTACTTGGTGGCGACGGTGCCGGGGACGTGGGTCATGATGGCGCGCACGAGCGGCTCGAGGCGCTGGTGCTCGGCGGTGGCCGTCGCCAGGTCGTTGCGGTTCACCGCGTCGACGATGGTGCGGTACGCCCCGGGGACGACGTTCGCCGTGACGCCGATGAGGCCCGTGCCGCCGATCGCGAGCGTCGGCAGAACGTTCGCGTCGTCGCCGGCGAAGTACATCAGGTCGGTCTGGTTCATGACCCGGCTGACCTCGCTCAGGTCGCCCTTCGCGTCTTTCACCGCCAGGATGTTCGGGTGCTTCGCGGCGCGCAGGACGGTCTCGTACGTGATCTCGATGCCCGCGCGGCCCGGGATGTCGTAGAGGATCACCGGCAGATCGGTCGCGTCGGCGATCATGCGGAAGTGCGTGAGCACACCGGCCTGGGTCGGCTTGTTGTAGTAGGGCGTCACGATCATGACGCCGTCGGCGCCGGCCTTCTCGCTGGCCTTGTAGAGCTCGATGGCGTGCGCGGTCTCGTTCGAGCCGCCGCCCGTGATGATGGATGCCCGGCCGGCGCTGACCGACTTGCCGACCTCGACCAGGCGCAGCTTCTCGGCGTCGGTGAGGGTGCTGGTCTCACCGGTCGTGCCGGTGACGACGACGCCGTCGGCCCCGTTGCTGATCACATCGTCGATGTGCTTCTCGACCGCGGCCCAGTCGACCTCGCCGTCGGGGAGCATGGGCGTGACGAGGGCGACGAGCACCTGGCCGAAGGGATTGTTCGCAGACACGTGCTTCAGGGTATCGCGCCGCGGTGCCGAGCGGGCCGCGGGCTACGGGGCGACGCGGCCGTTGCCGTTGAACGACTCGTAGGTGAGCGGCATGAGCGCGGCGAAGTGCTGCTCCATCTGCTCGGCGACCATCTCGATCTCGCGCTGCGGGAAGGACGGGAAGTGCGTGCCCTCGCGCTTGGTGCGCAGCGAGAGGAAGTTCATGAGCGAGCGGGCGTTCATCGTGACGTACATGGTGCTGTAGATCGTCACGGGGAGGACCGCGCGGGCCACCTCGCGCGCGATGCCCGCGTCGAGCATCCGCTGATACGACGCGTAGGCGGCGGTGCAGGATGCCCGCACCTCGGCGTCGACGAGCGCGAGCTGCTCGGCACTGCCCGGCAGGAACTCGTAGGCGCCGGGCTTGCCGACCTGCACGAGGTTGCGGTCGGGGCCGGGAACGTAGAACACGGGGCGCAGCTCGCGATAGCGGCCCGACTCCTCGTTGTACGAGGCGATGCGGTGCCGCATGAACTCGCGGAAGACGAAGATCGGCGCCTGCACGTAGAAGGTCATCGAGTTGTGCTCGAAGGGCGAGCCGTGGCGGTCTCGCATCAGGTAGTTGATGAGGCCGCGATCGCGGGCGGTCGCCTCGTCGCCGCTCGCCGCGGCCTCGAGGGTCTGCTCGCCCTGCGTCGAGACGCGGGCGGCGAACAGCACGTCGCTGTCGTGAGCACTGGCCCGGACGAGCTCGACGGTCACGTCGGAGCGGAACTGGATCTCGGCGGCGTCGGTCACGATCGCCACCCTATCGGGGTGCCCCGGCCACCGCGGCGGCCCGCTCGCGCGTCGCACAGCGTCATACGCGGGAATACCCGACGCGCGTTTCCTATTGTGAGGGGCATGGATGCTCTCACCGCCCTGCTCTTGATCGCCGGTCTCATCGGCGCGGCGACCCTGCTCGGGTTGCTCGTGCGGGCCCGCGGCACGCGCGTCGCCGAGGGCTGCGGCGGAGACGAGCACCAGCTCGCCGTGGAGGGCGCCGAGGTCACCCTCGTGCAGCTGTCGAGTCCGGTGTGCTCGGCGTGCGCCGCGATGCGGCGGGTCGCCGAGACGCTGGTCGCCGCCGACCCGACGGTCGCCCACCGCGAGATCGACGTCGTCGACGAGCCGGAGGTTGCCCGGCGGCACTCGGTGTACTCGACGCCGACGACGCTTGTGCTCGACGGGGAAGGGCACGTTCGCGCCCGCCTGATCGGCGCGGTGACGCCCGCCGACGTGCGCGCGGCGGTCGACGCCGCCCGCCTGCCCGTGGCGGTGCCGGCGTGAGCGGCGAGCGTCCGGCACCGGACGCCCCGGCGGGCACGCCGTTCGGCATCGACCCGCGCGGCCCCCGGTTCGGGGCGGCCATCACAGCGGCGCTGCTGCTCGTCGTCATCCTGCTCGGGCTCACCGAGCAGCAGGGGGCCGACCTCGTGGCCCGCGCGCTGCAGCCCTCCGCCCTGCTGCTCACCGCGCTTGTCGCGCTGTTCGCGTGGGGGGCGTTCGCGGGCATCCAGAAGCACCCCTACGGTCTGCTGTTCCGCCGCCTGATCGCCCCGCGCCTGGCCCCGCCGACCGAGCGCGAGCACCCCGCTCCCCCGACGTTCGCGCAACTGGTGGGCCTTCTGGTGACGGTGACGGGCCTCGTGCTGCACCTGATCGGGGTGCCCGGTGCCCTCGTCGTGGCCGCTGCGGCCGCGTTCATCGCCGCGTTCCTCAACGCGGCGTTCGCCTACTGCCTGGGATGCCAGCTGTACGTGCTCCTGGCGAGGCTGGGAATCCTCCGCACGCGGGGTGCGCGCGCGTAGGCTGGAGACCTCCCGACCCCGAGACGCAAGGAGCACCGCCATGGCCGTGACCAGTGAAGCGACGACCCTCTGGTTCGGGTCGCTCATGGAGGGGTCGGGGACGACCTCACTCGATTCGTCCGACGCCGGCGAGTTCCCGGTCACCTGGGCCGCCCGCTCGGAGGGCGTCGCGGGCCGCAGCAACCCGGAGGAGTTGCTCGGCGCCGCGCACTCGGCCTGCTACTCGATGGCGCTGTCGCACGCCCTGGCCGGTGCCGGGCACGCGCCCGAGAGCCTGCAGGTGACGGCCGCCGTCACCTTCGTGCCCGGCGAGGGCATCACCGGCAGCCACCTGCTCGTGAGCGCGAAGGTGCCGGGCCTGACGGCCGAGCAGTTCCAGGAGTTCGCCGAGGGCGCGAAGACCGGCTGCCCGGTGTCGCGGGCCCTCGCGGGCATCCCCATCACGCTCGAAGCCTCGCTCGCGTAGTGGCGGCCGCGACACCTCTCACGGTGCTGATCGCCGGCGCATCCGGGATGATCGGCACCGAGCTGCAGCGCCAGCTGCGCGCCGACGGCCACACCGTGCTCACGCTCGTGCGCCGCGCGCCGCGCAGCGAGACCGAGTTCGCCTGGTCGCCCGGGTCGGGAGTGCTCGACACCGGGGTCTTCGACCGTGCCGACGCGGTCGTCAACCTGTCGGGCGCCTCGATCGCGCGGATCCCCTGGACCCGCGGCTACAAGAAGCAGATCCTCGAGTCGCGCGTGCGGGCGACGCGCGCGCTCGCCGAGGGCATGGCAAAGTCGTCGAACCCTCCCTCCGTGTTCCTCAGCGGCTCGGCGGTCGGCTACTACGGCGATCGTCCGGCCGTGCGCCTGACCGAGGATGCGAGCAAGGGCGAGGGCTTCCTCAGCGACGTCGTCGCCGCGTGGGAGGAGGCCGCGAGCCTCGCGCCCGCGAAAACCCGCACGGTCTTCCTCCGCACCGGTCTGGTGATCGGTCGGGGCGGAGCCATGACGCCGCTGCGGCTGCTCACCGCCGTCGGCGCGGCTGCCCGTGTCGGCTCGGGAGGCCAGCACTGGCCGTGGATCAGCCTCTACGACGAGGCCGCCGCGATCCGCCACCTGCTCACCTCGACGCTGCGCGGCCCGGTGAACCTGGCCGGCCCCACCCCCGCGACGAGCGACCGCGTGACGCGGGCGCTGGCAGCGGCGATGCACCGCTGGCACCTGCTGCGCCTGCCGGAAGGTCTCATCGGCACGATAATGGGCGACGCGGGCCGCGAGCTGCTGCTGTCGAGCCAGAAGCAGGTCCCCGCCAAGCTGCTCGCCGACGGCTTCCGCTTCCGGCATGAGACCGTCGAGCAGGCGCTGGAGGAGCTGGTGCGGCCGACTCCGGCCGAGGAGGCCTAGGCCGCTCCCTCGGCCGCGGTCTCGGCCCGCTCGAGTCGGAGCGCCTCGCGCATCGCCCAGCGGGCACGGCGCCTGTCGCTCGCCGCGTCGTAGGCGAGCGCGAGCCGGAACCAGTGCTGCCACGAGCCGGGGTGCTGCTGCACCTCGGCCGCGTAGCGCTCGAAGATCGCGTCGGCGGCGGCGCGCTCGACGCGACCGCTGACGCGGGCGGGCGCCTCGTCGTCGGGCAGGCCGCCCTCGACCTCGAGGCGGCGGGCGAGTCGCTCGGCGCCGAAGCCGAAGCGTAGCTCGACGGCGAGCCCCCAGACGCCGACGAGCGGCAGCACGACCAGCGCCCAGCCCATGGCCTGCACGATCGGCAGCGGGTCGCGGACCAGGTTGACCGCGTAGCCGATGACGACGGCGAGGTACAGGGCGAGAAGGAGCGCCATCAGCAGCGCTCCCCAGCGGGCGCGCGTCATCCGCGGTCGCTCCGGTCGGGAGCCGCCGCGGTATCGGATCCCGCGACGGGCGAGGTGAGACCGAGCAGGCTGTCGAGCCCGACGACGAGACCGGTGGTCTCGGCCGCGGCCCTCAGGCCGAGCAGGATGCCCGCCTCGTAGGAGCTCGGCGACAGCGTCTCGTGGGTGATGGTCACGACCTCGCCGGTGCCGCCGAGGTGGACCTCCTGCCGCGCGACCACGCCCTGGAGACGCAGCGAGTGGATCGGCACGCTCGCGACCTGCTGTCCGCGGGCGCGCTGGTCGGTGTGCGGCGCGACGACCGGGCCGAGGTCGGCGCGGGCGTGCCCGATGAGCTCGGCGGTGCGCACGGCCGTGCCCGAGGGCGAGTCGACCTTGGCGGCGTGGTGCGCCTCGACGATCTCGATCGACTCGAAGTAGCGGGCGGCGATGGTGGCCAGGTGCGTCGCGACGACGGAGCCGAGCGCGAAGTTCGGGATCACCACGACCCCCGCATCCGGATGCTGCGCCACGAGCGCGCGAAGGGTGCGCAGCCGGTCCTCGCTCCAGCCGCTGGTGCCGACCAGCACCTTCAGGCCCGACCGCACAGCGTGATCGACGACGGTCGGCGAGACTCCCGGCGCGGTGACATCGAGCACAACGTCGGCCCCGAGCATCTCGCCGAGGTCGCTGCGCGAGTCGAGCCGCGCGACGAGGGCGAGGTCGCTCTGCTGCTCGATGAGCGTGCATGCGAGCGAGCCGAGACGGCCGCTCGCCCCGACGACGGCGACCCGGATGACCATGCCGCCAGTCTACGGCGCGGCAACGGTGCCTAGGCTGGGGTCATGGTGACCTGGCGCTCCGCCCTGCCGAGCGACGATGCGGCGCGCGTGCTGCTCGATCAGTACTTCCAGGCGCGCGCGCAGGGCTTCCCCGACGGGCCGGAGGCGTACCGGCGCACCGAGCCCATCGATGCGGAGTACCGCCTCCCCGTCGGCGTGTTCCTGATCGCGGAGGGCGAGAACCTGAGCGGCGAGCCCGCCGATGTCGGCTGCGGCGGCATCCGCCGGGTCGCCGACGGTCCGCTCGGGGCGCGGTTCGAGCTCAAGCACCTCTGGGTGCTGCCGCACGCCCGTCGCCGGGGGGTCGGGCGGGCGCTGCTCGACGAGCTCGTCGATCGGGCCCGTGCGCTCGGCGGTCAGGAGCTCGTTCTCGACACCCATCGCTCGCTCGACGCTGCCGCGGCCCTGTACGCCGCGCTCGGCTTCAGCCCGATCGAGCCGTACAACGACAACCCCAACGCGACGACCTGGCTCGGTCGGGCGCTCTGACCCCGCTCGCGCTCAGGCGAGGCTGAGGAACAGCTTCTCGAGGTCGGCGACCTCGACGGGGTCGCCGCTGCCGTCCTCCCGCAGGCACTCCTTCATGGCCGAGGCGATGATGGCGAAGCCCGCACGATCGATCGCGCTCGACGCGGCGCTGAGCTGGGTGACGATCTCGCGGCAGTCGCGCCCCTCCTCGATCATGCCGAGCACGGCGCCGAGCTGCCCCTGCGCTCGGCGCAGCCGGTTGGCGATGCGCTTGGCCTCCTCGGCCGGGATGGTGGTCATCGGTCGTCCCCTGTCTCGTAGTCGAGCCCGCGCTGCACCCACGCCATCGTGCCGCCTGCGACCGAGACGGCGTCGAACCCGTTGGCGAGGAGGAAGTCGGCGGCGCGCAGACTGCGGGCACCGGAGCGGCAGATGATGAACAGCCGCTCGTCGTGCGGAAGGGCATCCAGCTCATCGGGGAGCGTGCCGAGCGGCACGAGCCGCACGCCGGGCACGTGCGCGTCGATGTACTCGTCGACCTCGCGCACGTCGATCACGGTCGCGCCGCGCTCGCGCTCGATCACGAGCTGATCGACGGTGATCTCATCGGCCATCGGTATCTCCTCTCGGTGGTGCGGACGGTGCGGGTGCTGCGATGGTGCGGGCGGGTCGTCAGGATGCGGAGCCCGCCCCGGCGGCGACCGCCTGCGTTCCGGCGCGCCAGGTGGTGTAGCCCCCGTCGAGGTTCGCCACGATGACACCGTACTGCCGCAGGAGCGCGGCGGCCGTGTGCCCGCGCTGACCGACCTTGCAGTGCACGATCACCCGCTGGCCGCGCAGGCTCTCGGCGTGCTCGCGCAGCTCGTCCACCGGCATGAGCGTGCTGCCCGGGATGGCGCCGAGGGCGTTCTCGCCCGCGGTGCGCACGTCGATGAGGCGCCAGCCCTCCGCGAGCCGGGCCTCGACCTCGTGCCACTGCACGCTGAGCTCGCCGTCGATCAGGTTGTCGTCGACGTAGCCGAGCATGTTGACGGGGTCTTTCGCCGAGGCGAACTGCGGCGCGTAGGCGAGCTCGAGATCGGCGAGGCCGCGCGCGGGGATGCCGCCCGCCATCGCGGTGGCGATGACGTCGATGCGCTTGTCGGCACCGCCGCCGACGGCCTGCGCGCCCAGGATGGCATCGGTCTCGGCGTCGACGATGAGCTTGAGGGCGAGCAGCTCGGCGCCCGGGTAGTAGCCGGCGTGATCGGTGGGGTGGGTGTGGATCACGCGGATCGCCCTCCCCTCTGCGCGGAGCTCGCGCTCGGTGCGACCGACCGCGGCCGCGGTGAGCCCGAACAGCCCGATGACGGCGGTACCGAGTGCGGGCACGGCGGCGTGCGGTCGCCCGGCGATGGCGTCGGCCGCGAGCCGGCCGTGCCGGTTGGCGAGTCCGGCGAGCCAGACCGGTGCGGGGTCGCCGTCGAAGCGCCGCTTGACGACCGCGTCGCCCACCGCGTAGACGGCGGGGTCGGAGGTGCGCTGGAGCTCGTCGACGACGATATGGCCGCGGTCGTCGAGGGCGAGACCCGCCGCCCGCGCGATCGCGCTGTCGGCCTGCACCCCCACCGAGAGCACGACGAGGTCGCTCGGCAGGGTGCGGCCGTCCGAGAGCACGACGTGGTCATCGGCGATCGCGGTGACCGTCGTGCCGAGGTGCAGCTGCACCCCGTTGGCCCGAAGACGCTGTGCGACGATGTGCGCCATCTCGATGTCGAACGGGCGCAGCACGTGCGGCATCGACTGCACGACCGCCACCTCGAGGCCGCGATGGCGGAGGTTCTCGGCCAGCTCGAGGCCGATGAATCCCGCGCCGACGATGACCGCACGGCGGGCATCCTGCGCCGCGGCGATGATGCGGTCCATGTCGCCGATGTCGCGCAGGGTCAGTCCGCGATCGACGCCGGCGATCGGCGGGCGCACGGGTGCGGCACCGGGGCTGAGGATGAGCGCGTCGTAGCCGATCGCCTCCTCCGCGCCGGTGCGGAGGTCGCGCGCGAGCACAGTGCGGGCATCCCGGTCGATCGCCACAGCCTCGGTGCGCACCCGCACGTCGAGGGCGAAGCGCGCCGCGAGCGAGGCGGGCGTCTGCAGGATGAGCGACTCGCGGTCGGCGATGACGCCGCCGACGTGGTACGGCAGCCCGCAGTTGGCGAAGGAGACGTGCTCGCCGCGCTCGAGCACGACGATGCGCGCGGTCTCGTCGAGGCGGCGGAGGCGCGTGGCGGCCGACATGCCACCGGCGACACCGCCCACGATGACGTAGGTGCGAGGAGAGGTCATGGGACGATGATATACCCCCGGGGGTATTTTCGCCAGTCATCCCCGCGGCATCGAACCGGCCCTCTCAGCCCACTCCCGAACGACGCTCAGCACGGTGTGCGACAGTCTCAGCATGCCACGCCCCGTTCCGCTCGAGCGCGCTCGCGGCCGCATCCTGGTCATGTTCTCGGGCGACCCGCAGGGCACGCCCGACTGGGTTCGCGCCCTCGAGACCGGCGACGACGAGGGCTGGTTCGGCCCTGGATCAGCGGTCTGGGAGGTGCACAGCGGCATCCCCACGGTCGTCGCCGGCATCCGCGCCCTCCTCATGCAGACCCTGCACCCCGGGGCGATGGCGGGGGTGCACGACCACTCGCGCTATCGGGAGGACCCGCTCGGTCGGCTCGCCGGAACCGTGCGCTGGGTGCTCACGACGACCTTCGCGGATCGCGCGCAGGCCGAAGCCGCCTGCGCCTGGGTGACGCGCCTGCACGGCACGGTGCGCGGCACGTACGCGTCGGCCGACGGCTCGACGGTCGCCTACTCGGCCGACGACGCCGACCTCATCGGCTGGGTGCACTGCGTGTTCGCCGACGCCTTCATCGGCAGCCATGAGACGTGGGGCGGGCCGGTTGCGGGCGGCTCCGACCAGTATGTGCGCGAATGGGCGCGCGCGGGCGAGCTCATGGGCATGGTCGACCCGCCGCGCAGCCGCGCCGAGCTCGATGCCGCCATCGCCTCGTTCCTGCCCGTGCTGCGGCGCGACGAGCGGGTCGAGGAGGCTGTGCGCTGGCTCCGGCGCCCTCCGCTCGGGCGCGGGGTCGGGCCCGCGTACCGCATCCTCTTCGCCGGCGCCGTGGCCTCCTTGCCCGACACCTATCGCGAGCTGCTCGGCCTGCGGAGACCCCGCTGGCCGGCGATCGCCCTCACCGGTCTCGCGCTGCGATGGATGCGGATGCTGCTGGGCAGCGAATCATCGAGCCTGCACTACACGCGCCGTCGGCTCGCACGGCTCGCTGCCGCCCGACCCGGCGGCGTCACGAGCACCGGCACCGCCGACCGCGTCGCCTAGAAGGGCTGGTCGACAGGCAGACCCGTGCGCAGCTCGGCCGGGAGGTGGCCGAGGTCGTTGTGGGCGACGAGCACGGGCGGCTTCGCGCTGCGCACCCGGATGATCGTGAGCCCGCAGTTCGCCTGGTTGATCCCCATCCAGCGCCATGCCGGCGCCCCGAAGACCTCGCGAACGAACCAGGCGATGACGAAGTTGTGCGTGATGAGCAGCTCGTGACGGTCATCCCGCGAGGGCGAGAGCCACTCCGCGGTCGCGTCGGCCATCTGCGCCTCACCGGCCGCGATCTCCTCGGGGGTGATGCCGCCGTAGAAGGGCTCGAAGACGCTGGGCATGTCAGGAGTCGGGCCGGAGGGGATGCAGTCCATGAGCAGTGCCGAGGGCTCGGGCTCGATCGAGGGCATGTACTCGGTCATGAGCTTGGCCGTCTCGACCGCGCGCTGGAGGGGCGACGTGCGCACGCGGGAGAACGGCACGCCGCTGAGCCGTTCGGCGATGGCGCGAGCCTGACGCTGGCCGCGCCCGCTCAGCGGTCCGTCGGGGAGGCCGTGCTCCGCATCCAGCTGCTCGCCGTGCCGAACCAGATAGACGTACCGCGACACGTGACCCACGCTCCTTCTCGACCCCTCAGAGCCTAGGCCATGCCCGACACGCGAACGGGGTACAGACAACGGACAGACAGCCCTGTCTGTCCCCTGCTACAGTGGCGCCATCGGATGCTTCAACCCCCACCCGAGGGAGCCGAGCGCCGCGGACAAGCCGGAGCCAGCGTGACCCTCCCCGCCCCCGCCGACAGCGCACTGCGCATGCCCCCCGCCAAGCGGAGGATCCTCGAGGCCGCCACGCGGCTGTTCGCCGCGGAGGGCATCCGCGCGGTCGGGGTCGACCGGCTCATCCACGAGTCGTCGGTCACCAAGGCGACCTTCTACAAGCACTTCGGGTCGAAGGACCGTCTGATCCAGGACTACCTCCGGGCGGCTTCGGCACAGGCGCTCGCCTCGCTCGACGAGCGCATCCGATCGGCCGCAAGCCCGGAGGACGGGCTCGCGGCCCTCACCGACGATGTGAGCGCGGCCCTGCAGTCCGAGTGCTTCCGGGGGTCGCTGTTCGTCAATGCGGCGGCCGAGTTTCCCGACCCGCACGACCCGGTTCGGCAGATCATCGCCGAGCACCACGAAGCGATCGCCGGGAGGGTGACCGAGCTGCTGCGGCAGACCGGCCATGTGCTCGCGGGCGAGGCCGCCGACCAGATCATGGT
Organism: Microcella frigidaquae; assembly: GCF_014200395.1. Taxonomy (NCBI): domain Bacteria; kingdom Bacillati; phylum Actinomycetota; class Actinomycetes; order Micrococcales; family Microbacteriaceae; genus Microcella; species Microcella frigidaquae. The sequence continues at coordinate 535,303 of NZ_JACHBS010000001.1, forward strand.
CGCGTACGTGGGTGCGCTGTCGTGGGGGCACGTGGGCGATCCCATCGGCGCCGCCATCGCGTTCCGCCGGGCGGTCGAGCGCGTTCTCGACGACCGCACCGTCGCGGCCTGGGGCGCTCGCGCGCCGGGGTCGCCGATCAGGCGCTGACGCGGTCGAGCTCGGTGAGATGGTGCCGCGCGAGCGGCGTGCGCGGTGCGGCCATGATCGCATCGAGCTGCTGGGGCCCGCTCACCGAGACCACCGGGGCGACGACCCGCGGGCGGCTCAGCAGCCACGAGAGCGCCACGGTCGCCGGTTCGACCCCGAGCTCGTGCGCGACGCGATCGAGCGCGGCGATGACGCGCAGGCCGCGACGGTTCAGGTACCGGGAGGCCTCGGCCCCCCGGCGCTCGCGCTCGAGATCGGCACGGCTGCGGTACTTTCCCGAGAGGAAGCCCGCCGCGAGGGCGAACCGCGGCAGCACGCCGACATCGAGCTGGGCCGCCACGCGAGCGAGGTCGCCCTCGTACTCGTCGCGATGCACGAGGTTGTAGTGCTTCTGCAGCGCCACCATGTGCGCGACGCCGAGCTGCCCGGCGGCGATGCGCGCCTCGAGCAGGCGCTCGCCGGTGTGGTCGCTGCCGCCGAAGTAGCGCACGTCACCGGCGCGGATGAGCTCGTCGACGGCGAGGAGCGTCTCCTCGAAGGGCACGCCGGGGTCGTCGATGTGCAGGAAGAGCAGGTCGATGCGATCGACGCGCAGTCGGCGCAGCGACGCCTCGACGGCGGCCCGGATGGCCGGGGCCGACAGCCCCGGATGATCGGCACTCTTGCCGACCTTGGTGGCCAGGGTGATGGCGTCGCGATTGCCGCGGCCGCGCATCCAGTTGCCGATCATGATCTCGCTGCGCCCACCGGCGTACGAGTCGGCGGTGTCGACGAAGGTGCCGCCGAGCTCGACGTAGCGATCGAGCACCGCGGTCGTGGTCGGCCCGTCGGCCGTCCAGCCGAACACGGTGCCGCTCAACGCGATCGGGTAGACCTGCAGCGCGCTCGGCCCGAGGCGGCGCGGCAGCACTACGGGCGCGGTCGAGACCGCGGTGGCTCCGCCGCGGGGGGCCTGGCTGTCGTTCACGGTCGTGGATGCTCTCGCTGAGATTGTGCCGGGGGCACCGGTGGTTGAGGCCGACAGTACTCCGTGAGCGGTGCTCGCTCGGGGACCCGCGCCCGATCGTTATCGGGCCGTGTCGCGGCCGACCGCAGACGCCGCGGCGCGGCCGCACCCTCGAGGGGCACGACCGCGCCGGGAGTGTTGCGTGCGGAGACCTAGCTCTTCTTGGCCGCCCGCACCGCGATGATGCCGAAGCCCACCTTGTTCAGCACGTCGGCGATCACGTAGATGATCGCGGCGATGCTGATGGCGAGGGCCGCGTCGCCGCCGCCGAGCTCGATTAACTCCTGGGTGGCGGTGCCGATGGGGTAGATCGCCCAGCCGGCGATCACGAACCACTTCATGATCGAGACCGCGCGCTGCACGTGCGCCGGGGCGTCCGAGCCGAGCTTCAGGGTGAAGACGACGTAAACGATGTAGAGCCAGCCGAGCGTCGAGATGATGAAGAAGATGTAGTTGGTCGCGCTGCCGGGCGTGCCCACCTCACCGAGGTAGCCGAACACGATCATGATGATGTCGGCGATGATCAGCTTGGTCAGGAGGCCCTTCTTCAGGGCGCCCGCGAGAGCCACGATCAGCGCGAACTCCACGAGGAGCAGCGGCGTGGTGAGCAGCCAGTCGATGTACCGCAGCGGCAGCGTGGCGTCGACGTCGGCCGCCGTGATCTCCCCACCGGGGAACTTCACGACGTCCTTCATGACGTAGTACATGATCGCGGCGATGAACGTGATGACCGCGGCGTAGGTCGCCACCGAGCGGTGCTCGGGCTTCAGGTCATTGCGCTCGAGGTAGAACCACAGGGTGCCGGCCGCCATGGCGACGAAACCGAGCATGAAAAACGCTTGGACGATCTGGAAGTCCACAATTCTCCTTCGAACCGTGTCAGGTCTCGGGCGGGTGGCCCTCGACAGGTGGGGTTGGGTGTCGTGTCGAACGTCCTTCATGCGGTCAGCGATCGGGGTCCGGCCGCGAGAAGCACCCTGACGCTACGCCGCTCGCCTGGTACCAGCCGCATACCAGGCACAACCTGGCTGTGTGCAGCCTGACGAAACGCTGATTACCTGAGGCAGATTCATGAAGTAGCCATGCGGTGCGGCGACCGTTCTCCGAGCGGCTCGGGCGGCGATGGCACGGACGACGGATGCCCGCCCTCCGACGGGAGGACGGGCATCCGGTGATCGTGCCGAGAGTCGGACGGACTAGCCGTCCTCGCCCTCCGGAGCGGCGGGGGCGTCGCCGCCCTCGCCCTCGGTGAGCACGGGCGAGAGCGACAGCTTGCCGCGGTCGTCGGTCTTGGTGATCTCGACCAGGATCTTCTGCCCCACCGAGAGCACGTCCTCGACGTTGTCGACCCGCTTGCCGCCGGCGAGCTTGCGCACCTCGCTGATGTGCAGCAGGCCGTCCTTGCCGGGCATGAGCGAGACGAAGGCACCGAACGCCGCGAGCTTCACGACCGTGCCCAGGTACTGCTCGCCGACCTCGGGGTTGATCGGGTTGGCGATCGCGTTGACCTGCGCACGCGCGGCCTCGGCCGAGGCGCCATCGGTCGCGCCGATGTAGACGGTGCCGTCCTCCTCGATCGAGATCTGCGCGCCGGTCTCGTCCTGGATGGCGTTGATCGTCTTGCCCTTCGGGCCGATGAGCTCGCCGATCTTGTCGACCGGGATCTGCACGCTGATGACGCGCGGCGCGGTCGGGGCCATCTCGTCGGGGCCGTCGATCGCCTGGTTCATGACCGCGAGGATCGCCATGCGGGCATCCTTCGCCTGCCCCAGCGCCTGGTGCAGCACCGACGAGGGAATGCCGTCGAGCTTGGTGTCGAGCTGGATCGCCGTGACGAACTCGCTCGTGCCGGCGACCTTGAAGTCCATGTCGCCCAGCGCGTCCTCGGCGCCGAGGATGTCGGTGAGGGCCGCGTAGCGGGTCTCACCATCCACCTCGTCGCTGATGAGGCCCATGGCGATGCCCGCGACGGGCGCCTTGAGCGGCACACCGGCGTTCAGCAGCGACAGGGTCGAGGCACACACCGAGCCCATCGACGTCGAGCCGTTCGAGCTCAGCGCCTCGGAGACCTGGCGGATCGCGTAGGGGAACTCCTCGCGGCTCGGCAGCACCGGCACGAGGGCGCGCTCGGCGAGGAAGCCGTGCCCGATCTCGCGACGCTTCGGGCTGCCGACGCGGCCGGTCTCACCAGTCGAGTAGGGCGGGAAGTTGTAGTGGTGCAGGTAGCGCTTGCTCGTCACCGGGTTGAGCGAGTCGATCTGCTGCTCCATCTTCAGCATGTTGAGCGTCGTGACACCGAGGATCTGCGTCTCGCCGCGCTGGAAGATGGCCGAGCCGTGCACGCGCGGGATCACCTGCACCTCGGCGTCGAGCGCCCGGATGTCGGCCAGGCCGCGACCGTCGATGCGCACGCCCTCGGTGAGCACGCGCGCGCGCATGATCTTCTTCGAGACCGACTTGTAGGCGGCGCCGAACTGCGACAGCGCGTCCTCCGGCAGCTCGCCGGCGGCGACCTTGGCCGCGATGGCCTCCTTGGTCGACGCCTTGAGCACGTCGTCGGCGTTCTGCCGCTCGACCTTGTCGGCGATCTGGTAGACGCGGGCGAGCTCGTCGTGCGCGACAGCGTCGACGGCGGCGTAGAGCTCGTCGCTGTAGGGCAGGAAGACCGGGTACTCCTGGATCTCCTTGGCGCTCTGCGCGGCGAGCTGCTGCTGGGCCTTCACGAGCTGCGCGAGGAACGGCTTGGCCGCCTCGAGACCCTCGGCCACGACGGCCTCGCTCGGCTTGATGGCCCCGCCCTGGATGAGGTTCCAGCTCGACTCGGTGGCCTCGGCCTCGACCATCATGATCGCGACATCCTCGGTGCCGTCAGCCTTCGTGACGATGCGGCCGGCGACCGTGAGGTCGAAGACCGCCTCGGCCAGCTGGCTGTGCTTGGGGAACGCGACCCACTGGCCGGTGCCGTCGCTCTTCGGCATGAGCGCGAGGCGCACACCGGCGATCGGGCCGCTGAACGGCAGGCCCGAGATCTGGGTCGAGGCGCTCGCCGCGTTGATGGCGAGGGCGTCGTAGAACTCGTCGGGCGCGATGCTCAGCACGGTGATGACGATCTGCACCTCGTTGCGCAGGCCGTCGACGAACGAGGGGCGCAGCGGGCGGTCGATGAGACGGCAGACCAGGATCGCCTCGGTCGAGGGCCGCCCCTCGCGCCGGAAGAACGAGCCGGGGATCTTGCCCGCGGCGTACGACCGCTCCTCGACATCCACCGTCAGCGGGAAGAAGTCGAAGCCGTCGCGCGGCTGCTTGCTGGCGCTCGTCGCGCTCAGCAGCATGGTCTCCTCGTCGAGGTAGGCGGCCACGGCGCCCTGCGCCTGCTGGGCCAGCCGACCCGTCTCGAAGCGGATGGTGCGGGTGCCGTACGAGCCATTGTCGATGACCGTCTCGGCGAACTTGATTTCAGGACCTTCCACGAGGTCTGTCTCCTTATACGTCTGTGTTCACACGTCTCTGCGCGCGGCATCCCGGAAGGATGCACGGCGCAGCGCGCGGAGCAGGAGCGGGCAGGAAGGGACGTCGGCGGTGTGCCGCCGGGTCTGCTCTGGCCAACAGTAGACATCCACCGCTCCGACTCTCTCGCGTCGGTCGACGCGGGAGACGAATCGGGAGATCACCACCGGTGACCAGCTTCGAGCCGGCCTGCTCCGTGCGGTATTCACTTGAACGGCGCGAGGAATCGCGCCGGGTTCACCTTATCAGCCCGGCGTGTCGCGACCTAGAGCCGCCGGAATCCCGGCGCGTCATCGATGTCGACGATCGGGATCCCCAGGCTGTAAGCAAGACCCTCGAGGCGCACCGGGTCGAGGTCGGGGCTGATCGGCACGGCGCGACGCTCGCCGTCGAAGAGCCAGTAGGTCGGTGTGAGGGCCGAGTCGAGGCCGCGGCCGAGAATGTCGCGGTCGGTCACCGGCACCACGCGAGCGCCGAGCGGATCGCGCACGACGAGAGACTCGCCGTCGAAACGCACCGAGGTGCGCCAGCGAACGGTGATGACCGCGACGCTCGCGGCTCCGAGCCCGAAGGCGGCGAGCGTCAGCAGGCTCGCGATGACGCGCGGGATGCCCTCCGGAACCGCCTCCGCCAGCAGCGCGCCCGCCCCGAGCACCACGAGCACGGCGGCCACGACGAGCCGGCGCCCCCACCGCCCGACCCCGGCCCTCACCACCGGATCCGGCGGGCGCTGCGACCCGCTCACGAGCACGCCGGGGTCATGGCCGGCCCCCGCTCATCACGGCCTCGCGCTCGGCGAGCAGCCGCTCGCTCGGCGGGCACAGCACGAGCGCCCGCTGCAGCGCCGCGGGGTCGGCGGCCAGCAGCGCGTAGGGGTTCCAGGCAGCCGTCGTCTCGAGCCGCTGGCCGAACTCCTCCGCCGACGGCAGGCTCGGCACGACCAGGCCCGCGGCCCGGAGGCAGGGCAGCAGGCGCTGCTGCGCGTCGGCGAACCGCCAGGCCCTCTCCACCGGTCCGCTCTGCCGCAGCTCGCGCGGCTCGGCCACCCCGAACTGTGCCGTGCAACTCTCGATCGCCCAGCGGGAACGGTCGAAATCCTCCCCGACCATGCCGAAGTACGACACCGTCAACCGGTCGTCGACGCGGTCGGCCCGGATGCGCGGGTCGGCACGGTCGATGCACGCCGCGACCGCATCGGGCCAGACCTCGCGGGCGACGAGCCCCTGGAACTCGGGCACGGGCACGCCGAGCTCGGCGATGCGCGCGGATGACGACGCCACGAAGGCGTCGAACCGCTCGCGCTCCGCGGCCTCGAGCGCCGCGCGGCGCTCGGCGAGGGAGTCGTCGAGAGTGGGGGCGGCGGGGGCGGCGGCGGCGCATCCGGAAACCAGCACGGCCAGCAGAGCGCCCGTGCAGGCGACCAGCGCGCACCGCCGGGCCGCGCGGATCACGGCACCCCTCCCGAACCGGTCGGGCCCACATCGATCGACCGGATCTCCGCCGGGCCGAGCTGCGCGAGCATGCGGCCAGGGTCGGGGCACTGCGCGCGGATGCAGGCCTCGGTGACCGCGTCGGCCCCCCGCAGCTCGGCCGCGAGCCAGACGCTCTGCGTCGCCGCCAGCTCGCGGCTCGCCGAGGTCGGGAAGATCGACGCGTCGACCGCACGGTCGAGGTCGGCGACCACGAGCTCGGCACCCCAGCGCCGCGCGCACGCCGGGAGAGCGACCGTGAGCTGATGCCGCACCCACTCCTGCTCCACGGGCCCGCCGAACGGGTACAGCCCCGTCCACGGAATGAGCGCGACCTGGCAGCGCAGCTGTGCGACCGGCAGCTGCCAGGTGGGCTCATCCTCGGGCCGCGGGAACAGCGAGACGATGCCGTTCGCCGACACCGTGCCCGCTGGCCGCTCGAGGATCCCCTCCATGCAGGCGAGCGTCTCGGGGATCGCCGACTGCTCGTCGACCCACCGCTCGAAGCGCAGCGGCGGATACTCCGCCTCCGGCCAGTCGCGCTCGATGTAGTCCTCGGTGGCGGCCGCCGCGCGCACCCAGGCGGCCGTCATCGTCAGCGAGCGCTCCGCCTGCACCTGCTCGAGACTCGGAACCTCGGGCGGCTCGGCGCAGCCGACGAGCCCCAGCAGCGACAGGGTCGCCCCGGTCGCCAGACCGGCCAGGAGCGCCGGACCGCGCCTCACCGCGACACCTCGCCGCGGACGCGCTCGGTGGGCACGCCCGAGACCTCCGCACCCACCGGAGACAGACCCGCGAGCAGCACCGCGGGATGCGGGCAGACCGCCTGCACCCGGCGCAGGGTCGGCGCATCGCCGCGCACAGCGGCATAGGGATCCCAGCTCGGCGTCGACCCGCCCGCGACGATCGCGAAGGGATCGGAGGACAGCGGCTGGGCGATCACCCCCTCGCGGCGCAGGCAGGCCGGCAGCGTCTCGCGGGCGTACTGGGTGACCCACGCGATCTCGACGGGGCCCGGCTCGGCCACGGCGAAGCCGGGCGGCGGCAGGGTTCCCTGGCACAGGTAGATCGCCAGATCGAGGTCGCGCCGCTCGGCGACCGACTGCGGCGGAGGGTCGGCGATGACCCCGGCCTCGAGGCTCACCCGCACCCGCAGGCCCGACGCCTCCGACGCGCACTGCTCGAACGCCGTGGTCCAGTAACCGGGCGCGAGCCAGGCCTCGATCGTCGGCTCGGGCAGGCGCACGCCCGGCCAGCGGTCGGTGAGGTAGCTCGCGAAGCCGGCGAGCAGCTCGTCCACGCGGGCTTCGGCCCGGTCGGCGCGCTCCTGGGCGACGGCCTCGAGCCCGAGGCTGTCGCGGTGGGGCCCGGCGCACGCCGTGAGCGCGCATCCGACGATGACGACGATCGCCGCCTAGCGGGGGGTGGATGCGGCGCTCACCCCGCCCCCTCCAGCACCGTCTCGGGCGCCGGGCAGCGGGCCGCCGCGCGGGCCCGGTCGCCCGCCGCCTCCCCGACGAGCGCATAGGGGTCGAACGCCGCATCGGTGCGCCAGCGATCCGCGAACTCGCGCGGCCCCGGGGCGGTCGGAACCTCGTAGCCGTGCGCGAGCAGGCACGGCACGAGCGAGGCCCTCACGTACTCGAACGCCCAGGGAGCCTCGATGGCGCGCACGTCATCCTCGAACCAGGTCAGCACCGGGTAGCGGGCCTGGCAGACCCAGCCCGCCACATCGATCTCGCCTGAGTCCCGTGGGGTGGTGGACTTTCCGGTCCTGAGCGTCGTGTCGTTGACGTGAGGGGCCACCGTGCGATGGTCAGTGAGAACGACCAAGTTACTCACGACAGGAGATCGCACGATGGCCCTCAATCAGTCTGCCCTGCTTCAGCTGCTCGCCGAGCTGAAACTCACCGACACCACCGACCGCATCCGTCAGATGACCGAACGGCTCTACCAAGAACTGATCGACGCCGAAGCCGCGTCGGTGATCGGCGCCGGACCCTACGAGCGCACCGCCGAGCGCGTTGCGACTCGCAACGGGGCGAGGTTGCGCACCCTGTCGACCACTGCGGGAGATCTGGAGTTGCGGATCCCGAAGCTGCGGGCCGGCAGTTTCTTTCCGTCGTTGTTGGAGCGGCGCCGCCGGGTCGATCAGGCGCTGTTCGCCGTGGTGATGGAGGCCTACCTGCACGGCGTCTCCACCCGCAAGGTTGACGATCTGGTCAAGGCGCTCGGCGCCGACACGGGCATCTCGAAGTCCGAGGTGTCTCGCATCTGCGCCGGCCTGGACGCGACGGTTGCGGCATTCCGCGACCGATCCCTGTCTCAGATCGCCTACCCCTACGTCTTCTTGGACGCCACCTATTGCAAGGTTCGCATCGACGGGCGGGTGGTGTCTCAAGCGGTTGTGGTCGCGATCGGGATCACCGCTGACGGGCACCGTCAGGTGCTCGGCTTTGACGTGGGCGACAGCGAAACGGAGGAGTTCTGGAAAGCGTTCCTGCGATCGTTGAAAGCTCGAGGGCTTTCCGGGGTGAAGCTGGTGATCTCCGACGCGCACGCGGGTTTGAAAGCAGCTATCGCGGTGGTGGTGCAGGGAGCGGCCTGGCAGCGGTGCCGCGTGCATTTCATGCGCAACGTGCTCACCGTCCTGCCTAAGGGTCGGCAGGAGATGGTGGCCTCGATCATCCGCACGATCTTCGCCCAACCCGACGCTGAGCATATTGACGCGCAGTTCGAGGAGGTTGCTCGCATGATCGACCGCGTTCACCCCAAGGCTGCCCAGATGCTCCACGATGCCCGAGCCGACGTGCTGGCGTTCAAGCACTTCCCCGCCCGGCATTGGCGGCAGATCTGGTCGACGAATCCGCTGGAACGGCTGAACCGTGAGATCAAACGTCGCACCGACGTCGTCGGAGTGTTCCCGAACACTGCCAGCCTGCTGCGCCTGACCGGCGCCGTTTTGATCGAGCAGCACGACGAATGGGAAGCTGGCGACCGCCGTTACTTTTCCGAAGCGTCCATGGCCGAACTCACCGCCACCAGCTCGGTCGAGGACGCGGTGATGCTGCCCGAGATCACGGCCGCCTAGACTGCAGCCAGCTGATCATCGCGTGGAAACGAAAGACCACCACTCAGCGGGACGTGGCCTCGATCTCGAAGAACTCGCGCGTGCTCTGCACCCGTGCGCCGCTGTAGTCGAGGCGCTCGCCGTCATCAGCGGGCCGCACCCCCGGAAAGCCCGACTCGCCGAGGCAGCGGGCCATCGCCGGGCCCCACTCCCCCACCGTCACCCAGCGCACGATCGGCTCGTCGGGCAGCGCGACCGGGCCCCACTTGTCGCGCAGGAAGACGGCGGCCCGGTCGAGAGCGGCCTCGTGCGCCTGCGCCGCCGCCGCATCGCGCTCGGCGCGCACCTCCGCGACGCCCCGACGCCGACCGCGGCATCGGCGCACCCCGCCAGCCCAGCGGCGCCCACCGCGGCGACAACGAGCGCGACGAGGCGCAACGCGGCGGCGACGGCGCGGGCGGGCATGGGTTCAGGGTGCCACGATGCGCGGCGCGACGGCTGTGCGCACGCTCAGAGCAGCGGCGGGCATCCGTCACCGCCTGCACAGACCGCAGAAACCACAACGGCCGCCCCCGATCTCTCGGGTGGCGGCCGTCGCAGAAGAAGCTCGCGGTGTCGTTCGACTAGCGGCGCAGCCCCAGGCGCTCGATCAGCGAGCGGTAGCGCTCGATGTCGACGTCGGCCAGGTAGCCCAGCAGACGACGACGCTGACCGACCAGCAGCAGCAGGCCACGACGCGAGTGGTGGTCGTGCTTGTGCTGCTTCAGGTGCTCGGTGAGGTCTTTGATGCGACGCGTCAGCATCGCGACCTGGACCTCGGGGGATCCGGTGTCACCGGGGTGGGTTGCGTACTCGTCGATGATCGCCTTCTTGACGTCTGCTTCCAGTGCCATAGAGGGACCCCCTTCTCTGCTCGTTGCGCGGCGCTGCGGGCCCGATGCCCGTAGCTCTCTGTATCCGCGGCCGTTGGACGGCAACCTTCAGATACTAGCAGGGGTCAGATGCTCTGGACCGCAGGGCTGTACTTGACGAAGAGGGCCATATCCACACCATCACCTTCATTAAGCAAGATCTCGATTCTGGAGTCACTGCTCCGAAAGACGGCATGCCAGGTCATGTGCCCCAGGCCTACTGCGAGACCCCAGCTCTCCGGGTCATCCTCGAAGAGGTCGTTGCTCCAAATCTGCTTCTCCTGACCCTCTCCGAATTGTGCTTCGCAAGCGACCTTGATTCTCTGAAACAACTCGACGTTCGCATCTTCATCCGGCAACTCGTCGACGAGGAGCAATTCGCCCTTCTCGAGTGTGTTCTTGAAGAACGAGTACCTCGCCAACCAACGCTGTCCGAAGAATCGGACTTCGAAGTGGAGCTCGTCAGACCCGGAGTCTGCGGTCAAGGGCTCGCGGACTTCTCGCCTTTGGACTTCATCCTTCGACACCCCCCACGGGACGCTTCGGAAGAGCGACGGGACACTCGGGGTAGCGACCCGTGATTCGTCTTCCCAGACCCATTCGCCGGTGGGAAAGAGAACGACTTGCCGACCGTCCTCCGTTGTCGCCCTCATCATGGGATCTCCTTTCTGAACTTCTCGCCGATCTTGCCCGCTACCCGGGACATGACGTTCACGCAACCTCCGCCGTCTGGCGCACACGGCGCAGCACCACGATCAACTCTGCGACCTGCTCTTCGCTGAACAGGGCCTGCGGGCCCGTCGGCGCGAGGCCGGTGAAGGGGTCTTCGAAGAGCAGCCCCGGCTCGACGATGCCCCGCATGGTGAGCTGCGACACCAGCAGGTCGAGGAACGCCAGCTGATTGGCGGTGAAGGTCTCGCCGGCGATGAAGTCGGCCAACGCATCCTGAGCAGCGGAGCGATCGAGGCCGAGCAAAGAGCGCACGAAGAGACCGAGGCCGTCGGCCTCAGTGGTGGCGAGCGCCAGCTCGCCCTCGGTGAACTCGCCACTCTCGCGCATGATCGCGTCGAGCTGCTCGATGTCGAGCGCCGTCAGCTGCTTACCGTGCCGAACCTTGTACAGCACCGCGTCGTCGGCGTGCGCGCGCAGAAAGGCGAGGGCCTTCGAGCGGAAGCGCTCACGATCGACCCCGGGGTTCGTGGGCACGACCGTCACATCAGAGACCGGGCCGAGGGTGTCTTCGAAGTCGGTGTAGATGAGCGGCCTCTCGCGAGCGTCGATCAGGCGCACGAGGTCGCGCAGACGCACGCGCATCTGCTCGAGCATCGGCACCGTCACATCGACCCACCAGTCGATAGTGGCGACGCGGTCGATGAACTCGAGCTGCGAGGCGATGGCGGGGATCGTCTTCTGATGGGCCAATGCGTCCGCGATCCCCCGTACCCCGTTGCCCACCGCCGTGAGCGACGCCGCGTCACGGTTGAGCACCGCCAGCTGCGCCCGCAGCGCGAGCAGGTCGAAACGCTTGGCCGCCTCGTCGGTGTCGTCGGCGTCCGCCGCCGACGGCAACGCCCCGAGTTCGGCCGCTACCGCGTACTGATCGTCATCGAGCGCCAGCCATGACTCCCCCGCGGCGAAGTGCTCGACCCTCCGGCGGTGCGGCCGCACGAGCACGTTGTCGAGCGACATTCCCGCAACACGATCGTGCAACCGCGCCGCAACGAGCTCGCGCAGAGCGGCGAGCTCGGGGTCGGGGTGAGCCCCTCCGCCGGACGCCTGGTCGATCGTGCGCATCAGCTCGACCCGCGCCGACACGAGCCGCTCGGTCAGCGAGGCCGTGCGGCTGGAACGGTCGGGCGGCAGCTGCTGGTTGAAGTACTCGATGTTCTGGCAGACGTCGAAGATCACGAAGTCTTTCTTGTCGTCACCAGGGCCGTAGAGCTCGGGCCGCAGCCGCGTGCCCCGCCCGACCATCTGCCAGTACTTCGTCTTCGAGTGCACCTCTTTGAAGAAGACGAGGTTCACGACGTCGGGCACGTCGATGCCGGTGTCGAGCATGTCCACCGACACCGCGATCTGCGGCAGGCGGTCGGTGGTCGAGAAGTCGTCGATCAGGCTCTGCGCGTAAGTGACCTGGTGGGTGATGATGCGCGCGAAGTGCCCGGCGTAGTGCGGGTAGTTGGCGTCGAAACGCTCGACGATGAACTGCGCGTGCCGCTGACTCTTCGCGAAGATGATCGTCTTGCCGAGCAGGTCACCGCCGTTCACGCGTCGACCCTCGGTCATGAGCACCTCGAGCACCTTGTCGACGGTGTCGGCGTTGAAGAGCCAGTTGTTCACGGCGGTCGCGTCGACCTCGTCGGGCACGTCGCCATCCGCCCAGTCGAGCAGATCCCACTGCTCCTTCTCGTCATCCGAGAGGTCGTCGTAGCGGATGCCCTGCCGCACGAACGACGTCGCCACCGCCTTGCCGACCGGGGGCACGAGGTATCCGTCGGCGATCGCGTCGGTGAGGTCGTACGAGTCGGTCGGCACCCCGTCTTCGAGCCCGAAAAGGCTGTACGTGTTGTGGTCGACCTCGTCTTTCGGTGTGGCGGTCAGGCCGACGATGTGGGCGTCGAAGTACTCGAAGATCGCGCCGTACTTTTGGTACACCGAGCGGTGCGCCTCGTCGATGACGATGAGGTCGAAGTGGTTGGGGCCAAACCTCCGAACGCCCTCGACGACCTCGTTCATCAGACCCATCATCGTCGGGTAGGTCGAGACCATCACCCGGCCGTCGACACCCTTCTCGGTGACCAGGTTGACGGGGCTCGACGCGGGCAGGTGCTGCTTGAAGGCTGCGGTCGCCTGGTTGACGAGCGCCACCCGGTCGGCAAGGAAGAGCACACGCTTGACCCACCCGGCCCGCATCAGCAGGTCAGTGAGCGCGATCACGGTGCGGGTCTTGCCCGACCCGGTGGCCATCACGAGCAGAGCGCGCCTCTGCTGCTGCTCGAACACCTCGCCCACTCGGCGAATCGCCCGCTGCTGGTATGGCCGCTCGACGATGCGATCATCGATCGGGATGCTCGCGAGCGGCTGCCGCGTGCTGCGCCGCTGCACGGCGAGGGCGAGCTGGTCGCGCGTCGCGAACCCCTGCACCGGGCGGGGCGGGTAGAGGGTGTCGTCCCAGAGCCAGTGCTCGTATCCGTTGGTGTAGTAGATGATCGGCCGCTGTCCGTACCTGCGCTCGAGCGCGTCGGCGTAGAGCTTCGCCTGCTGCTGCCCGACCTGCGGGTCTTTACGCGTGCGCTTGGCTTCGACCACGGCGAGGGGCATCCCGTCGGCTCCCCACAGCACGTAGTCGACGAACCCGACCCCGCCGGGCGAGGAGTTGGGCATGCCCGACACCTCGAACTCGCGGTCGCGCGGGTCGCCGAGCGGCCATCCCGCCTCCGCCAGCAGGAGGTCGATGAAGGCATCGCGCGTCGCTGCTTCGTCGTAGTCGTGCGTGTCGACCAGAGCAGCAGCGGCCTGCTTGGCGGCGGCGACCTCTGCCCGCGCCTGCTCGAGCGCGGCGGCAAGCGCGGCATTGTCGGCGCGGGCGGCTTCGAGCGCCGCATCCTGCGCCGCCAGCTGCTCGGTGAGAGCCTGCAGCTCGGCGCGGGTCTTGGCGGCGATGCCGGGTTGCGGTCGCGGAATGAGCGCGGCATCGAACGCTCGGCCGGCCGCGGGGCGCTGCGCCACGTCAGCGGCGTACTGAGTGGCGAACCAGAACAGCACGTGGAAGAGTTCGCGCACGACGGGCACACTCTGCGCCTCGGTATAGCCACCCGAGCGATGCACGGCCTCGTTGCCGCGCCGCCGAATGATCTGCATCTTGGTCACAACGACCGGCGGTACGAGGCGGGTGAAGGTCGGCTCGTGCAGGCGGGCGCTGAGGTCGCGCTGATAGGGCTCGCGCAACGCGGTGTCGTACTCGTACATCCACTCGACGAGCAACTCGAGCGCGCGGCGCGCGTAGAACGACGAAGTGCGGGGGTCGCGAGCGGCATAGCCTTCCGCGCGCCGCGCCTCGGCCGCGATCGGCGCGAAACGCTCGCTCAGGAATTCGAAGTTGCTCACCCGGCCGTGCCCTTCATGGTCTGGTCGCCAGCCTAGGGCCGAGAGGTGACGAGCGGTCGGATTCCGCCCCGAATAGGGGCCATTGCCGAGCGAATGTCAGTGGTCTCCGCTGTGCTGGCGTACTGGCCACCTTCCGGCCGGTCGCACGCCGTCGCCGACGGTGGGCGCAGAACCCTCCGCTGAGCCGGAGCACCCCGAGGGAGATCACCCCATGTCTGACACCCCCACCACCCCTGAGCCGCAGCCTGAGGCGCAGCCGCAGCCGCAGCCGCAGCCGCAGCCGTCGACCAGCACGCCGCCGCCCGCGCCTGAGCCCGCGGAGAGTGCCGTCGCGGCTGCGGCGGCCGCCACCACGCCGAAGCCGCGCTCGGCCCTCGCCCTGTGGTCGATGATCGCGGGCATCGTCGCCATGGTCGGCGCGATCATCCCGGGCCTGAGCTTCGTGGCCTGGATACCCGCTCTCGCCGCGATCGTGCTGGGCATCATCGCGCTGGTCAAGAAGACCCCGCGGCGCGGGCAGGCCCTGACCGGCGTCATTCTCGGCCCGGTCGCCTGGCTCGTGGCCATCATCGTCAGCATCGGATTCATCGCCGGCATCGGCAGCCGAGTGGACGATGTGGCCGCCGACGCGCCGGAGATCGTCGATGAGGAGCCGGCGCCGAGCGAGGCTGCCCCTGAGCCGGAGCCCGAGCCGGAGGTCGTCGAGCCTGCCCCCGACGTGGTCTACTCGGGGTCGGGCGACACGATTCTGCAGATCGAGCTGCCCGCTGGTCCCGACTCGATCGGCATCGCGACGATGACGCACAGTGGCAGAGCGAACTTCGCCGTGTGGTCGCTCGATGCCAATCTCGAGCAGACCGACCTGCTCGTGAACGAGATCGGCAGCTACAGCGGCACCGTTCCCTTCAACCAGACGACGGGCGAGCAAATCACCGCGTTCGAGATCACGGCGGATGGGCCGTGGACGGTGACGCTGCGCGACGTGCTGTCGGTCCGCGAGGCCCCGCAGGGTGCGAGCACTACGGGGCAGGGCGACGATGTGCTCGTGTATCGCGGCGACGCAACCGTCGCCGACATCTCGCACACGGGCAGCAGCAACTTCGCAGTCTGGTCATTCGGCGACCGCAGCGACCTGCTGGTCAATGAGATCGGCACCTACAGCGGTCAGGTGCGCTGGCAGGCGGGCGCTGCGCTGATTCAGGTGTCGGCAGACGGCGCCTGGACGATCGCGCTGCAGTAGCGCCGGCCAACCCGGGTGCGGGCGAGCTTCGGCTCGTCCGCACCCGAGCGCGACGTGACTTCGCCGCCATCCTCGTTTCATGGAGCACGGGTCCAATGTCGATGGCGTTCAGACAACTGGCCTCTTGGCCAAGACCGTCGGGATCCGAGTGACCGAGGCCGCCCACTCGCGCACCTCAGGCTCGATCCAATTCAGCACTCGAAACATCGTGAGCATGTCGCTTTCGAGATCTCGGCGATAGACCGATTCGTGATGCGCCACCCTGTTGCGCAACTCGTTCAAGGATTCGAGAGCCGCAAAGGCGGTCTGTCGACTCTGAGGCTGCAGATTCGGAAATGCATGTCGCAGGTGCGGAGTCCACAGGGTGGCCTCGTAGCGCCGGGCCAAGAGGAACCTCCAGAAACTGAAGTTCAACTCGGCGATCACTCTGCCGGGCGACTCCGGTCTTCTGAGTTCACGAACTCGCCGCCTCGCCTTGGCGATGTCGTCATGGGCCTGAGCAGACAACACCGACAGGGGGTCGTCGTACCAGTACCCCGCGAGTGAGCCGTGATGGGCCGTGAGTTCGGCGCTCAACGCGTTGCGCACGGAGACTTCAACGATGCTTAAGGATTCGAAGCACGCACCCGAAACCTGCACGTTCCACTCGTAGAGCCGAATCGCTTGAGTGAGATCGTTGCGACACGCGCGAAGGTAGGGGCCCAATCGCTCTGACGAAAGGACGCCCTCAATCTTGGCCATGTCAGCATGTCTGGCGGGCATTCAAGTCCTCGTGATACGGTAGTCATCGAAGACCCCGGAAGGCCTCTGCGAAAGCACGTCTCCGGGGTTACTGCTTTCTGCACGGTAGTTCTTCACGCCACAGGTCAGTGGCCACTGCCCACATGGCCGGGCGGAAGCCCCAGTCGACCTTGACCACGTTTGCTCAGGTGGGCAGCACCGACTCCACGTCGGTAAGGGCGAAGTTGTCGCCCACGTAGAGCAGCGGCTCGCCCGCGAGCTTCGCCGTGGCGTACGCCATGCAGTCGCCGTAGTTGAGCTTCGCGGCGTGTCGGCCCCGGCCGTATCGCGCCCACGCGGCCACCGCGGCGTGCGCGTGGGCGGCCGTGAAGTCTGTCGTCGTGACGCGAAAGCGGTCGAGAACCTCGGCCACGATTCGCTCAGGGTGAGCAAGACCGCGCCCTCCGAGCACGAGCCCCGCCTCGACGCGGTTCGGCGCAGAGATGGCCCGAGAGTGCGCGCCGAGCAGGACATCTCGCACGCGCGTCGCCTCCGGCTCGTCAGTGATCAGCGCTATCAAGGCGGAGGTGTCGACGATCACGACGCGAACATCTCGTCATGACCGAGCAGCATGTCTTCCTCTTCACGCGTGAGCGGTCGGAGGTTACGCGTCTTCGGCCAGATGTTCTCTTCGAGCCATGCAGTGGTCTCGGCGATCTCCGCCTGCAGGTCGTCGTCGCGCTGAGCGTCGAGCTCAGCGAGCCGCTGGCGCGCGAGCTCACGAATGGCGCCAGTCTTAGTGGTGCCGAGCTGACGCGCGAGTTCGGTGACGAGTGCAACCGTCTCGTCGTCTTTGATGTTCAAGCCCACGGGCATGATTCTACCTTTCGACAGTGAAGGGTAGAAAGTAGTGAGTGACGAGCGTGGGCGATGCCACCACGGAAGATTTGTGGACGGCAACGACAGTCAGTCGAAGTAGTCCTCATCGACCTCGACCACGTCGTAGGTCTTCTTCACCTGCACACCAACGCGGTACTGAATCATGAGCTCGGCCAAGCGCGGGCCGTCGATCAGCACGATGCGCTGCGGGATGCTGTCGGCGTAGTCGCGCGCGCCCTGGCTGAAGCGGCTGGTGGTGACGAAGACACCCTGGGTGGCTCCGCGCCCGGCGAGGGCGCCGATGAAGCCCTGCAATTCGGGGCGCTGCACCGCGTTGTCGGCCGCGTAGCGCTTGGCTTGCACGTAGATCTGGCTGAGGCCCAGGGCATCCTGATCGATGACGCCGTCGACTCCCCCGTCGCCCGAGCGGCCGATGCGCTGGCCGCGCTGCTCCGCCCCGCCGTAGCCCATCGCGTTGAGCAGGTCGACGACCACCTGCTCGAAGAAGTCAGGATGCTGCTCTTGCAGCCGCCGAATCAGCTCGGCCGCGGCGTCAGCCTCGAAGCTCTGGATGCCCGCCTCGATCAGCTCGGTCGGGTCGTCACTCTCGTCGAACTCGCGCGCCACGAGGGTCGCGGTGCGCGTCGACGGCCGGCGGGTCGGCTCGTACTCGTTCCAGACGGGCAGCGACTTCACGTCGGCGTCGGTGATGATTCCGGGATGCGCGGCCAGGAATTCGCGGCCGAAATCCGTGATGACATTCACCCCACGCGCAGGCTTGTCGACAGCCTTGGCACGGTAGAGCGCCGAGAGCGCCCAGCCGACGCGATTGAGCGCGCGCGAGTCGCCGTCGCCGAGCTTCTCAGCCCGCTGCTCAGGAGTGAGTCCGACGTGATCGCACACAGCCTCCTTGAGGGCTCGCGACGGCCACTGCCGCCCGTCCGACATCACCTCGAGCACCGGCTTCAGGAAGGCATGCCAGGTCGGGATGGTACTCACGGCGGTGTCGTTCTCGTTCACAATTCCCCTCGGATTGCGCGGGCTTGTAGGGAGTCGGTCAACAGTTGCACCTGCCTCAGAGAAGCGACAGCCCGGAGGCGTGCCTCCTCCGCATCACGTGCCAAACGACCGAACTCTCGTTGCTCCTCAATCGGCGGAAGAGCAAGCTCTATCGACTCGACAACTGTCTTACTCAACTCCTTGAACGTTGCGCCGACGCCTCGCCTCTCGAGCGTCGCGCGGTTCGCTCGCAACCACCAGTAGAGATAGGTCGAGTCGACGATCTCGGCGTCAGGAATCAGACTCTTGAACCCTTGGTTCGTGGCCATCGGAACCCCCACGATGCCAACGAGTCCAATCGGCGCGCGTGAGCTCAAGAGAACTGCACCAGGGGGCAGAAGCCGGTTACCGATCGATCTCAGGCCTTGATCGCTGATTGTCCGAGCCGTCTTCGAGATGACCAGATCGGCATTCTTCGAAAGATCTGCCGGGGTGATCCATGGGATGTCTCCATCCCACAGTTCGGCGACACCGGACTTCGGCGTGGACCCACCAACCACCTCAGCGATGTCAGAAAGCCGCACCCGAGCCAATGATGCTGACGCCTGCGTGGCTCGGAATGCAGACCGCACCATGTCCTCGAGAAGCACAACACGACTTTCTGCAAGGCGCCGCAAGGTCTGCGCCTCGTCGAGGATGGAGGCGATTCGGCGTTGCTCGGGCAGAGGTGGAAGGAGGATGACGACTCGCGAGACGATGGCCTTCGAAATCTCCTTGAAGGTCGCCCCGACCCCAAGTCGCTGCAGTGCGGCCTTGTTCGAAACGAGCCACCAAAAGAGGTACTTCTCGTCTAGACGGCTTCTATCTGGAATGAAGCTCTTGAAGCCCTGGTTAGTCGCCATGGGCACCGTATTGATGGCGACATGCCCGATTGGTGCGCGCGAACTCAAGAGCACTGAATTAGCCGGCAACACCTTGGCCGCGCAGCTTCGAAGCCCCTCCGTGGTCAACCTCCGAGGTGTCTCCGAGATGTACACACCCTTCAGATTGGTCAGATCTGCAGGTGTCACCCACGGGACGTCACCACCCCAGAACTCCGGCTCGCCAGTCTTCGGGGTAGCACCACCTACGACTTCACAGACGTCCTCGAGTGCGACACGCTCCCAGCTCAACGCTGACTCCGCAGACTCTCGGCGAGGGCGGCCGTGGCCGCGGCGATCTCGGCCTCGAGGGCCTGCAGTTCGGCGATGATCTCGAGCGGGTCGCGGTGCTTGACCTCCTCGTGCTCGACCTCCTTGTAGCGGTTGAGGCTGAGGTCGTAGCCGGCATCGACGATCTCCTGGCGAGCAACCAGGAAGCTCTGGGCCGTGCGGGGGCGATCTGCTTCAGGTGAGCCAGCATCCGTCAGCGTCTGCCAGCGGGCGAGCACGTCGGGTAGGTCGCTCGACGCGAGCGCGGTGCGCTTGTCGTCGAGGCTGAAGCCGTCGCTCTGCACGTCGTAGAACCAAACGTGGTCAGTTCCGCCCGAGCTGGTCTTGGTGAAGAACAGGATGGCGGTCGAGACTCCGGCGTAGGGCTTGAAGACACCGCTCGGCAGCTTCACCACCGCGTCGAGCTTGTGGTCGTCGACGAGCATGCGGCGCAGGGCCTTGTGCGCGGTCGACGAGCCGAACAGCACGCCGTCGGGCACGATCACCGCGGCCCGGGCACCGTTCTTCATCAGCCGCAGCATGAGTGCCAGAAACAGCAGCTCGGTCTTCTTCGTCTTCACCATGCGGGTGAGGTCGGTGGCGATCGACTCGGCATCGACCGAGCCCGCGAACGGCGGGTTCGCGAGCACCAGGGTGTACTCGCCATCGTCGGCTCCGACGCCCTCGGCGAGTGAGTCGCGCCGCTCGACCGTGGCCGCCTCCACCCCGTGCAGCAGCAGGTTCATGCTGCCGATGCGGCTCATCGTGGCATCGGAGTCGAAGCCGCTGAACGCCAGACGGTTGAAGTGGTCGCGCTTCGCAGCATCCGCCCAGATCTCGGGGTGGTGCTCCCGCAGGTACTCGCTCGCGACCGTCAAGAAGCCGGCCGTGCCGGCGGCGGGGTCGACGATGCGGTCGCCGGGCTTCGGCGCCGTCATGTCGACCATGAGCTTGATGATGTGTCGGGGAGTGCGGAACTGCCCGTTCGTGCCCGACGTCGCCAGCTTGCCGAGCATGTACTCGTAGATGTCGCCCTTGGCGTCGGTGTCGTCCATGGGGATCGCCTCGAGAAGGTCGACCACCTTCGCCAGCAGCGCCGGAGTGGGAATTGTGAAGCGCGCGTCTTTCATGTTGCGCGCGAAACTAGAGCCCTCATCGCCGAGCGCGCGGATGAACGGGAACACGTGCCCGTCGACGACCTCGAACATCGTCGCCGGGTCGAGGTTCTTGAACAACGACCAGCGCAGGTCGCTCAGCGGGCGCGGGGTGCGGCCGGGCGGCGAGCTCAAGCCCTCGCCGAAGACCACGTTCGACAGCGGCTCACCGGTGAGGCGTGCACGGTTCTCGGCCAGCTGCTGCAGCTCGTCGAGGCGGCGGATGAACAGCAGGTAGGTGATCTGCTCGATCACCTCGATCGGGTTGGCGATACCGCCCGACCAGAACGCGTTCCCGACTGCGTCGACCTTTCCCTTCAGTGCTCCGGTCACCATGCTGCAGGGGCCTCCTCATCGGGGTAGAACTGGGTTTGAGTGTGCCAGAGACTGGCGACGGTGCCGATCTGGGGCTAGCCGAGAACGGCGCCCAGCGGTTCGCTGATCACGTTGAAGGCGATCAACCCGCCGATGATGAGCGCGGCCGTCAGCCATAGTCGGTTTCGCACGATCGCCGCGGTGACTACTCGGTCGATCGTCTCAAAACGTTCGGTGACCTCATGATCAGGCATACCGTCGGTGAGCGCGCTGCCCCAGGTCGACAGGCGAGCGGCGGCCTCCCGAAGCTCGGCGCACTGTTCCGACGAGAGGGCTCGGGGGTTGCGTCGCAGCCAGCGCGTGAGACGAGAGAGCGTGAGCACGGCAACAACCGGCTCCTTCAAGCCGTAGCGCACCTCACGGGCGTCGACGAACACCACGATGGGTGTCACCTCGACGGGATAGCCGACAGCGGCGGAGAGTAGCCGGGCGGCGCGACCTGCCTCGTACTGCGCATTGCGCACGTACTGCGTCGGCTGCCCGTTGACCCGGATCGAGCCACCACCGGCGAAGATGCGGGCGTCATCGTGCCGCTTCGTGTTGATCGTGTAGGCCCCCGAGGGGCCGATAACCACGTGGTCGATGTCCGAGCCACGGTTGCCGATCGGCACCCCGTGGATCGCCGCCCACTCGCCACCCATCTTGTCCAGATTCCGACCGACGGCACGCTCGCCCAGGGCTCCCCGGTACCAGGCGCGAGCATCCGTTCGAAGGGGATGGATGCCGAACAGCCAGGCCAGGCGTGACTGCGGCGGGTCGGCGTCGTGGCGCGTGATGCACTCGCGCATGATGCCGATCGCCGGCGGGCGGGTGCGGAGATCGAGGACGCTGGTCACGCCACCCACACTACGCGAGCATGACTCACCCTGCCTGCTGCGAAGCCGCTGGCGTTGGGGCCAGCGCGCCCGCATCCGTGTACCCGGCCCGGTGGCGCGCCACCGCGATGACGCCCGCGATGATCAGGCCCTGCCCGAGGGTGTAGGTCAGCATGATGGGCAGGTCGACCTCCAGCACCGAGAAGCCGGGCAGGAAGCGGTCGAGCGCGAGCAGGGTGTCGCTGACGAGGAAGACGGCCGCGCCGATGCCGATAACCGGTCGGGTCGCGAGCGCGCACACGGCGGCCGCGCCGAGCACGAGCCCGTACAGCGCGACGGGCACGAGCAGCGAACCCAGGTAGAGACCCAGCGCAGCGATCATGCTGCCCCACCACACGACCCCGAGCAGGATGCCGTACCCGGGCACGCGCCGCGTGCGCAGCGGCCCCAGGTACAGCGCGAGGTAGGCGACGTGCGCAAGCCCGAACGCTCCCATGCCAAGCAGGAACCCGATGTCGCCGGGGTTCTGCAGCAGCACGTCGCCGAGCCACGAGAACACGAGGGCGAGCCCACCCCACAGCAGCAGCCGTGAACGCCGTACCGGAAGCCCCAGTACGAGGCCGAGCAGCAGCGCGGGCATCAGCAGCGGCTTCGTTGCGGCAACGATGCCATCGGCGCCGGCGCCGATCGCGACCAGGTGCACGATCGCGACCAGGGCGTAGGGGGTCAGCGCGGGAACGGGGCGCAGCTGGGGGAGCATGCGGCTCAGGCTAGTGCGCCAGGACCTTCGTCCTGAATCTCCGACGCCCGCGGCAACCGTGCGTCGCACGCGCCAGACTGGTCGCATGGCCGCCTCCCCCCTCGCCTTCACCGTGCACGCCCGCGCCGACGTCGAGAGCGCGATGCTGCTCGCCGCGAGCGACGACCTCCTCCTCGACACCCGCTGGCAACCGGATGCGCCGTCCGGCCACCCCGGACCGGCCGAGCTGCTCGCGGGCGCGTTCGCCGCGTGCCTCCTCAAGAACGTGGCCCGCTCGAGCGCGCTCCTGCCGTTCGCCTACCGGAGCGCGGAGGTGCAGGTGACGATGCACCGCCAGGAGGCGCCCCCGCGCTTCACCGCCATCGACTACGAGCTCGTGCTCACGACCGACGAGCCGCCGCACCGGGTCGAGCTGCTGCACCGCAACCTGCAGAAGTTCGGCACCGTCTACAACACCCTCGCCGCGGTCTGCGAGGTCACCGGAACGGTCACTGCCCGCGACAGCTGACGTCGCGCCTCACGCCGCGATGACGAGCACGACCTTGCCGCGCAGGTGCCCGCGCTCGAGATGCTCGAAGGCGGCGCGCACCTCGTCGAACGGGTAGCGCGCCTCGATCGGGAGGTCGATGGTGCCGTCGACGACGAGCGCGGCGAGAGCATCCAGGGTCGGCGGATGCACGGGGCCGCGCCCGACCGCCCGCACCCCGTAGGCGCTCGCGTCGGTGGCGATCGTGTTGATGCGGTCGACCGGCACGCCAACCGCAAGGGCAGCCTCGATGGTCGCGGGTCCGGCCTGGTCGAAGACGGCGTCGATGCCGTCCGGGGCGGCCGCGGCGAGCGCCGCCGCCAGATCGCCGGCGTAGTCGAGAGGCTCGACACCGCGCGAACGCAGCCAGTCGTGGTTGGCCGGGCTCGCGGTACCGATCACCCGGAGACCCCGGGCGACGGCGAGCTGGGCCAGGATGCCGCCGACGCCGCCCGCCGCGGCACTGACGACGATGGTGTCGCCGGGCTGCAGCGGCTGCGAGGCCAGGGCGTCCCACGCGGTCTGGCCGGCGAGCGACAGGCCGGCAGCCCGCTCGAGGTCGAGCCCCTCGGGCACTCGGGTCAGCGAGCCGTGCGGGGCGACCAGGTGCTCAGCGGCACAACCCTGGCCGATCGAACCGAAGACGCGGTGGCCGAGTGCGAGTCCGTCGACCCCCGGGCCGATCGCCTCGACCCACCCTGAGAACTCGCGGCCGACCCGCACCGGCGGCGGCAGCACGATGCGCGAGCGTCCGGCCCGCAGCTTGGCGTCGACCGGGTTGAGGCCGCAGGCGGCGACCCGCACCCGCACCTCTCCCGGGCCCGGTGCCGCGATCTCCGCCTGCTCGATCCGGAGCACCTCGGGGCCCCCGTTCTCGTGATAGGCGACGACGCGGGCGGCGATCGGGGCGAGCTCCATGCCGCCAGCCTATTCAGCCGCACTCGCCGACGGCGAGGGTTTCGGGACCTTCGGCCCTACTCCCGGGCGAGGCGCGGACGCTGGAATGGATCGACCGAGAGGAGCGCTGCCATGGTCATGGGATTCGGGGGAATCACCGAGCTGACGAACGACCAGTGCTGGGCGCTCCTCCGGTCGAACGACCTCGGTCGTATCGCGGTGAGCGCCGCCGGCCTCGTCGACATCTTCCCCATCAACTACGCCGTCGATGAGGGTGCCCGCACGGTGTACTTCCGCACCGCGCCGGGGACGAAGCTGCTCGAGCTCGCCATCAACGACCGCATCGCGCTCGAGATCGACGGGCATGACGAGCACGAGGCATGGAGCGTCGTCGTCAAGGGCAGCGCCGAGCGGGTGGAACGGCAGAGCGAGATGGATGCCGCGGAACGGCTCGGCCTCGAGCCGTGGATCCCGACGCTGAAGTACCGGTGGGTGCGCATCCGCCCCCTCGAGATCGCCGGGCGCCGTTTCGCCCTGGGCCCGGAGCCCTCCCGCGTCTAGGCTGACCCCCACGGGGCGCGACCGCGCCCCGACCACCATCCCGAAAGCAGGAGCTTCATGGCTGCCACGTCCGCCGCCCCCTCCCCCGTCGTGCTCGAACGGGGCTTCGTCATCGCCTCCGCCCTCTCGGCGATCGCCCTCGGCGTCGCCGCCCTCGTCTGGCCGGGCGCGACCCTCTTCACCGTGGCGCTGCTGTTCGGCGCCTACCTGGTGGTGAGCGGCATCTTCCGCCTGGTCATCGCGTTCACCGCCGACTCGCTCACTGCCGGCGTCCGCTGGCTCGTCGGGATCCTCGGCGCGCTGATCATCGTCGCGGGTATCGTCGCCCTCAACAACCTGGCCGGTTCGCTCGTCGTGCTCGCCTACGTGATCGCGTTCGGCTGGATCTTCGACGGCATCGCCTCGATCGCCGGGGGGTTCACCGGCCGCACGGCCCTGCCCCGCTGGCTCGCCGTCGTCGCCGGCCTGGTCTCGATCATCGCCGGTGTCGTCGTGCTGTTCCTGCCCGGCCTCGCGATCGTCACCTTCCTGATCTTCGGCGGCTGGATGCTCATCGCGATCGGTGTCGCGACGCTGTTCACACTGCCCCCGAAGACCCCGAAGGCGGAGGTCGCCAAGGCCGACGCCGCGGCTCCCGCCGCCAGCTAGCCGGCACACCCGCCCTAGACGTCGAGGGCCCCGCGCACGATGGAATCTCCGGAGTGCGTGGGGTCTCCGTCGAGGGGCTCGGCACTGATGTCGACGACCGAGTAGCGCGCGAGGTCGACCGAGTCGGGCACGATGAACTCGCCAGACCCTGACGTCAAGTAGCCCAGGCTGATCAGCCCGTCGATCTCGGGCGTCAGCAGCCACACCTCGCGCACGACGCGCTCGGCGACCTCGGCGTCGAGCGAGACGCGCAGGACGCGCTGCCCGTCGGCCCTCTGCGCGAGCGTCGCGTCACCGGAGGCGGACTGCCAGTCGGGGAGCGCATCGAGCGCGGTCGCGGCGAGCACCTGGCCCGCGTCGCGCGGGGCGGCGGCGCCCCAGCCGAGGATGCCGCCGGTGATGATCGCGGCAGCGGCGGCCGACGCGACGACGACCGCGGTCATGCGGCGGATGCCCGCACGCCGCTCGCGCCGCGTGATCAGCTCGACCACCGGAGACGGGGCACTCGACACGCTCACGACCGAGGGCACCCGGGCCGGCCGGCTCGGCGGCTGGAGAGCGGGGTCGAGCCCGAGCTCGCCGCGCACCGCCTGCCAGACGCGGGCGGGCGCTTCGATCAGGGCGACCTCGCCCATGGTGGAGCGTGCCACGGTGATCGTCGAGCGGAGAGCCTCGAGCTCGGCGCGGCAGAGCTCGCACCGGTCGAGGTGCGATCGCACGACCGCGTCGTCGGACGGTTCGCCGAGGGCGACGAGGGCCAGGGCATCCGCGTCGATGTGGTCAGTCGGCTGTTCCACGGCTCACCTCCAGTCGTCCTCTCAGTTTGGTCAGGCTTCGGCGGATGTGCGATTTCACGGTCCCGACCGGGATGCCGAGCCGGTCGGCGATCTGCAGGTGGGTCAGGTCGTCGAAGAAGGCCAGCTCCACCACACGGCGGGCGAGCGGCTCGAGCCGGGCCATCTCGTCCGCGATCAGGAGCCGGTCGGCGAGATCGGTCTCGGGCGCGGGCGCGATGTCGTCGCCGGTCAGGGCAGCCATCTGCTCGGTCATGGCGCGCTCGCGGGCCCGGGCCTGGTGCGTGTCTGCCACGGTGTTGCGGGTGATCCCGACGAGCCAGGCCGACAGCGAGGCCCGCGCGGGGTCGAAGCGCTCCCTGCCCCGCCAGGCGGCGACGAAGACTTTCTGGGTGACGTCCTCGGCGTCGGTGGCGTCACCGAGCGAGCGCAGGGCCAGCGAGTAGACCAGGGACGACCACTGGCCGTAGATCTCGGCGAGGGCGCGCTCGTCGCCCTCGGCGAAACGGCGCGCCAGGTCGGTGGCGTCGTCGAGGCTCGTGGGCACCGCTGCCGCCTCCCCTCGACTCGCCGGACGACGGACGCTCCGGGCGTCCGTCGGCGCAAGCGTAGCCGGTGATGCTGTCACGAGACCTTCTCGGCCGTCACGATGTAGTTGTCGGTGTAGTTGCGGATCTCCTCGATGAAGTCGCCCCCGCAGGTCACGAGGATGAGCTTCTCGGGCCCGAAGGTCTGGAAGTACCGCCCCCACGGCACCTCCCCCTTGTCGAGCTTCTCGACCGAGACGATCTCGTAGATGTGCCGCGTGCCCTCCGCGTCTGTGACACGCACCCGGGTACCCGGCTGCGCACCGCGGAGCTGCGCGAACGGGCCGACCCCCTCGACCCGGTCATCGACGTGCGCGGCGATGATCGTGTTGCCGGTTCCGCTGTTGGGCGCCGACCCGAACTCATACCAGCCCGCGTCGAAGGGGCTCTCCGGCAGGCTCATCTGGCCGTCCGCGTCTCGACCGTGCGGCTCGACCGGCATGTCGATGCCCAGATCGGGCACCGTCACGCGGGTCGGCGGCGACTTGACGACCTGCAGCAGGTCGAGGCTCGGCAGCGTCGCCTCCACGCGGGCGGCCCGGAACGGGTCGTACGCGGGAGTGCCCCGCTCCTTCCCCTGCGTGAGGGAAGGAGCTGAGCATCCCGAGATCAGCACCAGGCCGGCGACGGTCAGCAGCGTGGTCGCCGCCAGCCTGGTGCGCATGATCTCTCGCTTCACTCGGAACGGATCAGCGCTCGGCCGCGACGCGACGACGCGTGACCACGACACCCGCGGCGACCAGCAGCGCCAGGAGCGCGGCGGCGCCGGCGATGGCCGCGCCGTTGACCGGAGCAGCGTTGTCGGCCACGAGGCCCGCCGAGCCGGCCGGGATGCCGCCAGCGGCCTCACCGATGGTGAACGGGATGATCGAGTACGCGCCATCGACCGGGCCGTAGGCGTGCAGGAAGTAGTGCACGCCGGGCTCGAGCACGGTGTCGGCCGCGTCGATCGCGACGGCCAGCGGGTCGGAGCCCGCGACCTGGACCTGGATGTCGTAGGTGCCGGCAGGAACGGTGACCGTGCCGCCGGTGCCGTTCACCACGCCGCTGAACAGCTCGGTGTCGGGCAGGGCCACGACGTTGACCGCGGGAGCCTCGGCGGTGTGGCGCACCGTCACGCTCGCGTTGCCGTCACCGGCGGCCGAGAGGTCGTTCTCGAACGGCGTGAGCACGAAGTCGCCGTCGGCGTCCGGGTGGGCGACGAGGGTGTACGAGGTGTTCGCCGCGATGTCCGCGCCGCCCGCGCCGGTGCCGAAGAGGCCCGAGCCGGGGGTGATGGTCGCCGGGGCCGGCGAGGCGGCCGGAACGATGTCGACCACGTAGTTGCCGGGGGCGACGTCGACGAGCGGGGTGACGGTGGTCGGGTCGAAGCCCTCGATCGCCAGGTCGCCGTTGATGTACACATCGACCTCGACGCCGGGCACGGCGTGCACGACCCAGATGTCGGCGGTGGTGCTGCTGAGGGCGGTCGCCGGGGCGGCGACGCCGACCGAGGCGAGGGCGGCGACGCCCAGGCCCGCGAGAATACGGTTGCGCATGGTTCCTCCTTGGTAGGGCCCCCGAGAGGGCGTTCCCCTGTCGGGGCGTCAGGCGGAAGTGCCTTCACTCTTCACTTCCCTCCGACGCGCGCCGACGGATGCGGCTAGGGCTGGCAGATGCCTGGGAGGAGACTGCGCAGACGCTGGAGGCGCTCGGGCGCGCCTCGGTCGGAACAGCGCGCGTCAGGCGATGACCGCGCCGAGGCTGCCGACGGTCACGATGAGCCCGGCGACCCAGAGCACGAGATTCACGGCCCCGGCGGCGAGCCCGGCGATCGCGAGGGGTCGGCCGCGCACGGCGCCCGACGCCGTCTCGCGCAGGGCGCGCACGCCGAGGATGCCGCAGACCGTCAGCGCGCCGGCGGTCAGCACGAAGACGGCCGCGATCGCGACGAGCACGGGGCCCCAGGCCCCGCCGGCAGGGGCGCCCTCGCCCAGGGCGCGACGCGCGAACTCCGAGGCGACGAGGTTGCCCACGACGGAGATGAGGAGCGGGGCGATGCCCGCGGCGAGAGCTCCGAGGGCTGCCGCGCTGCGCTGCGGCTGCGTGCTCAGCGGGGTGACCGGGATGCGGGCGGGAACCTCGTCGTGCGCCTTCGGTTCCTCCACCGGCGTCGCCGGCTCGGGCGGCGCCGTGGCCTCCGGTACCGCGGCGACGAGCTCCGGCACCTCCGGTGGCGCGGCCACCACGGGCTCCGGAACCGGCGGCGCGGCGGCGACGGCCGCCCCGCAGCGGGTGCAGAACCGGGCGCGCTCGCGCAGGGGGCTCCCGCACGTCGTGCAGCTCGCCATGCCGTGCGCCTCCGGGTCGACCGATCGTGCGGGCCCGGGACGGGCCGCTCCTCGACCGTCAGAGTAGCAACGGCGCGCCCCGGCTCGGCGGGCGGGAGCATCCGGACCGCGCAGACCGACCATTGACGACCGCGGCCCGGGCGGCGCACACTGGAGGAAGAACAGCTCGCCGCCCAGGAGCGCAGGAGGCATCGCCCCGCCACTGGGCGGCGAGTCATTTTCGGCCCCGGACTCCCCCTCGCGTCGCGCTGCATGCCAGCATGACGCTGTGGACCGCACGATCGACTACACGCCGCTCTTCGCTCCCGTGACCGCGACGGAGGTCGCCGAGTTCCGCCGCGCGACGCTGGCGGCACGACCGAACGCCACCGCCGAGCAGGTCAGCCGGATCCTCGGGCTCGTGCTGGGCGGCGTGATGGTGCTCGTCCTGGGTTTCTCCGTGCTCGCGCCGGCGGTGCTGGCCCTCGGTGCGCTGCTGAGCGGTGCGCTCGACCCGGTCGACGCGATCATTCTGATCTTCCCGCTCATCCTGATCGCGATCGGCATCGGCATCGGCGTCACGGCCTGGCGAGCCCGGCGCTTCGACTGGGAGAAGCGTCTGCGCATGGCGCGGTTCGCCGCCGCGAACGGCCTCCGCTACGAGTCGCTCAGCCCGGCTCCCAGCTACCCCGGCCTGATCTTCGGCATCGGCACGAGCCGCCAGGTCACCGACCACCTGCGCACCGCCGACGGGCGCTACCTCGACCTCGGCAACTACCGGTACACGACCGGCAGCGGCAAGAACCGCACCACCCACCACTGGGGCTTCCTCGCGCTGCATCTCGACCGGGCCCTGCCGCACATGCTGCTCGACTCGCGCGCCAACAACGGCCTGCTCGGGTCCACCAACCTGCCGGCCGTGTTCTCGAACGACCAGGTGCTGTCGCTCGAGGGCGACTTCGACCGGTACTTCCGCCTCTACTGCCCGAAGGAGTACGAGCGCGACGCGCTCTACGTCTTCACCCCCGACCTCATGGCCCTCCTCATCGACGAGGCGTCGCCGTTCGACGTCGAGATCATCGATCAGTGGATGCTCGTCTACAGCGCCCGTCCGTTCCCGCTCGCCGATGCCGCCACCTATCAGCGGCTGCTGCGCATCGTGTCGACGGTCGGCGCGAAGACGCTGTCGCAGACCGATCGCTACGTGGACGAGCGAATCGGCGAGTTCAGTGCCAACATCGTGGCCCCCCAGGGGCAACGGCTGCGACGGGGCGTGTCGGTGCTCGGCATCGTCATGGTCGTCGGATTCGCGCTGGTGTGGATCGTCAGCACGATCACCTCGTTCAGCCCCTGACCGCGGGCGATTCGCGCCCGGCGGCCGCGACGGCGGTCAGACGGCGGTCAGACGGTGGCGCCGTGGAGGGCGTGCCGCGAGGCGGCGACGCGCGCGAGCAGCTCGGCCTCGTCGGCCTGCGCCCCGATCATGTCGCGGTCGCCGACGATGCGCTGCCGCGCGTAGGCGAGGCGGGTCGCGTCGCGGATGAACGCCTTCATCGCCGGTCCGAGACCGTGCGACCGCGCCCACGCCATGGCGGTGCGCCGACCGGCCGGGCTCGACAGCATCGCGACCTCGTCGGGGTGGAACCAGCCGACGGTCGCGTACTCGGTGAGCCGATCGAACGTCACCCGCCGCTCCTGCTGCCGCAGCAGGCTCACCAACCAGACGGCGACGACGAACATCGGCACCTGCACCAGCAGGTAGTAGCCGTAGAAGTCGCTCACGAAGAACAGTGCGCCGTTCCAGAACGCGTGCAGCAGGATCGCCGGGATGCTGCCCAGGGCGAAGGCCACGACGCCCCGGAACCAGCCGGGACGCTGGGCCGCGTAGCCGATCGCCGCCCCGATGAAGGCCGTGAACATGACGTGGGCGAACGGCGACATGATGCCGCGGATGAAGAACACCTCGACCGGGGCGCCCCCCGCGACCAGCTCGCTGCCGAAGTAGAGGATGTTCTCGGTGAACGCGAACCCGCCCGCGACCCAGGCGCTGTACACGATGCCGTCGACGGGTCCGTCGAAGTGCCGCCGCACGGCGAAGAACAGGAGCAGCACGCCGAGCCCCTTGCCGAGCTCCTCGACGATCGGCGCCTGGATCGCCGCGCCGAAGAACTCGGCCCCGAACTCGCCGAGGCCCGCCGCGGCGATGACGCTCTGGATCTCGGCATCGACGATGAGCGCGATGAGCACGCTGACCCCGGCACCCCAGAGGAACGCGAAGACGAGCGCCCCGCGCGGCTCCGGCTCCCACCGGTCGATCCAGCGGATGCCCCAGAACACGATGCCGAGCGGCACGAGCGCCATCAGGCCGCCGATGATGACGCCGCCGGGCCCGAGCCCCACGAACAGGTAGGCCAGCACGAACAGCATGACGAGCGCGAGGCCGATGAAGCCGATGATCGCGGCGACCACGAGCCCCGCGTTCGAGCGGCGACGGACGGTGGCGAGCCCGGGCTGCACGAGGTGCGCGGTCTCGAGCCGCACGTCGTCGGGTGCCGCGGCGGGCGGTGCCACGCTCACGAGGCCGGAGGCCGTCGCGCTGTAGTCGGGAGTGCCGTGCGGGTGGGGGGACGCGTCGGGGCCGGTCATGGGGACACTGTAGTGGCGCGGCGGCCGCGGGGGCAGGGGTGCCGCGATGTCCGAAAACCGCTGGTGCGAGCATCCCGCGCCTGCGACGCTGAAGGGGTGCCCGCCCTCGACCACGACCGCTGCTACCGTGCGCTCGCCGCGCGCGACGCGCGCTTCGACGGCCAGTTCATCGCCGGCGTGCACTCCACCGGCATCTACTGCCGGCCCAGCTGCCCGGCCGCGACACCCCGACCGCACAACGTGCGGTTCTACCCGACGGCCGCGGCCGCCCACGAGGCTGGCCTGCGCGCCTGCAAGCGGTGCCAGCCGGATGCCGTGCCCGGCAACCCCGACTGGAACCTGCGCGACGACCTCGCCGGCCGGGCCATGCGCCTCATCGTCGACGGCGTCGTGGAGCGCGACGGCGTTCCCGGGCTCGCGCAGCGGCTCGGCTACAGCACCCGGCACCTGACGCGCGTGCTCGGCGAGGAGCTCGGCGCCGGGCCGCTCGCGCTCGCCCGGGCGCATCGGGCGGAGGCCGCCCGCACCCTGCTCGCCGCGACCGACCTGCCGATCGCCCAGGTCGCGCACGCGGCGGGCTTCGCGAGCATCCGCCAGTTCAACGACACCGTGCGGGAGATCTACCGGCTCACTCCGATCGAGCTGCGCCAGCGGGCGCGCCGCGCCCGCGACGCGATCGACCCGGCCGCCCGTGCGGGCGGCCCGCACACGCCCCTGACCCTCCGCCTCGCCGCCCGCGCGCCGTTCGACGGCGCCGGCGTTCTGCGGTACATCGCCGACCACGCCGTGCCGGGGGTCGAGCGGGTGCTGCTCTCTGCCACGGGCGAGCCCCGCGGGGCCGAGCGGTGGATCACGCTGCCCGGCGGCCCCGGACGGGTGTGGGTCGAGCTCGACGCCGAGCGCGCGGGCGTGCGCGTCACCGCGGCGCTCGCCACGCTCGCCGACGTCGCGCCGCTCACCGCCCGGGTGCGGCGATGGTTCGACCTCGACGCCGATGCGGAGGCCATCGACGCCGCGCTCGGGGCGGATGCGCTCCTCGGGCCGCTTGTCGCGGCGGTGCCCGGCATCCGCATCCCGGGCGCTGTCGACCCGGCGGAGACGCTGCTGCGAACCATCGTCGGACAGCAGATCTCGCTGCCCCCCGCGCGGACGGTGCTCGGCCGCCTCGCCGCCGAGCTCGCTGCCGAGCCGGCTGCCAAGCTCGCCGCCGAACTCCCCGCCGAGCCGGCCGTCGATCAGAGCACGGCGCCGCCCCACGACGACGCGCTGTTGCCGTTCCCCTCCGCGGCCGCCATCGCCGAGCACGGGGCTCGGCTGCTGCGCGGGCCGGCCGCGCGGGTGCGCGCCGTCGTCGCGGTGGCCGAGGCGCTCGCCTCGGGCGAGCTCGTGCTCGACGTCGGCATGACCACGGCCGAGCTGCGGGCCAGTCTGCTCCGGATGCCCGGCATTGGCCCGTGGACTGCCGACTACGTCGCGCTGCGGGTGCTGGGGTCGCCCGACCTGCTGCTCGCGACGGATCTCGTGCTGCTGCGCACCCTGCGGGCGCGCGGCGCCGCTACGACGCCCGCCGAGGCCGCGGCGCTCGGCACCCGATGGGCGCCCTGGCGCTCGTACGCGACTCTGCACCTGTGGCGCGCCGCGCCGCCAGCCGGGGCGGTCCCCCGGCCGGTGAGCGCGCGCACCGCGGGCGAGCCCGCCTAGTTCTCGGGCGCCACCATCGGCAGCGGGATCGCCCCCGTCGCCGGCACGACGCCGCTGAGCCGCTCGGGCGAGAGCACCTTCGCGATCTGCTCCTCGGTCATGAGGCCGCGCTCGATCACCAGCTGGCGGATCGGCACCTTCGTCGCGAGCGCCTCGTACGCGAGGGCCGCCGACTCCTGGTAGCCGATGTAGGGGGTCAGCGCGGTGACCACGCCGACGCTCGTCTCGACCATCTCGTTGAGCCGGTCGACGTTCGCGGTGATGCCGTCGACGCAGTTGAGGCGCAGCGTGCGGCAGGCGTTGGTCATCCAGGCCAGCGACTGCATGATGCTCGTCGCGATGACCGGCTCGAAGGCATTCAGCTGCAGCTGGCCGCCCTCGACCGCGGCGGTCACCGTGGCGTCGGCACCGATGATCGAGAACGCGACCTGGTTGACCACCTCGGGGATCACCGGGTTGACCTTGCCCGGCATGATCGAGCTGCCCGCCTGGCGCGGCGGCAGGTTGATCTCGCCGAAGCCGGCCTGGGGGCCGCTGGAGAGCAGGCGCAGGTCGTTGCAGATCTTCGAGAGCTTGACGGCAGCCCGCTTGAGCGTGCCGGAGACGGTCATGAAGATGCCGGTGTCGCTCGTCGCCTCGATGAGGTCGGGCGAGGTCACCATCTCGTAGCCGGAGATCTCGCTGAGGTGCCGGCGGACGGCCTCCGCGTAGCGCGGGTCGGCGGTGATGCCGGTGCCGATGGCGGTCGCGCCCATGTTGATCTCGTTGAGCCACGGGATGATCTCGCTGAGCCGCTCCTGGTCCTCCCCGAGAGTCGTGGCGAAGCCGCGGAACTCCTGGCCGAGGGTCATCGGCACGGCGTCCTGCATCTGGGTACGGCCGACCTTGAGGATCTGCGCGAACTCCTGGCCCTTCGCCGAGAACGAGTCGATCAGCAGCCGGTGCTCGTCGAGCAGGCTCTTCAGGCTGAACACCATCGCGAGCTTGATGGCAGTCGGGTAGACGTCGTTCGTCGACTGGCTGCGGTTGACGTGGTCGATGGGGTGGAAGTTCGCGTAGTCGCCCTTCTCCTTGCCCATCAGCTCGAGGCAGCGGTTGGCGATGATCTCGTTGGCGCACATGTTCGTGCTGGTGCCCGCGCCGCCCTGCAGCACGCCGAGCACGAACTGGTCGTGGAGCTCGCCGTCGATGATCTCCTGGCAGACCTGGTCGATGAGGTCGGCCCGCTCGGGGCGGATCACCCCGATCTCCTTGTTGGCACGCGCGGCGGCCTGCTTCACCATCGCCAGCGCGATGACGAGGTTGGGGTGGTTCGACAGCGCCCGACGGGTGATCGGGAAGTTCTCGAGAGCGCGAGCGGTGTGGATACCCCAATAGGCGTCCGCCGGGATCGGCATCTCGCCGAGCGAGTCGCGCTCCATGCGCATCGCGCGCGGAGCCTCCGGATCCTCATCGAGTCCGGGTCGGTAGACAGGAACCCCGTCGTCGCTCGTCATGAACGTGGGAGCAGGGCCGGTGGTGCGCACCATGAGCGTGAGCCTCTTCCTCGAGGAATCGAAACGTCGGATGCGGTGGCGGTGCAAGCCTAGCGCGCAGGGCGCAGCCGGTGGCGACCCGTGACGAGCGCGTCGGGCACGGGGGTGTGCGAGATGACGAGCACGGCCCGGTCGGCGCCCGCCGCCGCGCCGAGGAGCTCGGCCAGCAGGCTCTCGGCCCGGTCGGGGTCGACGTTCGCCGTGGGCTCGTCGAGGATCAGCACG
Organism: Microcella frigidaquae; assembly: GCF_014200395.1. Lineage (NCBI taxonomy): Bacteria > Bacillati > Actinomycetota > Actinomycetes > Micrococcales > Microbacteriaceae > Microcella > Microcella frigidaquae. Next base: position 570,082 of record NZ_JACHBS010000001.1, read on the forward strand.
GGCGCATCCGCCAGCAGGCCGCGGGCGAGAGCGATACGCTGCGCCTCGCCGCCGCTCACCAGACGGCCGCGCTCGCCGACCGGCGCGTTGAGCCCGCCGCGCGCCCGGCACCAGTCGCCCAGCCCCACTCGGTCGAGCACGGCCAGCAGGTCGTCGTCGGTCGCCGTGTCGCACGCGAACAGCAGGTTCTGCCGGATGCTCTCATCGAACAGGTGCGGGCTCTGCTCGCAGAGCACCACGAGGCGGCGCACCGCGTCGGGGTCGAGGTCGCGCGCATCGACGCCCCCGATCGTGTATTCGCCCTCGTGGTCGAGGAACCGCACGAGCACGTGCGCGAGCGTCGTCTTGCCCGCGCCGCTCGACCCCTCGACGACCAGGCGGTCGCCGGGTGCCAGGTCGAGGTCGAGGTCGCGGAGGGCGGGTGCGGCCTCCCCCGGCCAGCGGGCCGACACACCGCGCAGCCGGATGACCGGGGCCCCGCTCGGTGGCGCGGCGGGCCGCGCGGGCACAACGGGCAGCTCGGCGGGTGCCGCGGTCGGGACGACCGCGGTGATGCGCTCGGCGCTCGCCCGCACCCGCCACCACGCCGAAAGCGCCCCGGGCAGGGTCGCGACCACCTCGAGCACGGCGAGCGGCACGAGCACGAGCATCACCAGCTGCGGGCCGGTGATCGCACCGGCGGTGAGCGAGGGCGCCGTGACGAGCAGCGTCGTCAGGAGGGTCGCGCCCGCACCGAGGGTGAACAGCGCGGCGACGCCGCCCGCCGCGAGCGACTGGCGCGACTCAGCCCGCCGCAGCTGCGCGTCGAGCTCGAGCACGCGGGCACGCTGAGCCTCATCGGCCCCGTACGCGCGCAGGGTCTCCCAGCGGGAGACGTGCTCGAGCACCGCATCCGTGAGGGCCGCCCGGAGCGGCGCGATGCGCTCGTCGGCCCCGCGGCTGACGAGGCGCAGCAGCAGGGCGGCGAGCGCGTCCGTCACCAGGAGGCCCCCGAGCAGGGCGAGCCCGGCGCCCGCGTCGACCCACCACACCCCGACGACGGCGAGCCCGGCGACGGTGAGCGCGGTGACGAGGGGCTGCAGCACGCGCAGCGGAAAGTCTTGCAGGGCGTCGACGTCGCGCACCAATGTGGTCAGCAGGTCGCCGCGACGCACGCCGCGGAGCCCGTCGGGCGCGACCGGCAGGAGGCGGCGGAACACGCTCACCCGCAGGCCGGCGAGCGCGCGGAACGCCGCGTCGTGCGCGACCAGGCGCTCGAGGTAACGGAAGACGGCGCGGCCGAGCGCGAAGGCGCGCACGCCGACGATCGCGAAGCCGAGGAAGAGGATCGGCGGCTGCTCGGCCGAGCGGGCGATCAGCCAGGCGCTCGTGGCGAGCAGCGCGACGGCCGAGCCGCTCGCCAGCACGCCGAGGCCGAGCGCGGGCAGGAAGTCGCGCAGCGGCGGCACGGAGGCGCGCAGCACGGCGCGGCGGCCGGCGGTCATCGGCCCGCTCCCTCGAGGGCGGCGGATGCGACGGCCTCCACGACCACTCGCTCATCAGCGGCGGCCATGACGGACCTCCGGTGGGTGACGACGACCACGAGACGCCCCTCGTCGGCGAGGGCGCGCAGGCCGGCGATGACGTGCCGCTCGCTCTCGGCGTCGAGGGCGGAGGTCGGCTCGTCGAGCAGCACGACGCGGCAATCGCGCTGCTGGGCGTGGTAGTGCGCGCGCGCCAGGGCGACCCGCTGGGCCTGACCGCCCGAGAGGCCGTCGCCGGCCGCCCCCAGCACCGTGCCGCGCGGCACGTCGTCGAGGCCCGCCCAGGCGAGGGACGCGGTGACCTGCGCGTGATCGATCGTCGGCGCGCCGAGCGCGACCACGGCGTCGAGCGGGCCGCCGGTGAGGTCGGGGCGTTGACCGGCCCAGGCGATGCGCCCGAGGCGGTCCTCCGCGTGCAAGGCGGCGCCGTCGAGCAGCACCTCCCCGTCGTGGGCGATGAAGCCGAGCACGGCGCCGAGCAGTGAGCTCTTGCCGGCACCGCTCGGGCCGGTGACGACGAGCACCGTGCCGGGCATCCAGGCGCCGGAGAGGCCGTCGACGACGACGCGGTCGCCGCGCCGTACCGCAAGGCCGCGCAGTTCGAGGGCGGGCGGCGTGCGCCCCGCATCCGTCGACGACGACGACGCCGATCGGTCACTCGTTGCGATCGTCTCCGCTGACACCGGCAACGAGCGACCGATCGACGCTGTCGGCTGCAGCGATGCAGACGCGACGGATGCGGGCTCGCGCTCGAGCAGCTCGAGCACGTCCTCCGCCGCCGCGAGTCCCTCGCTCGCCGCGTGGAACTGGGCGCCGACCTGGCGCAGTGGCAGGTAGGCCTCGGGCACGAGGATGAGGACGAAGAGCCCCAGGCCGAGGAGCAGCGAGCCGTCGATGAGCCGGATGCCGATCGAGACGGCGACGAGCGCCACCGAGAGGCTCGCCGCGAGCTCGAGCGCGAAGCCGCTGAGGAACGACAGGCGCAGAATCGCCATCGTGCGGCGGCGGTAGTCGTCGGTCACCTCGGCGATCCGATCGACCTGGCGGTGCTGCCGGCCGAACACCATGAGCGTCGACAGCCCCTGCACGACCTCGAGGAACCCGTGCGCGAGCACGCCGAGCTGCCGCCACTGCTTCTGCTGCACGGCCCGGGTGCTCAGCCCGATGAGTACCATGAAGACGGGGATGATCGGCAGCGTCAGGATCACCGTGATGCCGGTCGTCGTATCTGCCAGCAGCAGCACCCCCACGATGAGCGGCGTCGCCACCGCGGTGAGGATCAACTGCGGCAGGTAGCGGGCGAGGTATCCGTCGAGGGCGTCGAGCCCCTGCCCGAGCAGCGTCGCGACCCGCGCCGAGGAGGTGGCGCCGAGAAGCTCGGAGCCGCCGGCATCGAGGGCGGTGATGGCCCGCGCGCGCAGCTGGCTCTTGACGCGGGCGGCGCCGCGCACGGCGAGGGCATCCAGGGCCGCCTGGGTCAGCGCCCGGGCGAGGATGCTCAGAGCCGTCGCGATGACCAGCGCGCCGAGCCGCTCGACCGGAACGCCGTCGACGACCGCGGCGATGGTCTGCGCCGCGAACCAGCAGAACGCGATGATGCTCGCGGTGTGGCCGACGGCGACGACCGCGCCGGCCGCCAGCAGGACGCGGGCGGCCGACGCGGTGCGCAGCAGTCGGGGGTCGAGCGGTTTCAGGGCGCCGCCCCTCAGTGCGCGACGACGGGGATCGCCGTGCGGGTGACGCGCTTGCGGAACACCCAGTAGGTGAACCCCTGGTACGCGAGCACGAGGGGCAGCATCACCACGGCGACCCAGGTCATGACCTCGAGCGTGTACTGCGAGCTGGAGGCGTTCTCGATGGTCAGGCTGTAGGCCGGGTCGATGGTCGACGGCATGACGTTCGGGTACAGCGCGGCAAGGATCGTGAGCACCGCGAACACGACGGTCGCAGCGGTGAGACCGAAGGCCCAGCCCTCGCGACGGATGCGGTTTGCGACCCACGAGCCGATCAGGGCGACGGCCGCCGCGGCGGCGAAGCCGACGATGAACGCGAGGTGCGGGGCGCCGAGGTGCTGCACGATCGTCCAGACCAGGAAGGCGGCGGCGACGACGATCGTCACCAGTCCGGCCTTCACCGAGAGGGCGTGGGCGCGCTCCTTCAGCTCGCCGTCGGTCTTCAGCGCCACGAACTGCACGCCGTGGGTGAAGAACAGCAGCAGCGTCGTGAGGCCGCCGAGCAGGCCGTACGGGTTCAGGAGGTCGAAGAGGGTTCCGACGTAGGTGCCGGTCTCATCGATCGCGACGCCCTGGATGATGTTCGCGAACGCGACGCCCCAGAGCAGCGCGGGCACGGCCGAGCCGACGATGATCATCCCATCGAACCAGGCCTTCCACTGGTCCGAGCGGCCGAGCCGGCGGTACTCGAAGGAGACGCCGCGGGCGATGAGGGCCAGCAGGATCAGCAGCAGGGCGAGGTAGAACCCGTCGAACAGGGTCGCGTACCAGTAGGGGAACGCGGCGAACAGGGATGCGCCCGCCACGATCAGCCAGGTCTCGTTGAGGTCCCAGACCGGGCCGATGGTGTTGATCATGACGCGCTTGTCGGTGTCGTCCTTGGCGAGGAAGGGCAGGGCCATGCCGACGCCGAAGTCGAAGCCGTCGAGCACGAAGTAGCCGATGAAGAAGAATCCGACGATGCCGAACCAGAGGAGAGCGAGATCCATGAGGGGTGTCCTTCGATTCCGTGAGGGGCGCTGCTAGTAGACAGTCGCGAGCTTGGCGGGGTCGACGGAGCCGGTGCCGGCCTCGTCGTCATGCTGGTCGGCGTCGTACTTCGCCCACTCCTTCGGGCCGTCGACGGCCGCGCGGACGATGAGCCTGAACTCGACGACGGCGAGCACCCCGTAGATGAGCGTGAAGGCGATGAGCGAGATGAGCACCTCGAGGCCGGTCACGCCGGGCGAGACGCCATCCTCGGTGCGCATGAGCCCGAACACGATCCAGGGCTGACGGCCCATCTCGGTGAAGGTCCAGCCGACGAGGCTCGCGAGCAGCGGCAGCGGAGCCGCCCAGATCGCGACCTTCCAGGCCCAGCCGCTCGGCGTGCGTCCGCCGCGGGTCAGCCACAGGCCGACGAGCGACACGAGGGCCGAGAGGGCGCCGAGGCCGATCATCCAGCGGAAGCTCCAGTAGGTGATCCAGATGATGGGCGTGTAGTCGCCGGGGCCGAACTCGGTCTGGTACTGCGCCTGCAGGTCGTTGATGCCCTCGACGGTGCCCATCGGGTCTTGCGTCGAGAGGATCGACAGCAGGTACGGAACGCGGATCGAGAACAGCTCGCTCGAGCCGTCGGGCGTTCCCCAGGTGAAGATCGAGAACGAGGCGCCCGCCGTGGTCTGGTACAGCGCCTCGGCCGCCGCCATCTTCATGGGCTGGGTCTCGACCATGACGAGGCTCAGCTGGTCGCCCGACAGCGCGACGCCGACGAAGGCGATGACGTTCACGATGAGGCCGAACCGCAGCGCGGTGCGCATCTCGTCGAGGTACTGCCCCTTCGACAGGTGGTACGCCGCGACCGCGACGATGACGACGGCGGCGAACATGATCGAGGCGAAGATCGTGTGCGGGAACTGCGTGAGCGCGACCGGGTTGGTGAGCACCGCGCCGATGTCGGTCAGCTCAGCGCGCCCGAGCTCCTCGTTGATCTCGAAGCCGACCGGGTTCTGCATGAACGCGTTCGCCGCGAGGATGAAGTAGGCCGAGAGCGTGGTCGAGAGCGCGAGCAGCCAGATCACGGCCAGGTGCAACTTGGCCGGCAGCTTGTCCCAACCGAAGATCCAGAGGCCGATCATGCTCGCCTCGAGGAAGAACGCGAGCAGCCCCTCCATCGCGAGCGGAGCGCCGAAGACGTCACCCACGAAGCGCGAGTAGTCGCTCCAGTTCATGCCGAACTGGAACTCCTGCACGATGCCGGTCACGACGCCCATGGCGAAGTTGATGAGGAAGATCTTGCCGAACAGGCGCGTCAGGTGAAGGTACTTGAGCTTCGCCGTGCGCACCCAGGCCGTCTGGAACATCGCGACGAGGATGACCATGCCGATCGTGAGCGGCACGAACAGGAAGTGGTAGAGGGTCGTCAGACCGAACTGCCAGCGAGCGAGGATGAGGGGATCGAGCCATTCGACCACGAGCGGTCACCTGCCTTGATTCAGGAGAGGGGGGATGAGGGACACGGCGACGCTGCCGCTCTCGAGCCTAGGAACGGGCCGCCGGGCGGCACACGGGCCGAAGGTCCCGAATCTCGATCGCCTCCGCCCAGGCGCGTCGCGGGTCTCCCCCAGCCCGCACTGAAGGGAGCCTGGATAGGCTCCAGACGTGAACGAGGTGCTGGATGCGGTGCTCGCGCTGATCGAGGGCGTCGACCCCGTGCTGCGCACGCTTCTCGCCGGGCTCTTCATCATGCTCGAGACGACCATCCTGCTCGGCCTGATCGTGCCCGGGGACACCGTGGTGCTTGTGGCCAGCACCGCCGTCGACTCCCCCGCCGAGTACTGGGGGCTCGTCATCACGGTCATCGTCGGCGCGCTCGCGGGCGCGTCGCTCGGGTTCGCGATCGGCCGGTTCTTCGGGCCGCGTCTGCGGGCATCCCGGCTCGGTCAGCGGCTCGGCGAGAGGAACTGGCACCGGGCCGAGAGCTTCCTGGCCCACCGCAGTGGCATCGCCGTCTTCATCTCGCGCTTCGTGCCGGTGCTGCATTCGCTGACGCCGCTCGTCGTCGGCATGAGCGCACTGCGCTACCGCACCTTCATGCTCTGGTTGACGCCTGCCTGCATCATCTGGGCCTTCGCCTACGTGAGCGTCGGGTCGGCAGCCGCGGAGGGCTACCGCAGCATCGCGGGGCAGCTCGACTTCGCGGCGCTCATCTTCGTCGGCGTGATCATCGGATTCTGGCTGCTGGTCTTCGCGGTCAAGAAGGTGCTCGATCGCTACGTCGGCCAGTACGCCGACGGCGAGACCGTGATCGTGCCCCCGACGCCGAAGCGGGGCGGGCACCCATCGGCACCCGCCCCGCAGGACGCAACGGATTCGGACTAGCCGAGGAATCCGTTCTCGGTCAGCCACTGCGTGGCGATCTCGGCCGAGCTCAGCTGGTCGACCCTGCTCTGCACGTTGAGCGCGACCAGTCCCTCGGGCGTGAGCGCGGCGCTCACGGCGTTGATGACGTCGACCGCCGCCTGCGGCAGGTCGGCCGAGGCGATCGGCACGACGTTCGAGGCCAGGAAGAGGCCCTCGGGGTCGGCGAGCGTGACGAGGCCGTTCTGACCGATGCGCGGGTCGGCGCTGTAGACGTTGGCCACGTTCACGAGGCCGGCGAGCAGCGCGTCGACCGTGGTGTCGCCGGTCGCCTCGAAGGCGACCGTCACGCCGTAGACGTCGAGCAGGCCGGTCGGACCGTAGGGGCGCTCCTCGAGCTCGGGGGCTCCGCCGAGGATGAGGCCCTCGACGCCCGCGAGGTCGGCGATCGACTCGAGGCCGTTGGCCTCGGCGAACTCGGCGGTGACGTTGTAGCTGTCCTGGTCGGTCGCGGGCGACTGGTCGAGCACCTGCAGGCCCTCGGGCACGACGGTGAGCAGCTCGGCGTAGACCTCGTCGGCCTGCGTGGCCTCCGTGTCGGGGTTCCAGAACTGCAGGAGGTTGCCCGTGTACTCGGGGAAGAGGTCGACCTCGCCGGCCTCGAGCGCGGGGATGTAGGCGTCGCGCTGCCCGATCTGGAAGTTGCGCTCGACCTCGAAGCCCTCGGCCTCGAGCGCCTGCGCGTAGAGCTCGGCGATGATCTCGTTCGAGTAGTACGCCTGCGAGCCGATGACGATGGTCTCGGCGGGGGCATCCGTATCCGGCTCGGGCGCCAGCGGGTCGCCCGATGCACACCCTGCCAGGGCCAATGATGCCCCGACCACGGCTGCCGTCACGGCGAGCCGGCCCTTGTTCCTTGCTGTGAACATCAGTTCTTCTCTTCTCTTCCAGTGGTGGCGGGAGTTTCCGCCGTCGCACGGCGCCCGGTTGGCGCGGTGCGGGGTTCGGGGAGGCGGCCGGCGCGCACACCGCGCGGCACCGCCGAGCGCTCGAGCAGCGCGAACAGCGCATCGAGCACGAGAGCCAGGAGGATGATCAGGATCGCCGATCCGAGGATCTGGTCGAATCGGCGCAGCTCGATGCCCTGGATGATGTCGTAGCCGAGGCCGCCGAGCCCGATGTACGAGATCAGTACCGCGGTCGCCACGACCTGCAGCACGCCGCTGCGGAGCCCGCCGAAGAGCAGGGGCAGGCCGAGCGGCACCTCGACCTTCCAGAGGATCTGCCACTCGGTCATGCCGACGGCCCGGGCAGCATCGATGACCCGCCGGTCGATCACCTCGAAGCCCGCGTAGGCGCCGGCGAGGATCGGCGGCACGGCGAGGAGCATGAGCACGACGACGGAGGCGGGCTCGCGCTGCAGCACGCCCGCGACCATCACGAACAGGAACAGCAGGCCGAACGAGGGCAGGGCCCGCGCCGCGCCGGTCAGGCCGACGACGAGCTCGCGCCCCCGGCCGGTGTGGCCGATCCACCAGCCGAGCGGCACGGCGATGAACGAGGCGATGAGCACGGCGATCGCCGTGTAGCGCAGGTGCTCGCCGAGGCGCTGCGGGATCGACCCGCTGCCCTCCCAGTTGACGGGGTCGAGCAGCCAGGCGATGCCCTCTGCGAACAAGTTCATGCGCGGCCCCCGGTCGCGGCCATCGCCGTCGCCGAGCGGGTCCACGGCATCACCAGCCGACCGAGGAGCACGAGCACGCGGTCGAACAGCAGGGCGACCAGCACCGTCATGACCACGCCGGTCAGCACCGAGGCCAGGATGCCGCGCTCGTAGCCGTTCGTGAACAGGTAGCCCAGGCTCTGCACGCCGATGATGATGCCGACCGTGAGCAGGCTCACCGTGCTCACCGCCACGACGCGCAGCCCCGCGAGCAGTACGGGCCCGGCGAGGGGGAACTCGACGCCCCAGAACCGGCCCCAGCCGGAGTACCCGACGGCGGTGGCCGCCTGGCGCACATCCGGGTCGACGCTCGCCAGAGCATCCGCCACCGACCGCGCCATGATCGCAACGGCGTAGATGGTGAGCGCGATGATGACGTTCGCCTCACTGAGGAAGCGGATGCCCAGCAGGGGCGGCAGAATCGCGAACAGCGCGAGCGACGGGATCGTGTAGAGCAGCCCGACCAGGGTGAGGATCAGCCCACGGGTGAGGCGGTAGCGGTACGCGACCCAGCCGAGCGGGATCGCGATGACGAACCCCAGCAGGATCGGCAGGATGCTCAGCCGGATGTGCTCCAGCGTCAGCTGCAGGATCAGCTCGAGGTTGTTGAGAACCCAGGTCACGCCGGGCTCGCCTCCACCAGTCGGCCGGCGAGGTTGCCGTCGCCGTCGACGAGCACCTGCGCGCCGTCGATGGTCTGGATGCTCAGGGCCCGCTTTCCGCGATCGGCCCCGACGAAGCTGGCGACGAACTCGCTCGCCGGGTTGGCGAGGATCTCGGCCGGTGTGCCCTTCTGCGCGATGCGGCCGCCTTTCTCGAGGATGACCACCTGGTGCCCGAGCAGGAACGCCTCGTCGATGTCGTGGGTGACGAAGACGACGGTCTTGTCGAGCTCGCGCTGCAGGCGCAGCAGCTCCTGCTGCAGGTCGGCGCGGACGATCGGGTCGACGGCACCGAAGGGCTCGTCCATGAGCAGGATGTTCGGATCGACGGCGAGACCGCGCGCGACACCGACACGCTGCTGCTGGCCGCCCGAGAGCTGGGCGGGGTACCGCTCGGCGAGGTCGCGGTCGAGGCCGACGGTGTCCATCAGTTCGAGCGCGCGGGCATGGGCCTGCTTTTTCGGCACCCCGTTGAGGCGCGGCACCGTCGCGATGTTGTCGATGACCTTCCGGTGCGGCAGCAGACCGGAGTTCTGCATGACGTAGCCGATGCGGCGGCGCAGCTGCACGGGCTCGATCGTCGACACGTTCTCGCCGTCGATCTCGAGCTCACCGCTGGTCGCGTCGACCATCCGGTTGATCATGCGCAGCAGCGTCGTCTTGCCGGATCCGCTGGATCCGACGAGCACGGTGACGCGACGGCTCGGGATGACGAGGCTGAAGTCGTCGACCGCCAGCGTGCCGTCGTCGAAGCGCTTGGAGATGGAGCGGAACTCGATCACGATGCCCTCTTCCCGTCGCCGCCGAGCATGATCGCGCGCTCAGCGCACGTTCAGTCAAACAGCATTCGGAGCCGGAGGGCTTCCGGTTCGCCGCGATTCTGGGCAGTTCTCCAGACGAGAGCGGAAGTGCCGCGGCCGACAGGGACGGCCACGCGAGGCAATTCGTCGCGGCTGGCAAGGACAACCGCGTGACCATTCATCGCGGCCGGCAGGGACGGCCGCGCATCAGTTCAGAGCCGGCCGGCGAGCACCGCGGTCAGAGCGCGACGGGCCTCGTCGAGCAGCGCCGCGTCGCCCTGCGGGGCGCGGGCGAAAGCGCGGGCCACGAGCGCGTCGATGACCTCGACGGCCGTGCCGACGGCACGGCGGGTGTCGGCGGTGTCGGCGATGCCGTAACCGGCGACGAGTGCGTCGGCGATGACCTCGGCAACGGCCGCGTGCGCGGTGGTCTCGGTCTGCGGCGGCAGCAGGTCGATCACATCGCCGACACGCACCGAGCGGAAACCGGGCTCGGAGCGGAACAGCTCGCTGGTCGCGTCGAGCACGGCGAGCATCACCTCGGTCGCCGAGCCGTGGCGCCCGGCCGCGAGCGCCGGGGCGATGGCAGCGAGGAGTCGCTCGGTGTTGCGGGCGCCCAGCGCCTGCAGCACGGCGATGCGGTCGGGGAAGTAGCGGTACACCGTGCCGATGGAGGCGCCGGCGCGCTCGGCGACCATGGCGGTCGTGAGGCGCTCGTAGCCGATCTCGTCGATGACGGCGGCGGCCGAGTCGAGCAGCGTCGCCAGACGGGCGGTGCTGCGGGCCTGGACGGGCTCGTTGCGAATGGGGGCGGCGCTCAGGAGCGCGGTACCGGATTCGGTGACGTTCATGGTGAACCTTTCGACGAGCCGCAAGCGTACTCCTCGAAATGAGTTTTGTCCGTCTTGGCGCGAAGGTTCTTCGGGCGCGAACGGTCGCAAAACGAATACCGGGGAGGGTATACCGTTCTGTGCGCCCCGGCCGCGGAGCCCCGCGCCCGCACGGCGCGACGGGGCCCGCGTCTGACACACTGACGGGGTGCCGGAGACCGCCTCGACCCCCGACGCCCCGAAGGCCCCGTGGGCCCGCCGGGCCGTGGCCGTCGAAGACCGCTTCCACCGCTGGCGCGAACGCCGAGGGCGCAAGCGCGGTCTCACCCCGGTCGTGATCCCCTACAGCGGCTACGGTGGCGACGGCTGGATCCGCGTCCTCTGCCGCGTGCTGCTCGCCCCCGCTGCGAGCGACCGGCCCGAGCGAAGCACCATTCGAGGCTGGCGCAGCTTCACGAGCATCCCCGTCGCCGACGCGGTAGTCACCGTCGTCGCCGACGGGCAGCACTTCACCGTGCAGGCCGACCGGGGCGGAGTCGTCGACGTCGACCTCACCGTGCGACTCGCGCCGGGCATCCGCACCATCACCCTGCAGGCCGAGGGGTCGGAACCGGTCTCCGCCCGCATCTTCGTGGTCGACCCGGATGCCCGCCTGGGCATCGTCAGCGACATCGACGACACGGTCATGGTGACGGCGCTCCCCCGTCCCTTCCTCGCCGCCTGGAACACCTTCGTGCTCGATGTGCACGCGCGGCGGCCGGTGCCCGGCATGGCCGTGCTGCTGGAGCGGCTCGCGCGCGAGCATCCCGGCGCCCCCGTCATCTACCTGTCGACGGGCGCCTGGAACGTGGCTCCGACGCTCGACCGGTTCATGGGCCGGCACCTGTACCCGGCCGGCACGCTGCTGCTCACCGACTGGGGGCCGACGCACGACCGGCTGTTCCGCAGCGGGCGACAGCACAAGCGCGACAGCCTCGCCCGGCTCGCGCGCGAGTTCCCGACCGTGCGCTGGGTGCTCATCGGGGACGACGGGCAGCACGACGAGGAGCTGTACCGCGCGTTCGCGGCCGAGCATCCCGACAAGGTGGCGGCGATCGCCATCCGGCAGCTCTCGACCTCCGAGGCCGTGCTCGCCGGCGGTCGGAGTCACCTCGACGATGAGCATCCCGACCGCGGCGGCGTGCCGTGGGTGTGGGCACCTGATGGTGCGGGCCTGCTCGAGCAGCTGGCGCGGGTCGGCATCGTCACCGCCGACGGCTGACGGCCCCACATTCGAACATCTGTTCGATAGACTCCTGCCGACACCGTCGGAGGAGGACGCATGGGTCGGTGGAACTCGCGCCGCGCCGGGCCCGAGCATCCGATGCTGTTCGTCGACGCGCGTGACATCCCCGTACCCGTCGAGCCGCCGCGCCCGCAGGCCGGCGCGGCGCTCGAGCCGTTCCAGCAACTGCTGGGCGCCGTCGAGGCCGAGCCGCTCGCCCTGCTCGGCCCGAGCAGTATCGGCCGCAGCGTCGTCGCGGGCGGCGAACGGCGGCGCCCCGATCCGGGGCTCGGCGGCGATGCCCTGCTCGACGACGGCGGAGCGGTGCTGCCCCTGCGTCTCCCGGCCGGCGCGCCGCGCGCCCTGCGCGACCGCCTCGCCGCGCGGTTCGTGCTCGTGCGCGGCACCCTGCGCCAGCATGAGGGGCACCTCGCTCTCGAGGTCGACGAGGCGGTCGACCTGCGCGAGCTGGCGCGGCTCGCCCCCGGCACCCGCCGGTGAGAGTGTTCTCATCCGGGCCCCGCCCAGCGAACGGCCGCCGATAATGGACCCATGACGCGCACCGGGCTCCGCCGCATCTCCGTGCGCTCGCGGATCCTCGCGGTGATCCTCATCGTCACCGCTCTCGGGATGACCGTCTCCGGCGTGACCGCCTACCTCGTTCAGCGCGACCGCACGATCGCGGGTCTCGACGCCGAGCTGCTCGCCACGGTCGAGGCAGCCCGCGGCATCGTGACGGGCACCAGCGCTCCCGCAGCGAGCGCCGACGAGGACGGGACCACCGGGGAATCGACCGAACCGACGGGGGCGGAGGGGGTTCCGTCCTCCGTGCTGGATGCGCTGAACGGGATCCTCTCGCGGATCGTGCCCGGGCGGCACGAGAGCAGCGTGGCCCTCATCGACGGAGCTGTGCGGCTGCTGCCGGGCGTCGACACCGCATTCGACCTCGAGGACGACCCCGCCTTCATCACGCGTGCCTGGGAGGAGGCGTCCGGCGGGCAGGTGACCCTCGGGACGGCGATCACCACGGTCGGCACCCTCCGGTACGTCGCCGTTCCGGTGACGATCCCGGGCGACCCCGAGGTCGGCGCCTTCGTCACGGCCATCGACGCCCAGCGCGCCATCGACGAGGTGAGCGGCGCCTTCCTGACCTACGCTGGGCTCGCTCTGGCGTCGCTTGCCGCCATCGGCGTCATCGGCTGGTTCGTGGCCGGGCGGCTGCTCTCGCCCTTGCGCACCCTCGCCGAGACGGCCTCGCGCATCACGGCGCAGGACCTCGGCGAGCGCATCCCCGTCACCGGCCGCGACGACGTCTCCACGCTCACCGAGACGGTCAACGCGATGCTCGACCGCATCGATGAGGCCCTCACCAGCCAGCGTCAGCTGCTCGACGACGTGCGGCACGAGCTGAAGACCCCGATCACGATCGTCCGCGGGCACCTCGAGCTGCTCGACCCCACCGCCCCCGACGACGTCCGGTCGGTGCGCGAACTGGCCATCGACGAGCTCGACCGCATGGCCGAGCTGGTCAACGACATCGACGCCCTGGCCCGGGTCGAGACCCAGGTCGTGGTCGAGCCCGTCGACGTGGGCGACCTCACCGCGCAGGTGTTCGCCAAGATGCAGGCGATCCCGGGCAAGACCTGGGTACTGAGCGAGACCGCCACCGCCGTCGCGCCGCTCTCGACCTCGCGCATCACCCAGGCCTGGCTGCAGCTGGCCGACAACGCGGCGAAGTACGCGCCCGAGGGCACGACAGTGCGCGTCGGCAGCACGGCCTACAGCGGCTCGGTCGAGCTGTGGGTGGCCGACGAGGGTCCGGGAATCCCCGCGGGAGCCGAGAAGCGCATCTTCGAGCGCTTCGGGCGCGCCGACACCGGCCGCGGCATCGCGGGCTCGGGGCTCGGGCTGCCGATCGTCGCGGCCATCGCCCGGGCCCACGGCGGCTACGTGAGCCTCGACTCGTCCTCCGCCGGATCGCGGTTCGGCATCGTCGTGCCGACCGTCGCGGCTGCCGCGCCGCCGCCCCCGCCTCCCGCCCCGGGGTTCCCTGAGGGCGAGGAGCTCCCGACGGCCAGCACACCCACGCCCACCAGCACCGCGTCGAGCGCGATGCCGAGCACCACGGAGGACCGATGACGAGCATCCTGATCGTCGAGGACGAGGCGCGCATCTCGTCGTTCATCGAGAAGGGGCTCGCCGCGGCGGGCTACACCCCGACCGTCGTCGGCAACGGGCTCGACGCCCTCGACTACGTCGCGACCGGGTCGTTCGACCTGGTGCTGCTCGACGTGGGGCTGCCCGGCATCGACGGCTTCGAGGTGCTCGCGCGCCTCCGCGCCGCCGGCGAGACCATGCCGATCATCATGCTGACCGCGCGCACGAGCACCGACGACACGGTCGCGGGCCTCGACGGCGGTGCCAACGACTACCTGCCGAAGCCCTTCAAATTCGACGAGCTCGTGGCCCGCATCCGCCTGCGCCTGCGCGAATCGGGACAGCAGACCGTCGCCGAGACCGTGCTGCGGCACGGCGAGGTCGCGCTCGACCTGCGCACCCGGCGGGTGACCGTCGGCGAGCGGACCATCGACCTGTCGGCCCGCGAGTTCGCACTCGCAGAGCAGTTCCTGCGGCATCCCGACCAGGTGCTCTCGCGCGAGCAGCTGCTGAGCCGGGTCTGGGGCTTCGACTTCGACCCCGGCTCGAATGTCGTCGACGTGTACGTGCGCTACCTGCGCGGCAAGATCGGGGCCGACCGCATCGAGACGGTGCGCGGGATGGGCTACCGGCTGGTCTGAGCGCCGGCGGCGGGCCGGACAGAGGAGGTCAGTCGTCGAGACTGGCCGGGCTGACCGGGCTGGCCGGCGAGGCGACCGAGGTGGTGACCGAGGGACGCGGGGCGACGGTCTGCGGGGAGGGAGCCGGCGCGACGCTCGCCGATGCGACCGGCGCCGCGCTCGGGGTGGGCGACGTCGCCGGGGCGGGAGTCGACGACCCGGTGCCCGGTTGGGCGGCCGGGCCGCCCTTCTGGTCACCGGGGGTGGTCGTGATCGGCGGCACATCGGCGACCCGGGTGCTCTCGACGAGGGGCATCGCATTGGCGACACCGATCGCGCTGGTGGCGAGCACGCCGATGCCGAGCACGGAGGCGGCGGTGGCGGCGACCCAGCGACGCGCAGCGGCCATGGGTGCACCTCCTCTCCCCCGGCGGGTACGGGTCTGTCTTCATTCTGGCGGCTGACCGCGCCGAAAGCGACGGCCTCCGGATGAGAGTGCTCTCATCCGGAGGCCGTCGGGCTGGTTCACTCAGCCGCTGCGCGCTCAGTCCTCGACGCTGGCGGGGCTCGCCGGCGAGGGAATGCTGGCGGGCGAGGCCGGGCTCGGCGCGGTGTCGACCGAGGCGGGCGAGACGGGGCTCGCGGGCGAGATCGGCGACTGCGCCGACGCGGGCGAGACCGGCGACTGCGTGGAGGCGACCGAGGGGGTCGATGCCGGCGACGGCGTGGCCGGCGACTGCGCCGACGCCGGCGAGACGATGCTGTCGCTCTCGACCACGAAGTCGAGATCGGCGGTGCCGTCGTCGTCGGTGACCACGGTCAGGCCCGGCACGGTGAGACCGCTCACGGTCTCGATCAGCGGCATCGCGTTGGCGACGCTCGCCGCTCCGCCGGCGGCCACACCGAGGCTGAGCGCTCCGGCGGCCCCCACGGCGATCCAGTTCTTGGTGTCCATGATGATGTTCCTCTCCTCCGCACGGACCGGGCGGTCCGTTGCGATGACCCCACTCTCGGCGGCCCGGGTGAGATCACCAGGAGGAGGTGGTGAGAGGCCTCTCATCGGCGTTGACGACTCGCTGGGCGCGTTCGATCAGCTCGGTCGCACCCGCACTGCCCGCCGCGGACCGGGACAGCGCGTGCCCGAGCAGCTGGGTGGCGGCGATCGCGTGAGCGCGGTGCACGAAGCCCGGATCCGGTGAGCGGAACCAGCGCTGCCGCCAGCCGTCGGCGAGCACCGAGGCGCGACGGGCGCGCACGGTGGCGCGGCTCCCGCCGTCGTGGACGACGGTCGCGATCAGGTGCGCGTAGAGTGCGGCGGCGTCATCCGCGGGGTCGCCCCACCCGGAGGTGTCGATGTCGAGAACGCCCGCGATGCTCGTGGGGGCGGCGGGGTCGACGAGCAGCTGGGCCAGGTGGAGGTCGCCGTGCACAGTGCGCGAGGGGGGCGGTGTCCCGCCCGCCCGGAAGCGCCGCGCCGCGGTGCGCGCCGTCCGCTCGATCACGCCGTCGAGGGCCGGCAGCTGCTCGATCAGGCGCTCCTCGTACCAGTCGATACGCCGCACCAGCGATGAGCGGGCCGACGAGGTCGAGGGCACCCGGGCGATCCGCTCGCCGAGGAGCTCGATCGAGTCGAGTAGCGCGCCGGGGTCGGCGATGCGGTCGAGCACGCCGATGACCTCGGAGCCCGCGAGCGCCTCGAGGGCCACGAGGCCCTCCTCGCTCCAGCCGAGAACGGCCGGCACCGGGATGCCCGCCTCGCGCCACAGCGTGTGCCGGGCCTGCAGGGGCTCGGCCGCGGGCGGTCGCACGACCTTCAGGTAGTACGCGGTGGTGTCGGTGTCGACGCGCACGACGGCGCGTTTGCCGGGCCGGTAGGCGGCGAGACTCACGCGCAGGCCCTGCACGGGCAGCCCGAGGCGTGCGAGCACGACCCCGGCCGCCTCGGCGTAGACCGCCGTGCGCAGCGCCGGCAGCGAGGGATCTGCCGGGTAGACCCAGACGTCGACGCGCTCACCGGTGCCGGGGTTGCTGAGCGTGAGCACGCCTGGGCGCGCCCCCTCGGCGGGCGAGGTCTCGACGAAGACGGTGTGGTCGACCGTGGCACCGGAGCGATCGCGCAGGGTGACGCGATAGCCGTGCGTGAAACCATTGCCCGTCGGCTCGACCTGCAACGGCTGGGCGTCGGCCAGGTCGCTCTCGAGCGAGGTCGCGACGGCCATGAGGACGTCACGGTGGAGCACTCGGTCGGGCGCAGCAGTCACCGTTCCATTCTCACTGCTCGGCGCGCCCGCGGGGTGCTTACGGCGCGCCGACGGAACCCCCTCCCCCCGGAGTGGGGTGGCGACACCGGCTCACCAATGGTTGATCGCGGTCGGGCACGGGCGTACCCTGAAGGGGTCGTGCACCCACACGTCACCCCACCCGAAACCCGATTCCGCGTGCGGAACCGCGTTCCTCGCTACCCGACAGGAACGAATCGTCATGATCGCGCTCATCATCACGGCAGCCACCCTGCTGCTCGTCGGTGCCATCGTCGTCTCCCTCGAACGGCACCGCCGCCTCACCCCTGTGACGGCGTTCATTACCGGGCTCGGCACGCTCTCCATCGTGCTCGGCGCCATCACGGCGACCGTCGCCGCCTCGGCGCCGGCCACCGCCGACGTGCTGCCGCGCGGCGTGACGACCAATCAGCTGCCGGAGCGCGTCACCGACTTCGACCTGCCGACGCTCTAGCCGCCCGCGGTGCCCTCCGCCACGTGCGGGCGGGCGAGAGCACCACGGCACTTCGGTCCGCAGTCGACGTACGGCCCGATCTCGCCCGACGCGGCACGGCGCATCCCGAGCACCCGCTCGAGCGAGGCGTTGACGCTCGCCTCGTCGATCCGGCCGTCCTCCACAGCCGCTGCGAGCGCCCGGATCATGTCGGCCAGATCGACCCCGACCGTCGACGGGTCGGCGGGCAGCACGTACAGCAGCAAGTCGTTGCCGGCCGCCAGCGCCCGCACTGCGTTGCGCACCGGGTCGCGGTAGTCGGCCACCCCCGAGCGCTGGAGCATCAGCATGTCGTCGGTCACGATGACGCCCTCGAAGCCGAGTTGCTCGCGAAGGATCGTGATCCAGGTCGGTGACAGCGACGCGGGCAGGGGGCTGACCCGATCGAACAGCAGATGACCCGTCATCACCAGGGGCGCGCCCGCCTCGATGCCGGCGCGGAACGGCACCGCGTGGGTCGCACGCCACTCCTCGACGGTGAGGCTCGACCGCGGGATGCTCACGTGCGAGTCGTCCGGGCTGGCCCCGTGGCCCGGGAAGTGCTTGAGGGTCGAGAGCACCGAGCCCTGCTCGCCCCGCACCGCCGCAGCCACCCGTTCCGCGGCCGCAGCTGGCGTCTCGCCGAGAGTGCGCACGTGGATGAACGAGGAGCGATCGGGCGTGACGTCGGCGACGATGCCGAAGTTGATGAGCACGCCGGCATCGGCGACGAGCGCCGAACGCCCGGCGAAGGCCTGCTCCGCGGCGGCCGGCGGGGCGGCGCGGAGCTCCCAGGAGGCGGCGAAGCGGTCCTCCTGCAGACGGCGCACGATGCCGCCCTCCTGATCGATGGCGGTGAGCACGGGCAGCCCCGGCTCCGAGCTCAGCTCCCCGGTCAGGGCGGCGACCCGCGCGGCGGGCCCGGGGATGTTGTCGCCCATGAGGATCACGCCCGCGAGCCCGTGGGCGTCGATCACCGAGCGGATGCGCGCGGGGTCGGTGCCGGGCACGTGCACCATGATCAGGGCCGCGACCTTCTGCTCGAGGGTCATCGCGGCGATGCGCTGCTCGAGGTAGACCGCGGTCGGGTCGAGCGGGGCAGGCGCCCCGACGAGGCGTGCGAGCGGCGGAGGGGGCGGCGGAGCCTCGGCGGAGCATCCGGTGACGGCCACGAGAGCGGCCGCGAGCGCGACGACCCCCGCCCGGGTGAGCCGTCGGCGCCGTCGCATGCGTCGAGCCTACGTCGCCGCCGGGCGCGGGGTGCGGATGCCCACGGCCGAGATGAGCGCACCCGAGAGCAGCAGCCCGGCGCACAGCAGCAGAGCACGATCGAGCCAGGCATCGTCGACGGTCGTTCCGACAAGAGCACCGAGCACCGCGATCGCGACGAGCCCGGCGATGCGCGCCACGGCGTTGTTGACGGCGGAGGCGATACCGGCGCGCTCCGGCTCGATCGCGCCGAGGATCGCCGAGGTGAGCGGCGCGACCGTCATCGCGATGCCGAGCCCGTAGAGCAGCACGCCCGCGAGCGCCTGCTGCACGAGGTCGAAGGGTGTGGCGATCGCCTGCAGCAGCAGCATGCCGACCGCGGCGACGGCGGGCCCGGCGGCCATGAACCAGCGGGCGCCGACCCGCCCGGCCCAGCCGCCGAAGAACGACGAGAGCGCGATGAGCAGGATGCTCACCGGCAGGGTGACGAGGCCTGCGGCAGTGGCCGAGAGTCCCGCGACCTGCTGCAGGTAGAGCACGAGGGCCAGGCCGGCGACGGAGAGCGCCGCGTAGATCGCGACCGTGGCCAGGTTGCCGACGGCGAAATTGCGCTGGCGGAACAGCCCGAGCGGCATCATCGGATGCCGCGCCGTGGCCTGCCGCACGAGGAAGCCGATCAGCGCGAGCGTGCCGACGACGAGCGGCGCGAGCACGACGGGCGAGCCCCAGCCGTAGTTGGCCTGCTCGATGAGCGCGAACACGACCCCGCCGAGCCCGAGCGCGCCGAGCACCGCGCCGAGCACGTCGATCGGCGGGCGCTCGGCCGGGCGCTCGTTGCGGAACGGCACGAGCAGCGCAAGCGTCAGCGCGATCGGCAGCACGTTGATCACGAACACCCAGCGCCAGCTGGCCGCGTCGGTGAGCAGCCCGCCGAGCAGGGGTCCGACGATGAAGGCGGCCGAGGTCCAGGCCGTCCAGAGCCCGATCGCACGCGACTGGGCGGCGCCGCGGTGCGTGCTCATGATGAGCGCCAGGGAACTGGGAACCAGCAGCGCTCCGGCGACGCCCTGGGCGGCGCGCGCGGCGATGAGCACCTCGGCGGTCGGTGCCAGACCGCAGGCGAGCGAGGTGAGGCCGAAGGCGATGAGCCCGATGCGCAGCACGGCGATGCGGCCGAGCAGGTCGCTGAGCGAGCCCGCGATGAGGATGAGCGAGCCGAGGGTGATCAGATACGCGTCGACCACCCACTGCTGCACGGGCAGTCCCCCGCCGAGCTCGACCGTGATGGCCGGCAGGGCGACCGTGACGATCGAACCGTCGAGGAAGGCGGCGAAGGCGGCGAGCACCGCGACGACGAGCACACGGCGGTCGAGGATCGTGTCGCTCATGAGGCCAGTCAAGCATCCGGGGGCGGCACGGCCCAGGCCCCGCATCCGGCGCGCCCTAAAATACCCCCTAGGGTATAGTGGATGCGTTCCCCCACCGATCCGGAAGGACTCCGATGCGCCGCCTCCTGCTCGCCCTCTCGCTCACCCTCGGCCTCGCCGTGGGCGTCTCCGCCTGCACGGCACCGGCCGAGCCGGTCGCGCTCGCCGAGAGCACCGTCGTGATCGACGTGCGCACGCCCGCCGAGTTCGCCGGCGGCCACCTCGAGGGCGCCGTGAACATCGACGTGCAGTCGCCCGACTTCGAGGCGCAGATCAGCGCCCTCGACCCCGCCGGCAGCTACTACGTCTACTGCCGCAGCGGCAACCGTTCGGCCCAGGCGATCGACCGGATGGCCGCCCTGGGCTTCACCGACCTCACGAACGGCGGCAGCGTCGAAAGCGCGTCGAGCGCCACGGGCATCCCCGTCGTCACCGGGCCGTAGCGGGAGCCTTCAGCTCGGCGAGCAGCTCGCGCACGCGCGGCATGACCTCGGTGCCGTAGAGCTCGATCGCGCGCATGAGCTTGTCGTGCGACAGCGGGCCGGTCGAGTACTTGAGGTCGAACCGCTGGATGCCGAGCGTCGACACGGTCGCCGCGATCTTGCGCGCGACGGTCTCGGGCGAGCCGACGTACAGCGAGCCGTGCTCGACCTCCTGGCGGAAGTGGGCGTAGGTCGTCGGGCCCCAGCCGCGCTCGCGGCCGATGCGGCCGAACATCTGCTCGTAGGCGGGCCACAGCTCCTCCATGGCCTGCTCATCGGTCTCGGCGATGTAGCCGGGCGAGTGCACGCCCACCGGCTGCCACGGCTTCTCGAGCTGGGTGAGCGCGCGGTGGTAGAGCTCGACGAACGGCGCGAAGCGCTCGGCCGGACCGCCGATGATGGCGAGCATGAGCGGGAAGCCGTACTGCGCGGCCCGGACGACCGACTCGGGGCTGCCGCCGACGCCGACCCAGGTGCGGAGGTTGCCGCTCTCGGTGGTCGGGTAGACCATCTGGTTCTGCAGCGGGGCGCGGGTCGAGCCCTGCCAGGTGACGGGCTGCTCCTTCTGCACCTCGGCGTAGAGGTTGAGCTTCTCCTCGAAGAGGGTCTGGTAGTCCTGCAGCGCGTAGCCGAACAGCGGGAACGACTCGGTGAACGAGCCGCGGCCCATGATGACCTCGGCGCGGCCGTTCGAGATGGCGTCGATCGTCGCGAACCGCTGGAAGACGCGGATCGGGTCGTCCGAGCTGAGCACGGTCACGCCGCTGCCGACGCGGATGCGCTCGGTGCGGGCGGCGATGGCGGTGAGCACGACGTCGGGGGCCGAGACCGCGAAGTCGTCGCGGTGGTGCTCGCCGACGGTGATCGCGTCGACGCCCACCTGGTCGGCGAGAACGCCCTCGGCTACCACGTTGCGGATCACCTGGGCGTACGAGAGCGGAGCCCCGTCGGCGTCGACGGTGACGTCACCGAAGGTGTCGAGGCCGAGCTCGAGGTCGCTCGGATCGCTGATGGCCATGGTTCTCCCTGTCTGTCGTGCGGGGCGGGCGTCGTTCGGGCCCGGTAGCGCATCCACAATTCTATGCGAATGCATCGAAAAGGGGAACGCGGGATGCGGCGCCGGTATTCCCGGCGCCGGGATTCACGGTTGCAGCCGCTCCACCCTCCAGCCCTCCCCCGCGCGGTGGAAGAGCAGGCGGTCGTGCAGGCGCGAGGTGCGGCCCTGCCAGAACTCCACACGGTCGGGGACGATGCGGAATCCGCCCCAGCGCTCCGGGCGCGGCACGGTCTCGGCGTCCGCGAAGCGCTGCTCGGCGTCGACCACCTTCTGCTCGAGCGCCGCGCGCGAGGCGATGGGCTGCGACTGATCGCTCGACCACGCCGCCACCTGGGCGCCGCGCGGTCGGTTCGCGAAGTAGGCCTCCGAGTCCTCAGGCTCGACACGGTGGGCCGTGCCGAAGATCTTCACCTGGCGGTGCAGGGTGTACCACGGGAAGACGACGGCGACCCCGGGGTTGGAGAGCAGGGCCCGGCCCTTGCGCGAGGTGTAGTCGGTGTAGAAGGCGAAGCCGCGCTCGTCGACGCCGCGCAGCAGCACGGTGCGGATCGAGGGGGCACCATCGGGGTCGATCGTGCCCAGCACCATCGCGTTCGGCTCGTACACGCCGCGCTCGGCCGCCTCGGC
The DNA here is from genome assembly GCF_014200395.1 of Microcella frigidaquae. Classification (NCBI taxonomy): domain Bacteria; kingdom Bacillati; phylum Actinomycetota; class Actinomycetes; order Micrococcales; family Microbacteriaceae; genus Microcella; species Microcella frigidaquae. The sequence goes on from NZ_JACHBS010000001.1 coordinate 592,286, forward strand.
CAGCCAGGCCGTGAACTGGGTGAACGGGTCGGCCGCGAGATCGGCCTCCTCCAGCTTCTCGACGCCGTAATCGGTGTGGGTGCGCAGCGCGCTCTGCAGGAGCGGGTCGAACGTCGGCTCGGTCGGCTCGGTCGGCTCGGTCGGCTCGGTCGGCTCGGTCGGCTCGGTGGGCTCGGTCGGCTCGGTCATGGCCCCACGGTAGCGCGAGCCGGCCGGGAATCGGCCGACACCGCAGCCGCCCAGACCGCCATCACCGCGGCGAGGATCACGGCCGTGCCGAGCAGCTGATCGCCGAACTGGGCGAAGGCGTCGAGATCGATACCCGCATCAACCGAGCGGGCGAGCGCGCCGTAGGCGAGCACCGTCACGCCGAAGACCGCGTTCGCCAGGAACAGCAGCACGCGCGCCGGGCGCGGATAGGCGCGGCTGTCGCCGTGCGTGATGTCAGCATCGGTCAGGAAGCCCCAGACGAAGCCGAACAGCACGAGCGCGAGACCGCTCGCCCCGATCACGGCGCTCAGCGGATCGGCGAGCACGTCGCGCCAGGCGGCCGCCGCCGACAGCAGGAGGGCCGTGAGCAGGAGGGCCAGGCGTCGGGAGTCGAGCTGGCGGCGCACGGCCAGCACCGCGGCGAGCACGAGCGTCGCCAGCGCCACCACGGTCGCGAGGGCGGGCGACGACCACGGCAGCCGGGTCTCGAGCAGCGCGGGGCCCGCACTGAGGATCGCCATGACGCCGATCGCGGCCATGAGCTCGGGGGCTCCGCGGCCGCCGCGGCGGGCGAGCAGCAGGGCCAGAACGATGAGCCCGAGCCCGACCCCGAGCCGGACGACGGAGAGGGCCACGGAGCTGCGGAGAGCATCCGCGACCGCGAGCGCCCCGCCGGTCGTGGCCGGGTCAAGACCCCAGGCGCTCAGCACCTGCACGCCGAGCAGCAGTGCCACGAGGGGCGCGAGGGTCACGGTGAGCGCGACCGCGACGGGGAACGCGACGGCGTCGAGGTGGGTCATCACCGTGCCGATGCGGGCGGCCGACCCGCCACGGAGCCGTGCGAGCACCCACCACAGCAGTGCGACCAGCCCGATCAGGGCCGCGGAGAGCGGCAGGTCGCCGGGCTCGATGGCGACTCCTAGCCCGAGCAGCAGGGCGACCACGAGCTCGATGACGCGCCAGAGCGCAACCGCGAGGAAGGCGACGAGCAGCACCAGGGGCACGGCGCGCAGGCCGAGCCGTGCGAGGGGCGTCTCCTCGGGCGCGGCACCCGGGCGCTGCACCGCCGCGACGGCCGCCGTCGACGCGGTGATGGCGAACTCGGCGACGGCGACCCCGGCGGCGAGCGCGGCCGGCACCGCCAGCTGCCCGATCGACGACATGACGAGCGAAGCGGTCGGCGGGCCGAAATCGAGCCCGAAGGCTGCGCTCTGCTGGGCGCTGCGGCCGAGCGCGACGACGGCCGCGCCCGCGACCAGGGCGAGCATGAGCGGGAACTCCCACCAGGCGAAGTCCCGCCGGTGCCGCAGCACCGTCAGCGCGACGATCACCGACGCGACGACCACCGACACGACCTTGCCGGGGGTCACCCCGAGGCCGCCCTCGCCGTCGCTGCCGAGGTCGAGCGATCCGAGGAAGAGCACGACGAGCACCGTCATGACGGTGAGCACCGCGGCCGTGCGCGCCCGCACGTGCAGGGCGGCCGACTGAACGAGGGCGATCGACAGGATGATCAGCCAGAAGATCGTCGGCAGCACGAGCCGCGGCAGCGACAGCACGGTCGCGCCGACCGTCACCGACAGGGGCAGCGCGGCTCGGATCGCGGGCGCGAGCAGGATCAGGAGCACGGCGAGGGCGAAGGCGACGACCCCCACCACCACGATGGGGCGCAGGCCGACCGGCCACCCGGTGTCGCGCAGTCGGCCGTCGCGGATCGGCGTGGTGATCAGTCCGCTCCAGAAGCGGGAGAGACCGGCTGCCAGTCGGCGCAGGGGGGTCATCGGAGCACGCTCCGGACGACGACCCCGTCGGAGTCGACGACCAGCACGGCCCCGCCGACGGCCACGGCGCCCCGCGTCGCGCTCACCGCGGCGGGCTCCAGCGGCAGCTCGTCGAGCACGCGACCGTCGGCGACCGCGGTCAGGCGCAGGGCGTCAGCGGCCAGAACGGCGACGGCGTCTCCCCCGCCGACTAGAGCGAGCCCGCCCGGGCCGCGCCAGAGCTCGGCCCCGTCGGCGAGAGCGACGGCGAGAAGCCGCTCGTCCGCGAGCGCGAGCACGGCATCCCGCGTCACGAGGAGCGAGCGGGCGATGCCGGGGTAGCGCACCGTGTACCGCTCGCTGCCGTCGCCGGGGTCGAGCACGACGAGGTCGCCGGAATCGAGCTGCAGGGCGATCGCCGTCCCGTCGGGGTCGGTAGCCGCCCCGTCCACGAACCCGGCGTCGACCTGCCAGCGCACCGTTCCGTCGGCGAGGTCGAAGCCCGAGACACGGCCGCGCTCATCCGCCACGACGGCGGTCGTGCCCGCGACGACGAGGGGCGCGCGGGTGTCGCCTCCGAGATCGACCGACCACCGGGGCACCCCCGTGCCGCCCTCGAGGAGCGTGACACGTCCTCCCCGGTCGGCCACGAGCACATCGGGCACGGTTCCGGCTCGGGCGACGGCGACCGGATCGGCCAGAACCAGCTCCGGGCCGCGCCACTGCCACAGGCGGCGTCCGAGGCCGTCGTAGGCGACCACGGCGCGCTGGGCGGTGGTCGCGACCGCGAGGTCACCCACGCCGGCCAGCGCGATGATGACGCCGCCCGGATGCGCGGCCGCGTCGAGCTCGGCGCGCCCCTCGCCCAGCCGCCACCACTGCACCTCGTCGCCGCGGTCATTGGCCACGAGCAGCCGGCCATCGGGCAGAGCGACGGGCGGCACCGCGAACTGGGCAGTCGCCTCGATGTCGCCGAAGAAGGGGTCCACCTGCACGAGAGGCAGACGCTGAGCGGGGTCGAGGCGCGCGGAAGGCTCGACCGCCGCGGGCCAGGGCGCGACCGCGGGCAGCCCGCGCTCGAGCGCGGCGACGACGAGGGGGCGCTCCTCGGCCTGGCCGATCGGCTCGCCGTCCACCGTGCCCGAGCTCCACACCGGACCGCGCCCGGGGCACCACACGGTCGAGTCGACGATCACGGTCTCGAGAGCATCCGACGGCGACGCGATGCGCACGGTGCTGTCGACACCCAGGCACCCCCCGGTCAGCGGCACGGCGGCGCCCTGCACGTCGGTGAAGGGCCCGGTCGCCACGAAGGCCGCGCCCTCGACCTCGAAGGTCAGCGCGCCGTCAGCGAGAGCGCTTCCGGATGCCCGCCAGAGGTCGCCCGGAACGGCCTCGGCCGGCAGCAGCGGCAGCTCCGGCTCGAACACGAACCCGACCTGCCCGCCCCAGGCGGCGACCTGTCCGATGCCCTCCTCCGAGAGGCGGTAGAGGTCGGTCGAGCGCACCCCGGCATCGTCGGTGCGGGTGACCCGCCACCACTGGGCGACCCGGGCCTCCGCCTCGCCGAGTCGGGTCAGCACGCCGGCCGCCACGGCGGGCGGTGCGGCGAGCAGGCCCTCGATGCCGACCGAGCGCGCATGCTCGACGACGACGATCGCTCCCGCACTGTCGCGCAGCACCGTGCGCTGCCCGTCGGGCGGGATGTAGCGTGCCGCGGTGCCGCCCAGGGGCTCGGGCGCGACCTGATCGACGGCATCGAGACCGACCGCGGCGAGCAGCACGACGAGGGGGGTGAGCAGCGCCGCCAGCCAGCGCGCGGCGCGCGGCTCCGCAGGCTGCGCGGAGACCGGGGCGGAGGTCACCGCGCCAGTGTAGGGCGCGGCGCGCACTCAGACCATGGTGTCGAGGATCCCGATCAGGTCGTCCACCGTCGTGCGCGGGTTGACGATCGCGAAGCGCGCGTTGGGCCGGCCGGCGTGCGAGCTCGGCACCACGAAGGCGTGCTGGTCGTCGAGCAGCCGGTTCGACCAGTGCGCGTAGTCGCCGTGCTCCCAGCCGATGCGCTCGAACACCACGACCGAGAGCTGCGGGTCGCGGACGAGGCGAACGTGCTCGCGGGCGCGGATCTCGTCGGCGGCGGCGTGCGCGAGCTCGATCGAGGCGGTGATCGCGTCGCGGTAGGCCTGCGCGCCGAAGGTCGCGAGCGAGAACCAGAGCGGGAGGCCGCGGGCACGCCGGGTGAGCTGCACCGAGTAGTCGGAGGGGTTCCACTCGGAGGAGTCGGTGAGGGCGTCGAGGTACTCGGCGTGCTGCGTGTGCGCCAGGCGGGCGATCTCGGGGTCGCGATACAGCAGGGCGCAGGAGTCAAACGGCGTGAACAGCCACTTGTGCGGGTCGACGATGAGCGAATCGGCGCGCTCGAGCCCGGCGAAGCGCGGGCGGGCGATCTCCGTCAGCGCCGCGGCCAGGCCGTAGGCACCGTCGACGTGCAGCCAGAAGTCGCGCTCGTCCTTCAGCGCGGCGACGCCGGCGAGGTCGTCGACGATGCCGAAGTTCGTGGAACCCCCGGTCACGACGACGGCGATCACCGCGTCGCCGTGCTCGCGGAGGGCATCCCGCACCCCGTCGGCGCGCATGACGCCGTCGTCACCGGCTCGCACGACCACGACGTCGATGTCCATGACGCGGGCCGCGCTCGCGATCGACGAGTGGGCCTCCGAGCTCGCCACGACGACCCAGCGCTCGGGGCGGGCGCGCCCCGCCTCGCGGCGCAGCCGGTCGGCGTGGTCGCGGGCGGCGACGAGCGCCGACAGGTTGCCGATCGTGCCGCCCTGCACGAAGACGCCGCCGGCGGTCTCGGGCAAGCCGAACTCGTGCGCGAGCCAGGCCAGCACGTCGTTCTCGGCGTAGACGGCACCGGAGCCCTCGAGCCACGAACCGCCGTACACGGCCGTCGCCGAGACGATCAGATCGAAGGCGGTCGCCGCCTTCGACGGCGCGGACGGGATGAACGACAGGTACTGGGGATGCTCGGTCGTGATGCACGACGGCGCGAGCACGTTCTCGAACAGGGCGAGAGCCCGACGGGCGCCCATGCCCTCGTCGCTGATGGTGCGGCCGGCGAGGCGCCGCAACTCGGAGGGGGTGAACGGCTTGTCGAGCGGGGTGTCATCGCTGAGGATGCGACGGCGCGCGTACTCGAGCACCATGTCGACGATCTGGGTCGTCTCCTCGGTGATCGCGTGCATGCGCTGGGCGGAGACGGCGGGGGCGGGGAGGTCGCGAGTCACGACGGGTCCTCTCGAACCGGATGCCGGCGCAGGGCTCGGCATCGCCGGCGCGCCGCCCCGCTGCTCGGGCCAGCAGGCGCCGGATACGACGAATCCCGGCCGAGACCGGGATGTCGTTCGTGGACCTGAGGGGACTCGAACCCCTGACCCCCTGCATGCCATGCAGGTGCGCTACCAGCTGCGCCACAGGCCCGTGGTCGCCGACCTGCTGGCCGGTGACAACTCGATAAGACTAGTACACCGCGGGGCCGCCGACCAATTCGGCCGGGGCTTCGCTCGCCCGCGCGAGGGTGCGGGCCGAGTGGCTCAGTCGAAGAGCTCGCTGAGCCAGTTCTTCGGCCGCTTGTAGCCGCTGCCGGGGTACCCCTGGCCATAGCGCGGGGCCGACCCCGGCGAGTGCGACGAGGCCCAGCGACGGCCGTAGCCCGGCTGTGCATAGCTGCCCGCCGGGTAGCCGCCGGGCGGCGGCGCGGAGGGCGCCTGCGGCGGCAGGTCGACGCGCGGGGCGGCCGAGGGGGCCGGCGCCACGGTCGAGGCCCGCTCGATGATCTTGTCGAGCTCGCCACGATCGAGCCACACGCCCCGGCACTGCGGGCAGTAGTCGATCTCGATACCGTTGCGGTCGCTCATCACGAGCAGCGTGTCGTCGGTAGGGCACTTCATGCCCCCCAGTCTGCCCGTCCGACGCTATGCGTCGACTGGATGCTCACCGAGCGTCAGCGGAACGACCGGGCAGTCCTTCCAGAGGCGCTCGAGCGAGTAGAACAGGCGCTCCTCCTCATGGAAGACGTGCACCACGAGGTCGCCGAAGTCGAGCAGCACCCAGCGGCCCTCCGCGCGGCCCTCGCGGCGCAGCGGCTTGGCGCCCGCCTCGATCAGCTTGTCCTCGATCTCACCGGCGATCGCCTGCACCTGGCGCTCGTTGCGGCCGGTGACGAGCAGGAAGACGTCGGTGAGCGGGAGCGGCCCGGAGACGTCGAGCGCCACCAGGTCGCCGCCCTGCTTCGCATCGGCGGCGCTCGCCGCCACCTGGGTGAGGGCGATAGCGCGGTCGGATGCGGTCACGGTGTCCTTCGGAACGGGGCGGGCAGAGCCCTCAGAATAGCCCGTTGACGGCGGCGACGACGAACAGGCCGATGGCGACGACCGCCATCACGACCGTCGCGGCGACCAGCACGGTCGTGACCGTGTTGCTCGAGGGGCGACGGCTGCTCGGGGTGATGATGCTGTGCCCCTGGGCATGACTGCTGACGGCGCGCGAGGCGCTCACCGGCGCCGCGTCGGCCGGAGCGGGCGTGAGGTCGCCCGCGTCGAAGAGGTCGTCGATGTCGGGGCTGTCGTGCACGGTCGGCACGGTGCCGGTCGATGAGACGGTGCGCGGCAGGTCGATCATGCCGGTGATGATGATCTCGCCGGTGCCCGTGACGGGGCCGGCGAGGCTGCCCATCGGCATCTCGGGAAGCACGAGCGCGCTTGTGCTCGTGCCGGCGGAGGTCGACCCCACCTCCCGGCTGAAGGTGTTCTCGAACGGGTCGTCATCGGCGTGGATGCCGACCGACCAGTGGCTGCCGGTCGGCGCCGAGCCCACCATGGGCGAGCCGACGGTCGGCATCGGAACCGCCGCAGGCTCGGCGAGGGGCACGGGAACGACCGCGGGAGCGAGAGCGGGCTGCGTGGCGACGTGCGCCGTGGGGACACCGAGCGGCGAAGGCGTGGGCTGCACGGGTTGCGCGATCGGCGCCGAGTGCGACGGCGCGACGACCTGCGGAGCGGGCTGGGCGACCGGCGGCGGGGCCTGCGGCGCGACGAGCGGCGGCGGATCCTGCTCGACGGTGGGGTTCAGCTGGTCGCGCAGGGCACGCATCTCCCGGCGAGAGAGCGTCTGCTCGACGGGCAGCGACGCCGCGGCCAGCGGTACCTGCGGGGCGGGTGGAGTGATGAAGTGCGGCGCGGCGGAGGCCGGGGCATCCCCCTGCGGCGGGACGGGTTCTCGGCGCTGCGCGAACTGCGTTCGGTAGTCGAGGTCGGCGTCGAATCCAGCGTGGCCGGCCTGCGGAGCGCCGGAGGGAGCGGTCTGCGTGGGGGCGCCGACCGGGGGCGCGGCGTGATGCGTCGGCGCGGCCTGCTCGGCCGGGGGCCGGAAGTCGCGGCGGCGCATGGGCGCCTCCGTCGCGGGTGGCGCGACGGGCGGCGCCACGGGCGGTGCCACGGGGGGCACTCCCGGCGCCGCGCCCGGGATCACCGTGTGCGCGGCGGGCGGGGCGTCATAGTGGGGCACGCGCGGCCTCACCTGGGTGCGGTACGAGACATCGCTGGGCGGCGACGAGGGCACCGAGATGGGGGCGGCGTGGCCGCCGTGCTGCTCGGGGCGCGCGAAAGCCTGCTGCTGAGCATCCTGCGCCGACTGCTCGGCCTGCCGCGCGGCGCGGCGGCTGAGAGGCGGATCGGTCGGGGTGCTCATGATGTCGTGCTCCGATAGAGCTGGTGCTTCGAGATGTACTGCACGACACCGTCGGGCACGAGGTACCAGACCGGTGATCCGTGCTCGACGCGCTCGCGGCAGTCCGTCGACGAGATGGCCAGCGCGGGAATCTCGAGCAAGCTTACGTCGCCCTTCGGCAAACCGCGAACGGAGAGATCGTGCCCCGGTCGGCTGACAGCGATGAAGTGGGCGAGGTTCCAGAGCTCGGCCGCATCCTTCCAGGTGAGGATCTGCGCGATCGCGTCGGCTCCCGAGATGAAGAACAGGTCGGCGTCGGGATGCTCGCGCCGGAGGTCGCGGAGGGTGTCGATGGTGTACGTCGGCCCGTCGCGGTCGATATCGACCCGGCTGACCCGGAACCGCGGGTTGGCGGCCGTCGCGATGACGGTCATGAGGTACCGGTGCTCGCTGGGGGTGACGCCGCTCTTCTGGTACGGCTGCCCGGTGGGCACGAACACGACCTCGTCGAGGGCGAAGGCGTGGGCAACCTCGCTGGCCGCGACCAGGTGCCCGTGGTGGATCGGGTCGAAGGTGCCGCCCATGATGCCGATGCGCGCCCGCGATGCGGGCGGGCTGTCGGCAGTGGTGGCGGCGATGGCTATCGGCGGGGGCGAGGGCCCGGATCAGTGCCCGGCGTCGTGCGACGCGGTCTTCTTGACCTTGTGGCTGTGGCGGTTGGCGACATCGCGGTACGACCAGGTGGCCAGGGCCAGGAGGATGAAGATGCCGGCCATCGAGCCGGCGATCACCAGCGGGGGCGCGATCAGCGGCTCGGTTTCCTCCGCGGCGAGGATGAGGGTCATCAGCGTCGTCTGCATGGCGGTGCTCCCGAAGTCGAGGGTCAGGGGGCCGTCGGCCCCTCGGCGCTCAGTCTACCGGCTGACGGTGGGCGCGGAGCCCAGGCGCGAGGCTCAGCCGCGCACCTGGCCGTCGCCGCGCACGATCCACTTGGTGCTGGTGAGCTCGGGCAGGCCCATCGGCCCGCGGGCGTGCAGCTTCTGGGTCGAGATGCCGACCTCCGCGCCGAAGCCGAACTCGCCGCCGTCGCTGAAGCGGGTCGAGGCGTTGACCATGACGACCGCCGAGTCCACCTCGGCGAGGAAGCGCTCGGCGTTGGCCATGTCGCGGGTGATGATCGACTCGGTGTGCTGGGTCGAGAACCGGCGGATGTGCTCGAGCGCCGCATCCAGGTCGTCGACGATGGCGACGTTCAGCTCGAGCGCCATGTGCTCGGTCGCGAAGTCGTCGTCGGTGGCCGGCGGCAGGGCCGCGTCGACGGCGCGCGCTCGGGCATCGCCGCGCACGATGACGCCCGATTCGCGCAGGCGCTCGAGCACGGGCGGCAGCAGCCGCTCGGCGGCGTCGCGGTGCACGAGAACGGTCTCGACGGCGTTGCACACGCTGGGGCGCTGCACTTTGGCGTTGTGGACGATGTCGACAGCGATCGCCTCGTCGGCGGTCGCGTCGAGCACGATGTGCACGACACCGGCCCCCGTCTCGATGACGGGCACGGTCGACTCGCGCACGACGGTCTGGATGAGGTCGGCGCTGCCGCGCGGGATCAGCACGTCGACGAAGCCGCGGGCGCGCATGAGGGCGGTCGCCCCGGCACGGCCGTGGGCGTCGATCGTCTGCACCGCCTCGGCAGGCAGCCCCGCGGCGGTGATGGCCGACTGGATCGTCGCGACCAGCACGCGGTTGGAGCTCTCGGCCGCGCTGCCGCCACGCAGCAGCACGGCGTTGCCGCTCTTGAGCGCGAGCGCGGCGATGTCGACGGTGACGTTGGGGCGGGCCTCGTAGATCGCGCCGACCACGCCGAACGGCACCCGCACCTCGCTCAGCTGCAGCCCGTTGGGGAGGCGCGACCCGCGCACGACGACGCCGACCGGGTCGGGCAGGGCGACCACGTCGCGCACGGCGGCGGCGAGGGCCCGGATGCGGGCCTCATCGAGGCGCAGCCGGTCGAGCAGCCCGGCCGACAGCCCGGTCGCCTGCCCGCGCTCGAGGTCGTCGGCATTGGCCGCGATGATCGCCGGCACCGCATCCTCGATGGCCGCCGCGATGGCCTCGAGGGCGGCGTTCTTGCGGGCGGTGGTGAGGGTCGCGAGGGCGCGCGAGGCCTCCTTCGCGGCCATCAGCTCGGTCGCGATGAGGGCGTCGGCGGGGGCGCTGGAGCGGGTGTCGGAGTCGGCGATCGACATGCCGTCAGTCTACGGGGGCCGCCTCGAACCAGGTTCCGACGGGCTCGCCCGCGAGGGCCTGGGCGACCTTGTCGGTCGAGGTGAGCACGACGGGGATCCCCTGGCCGACGGCCAGCTTGGCCGCGGCGATCTTCGTGCTGGCTCCCCCGGTGCCCACGCCCGCGGCCCCGATCGAGCCGATCTCGACGCGCGCGAGGTCGTCGTCGTGCGGTACGACGGCGATGCGCTCGGCGTCCGGCTCGTGCGGCGGCTTCGTGTAGAGCGCGTCGACGTCGCTGAGCAGCACGAGCAGGTCGGCGCCGATCAGCTCGCTGACGAGCCCGGCGAGCCGGTCGTTGTCGCCGAAGCGGATCTCCTGCGTGGCGACCGTGTCGTTCTCGTTGACGATGATGAGGATCCGCAGGCCGAGCAGGCGCTCCATGGCCCGCTGCGCGTTGCTGCGCGGGGTGGCGTTCTCGAGGTCGCCCGCGGTGAGCAGCACCTGCCCGGCGACGATGCCGTAGCGGTCGAGGCTCTCCTGGTAGCGGTGGATCAGCACGTTCTGGCCCACGGCCGCCGCCGCCTGCTGGGTGGCGAGATCGGTCGGGCGCGCGTCGAGCTTCAAGTACGGGATGCCCGTGGCGATGGCCCCGGACGACACCAGCACGACCTCCTGGCCGCGGGCGTGGGCCGCCGCGAGGGCGTCGACGAGCGGGCCGATCTGCCCCGCGTTGGCGCCGCTGATCGACGACGAGCCGACCTTCACCACGATGCGCTTCGCCGCGGCCACGGCGGCACGCGTGCCGGAGCCCGTGCTGTGCTCAGTCATCGCCCTCCTCGGCGGTTGATGCGGATGCGGTGTCATCGTCCCAGCGGCTCGCGTCGCGCTCGGCGATGCGCTCGGCCTCGAGGTCGGCACGGGCCGCCGCCTTGGCGTCCATGCGCTCGTGGTAGCTGTGCCGGCGTTGGGAGGTCGAGGGGCGCGTCGCCGCGTCGAGGCGCGGGTCGGTGCCGCGCGGCGCGGTGAGCAGCTCGGCGGCGCTGGTGAGGGTGGGCTCCCAGTCGAAGACGACGCCGTCGCCGGGGCCGATCACGACGGTCGCGCCCGCGACGGCGCCCGCGGCGAACAGGCCGTCCTCGACGCCGAGCTTGGCCAGCCGGTCGGCGAGGTAGCCGACGGCCTCGTCGTTGCGGAAGTCGGTCTGGTGCACCCAGCGCTCGGGCTTCGCGCCGAGGATGCGGTACACCGGCCCGTCGCTGCCGCCCTCGACGACGATCCGGAAGTCCTTCTCGTTGACCGGCGCGGGCCGCAGCACGATGCGCTCGCGCACCACCGCGTCGGCGGCCTTCGCGGCGCGATCGGCCTCGACGATCTCGGCGAGCGCGAAGGTGAGGGCGCGCAGGCCCTCGCGGCTGACGGCGCTGATCTCGAACACCCGGTAGCCGCGCTGCTCGAGCTCGGGCCGCACGAGCGCGGCGAGGTCGCGCCCCTCGGGCACATCGACCTTGTTCAGGGCGATCAGCTGCGGACGCTCGAGCAGGGGCAGCTGCCCTTCGGGAACCGGGTACGCCGCCAGCTCGCCCAGGATCACGTCGAGGTCGCTGATCGGGTCGCGCCCGGGCTCGAGGGTGGCGCAGTCGAGCACGTGCAGCAGGGCGCTGCAGCGCTCGACGTGGCGCAGGAACTCCAGGCCGAGGCCCTTGCCCTCGCTCGCGCCCTCGATGAGGCCCGGCACGTCGGCGACCGTGAAGCGCGACTCGCCCGACTCGACGACGCCGAGGTTCGGGTGCAGGGTCGTGAAGGGGTAGTCGGCGATCTTCGGTTTGGCGGCCGAGATGGCGGCGATGAGGCTCGACTTGCCCGCGCTCGGGTAGCCGACGAGCGCCACGTCGGCGACGGTTTTCAGCTCGAGCAGGACGTCGCCCTCCCAGCCGGGCGTGCCGAGCAGGGCGAAGCCGGGAGCCTTGCGCTTCGTGGTGGCGAGCGCGGCGTTGCCGAGGCCGCCCTGGCCGCCGGGCGCGACGACGATGCGCATGCCCGGCTCGGTCAGGTCGGCGAGCTCGGTGCCGTCGGCGTCGCGCACCACCGTGCCGACGGGCACGGGCAGCTCGAGGTCGGCGCCGGTGAAGCCCGCGCGGTTGTCGCCCATGCCGGGGCCGCCGTTGTCGCTGGAGCGGTGCGGGCGGCGGTGGTACGGCAGCAGGGTGGTCTCCTGCGCGGAGGCGACGAGCACGATGTCGCCGCCGTCACCGCCATTGCCGCCGTCGGGGCCGGCGAGCGGCTTGAACTTCTCGCGGCGCACCGACACGCAGCCGTGCCCGCCGTTGCCGGCGCGCAGGTGCAGGGTGACGCGGTCGACGAACGCGGCCATGGGCATCCCCCTCGCTGATCGGTGGTTCTCTGTGCGGTGCTGCTGGAACGACGAGGGGGCGGGCCGAAGCCCGCCCCCTCGCGTGGAATCTGTGTGTCGAGCGTCAGGCGCTGACGACGTTGACGACCTTGCGGCCGCCCTTCTGGCCGAACTCGACCGAGCCCGCGGCGAGCGCGAACAGGGTGTCGTCGCCCCCGCGGCCGACGTTGGCGCCGGGGTGGAAGTGGGTGCCGCGCTGGCGGACGAGGATCTCGCCGGCCTTGACGACCTGGCCGCCGAAGCGCTTCACGCCCAGGTACTGGGGGTTCGAGTCGCGACCGTTACGGGTGGACGATGCGCCCTTCTTGTGTGCCATGTGCGCGACTCCTTACTTGATGCCGGTGATCTTGACGCGGGTCAGGTCGGCGCGGAAACCCTGGCGCTTCTTGTACCCGGTCTTGTTCTTGAACTTCTGGATGACGACCTTCGGGCCGCGCAGATCGCCGAGCACCTCGGCGGTCACGGTGACCTTGGCCAGCTTCTTGGCGTCGGTGGTGACCGTGTCACCGTCGACGAGCAGCACGGGGGTGAGCTGGATGGTGCCATCCTCGCTCGCCTTGATGCGATCGAGGACGACGACCGTGCCGACCTCGACCTTCTCCTGCCGCCCACCGGCGCGCACAACTGCGTAGACCACGTTTCACCTTTGCTCTGTTTGGGAAGAATCTCGCCGGGAGCTGTCCCGCGAGACAACTCCTCGTACCGCAACATCTGCCGCGAGGAGACATTCTGGGGGGTGTCGGCGCAGGCATAGCCCAGCGCGCACCAACGGTCAAGAATAGCCGACGCGGAGAGTCAGGGTCAAACGGGCCCGATGCGGGCCGCGCTCGTCACCCAGCCTACAATCGCCAGGGTGACCGTGCTGATCGATGAGCCCATCTGGCCCGCGCACGGTCGACTCTGGGGCCACCTGGTCAGCGACACCTCTCTCGAGGAGCTGCACGCCTTCGCGGTCGCCGCTGGGATCCCTCCGCGCGGCTTCGATCACGACCACTACGACTACCCGGAGGACCGCCGCGAGGCGCTCATCGCCCAGGGTGCCGTGCCCGTGACGGGGCGCGAGCTGGTCGCCCGGCTGAACGCCGCGGGCCTGAGGGTCAGCCAGCGGGCCAAGCGCGGCCTGTAGCGCCCCGACGCGGCATCGCGAACCGCACCCGGGCGCCGCCCGCTCAGAAGTGCGGCGCGAAGCCCTCGAGCGTGCGAACCACGGCTCCCGTGGCGATGTCGATGACGACCGTCGTGACGCTGGTCGGGCGGCCGTTGACCGGCCTGCCGTCGGGCTGAGCATCCGCCACCGAGGGGGTCACCTCGACCGCGACGTACTGGTCGTTGGGCGAGAGGACGAAGTCGCCGATGCTGCCCCGGTCGTCGACCGTGCGGAACAGCACCCGGGCCTCCCCCGCGCCCTCGTCAGCGATCAGCAGCGAGACGATCGTGCCGCCGGTCTCATCGGGCACGGCCACCTTCTGCACGCGCAGCTCGCCGCGCGTGAGCCGCACTTCGCCCCCGAAGGCCAGCTGCCCGTTGACGAGCGAAGGCACCAGGCGGTCCTCCGTGCCGGTCGCGACATCGACGACGACCTCGCCGAAGCCGTCGCCCCCGGTGACCCGCGTGCTGTCGGTCGACAGGGCGTACATCGTCGGCACCTGGCCGAACGGCAGCGCCAGGGGCGGCTCGGCGAGCTCGACCCGCAGCAGGCTCGTGTCGAAGGCGTGGACGACCAGGGTGCGGGCATCCGACAAGAATTCGGCGGCCATCGCGCGCAACGGAACCCCGTCGAGACCGAGAACCGGCTCGACGGCCGTCTCGGTGCCGAGATCGATCGCGGCAAGCGCCTCGACCCGTGCACCCTCCTGCGCCGGGTCGGGCACGAGCAGGATCATCGCCAGCAGCGTTCCGCTCGGCGAGGGCACGAGACGCTCGATCTGGGCACCCTCCGGCAGGGAGAGGGTCTGCACGGTGCCGTCGGACGCGACCAGCTCGAGCACGCTGGTGCCGTCGGGGGCGTCGCGCGCGACGACGAGCAGCCCCTCCACGGGGGCGATGTGCTGGATGCCCTCCGCCGCGTACACGACCTCGCCGCGACCCGCGCCGTCCAGCGGGGCCCGGAGCACCTCGTCGACGGTCTCCCCGCGGTCGAGGTAGAGCAGGGTGGATCCCGCCGTGGTGAACCGGTGGGTGAAGGTGCTCGTGGCGTCGCGGCTGAGCGCCCCGACCTCGGTGACCTCGACGGTGTACTCGGTGCCGGCCCGCAGCGGCTGCTCGAACTGCACGATGAGCACGTCGTCCTGCACGAGGGTGGTGACCGCCGCGGCCGGCGTGACGGTGACCTGCTCGGCGGTGACCTCGGCGAGCGGCTGGTTGGCGAACAGCCGCAGCTGCTGGCCGGGCTGCTCGACGACACGCTGCGGGTCGACGATCGCCGAGCTCAGCTTCGGCCCCTGGAGGGCGCCGAGCAGCAGGAACACGGCCGACACGGCGCCGAGGGCGGCCACGAGCACCCAGAAGGTGCGCTCGAAGCGGCGGCGGTCGCGCTGCAGCCGCAGGCGGTGGGAGGCGGCGGCCACCCGGGCGTGTGCCGCGCTCTCGGCCGCGGCGCCCGCAGCCCCGGCGCCGGCGTCGGCGTCAGAAGAGGTAGGGCTCACGCGGCTGCTCCACCACCTCGACCGTGTCGGGGATCAGCACGATCGGCTCGGTGCTCGTGCGCGAGGGGTTGCTGCCGAACGATCCCGAGATCTCGACCCAGGTGTCGGCGGGGTACTGCGCAGCCCAGCCGGGCAGGTACACGGGCACGCCGAGCGGCTGCGCGTCCACCGCGCAGCAGGTCACCGAGAAGCGCGAGACGTAGAAGAGGTTCTCCGGGTCTTCATCGTCGGGCACCACGAAGCCGAGCAGCGCGGTCGCCGGGCGGTCGGCGTAGAACCCGAGGTCGCTGGTCTGGCGCAGCACGGCCGACCACTCGCGCACCGTGAACGACGCGACCGTGGCGGCGTCGGCGGTCGTCGCCGCCGCGAGAGCCTCGGCGTCGTCGCTCGCCGTCGCGTTGACCTCGCGCTGCTGCGCGGTGGCGGTCGAGAGGGTGGCGGGCGGCAGCACGACCATGCCGAGGGTGAAGACGCCGGCGATGCCCGCGGCCGTGAGGGCGAGCATCCGTTCGCGACGGGGCGGCGGCCCCGCATGCTCGTCATCGTGGTCGCGGCGACCCGCGACGGCCAGCAGCGACAGCACGACGGCGATGCCCGCCATGGTCACCGTGAACAGGATGTAGCGCGGGTGGATGTACAGCACGAGCTGGCCGGAGTACGCCAACCACAGCGTGACGACGGCCATGGTGCCGATGATGGCGACACCGCGCCAGCGCTGCACGGCTCGCCACAGGGGCGCGCGGGTTCCGGGCTCAGGCAAGGTAGTTCACCACCAGTCCGAGGGTCAGGCTGAGCAGGGCGACGACGGTGGTCAGCTGGATCAACGTGCGGGTCGAGTAGGTCGTGCGCATGAGAGCGAGCATCTTGATGTCGACGATCGGCCCGAAGACGAGGAAGGCGACGATCGAGCCGGGCAGGAACGTCGAGGCGAACGGCAGGATGAAGAACGCGTCGACGTTGGCGCACACCGAGATGATGAACGCGAGCAGCATCATCACGAGCACGCTGAACAGCGGGTCGCTGCCGAGGGCGACGAGCACGTCGCGCGGCACGACGACCTGGATCGCGCCGGCCGCGAGGGCTCCGATGACGAGGGCAGGCATCAGGATGCTCGACTCGCGCACGAACAGGTCGAGGCTCGCCTCCCGCCGCGTGCGGGAGTGCCGGTGGCCGTCGTCGATCGCGCACTGCTCGGCGAACCGACCGGTGAGCAGGTTCATCGGCTCGGGGTGCTTGCTGAACAGCCAGCCGAGGATGTTCGCGATCGCGAAGCCTCCGAGCAGGCGCGCGACGAGGATGCCGTCGTCGAAGCCGAAGGCCTGGTGCGTCGTGATGATCGTGATCGGGTTGAGGATCGGCGCGGCGACGAGGAAGGTCATCGACTCGGGCACCGAGAAGCCCCGACGCACGAGACCGCGCGCGAGCGGCACGTTGCCGCACTCGCAGACCGGCAGGAACATGCCGAACAGCGAGATGACGGCGCGGCGCCCCCACGGGTTGCGGGGCAGGATGCGGAGCAGCCAGTGCTCGGGGATCCACACCTGCACGAGGATCGACAGCCCGATGCCGAGCACGATGAACGGCAGCGATTCGACGAGCACGCTGGTCGACAGCGTCAGCAGGTCCTGCAGGGCATCCGGGACGCCCGCCTCGAGGTTCTGCGCCGTCCACTCACGCACGACGACGATGCCGATGACCACGGCGACCGCGGCGACGAGCCAGATGACGTGCACGAGCCGCGCGCGACGCGGGCCGTCGTGGGAGTGACCGTCGTGGCCGTGGCCCTGGTGACCGTGCGTGCCGTGACCGTGCGTGCCGTGGTCGCCGGCGCGCGCGAAGGTGTCTGCCGGCGTCTGGGTCACGCTTTCCGGTCTAGGGAGGCTCCTTGGCGGCGGCCCGGAGGCCGCGCGCCTACTCGGCGGGGTTCTGCGTCGAGATCGTGCCGCTCGTGGCGCGGCGCGAGCGGCGCTTGCGCGTGCCCGGAGCGGGCGGCTCGGGCAGCGCCTCGAGCACGGCGCCGAGCAGCTCGTCGGCCGACGAGGGGTCGATCGCGCGGCGCTGGCGCGCGGGCTTCGACTCCACCGGGATGTCGAGGATCTCGACGGTGACGGCGGTCGCGGGGGCCTCGGTCGCGGCGGTGCCGGCCGCGGGGGCGGCGCCCTCGGCGGGAGCATCCGTCACCGGAAGCGTGATCGCACCCGTCGCGGTCGACTCGTGGTTGACCGTCTTGGCGGCGATCGCGGCCACGGCGCGGCTGACGTCGTCGGTGATCGCGTGGGCGGCCGTCGCGGTGCCCGGCCGGCTGCCCCCGCGACCCGCGCCGGAGCCCGAGCCGGAGGCGCTGCCGCCGCCGCTGCCGCCGCCGCGCCGACGGCCCGAGCCGCCGTTCGACGAGCCGCTGTCGGAAGCCGCGCGGTGCTTCGCGACCGGCTCGTGGTGCACGATCAGGCCGCGGCCCGCGCACACCTCGCACTGCTCGCTGAAGGTCTCGAGCAGCCCGAGACCGAGGCGCTTGCGCGTCATCTGCACGAGGCCGAGGCTCGTGACCTCGGCGACCTGGTGCTTGGTGCGGTCGCGACTCAGGCACTCGACGAGGCGGCGCAGCACGAGGTCGCGGTTCGACTCGAGCACCATGTCGATGAAGTCGACGACGATGATGCCGCCGATGTCGCGCAGCCGCAGCTGGCGGACGATCTCCTCCGCCGCCTCGAGGTTGTTCTTGGTGACGGTCTCCTCGAGGTTGCCGCCCGAGCCGACGAACTTGCCGGTGTTGACGTCGACGACCGTCATCGCCTCGGTGCGGTCGATGACGAGCGAGCCGCCCGAGGGCAGCCAGACCTTGCGGTCGAGCGCCTTCTCGATCTGCTCGGAGATGCGGAACTCGTCGAAGGGGTCGCGGTCGCCCTCGTGCTTCTGCACGCGGTCGAGCAGGTCGGGCGCGACGCCGCGCAGGTAGGCCTCGATGGTCTGCTGCGCGTCGGCGCCGCTGATGACGAGCGAGCGGAAGTCCTCGTTGAAGACGTCGCGGATGATCTTGATCAGCAGGTCGGGCTCGCTGTGCAGCAGGGCCGGGGCCTGCGCCTTCTCGACCTGCTCGGCGATGTGCGCCCACTGGCTGGTCAGGCGCTGCACGTCGAGGGTCAGCTGCTCCTCGGTGGCGCCCTCGGCGGCGGTGCGCACGATCACGCCCACGTTCTCGGGCAGCACCTCCTTGAGGATCTTCTTCAGGCGGGCGCGCTCGGTGTCGGGAAGCTTGCGGCTGATGCCGCTCATCGAGCCGTTCGGCACGTAGACGAGGTAGCGGCCGGGCAGGCTGACCTGGCTGGTCAGGCGGGCGCCCTTGTGCCCGATCGGGTCTTTCGTGACCTGCACGAGCACCTTGTCGCCGGGCTTGAGCGCGAGCTCGATGCGGCGCGGCTGCGTCTTGCCATCGCTGTCGAGCGCGGCGGAATCCCAGTCGACCTCGCCCGAGTACAGCACGGCGTTGCGGCCGCGGCCGATGTCGACGAAGGCGGCCTCCATGCTCGGCAGCACGTTCTGCACCTTGCCGAGGTAGACGTTGCCGATGAGGCTCGACTCGCTCGAGCGGGCGACGTAGTGCTCGACGAGCACGCCGTCCTCGAGCACGCCGATCTGGATGCGGCCGTCCTTCGACCGCACGACCATGACGCGGTCGACACTCTCGCGGCGGGCGAGGAACTCGGCCTCGGTGACGACCGGGCGGCGGCGGCCGGCGTCGCGACCGTCGCGGCGACGCTGCTTCTTCGCCTCCAGGCGGGTCGATCCCTTGATGCGCTGCGGCTCGGTGATCGGCTCGGGAGCACGACGGGTGCGGGTGCGGCTGCTGTCGCCGCCGGTCGTCGTCGACGCGGCGTCGTCGTCACCGGATGCTCCCCCGCGGCCGCGGCGCGAGCGCGAGCGGCGGCGGGTCGAGCTGGTGGGCTCGTCGTCGTCGAGGTCGTCGACGACGGGGCCGGCGGGCAGCGCCGACACGGGCGGGGCGAAGAACAGCAGCGAGGTGGTCGACTCGGGCTTCAGCACCGGGAAGGCGGGCTCGGCGGGCTGCGCGGGCTCGGCAGCGCCCTCGGCCTCTGCCTCCTCGGCGGCCGGGTCCTCCGCGACCGCGGGCTCCGCGACCGCGGGCTCCTCGACCGCGGGCTCCTCGACCGCGGCGGGCTGCGCGGGCTCGGTCGCGGCGGCTTCGGCCTCCGCATCCGTCGCCTGCAGCACCGGCTCGGTCGGGTCGGGCTCGGCGAGGTGGCCCTCGTCGAAGCCGGTCTCGGACTTGGCGGCGTGCTCGCTGGCCTTCTTGGGCGCGAGGCCACCGAACAGGCGGGCGCGCTTGCGGCCGACCTTTTCGGCGCCGTTGCTCGCGCCGCTGCTGCTGCCGGTACCGGCGCCGTCGTTCACGTTCGTCTCGTCATTCACCATTGCTGGTGCACTCCTCAGCCGTGCGGGCCGCGCCCGGACGGAAACCTCTGGGCGGTGCCGGAGCCCCGCCGAAATCTTCTGTTGTGGGCCGCGGCGCCCCCGAGTTCGAGTGCTGCGCCTGGCGGCTCTGGCGGGCGACCCTCTCACGGTCGGGCTCCGCCGCCCCACACGCCCTCTCACGACGGTGCGGCTGGGGAAACTGGCTATTCCCCGCGGTCGCGGCAATCGGTGCCGCGGTACTGGTCTGGTGTGCCCAGGAAGCTCTTCTGTTCGTCGTCGCGAGCGCGGCTGGCGACGACTGCCCCTCATTATCGCACGCGGGCCGTCGAGTCGGGACCTTCGACCGGGGTGCGCGCCGCATCCGCCCGGGATAATCGGAGCGTGACCGCTGTCGAGACTTCGCCCGCCGACCCCGCCGCTTCGACAGAGAGCGCGCCCGCGCGCCGCCCGATCGGGCTCGCGATCTTCTTGATCCTGACCGGCGCGATCGGCTGGTGGGGCGCGATGGAGCTCATCACCGAGCGCGTGCGCCTGCTGCTCGACCCCGAGTACACGCTCAACTGCGACATCAACCCGCTCATCTCGTGCGGCAACGTCATGGAGTCGTGGCAGGCCTCGCTGCTGGGGTTCCCGAACCCGCTGCTCGGGGTCGCCGGGCTCGTGGCGCCCATCGCGGTGGGGGTCGCCTTGCTCGCCGGGGCGCGCTTCGACCGCTGGTTCTGGTGGGCCTTCCTGACGGGCGTCTTCGGCGCCTACCTGTTCGTGCACTGGCTGTTCGAGCAGGCCGTCTACGCGATCGGCGCGCTGTGCCCCTGGTGCATGCTCGTCTGGCTCATGGTGATCCCGATGTTCTGGGTGCTGCTGCTCTGGTGCCTGAAGAGCGGCGTGCTCATCAACAGCCCGCGCGTCCAGCGCGTGGCGTCCGCCGTGTGGCCGTTCACCTGGGTGATCGTGCTCGCCAACCTGGTGGCGATCGCCACGGCGATCCTCGTGCAGTTCCCGACGCTGATCAGCCTGCTGCTGGGCTGAGCGCTCCGGCCGGCCGCTACTCGCTCTCCGGCACCGGCACGATCACGACCGGTGTGCCGTCGAACGGTGCCGTGTTCGCGCGCCCGCTGACGACGAGCACCGCCGCGGCGGCGAGCCCGACGGGGCCGCGACGGCGCAGCAGTCGCCGGTGCGGCCGACCCTCGGCGGGCTGCGGCTCGGGCGTGCCGAGCACGCGCAGCAGCGGCCGGCCCTGCTCGTGGTCGATGCGAGCCGGCACGGTCTGCACCGGCACCCAGCAGGCGGGCAGCCGCAGCCGGGGGGCGGCGTCGCGCACGGTCTCGAGCCCGTCGGCGATGAGCACGTCGCCCTCGCGCAGCGTCAGCACCCAGGCGGCGCGGCCCGTGTCGGCGGGTTCGGTCTGCGCGCTCAGCGAGAGCGCCGTCTCGACCGCGCCGACCCCGCGCGAGGCCGCGCGACCGGAGTGCCAGAGCCGGGCGGGCCGCAGTCGCACGCGCACGGCGAGGCCGACGCGAGTCACGACAGTCCCCCCAGGGGATGCTCCCGCAGCCCCGCATCGATGACCGCCGAGCGGCGCAGCGCACGCAGGGCTCCCGCGGCGAGGCGGGCGTCGAAGTCGGCCAGCGCGGCCCGGTCGGCCGCGGCGTCGGCTGCGGCGTCGGCTGCGGCGTCTGCCGCAGCGTCAGCATCAGCCGAGCGGTCACGGGTGCCACTGGCGGCCGCCTCGATGCGCGCCCGCAGGGTCGCGACGGCGTCCGCCCGACCCCAGACGTGCAGGCAGCTGAGCCAGCCGAGCGTGGCCGCCTGCCGGGCGGCAGGCCCGAGGGCGAACCGCCCGTCGCGGTCGGGGCGCTTGTCGTGGAAGACGACGGCGTGGGCGGAGGCGCGCAAGGTCCAGCCCGCATCCCGGAGTCGCCACGAGAGGTCGACGTCGTTGTGGTACAGGAAGAACGTGTCGGCGTCGTAGCCGCCGACCGCGCTGAACGCGCTGCCACGGAGCATGCTGCACGCGCCGCCGATCCACGACGCGGGCGCGTCGTACGAACCGAGCCGCGGCGGGTGCAACGGCGGGATCTGCCGGGCCTCGACCCCGGCGACCGCGGGGTCGTCGAGCAGCCGCAGCAGCTCGAGGAGGGAGTCCGGGGCGAGCACGAGGTCGGGGGCCATGAGGAAGAGCGCGTCGGCGGCCCCGAACTCCTCCCAGAGCAGATTGTGGCCGCGAGAGGGGCCGTGGTTGGTGCCGAACACGCGATGCTCAAGGCGCACGCCGGCCGCGCCGACCTGGGCACGCAGGCGGGCGACGGCGGCCGCATGGAGCACCGGCTCGGGCGAGCAGTCGCCGATGCGCCAGCTGAGCTGCGACACCGCGGGGCGCTCGCGACGCAGGGTCTCGGCCGCCGCGACGACGCTCGCGGCGGCCCGCTCGACGGCGGCGGGCGAGGTGCAGTACTGGATCGACTGGAGTGCCAGCGAGCGGACGGTCATAGGCGCCTCACAGCCACGGCAGCAGCAGCGAGAGCGCGCTGCGCGCCTCGTTGGTGAGCGTGCGCCCCGACCGCAGCAGCGGAACGAGCTGGCCGAGGCTCAGCCAGTGCGTGCCGGCCGGAGCCCGCTCAGGCTCGGCGACCCGCAGCAGGGTGTAGCGGCTGGCATCGTGCAGGAACCGCCCGCCCTCGTCGGACTGCCGCACGGTGGCGATCACCGCATCGGCGCCGCCCCGCTGCGGCTCGGGGCGGCGCACTCCCGGCGGGCGCACGACGGTCGCCGTGAGCTCGACCCGGTCGAGCAGACCCGGCTCGGCGACGGCGGTGAGCCCGAACAGCGGATGCGGGCCGCGGTCATCGACCCACAGCTCGACGAGCCCCTCCCCCGCGCTGTCGACGATGGGCTGGTCCCAGCGCTCGACCTCGCGACCGCGGCAGTGCACGGCCACCTGCCGCACGCGGAAGGCGCCGGCACCGCGCGGCGACACCCCCTCGTCGTCCAGCACCCAGCCCTCGAGCAGGTCGAGCGCGACCGGATGCGCCACACCGGCCGCCCGCCGTGCCGCGGCGAGGGCATCCCGAACCGCGTCGGTGTCGGCGGGGGCGGCGAGCGAGGCGGCCAAGCGCGCGCTCCAGTCGTCGCGCCGGCGGGTGAAGGGAGCGCGGCCGACGAGGTCCGCCCAGTCGGCGGTGACGAGCACTGAGCGCGCGTCGGTGTTGACGAGCCAGTCGTGGTCGAGCAGCTCGAGCAGGGCGTCGACCGCCAGCCACCGGTGGGTCGGGCCGTTGTCGAGCGCCCGCACCGCGTCGGCGATCACGTTGGCGTTGAGCTTGCCGGCGAACCGGGTGCCCTGCTCGCTGCCGAGCACCCGCGACCGCTCGCGCACCGCGTCAGAGGCGAACTCGCGGCTGAAGGGCGGCGGCTGCCCGCCGTGCACGCGGTCGGCGTTGCTCGCGGTGGCCTGCACCGTGGGCGCGAGCTGAGCGCCGCCGACGTTGCCCGGCTCGACCTTGGCGTGCACGAGCACCTCACGGCGGGCATCCCCGCGCAGCAGGAACCCGAGGGTGCCGATCTCGCGCTGCTCGAGCAACGGCTGGTCGCCCTCCGGGGTGCGCACGCCGACGACCCGGAAGAACCGGTCGGTACGGTGCCGGATCGCTCCGTCGCGCAGCGCCCAGTCGGCGCTGTCGCCGAGACGGAGGGCTTCGATCCGGAGGTCGGCGTCGGCCGCCACCTCGCCCAACCAGCGAACGAGCTCGTCGCTGTCGGAGGTCACGGTCGCGCCGGGATCAGCCGAACCAGAGCGCGAGCTCGCGCGCGGCGGTCTCGGGCGAGTCGGAGCCGTGCACGAGGTTCTGCTGCACACGCAGCCCCCAGTCACGGCCGAGGTCGCCGCGGATCGTGCCGGGCGCGGCCGTCGTCGGGTCGGTCGTGCCGGCCAGCGAGCGGAAGCCCTCGATGACGCGGTTGCCGGCGACACGCGCGGCGACGACGGGGCCCGACTCCATGAACTCGATGAGCGGCTCGTAGAACGGCTTGCCCTCGTGCTCGGCGTAGTGGGCGGCAAGCAGGTCGCGGCTGGGCTGCACCATGCGCAGGTCGACGAGCTGGTAGCCCTTGGCCTCGATGCGGCGCAGGATCTCGCCGGTCAGGTTGCGGGCGACGCCGTCGGGCTTGATGAGAACAAGGGTCTCTTCGACAGGGGTAGTCACGATGCTCCTTCGGTTGCGGCGCGCTTGGCGGCGTCGAGCTGGCCGCCCTTGACGACGCCGTAGATCCAGAATCCCACGAACACGGCCGCGGTCACGGCCGCGAGCACCTCGATGAAGCCGGTGGCGAGCAGCGCGAGCTGCAGGACGCTGCCGAACCAGACCCCCCAGGTGTACCGCGCTACGCGGGCGGCGATGATCAGCAGCACGATGAACGCGGCTGCACCGCCGAAGACGGCGGCGGAGGGCAGAACCTCGAGGCCGTTGATGGCGAGCGCGCCGAAGATGACGGCGAGCACCTCCATCACGATGGTCACCTGCAGCAGCGACTCGCGGGCGCCCTTCTCGCGGCGGGGGCGGCGGGCGGATGCGGGGCTCTCGTCGCCGGAGGGGCCGGGCTCGGGGGCAGTGGTGTCGGTCACAGCATCCAATTCTGCTCGCGCGCGATGAGCATCGCCTGACCGACCATGGTGACCGATCCGGTGATGAGGATCGCGTCGTTGGGGCCGGCGGCCTCGCGCGCCTCGGCGATGGCGACCGCGAGGTCGGGCTCGATGCGCACCCGGTCCGGGCCGGCGATCGCGTCGACCGTCTCCGCGAGGGTCGAGGCGTCGATCGCGCGGGCCGAGTCGGAGCGGCTGACGATGAAGCGGTCGACCACCGGGTCGAGCGCCTCGATGATGCCGCGGTCGTCCTTGTCGGCGAGCACGCCGACGATGGCCGTGATCGAGTCGAAGGCGAACGAGCTCAGCAGCGCGCGGGCGAGCGCCTGGGCGCCGTGCGGGTTGTGCGCGGCGTCGACGAGCACGCTCGGCTCGATGCCGATGAGCTGCAGGCGACCGGGGCTGGTGACGGTCGCGAGACCCTCGGCGACGACATCATCGGCGAGGCGCTGGGTGCCGTCGCCGAGGAACGACTCGACCGCGGCGATGGCGACCGCGGCGTTGTGCGCCTGATGCTCGCCGTAGAGGGGCAGGAAGAGGTCGCGGTACTCCCCCGCCCGGCCGCGCACGTCGATGACCTGCCCGCCGACCGCGAGCCGCGCATCCAGCAGGGCGAAGCCGACCCCCTCGGCGACGAGGCCGGCCTCGTTGTGCTCGGCGGCGCTCGACAGCTCGTCCATCGCCTCCGTCTGCTGCAGGGCGGTCACGACGGTCGCGGCGGGCTTGACGATGCCGGCCTTGGTGCGCGCGATCTCGCCGACGGTCGCGCCGAGGAACCGCGTGTGGTCGAGGTCGATCGGCGTGAACACGGCCACGTCGCCGTCGGCGACGTTGGTCGAATCCCACTCGCCGCCCATGCCGACCTCGACGACGGCGACATCGACGGGAGCGTCGGCGAAGGCCGCATAGGCGAGCACGGTGAGCGCCTCGAAGGTGCTCAGCGGCGGCTCACCGTTGGCCGTCAGCTCGGCGTCGACCATGAGCAGGTACGGCGCGATGTCGGCCCAGGTGTCGGCGAGCGCGCGGTCGCTGATCGGCTCGCCGTCGATGACGATGCGCTCGTTGACGAGCATGAGGTGCGGGCTGGTCAGCAGACCGGTGCGCAGGCCGTAGGCGCGCAGGATGCTCTCGATGAGCCGCGCGGTCGACGTCTTGCCGTTCGTGCCGGTGAGGTGGATCATCGCGAAGCTGCGCTGCGGGTCGCCGAGCAGCTCGACCGCACGCCGGGTGGGCTCGAGCCGCGGCTGCGGCACCGCCTCGCCGGAGCGCGCGAACAGCTCGTCGTGCACGGCCTGGGCGGCCGCGCGGTCGGCGGCCGCCTCGGGGTTGGAGGCGGCGGCGTCGAACGCCTCGTCGCGGGGGCTCATGCGCGCACCACCGCGACGGTGACCGTGGAGCCGTCGCCGACCGGCACCGGCTCGCCCCCGCCGGGCTCGGCGAGCTCGAGCGCGGTGGCGAGGGTCTCGGCCGCGATGAGCTCGCGGTGGGCCTCGATGGCGGCGCGGGCGGCCGCGTCGGCCCCGAGGCGCAGCACGATGCGGTCGCCGACGTCGAGCCCGGCATCTTTGCGGGCCTGCTGGACGGCGCGGATCACGTCGCGCGCGAGACCCTCGGCCTCGAGCTCGGGCGTGACGCGGGTGTCGAGCAGGACGAAGCCGCTGCCCGGCAGGAAGGCGACCGCGGCGGCGGGGTCGTCGAGCTCGAGCTCGAGCGTGAACTCCCCGGGCTCGAGCGCGACGCCTCCCACGACGACACGCATTCCATCGGCACCGTCGCCGTCGACGCTCCAGTCGCCGGCCTTCGCCGCGCCGATGACCTGCTGCACCTGCTTTCCGATGCGCGGGCCGGCGGCGCGGGCGTTGACCGCCAGGCGGCGGGCGATGCCGTACTCGGCGACGAGGCTGTCGTCGAACTCGACGAGCTCGACCGCCTTGACGTTGAGCTCGTCACGCACGATGTCGGCGAAGGGCGCGAGCGCCTGCGCGTCGGGGGTGACGACGGTGAGCGTGGCGAGCGGCAGGCGCACGCGCAGGCCCTGGGCCTTGCGCAGCGCGAGGCCCGAGCTCGCGAGCTGCCGCACGCGGTCCATGGCTGCGACGAGCGCGTCGTCGGCCGGGAACTCCTCGGCCACCGGCCAGTCGGCCAGGTGCACGCTCTCGCCACCGGTGAGGCCGCGCCAGACATCCTCCGTCACGAGGGGCGCGAGGGGCGCCGCCAGGCGGGCGAGCGTCTCGAGCACGGTGAAGAGGGTGTCGTGGGCATCCCGATCGTCGCCCGCCCAGAAGCGGTCGCGCGAGCGGCGGACGTACCAGTTCGTCAGCACGTCGGCGAAGTCGCGCAGGGCGGCCGCGGCCATCGGCGCGTCGAGCGCCTCGAGCTGCGCCGTCACCTCGACGACGAGGTCGCGGGTCTTGGCCAGCAGGTACCGGTCGAGCACGTTGGTCGAGTCGGTTCGGCGCTGGGCCGCCCCGAGGTCGCCGGCGTTGGCGTAGAGCGTGAAGAAGTAGTACGTGCTCCACAGCGGGAGAAGGAATTCGCGCACACCCGCGCGAATACCGTCCTCGGTGACGACGAGGTTGCCGCCGCGGATCACCGAGCTCGACATCAGGAACCAGCGCATGGCGTCGGCGCCGTCGCGCTCGAACACCTCGCCCACGTCGGGGTAGTTGCGCAGGCTCTTCGACATCTTCTGGCCGTCGTTGCCGAGCACGATGCCGTGGCTGATGACGTTGCTGAACGCGGGGCGGTCGAACAGCGCCGTGGCGAGGATGTGCATCGTGTAGAACCAGCCGCGGGTCTGCCCGATGTACTCGACGATGAAGTCGGCCGGGTTGTGCGAGTCGAACCAGTCGGCGTTCTCGAACGGGTAGTGCACCTGCGCGAACGGCATCGAGCCCGAGTCGAACCAGACGTCGAAGACGTCCTCGATGCGGCGCATCGTCGAGCGGCCGGTCGGGTCGTCGGGGTTCGGGCGCGTCAGGCCGTCGATGAACGGCCGGTGCAGGTCGACCTCGCCCGCGGCATTGCGCGGCAGGGTGCCGAAATCGGCCTCGAGCTCGGCGAGCGAGCCGTAGACGTCGACGCGCGGGTAGGTCGGGTCGTCGCTCTTCCACACCGGAATCGGGCTGCCCCAGTACCGGTTGCGGCTGATCGACCAGTCGCGGGCACCCTCGAGCCACTTGCCGAACTGGCCGTGCTTGACGTTCTCGGGCACCCAGGTGATCTGCTCGTTCAGCTCGAGCATGCGGTCGCGAATCTCGGTGACGCGCACGAACCAGCTCGACACCGCCTTGTAGATGAGCGGGTTGCGGCAGCGCCAGCAGTGCGGGTAGCTGTGCTCGTAGCTGCGCACCTGGAACAGGCGGCCGGCCTCGCGCAGCAGCTGCGTGAGCGGCTTGTTGGCCTCGAACACCTGCAGGCCGGCCACGGGCTCGACCGCGGGCAGGAAGCGTCCGCCGTCGTCCACCGAGATGACGATCGGGATGCCCGCCGCGGCACACGCGAGCTGGTCGTCTTCACCGTACGCGGGCGCCTGGTGCACGATGCCCGTGCCCTCGCCCGTGGCAACGTACTCGGCGACGAGGATCTGGAAGGCCTCCGGCCCGTAGGCCTCGGCGTACCAGCCCCACAGGCGCTCGTAGCGCACGCCCTTCAGCTCGGCGCCGCTGAGGGTGCGGGTGACGGCGGCGCGGGCCGCGGCGGCGTCGGGGTAGCCGAGCTCCTTGGCGTAGGCCGCGATCGTGTCGGCGGCGAGCAGGAAGGTGCGAGCATCCGCCGCCGCCTCGCCGTCGCCCGAGCCCTGGGGAACGACCGCGTACGCGATCTCGGGGCCGACGGCGAGCGCCGCGTTGGTCGGGAGGGTCCAGGGCGTGGTCGTCCAGGCGAGCGCCTCGACGCCGGCGAGCCCGAGCGCCTCGGCCGTCTCGCCGACGAGCGGGAAGGTGACGGTCACCGACTGGTCCTGCCGCAGCTTGTAGACGTCGTCGTCCATGCGCAGCTCGTGGTTCGACAGCGGGGTCTCATCGCGCCAGCAGTACGGCAGCACGCGGTAGCCCTCGTAGGCGAGCCCCTTGTCGTGGAGGGTCTTGAAGGCCCACAGCACGCTCTCCATGAACGTGATGTCGAGCGTCTTGTAGTCGTTCTCGAAGTCGACCCAGCGGGCCTGGCGGGTGACGTAGTCCTCCCACTCCTTCGTGTAGACGAGCACGCTCTCGCGGGCCTTCGCGTTGAAGGCTTCGATGCCCATCTGCTCGATCTCGGCCTTCTCGGTGATGCCGAGCTGCTTCATCGCCTCCAGCTCGGCCGGCAGGCCGTGGGTGTCCCAGCCGAAGCGGCGGTGCACCTGCTTGCCGCGCATGGTCTGGAACCGCGGGAAGACGTCTTTCGCGTAGCCGGTGAGCAGGTGGCCGTAGTGCGGCAGGCCGTTGGCGAACGGGGGGCCGTCGTAGAACACCCACTCCTCGCAGCCCTCGCGCTGCGAGACCGAACGACGGAAGGTGTCGTGGGCGGCCCAGTAGCCGAGCACCTCGTGCTCGAGCTCGGGAAAGCGCGGCGAGGCGACGACACCCTGGTCGTCGCGGTGCAGGGGGTAGGTCATGAGGGGCTCCGGGGGTTCGCTGCTGCGTCTCACCGCGAGGACGACGGCGTCGTTCACGCCACCGCGGTACCACCCCGCTTGCCCAGCACCCCCGCCGCCATGCTCTGGCTGACGGATGCTGCGCCTCTCTCCCTGCGGCTGTGACGGGCCTGCCCCGCTCGGGTCTAGTTGCCCGGCCCGAGGGCCGCGCGTTCTTCCGAGGACTCCCCGGTGATGGCCGGATCGCTGTCGATACCTCCATGCTAGCCGTCGGCGCGCTGGGCGCGCGCCGGGAATGCGCGGCCGCCGGAGTACGCTGTGGTGCTTGTGACCAACACCGATCGTGGCAAAGCGCCAACCACGTCCGGGGCCGTCACGGAGACCGCTGTCGCCGTGAGCCCCTCCGACCCCCGCATCGCTCGACGCGCGCGGTGGGCCTCCCTCGTCGGGACCTCCCTGGAGTCGTACGACTTCTACCTGTTCGCCTACTTCTCGGCCTTCTTCGCCGGGCCGCTCTTCTTCGAGCCGCTCGGGGCGGTCGGCGCGAACCTGGCCGCGCTCGCGACCATCGGCGTCGCCTTCGTGATCCGCCCGCTCGGCGCGATCATCTTCGGCCACCTGGGCGACCGCATCGGCCGCCGCACGACGCTCATCGTGACGATCACCATGATGGGCATCGCGACGGGTCTGATCGGCGTGCTGCCGACCTACGAGCAGGCGGGCTGGATCGGCGCGATTCTGCTGGTGCTGCTGCGCGTGCTGCAGGGTGTCTCGCTGGGCGGCGAGTGGGGCGGTGCGGTGCTCATCGCGACCGAGCACGAGAGCCGCGCCAAGCGCGCCTTCGCCGCCGCGATGCCGCAGCTGGGCTCGCCGATCGGCTCGATCCTCTCGGCCGTGGCCTTCCTGTGGCTGACGCTCTCGCTCACGAGCGAGGAGATCTCCGAGTGGGCCTGGCGCATCCCGTTCCTGACGGCGATCCCGCTGCTGGCGGTCTCGCTCTACCTGCGGCTGGCGATCACCGAGACGCCGGTGTTCACGGCGGTGAAGGATGCGGGGCGCGCGCCGCGCATCCCGCTCGCCGCCCTGCTGCGGGCCCAGCCGGTGACGATCGTCGTCGCCGTGGGCGTGGCCCTGCTGGGCATCGGCTCGTACTCGTTGATGAACACGTACACGATCAACTACGGCGCGGCGGTGCTCGGCTACGACTACTACCAGCTACTGATCGCGACGACGATCGGCGGCCTGCTGCAGCTGGTGACGATTCCGCTGTTCGGCGCGTGGGCGACGCGCATCGGCTCGGGGCTCGTCGTGGCGATCGGCGCGCTCGGCACCCTGCTGGTGTCGTTCCCGATCTACTACTTCCTGCAGGAGGCCTCGTTCGCCTTCCTGGTCGGCATGATGATCATCGGCGGCATCCTGCCGACGATGAGCTGGGCGGCCCTCGGCGGAATCTTCACCGAGCTGTTCGACGAGCGCTACCGCTACTCGGCGCTCGGCTTCGCCTACGCCCTCGCGGCCGTCGTGGCGGGCTTCGTGCCCGCGTTGACCGGCGCGCTCGGGGCGGCGACGGCGAACGCCTGGTGGCACCCGGCCATCGTTCTGGCGGGCATGTCGCTCATCACGCTGGTCGCGTCGCTCGTCGCGATCCGCATCCGGGTCGACCGCGATGACGCGCCGGATGCGGTGCCGGCCGTCGCGGAGACCGCGGCCTAACCCGCTCTAGCCGGGGGTGCGGCCTCGGGCCTAGGCTGTGCGCCGTGGAGCCCGAGACCGCCCCCCTGCCGAGCAGCAGCGCCACCGACTCGTCCGCCGAGCCCGCCGAGGGCGCGACACCGGAGGAGAAGCAGAAGCGCGGACTGCTGATCGCGCTCATCGCGGTGGCCGGCGCGATCCTCATCGCGCTCATCGTGCTCATCGTGGTGCTCGTGGGCGGCCGCGGCGAGGACACCGCCGCCCCGATGCCCGAGCCGACGACGAGCGACACCGCGACGCCCGAGCCGACCGAATCGGAGTCGCCGGTGCCGAGCGAGGAGCCCTCGGAGGAGCCCGCCGCCTCGCCGAGCGCGACCGCCGCTCCGCCTCCCCCGCCGCCGCAGAGCCCGAGCTTCGCGACCTTCAGCGGGCCGAACCGCGCCCCCTGCCCCGACACCTCCAGCTCGGTGGCGATCACCTGGAGCTGGAGCAGCACGAACGCGGTCAACGCCTGGTTCGGCATCGGCACGAACAACGCGAAGGCCGAGCCCTTCGAGTCGGTGCCGACGACGGCCACCTACACCTTCAACTACCAGTGCTCGGAGGCGAGCCAGCGCTACACCGTGACCCTCGAAGACGCCGCGGGCCGCCTCACCCACAAGACCGTCGAGATCGTGCGGCAGTAGCGCACGGTCGCGCGGCGCGTACCGAACGCGCCGCGCGACCGTCGCGGCTACTGCGTGATGCTGGCCGGAGCGGTCCGGTCGGTGTAGATGGCGCTGTACGGACTCGTTCCGCCAGCGCTCGTGGCCGTTGCCCGCACCTCGTAGTCAGTACCGGGGGTCAGCCCGCTGATACTGAGGGTGCCGCCTGCCCCGGTGAGCGACTGCGGCGCCACCAGCCAGGTCACCTGGCCCTGCTGGCGGTACTCGACCCGATACGCGGTGATCGGGTAAGCGGGGTCAGCCACAGCGCTCACGTCGAACGCGATGTTCTCGGTGCCCGTGTCACCCTCGATGAACGTCGGGGCTGCCGGCGCGCCCGAGAGCGTCGAGAGGCGCAGGGTCGTGCTCGACCCCACGAGGGCCGTCGAGCCGGCAAGCGTGCGCGCGTAGACGTTCACGTCGTACGACCGCAGGCGCGTAAGACCCGTGATCGTCGCCGTGGTGTCGGTGCTCACCCCGTCGGCGAACGTCACCCAGGTGGTGGTGCCGGCCACCCGGTAGCGCACCACGTAGTCGGTGATCGTGCCGCCGTTGGTGGTCGACGGGGCCGTCCAGCTGAGCGAGAGCGTCTTCGCGGTGCGGGCGGATGCGGCCAGCGCCGTCGGCGCCGATGCGATTCCCGTCAACGTCGACTTCTTGACCGTCGTCGACGTGCCCGTGCCGTAGATCGTCTTCGCCGAGACCCGGAACTCGTACGAGGTTCCCCGCCGCAAGCTGGCGAACGTGAAGCCGGTGGTGTCGTTCACGCCGTCGCTGACGGTCGTCCACGTCGTCGTGCCCGTGCGGCGGTAGCTGATCACGTAGTCGGTGACCGAGCCGCCGTCGTTGGTGGTCGCCGGAGCCGACCAGGCGAGCTCCATGCCCGTCAGCGACGGCGTCGTCGTCAACCCCACGACCGCCGACGGCAGGCCGGTGAGGGTCGACTTCTTCAGCGTCGCCGCCGAGCCGGTGCCGTACGTGGTCTTCGCCGCGACGGAGAATTCGTACGAGACCCCGCGCGCGAGGTTGGGCACCGTGATGCTGGAGGCATCAGAAGCGGTCGTCGCGACCGTCGTCCACGTGGTCGTTCCGCTGCGCCGCACCTTAACGACGTAGGCGGTCACATCACCGCCACCGTTGGTGGTGTCGGGCAGACCCCACACCAGCTCCATGCTCGTGCGGCTGGCCGTGGCGGTCAGGGTGGCCGGGCGCGTGGGCAGACCCGAGAGCGTCGACTTCTTGATGGTGGCCGACGAGCTGGTGCCGAAGGCGGTGCGCGCCTGCACGGCGAACTCGTAGCTGCGACTGCCGGAGAGCCCGGTGACCGTCGCGGTGGTGTTCGTGCTGACGCCGTCGGAGAACGTCTTCCACGTCGTCGTGCCGGTCACCCGGTACCGCACGATGTAGTCGGTCACCGTGCCGCCGTTGAGCGTCGACGGCGCGCTCCAGTTGAGCTGGATGCTGCGCGGCGCCGGCGTCGCGGCCAACCCGGTCGGCGCCGTCGTGACGCCGGTGAGCGCCTTCACGAGCACGGCGGGCGTGTACGCACTGGTGCCGAACTCGTCTTTGGCCGCGACCCGCACATAGTACGACGACCCGCCCTTCAGGCCCGTGATCGTCGCCGAGGTCAGCGTGCTCACACCGTCAGACAGCGTCGTGTAGGTCGAGGTCGCAGTCGAGCGGTACTGGATGACGTAGTCACTGATCGTGCCGCCCGTCTCGGCGGGAGCCTCCCAGGCAAGGTCGAGCTGCCGCGGTCGTGGGGTCACACTCAGCGCCTGCGGCGCGGTCAGCGCGGGACGGGTGACGACCGCCGTCGGCGTCGAGGTCTTCGCGAGCGTGGAGTAGCCCTGCACGTTGCCCGTCACCGTGAACGTGATCGTCTTGCCGACGTCAGCCGGGGTCAACGTGTACTCGAGGCCGGTGGCCCCCGGAATCGCCGTGCCCGAGCGCTTCCACTGGTAGGTGAGCGGGGGGTCGACATCGGGCTCGGGCGACGTCTGCAACCAGGAGCCGACCGTCGCGGTCAGCGTCGACGCGCCCACGGGCGAACCCGTGATAGTCGGGACAGGCTGGGGGTTGAAGACCGGCAGAAGCGTCGCGTTCAGGTACTTCGTCGGGTCCTCTCCCATGTACGGGTAGTAGCAGAACTCGTAGTCGCTGGAGTTGAAGCAGTAGTCGTAGATGTCCTGGTTGAGTCCAGGGTCGAAGTAGGAAGCGGTGCCGAGCACTCGAGCGGTGACTTCGGCCGGGGTGAGGTCGGGCTCGTGGCTCAGGATGCGCGCCACGACACCGGCGACGTGCGGGGTCGCCATCGAGGTGCCGCTGAGGGTTCTCTTGTCGGTGCTGCTGTCCTTGTCCGCCGACAGGATCGCGCTGCCAGGCGCGTAAAGGTCGCTGCAGGCACCGAAATTTGAGTAGACAGCGTCATCGTTGCCGCTCGTGGCGGCGTTCACAGTGATCGCATTCGGTGCGCTCGCGGGACTGTACTCACAGCTGAAGTAGGAGTTATTGCCAGCAGCGACAACGACCGAGATCCCGTCGTTGATGGCCTCCTGCACCTTGAGGTTCACAGGATCGGCGTCGAAGGGGAAATTTCGGTCCCTCGGCCCTCCGAGGCTCATGTTGATGACCGCGGGCTCCCCCGCCTGATGGTCGGCGATGATCCAGTTCAGCGCCGTGATGATGCCAGCCGAGTCACCGGCGCCGTCGCAACCGAAGACCCGCACCGGCACGAGGGTGACCTTCTTGGCGACGCCGTACGTCGTACCGCCGACTGTGCCGGCGACATGCGTGCCGTGCCCGTTGCAGTCGCCCGTGGTCGTGAACTTCGAGAGCTTGAAGCCGGGGGCGAGCCGGCCCGTGAACTCGACGTGATCGGGGCGTATGCCCGTGTCGACGATGTACGCCGTCACACCCTCGCCGGTCGTGTCGTAGGTGTAGCGGTAGTCGAGCGAACCCGAGACCTGGTCGATGCGGCCGAGGCCCCAGGGTGTCGAGGTCTGCGTCTTCGGGAAGGAGTAGGGGGGAACGAAAGGGTCTCCCGCCGTCTCGACGACCTCCCCGACCCGGTAGACGAAGTTCGGAAATGCCTCGACGACGAGCGGCGACGCTTCGAGCTGCGCGGCCGCCTCGAGCGCCTGCTCGGCGGTGAGGGTCTCGTCGAACTCCACGGTGCGGAGCCCGCGGCCGAGGTTCTCGCCCGGAGTCAGCTCGGCCGCGACGCGGGCAGCCCCGGTCACCTCGCCACCCTGCGTGGGGGCGACGCCCGGCGCGTAGCGCACGATGAGACCCACGGCCTCGCCCGCGGGACGCTCGCCGTCGGCATCGAGCAGAGCCTGCAGCTTGGGCGGCACCGGCGGAGCATCCGGAGCGGCGACCGCCGCCAGCGGCGCGGAGGAGAGCGCCACGGCGACGCCGAGCAGCAGGGAAAGTGTGGTGCTGCGTCGCCGCATCGGTACGTCCTTCAGATCAGTTATTGAGTGCTACTCCGGTCAGGCTATGGCAGAAGTCGTCGAGCCGATAGTCCCCTCACCCGAACGGGGGTCAGACCCCCGCGGGGCCGCAGGAGCGCCCGCTACCATGGTGTCACCTCCCACACTCAGGCACCCGTTGACACGGTGCCGCACATACCGAAGCGAGACCCCGCCATGAGCAACGCCAGCCTGCCCGACAAGCCCGCCCTCGAGGGTCTCGAAGCCAAGTGGGGCCCCGTCTGGGAGGAGCTGGGCACGTACCGCTTCGACCGCCAGGCGGCCGTGGATGCGGGCCCCGACTCGGTCTACGCGATCGACACCCCCCCGCCCACCGCCTCGGGCTCGCTGCACATCGGCCACGTCTTCAGCTACACGCACATGGACCTCGCCGCGCGGTTCCAGCGCATGCGCGGCAAGAACCTCTTCTACCCGATGGGCTGGGACGACAACGGCCTGCCCACCGAGCGCCGCGTGCAGAACTACTACGGCGTGCGCTGCGACCCGGCGCTGCCCTACGAGCCCGATTTCACGCCGCCGTTCGAGGGGGGCGACAACGCCAGCGGCAAGGCCGCCGACCAGGTGCCGATCAGCCGCCGCAACTTCATCGAGCTGTGCGAGCGGCTGACCGTCGAGGACGAGAAGCAGTTCGAAGACCTGTGGCGCACGCTCGGCCTCAGCGTCGACTGGAGCCAGACCTACCGCACCATCGGCGACGAGGCGCAGCGGGTCGCCCAGCGCGCCTTCCTGCGCAACCTCGCCCGCGGTGAGGCCTACCGCGCCGACGCGCCCACACTGTGGGACGTCACCTTCCGCACCGCCGTCGCGCAGGCCGAGCTGGAGGACAAGGAGATGCCCGGCGCCTTCCACCGCGTCAGCTTCCACGCGCCCGACGGCAGCACGGTCGACATCGAGACGACGCGCCCGGAGCTGATCCCCGCCTGCGTGGCGCTGGTGGCGCATCCCGATGACCCCCGCTACCAGCCGCTGTTCGGAACCACCGTGCGCACCCCGCTGTTCGGCGTCGAGGTTCCGGTGGTGGCCCACCACCTGGCGCAGCAGGACAAGGGTTCGGGCATCGCCATGGTCTGCACGTTCGGCGACGTGACCGACGTCGTCTGGTGGCGCGAGCTCGACCTGCCGATGCGCCCCATCCTCGGCAAGGACGGCCGTATTCTCGCCGAGGCCCCGCAGGGCATCGAGGGTGCCGCGGCCGAGGTGTACGCCGAGCTGGCCGGCAAGACCGTGTTCAGTGCGAAGGCCCGCGTCGTCGAGCTGCTGCGCGAGTCGGGCGACCTGATCGGCGAGCCCCGTGCGATCACGCATCCGGTGAAGTTCTTCGAGAAGGGCGACAAGCCGCTCGAGATCGTCACCACCCGCCAGTGGTACATCGCCAACGGCGCCCGCGACGAGGCGCTCAACGCGCGCCTGCTCGAGCGCGGCCGCGAGGTGGAGTTCCACCCCGACTTCATGCGGGTGCGCTACGAGAACTGGGTCGGCGGCCTGTCGGGCGACTGGCTGATCTCGCGGCAGCGCTTCTTCGGCGTGCCGATTCCGGTCTGGTACCGCCTCGACGAGAACGGCGAGCCCACCGGCGACCCGATCGTGCCGTCGGAGGACATGCTGCCGGTCGACCCGGCCTCGATGCCCGCCCCCGGCTTCGACGAGAGCCAGCGCGGGCAGGCGAACGGCTTCGCCGGGGAGGTCGACATCATGGACACCTGGGCGACCTCGTCGCTGACCCCGCAGATCGCCGGCAAGTGGGAGGACGACCCCGAGCTCTTCGGCCTGGTCTTCCCCTACGACCTGCGCAGCCAGGGGCAGGACATCATCCGAACCTGGCTGTTCTCGACGGTGCTGCGCGCCGAGCTCGAGCATGGCACGGTGCCGTGGAAGCACGCCGGCATCTCGGGCTTCATCGTCGACCCCGACCGCAAGAAGATGTCGAAGTCGAAGGGCAACGTCGTCACCCCCGCTGCCATGCTCGACGAGCACGGCAGCGACGCGGTGCGCTACTGGGCGGCCTCATCGCGCCTCGGCACCGACGCGGCCTTCGACCCGCAGAACCCGAAGCAGATGAAGATCGGCCGCCGCCTGGCCATCAAGGTGCTCAACGCCGCCAAGTTCGTCTACAGCTTCGAGGCCCCGGCCGGGGCCGCTTCGGGCACGGATGCGGTGACCGAGCCGCTCGACATCGACATGCTCGCCACCCTCGGCGAGGTGGTCGCGACCGCGACGCGCGCGTACGAGGAGTACGACCACGCCCGCGCGCTGGAGGTGACCGAGCAGTTCTTCTGGACCTTCACCGACGACTACCTCGAGCTGGTGAAGGAGCGCGCCTACGGCTCGCAGGGCGCCGACGGCCAGGCGAGCGCGGTCGCCGCACTGCAGCTCGCCATCGACGTGTTCGTGCGCCTGCTCGCGCCGGTGCTGCCGTTCGCGTGCGAGGAGGTCTGGAGCTGGACGCACGCGGGCAGCGGTGCCACGGCGTCGGTGCACCGCGCGCCGTGGCCGACCGTCGCCGAGCTCGGCGTGGATGCTCAGCACGGCGGCCTGCTGCCGCTCGTGTCGGAGGCGCTCATCGGCATCCGCCGCGCCAAGACCGACGCGAAGGCCTCGCAGAAGACCCCGGTCACCCGCGCCGTCATCGCCGGCCCCGCGCTGCTCGAGCACGCGGCCGCCGACCTCGCCGCCGTCGGGCGCATCGCCTCGCTCTCGTTCACGCCGGCCGACGAGGTCGCCGTGGTCGAGATCGAGCTCGGCGAGCTGCCCGAGGCGTGAGCCGCGCGGCTCTCGGCCGCGGCAGCGACGCTGCGGCAGACTGACGGCATGAGCTCCGCATCCGCTACCGGCGTCGTCGTGCGCGCGATCGAGCCGCGCGACCACCAGCGCTGGCGCGAACTGTTCACCGCGTACGGCGTGTTCTACGAGACCGCCTTCGATGACGCCGTGCTCGACGGCGTGTGGGCGTGGCTGATGGATGCGGGGCACCCGCTGGTCTGCCTCGTCGCCGAGCGCGACGGCGCACTCGTGGGGTTCGCGCACCTGCGCGAGCAGCCCGACACGTTCACGGCCGGCCCCGGCTGGTACCTCGACGACCTGTACACCGAGCCCGCCGTGCGCGGCTCGGGTGCGGGCACCGCCCTGCTCGAGGCGATCGCCGCGCACGCGCGATCGCACGGAGGCGGCACGATCCGCTGGATCACCGCCGCCGACAACACGCGCGCACAGGGCGTCTACGACCGGCTGGCGACCCGCACGAGCTGGGTCACCTACGAGTGGGAGGTCTGACCATGCAGCTCGGAACCCGTTGGAGCGTCGGCGGCGAACCGCCGGCACGCCTGAGCCCGGAGGTGCGGGCGGCCGTGCGCGCCGTGGAGGGCGAGCTGCTCGGCCGCGACACCACGATGTGGCGCTGGACCCTCACGTGGTTGGAGGGGCGACCGGTTGTCGAGCTCGACGACGGCACGGTCATCCGCGTCGCGAACGACGGCACGGTCGTGACGGACAACGGCGACACCCCGCGCTGAGCGACGGGAGGTGCGGGGCGTAGCTCCCGCCCGGTGCGGATGCTCGGATCATCCGTGGTGCACCGGTGCATTGCGTCGCTGAACGCGGGGTGTCGGGCTCGGGGCGGTCGCACCGGGGGCGCGACCTGGGGCGAATCTACTGGGCGATTCCATAACAGCGGCTGGAAGCCTGCTGGGCAATCGCCCGCTCCGTGGCCAGCCGCAGCGCCTGCTGCTCGTGGGTGAGCTGCGCGCGGCGCAGCACGCGCTCCGGGCGCTGGTGGGCCCAGCGCACGAGGGCAAGGCCGGCGGTGAGTGCGAGGCGGCGCAGTCGCGATTCGCGGGGAGCGCAGCCGGGCACGGTGAGCGTGATCGTGGTCATGATCAGCCCTCCTTCGGGGTTGAGACAGGGGCGGTGGTGGCGGTGCTGGTGGTGGCGGTGCCGGTCGCGGCGTCGCCTGCTGATGCGTCGAGAGGGATCTCGACGCCATCGAGCACGGGGTAGGCGTAGTACTGCACGTGCACGGGTCGCGAGCCGGGCACGCGCTGGCCGCGGTGCTCACGGGCGAACCCGATGATGAGGTCGACGATCTGGTGGTTGAGCTCGTCGAGTTGCGCGGCGGTGACGTGCATGCTCGCCGACTGCAGCGCGAGGGCGTCGCGCCATTCGGGGCTGAGCGCCTCGTGGCCACGCTCGATGACATCGCGCAGGCCGGCCTCGCGGTGGTGCAGCCACTCGCGCATGATGACGCGGGATGCGGCGCGCCCGGCCTCGGTGGCGTCGAGCTCGGGGCTGCCGAGGTGGATGGGCCCGGGAACGCGCTCCCACCACCGCTCGCGCCCGGTGCCGCGGTCGGCGACCTCGCGCACGTAGCCGTGCTTCTCGAGCTGGCGGAGGTGGTAGCTGGTGGCACCGCTCGACTCGCCGAGCCGCTCGGCGAGGCCGCTGGCGGTCTGCTCGCCGTAGGTCGACAGCGCCTCGATGATCTGGACGCGCAGCGGGTGCGCGAGCGCCTTGAGGCCGTCGAGGTCGGCGGCGCGACCCTCGAGCTCGTCCTGGTGGTGTCCCATGACGACCACGATAGCGATGCAAAGACTTCTTTGCAAGTACTTCTTTGCAATGTGTCTTTTGCAATGACTCTTTTGCAATGAGTCCTTTGCATTCCGGGCGCTAGGGTCGAGACATGTCGAACCCGTTCCTCGCGCCGAGCACCCTCCCCTACCAGCTGCCCCCCTTCGCGGAGATCCGCGACGAGCACTACGCGCCCGCCATCGAGCAGGGCATGGCCGAGCAGCTCGCCGAGATCCAGACCATTACGCGACGCCGCGACATGCCGACCTTCGAGAACACGATGGTGCCGCTCGAGCAGAGCGGACAGCTTCTGACCCGCGTGCTGCGGGTCTTCTACAACAAGGCCTCGGCCGACTCGAACGACACCACGAACGCGCTCGAGGCCGAGCTCGCCCCGAAGCTCGCCGCGCACACCGACGCGATCAAGCTCGACGCCGCGCTCTACTGGCGCATCGCCCAGCTGCACGATCAGCGCGAGTTACTACCCCTGACGGCCGAGCAGCGCTACTTGATCGAGCGGCACTACACCGAGATGACCCTCGCCGGCGCCGGGCTCGATGAGGCGCAGAAGCAGCGACTGAGCGAGCTCAACGCCCGCATCTCGACCCTCGAGACCGCGTTCGAGAAGAACCTGCTCGCCGACACCAACGAACTGGCCGTCGTCATCGACGACCCCGCCGAGCTCGCGGGGCTCACCCCCGGCGAGATCAGCGCCGCCGCGCAGGCCGCCGCCGACCGCGGACTCGAGGGGAAGCACCTGGTCACCCTCGTGCTGCCGACCGGCCACCCCTGGCTTGAAAGCCTGACGAACCGGGCGACCCGCGAGCGCATCATGGCCGCCTCGCGCGCCCGCGGCTCGCGTGCCGGCGAGCACGACAACCGGCCCGTGCTGCTCGAGATCGCGCGCCTGCGCGCCGAGCGCGCCGAGCTGCTCGGCTTCGCCAACCACGCCGCCTTCGTCACCGCCGACCAGACCGCCAAGACCCCCGAGCGGGTCGCCGCCATGCTCGAGCGCCTCGCCCCCGCCGCGGCCCGCAACGCCGCCGCCGAGCAGGCCAAGCTCGAGGCCCTCGCCGGTCACCCGATCGCCGCCCACGACTGGGCGCACTACAGCGAGAAGGTGCGCAAGGCCGAGTACGACGTCGACCTGGGCGAGCTGCGCCCCTACTTCGAGGCCGAGCGCGTGCTGTGGCGCGGAGTCTTCGCCGCTGCCACGAAGGTCTTTGGGATCACCTTCACCGAGCGGACGGATCTGCAGGGCTACCACCCGGAGGTGCGGGTGTTCGAGGTGCGCAACGAGGATGGCTCCGAGCTCGGGCTCTACCTGCTCGACCTGTACACCCGCGACAGCAAGCGCGGCGGCGCGTGGATGAACGAGCTGATCGGGCAGAACGCGCTGCTCGGGCATCCGACGGTCGTCGTCAACAACCTCAATGTGCCCAAGCCCGCCGCGGGCGAGCCGACCCTGCTCACCTACGACGAGGTCAACACGTTCTTCCACGAGTTCGGCCACGCGCTGCACGGGCTCTTCGCGCACGTCACCTACCCGCGGTTCACCGGCACGAACGTGTACCGCGACTTCGTCGAGTTCCCCAGCCAGGTCAACGAGATGTGGATGCTCTGGCCCGAGATCGTGAACGACTACGCCGTGCACCACGAGACGGGGGAGCCGATCCCCGCCGAGGTGCTCGAGCGCGTGCGGGCGGCGCAGCTGTGGGGCGAGGGCTTCGCGACGAGCGAGTACCTCGCCGCGGCGCTGCTCGACCAGGCCTGGCACACGCTCAGCGCCGCCGAGGCCGCCGCCGTGACGGATGTCGCCGCCTTCGAAGCCGAGGCCCTCGCGCGCGTGGGGCTCGACAACCCGGCGGTGCCCACCCGCTACAGCTCGACGTACTTCGCCCATACCTTCTCGGGCGGCTACGACGCCGGCTACTACAGCTACATCTGGAGCGAGGTGCTCGACGCCGACACCGTGCAGTGGTTCGAGCAGAACGGCGGGCTCACGCGCGCCAACGGCGACCGCTTTAGGAAGTACGTGCTCGGGCTCGGCGGCGCGGGCGACCCGCTCGAGGCCTACCGCGCCTTCCGCGGGCGCGACGCCGAGATCGAGCCGCTGCTGCAGCGCCGCGGGCTGGCCGCGTAGCCGCAGCAGCGGCCGTCGCTAGTCGGCGCTGGCCGCGACCGGCTCGTCGGCGACGTCGGTCTTGCGCAGGCGACCGAGCAGATCCATCGAGTGGTACACGACGAGCGCGGCGATCGTGCCGAGCACGATGCCGCTGAACAGCACGCCGCCCGCCGCGTCGAACACCGTGAAGTCGGCGATCGCGATGATGAGCGCGATCGCGGCCGTGAACTGGTTCTTCGGCTTCGAGAAGTCGACCTTCGCGTCGACCCACATGCGCACGCCGATGATGCCGATGAGGCCGTACAGGGCCGTCGTGACACCGCCGATCACGCCCGCGGGCACCGTGAACAGGAACTGCCCGAACCACGGCGAGAGGCTCAGCACGATCGCGGTGATCGCGGCGACCCAGTAGGCCGCGGTCGAGAACACGCGCGTGCTCGACATGACGCCGATGTTCTCACCGTAGGTGGTGGTCGCCGAACCGCCGCCGATCGCCGCGATCGTCGTGGCAAGGCCGTCGGCGAACAGGGCGCGGCCGGTGAGCGGGTCGAGGTCGCGCTTGGCGAGGAACCCGACGCCCTTCACATGGCCCACGTTCTCGGCGACGAGCGCGAGCACGACGGGCAGGAAGGCGAGGTAGGTGCCGAGGTATTCGACGCCGAGTACCGGCAGCGTGAACTCGGGCAGGCCGACCGCAGCCGCGCCCTCGAGACCGCTGAAGTCGACCTCGCCGCGCGCGAGCGCGAAGAGGTAGCCGACGACGACGCCGATGATGATCGACAGCCGGCCGATGATGCCGCGGAACAGGACGGCGACGAGGATCACCGCGACGAGCGTCACGACGGCCGTCAGCGGCGAGGCCTGGAAGCCGCTCTTCGCGGCGGGGGCGAGGTTGAAGCCGATGAGGGCGACGATCGTGCCGGCGACGACCGGCGGCAGCAGCCGGTGGATCCAGCCGGTGCCGACGACGTGCACGAGGATGCCCACGAGCGCGAGCGACAGGCCGACGACGAGCACGCCGCCGAGGGCGACCTCGCGGCCCTCCGACATCGAGGCGGCCTGGATCGGCGCGATGAACGCGAACGACGAGCCGAGGTAGCTCGGCAGCCGGTTCTGGGTGATGAGGAGGAAGAGGATCGTGCCGATGCCGGAGAACAGCAGCGTCGTCGACGGCGGGAAGCCGGTGAGGATCGGCACGAGGAAGGTCGCCCCGAACATCGCGACGACGTGCTGCAGGCCGAAGCCGATCGTGCGCGGCCAGCTGAGCCGCTCCTCGGGGGCGACGATCGCCCCGGGTGCGACGGTCTTGCCGTCTCCATGAACAGTCCACAAGCGGGCCACGATGCCTCCAAGGGGTCAGGGGTGGAACGTGCTGCGAGCGTATCGCCCCTGTGGATTGGCTGGGAGGGTCGAACTCAGAACCAGTAGCTGAGGAACGGCGCGCGCGGCACGCGCAGCACGGCGTCGAAGCGCTGCGCGGCGCCCGGCGTGCCCTCGGTGAGGCGCCCCGCCGCACGCAGGGTGTCGGCCGAGACACCGCCGAGCAGCAGCGAGCCGAGCTCGGCCACGCCCAGGTCGACGACGGCCCCGTGCTCCCACCCACCGTGCTCGTCAGGATCGGATGCCACGGTCGCGGCACCGTCGGGGCCCGTCGTGAGCATCCACGCGCCGGCGGCGAAGCCGAGCGGATCGCTGACGCGCAGCAGCAGGGTGTCGGCCGCCGCGTAGCGGCGCGCGGTGAGCGCGGCGGGCACGTCGAGGATGCGCAGCCACAGGTGGTCGGTGCGCGCGGCGGTAGCGACCGCGCGGGGGTTGGTGAGCATCCACGGCAACGGGTCGTCGATCGGGCGCATCGGGGCCGTCACCGCCGTGACCAGGTCTTGGTCGAGCAGGCAGCGCCACAAGGCGGCAAGCGCGTCGTCGGTCGCCGCGCAGAGGTACTCGACCGCGAGGGTGTGGTCGGCGAAGTCGCGCGGGTTGCCGGCGAGGGAGTACACGGCGAAGCCCTGGGGCGTGCCGTCGGCGTCGTCGTAGCGCACCGCGCGCAGGGCGTTCGCGCGCCCGGCGGTGCGGGTGGAGAGCCCGAGCAGGCGGTCCCAGTGCAGCGGACGCTGCGGCACATCGCCACCTCGGCGCACGGCGGCGCGACGCGCCAGCTCGGGAGCGATCGGGCGCAGGCTCGGCGTGCTCACCTGGTGCACGCGGCCCTGCGGCGCTGGCCCCGTGAAGCGCAGCCCGCGGGTGTCGACGCGCAGTTCGGCGACGCTCGTCGCGGGGCCGAAGCCCCAGCGCCCGTAGATGGTGGCCTCCGACACGGTGAGCATCGCCATCGGGATGCCCGCAGCGTGCGCGGCCCGCAGCTCGCCCTCGAGCAGCGCGTTCGCGATGCCGCGGCGCCGATGCGTCGCCGCCACCGAGACGAGGCTGATCGCCCAGCCCTCGAGCTCGCGGCCCACGCCTGCCTCGCCCTCGCCCATGCCGCCCTCGCCCATGCTCAGCGGCGACCGCCACGAGGCGACCGTGGCGACCGGATGCTCCGGCTCGGCCGTCGTCGCATCCCACACCCCGACCGTCCGGGGTGCGGCCAGCGCTGCGCGGTACTCGACGAGCTGCTCGGGGCTGAGGCCCTCGAAGTGGAAGCCGCGGTGGTACGCCTGCAGCCAGCGCTCGTGCGCCGCGGCCTCGGGGCTGCCCTGGACGGCCTCCTCGCCGGTCGGCACGACCGCGTACTCGAGCCCCTGGGCGGCGAGCGCCGCGCGCGAGGTCTCGTCGAGCGGCAGGGCGTTGGCGGGGTCGGTCATGACCCCAGGCTACTGACCGGCCGCACCCGGCCGCAGGCTACTGCCCGGCCGCACCCGGCCGCAGGCTACTGCCCGGCTGCACCCGGCTACAGGCTACTGCCCGGGCTCGAGCCCCCGACGGAGGGCGGCGACGGCCGCTGCCGCAGCATCCACCCCGTCGGCCGCGGCGCGCCGCTCGAGCGCGGTCGCGAGGTCGGCGGGCAGGCTGAGCACGAGCTGGTCGGGCGTCGCGCCGGCGGGGGCGGCAGCATCCGCGCCATCGACCACGGCGACCGCGGGCGCGTCTTTCACGAAGATCGCGAGCACCGGCACGACCACGGTGCCGAGCACATCGAGGATGCCGACGACGCCGAAGAGCCGCCAGTACCACTCCTCGTTGCCGATGCCCGGAATCTCGCCCTCGCTGACGATCGGCAGGATGATCATGATCGCGACCGCGGCGATCATCGCGAGGGTCACGAGAACGCCGACGCGGATCACCCGGCGGCGGCGACCAGCGAGCAGCAGGACCAGGTTGGCGTGCGCGAAGCTCACCGCGAGCACGCCAGCGGTGGCGAAGACCTTGAACCAGTCCTCGAAGCCC
Organism: Microcella frigidaquae; assembly: GCF_014200395.1. Lineage (NCBI taxonomy): Bacteria > Bacillati > Actinomycetota > Actinomycetes > Micrococcales > Microbacteriaceae > Microcella > Microcella frigidaquae. The sequence goes on from NZ_JACHBS010000001.1 coordinate 636,878, forward strand.
GGGTCGTTCCAGTTGCGCCAGATCAGCACGAGGCCCGTGATGAGGGCGACGCCGCTGGCCGCGAGGCCGACGAAGCCGACCATGCGCATGGCCCGGTCGGCGATCGCGAGGTGGCAAAGGGCGGTGATGCTCGTCGCCCCCATCAGCAGTGTCGTGAGGATGATGCGGCCCTGGGTCTCGCCGAACTCGCCGCTCAGCAGCGCGATGATGCCGACGAGAGCGGCCAGTGAGAACGAGACGATGATGCCGTAGATGGCGCCCTTGCGGGCGGCGCCGATGGTGCTCGAGCGGCGCTCCTCGGCGCGTAGGCGGGCGTTCGTCATGGCGACTCCTCTGTCGGGGTGAGTACGACGGTACTCCGCCGCGCGGTGACGAGCATCACCAGCGCGCCGACCACGAGGCCCCAGAAGGCGCTGCCGATGCCGAGCACGACGACGCCCGAGGCGACCACGATGAGGGTGACCGCGGCCGTCAGCCGAGTCTCCGGCGCCTCGAAGGCGCTGACGATGCCGGTCGAGAACGCCCCGAAGAGGGCGAGCCCCGCGACGGCGATGATGAGAATCGGGGGTGCGGCCGCGACGAGAGCCGTGGCGACACCCGCACCGAGGCCGAGCAGCACGTAGGTGACCCCGCCCGCGACCGGAGCCACCCAGCGCCGTGCCGGCTCAGGATGCGAATCGGGGCCCGCCATGAGCGCCGCGGTGATCGCGGCCAGGTTGAGGGCGTATCCCCCGAACGGCGCGGTGAGCACGGTGGCGGCGCCGCTCGCCGCCAGCACCGTGCGCGCCGGCACCCCCCGGAAGCCGAGCGTGGTCAGCACCGCGAACCCGGGCACGTTCTGCCCCGCCATCGTGACGATGTACAGCGGCACCCCGAGCGACACGATCACGAGCGGGTCGAGCACCGGCGCGGTCAAGGTGAGGGCGGGCGCGAGGCTCGCGTCGCGCATCCACTCGCCGCCGGCGCTGATGACGACGCCGACGATCGCGACCAGCATCGCCGCCGGCACCGCCCAGCGCGGCAGCCAGCGCACCAGCAGCAGCCACACCAGCACGACGGGGGCCGCCAGCAGGGGCTCCTCGACGACCGCGGTGACCGGCGCGATGCAGATCGGGAAGAGGATGCCCGCGAGCATCGCCCCCGCGAGGGGCATCGGGATGCGCGTCATCGCCCGACCGAGCCACGGCCACAGCCCGCTCACGACGATGAGCAACCCGCACACCAGGAAGGCGCCGACGGCTGCACCGTACGAGCCGGTCGTGCCCTCCGCCGCGACCAGCAGCGCGGCACCGGGCGTCGACCACGCGAAGCTCAGGGGCAGCCGGAACCGCCACGACAGCAGCCCGGCCAGCACGGCCTGCGCGATGCACAGCACCAGCAGGCCGCTCGCCGCCTCGGCGGGGCTCGCTCCCACCGCGATGAGGCCCGCGATCACGAGCGCGAACGAGCTGGCGAACCCGGTGAGCGCGCCGATGACCCCGGCGATGATCGGCTGCAGCACGGTGTCAGCCTAGAGCCGCAGAGCAGGCTAGGGCGGGCGAGAGCGGGCTAGGTGTAACGACCCGTGAGGTTGTGAACGCGGCAAGCGGGCGTGTGACCGTCGAGGGCGCTGTGGGGTCGTCGGCGATTGTATTCCTCGAGCCAGTCAGCATAGGTCGCTGATCGGGCCTCGTTGGAGGTGTAGTTCGCTGCGTAAGCCCATTCGGCGGCCAGTGTGCGGTTGAAGCGCTCGACCTTGCCGTTGGTTTGCGGTCGATAGGGGCGGGTGCGGATGTGTCGGGCCTGTCCGACAGCGGCGGCGAAGTCACGGGATCGGTAGCAGGCGCCGTTATCGGTCATGACCGCCTTGACCTCGAAGCCGGCATCGGCGAAGAACTGGCGAGCACGAACCCAGAACGCGGCCGCGGTCTCTTTGCGCTCATCCGGAAGTTCTTCGGAATAGGCCAACCTTGTGCATCCATCGACGGCGTGATGCAGGAACGTGTAGCCGCGCGATGACGAGGCTCCGCGTCGTGCGGCGCGATCTCGGGCAGCACCGGCACGACGGTCTTGGGGTGACCCGCGACCATGAACATGCCACCCTCCACCGTCCGGGATACGACCGAGCTTCTTGATGTCAACGTGGACGATGTCCCCAGGGGCAGCCGCTTCGAACCGGACCGGTTGCTGCTTCCGAATCGGCAAGCCGGTGTTGCGGTCCAGGTGCGACAGCCGAGGCATTCGATAGCGGGCCAGCACTCGACCGACCGTCGAGGGGTTGAGCCCCAGATGCCACGCGATCCGACGCGCATCCCAGCGGCGCGTGAATCGCAACGCAATGATCCGTCGCTCCGTGCGCTGACTGAGGCGTCGGGGCGAGTGACGGGGTCGCGAGCTGCGGTCGGTCATCGGCTGGCCTGCTCGATATCGATCGGCCCACTTCTTCGCTGTTGCTGGCGAGCATTGAAACCGCTCCCCGACTCGAGCAAGACTCCACCCGTCGATGACGACGGCGCGAGCGACACGCAGACGCCCTTTCGGTGTCAGATCGGCATTAGCGTGAACCACGAAGGGGACTGATGCACGGATAGGTGACATCTGATCTGGCTTGCCCGTAAGGGCGGCCTGGAAGGATGAACCTCATGCCCAAGCCCTATCCGATCGAGTTCCGCCAGGACGTCGTGCGGGTCGCCCGTAGCCGCGAGCCCGGCGTCACCTTGGAACAGATCGCCGCCGATTTCGGCGTTCACCCGATGACGCTGTCGAAGTGGTTGAGCCGTGCTGATGTGGAAGACGGCGTGAAGCCGGGCGTCACGAGTGAGCAGTCGGCGGAGCTGCGGGAGGCGAACAAACGCATTCGTCTGCTGGAGCAAGAAGCTGAGGTGCTGCGTCGCGCGTTAGCGTATGTCTCCCAGGGCTCCCTGCCGGGAAAAGGTTCTACCCGCTCGTAAGTGAGCTCGCCGTCGACGGGATTCCCGTGGCGGTGTCGTGTCGGGTATTGAAGCTTGCGCGCGCCCCGTATTACCGATGGGTGCGAAACCCTGAAGGTCCCGCCGAGCAGCTCCGAAAGCAGCGTGTTGCTGCCCTCACCGCCGCCCATGAGGACGACGTCGAGTTCGGCTATCGACTGTTGGCCGACGAAGCGCGCGATGCCGGGTTCCCGATGGCGGATCGAACCGCGTGGCGATTGTGCTCGAAGGCCGGGATCATGGCCGCGATCATCAAGACCCGCAAGAAGCGGGGCAAGAAGCCGGGCCCTCCGGTCTTCGATGACCACGTCATGCGCAACTTCACCGCTGATGCCCCGAACCAGCTCTGGCTCAGCGACATCACGGAACACAGGACTGCGGAAGGGAAGCTTTATCTTTGCGCGATCAAAGACGTGTTCTCCCGCCGCATCGTGGGCTATTCCATCTCCGACCGCATGCAGGCCCGCCTGGTCGTCAACGCGCTTCAGAACGCGATCGCCCGCCGCGGCGACGTTGCCGGCTGCGTGGTCCATTCCGACAGAGGCAGCCAAGGCGAATTCAACTGGTCGTCGCAACACCTCGATCAGGAGGTGTTCGATGGTTCGTCGTCAGCAGGGCGCGGACAGGGCGGTTCGTCCGAAGCTCCGCTCGCCGGGGCATCCGAAGTTCCAGAAGCCGGTCGAGGCGGCGTTCTGGGTGCAGATCGCGAAAGGGCTGCTCGCGGAGGAAGCCGCGGGTGTTGTCGGCGTGGCGTCCGCGGTCGGCGCGAGATGGTTCCGACACGCTGGCGGCATGGCGCCGTTCGACATCACCCAGCAGCCGTCGGGCCGCTACCTCTCGTTCGCTGAGCGCGAGGAGATCGCGATTCTCAAGGAGAAGGGCAAGGGCGTTCGCGAGATCGCTCGCTCCATCGGCCGCGATGCCGGGACGATCTCTCGCGAGCTGCGGCGCAACGCGGCCACGCGGGGCGGGAAGCTGGAGTATCGGGCCTCGGTCGCGCAGTGGAAGGCGGACATGGCCGCGAAGCGACCCAAGGTTGCGAAGCTTGTCGCGAACCTGAGGCTGCGCGCGTATGTCGAGGATCGCCTGTCGGGGAAGATCACCCGCTCCGATGGCACGGTCGTCACCGGTCCCGAGCCGCCGCGGTTCACCGGGAGAGGCAAGCCGCATCGGAAGGACAGGGCCTGGTCCTGGGCTTGGAGTCCGGAGCAGATCTCGCACCGGTTGAGGATCGACTTCCCGGATGATGAGTCCATGCGCATCAGCCCAGAGGCGATCTACCAGTCGCTCTACATCGAGGGCCGCGGCGCGCTCAAGCGCGAACTCGTCTGGAGCCTCCGTACGGGCAGGGCGCTGCGCGTCCCGAGGGAGCGGTCGCGGCGCAAGACCTGGGCGCACGTCACGTCGGAGACGCTCATCAGCGAACGGCCAGCGGAAGCCGACGACCGCGCTGTTCCAGGCCATTGGGAGGGCGATCTGCTGATCGGGTTGGAGCGCTCCGCGGTCGGCACGGTCGTCGAGCGCAAGACCCGTTACACGCTGCTCGTCCACCTCCCGCGAGAAGAGGGTTATCGGCACAAGGAAACGCCGAAGAACGGGCCGGCGTTGGCTGGCTACGGCGCAGTCACGATGAAGAACGCTCTCGCGAACACGATGTCGGCGCTGCCGGCGCAGCTGACACGTTCGTTGACCTGGGATCGCGGCAAGGAGATGTCTGCTCACGCGCAGTTCCGCGTCGAGACGGGCATCCCAGTGTTCTTCGCCGATCCGCAGTCGCCCTGGCAGCGCGGCACGAACGAGAACACGAATGGCCTGCTGCGTCAGTACTTCCCGAAGGGCACCGACCTGTCCCGATGGAGCGCCGAAGACATCGAAGCCGTCGCATTCGCGCTGAACACGCGCCCTCGCAAGTCGCTCGGGTGGATGACCCCCGCGGAGGCCTTCAACGAGCAGCTACTGTTGCTCCAACAGGCCGGTGTTGCATCGACTGGTTGAGCCCGGTCAATTTCGAAGCCGGAAAGTGCTGCGCACGTTGGAGCGTCATGGCCTGGTCGGATCGATGGGCCGCGTCGGTGCTGCCGGAGACAACGCCGCCATGGAGAGCTTCTTCGCGCTGCTGCAGAAGAACGTCCTGAACCGCCGCTCCTGGACCACCCGCATGGAGCTGAGAATCGCGATCGTGACCTGGATCGAGCGGAAGTATCACCGGCAACGCCGTCAGGCCGCGTTGGGCCGTTTGACCCCCATCGAGTTCGAGACCATGATGAGCACCAGCACGGCCGTTGCCGCGTGACTAAACCTGTCACCTAAACGTGCATCAGTCCCAAGACCTCCGGTCTCGATGAGAGTTGTCAGATACCCACATCGTTCCGGAGGTCTTCGCTACTTCACACGTTCACAACGTCCCGGGTCGTTACAGCTGATATGTGACTGATTCCTGTCAAGTGGCAGGGGAAAGAGCGCCCGGAGTGATCATGCTTCGGGCGCTCTTTCGTGTGGTCGGCGCGGGCGGTGTGGGTGTCGTGCGTGTCGTGGGCGACGCGCGGTCAGACTGATATGCGCGGGTTGGTTACCGCAGGACGTGCTGTTCGGCTGGAGCGGTTCCGCTTGTCTAGGATCGAGCGTCGCCTGCCCTTCGGGCGGGCTGCTCATAGCTGTTCCGCGGGTCGCTCCTCGCGCTGCCGTCACCTGCCGTCTGAACCGACCGGTCAGGGGGCCCAGGTCAGTCGGGCATCACAGCCAGGGACCAGCACCAGCCGGCGAGCTCGCGGGCGATGGCGACGTTCGCGATCGTGGGCCGCTTCTTGCGTGCGGTGAAGTGCTGCCATTTCTGATGCAGGCGCCGGTTGCCGTCGTCGCCGCGGGACACGGCGAGGCTGGGCGCGGCAGCCCACCGGGCCTGCATCACCGCTCCGGGCCGATAGGGTTTGCGGTGATGCCAGGCGGCCTCGACCAGCAGGCGGCGGGCGTGAGTGTTGCCGGTCTTGGTGATCGAGCCTTGCGAGCGTGACTGTCCGGAGGAGTGCTCTGAGGGCACCAGCCCGACGAACGCGCCGATGCTGGATCCGGTGAAGCGCTCCCAGTTGCCGATCTCGACCGCGAGGCCGAACCCGGTCAAGGTCGAGATCCCGCGCAAGCACCCCAGGCGTCGCACCACGGGCGCGTAGTTGCTGGTCGCGGCCATCTGCTCGATGATCGCGTCGAGTCGGTCTTTGCGGGCGCGCACCTGCTGCACTGCTTCGTAGTCGGCATCGAACGCGGCCTGCAGTCCGGGATGGTCGAACCTTTGCCGGCGCAGCCAGGCATCATGCGCGCCGGTCCACGCCTGCTTGCCGTCATAGATGATCCCGTGGCGCAACAGCAGCTTCGAGAGCCGATGCCGTGCAGCCATCAGCTCACCCCGATTGTCCTCTCGTGCTCGCACCAGGTCGCGTGCGGTTTCCTGCTCGATCGTGGGCACGGCAACCGCGACGATCTCTCCCAGTCGCAGCAGTCTTGCCAAATGCATCGCGTCCCTGGCGTCGGTCTTGACTCGCTCCCCGACCGGGCGCTGCAACTTCGACGGCGCCGCCACGAGGCACTCGATGCCTGCGGCGGTGAACAAGCGGGCCAGAGCGAACCCGGTCGGCCCGGCCTCATACGTCACCGCTGCCGGCTGCGGCAGGCTCCGCACCCACTCCAGCACTGCCGCGGGGTCGTAGCCGAAACGGTGACGGATCACTTCCCCAGTGTCCTCGTCGATCGCGCATCCCACGACGCTGCGGGCGTGCACGTCCAGACCGACGCTCGTACGCTGGATTCTCAACTGGGGCCTCCATTCGCCTGGTGGACAGGCCAGCCCTCAACGGCTGGCAACCCACGAATACGCGAATCGAGGCCCCAGCCTCAAGAACCAGACCGAAGACCCATATCGTCTAGGGCTCGGCGCGGTACCAGTGCCGCACGTGCTGGCGGTCGTGGCGGGCCTGCCAGAACTCGACCTCGGTCGGGGTCAGCGCCCAGGCCGCCCAGTCGGGGTTGTGCGGCTCGGTCACCGCGGGGCGCGCGGCCCAGTCGGCCGCGGCGACGGCGCTCGGCAGCTCCTCGACCTCGCCGGTCACGCGCACCTGCCGGCCCAGCTCGGGCCAGTAGAAGGTCAGCGCCGCGCTGGGGTTCGCCGCGAGGTCGATGCCCTTGCGGGTCGAGCGCGCACCCGCGAACACCCAGGCGCCATCGACCAGGTCTTTCAGAATGAGCGTTCGCGCCGTGACATGCCCGGTCGGCCCGGCCGTGGACAGTGTGCAGGCGTGCGGCTGCATGACCCCGTGCGCGAGCGCGTGGTCGAGCCACTGCAGGAAGAGCTCGTCGGCGCGGGCGGGGGCGGTGGTCGGATCGAACTCCGGCAGCTCGGCGGCGAAGGCCGGCAGGGCACGGAGGCGGTCGCGCAGGCTCTCACTCATGCGCTCAGGGTAACCCCGGAGGGCTGGTGCGGCACCGAGATCACGCGAGCGGGAAGGCGCGCGTCGTCGCAGGTCGGCGGGCGCTGGGCCGTGGCCGCTAGCCGGTGATCGCTAGGCCGACTTCTCGCGGCGCGCGGCGACGCGGCGCGGCACGATCGTCGGGGCCGCGTTCTCGATGACCGCCTCACGCGTCACCACGATGCGCTCGACATCGTCGTGCGAGGGCACCTCGAACATGATCGGCCCGAGCACCTCCTCGAGGATCGCGCGCAGCCCGCGCGCCCCGGTCTGGCGCAGCACGGCCAGGTCGGCGATCGCCTCGAGAGCATCCGGCTCGAAGTCGAGCTCGACCCCGTCGAGCTCGAACATGCGCTGGTACTGCCGCACGAGGGCGTTGCGCGGGGTGGTGAGGATGTCGATGAGGGCGGTGCGGTCGAGCGGCGAGACCGTCGTGACCACGGGGAGGCGCCCGATGAACTCGGGGATGAGGCCGAACTTGTGGAGGTCCTCCGGCAGCACCTCGCTGAAGATGTCCTTCTCGAGCGCCTTGTCGTGCAGCGGGGCGCCGAAGCCGATGCCGCGCTTGCCCGCACGCTGGCTGATGATGTCCTCCAGCCCGGCGAACGCCCCGGCGACGATGAACAGCACGTTCGTCGTGTCGATCTGGATGAACTCCTGGTGCGGGTGCTTGCGGCCGCCCTGCGGCGGAACGCTCGCGACCGTGCCCTCGAGGATCTTCAGCAGGGCCTGCTGCACGCCCTCGCCCGAGACATCCCGGGTGATCGACGGGTTCTCGGCCTTGCGGGCGATCTTGTCGACCTCGTCGATGTAGATGATGCCGGTCTCGGCCCGCTTGACGTCGTAGTCGGCGGCCTGGATCAGCTTGAGGAGGATGTTCTCGACGTCCTCACCGACGTAGCCGGCCTCGGTGAGCGCCGTGGCATCGGCGACCGCGAACGGCACGTTGAGTCGCTTCGCGAGCGTCTGGGCGAGGTAGGTCTTGCCGCAGCCGGTCGGGCCGATCAGCAGGATGTTGCTCTTCGCGATCTCGACGTCGTCGGCGAGCTGGTCGGCCGCGGTGAGAGTCTGGCGAGCGCGGATGCGCTTGTAGTGGTTGTAGACGGCCACCGACAGCGACTTCTTCGCCGCCTCCTGGCCGATGACGTACTCCTCGAGGAAGGCGTAGATCTCCTTCGGCTTGGGCAGCTCGAACTCGCCCGCCGTCGTCTCGTTCGACTCGGCGAGACGCTCCTCGATGATCTCGTTGCAGAGCTCGACGCACTCGTCGCAGATGTACACGCCGGGGCCGGCGATGAGCTGCTGCACCTGCTTCTGGCTCTTCCCGCAGAACGAGCACTTGAGCAGGTCGGCACTCTCTCCGATGCGAGCCATGGCCTCACCCCTCACGTCGTGAGCGGATGCGCAGTGACCCGCCCTGGCACGAGCCTAACGCGCGGCGACGACGTTCGCGGCGCACCGGGCCCCGCGCGAGTGTCGCCCGGTATCCCTCCCGACCCATCCGGGGCCCCGCGCGCTCCGAACACGGAGCAGGTACCCAGCACGGGACCCTAGGCTGAGAGGCATCATGACCGCTGACCCGCGACTCATCGCGCGGCGCCACCGCATCGGGGCGTCGCTGCTGGTGAGCATCGTCGCCACGGTCGTCGCCGCCGCCGTGCACGCCGCCGCGGGTGGGGGCATCCCCTCCGTTCCGGCCCTCGCCGTCGCTCTGCTGCTCTCGCTCGGGCTCGGCATGCTCGCGGTCGGGCGGCGCCTGACCCGCGGGCGCACCGCGGTCGGGGTGCTCGTCGACCAGGTGGTGTTCCACAGCGTCTTCGCGTTCTTCGGCACCGCATCCGTCGCCGCATCAGCTGCCAGCGCACCGCTCGTCGGTGCCGGCCACAGCCATGGCGCCCCGCTGCCCGCGCTCGCCGCCGAGCCGATCGCCGGCGCCCCCGAGTCGGTCATGGCCGTCAGCCACCTCGTGGCCGCCGTTCTCGCCTACGGGATGCTCCGCTCGGGCGTGCGCGCCGTCGAGACCGTTCTGCGGGCTCTGGGTCGTGCCGTCGCGCGCGCCCTCGACGTTCCCGTCGCCCTCGCTCCCCTTCCGCGGCCCCGGGTGCTCGCCCGCGCCGCGGGGGCGATCACCCTTCTGCGCCGTCAGCTGCGCCTGCCGGAGGGTCGGGGCCCGCCGCTGCTCGCGGTCGTCTAGACCCGCCTCCGGCATCCCTTTCTCTTTCGCGTCCTCGGTCGCGCTCCCTCTCGAGCCGACCGCTGTCGACGCACTCCTACCGAAGGACATCATCATGCGCACCACTGCTTCTCTCGCCATCGCCGCCGTTGCCGGCACCGCCCTCGCCCTCTCGGCCCCGCTCGCCGCGCAGGCGCACGTCAGCGCTAGCGCCAGCAGCACGGCGGCCGGCTCGTACACCGTGCTCACCGTCTCGGTGCCGCACGGCTGCGAGGGCTCGCCCACGCAGGTCGTCACGATCGACCTGCCCGAGTCGGTACCGAGCGTGACGCCGACCGTGAACCCCTCATGGTCGGTCGAGACCGTCGCCGAGGGCGACACCATGACCCAGGTGGTCTACACCTCCCTGACCGGCGGGCTCGCCGACGGACTCCGCGACACCTTCGAGCTGTCGTTCCGCCTGCCCGAGGGCGCGCCCGGCGACCGCGTCGAGTTTCCGGTGACCCAGACCTGCACCGAGGGCACCGCCGAGTGGGTGGGCGAGGATGTGCCGCTCGTCGTCCTGACCGAGGCGGTCGCCGACGGCCACGGCCACGGCGGCGACGACGAAACGGATGCCCACGGCGGCGACGAGGCCAGCGCCAGCGGTGACAGCGCCGGCGGCACCGGCAGCGCCGCGCAGGTCGACCTGGTCGCCCGCGTGCTCGGCATCGTCGGCCTGATCGTCGGCGCGGTCGGCATCGCCCTCGCCGTGCTCGCCCGCCGTCCGGCCGCACAGGCCTAGCGCGGCGCGAATCGACCGAGAGGATCGCCACCATGCAGCGACAGCGCGCACTGGCCGCGCTCGGCACCGTCGCGGTCGCCCTGGGCCTCGTGCTCGGGGCGGCCTCGCCGGCCGCGGCCCACAACTACGTCGTCTCGTCGACGCCCGAGGACGGGGCGACGATCACCGCCGCACCCGAGACCTTCACGGTGACGACCAACGACGTGCTGCTCGACCTCAGCGGCGACGGGGCTGGCTTCGGCATGGTCATCACCGATGCCGCGGGCCTGCACTACGGCGACGGCTGCGTCACGATCGACGGGCGCTCGCTGTCGACGGTCGCGTCGCTGGGTGCCGCCGGCGACTACACGCTCGCCTTCCAGCTCATCTCGGCCGACGGGCACACACTCTCCGAGAGCATCAGCTTCCGCTACGAGCCGGCCGCCGGCACTCCCGCAGCGGAGGGCTCGGCGACCGTGCCCTCCTGCGGGGGCACCGCGGTCGGCACCGAGGGCGAGCCCTCGGCCGCGCCGGCAGGAGGCGGCATCGCCGAGGCCGACGTGATCCTGATCATCGTCGCCGTGATCGGCGTGCTGGTCGGAGCGGGCGTCGTCACGGCGGTGGCGCTGAGCGGGCGGCGCGGCCGCGCGGCGTAGCTCGCGCCGCGGACGAACGAGGGCCCCGCATCCCGCCGATGAGGCGGCGGATGCGGGGCCCTCGTCGTTCGACGCGCAGGCCGCGCTAGCTGGTCAGCGCCGGCTGCACCGTCTTGCGGCTCGTCAGCACCTGGTCGATGAGGCCGTACTCGAGGGCCTCCTCCGCGATGAGGATCTTGTCGCGGTCGATGTCCTTGTTGACCTGCTCGACGGTGCGGTTCGAGTGCTTCGCGAGGGTGACCTCGAGCCACTCGCGCAGGCGGGCGATCTCCTTGGCCTGGATCTCGATGTCGCTCGCCTGGCCGCGGCCCGCATCGCCGGTCGCCGGCTGGTGGATGAGCACGCGCGCGTTCGGCAGCGCCAGGCGCTTGCCCGGGGTGCCGGCGGCGAGCAGCACGGCCGCGGCCGAGGCAGCCTGACCGAGCACCACCGTCTGGATCTGCGGGCGGATGTACTGCATCGTGTCGTAGATCGCCGTCATGGCCGTGAACGAGCCGCCGGGGCTGTTGATGTACATGACGATGTCGCGGTCAGGATCCTGGCTCTCGAGCACGAGCAGCTGGGCCATCACGTCGTCGGCGGAGGCGTCATCCACCTGCACGCCGAGGAAGATGATGCGGTCCTCGAAGAGCTTCGCGTACGGGTCCTGCCGCTTGTAGCCGTAAGCCGTGCGCTCCTCGAAGCTGGGCAGGATGTACCGGCTGCTGGGCAGCATCGGGTTCGCGGCGCCGTAGGTCGGGAATTCCATGGTTCTCGCTTCTCTCGTCTCGGCCGGCTCAGTGCTTCTCGGTGCCGCCGCCGCCGACGATGTCGGAGGCCGAGGCGCGGATGTGGTCGACGAAGCCGTACTCGAGGGCCTCCTCGGCGGTGAACCAGCGGTCGCGGTCACCATCGGCATTGACCTGCTCGACGGTCTTGCCGGTGGCCGCCGCGGTGATCGCCGCGAGGCGGTGCTTCATGTCGGTGATGAGCTGCGCCTGGGTCTGGATGTCGCTCGCGGTACCGCCGAAGCCGCCGTGCGGCTGGTGCAGCAGCACGCGCGCATTCGGCGTGATGTACCGCTTGCCCTTGGTGCCCGCGGTCAGCAGCAGCTGCCCCATCGACGCGGCCATGCCGATGCCGACCGTGACGATGTCGTTCGGCACGAACTGCATCGTGTCGTAGATCGCCATGCCGGCCGTGATCGAGCCGCCGGGCGAGTTGATGTAGAGGTAGATGTCCTTCTCGGGGTCCTCCGCCGCGAGCAGCAGCAGCTTCGCCGCGATCTCGTTCGCGTTCTCGTCGCGAACCTCCGACCCGAGCCAGATGATGCGGTCTTTCAGCAGTCGGTCGAAAACACTGTTCGGCATTGCCGGTTCAGCCATGGAAGGAGCTCCTGTTCGTCTCGTAGCTCGAATCTACAGAAGCGAACGCGCGCGAACGGCCGTGTTCGCCGTGGGCAGAGCAGGCCTCGGCGAACTCCCGGCGGGCGTGACGAGGAGCGCGCCGCGCCCGCCGGGAAGGACTACTCCTCGACGACCTCGATCGCGTAGCTGGAGCCGTCGAACTCGGTCACGGTCGCGATGACGAACCCGCTGCCCGCGCTCGTCTCGTAGGCGCAGCGCACCTCCTGGCCGACGAAGATCTCGATGTCCTGCTCGCCGCAGTTCACCAGCGGCACCTCGCCCAGCGAGTCGGTGATCGCCTGTGCCGTGAGGTCGGCGAACGCCGACGCGCTCTCCAGCGCCGACTCGGTGGGCTCGCTCGGCTCGGTCGGCTCCGTCGGCTCCGCCTCCGAGCCGACGACCTCGATGCGGTAGTCAGAGCCCTCGATCTCGGTGATCGTGACCGTGTAGCCGCCCGTCGCCCCGGAGGACTCCTCCACGCCGGTGCACTCGACTGCTGCCCCGACCTCGAAGGGCACCGTGCCCGTGCCGCAGTCGATGTCGACGGTGAAGCCCTGCTCGAGCACGACCCCCTCGGCCGCGAGCGCGAGGTCGGCGGCCGGGATCGTGCCGTCGACGCGCTCGGCGCCGGAGGTGTCGATCGAGCCCGCGCAACCCGCGAGGGCGAGCACGGCGGCCGCGGCCAGACCGACGGGGACGAGACGGAAGGAGGTGCGGTGCATGATCGGCCTCTCGGAAGCGACGGGGGTGGACTGCTGCGACGCTACTCCGCCGGGCGACCGCCGACAATGAGCAGGAACTACCCGCCTACAGTGGATGCCGTGCTGAGCATCCGCCCCGCCGCCCCCGCCGACCGCGCCGCCGTCGAGGAGATCTGCGTCGCCACGGGTGACGACGGCCGCGACGCCGCCGACCGCTACGACGACCCGACGCTGCTCGCCCACCTGTGGGCCACGCCGCACCTGCTCGCCGACCCGGCGCTCGGCACCATCGTGGAGGACCACAACGGCCCCGCCGGATACCTCGTGGCCACCGCCGACACGGTCGCGTTCGAGCGCTGGTGCGCGCAGCACTGGTGGCCGGCGCTGCGGCAGCGGTATCCGCTGCAGGCCGAGCGGCGCGACACCGATCGTGAGCTGGTGCGGCTGCTCCACGCGTCCGAGGTGACCCCCGCATCCCTCACCGATCGGTACCCGGCGCACCTGCACATCAACCTGCTGCCGCGGCTGCAGGGCACCGGGCTCGGGCGCCTGCTGATCGAGCGCCTCGTGGCGCAACTGCGGCAGCGGGGCGTCGGCGGGGTGCACCTCGGGGTGTCCCCCACCAACACGCGCGCCATCGGCTTCTACGAGCTCCTCGGCTTCGCCCGTGTGGCCGTCGAGGACGACGGCGGCGTGATCATGGCGCGCGCGCTCTGACCGACCCTGCCGCACGGGAATAGTCGAAGCGGGGCCGTTCTTAGCTCAGCAGAGCTGCCACGGAAGCCCCGGCTTCATCAGTGTTGAGCCAGGTCACATCGAGACCTTTCCGAACGGCCACAGGGTGGCTTCGTCCTGGGAATAGCCCGATCTCATCGAAGGGGCGCAGGTCCCGATCTTCAGACTCATCGACCCGACGAAAGGGGTGTGGGGCTCCAGGCCGGTCATCTCGCCTTGACAAGAACAATGACGGGAACGGAGTTCTTGCGTAGTTGCCCGAGAGGTCTGCCATAGTCGTCGAGCGGTAGCCGTACCAGACAAGCCAATCCGCAGATCGCAGGTCTTCGCCGACCAATGCGAACCAACCGTTTCCCGATGCATCTCTGTTCCAGAGCGCAGCGAATCCAGCGAGATCTGGAGTTCCTTGAGGCTGATACTGGACTGTGCCTGAGGCAAATGCAGTCTTGATCCCCTCAGCCAGGTGTCCCGCCACAGATAGCCAAAACTGATGCTTGTCTCGTTCAGTCGCAAGGAACCGATCTTCGATGGCCACGTCCCGCTGAGTGGTGGTCTTTCGTTTCCACGCGATGATCAGCTGGCTGCAGTCTAGGCGGCCGTGATCTCGGGCAGCATCACCGCGTCCTCGACCGAGCTGGTGGCGGTGAGTTCGGCCATGGACGCTTCGGAAAAGTAACGGCGGTCGCCAGCTTCCCATTCGTCGTGCTGCTCGATCAAAACGGCGCCGGTCAGGCGCAGCAGGCTGGCAGTGTTCGGGAACACTCCGACGACGTCGGTGCGACGTTTGATCTCACGGTTCAGCCGTTCCAGCGGATTCGTCGACCAGATCTGCCGCCAATGCCGGGCGGGGAAGTGCTTGAACGCCAGCACGTCGGCTCGGGCATCGTGGAGCATCTGGGCAGCCTTGGGGTGAACGCGGTCGATCATGCGAGCAACCTCCTCGAACTGCGCGTCAATATGCTCAGCGTCGGGTTGGGCGAAGATCGTGCGGATGATCGAGGCCACCATCTCCTGCCGACCCTTAGGCAGGACGGTGAGCACGTTGCGCATGAAATGCACGCGGCACCGCTGCCAGGCCGCTCCCTGCACCACCACCGCGATAGCTGCTTTCAAACCCGCGTGCGCGTCGGAGATCACCAGCTTCACCCCGGAAAGCCCTCGAGCTTTCAACGATCGCAGGAACGCTTTCCAGAACTCCTCCGTTTCGCTGTCGCCCACGTCAAAGCCGAGCACCTGACGGTGCCCGTCAGCGGTGATCCCGATCGCGACCACAACCGCTTGAGACACCACCCGCCCGTCGATGCGAACCTTGCAATAGGTGGCGTCCAAGAAGACGTAGGGGTAGGCGATCTGAGACAGGGATCGGTCGCGGAATGCCGCAACCGTCGCGTCCAGGCCGGCGCAGATGCGAGACACCTCGGACTTCGAGATGCCCGTGTCGGCGCCGAGCGCCTTGACCAGATCGTCAACCTTGCGGGTGGAGACGCCGTGCAGGTAGGCCTCCATCACCACGGCGAACAGCGCCTGATCGACCCGGCGGCGCCGCTCCAACAACGACGGAAAGAAACTGCCGGCCCGCAGCTTCGGGATCCGCAACTCCAGATCTCCCGCAGTGGTCGACAGGGTGCGCAACCTCGCCCCGTTGCGAGTCGCAACGCGCTCGGCGGTGCGCTCGTAGGGTCCGGCGCCGATCACCGACGCGGCTTCGGCGTCGATCAGTTCTTGGTAGAGCCGTTCGGTCATCTGACGGATGCGGTCGGTGGTGTCGGTGAGTTTCAGCTCGGCGAGCAGCTGAAGCAGGGCAGACTGATTGAGGGCCATCGTGCGATCTCCTGTCGTGAGTAACTTGGTCGTTCTCACTGACCATCGCACGGTGGCCCCTCACGTCAACGACACGACGCTCAGGACCGGAAAGTCCACCACCCCACGGGACTCAGGCTCTTCGATTAGGTCATCAACGTACGACGGCGATGACATCAACCTGACCTGCCTCTGCATGACGCGAACGAACAGCTTGTACAAAGGCAGGATGTTCCCCTCATCGCTCTCCGCAAGAGCGGCGTAGTACTCGGCACGGTCGCTTTGCGCCCTCAGTACAAGCGGCGGGTAGGAGTTTCGAGCGAGCTCGAGATTGGCGATCACGCGAGCGAGACGGCCGTTTCCGTCCATGAAGGGATGGATGTGCACTAGCCACGCATGTACGACGGTCGCAGTGAGAACTGGATCCTCGGAGCCTGCTCTCCACCAATCACTGAGATTGAGCATCAGACGTCCCACATCCATAGGCTCCGCAGTTTGCAGGTTTGAACCCTCAATCTCATTGGGCCCGGTCTTGTATCGACCGGCGATGTAGGTATCGCCAAGGATCAGTCGGTGAAGCTCGCGCACCTCGGCGGCAGTGGGAGGCGCGTAGGAAGTCAGCCACTCTTCGGCAATCTCATGCGCCTTGTAAAGTCCGAGGACTTCGTATACACGCGCATCCGACTTCACGCTTTCGACAAGATTCCGCGTCGGCGCGTCAAGCAATTCGGCATTCTTAAGAATCACTTCTCGGACTTCATCCTTCGTCCAGAAGTAGCCCTCGATCACATTGCTCTCTGCGACAAGGTCTGTTCGAGTGGCTCGAAGAAACGGCTTCATGACGCCCTTGGCTTGTCGGCGAATAGCCGTTTCGAGTCGAGTTGCACGCTCCCGTAGCCCTAAAGACTTGTCACGATGCCGCAAGAACGCCCGCTGTGAATCAGAGTCTTGCTCAATAAGGTACGGGGTCCCCCGCAATATGCCGTCGGTGTCCATACCCCGAACGCTACAGCCACGATTGGCCCAATCTGCGCATAGCTCGCATTTTGCATTCGCGAACATCAAGACAGGTAGTAGCGACGACGGGCCCGGTGCTGCAGCACCGAGCCCGTCCGTCGAGAGGCGTGAGCGACCTAGTGGTCGTGGCCCTCGTGGTCGTCGTGGTCGTGACCAGCGTGGTCGTCGGCCTCGACCGCGTCGGTGACCGGGGCGACCGCCGCGGCGGTGAACGCCGACAGGTCGACCGGCTTGCCGTTCGCGTCGACGACCTTCGCCTTGCTCAGCGCGACCGAGAGACCCTTCGAGCGGGCGACCTCACCGACCATGCCGGGGATCTGGCCGTTCTGGTCGAGGATCTTGATGAACTCGCCCGGCTCCATGCCGTACTGCGCGGCACCCTGGATGAGGTACTGCGTCAGCTCGTCCTGGCTGACCTTGACCTCCTCCTTCTCGGCGAGCGCGTCGAGGAAGATCTGGTTGCGGAACGTCGTCGTGGTCGACTCGGTGACCTCGGCGCGGTGCACGTCGTCATCGAGGCGGTTCTCGTTCTCGAGGTGGCGGTGCACCTCGGCCTCCACCAGCGAGTCGGGAACGGGGATCTCGACCTTCGCGAGCAGCGCCTCGAGGAGCTTCTCGCGCGCCTGGGCACCCTGCCCGAACGACTTCTGCTTCAGCAGCTGCTCGCGCAGGTCGGCCCGCAGCTCGCCGATCGTGTCGAACTGGCTGGCGATCTGGGCGAAGTCATCGTCGGCCTCGGGCAGCTCGCGCTCCTTCACCGACAGCACGGTGACCTCGATCTGCGCGGTCTCGCCCTCGTGGTCGCCGCCGAGCAGCTTCGACTCGAAGGTGGTCTTCTCGCCCGCGGTGAGCGTCTCGACCGCGTCGTCGATGCCCTCGATCAGCTCGCCCGAGCCGAGCTCGTACGAGATCGAGCTGGCCGTGTCGACTGTGCTGCCGCCGACGGTCGCCACCAGGTCGAGCTGCACGAAGTCGCCCTTCGCCGCCGGACGATCCACCGTCACGAGCGTGCCGAAGCGGCTGCGCAGGTTCTCCAGCTCGGCCTCGACCTCGTCGGGGGTGACGTCGACCGCGTCGACCTCGATCGTGAGGCCGTCGTACTTCGGCAGGTCGAACTCGGGGCGGACATCCACCTCGATCGTCACCAGCAGGTCGCCCGAGAAGTCCTTCTCGCTGGGCCACTCGGTGATGTCGGCGCTCGGGCGGCCGAGCGTGCGCAGCTTCTGGTCGGCGACGGCCTCGCGGTAGAACGTGTCCAGACCCTCGCTGACGGCGTGGTTGAGCACC
Organism: Microcella frigidaquae; assembly: GCF_014200395.1. Lineage (NCBI taxonomy): Bacteria > Bacillati > Actinomycetota > Actinomycetes > Micrococcales > Microbacteriaceae > Microcella > Microcella frigidaquae. Next base: position 654,800 of record NZ_JACHBS010000001.1, read on the forward strand.
TCGGCGCGGCCGACGCGCTGGTCGATGATGGGCGGCGGCACCTTGCCCTTGCGGAAGCCCGGGATGTTCACGCTCTCGGCGATGTGCTTGTAGGCGTGCTGGATGCTCGGCTTGAGCTCATCGGGCGTGACCGTGATGGCGATCTTCACGCGCGTGGGGCTGAGCTTCTCGACCGTGGACTGGACCAAGGGGTTTCTCCTGAATCGTGTGCGGGTTGCCGGGCGGCTCGGGGCAGTGCGGGGGCGATGGTCGGGGCGACAGGATTTGAACCTGCGGCCTCCCGCTCCCAAAGCGGGCGCTCTACCAAGCTGAGCTACGCCCCGAAACCGTGACCGTGGACCACGTCAGCGTCACGACGCGGCGTCGCTACGAAAAATGGCCTTGGCAAGTCTAGCCGAGGCATGCGATACGCTCTCTCACGCGCGGGCACAGCCCGCCCCGGGGCGGTAGCTCAATGGTAGAGCCTCAGTCTTCCAAACTGATTACGCGGGTTCGATTCCCGTCCGCCCCTCCGCTGTGATGTCTCAGGACATCGTGGACGGGTGAACCCCCAGCGGGAGGGTTCGCCCGTTTTTCACGTCTTGGCTTGGTAGCCCTTGTTCGGGTCGATCAGATGCTCGGCAAGCACTTCGCCGTCGGGGGTGATTGTGACGGCGTGCAGGCCGTGGATGAGGACGATCACGGCGGTGCGGGCCAAGCCTCGCCCGTAGCCGAGGTGCATCATGCGGTTGCCGAAACGCAGGGAGACTTTCCCGTGCGCGTCGATGGTGTCGTAGCGGACCCGCCAGATGTTTGGGTCATCGGGCTGCGTCGGTGCTGCTTTCGGGATCAGCGTGTAGGCGAAGGCGGGCGTGCGTCGGTTCAACGCCCGGTGCGGGCGGTGCTGGTTGTAGTGGTCAACGAACTCATCCAGCTCACGCTGCAGCTCTTCCAGGCTGCTGGCGGGCCGCATGGTCAGGCGCTTCTTCAGCGTCTGCCAGAACCGTTCGATCTTGCCTTGCGTGGTGGGCTTGTAAGGTTTGCCGTTCTTCTGGGTGATGCCGTGCAGGGCCAACAGTGTCTCGAACGCATTGCCAGAGGTGCGAGCCTTCAGGCCGCCGGCGAAGCGGGTGGTGAAGATGTTGCCGTTGTCGGTCAACGTTGCCGCGGGGAACCCGTGCACGGCGGCCGCCTGCTGGAAGGTGTCAGTGACGGTGCGGCCCGTGACGCGCAGGTGGCACGACAGATGCGTGACGAAACGGGAGTGGTCATCGATCCAACCGATGATCTCCACCTCTGACCCGTCGGCAAGGCGCCAGTGGGTGGTGTCGGACTGCCAAAGCTCGTTGGGTTGCTCGGCCGTGAAGCGTTGCCAGGAGGAACGGGGACGTTTCTGCGGTTGCGGCACGATCACCTCGGCGCTGCGCAGGATGCGCCAGATCGTCGACCGTGACAGGGTCACCTGCTCGGCGGCCAGGAGTGAGCAGACTGTGTCGGCGCCGGCATCCAGGCCGTCGGCAGTGAGCTGCGCACGCAACTGCAGCACGCGAGCGCGGATCGCGTCGGGTGTGCGGGCAGGCTGCGACCGCGGTGCCCTCGAGCGAGCAGTGAACGCGGCCTCCCCCTCGGTGAGCCACCGCTGATGCAGCTTATGGACCAGCGATTTCGACACCCCGTGGACGCGGGCGGCTTCGCGGTAGGACAGGCCCTGCACGGTGACGGCGAGGATCAGCACTTCCTGTTTGCTCACCCATCGACCCTGACCGGGTGTCCACGATGACGTGAGACATCACGGCGCAGGGTGGGTCACTGTCCACGATGTCGTGAGACAGGTGTCCACGATGTGCTGAAACCAGACACCGTCCGCCCCTCCGCTAATGGCGACGCCGCCGCTCCTGCGGCGTCGCGGCCCATCCGCGCGACGAACGCGGTCGCCGCGCTCCGCGTCCCGGCTCTCCTTGCCCGCACCGACGTTCCCGCGGAATCGCGCACTCCGCCTGTGCGGGCTCTGTCGCCTGGAGCTTCCGGATCTGCGGATGCGGGTGAACGAAATTCATCCTCATCCGCAGGTCTGGAAGGCACACAGCAGCGCCCCCGCAGTCGGAACTGCGGGGGCGCTGTCGTCAGCTACAGCGCCGTCGGGGTCAGTCCTCCGTGAAGGGGACGACCTCGCCCTCGATGGGGGCGGGCAACTCGATGACGCCGTCGACGAGCGACACGATGGTGTTCCAGAAGCCGTCCGGGTGCTGCATGGCGTAGCCGGGCACGAGCCAGGCGTTACCGTCCGCGTCCCACATCAGCAGCAGCGTCGCCTCGGCGGTATCCACGGTGACGGTGACCGTCTCCGGGGTCGGCTCGGGCATCGGCTCGGGCTCGATCGTCGGGTCGACGATGGGCTCCTCACCGGGCTCGGTCGGCTCCACGACGGGCTCCTCACCCGGCTCGCCGGGGCTGGGTTCGCTCGTGCCGGGCTCAGTCGGCTCAGCCGGCTCGCTCGGCTCGATCGGCTCGCCCGGGTCGGTGGTGCCCGGCTCCTCGGCCGGCGACGAGACGGAGGTGTCCGGTCCGGCCATGCCGGCAGCGGCATCCCGGGCCACACCCGCCTCGGCGGCGAGGATGTTCATGCCGCCCTGGTAGTCGGGGCCGCCGGCGCCGAACCAGCGCCAGTCGTCGAGCCGCTCGACCGCGTCGACGGCCGAGACCGTTCCGAAGGTGCCGCGGTCGACGACCTCGATCGCGTGACCGGAAGCCCAGGCGATCTCGCCGAGCGGGGTCCAGCCGATGCTGTAGTCGATGGCCGTGGCGATGCCGTCGACGGTGAGGCTGACCATCGCCATGGTCTGCCAGACGTCGGAGACGACCCGGACGTCGGAGGCGTCGACGTCGAGGCCGAGCGAGCCGAACAGGTCGGCGGCGAGCGCCGCGGCCTCGGTCTCGCTCGGGGCGAGCGACTCCTCCGCCGGGATCTCGGGCTGGATGCACTCCTCGAACTCCTCGAGCCCGTTCTCGGTCTCGTACTCGACGAGCTCGCAGACCGGCTCGGGGTAGGCGGCGGGGTTGGTGTACCACCAGTTGCCGGTGCCGCTCCAGGTCACGCTGATGGAGGGGGCGGTGCCGTCCTCCGGGCCGACGATGTAGCTCGGCCACGCGGGGTCGAAGTACGAGGTCTCGACGACCTCTCCCGCCACGTCGAAGCGCTCGGCCAGGTCGGCAAGCAGGCCGTCGGCTGTGCCGACGCGCTGCAGCTGGTAGACGCTGCCGGCGCCGCCCGCGGTGCTGAGACCGGGGCCGGCGATGTAGTCGTAGTCGATCCACATCATCATGCGCGCGTCCTCCGCCATGGCTCCGGCGGAGGCCGGACCGGCGGGGGCACCCGCGGCCGCCGCGAAGAGCGGGGCACGCGGCGCGAACGGGTTGGTGACGACGAGGGAGCCCACGGCGACCACGGCGACAGCGGCGAGCGAAGCGCTCGCGACGCGGGTGGTGCGGCCGTGGTCGATGAGGCGGGGAGCGCGGCGGCCGGGGGCCCCCGCGACGAGCTCCGGCGACAGCGCCGGAGCATCGGTGCCGGCGGAACGCCGGAGGCGGTCGGTCAGATCGTCGGAGTGATCGTTCATACCCTGTCTATGTCGCGGGCTGGGTCGATCTTTCACCCTCGGCAGAATCGGGCGCTGACTCGGCGTGCGCAGCGCTGAGCGCGGCAGCGAGCGCCTTCTTCGCGCGGTGCAGACGGATGCTCACCGCATTGGCCGAGGTGCCGAGCGCCACCGCGGCCTGGCTCACCGGCAGGTCGTCGAGCACCACGAGCGCGAGCACCTCGCGGTCGCGCGGGCCGATCGCCGCCCAGGCGCGGGCCAGCTCGGCGTCGGCGGTCACCAGCGACTCGGCCGAGGGCGCCGAGTCGGGCGCAGCGAGCAGCCCCAGCACCGAGGCACGGGCGGCGAGGCGGCGCCGGTGGTTGGCCACCTGGTAGGCGGCGATGCGGTACAGCCAGGGCAGCTCCTCCCCCGGTGCGACCTGCTCGCGCTTGCGCCAGGCGATGGCGAACACATCCGCGGCGAGGTCGTCGACGTCGTCGCGCGCGACGCGGCGGGCGAGGTAGCGGCTGACGGCGGGCAGGTGCTCGCTGTACACGGCGACGAAGGGCTCGACGGGCTCGGGCATGGGGTCATTCTGACGACGAAAGGCGTCAACAGGCATCCCAACGTTTCGGGTGTGTCGATCGTCGCGCCGGTACGGTGGCCGCATGAGCGACGCCACCCCCGATCGCGCCTGGGCCGGCCGCACGGTCTTCCCCCGCTCCACCGCCGAGCTGCGGTCGACGACGACCTGCCCGGCCTGCCTCACGCCGCTGACCGCGACCGTCTGCACCAGCTGCGGCCTCGACCTGCGGCACCCGGCTGCGGCGGACCTCGCGACCTCCTCGGCGGCGATCGCCGATGCACTGGATGCCCGGCTCGACCTCATCGGACGCATCCGCCGCGAGACCGCCGCCGCGGTGTTCCCGGCGCCGGAGCCCGCGGCGGCCCCGGCTGCTGCGGCAGCGCCGGCCGTGCCCGACCGCGCCGTCGCGGCTCCGGCCGCTGCCGCTCAGGCCGCGCCGGCTCGGCCTGCGCCGGCTCAGCCTGCGCCAGCTCCGACCGGGCAGGCGGCGGGATCCGCGCGGGGCCGCTCGGGCATCCAGATCGCCCTCATCGTCGTCGGCATCACGCTGCTCTCGGTCTTCGCCGTGTTCGGCCTGGTGTACGCCTTCGTCACCTACGGGGCCGACGTGCGCATGGCGATCATCATCGGCGGCACGCTCGCCACGATGATTGCGGCCGGCGCGCTGGGGCGGCGGGGCCTGCGGTCGACCGCCGAGGGCGTCGCGGTGCTCGGCACCGTCATGCTGACGCTCGATGCGTGGGCGCTGCGGCTCAATGAGCCCGAGGGCCTCGGCGCGACCGACCCGGAGCTCTACTGGGGCATCGCCCTTCTGATCGTCGGCGCGACCGCCGCCGCGTGGGCACGCACCAGCCGCCTCGTCGCGCCGGGGGTGGCGGCGGCGGGCATCCTGCCCGTGGGAGCCGCGCTGCTGGTGGGGCAGATGATCGACAGCGCCACGCCCGTGACCGGCGCGGGCCTGTTCGCGGGCGCGATCGCCGGCCTCGTCGTGGCCGCCGTCGCCGGCGTCGCCGCACCCGACCAGCCCGGCGCCCGGCGAGCGTCCGCGATCGTCGCCCGATCGGCGGGCGCGGTGGCCGCGATGATCGCACTGGCCGCGATGATCGACCTCGACGCCGGAGCGCGGTTCACCCCCGTGCTCGCCGGCGGCCTCCTCACCGGAGCGACCCTGCTGCACGTGATCGCTCTCACGCGCGGCCCGCTCGCGGCTCGCCGCGGGGCGAGCGGAGCCCTCATCGGCCTCGACCGTGCGACCCTGGCGGCGCTCGGTGCCGGTGCCGCCCTCGCTGCGATGGTCGGTGCCGTCGTCTCCGCCGCCCGGTTCGACCAGGAGCGGGTCGCCGTGAGCGCTCCCCTGCTGGCCGCCGTGCTCGTCGCCGTCGCCGCCGAGCAAGCCTGGCGACGACTGCCGCTCTCCTCCGCCGCGCGTACCGCCTCCGCCGCTGCAACCCTGACCGCAACGGCTCTCGCGGCTCTCGCGGGCGGCCTCGCCGCCATCGTCGGCGCCGGAGCCTTCCTCGAAGCGGCCACGCAGAGTCTCGAGACCCTGCCGCTCGGCCCCGGTGACCGCGTTGCCTCGGTCGAGACCGCCACGATCGCCGCCCTCGGCGCTCTCGCCGTGTCGCTCGGCATCATCGCCGCAGGCTGGGCCGCCCTCGGCGTGCTGGTGCGCCGCGCCCGGGCACTGACTGCGATCGCCGCGGTCGTGATCGTCGCGGCTGTGCCCCTCCTGCCCACCTGGTGGCTGGTGCTGGCCGTGCTCGCCCTGCTCGCGATCGGCGCGGCGGCCAGCGTGCCCGCCGTGCAGCGCATCGCCGACGCGGATGCCCGGCGCGCGCTCCTCGCCCTCTGCGCGCCGCTCAGCACGGGTGCGGCGATCGGCGCCGTGGCCATCAGCTGGGCCGTGCCGCGCGGGGCCGGCCTCGGACTCGCCGCCGCCCTCGTCGCGGTCGCGCTGGGGCGCGATGCCGTGCGCACCCCCGTGGTGCGGGCGGTGGCGACCGGCGGGGCCGCGGCGCTCGTGCTCGTCTCGGCCGCCCCGCTCGTCGCGGAGCTGCTGGTCACGGTGCAAGGCCTCACGATCAGCCGCGCCTCAACGGTGATCGCGGTCGCGGCCGTCATCATCGTCAGCGCCCAGCTCGGGCGGCTCTCCGTCATGGAGCGTCACACCGCGCAAACGGTCGCGGCCGGCGCGGCCGCGCTCGCCGCCCTGATCCCCGACCCGGCGCAGCCCGGCGGGGCGCTGCCCGGCGGCACGCTGCTCGACGAGGCGGCCGCACTGGCGCTCGGCATCGCAGCCCTCGCGCTCGTCGGGGCACGGGGTGAGCGGATGGCGCGGGTCGCAGCACGCATCCTGCTGCCCTTCGCGACCGCCCTCGCGGTCGCCCTCGCCGTGCGGGATCTCGCGAGCGGCACTCTCGGCCCGACGAGTCCCGGCGCAGCCTCGGGCCTCCCGCCCGCGGAGGCGGCGGCCGCCGCGGCTCTCGGAGCCCTGGCCGTCGTCGCCGCCGCGAGCCTGATGGCCGCGTCGCGCCCCGCCGCCCCCGACACCGGCACCCCCGCCACCGCCACAGCCACAGCCACAGCCACAGCCACCATCGTCGGCGCTCCGGACGGCGCTGCGGACGACGGTGGGGCACACGCCCGGCGCCGCCGCACTCTGAGCGAACTGACCTCCGGCCCGGGCTCCGAGCGTCGCGCCGGCGACCTCGCCGTACTCGTCGCCGCCCTCGGCACCCTCAGCACCGGGCTGTCGGCGTCCGCCGAGGGCGCAGCCTGGGTGCCGCTGCTGCTCGCCGCTCTCGTGGTGCTCGTCGTCGCGATCAGCCGCGACGGGCTGGTCGGCGCGGCCTCACCCCGACGGCACCTCGGCTGGGTCGCGCTCGCGCTCGCCGCGGCTGCCCTGTGGACGCGCCTCGCGGCGAGCGACGTGACCGCCCCCGAGCCGTACACGCTTCCAGTCACGGGCGCTCTGCTGCTGATCGCCGCGGCCGCCCACCGGGCCGCCGGGCGCCGGACGGCCGGCGCGAGCACCGCCCCCGCCCGCAGCGTCGCCCCGCTCGTCGCGGCCGCGGCGGGGCTCGCCCTCCTTCCCTCCGCGCTGCACGAGCCCCTGACCGAGCCGCTGCGCGGTGCGCTCGTCGCGGTCGTCGCCATCGCGGCGCTCCTGGGCGGGATGCTCGCCCCCGCCCGCCTCGCCGAGCGCCTGCCCGGCATCGGCGCAGCGCTCGCGGCCGCCGGCGCCGCGACCCTCGCCCTCGGCTCGGTCGGTCACGCCCTCGCTCTCACCGCCGATGCCACGGGGGCGATCGACCGGCAGGCCGCTCCGCTCGCCGGCGGGGCGCTCGCCCACGCCGTGATCACCGTTGCGCTGCCCGCCGCTCTCGCGGTGGTCGGCCAGCTGCTCGGCGAGGGGCGCGTCCGCGACGGCGTCGTGGGCGCGCTGCTCGGGTCCGCCGCGATTGCCGCGGTCTTGCTCGGCCAGCAGGGGGCCGTGGCGACGGTGGAGCTGGTGAGCGTGCCGGTCGCGGTAGCCGCGCTCGCGGTCGGCGCTCTCGCGCTCGCCGAGCGCCCGGCCGCCCGCAGCTGGCTGTGGCTCGCCCCGGGCATCGTGCTGCTGCTCGGCCCCTCGCTGCTCGCGATCGATGGCGCGGGAGAGCCGCTGTGGCGTGCGGTCGCCGTCGGGCTCGTCGCCGCCGGCGTGTTCGTGGGCGGCCTCGTCGGCCGCCTCCAGGCTCCGTTCGTGCTCGGCGGCGCCGCCCTGCTCGTGCACCTGCTCGTGCAGTCGTGGCCGCTGCTCGCGCAGGTCGGCCGTGCGGTGGAGTGGTGGCTCTGGCTCGGCCTCGCCGGCGTGCTGATCGTCGCCGTCGCCGCCCGCTACGAGCGCCGGCTGCAGAACGCGCGCGATCTCGCGCGCCGCATCAGCGATCTGCGCTGACCGGCAGCGGGCCGCACCGACGAGGGTGCGGGGCCCGGCGCAGGGCCAGGAACGGAGTCAGACCCCGACGGTCGCGAGGGCGCCCGCGCTGAGCGCGCGGTCGTGGTGTGTGACACGTCCGCCGAGCATCGTGAGCGCCACCGGCATGCGCCGCAACGTGTCGCCATCGGCCGCGAGCGGGTCGACGTCGAGGGCGATCAGGTCGGCGGGCTCGCCCAGGCCGACCAGGGTGCGCGTCGACGCGGTCAGCGCCTCGGTGATCGTGATCGCCTGCTCCGGGTGGAAGGCGGGGCGGGCGTCGCGGCTGCGGCTCGTGGCGGCCGCGATCGCCTGCCACGGGTCGAGCGGCGCGACCGGTGCGTCGGAGCCGAGCACGATGCGCGCGCCGGCGTCGAGCAGCGAGCGCAGCGCGAAGGCGCGGCCGGTGCGACCCGACCAGTAGTGCTCGGCGACGTCGCGGTCGTCCATCGCGTGCTCGGGCTGCACGCTCGCCGTCACGCCGAGCGCGGCGAATCGGCCGAAGTCGCTCTCGTGCACGAGCTGCGCGTGCTCGATGCGACCCCCGCGCCCGAGCTTGGCGAACACGTCCAGCGCGAGCTTGTTCGCGCCGTCGCCGATGGCGTGCACGGCGAGGTCGAACCCGGCCTCGCTCGCGCGGGCGAGCAGCGGGTGCAGGTCGCAGGGGGGAACGTTGAGGCGGCCGTAGGGCTCGGCGGGAGCATCCGGATACGGGTCGCAGCAGTAGGCGGTGCGGGTGTTCAGCGAGCCGTCGGTGATGACCTTGAGCGGGCCGACCGCGACGGTGCCCGCGACGGGGGTTCCGCTGCGCAGGCCGAGCGCGATCGCCTGATCGAGGTGCTGCGGGTAGACGCCGAACTCGACGCGGAGAGCGTCGAAGCCGCGGGCGACGCGGCGGGCCCAGTCGTCGCGGTTCCAGCGCATCTCGAGGTCGACGATGCCGACCACGCCGCGCCGGGCCGCCTCGGCGGCGGCGTCGGCGACCCACTGGTCGAGCTCGTCATCCGTGGTGCTGTCGAGGCGCGAGGTGAGGGCGAAGGCCGCGTCCTCGCGCAGCACGCCCTCATGGGCCTCGGCCGAGTCGCCGTCGACCCCGAAGTGAACGAGGGCGGCGCTGTTGACCCAGACGCAGTGCACGTCGGCGCTGATCAGCACGATCGGCCGGTCGCTCGACACTTGGTCGAGCAGGGCGGCGGTCGGCGCGTCGGGCCAGAGCGCGTCGCGGAAGCCGACGCCGACGACGACCGCGTCGCGGGCCTCGCCGCTGCCGATGGCGGAGCGCACGATAGCCGCCGCCTCGGCCGCGCTCTCCGCGCCACCGAGGTCGATGCGGCGCCGGTGCTGCGCCCACTGGGTCATGTGCACGTGCTCGTCCCACAGGGCGGGCATGACGTGGCGGCCCTCGAGGTCGATCTCCCCCTCGACGAGCTCGTCGCCGCGGAGCTCGGCACCTCCCAGACCGGCGGGCAGGATGCCCACGATCACCCCGTCGTCGATCAGGAGGTCGATCGGCTCGTGGCCGCCGAGCGGACGCGCATTACGAATCGCGCGGATCATGGACTCTCCTCATCTCGCGGGCCAGGCCGGGGTGGGCGTACGGGCCCTCGCCCTCGAGCGCGGCGACGATACGGTCGACGACCTCGGGGGTCTTGTTCTGGCTGAGCTTGGCGCGCGCGTCGAATCGGGAGACGCGCAGTCGCACCCCGATCGTGCCGCGGGCGACACGACGAGAATACTCCGGGTCGAGGTGCAGGCCGCGCGGCTCGTCGACGTGCTGCTCGAAGTGGTTCGTGAGGTGATCGAGGGCCGCGATGTTCTCCTCGTCGCTGAGGATCTCGGGCGTGCCCCACAGGTGGGCGGTCACGTGGTTCCAGGTCGGGATGATGTCGCCGGGGGCGTACCAGCTGGGCGAGATGTAGCCGTGCGGGCCCTGCGCGATGAGCATCACCTCGTGCCGGCCGAGCTCGTGGGCGACCTCGTCGGGCCGCCCCAGGTGGCCGATCAGCACGATGTCGTCGCCCGTCGACGCCTCCTCATCGAGGAGGAAGGCGTAGTGCGAGGCGACCAGCCCGGCCGCGGTGTGCGACACGATCGTCAGCCACGGGTTCTCGCGGATCAGCCGGCGCACCTCCTCCGGGTCGGTCAGCAGGTAGTGCGGCGTGTGACGCATCAGCGGCCCTCCTGGCAGCTCGGGCACCAGTAGAGCTTGCGCCCCGCGGCGATCTCGAGGGCGATATTCGTGCGGCAGATGCGGCACGGCAGGCCCTCGCGCTTGTAGACCCAGTGCCGGTCGGCCCGATTGCGCAGGGCAGCGCGGTAGCCCTGCTCGTCGAGGCCGTCCATGGTCAGCATCTGCCCGGTCTCGACGCCGACCCCGAGCAGGTAGACCCAGTCGCGCCAGAGGTCGCGCAGCAGCTCCGCCGGCAGCGACGAGCCCGGCGCGTGCGGGTCGAGTCGCGCCCGGAAGAGGATCTCGGCCCGGTACACGTTGCCGATGCCGCTCACCACCGACTGGTCCATGAGCAGCAGGCCGATGGGCGTCCGGCGCCTCCGCACGCGCTCGACGAAGCGCTCCTCCCCCGCGCGCGGGTCGTCGACGAGCGGGTCGGGCCCGAGCGCGTCGATGACCGCCTGCACGCCGGCCGGGTCGAGCACCTCGCACGCGGTCGGCCCGCGCAGGTCGGCGACCGCCCGCTCGGTGAGCAGCCGCACGCGCACCTGGCCGATCGGCTCGGGCGGGAACCCCTCGAGGGCGGCGTCGTCGAGAACGCTCTCCTTCTCGGCTTCGGCCATGCGCAGACGCGTGCGGCGGGGGGCTCCGATCGAGGCGAGCGAGGATTCGTGCTCGCCGACGACCGTCGAGCGAGCATCCCGTGCCGCGTCAGCAGACGCCGCAGCGGCGTCAGCCTCCGTGCCCCGCTGGTTGGTCTGCCCCATGCGTCCGCCGGCCGAGCGCTGGGTGGCGTCCTGCGTCACAGAGCCAGCGAAGTCCCACGCGCCGTAGATGCCGAGGTGCACGCGCAGCCAGAGGGCGCCGTCGAACTCGAGGAACATCTGCTTGCCGACGGCCTTCGCATCGCTCATGGTGCGGCCGTCGAGTAGGGCCGCGCCGTCGGCGAAACGGCCCTGCGGCGAGCTGACGAGCACGCGCTCGCCGACGAAGTGCCGCGCGAACTGCCGCGCGATGCGATGAACGGAGTGGCCTTCGGGCACGGCGCCCTAGACGATCTCGTGCCCGGCGATCTGGCCGGTGGTCTCGTACTCGGCGAGCTGCGCGATGCGGCGCGCGTGGCGCTCCTCGCCCGGGAAGGGCGTGCCGATGAAGAGGTCGATGAAGCGCAGCGCCTCGTCGACCGTGTGTTGGCGTGCGCCGATCGCGATGACGTTGGCATCGTTGTGCTCGCGGGCGAGGGTCGCGGTCGCGTCGCTCCACACCAGGGCGGCGCGGATGCCCTGCACCTTGTTCGCGGCGATCTGCTCGCCGTTGCCCGAGCCGCCGAAGACGATGCCGAGCGCCTCGACGCCCGCCGCCTGGTCGCGCGCGACGGCGCGGGCGGCGTTGATGCAGAAGCTCGGGTAATCGTCGAGCGGGTCGTACGACTGCGGCCCGTGATCGTGCACCTCATGCCCCTGAGCGGCGACGTGCTCGCGCACCGTCTGGCTGAACTCGAGGCCGGCGTGGTCGGTCGCGACGTGGATGCGCATGGGCTCGATTCTACGAGGGCAGGACGTTCGACTCTGTCGCTGAGAGACCCTCAGTGGCACCCTGGGGGCACCACCGAACGAGAGGAGTCACCATGACTCGCACCTACGTCGTCACCGGCGCCGCCAGCGGCATCGGGGCCGCGACCGCCGCCCTCCTCACCGGGCAGGGCCACCGCGTCATCGGGGTCGACCTTCATGACGCCGACGTCACCGTTGACCTCACCACGCACGAGGGGCGCACCGCGCTCGTCACTCACGTCACCGAGCTCAGCGGCGGCCGCATCGACGCGATCATCGCCAACGCCGGCCTCGCCACCGAGTCGACCGCCACGGTCGCCGTCAACTACTTCGGAGCGATCGCGACGCTCGAGGGGCTGCGGCCGCTGCTGGCGGGCTCGGATGCTCCGCGCGCGTCAGCGACCGCGTCGATGGCCTCGCTCTTCCCGGTCGACGACGCGCTCGTCGACGCATGCCTCGCCCACGACGAGCCGGCCGCGCTGCACCGCGCGCAGCAGCTGCTCGACGAGGGGCAGGGCGGGCTCATCTACGGCTCGACCAAGCGCGCGCTGGCGCGCTGGATCCGCCGGAATGCGGCGACGCCCGAGTGGGCCGGTGCGGGCATCCCGCTCAATGCCGTCGCCCCGGGAGTCATCCGCACTGCCATGACAGCGCAGTTCACGTCGACGGAGGAGGCCGAGAAGGCGATCCTGCAGATGGTGCCGATGCCGCTCAACGGCATCGCCGACGCGCCCGTCGTGGCGAACCTCATCGCGTTCTTGACGAGCGTCGAGAACTCGCACCTCTGCGGTCAGGTCGTCTTCGTCGACGGCGGCAGCGACGTGGTGATCCGCGGCGACTCGACCTGGTAGGACAGTGGGCTGCTCGGGGCGCTACGCGATGTGTCAGGTCGCGGTCACGCGATGTAGATCTTGCGGAGCGTCTCGAGCACCCGCCACTCGGTCTCCTCGCCGTCGTCGAGGCGGCCGACCGAGCCGGCGCGCAGCTCGACCTCGGAGCCGTCACCGCGGCGCAGGATGGAGTGCCCGCGCAGCACGATGAACACCTCTTCGACCTCGACGTCGGTGACGGTGCCGGGCGTGATCTCCCACACCCCGACCTCCCAGTCGTCGAGCTCGGTGAGGGCGGCGATACCCGTGGTGGGCGAGCCCTCGACGACCTGTTCGGCGTCGACGGGCTCGTGCTCGAGTTCGAGCTCGAGGGCCTGCAGCACCGTTGCTGCGTCGAGGGGAAGGGTCACGAGTCGAACCCTAGCCCCACGGCGTCGAGCGTGCGCAGGAAGGCATTTCTCTTTCCCGAATTGTGATCTGCGCGGTCGAGCGCCCAGCGCACCGACTGCACGGCCGGATAGGTGGCGGGCTCGGGCGGGAAGGGCAGCGGCATGCTGCGCACCATGTCGAGCGAGGTGCGCTCGGTGGTCTCGCCGGCGAGCTGGTCGAGCATGACGTTCGCCGCGAAGCGGGTGGCCGCGACCCCGAGTCCCGTGAAGCCCGCCGAGTAGGCGACGCGGCCCTGGTGCGCGGTCGCGTGGAACGCGCAGAAGCGGCTGCACGTGTCGATGACGCCCGCCCAGCGGTGCGTGAAGCGCACGCCCTCGAGCTGCGGGAAGGTCGTGAAGAAGTGGCTGGCGAGCTTCTCGTACGACTCGCGACGGTCGTCGTACTGCGGGCGGATGCGCCCGCCGAAGTGGTAGATCGCGTCGTATCCACCCCACAGGATGCGGTTGTCGGCACTGAGGCGGTAGTAGTGGAACTGGTTGGCGCTGTCGGCGACGCCCGGCCGACCCTGCCACCCGATCGACGCGAGTTGGGCATCCGTGAGCGGTTCGGTCATGAGAACGTAGTCGTAGACCGGCACGGTGTGCAGGCGGTAGCGCTTGAGCAGCGATGGAAAGGCGTTGGTGGCGAGCGCCACCCGTGCGGCACGAACAGCACCCTCGCGCGTGCGCAGCTCGATGGCGTCCCGCTCGGCGCGCAGGTCGAGCACCGGGGTGCCCTCGAAGACCTCGACGCCGGCATCGAGCACGGCACCGAGCAGAGAATCGGCGAGCTTTCCGGGATGCACGAGCGCCGTATCCCGCACCGACCACAGCCCGCCCTCATAGGTGGGCGAGTTGATCTGCGCGCGCATCGCGGCGGCGTCGTAGAACAGCTCGTGCTCGCCGTCGTGGGCGGCCTCGAGCGCGGCCACCTGGTAGCTCTCGGTCGCAACGGCGAAGGAGCCGACGCGCTCGAAGTCGCAGTCCCAGCGCTCGGCCTCGACCGTGGCCTGGATCTCGTCGAGGTTCTGCATGCCGAGCCGGTCGAGCGTGGCGAGCTCGTCGGGGAACCGGGTCTCGCCGTTTTTGGCGCCGTGGGTGAGGGTGGCTTCGACGAAGCCGCCGTTGCGACCGCTGGCCGCCCAGCCGATGCGCTTGCCCTCGAGCAGCACGACGCGGACGTCGGGGTTGCGGCGCTTGGCGAGCAGGGCCGTCCAGAGCCCGGTGTAGCCGCCGCCGACGACGGCGAGGTCGGCCTGCACGGTCGCGGCGAGCGCCGGACGAACCGGACGCTCGGGCAGGTCGTCGAGCCAGAACGGCTGCAGCCGCGAGCCCTCGAGGCTCTCGGTGATGAGGCGGGCGTCGGGTCGCTGGCGCTCGAAGACGGTCGTGTGCATTGCTCCATGGTGCCACGAGTTGTCCAGATGGACAACAAGGAATCACGGTGTCGCAGCCGACTTAGACTGACGACCGTGCCGAACCTCGAGCCCGCCGCCGCACTCGACGCCGCGCGGCGGCCCGACACCGACGACGACGCCTGGGCCGCCTTCCGCGCCCGCGCCGAGGCCGAGGCCCCGCGCATGGCGACCCTTCTCACCCAGCTCTACGGCACCGCCGACGCCCTGCCCGGCCTGATGACCGTGCTCGCCGAGCACTGGCAGCAGCGCTCCCCCGCGCTCCGGGCGCTCGATGACCAGCGCCTGGCCGACCCCGACTGGTTCCAGTCGAACCGCTTGCTCGGCGGCGTCTGCTACGTCGACCGCTGGGCGGGCGACCTCGAGGGCGTGCGGGCGCGCATCCCGTACTTCCGCGAGCTGGGCCTCACCTACCTGCACCTCATGCCGCTGTTCGCGGCGCCGGCCGAGAACAGCGACGGCGGCTACGCGGTGTCGAGCTACCGCGAGGTGAACCCCGCCCTCGGCACCATGGAACAGTTGCAGGCCCTCGCCGCCGAGCTGCACGAGAACGGCATCGCGCTCGTGCTCGACTTCATCCTCAACCACACTTCCAACGAGCACGAGTGGGCCCAGCGCGCGCTCGCCGGCGAGAAGCAGTTCGAGGACTACTACTGGGTCTTCCCCGACCGCACGATGCCCGACCAGTTCGAGCAGCACGTGCGCGAGATCTTCCCCGACAACCACTCCGGCTCGTTCGTGCCGATGCCCGACGGCAGTGGGCGGTGGGTGTGGGCGACGTTCCACGACTTCCAGTGGGATCTCAACTACTCGAACCCCGCGGTGCTGGCCGCCATGGTGGGCGAGATGCTGTTTCTCGCTAATCAGGGGGTGGACATCCTGCGCATGGACGCGGTCGCGTTCATCTGGAAGCGGCTCGGCACCGCCTGCGAGAACCTGCCCGAGGCGCACGTGCTGATCCAGCTGTTCACGGCGGCCCTGCGCGTCGCGGCGCCCGCGGTGATGTTCAAGAGCGAGGCGATCGTGCATCCCGACCAGGTGGTGGAGTACATCTCGGTCGAGAAGTGCCGCATCAGCTACAACCCGCTGCAGATGGCGCTGATCTGGAACTCACTGGCCACGCGCGATGGGCGGATGCTGCAGCAGGCGCTCGACCGCCGCCACACCCTGCCCGCCGGCACCGCGTGGGTCAACTACGTGCGAAGTCACGACGACATCGGCTGGACGTTCGCCGATGAAGACGCCGCCGAGCTCGGCATCGACGGATTCGACCACCGCCGGTTCTTGAACAGCTTCTACGTCAACCGTTTCGCGGGCAGCTTTGCCCGGGGCATCCCGTTTCAAGACAACCCGAAGACCGGCGACTGCCGCATCTCGGGCACGACTGCCTCACTTGCCGGCCTCGAGGCGGGCGATGCGGGGGCGATCGACCGCATTCTGCTCGCCCACTCGATCGTGCTGTCGACGGGCGGCATTCCGCTCATCTACCTGGGCGACGAGGTCGGCCAGCTGAACGACCCGCACTGGGCCGACGACCCCAGCCAGGCCGACGACAGCCGCTGGGCGCACCGCCCGCACTACCCCGCCGAGCTCTACGCGCAGCGCACCGACCCGACGACGACCGCGGGCCGCCTCTACGCCGGCCTGCAGCACCTCATCACGGTGCGCCGCGCCACCCCCGAGTTCGCCGGCAACACCCTCATCGGCTTCGACGCCAAGAACCCGCACATCATCGGCTACCAGCGCCCCGGCCCCCGCGGCCCCGTCGTCTGCTTCGCCAACGTCGCCGACGACCCGCAGCCCATCGACCCGCTGACTCTCTCGGGCCTGCCCGGGGTCATGACCGACCTGCTGACGGATGCCCACCACGACCTGCGCGCCGGCCTCACCCTCCCCGCCCACGGCGCGGTGTGGTTGCGAGGCTGACCCGCGAAACTGGTACGCGCCCGGCCGCCAAGACTCGGCGTGGATCGTGAAAAAATTCAGGCCGAGTCACGCGGCCTGGGAAAGTATTCCGGCCAGATCAGAAACACTCAGCGAAATTGTTTCCAACGCGGTGGAATTGAGGTTGAAGAGATCGCCACACATGGTCAGTTCAGTGCTCAGAAACCGCTCTCTATAGAGGTGAGGCTAGGCTCATCCAGCCATTTTCCAGTCGAGACGTCATAGAGCACGACGTCGACTGAAGACCCGTCGAGAAAGAGCACCTTCAGGCAGGGTTCGTTGTACGGCTTGCTCCGGTTGATCATCGTCCCGCAAAACTTCTCAATGTCGACGCCGACGACCAGCGAGCCCAGATTGAAGAGATCTGCTGGCCTGAACAAGCTCAAGCGATCCGGCTCAATCCGAGCTACCAGTAGGCCTCCCCTAAAGTCCTGACTGAGCAGCGTTGAAGCTCGTCTGGTGACTCGAGTCGCCCTTGAATCGAATTCAGCTAGAATCAGGCGGGACTCAGGAAACTGGCTGCTCAGTTCTTTCGCCGCCCTGATCGCGGCAGTTCGAGCGCGTCGCACAAAAAAGACTGAACCGACGGCAAGCAGAACAAGTGGCGAGCCGATCGCCAGGCCGATCAAGATATCCGCCCCAGCTCCGTCGGCGTAGCGAGCAAGAATAGTGATCGAGATCAACAGAACGATTATCGGGCTGGCGATTGCAAGAACTTGCCTTGATCGATTTGGCATGCAATGCCCTTCTGCTCGGGTGTCCGGGACGTATTGCTGGCGGTACTAGAAGTCTGGGCATGTCGACAACGCTCGAAAATTGGACAGTATCGACGCTTGAAAAGTGAACACTCGACGATTGGAGAGTGATCACTTTGGAAGATTGGGCATTGATTCGGAGGTTGGCTGCGGAGGGCGTGCCGAAGGCGCGGATCGCGGCGCGGTTGGGGATATCGCGGACCACGGTGGTGAAGGCGGTGCAGTCAGATTCCCCGCCGAGGTATCAGCGCAAACCTGCCTCGTCGTCCTTCAGCCCCGTCGAGGCGCGGGTGCGGCAACTGTTGGAAGACAATCCCGAGTTGCCGGCTGTGGTGCTCGCGGAGCGGGTCGAGTGGACGGGGTCGATGAGCTGGTTCCGTCAGAACGTGAAGCGGCTGAGGCCGGATCATCGCCGGATTGATCCCGCGGACCGGCTCACCTGGGAGCCAGGAGATGCTGCGCAGTGTGATCTGTGGTTCCCGCCGCGGAAGATCCTGTTGGAGGACGGCACGCTGAAGCTGCTGCCGGTGCTGGTGATCACCGCCGCCCATTCCCGGTTCACCGTCGCCACGATGATCCCGACTCGCAAGACGGAGGATCTCTTGTTGGCATCGTGGGAGCTGATCCAGCAGTTGGGTCGCGTGCCGCGCAGACTGATCTGGGATAACGAGCCTGGCATCGGCCGGGGTCGGTCTGGCGCCGATGGTGTTGCCTCCTTCATGGGCACGTTGGCGACGAGGTTGGTGTTGTTGCCGCCCAGAGATCCGGAGTCCAAGGGCATCGTGGAGCGACGCAACGGCTGGTTCGAGACCTCATTCATGCCCGGCCGTTCCTTCATCTCCCCGGCGGACTTCAACACTCAGTTCTCCGACTGGCTCACTCGCGCGAACTCGCGGGTGGTGCGCACGATCAAGGCGCGCCCGATCGAGAGGATCGATGCTGATCGTGCCGCGATGCTGCCCCTGCCGCCAATCCCGTTGCATTTGGGGTGGCGCTCCAGGATCCGGTTGGGACGCGACTACTACGTTCGGTTGGACACCAACGACTACTCCGTCGATCCGAGCGTGATCGGTCAACTCGTCGATGTCACCGCGGACCTGCACCGCGTCCGGGTTCGCGCCGCGGGACGCTTGGTCGCCGATCACCCCCGAGCGTGGGCGCGGGGGATGACGATCACCGATCCGGTCCACGTTGAGCGTGCGGCACGCTTGCGTCAACAGTTTCAGGAGCCACGCCCGGTTCGCGTTGCTGATGATCTGGCCCGCGACCTTGGCGACTACGACCGCGCATTCGGCCTGACCGGTGAGGTCAGCTGATGGCAACCTCGAAGACGTCCTCGGAGTCGGTGAAGCAGATCACCTATCTCGCCGCCGCGCTCAAAGCGCCCCGGATCGTGGAGGCCGCCACGCGCCTGGCTGACCAAGCCCGAGATGCCAGCTGGACGCACGAGGACTACCTCGCCGCCGTGCTGGAGCGCGAGGTGTCCGCTCGGAACGCCTCCGGAGCAGAGCTGAGGATCAAAGCCGCAGCCTTGCCGACCCGCAAGACGTTGGAAGACTTCGACTGGGACGCTCAACCGGCAACACGTCAGCAGATCGCAGCACTGGCCTCGGGGGCCTTCCTCACCGAGGCTCGCAACGTGGTGCTGTTGGGCCCGCCCGGCACCGGCAAAACGCACCTCGCGACAGCGCTCGGGATCGTCGCGGCCCGCGCCGGGCATCGCGTGCTCTTCGCGACAGCGACGGACTGGGTCACCCGCCTCACCGACGCCCACCGGCAAGGTCGCCTCCCGCAAGAGCTCGCGCGGTTGCGGCGTTACGGGCTGATCATCGTCGATGAGGTCGGCTACCTCCCCATCGAGCAAGACGCCGCGAACCTGTTCTTCCAACTCGTCTCTTCCCGCTACGAACACGCCTCGCTCATCTTGACCAGCAACCTGCCGTTCTCCAGCTGGGGCAACGTCTTCGGCGACCAAGCCGTCGCCGCGGCGATGATCGACCGCATCGTGCACCACGCCGACGTGCTCACCCTCAAGGGCGCCAGCTACCGACTGCGCGGCCGAGGCATCGACAGTCTCCCCAGCAGTCGCACCACGACCGACAACACCGCTGGCTAGACTGCCCGCAACCGTTCACTTTTCCAGCGTCGGAACCGTCCAGAACTCAAGCGTCGTCGACAGGGCACAATACTGCGATACATCTGTTTCGCATCGCCTCACCAAAATCTGTTGTGACGTGTCCCGGGTTCCGTGGAGTCCTGGCAGCGGGCTGTGGCCTTTGGACTGGAGTCCTGACCGCGAAGAACAACGCCTAGCCGACGACCTGCAGCCCACGACAAAGAAGACATCACTCACAGGGCTCCTCGCCTCTCGTGCCGTCGCTTCGAGTCCACTCACCCTCCCGGATATCGGAAACAGTGAACCTCGCCGTACGCACGTCGCCGTACTCGCCGTGCTTGTCACGGAAACCGATCGTGAAGAAGACGTGATGCGCGTCTGGCATGAGCACCTCATCCTGCACAGTAGTCATGCCCTCGACGTCTTGACCCAGCAAGAATGTGTCCCCTGGACGTACGCGGGCTTCGCCCTCAAGCAGCCAGACTGTCTGAACTTCGTCACTATCCAGGACGGGACGAACGGCCACTTCGATCGTGTTCGCGGTGACCGTGTGGCAAGTCGCGAACTGGAGTTCCCCGTCGACGTACCTCGCTGACATCCGGTCGAGCGGAACACAGCCGGCGAGTGAGACGGCAAGACAAACGCCCATGAGAGCGGCAAGAGCGCGAGGAGCCCCGTGACGGGCCCACGGCCTGCAACGCCACTTGCCACTCATGTTGGCTATTCGACCAGAGTTCTGGAGCCTTGTCGCGGCCGTCATCCTCGTGCCGTGCCGCCCAGGGCTGTGTCTTCATCATTCTGCTCGCCCACTCGATCGTGCTGTCGACGGGCGGCATTCCGCTGATCTACCTGGGCGACGAGGTCGGCCAGCTGAACGACCCGCACTGGGCCGACGACCCGAGCCAGACCGACGACAGCCGCTGGGCGCACCGCCCGCACTACCCCGCCGAGCTCTACGCGCAGCGCACCGACCCGACGACCACCGCCGGCCGCCTCTACGCCGGCCTGCAGCACCTCATCACGGTGCGCCGCGCCACCCCCGAGTTCGCCGGCAACACCCTCATCGGCTTCGACGCCAAGAACCCGCACATCATCGGCTACCAGCGCCCCGGCCCCCGCGGCCCCGTCGTCTGCCTCGTCAACGTCGCCGACGACCCGCAGCCCATCGACCCGCTGACTCTCTCGGGCCTGCCCGGGGTCATGACCGACCTGCTGACGGATGCCCACCACGACCTGCGCGCCGGCCTCACCCTGCCAGCCCACGGCGTGGTGTGGTTGCGCGGGTGAGGCTACGAAGCGATAACAGTTCCAAGAACCGTTTAGGCCACGAGCTCAGGCCGAGTTTGGCCGTCGAATATCCGTTCGAACCGGCCGCGTACGAATGGAGGTAGACCAAGACCTCGCACCGTCCTGGCTTCTGGCGATCTCGAACCCGGTCATGGCTCTTGCGAAATTGGCGCAGAGCGCAAGGTTACGACTGTTCAAAGGCCGGTCGTGATGCTAGGCGACCGCCTCGCCGACGGGTGGGACTCTACCGAAGATGGCCAAACTGCAATCATCCTTTGTGGAGTCGCGGATCTTCGTGTCGAGTAAGCGGCGAAGTTGGTACCGGTAACTGGGCACCGAAAAGTTGCCCGCCGACGATACCAAATCCACGACTTTTCGACACGCTGGGGCGAGAGTCTTCGATCGGTGATCGAAGAGAACTGAGGCAGGCCCGTCACTCATCAAGACAAAACCACTGACGCCGACCAGCGACCCTCGAAGCAGTCGCATGTTCGTTGCTGCAGACTCCGAAGTCACAAATGTTGTCTGGTTGGCAAACTCGTCGTTTTCAGGCCCTGAGATGACCTTCATCTCGCCGTCCTTGACGTATCCGATGACCCCATCTCCTATATGTGCCGCGATGAACTGGTCGTCCGAAACCGCGACTCCGAGAAATGTGGCAGCCAGATCTCGGACAACGAGGCGTCTGCGCTTCGCCACGCGCTCAACACGGCGGAGAAGGCGCTGAACGATTTCCACCTTGATTTGTGCGCCGTCATCTCTCGTGACGATACTCCTGAAGGAGTCGGCCAATAGCTTGCTTCCTTCTTCGACAAGTGCCTGCGCGCCAAGCTCTGACCTTGCTGCGGAGCCCGCACCATCGGCGAGACACAGGACTTGGATGCCGGCACGGTTGAGATATGCCGTGCGGTCCTGACATGGGGTGCCGTCTTCCACGTGCCCGCGTCCCCGCGTCTGATGGTGGAACTCCCGGAACAACTAGAGCTCCGCCCAACCTGCCAGGCCCTCGAGGTCGAGCTTCGGCGGCGCGTCGCCCGGGCTCGACTGTGAGACTCGGGCCACAGACTTCGACAGCCACTCGAAGAATTCCTTGAAGCTCAATCCCTGTAGTCGAAGCGGGGGCTTAGTCGGGCTAAAGCGCTTGAGGACGTCCATGTCAGCACCGGCCCCGATGCCGATTGGGAAGATCGTGAGCTTCTTGTTTCCGATTAGATCCGTCACTCGTTGAACGGCCCGCTCGAGTTCGGCAGCGCTACCGTTCGGCGCACCGTCGGTCATCAGTACGAGCCAGGGCTGGTAGTACAGGACGCCATTGTCGGAGTACAAGCGCTTTCTTTCTTCGAGTGTGTCGAGCGCAAGGTTCACTCCTTCTCCCATCGCCGTTCCGCCGCTTGCGCGGATGGAGCTGATTCGCTGCAGACGCTCGATACTCGCGAACTCCTGGATTACCCTGGCCCCCGAGTTGAACTCCACGATGCAGACTTCGGCAGCATCGTGCGCATCATCGTCATCGTTTATTGCGTCGTAGAACTGGTTGACGCCAGTGACGAGTTCCTCGATCGGCGCGCCATCCATCGAGCCGCTTGTGTCGATGCAGAGTGCTACAGGGACGCGCGGTGTCGGGTTTTCGATTAGGTCTTCGGTGCTGATGTCGAGTCTTGCCATGTTGGGGTTCCGTTCTCTCGTGAGCGGTTAGTGGTCTTGATAGGGGCGGCGGGAGAAGCCAGCCCGTTCGAGCTTGCGCACAAAGCGGTCCAACGCGAATCGTGCAGACACAGTGAAAACTCGACGCTCGCCCAGAGCGGCTACGAGGCGAGGACTCGCCCAGTAGTAGAAATGAATCACAACGCGGCCCGCGGCCGAAGTCTGAAGGACCTCATCCCGCCAGCGGCGCAGGACCCGAACTGGCGGAGAATCATAGGAGCCGTAGACCGCTGTGGCGATGTAGCAGCCGCCGGGCTTCTTGGCCGCCGCTGGAGGCGGTGACGACGTCCGGCTAGCTGACGTGGTCCGTGCCGGGGTAGGCAGTGGCACACATTCCGGCGGATAGGTGTAGCCATACCCCATCTTGTGTTTGGTCGGCACCGTCTTGCCCATTCGCTGATGCCACGCGACGTTGCCCCGGCTGATAAATGGCTTCCCGCAGCGTGTGCACAGCCGCTCGGGATCGAGCTCCGCATCCCGCTTCGCCTTCTCGGCGATCTCCGCCCTTACCCGCTGCTGGCGCTCGACGTCGTTTCGATGGCAAGACGGGCATCGACCGTAGGTAATGTCTGACTTCTGGGACGGAAGGCCGCAGTCCTTGCAGTTCGCGGGTGCGCAGCGATCGCAGAGAGCGTTGACGAGGTAGCGCTTTGGAACGCTACGGTTGCAGCTCGCGCACCTCCCCTGGTTGCAGTCGTAGCAACGACCCTCGATGAGAGACTGATGCGGTTTCTCCCGCCCGCATTCCACGCAAGCTGCGAAGTTGCGCTTCCGATTGCAGTTCCAGCAGACGCCACTCTTCAGCGAGGACTTGGGTTTGCCGCAGTCAACGCACTTCGGCAGCTTCGACCGACAGGCGCGACATAGGGCCGGCTGGGCGTATCTCCCCGACTTCCCATCCCAAATCCCGACCATAGAAGTGCCGCATTCAGAACACGAGTAGATGGGTGTATCACGGGCCATCGCTTTGAACCGAGTCGGATACACGTCATTCGACATTGGGTCAAAACTCTCGGCGCTAGTTAGGAAGCGACGAAAGTCCCGGAACGCGCCTAACCACTCGGCGTCTGAAGGCCGGTCATCGTACCGGTCACCGTCCTTGTGGAAAGTGTTCCAGAAAAGCCCCTTGAGGTTCGGCTGAATGTGGGACCACATGTACTTCCAGTTCCCGGCGGGTTGGTCCTGGTTCGAATTCTCCTTGTATTGGAACGAGAAGTTGCCCTCCTTAATCAGCCGGACGATGTCACCGTCCGATCCGGACCTGGCGTAGGGAAACTGTCCGGTAATCAGGATCATGAACAGCATGGTGGCTACCGCGAACCGCTCGTCCTCGATGGACCGAAGGAACTCCGGATACCGCTTCCCGATCACTGAGGGCGCACTGAACATTTCGGTTCCGACGGGACATGGGAACCCGTCCAACTGCCAGGAGTCGGCGTCGATTATCCACACCTTCTTGTCGGCATCGACTTGGAGATTCTTAGGGTTGATGTCGCCGAGGATGATGTTGAGCGAATGGAGGTAGGACACCTTCTCCAGGAACGAGATGGCGACATCGACAAGGTCGGCCTTGGTCCAAGTCGGGAACTCGTTTCGGAATCGGCGAGGGTTGAAGAGCGCCTTGGAGAAGTCGCGACCGGTTGCGCGTGGCATTACGTAGCCTACGAACTCGCCCCGGAGGTTCTTGACGATCGCCCTTGGGAAGCCGATCCCAGCCATCGTGAAGCCTCGAGCCGCCAGCAACTCGATCTTCGCCTGGCGGTGCGCGGTGATGTGATCCTGGTCGAATACCTTCACTACATCTGTCGCCGAGACGGCGTACACGCTCCCCTCGCCACCCGTCCCGAGCTTGTCAGCAAGTCGAATCCTAACTGCACCGGAGGCCGCTTCGACGAGCACCTCGTCACCTTCGCCGGGAACCTCGGCTACCTTCAGCGGGAAATCCTCGCCACGGAACGGGGTATCCGCCGGAAACGCGCCAGCTGCGACTGTCGGCGCTGTTTCAGCCTTTCGGGTAACCGCCAGTCGAGACGGTGAATCCGGCACAACCACATTGGTAGCAAGAGCGAATGCCTCCAGCGTGTCCTCCAGTGATGCAGCCTCCAGCTGGTCCCTCGGTCCAGCGTCCTTGGTCATCAGGCGGCGTTGGATTCGGCGAAGCTTGGCGAGGCCCCGTTCGTAGAGGACCTGGGGCACTTCGCACTCGATGAGGCCCTCGCTACTGAGTCGCCCTGCGACAAGCCAAACGTTTCGCTCGATTCCGAGGAGGTTGATCCGGAGCAGCAGCGTCACGTCGTTCGTGAGCAACGCCATCGCGTAGTGGCCGGCATACGCGGTGAATATGTCGACGAAGAGATCATCCGCGTATGGGTTGGAGTCGTCGCCGAGATCCTTGCGAACGAGACCTTGTGCGCTCGCTGACTGTAGGAACAGCAGTGCGTTCGCGGCCTTCTTGATTGCCTCGACTCGATCCGGGTCTTCACCCGACGGGTCAGTGGCGCTCTGATCAGTAAGTTCAGCGATGACCTTAGTCGGCACGACCACCGGGCTTCCGCCTAGCTCGATCTTCGGGGCAACCCGCGCGAACAGCTTTTGAAGCCCGCCTTGCCGAGAGGGGTCCGTATCCATGAAAACGTTCGTGTCAATGAACAGGCGGGCGTCCGGCGCGACGAGGTCCGCCGGATCGAAGATCAGAGTCCGCTCGGCTGTCTCACTCACTGAAATTGACACCGCTTCGGAACTCTGCCGACGGAGTCGGCGGGGCCTTTCCGAACTCGACGTTGCTGATGAATCTCACGCTGATGTCTGCATCCCCAGCGAAGCCGGAATCCCTCGTGACAGTGGCCCCGAACTGAATGCGAATCTCCCCCGGGTCGGTCTCGTCAGGTGCCACAGTGAAAACCACCGACTGAACCGGGTCCGACTCGCTACCCGGCTGCGGTGGGGCGTACTGGACAGCTGATATGTGACTGATTCCTGTCAAGTGGCAGGGGAAAGAGCGCCCGGAGTGATCATGCTTCGGGCGCTCTTTCGTGTGGTCGGCGCGGGCGGTGTGGGTGTCGTGCGTGTCGTGGGCGACGCGCGGTCAGACTGATATGCGCGGGTTGGTTACCGCAGGACGTGCTGTTCGGCTGGAGCGGTTCCGCTTGTCTAGGATCGAGCGTCGCCTGCCCTTCGGGCGGGCTGCTCATAGCTGTTCCGCGGGTCGCTCCTCGCGCTGCCGTCACCTGCCGTCTGAACCGACCGGTCAGGGGGCCCAGGTCAGTCGGGCATCACAGCCAGGGACCAGCACCAGCCGGCGAGCTCGCGGGCGATGGCGACGTTCGCGATCGTGGGCCGCTTCTTGCGTGCGGTGAAGTGCTGCCATTTCTGATGCAGGCGCCGGTTGCCGTCGTCGCCGCGGGACACGGCGAGGCTGGGCGCGGCAGCCCACCGGGCCTGCATCACCGCTCCGGGCCGATAGGGTTTGCGGTGATGCCAGGCGGCCTCGACCAGCAGGCGGCGGGCGTGAGTGTTGCCGGTCTTGGTGATCGAGCCTTGCGAGCGTGACTGTCCGGAGGAGTGCTCTGAGGGCACCAGCCCGACGAACGCGCCGATGCTGGATCCGGTGAAGCGCTCCCAGTTGCCGATCTCGACCGCGAGGCCGAACCCGGTCAAGGTCGAGATCCCGCGCAAGCACCCCAGGCGTCGCACCACGGGCGCGTAGTTGCTGGTCGCGGCCATCTGCTCGATGATCGCGTCGAGTCGGTCTTTGCGGGCGCGCACCTGCTGCACTGCTTCGTAGTCGGCATCGAACGCGGCCTGCAGTCCGGGATGGTCGAACCTTTGCCGGCGCAGCCAGGCATCATGCGCGCCGGTCCACGCCTGCTTGCCGTCATAGATGATCCCGTGGCGCAACAGCAGCTTCGAGAGCCGATGCCGTGCAGCCATCAGCTCACCCCGATTGTCCTCTCGTGCTCGCACCAGGTCGCGTGCGGTTTCCTGCTCGATCGTGGGCACGGCAACCGCGACGATCTCTCCCAGTCGCAGCAGTCTTGCCAAATGCATCGCGTCCCTGGCGTCGGTCTTGACTCGCTCCCCGACCGGGCGCTGCAACTTCGACGGCGCCGCCACGAGGCACTCGATGCCTGCGGCGGTGAACAAGCGGGCCAGAGCGAACCCGGTCGGCCCGGCCTCATACGTCACCGCTGCCGGCTGCGGCAGGCTCCGCACCCACTCCAGCACTGCCGCGGGGTCGTAGCCGAAACGGTGACGGATCACTTCCCCAGTGTCCTCGTCGATCGCGCATCCCACGACGCTGCGGGCGTGCACGTCCAGACCGACGCTCGTACGCTGGATTCTCAACTGGGGCCTCCATTCGCCTGGTGGACAGGCCAGCCCTCAACGGCTGGCAACCCACGAATACGCGAATCGAGGCCCCAGCCTCAAGAACCAGACCGAAGACCCATATCGTCTAGGGCAAGTAGCGACTCCATGCTGTCCGGCACACCCAGCAGCCCAGCGATCAGCCCGCTCATCGACGGTTCCGGCGACGCAATCGCCGCGGAGTTTGCCGGCAATGGATACCCGCTGTTGGTGAATCTGCTCCTACTCGTTGACCCACGGCCGATCGCCTGACTTGCGCGACCCATCGAGTAGTACTTGCCGTCATATCTGCCGTGCGCTTTCAGAGCGGCGACTTGGCGACCGGTGGCTGGGCGAGACCATCGGCCAGAACTGTATCGGGCCACCAGTCACCTCCTTACTTATGGCGTCGCCAGATAGGCCATTCAGATTACTGAGTCGCGCTACGTTTCGCACTGGTCATATAGGTGCCCGATACACAGGTCTAGAGGAAACGCAGCACTTTCTTGAGCCGGCTTCGGGTGTACGTGTCGAGCGCTCCGGCCGCAAGGGCTGTCTTGTCGCCGATCCCACTCGAGTGTCGCGACCCGAAGTTGCTCGACCCAGAGCTACTCGTCTCACGCCCCAAGGTATTCGACAAGTTCGAGGACAACTCGTTGGCCGTTGCGCGGGAGTTGTCCCTCGAGAGGCCGCATGGAACGTGCCGCGCGATGCGCATCGCGAGTACAGCAGACGCCATAGGTGCCGCTGCTCCTCCTGGAAGGTCGCCGCATTCGAGCGGTGAGTGGTTCATCTGGAGTCGAGAAACTGGGTGACGTCCCGCTGAGTGGTGGAGTTTCTCAACACCGTGCGGGTCAGCTGTTGTGATTATGCCGCAGCGAGTTCCGGGATCGCGACCTCCTCTTCGGTGACGTTCAGGAGCTTCATGGAGTGCTCGCTGAAGTAGCGGCGGTCAGCGCCGTCCCATTCGTCGTGTTGCTCGATCAGGACGTGTCCGGCCAGGCGCAGCAACGCGGCGGGGTTGGGGAATGTGCCGACGACGTCGGTGCGGCGTTTGATCTCCTTGTTGACCCGCTCGAGCGGGTTCGTGGACCAGATCTGCCGCCAGTGTGTGGCGGGAAACTGACAGAACGCGAGGATGTCGTTCTGCGCGTCCTCGAGCATGCCGGCGATCTTCGGGTGCGACCTCGAGAGCATGCGGACGACTTCGTGGAATTGGGTGAACACGTGCTCGGTGTCTGGCTGGGCGAAGATCGTGCGGATGATCGACGCGACCATCGGCCCAGCGGTCTTGGGGACGTTGGCAAGCACGTTGCGCATGAAGTGGACCCGACACCGCTGCCATGACGAGCCTTGGAAGACGGTGTCGATCGCCGCGATCAGCCCGGTGTGCGCGTCGGAGATCACCAGCTTCACTCCGCCCAGCCCGCGGGCCTTCAGCGAGCGAAGGAACGCGGTCCAGAACGGTTGCGATTCGGTGTCCCCGACCTCGAAGCCGAGGACTTCCCTGCGCCCGTCGGCGGCGACACCGACCGCGACGACGACGGCTTGGGAGACGACCCGCCGGCCGACGCGGGCTTTGCAGTAGGTCGCGTCGAGGAACACGTACGGGTACGTGCTGTCCGCGAGCGGCCGATCGCGGAACGCCGCGACGTCCTCGTCGAGGTTGCTGCAGATCCGCGACACCTCCGACTTGCTGATCCCGGTGTCGGCACCGAGCGCCTTCACCAGGTCGTCGACCTTGCGGGTGGAGACGCCGTGGACGTACGCCTCCATCACGACCGCGAACAGGGCCTGATCGACCCGGCGGCGGCGTTCCAGCAGCGACGGGAAAAACGATCCCTGCCGCAGCTTCGGGATCCGCAACTCCAGCTCCCCCGCGGTGGTGGTGAGGGTCCGCAGCCGGGTCCCGTTGCGCTGCGTCGTACGGTCCGGGGAGCGTTCGAACGGGGCAGCGCCGATGAACGCAGCTGCTTCCGCGTCGATCAGCTCCTGGTAGAGCGTCTCGGTCGCGACCCGGATCCGGTCGTTCACATCGGTGAGTTTCAGTTCCCCGAGTAGCTCGAGGAGGGCAGACTGGTCAAGAGCCATCGTGCGTTTGTGTCCTTCCGTGAGATTCCTAGACAGTTCTCACTGACCATCGCACGATGGCTCACCGCGTCCACGACGTGACACCCGAGCCGGGAAACTACACCAACCCAGGGGACGCCACCAGAAACTGCTCGTCAAGCATTGAGTCCCTCGTCCCACACAGGGGACTTGTTGGGCAAGTCGTCAACAGGCCTGAGCATGGACGCTCCGTGACTGCCAAGGCAATTGGGACACCCGCACGCGCAGCCGCTCCACCGCAGCCCCGCACTACGCTGAAGGGGCGGGGTCACGAGCCCCGCATCCCTCGTACCGCGCCCCAAGGAGGCTGCCGCTGTGCCCGCTGAGAACCTGACCCGTATTGAAGCGCAGGAGCGCTCGGCCCTCGTCTCGACCGAGAGCTACGACGTCGCCCTCGACCTGACGACCGGTGACGAGGTGTTTCGGTCGACGTCGACCGTCACCTTCTCCGCCACGGCCGGGGCGAGCACCTTCATCGACGCGATCACGCGCACGGTGCACAGCGTCACCCTCAACGGCGTCGAGCTCGACGCGGCGGCCGTGGCCGACGGCACGCGCATCCAGCTCGACGGGCTCGCCGAGCAGAACGTGCTCACGGTCGTGGCCGACCACGAGTACACGAACTCGGGCGAGGGCCTGCACCGCTTCGTCGACCCCGTCGATGGCGAGGTCTACCTCTACTCGCAGTTCGAGGTGCCCGACAGCCGTCGCGTGTTCGCGGTCTTCGAACAGCCCGACCTGAAGGCGACGTTCCGCTTCACCGTCACCGCCCCGGCCCGCTGGGTCGTCGTGTCGAACGCGCCCGTCGAGTCGCGCGCCGAAAGCGGCGACGCCGCAACCACGGTCTTCCAGACCACGAAGCGCATCTCGAGCTACATCACCGCGATCATCGCCGGCCCCTACCAGAGCGTGCACAGCGAGCTGACGAGCGCCGACGGCCGCACCATTCCCCTCGGCATCTACGCGCGCGCGAGCCTGTTCGAGCACCTCGACGCCGACTACATCTTCGACATCACCCGCAAGGGCTTCGCCTACTTCGAGGGCAAGTTCGGGTTCCCGTATCCGTTCGAGAAGTACGACCAGCTGTTCGTGCCCGAGTTCAACGCGGGCGCCATGGAGAACGCCGGAGCCGTCACCTTCACCGAGGTCTACGTCTTCCGCAGCAAGGTCACCGACGCGGTCAAGGAGCGCCGCGTCGTCACGATCTTGCACGAGCTTGCCCACATGTGGTTCGGCGACCTCGTCACCATGACGTGGTGGAACGACCTGTGGCTCAACGAGTCGTTCGCCGAGTGGGCGTCGACCATCGCCACCGCCGAAGCTACCGAGTGGCACGAAGCGTGGACGACCTTCCAGGCCATGGAGAAGAGCTGGGCCTACCGGCAAGACCAGCTGCCCTCGACCCACCCCGTCGTCGCGACCATCAACGACCTCGAAGACGTGCAGGTCAACTTCGACGGCATCACCTACGCCAAGGGCGGCAGCGTGCTCAAGCAGCTCGTCGCCTGGGTGGGCGAAGAGGCCTTCTTCGCCGGGGTGGGCCAGTACTTCCAGAAGCACGCCTGGGGCAACACCGAGCTCACCGACCTGCTGACCGAGCTGGAGGCCACGAGCGGGCGCGAGCTCGCATCCTGGTCGAAGAAATGGCTCGAGACCGCCGGCGTCAACACGCTGCGCCCCGAAGTCACCGTCGACGACGCCGGCATCATCACCGGCTTCGCGGTGCTGCAGAGCGCGCACCCCGACTACCCGACGATCCGCCCGCACCGAATGGCCATCGGCTTCTACGACCGGGTGGATGGTGCGCTCACGCGCACCCACCGCCTCGAGCTCGACGTCGACGGCGAGCGCACCGACGTGCCCGAGCTCGTGGGTCGCAGCCGCCCCGACCTCATTCTGCTCAACGACGACGACCTCGCCTACGCGAAGATCCGCCTCGACGACGCCTCGCTCGCCGTGGCCATCGAGCACCTCGCCACCATCAGCGACCCGCTCGCGCGCTCGCTCGTGTGGGGCTCGGCGTGGGATTCGACGCGCGACGCCGAGACCGCCCCGCGCGACTACGTGCGCCTCGTGCTCGGCAACATCGCGCACGAGACCGAGTCGACGACGGTGCGCACCACGCTCACGCAGCTGCTCACCGTCGCCCGCATGTACGTCGACCCGGCCGCGCGCCCCGGCGTGATCGCCGAGATCGGCGACGCGCTGTGGACACTCGCGCAGCAGGCCGAGGCCGGCAGCGACAGCCAGTTCCAATTCGTGAAGTTCTTCGCCAACGTCGCCAGCACGCCGGCGCACGTCGAGGTGCTGCGCGGGCTGCGCGACGGCTCGATCACCCTGCCCGGCGTCGAGATCGACACCGACCTCGAGTGGGAGCTGCTGGAGGGCCTTGCGCTCAACGGCGCCGCATCCCGCGCCGACATCGATGCCGCGCTCGAGCGCGACCACACCTCGAACGGCCAGCAGGCGGCCGCCCGTGCCGCGGCCTCGCTGCCCGGTGCCGACGACAAGCGCGTCGCCTTCGACTCGCTGGTCGCGCGCGACGAGCTACCGAACGTCGTCGTGCGCATGACGACGATGGGCTACACGCACGTCAACGACCCGGCCTCGCTCGAGGGGCTCGTGCAGCCGTACTTCGACGCGCTGACCGAGATCTGGTCGAGCCGCACGCACGCGATCGCCGAGTACATCGTGCTGGGCCTGTACCCGGCGCCGCTGGCCTCGCAGGGCCTCGTGGATGCGACGCGCGCGTGGCTCGACGCCCACACCGACGCGGCTCCCGCGCTGCGGCGCCTCGTGTCCGAGAACCTCGCCGGCGTCGAGCGCGCCCTCGCTGCCCAGGCCCGCGACCGGGTGTAGCCGCTCGTGGACGGGTTCGACTGGGCGGGCTTCTGGGCCGGCGTCGGCAGCTTCCTCGCCACCTACGAGGCGGCGTTCCGGATCGTCGGCGTGATCGTCGGCGCGGCTGTGCTGCGCTGGGTGCTCGGCGTGGTGATCCGGCGCGTCGTCGACCGCGTGGTCTCCGGCGTCAAGAAGGCCCAGAACGTCGAGCACACCGTCGAGCTCAGTGCGTCGCCGCTGCACGCCGTGCGCGTCGTGCAGCGCACCCGCACGATGGGCACCGTGCTCAACAACCTCACCACCTGGGCGATCGTCGCGGTCGCGATCGTGCTGGTGCTCGGTGAGCTGAACTTCTCGGTGACGGCGCTCATCGCCTCGGCGGGCATCCTCGGTGCCGCCCTCGGTTTCGGCGCCCAGAACGTCGTGAAAGACATGCTCAACGGGCTCTTCATGGTCTTCGAAGACCAGCTCGGTGTCGGCGACATCGTCGAGCTGCAGTCGACCCAGGGGCCGGTGAGCGGCGTGGTCGAGATCGTCGGCGTGCGCGTCACGCAGGTGCGCGACGTCGGCGGCGTGCTCTGGTACGTGCGCAACGGCGAGATCATCAACGTCGGCAACAAGTCGCAGGGCTGGGCGCGCGTCATCATCGACCTGCCGGCGCCGTACACCTCCGACGTCGACGAGGTGCAGCGCGTGCTGCTCGACACGGCCACCGCGATGGCCGCCGAGCCCGAGTACAAGCGCAAGGTGCTCGAACCGCCGGAGATCTGGGGCATCGAGTCGATCTCGGCCGAAGCCCTCGTCATCCGTCTCGTGATGAAGGTGCGCTCGGGCGACCAGTTCGACATGGCGCGCGCCCTGCGCCTGCGGCTCAAGCTCGCGCTCGACGAGATGGGGGTGGCGGTGCCCTCGCTCAACCGCATCGTCATGGACGGCATCGACGCCCGCGAGGCTGCGCGGTCGAGCCGCCGCCCGGTCACGCCGCCGGAGGACAGCGACCTGTGAGCGAAGCTACGAGCTTCTTCGAGCAGGTCGGCGGGCACGCCACCTTCGACCGTCTCGTGCGCCGCTTCTACGAGGGCATCGCCGCCGACCCGGTGCTCAAGCCGATGTACCCGGAGGACGACATGGAGGGCGCGATCTGGCGTCTCACCGCCTTCCTCGAGCAGTACTGGGGCGGGCCGGGAACGTACAGCGAGCAGCGCGGGCACCCGCGGTTGCGGATGCGCCACACCCCGTTCCACGTCAACCCCGATGCCCGCGACCGCTGGCTCGGGCACATGCGCGTCGCCGTCGACGAGCTGCAGCTGCCCCCCTTGCACGAGGCCGCGCTCTGGGATTACCTGGAGCGAGCCGCCCACGCCATGGTCAACACCTTCGAGGAGACCCCGTGACCGACACTCCGTCTGACGCCGCGCCCTACTCGCAGCCCGAGCCCTACCGCCCGCAGCAACCGGCGGCCGACCTGAAGGCCCCGCCCGGCACCGACCCGAGCACGCCGTGGATCTGGCTGATCCTGCTCGTGCCGATCGTGCAGACCCTGCCGGTCTTCTTCCTCGACTGGGCGGGCTTCGTGGAGGCCGCGATCGTCGACCCGACCGGAACGAGCACCACCGCGCTCTTCACCGACCCCGCCTACCTCGCCGTCGTGGCCCTCGGCTGGATCGGCACCGCCGCGATGATCGCGTTCGCCTACCTCGACTGGCGCGAGCTGAATCGTCGCGGCGTGCCCCAGCCGTTCCACTGGGCGTGGATCTTCCTCACCCTCGTCATCAGCTTCGCCGTGTACACGATCGGTCGCGCTGTCGTCGCCTACCGCCGCACCGGCACCGGGCTGTCGGTGATGTGGGCGACCATCGCCGTGCTCGTCGGCGGCTTCGTCGTCGCCATGGTGTTCGCGATCGTGCTCGTGCAGCAGGTCATCGACGCGCTCTCGGCCGTTCCGTTCAGTTAGGGGATCCCGCGTGAGCACAACGGAGTGCGACGCCATCATCGTCGGGGCCGGTCTTGCCGGTCTCGTGGCGGCCGCCGAGCTGGTGGATGCGGGCAAGCGCATCACGATCGTCGACCAGGAGCCGGAGGCCACGTTCGGCGGTCAGGCGTGGTGGTCGTTCGGCGGGCTGTTCCTGGTCGACAGCCCCGAGCAGCGGCGGATGGGCATCCGCGATTCTCTCGAACTGGCCCGGCAGGACTGGGCCGGTACGGCCGGATTCGACCGGCCGGAGGACGACCAGGCGCGGGCGTGGGCGGATGCGTACCTCGCGTGGGCCGCGGGCGAGAAGCGCGCCTGGCTGAAGCAGAAGGGCATCGGCCTGTTCCCGGTCGTCGGCTGGGCCGAGCGCGGCGGTGACACGGCCACGCGGCACGGCAACTCGGTGCCGCGCTTCCACATCGTGTGGGGAACGGGCCCGGCGATTCTCGAGCCCTTCATCGCCACGGTGCGGCGAGGGGTGGATGCCGGCCTCGTCACCCTGCTCTTCCGTCACCGGGTCGACACGCTGACCGGCACCGACGGGCGCGTGGTCGGCGTGCGCGGCAGCGTGCTCGCCCCCGACAGCGCCGAGCGCGGCGCCCCCTCGAACCGCGACGTCGTCGGCGAGTTCGCCCTCGAGGCGAGCGCGGTCGTCATCGCGACGGGAGGCATCGGCGGCAACCACGACCTCGTACGGGCGGCCTGGCCCGAGCGGCTCGGCACCGCCCCGCAGCACATGATCAGCGGGGTGCCCGCGCACGTCGACGGCCGCGGGCTCGGCATCGCCGAGGCGGCCGGGGCACGCCTGGTGAACGGCGACCGCATGTGGCACTACGTCGAGGGTGTGCAGAATCACGCGCCGGTGTGGGCGAAGCACGGCATCCGCATCCTGCCCGGCCCCTCGAGCCTGTGGCTCGACGCGACCGGACGCCGCCTGCCCACCCCGCTCTTTCCCGGCTTCGACACGCTCGGCACCCTCGCCCACCTGCGCACGACCGGCTACGACCACAGCTGGTTCGTGACGACGCAGTCGATCATCGAGAAGGAGTTCGCGCTCAGCGGCAGCGAGCAGAACCCCGACCTCACCGGCCGCAGCGTGCGCGAGCTGCTCCGCCAGCGGCTCGGAAAGGGCGCCACCGAGCCGGTCGAGGCGTTCAAGGAGAAGGGCGTCGACTTCATCGTCGCGTCATCGGTCGACGAGCTCGTGACCCGCATGGCGGCGCTCGAACCGGAGGCTCCGCTCGACGTCGCCCGTGTGCGCGACGAGATCGCCGCGCGCGACCGGATGCTCGACAACGACTTCGGCAAAGATGCCCAGCTCACCGCCATCCGCGGCGCACGGAAGTACCGGGGTGACAAGCTCATCCGCGTCGCGCCGCCGCACCGGCTCACCGACCCCAAGCACGGGCCGCTGATCGCGGTACGGCTGCACGTGCTCACGCGCAAGAGCCTCGGCGGCATCCAGACCGACCTCGACTGCCGGGCGCTCGACGCCTCCGGCACGGTGCTCCCCGGGCTGTACGCCGTCGGCGAGGCCGCCGGCTTCGGCGGCGGCGGCGTGCACGGCTACCGCTCGCTCGAGGGCACCTTCCTCGGCGGGTGCCTGCACACCGGGCTGCGCGCGGGCCGCGCGATCGCGCGCGGCTAGCGCTGCAGCGACCAGCCGCTGTGCTTCACGAGCACGTGCCCACGCGCGGTGCTGAGGCGGATCCACGAGCCGGCCGCGAACTGCTGCACCGGGTCTTCCCCGAGAAACCCGAGGGTCTCGAACGCGAACGCCGCGCCCGCGGGCAGGTGCTCGGCCTCGGGCAGCGGACGACCCCACACCTCGCTACGAACGCGGTGCACGATCTGCTCGCCGGTGCCGGTGGGGATCGCCGTCGCGATCTCCTCGATGCCGACCCGGGCCGCGGCCGCGAACGGGGCGGGCTCGAGCGGCGCGAGCCGCTGCCAGCCGCCGCGCGGCGGGGTGATGCCCGCCCAGACGATCGTGCTCACCCCGGCGGGGAGACCCACCGGCACCGGTGCGGTCGGCTCGGAGTCGGGGGCGGCGGCGAGCGCCGCATCCACCCGCGCCAGCAGCGAGCGGATCGGCACGACCTCGTCGAACGCGCCCTCGGCGAGGGCGAGCGTGCGCAGGCCCAGCACGGTCGGGCCGCGGTCGAGCAGACCCTTCGGGGTGACGACGGCGACGTAGACCGCGAGCACGCCGCTGTCGGCGATGAGGCGCACGGCTCCGGCCTCATCGAGCCGCTGCGCGCGACCCAGCAGTACCGAGAGATCGTGCGCCGCGGCTCGGGTGGTCAGGACGAAGGCGGCGGACATCGCTCATAGACTACGCGGGTGACCAAGACCCCTGATCCCGTGCAGGACATGCTCACCGCCCTGACGCTCACCAGCACCGGCGCGCGCACCCGCGAGGACATCTTCACGGCCCCCAGCCTCTGGACCCCGCAGCGCCGCGTGTTCGGCGGTCAGGTCGCGGCGCAGGCCGTGCTTGCGGCGATGCGCACCGTCGACGCCGACCGCTTCATTCACTCGATGCACGGGTACTTCCTGCGGCCCGGCGACGACGAGCAGCCGATCACCTTCTCGGTCGACCGCATCCACGACGGTCGATCGTTCTCGACCCGGCGCACGCAGGCGTACCAGAACGGCCAGCCGATCCTCTCGATGATCGCGAGCTTCCAAGACGTCGACCCCGGGCTCGAGCACCACGCCGAGATGCCCGCGGGCATCCCCGACCCGGAGTCGCTGCCGAGCGCGGCCGAGATCCTGGGCAGCATCGACCACCCGGTCGCGCAGTACTGGGCGACCCAGCGCCCGTTCGACCTGCGGCACGTGGATGCTCCCGTCTACTTCCGGCAGGGCCCCGAGGCCGTCGCCCACCAGGCCGTGTGGTTCCGCACCACGAGCCCGCTGCCCGACGACCCCAACCTGCACCGGGCGGCGCTCGCCTACGCGAGCGACTACACGATCCTCGAGCCGATCATGCGGCGGCACGGCATCACCTGGGCCGCCCCGGGGCTCAAGATGGCGAGCCTCGACCACGCCATGTGGTGGCACCGCTTCGCCCGCGTCGACGACTGGCTGCTCTACGTTCAGGAGTCGCCGAGCGCCCAGGGCGGCCGCGGCCTCGCACAGGGGCGCATCTTCACCCGCGACGGCATCCTCGTGGCGAGCGTCGCGCAGGAGGGCATGATCCGCCTGCCCGAGACCGACAACCGCTGAGGTCGGCGTGCGAGTCGGCGACACCCTGCCTCCCTCACGGCTCGATCGCTCGGGCTATCGGCTCGCCGTCGACGAGCGCTTCGACGGCCCCGAGCTCGATACCGCGCGCTGGCTGCCGCACTACCTGCCGCAGTGGAGCACCCCCGACCGCTCGGCGGCGCGCTACACGCTGGGGACTGACGGCACGCGCGGCCTCACCCTGCGCATCGACCACGACC
Source organism: Microcella frigidaquae (assembly GCF_014200395.1). Lineage (NCBI taxonomy): Bacteria > Bacillati > Actinomycetota > Actinomycetes > Micrococcales > Microbacteriaceae > Microcella > Microcella frigidaquae. The sequence continues at coordinate 691,815 of NZ_JACHBS010000001.1, forward strand.
AGCCAGCGTGGAGCCCCGAGTACGACGGCGAGCTGCGGGTGTCGAACCTGCAGACGGGCGTGCGGTCGGGGCCGGCGGGGTCGGGCTCGGGCCAGCATCCGTTTCGCGAGGGTCTCGTCGTGCGCACCCCGCAGCCGGAGCAACGGCTGTGGCTGCCCCACTACGGCCTCATCGAGATCAGCCTCGTGCCGTGCCTGCACCCGCGCGCACTCACCGCCCTGTGGCTGATCGGCTTCGAGAGCACGCCCGAGCAGTCGGGCGAGCTGTGCGTCGTCGAGCTGTTCGGCCGCGACATCCGCGCCGATGGAGCAGGCCGGGTCGGCGTGGGCGTGCACCCCTTCGGCGACCCCGGGCTGCGCGACGACTTCGTGCAGGTCGAGACGGCGGTCGACCTGCGGCGGGAGCGCACCTACGCGGTCGAGTGGATGCCCGGGGCCGCGCGCTTCTTCCTCGACGACGAGCTCATCGCCGAGACCGGCCAGTCACCCGCCTACCCGCTGCAGCTCATGCTCAACCTGTACGAGCTGCCCGACGGGAACCCGCGCGACCCCGCCGAGTACCCGCTCGAGGCGCGCGTCACCGGCGTGCGGTACTCGCAACCGGTCGCCTGAGCGCGATCGCCGGAGCCCGCCGGCTAGGGCGTGTTGATCAAGAGGTTCCGCTCCTCGGTGGGTGAGTCTTGAACGGTGACGCGACAGGAGATCTCTGACGAGGTGTGGGCCGTGATGGAGCCGTTGATGCCGACGGTGACCGGTCGGTCGCGGCCGTGGACGGATCACCGGCTCGCTATCGAGGGGATGGCGTGGAAGTACCGGACCGGTGCGCCGTGGCGTGACGTTCCGGAACGGTTCGGGAAGTGGAACTCGATCTACAAGCGGTTCAACCGGTGGGCCGGGGACGGCACCTGGCAGAAGCTGCTCACCGAGGTGCAGAAGCAGGCCGACGCCGCTGGGGAAATCGACTGGGTCGTCTCGATCGACTCCACGATCGCGCGCGTGCATCAGCACGGCGCGACCCTCGCCCGGGACACAGGGGGCTGTGCCGAATCACAAGAATCCGTGGTCCGAGCCGCCTGATCACGGGATCGGACGCTCCCGCGGCGGGCTGACGACCAAACTGCACCTGGTCTGCGACGGCCGCGGCCGGCCGCTGAGCATGATGATCACCGCCGGGAACATCAACGACACCACGATGATGAGCGCGGTGCTGGAGAACATCCGCGTTCCCCGCGACGGGAAGGGCCGCCCCCGCACCCGCCCCGACCGGGTGCTCGCCGACAAGGGGTACCCCTCAAGGGCGAACCGCGCCTGGCTCCGCGACCGGAGGATCGCGGCGACCATCACCGAGCGGGACGACCAGATCGCGCACCGCCGCAAGAAGCCGGGCCGGCCGATCGCTTTCGGCGACAAGCAGAAGGAACGCTACAAGGGACGCAACGTCGTAGAACGCTGCTTCAACCGTCTCAAGCAGTGGCGCGGCATCGCGATGCGCTCGGACAAACTCGCCCGCAACTACCGAGCCGCCGTCAGCCTCGCCGCGGCGCTGATCTGGATCAAGACCGATCTCCGCTGAGCGCTTCGCGCTCCTGCAGCGTGCGCTCAAGCTGTCCCACCGTCGGCGCACCCGCAAAGCCGCGCTCGGTCAGATAGACCCTGCACGCCAAGTCGGCAGTGTTCCCCTGGGACGGGAACAAGTCCTGACCGTCCAGAAGAATCGTGGGCGAGCCCGCGAAACCAGAGCTCACCGCCTCAGCCTCGGTGCGGATCAACACGAACTCCACCGGAACATCGCCCCGTCCGATCGAGTCGAGCACCAGCCGTACTCGATCGCCCGCCTCCTGCCAATTCGGGCAATCCTCGATATGCAGCACCTGGATCTTCACACGCCCATTCTCCCGCGCAACTCGCGGCGGCTGGCCACCCCGCACCTTCTTGATCAACACGCCCTAGGCGGCGTCGGCCGCCGACGAGAGGTGCTCGTGCACGGCCACCCAGCGGCCGTCGCGGTGCGCGAAGACGATCGTCTCCCGCTCGTCAACCTCCGACACCTCGCCGCCCAGCTCGACGCGCGAGTGCACCGAGTGCGTGAAGATCGCGACGTCGCCGAGCAGCTGCACGCGGCGGTCGCTCGAGGTGCAGCCGTGCACCCGGAATCCGTCCTCGCGCTCCCACTGGGCCCACAGGGCCTCGTAGTCGGCGCGGCTCTCGAGGCGGCGGTCGGCGGTGTGGAAGACGAAGGTCGCGTCCTCGGCGAAGCCGGCGAAGTAGGCCGCTGTGCGGTGCTCGCCGAAGTCGTCGACGATCGCGTCGGCGGCGGCCAGCACGGCCTCGGTCACGGCCGCATCGGGCTGGTTCGTTCCGGTCATCGTGCACTCCTCGCCTGGGCCAGCACCGAGAGCAGCTCGTAGGCCGCGTGTGCAGCGGCGATGCCGGTGATCTGGGCATGGTCGTAGGCCGGGGCGACCTCGACGATATCGGCACCGACCAGGTTCACGCCCGCGAAGCCGCGCAGCACGGCCAGCAGCTCGCGGCTGGTGAAGCCACCGGCCTCCGGCGTGCCGGTGCCCGGCGCAAAGGCGGGGTCGAGCACGTCGATGTCGATCGACACGTAGACGGGACGGTCGCCGACCCGAGCCCGCATGCGCTCGATGACGCCGGGCGCGCCGAGAGCATCCATCTCGGTCGAATGCACGATCTGGAAGCCGAGGTCGCCGTCCTGGTCGAGGTCCTCGGTCGTGTACAGCGGGCCCCGGATGCCGATGTGCAGGCACGAGTCGGCGGCGAGCAGGCCCTCCTCCGAGGCTCGGCGGAAGGGCGTGCCGTGCGTGTAGTCCGCCCCGAAGTAGGTATCCCAGGTGTCCAGGTGCGCGTCGAAGTGCACGACCGCGATCGGGCCGTGCGTCGCGTGCATCGCCCGCAGCAGCGGCAGTGCGATGGTGTGGTCGCCGCCGAGGGTCAGCAGCGAGGCCCCGGTCTCGAGCACGCGCGTCGCGCTCTGCTGGATGCTCGCCAGCGCCTCCTCGATCGAGAACGGGTTCGCCGCGACGTCGCCGCCGTCGACGACCTGCTGCACGGCGAACGGCGAGACATCCTGCGCGGGGTTGTAGGGGCGCAGCAGGCGCGACGACTCGCGGATGTGCGAGGGCCCGAACCGCGCGCCGGGGCGGTAGCTGACGCCGGTGTCGAACGGCACACCGAGGATCACCACGTCGGCCGCGTCGACCTCGTCCCACCGTGGCAGACGGGCGAAGGTCGGGGCGCCGCCGTACCGGGGCACGACGGTCGCGTCGACCTGGCCCAGGTTGCCGTTCACGTGCAGGCGCGGGGTCTGCTCGTCCATCTGCTCAGTCTCTCCGATCGGGGGTGGAAGGGGTTCGGCCGGCACCGCGCCGCAGGGGCACGCGATGCCGGCCGAGTCGGTGCGGCCGACCCGGAGTCGCCGGGTCGACCGTCAGCTCAGCCCGCCCGGCGGGCGGCGGCCTTGGCGGCCGCCGAACCGTGGTCGGTGACGATCGCCTGCGGCTCACCGGCGCGCTCGCGCACCAGGCGCGGGCCCTCAGCCGGGTAGACGTAGGTCGGCTCGGGGAAGATCAGCAGGGCACCGATGTAGAGGATGGCCGCCGAACCGATCGCCACGATGAGGCTCAGGTCGACACCGCCGGCGACGGCGTTGAACGGACCCTCGATGACCGGCGGGTAGTAGGCGAACATGAGGCCGAGCACCGCCGAGGCGATCCAGGCGACCATGCCGCGCCAGTTGACACCGGCGGTGAACCAGTAGCGACCGCCGGTCTCGCCGCGGTTGAAGACCTGGAGGTCATCGCGCGAGAACGCGCCCCGCCGCACGAAGTACCCGATCGCCATGATGACCATCCACGGGGTCGTCGTGACGATGATCGCGCCGACGAACGCGTTCACCGCTCCGAGCAGGTCGAAGAAGATGCGACCGAGCAGGATGAACAGGAAGGCGATGACCCCGATGAAGATCGTGGCGCGCACCCGGCTGAAGCTCGGGAAGACCGACGAGAAGTCGAGGCCCGTGCCGTAGAGCGAGGTCGAGCCGGTCGAGAGACCGCCGATGAAGGCCACCACCATGAGCAGCACCGCGTACCAGAGCGGCGAGGTCTGGATGAGCGCGAACACGTAGTCGGCCTCCCCCGCCACGAGCGTCGCCGTGGCGACACCGAAGAGGAACGGGATGATCGTGAGGCCCTGGCCGAGTGCGGTCGCGGCGAAGAGCTTGCGCGCCGGGGTCTTCGCCGGGATGTACCGCGACCAGTCGCCGAGGAAGGCGCCGAACGAGACCGGGTTCGACATCACGATGAGGGCGGAGAGCACGAAGGTGGGCAGGAAACCTCCGAGGAGGTACTCGCCGGTGCCCGCATACGACGGGTCGAACGTGCCCGAGAAGGCGACGATCGCCAGGAGGAAGAGCACCGAGTTCGCGATGACGGCCGTCTTGTTGATCAGCAGCATGAACTGGTAGCCGTACACGACCACGATGATCACGATCAGGCCGATGAGGCCGTAGATGACCGTGCGGAGGCCGATGGAGTCGGGCACGCCGGCGAGACGGTTGAGCGCGCCGACGAGGGCGTCGCCGCCGACCCAGACCGAAATCGAGAAGAACGCGACCGCGGTCAGCAGCGAGAGGAACGAGCCGACGACGCGGCCGCGGACGCCGAAGAAGGCGCCGGAGGAGACGGCGTTGTTGGTGCCGGTCTTCGGGCCGAAGAGACCCATCGGCATGAGCACGAGGATGCCGGCCGCGAGGCCGAGCACCACCGCGCCGACGGCCTCCCAGAACGACAGGCCGAACAGGATGGGGAAGGTGCCGAGCAGCACGGTGGCGAAGGTGTTCGCGCCGCCGAACTGGATGCGCATCAGGTCGACCCAGGTCGACGTGCGGTCGGAGTCGGGCACCGTGTCGATGCCGCGCTGCTCCACCTCCGTGGCCTTGGGGCGCGGGTTCAGGGCGATGTCGTCGTACGAAGGGACAACGACTCTGTTGTCGGTCATGAGGGTCGTCTACTGGGGAAGGCAGGGGGTGGCCTGCGAGGGTGTGCAGTGCGGCTGACTATAGACGCATCTTTCCTGTCGTGCAAAGCTTCTTGACCATGAAGATAGATCGCGTCGTCGACCTCTCCGTGCCCCTCACCGCCGAGACCCAGGTCTACCCCGGCGACCCCGAGGTGCGCTTCACACCGCACAGCACGGTTGACGCCGATGGCTTCAACCTGCTCTCCGTCGCCATGGGCTCGCAGAGCGGAACCCACGTCGACGCCCCGTACCACTTCGACGATGCGACCCCGCGCATCGACGAGCTGCCGCTCGAGCGCTTCGTCGGGCGCGGTGTGATCGTGGATGCTCGCGAGGCCGGTGAGCGCGGACGCATCACTCCCGCCCACCTCGCGCCCGTGCTGCCCCGCCTCGAGCCCGGCGTCATCGTGCTGCTGCACACCGGCTGGAGCGCGCACTACGGCACCGAGCGCTACTTCGCCCACCCGTACCTCGACCGCGAGGCGTGCGCCCTGCTGCTCGAGCACGGGGTGCGCACGATCGGCATCGACGCGATCAACCTCGACGAGACGCCCGACGAGACGCACCCGGGCGAGGGGTTCCCCTGTCACCACCTCATCGCCGAGGTCGCCGGCGTGATCATCGAGAACATGACCAACCTCGCCGCGATCCGCAGCGCCGAGCCTCTGATCTCCGTGCTGCCCCTCGCCTTCGTCGGCGCCGACGGCGCACCCGTACGGGCCGTCGCCCTCGAGGTCGATTGACCTGCGCGACGACGAGTGCCGCGGAGAGCATCCGTCGGCGCTCGTCGAATCGGCGCTCGTCGAATCGGCGCTCGTCGAATCGGTGCGGAAGGATGGAGACATGACCAGCGACGTCAAGATCGGTGCCCGGCTGCGCGCCGCCCGGCTCGCGCGCGGGCTCACGCTCGAGGCGGTCGGCCAGGCCGCCGGCATCAGCCAGGGCTTCGTCAGCAAGCTGGAGCGCGACCAGGTGTCGCCGTCGGTCGCCTCGCTCGTCGCCATCTGCGAGGCGGTCGGGCTGAAGGTCGGCGAGCTGTTCGAGCCGCCGCCCTCGCAGATCGTGCGCGCCGGCCAGGGCGCCCCCATCAACTTCGGAGGGGAGGGCGCCGAGGAGTTCCTGCTCACCCCCGGCACGCAGACCGACGTCGAAGTGATCCACTCGATCATCCAGCCCGGGGGCTCCGCCGGTGACGACCTCTACAGCCTCGACTGCGACGTCGAGTTCGTCTTCGTGCTGCGCGGCAGCCTCACGGTCACGCTCGCCGACGACGACCACACGCTCGACGCCGGCGACTCGATGACTTTCCGCGGGCGCGACCCGCACACCTGGCGCAACGCCTCGACCGACACGGTCAGCGAGGTGCTCTGGGTGCTGGCGCCCGCCACCTGATCGAGCGCCGTGCCGGCGCCGCGCGCGGGCGACGCGCGCGGTCGACATCTCAGCCGCGGAACGCCAGCGGCTCCCCCACGAACGGTTCCCAGGCCGCGCGGGCCTCGTCGGGCAGCCGCCGAGGCGCGCCCGAATCGCGGTCGACGAGCACGATCGTCGTCGCGGCCCGCACGTACAGGGTGCGCGGCTCCTGGCCGACGGGGCCGAACACTTCGTAGCAGACCTGCAGGCTCGCGCCGCCGAGGCGGCCCATCCACAGCTCGACGTCGAGCGGCTCGCGGTGGTACGGAATCGGCGCGCGGTACTCGATCTGCTGCGCGGCGATCAGGGTGAGCATCTCCGCGCCCGCGCCCGTCTCGAGCACCGCCGTCGGCGGCGACGCGGGCCCGCCGCCCCAGAAGGCGGCGATGCGCGCCTCCTCGAGCAGGGTGAACATGCGGGCGTTGTTGACGTGCCCGTGAGCATCCAGGTCGCTCCAGCGCACGGGGATCGCGACGTGCAGGCGGGTCATCGCGCCCTCGCGCCGTGCCGCTGCGTCACGCGCGGCACCTCGTCGTCAGCCGACACACGGATGCTCCCCCGCGGTCAGTCGCGCGTCAGCTTGCGGTAGGTCACGCGGTGCGGCCGCGCGGCCTCGGCGCCCAGACGCTCGATCTTGTTCGCCTCGTAGGCCTCGAAGTTGCCCTCGAACCAGTACCAGTTCGCCGGGTCCTCCTCGGTGCCCTCGTAGGCGAGGATGTGCGTCGCGATGCGGTCGAGGAACCACCGGTCGTGCGTGATGACCACCGCGCAACCCGGGAACTCCAGCAGCGCGTTCTCGAGCGACTGCAGCGTCTCGACGTCGAGGTCGTTCGTCGGCTCGTCGAGCAGCAGGAGGTTGCCGCCCTCCTTGAGGGTGAGCGCCAGGTTGAGGCGGTTGCGCTCACCGCCGGAGAGCACGCCGGCCTTCTTCTGCTGGTCGGGGCCCTTGAAGCCGAACTTCGACACGTAGGCGCGCGAGGGGATCTCGGTCTTGCCGACCGTGATGATGTCGAGGCCGTCGCTGACGACCTCCCACAGCGTCTTGTTCGGGTCGATGTTGGACCGGCTCTGGTCGACGTAGCTGATCTTGACCGTCTCGCCGATCTTGAGGTCGCCGCCGTCGAGCGGCTCGAGCCCCACGATGGTCTTGAACAGGGTCGTCTTGCCGACACCGTTCGGGCCGATCACACCGACGATTCCGTTCGGCGGCAGGCTGAAGCTGAGGCCGTCGATGAGGGTCCGGTCGCCGAAGCCCTTCTGCAGGTTCTTCGCCTCGATCACGATCGAGCCCAGGCGCGGACCGGCGGGAATCTGGATCTCCTCGAAATCGAGCTTCCGCGTCTTCTCCGCCTCGGCCGCCATCTCCTCGTAGCGGGCCAGACGGGCCTTCGACTTGGCCTGGCGGCCCTTGGCGTTCGAGCGCACCCAGTCGAGCTCGTCCGCGAGTCGCTTGGCGAGCTTGGCGTCCTTCTTGCCCTGCACCTCGAGGCGCTCGGCCTTCTTCTCGAGGTAGGTCGAGTAGTTGCCCTCATAGGGATACAGGCGGCCGCGGTCGACCTCGGCGATCCACTGCGCGACGTGGTCGAGGAAGTACCGGTCGTGGGTGATCGCGATCACGGCGCCGGGGTACTTCTGCAGGTGCTGCTCGAGCCAGAGCACGCTCTCGGCGTCGAGGTGGTTGGTGGGCTCGTCGAGCAGCAGCAGGTCGGGCTTCTCGAGCAGGAGCTTGCAGAGCGCGACACGGCGCTTCTCACCACCGCTGAGGTGGGTGATCTGGGCGTCGCCGGGCGGGCAGCGCAGGGCATCCATCGCCTGCTCCAGCTGGCTGTCGAGATCCCACCCGTTCGCCGCGTCGATATCCTCCTGCAGGGCGCCCATCTCGGCCAGCAGCGCGTCGAAGTCGGCGTCGGGGTCGGCCATCGCGAGCGAGATCTCGTTGAAGCGGGTGATCTTGCCGTGCAGCTCGCGCACGCCGTCCTGCACGTTCTCGAGCACCGTCTTCGACTCGTCGAGCTCGGGCTCCTGCATGAGAATGCCCACGGTGTAGCCGTCGCTGAGGCGCGCCTCGCCGTTCGACGGGGTGTCGAGCCCCGCCATGATCTTCAGGATCGTCGACTTGCCCGCACCATTGGGGCCGACCATGCCGATCTTCGCGCCGGGGAAGAACGACATCGTGACGTCATCGAGGATGAGCTTGTCGCCGACCGACTTGCGGGCGCGCACCATGGTGTAAATGAACTCGGCCATGGCTCTCAGTCTAGAGAGGCTGTGCGACCCACCAGGCACCGGCCGGTGCCGAGCACCTCGGCCAGCTCGGTCACGACCTCGCCGTCGATGACCTGACCCAGCAGGCACTGCCCGTCGATGAGAACCCCGATGAGGATCGAGTCGGCGGGCGCGTCGATCCGAGTGCGGTCCTGCGTGATCTCGATCGCCTCGCGATCGAAGCCCGCCTCGACGAGCGTGCGCAGCAGGCGCTTGCTCGAGGGGCTCGGATTCTCCTCGACGAGTCGTGTGAGCACGAAGACGAAGTACGGACGGTTCTGGCCGGCGGTGCCGCCCTCGACGAGTTCCGGGTCCGGGGTCGCGGTGGGGGTCGGCGTCGCCGTCACCGAGGGCGTGATCGTGGGCGTCGGCAGCGGGGCCGCGGGTGCGCATCCGGCGACGAGGCCGAGCACCAGGGCGGCGGCCAGGGCGATCATCCCGCCGACGGATGCTCCGCTCCGCTTCCGCACGTCGTCCACCTCTCCCGGCCGCCGGTCGTCGGCCGCCTCGATTCTAGGGCCACAACCGCGGCGCGACCGGGAGCCGGGGCCCGTTCGCATTGCGAACACGGCCAAGAGGGCATGCATTGCACTGCAGCGGCGGGCGGAGCATGATTCCAGTTCGGAACATCAGCGGGTGGTGGTCGGGGGATCACCGGGGGCCCGCAGGAACCGGAGGATCGGAATCGTTCGGGTCGATTCCGAGTTCCTCACGATTCGCGGTCGTTCCTGGTCTCTTCGGGTGGGACCAGGAACGACCGCTCTCGTTAAGGCACACTGTGGGCATCCCGAGCCGCTGCATTCATTCCCGCTCGGAGAAGGCAGGGGCGAGATGACGATTCGCGAGGCGCTGGGCGGGCCCTGGGCCGCCCACTGGCTCGTGCTCGTCGCCTTCCTGCCGCCGACCACACTGCTGGTGATCCTGCGGGAGTCCGCGACGCCCTACCCCGAGTGGTGGTGGCCGCTGGTCTCGGCCGGGGCGCAGCACCTCGTGACCGGCGCGGTGATCCTCCTCGGCGCACGCATCGCCCGTGCGCGACACGACATCGTGCCCCTGCCGACCGTGCTCGCGATCTGGACGCTGGGGGCGGTGCTGCGCGGCGTCGTCGCCGGGGTGCTCGCGGAGCAGGTGGCCGGTGTTGACGGCCAGATCCTGATCCGCTCGGCGATCTGGGTGCTCGTTAGCCTGGTGTGGGTGCCGCCTGTCGTCTACGCGATCGCGCAGTTCGAACGGCGTCGGTTGATCCTCGGCGCCATCGATATCACCGAGTTCGAGCTCGATCGCGCCCGGCCGCGCGCCGACGCCTCGAGTGCCGAGGTGCAGCGGCAGCTGCGCATCGCGATCGCCGAGTCGCTCGCGCCGGCGCTCCACGATCTGCAGGGCAGCCTCGACGCCAGCCGCACCCGCTTCGATCGCGGGGCGGTCGCCGAGCTGAGCCTGCGGGTGTCGAAGCTGCACGACGAGGCCGCCGACCTGCTCGAGTCGGCTCGCGAGGCGCCGAGCCATCCACCCCGCGCCGTCGCTTCGTTGCGCCGTGCCCTCGACGTGCCTCCGCGGCGGCCCTGGGTGGCCGCCCTCCTCGTGGGATCCGGGACGATCGCGCTGATCGTGTTCGACGCGTGGATCATCTTCGGGAGCCTCGCCGCTCTCGAGGTGGCCATCTCGACCGCCGCCGCCGCGATCGTCATCGGCGCGGTGCCCGCCGCCGTGGGCGTGGTGAACCCCGAGGTGCTGCAGAAGAGCGGCCAGCGCATCACCGGCCTCGCCGCCCTGCTCGGCGTCTTCGTCGCCACCGTGCTCATGCTGAACAGCGGCATCGACCCCATCACCTGGCACGGCCTCGTGCTGCTGCCCCTGCTCGCGCTCGGCCTCACGATCGCGACGGCGACGGCGACGGCAGCGCTGCTGCTCGCCGATGCCAACCTCGATGCCGAACGGCGGCTCACCGCCCTGCAGGGCGAGCTCCACGCCCTGTACGAGCGCAACGCTGCGCTGATGCAGCGCGAGCGCGAAAGGCTCTCCGACCTCATGCACGGCCCGGTGCAGGGGCGCATCGCCGCCTGCATCATGGCGTTGAACTTCCACGCCGCAAGTGACGCGACCCCCGAGCAGGGCCGCGATCTCGCCGACTCGGTGCTCGAGCACCTGCGCGCCGTCTCGCGCGACCTCGCGAAGATCACGGGCGCCGCATCCGTCACCGCCCCCTAACGGGGGCCGTCGCTGACCCGTTGTTCCTGTCGAGCAGCACGGCGCGACCCGTACACTGCAGGCATGACCGCACCCGAGGGGTCGCTCGCCACCGTGCTCATCGCCGACGATGACGCCCTGGTGAGGGGTGTGCTGCGCATGGCACTCAGCCGGGCCGGGTACGACGTCGTCGAAGCGGCGGATGCCCCCACGGCGATCGCGGCCGCCGCGGAGCACTCACCCCGCGTCGTGGTGCTCGACATCAACATGCCCGGGGGCACGCTCCCCGAGACGCTCAGGGCGCTGCGCGCCCAGCACCCCGCGATCGCCGTGCTCGTTCTCAGCGGTGAGAGCAACGCACCGCGCAACCTCGAGGGGCCGCTCGCCGACTTCGCGCGGAAGCCGATCGAGCTCGACGACCTGCTCGATCGCGTGCAGCGCCTCGTCGATCCGGTGACGGACCCGCAATGAGCGGCGCCGTCGGGGAGCGCGAGGGTGCCCTCGCCGCGACGGTGAACGCCCTCCGGGCAGCTTTCCGGTCGAGCCCCGACTCGGTCTTCGTGATCGACACCGAGAACCGCTTCCTGATGGTCAACGAGACCCTCTGCCAGTTCCTCCGGGTGACGGAGGACCAGCTCCTCGGCCAGCCCTACGACCGCTCGGCGCGATCGACCGATGCCGAGCGGATCCGCGAGGCCGTGGCCGTCGCGCTCGACGGCACGTGGTCCCGGTACCGCAACTCCGGAACCCGGTTGAACGGCGAGGAGTTCATTGCCGAAGTGACCCTCTTTCCGCTGCGCCTCAGCGGCGACGACGTGGTCGGCGTCGTGGGCATCGCCGTCGATCTGACCGAGGTCGAGGCGCAGGAGGTCCAGGCCCGCCGTGGGGCCGACCTGCTCCGGCTCGCCGGCCGTATCGCCCGCTTCGGCGGCTGGTCGGTCGACGCCGCCACGAGGGCCATCGACCTGTCGGAGGGTGCCCGCCACCTGCTGGGCATCGCGAATGACGAGCCGAACCTGAGCGAGGCGGCCTGGGCGCTGCATCCGGAGGAGGAGCGGCCGCGCATCACGGAGCATCTCGAGCGATGCATGACCGACGGCACGCCGTTCGAGCTCGAGAGCGTCATGTTCACTACGACCGGCGAGCGTCTGGTGGTCAGGACGGTCGGCGAGCCGGAGCGGCGCACCGACGGCGTGATCATCGGCGCGCGGGGCGCCATCCTCGACGTCACGGCGGAGGCGACTGCTCGTCAGCGCATGGAGTACCAGGCCGCCCTCATCGACAACGCCCGCGATGCGATGCTGGTGCGCGAGGTAGACGGCACCGTGCTGTTCTGGAACCGCGGCGCGGTCGAGCTGTACGGCTGGTCGCAGGAGGAGGCGGTGGGTCGCAGCGCCTACGACCTCATCGGCATGGAGCCGTCGGAGCGGGCGGCAGCGATCGACGAGTTGATGCGCACCGGGTACTTCTCCGGCGAGGTTTCACAGCGGACCCGTGACGGACGGACGATCATCGTGGACGTCCGATGGCAGCTGCTGGTCGACGACGAGGGCGAGACGACCGGGGTGTTCGCCGTGAACACGGATATCACCGAGTATCGACGCGAGCAGGAGAATCGGCAGCGGGCCCAGCGGCTCGAGAGCCTCGGGACGCTCGCCGGCGGCATCGCCCACGACCTCAACAACGTGCTCACCCCGATCCTGATGTCGGTGCAGCTGCTCGCACAGGACGAGGCGGACCAGGAGCGCCGTGAGATGCTCCGCACGATGGAGGCCGCGGCCAAGCGCGGGGCGGAGATGATCCGTCAGGTGCTGACCTTCGCCCGCGGCGTGGACGGCCGACGGGTCTCGATCGATCCGAATGTGCTGCTGGATGACCTGGTCTCGCTCACCCGCGACCTCGTGCCGCGCGGCATCACGGTGACCGTGCAGCGGGACACCGAACTGGGCACCACCGTGGGCGACCCGACCCAGCTGCTGCAGGTGCTCGTGAACCTGATCACCAATGCCCGCGACGCGGTCGGCGATGACGGTCACATCTCCATCACGGCGAACACGCTGACGATCCTGGACGAGTACTCCTCGGTCAGCCATGCGGCGGCCCCCGGCTCCTACCTGCAGATCGCGGTCGAGGACAACGGGCATGGCATGCCGCCCGCGGTCGCGGAGAAGGTCTTCGAACCCTTCTTCACGACCAAGCCGCACGGCCGCGGCACCGGCCTGGGGCTCTCAACGTCGCTCTCGATCGTCCGGGGCCACGGCGGCTTCATGCAGGTGTACAGCGAGGAGGGGCGCGGCACGCGCTTCATCGTCGGGCTGCCGATCGACACCAGCCAGCCCGAAGGCGCAGCGCAGGCCGCAGAGCAGCACGCCAGCGAACTGCCGCGCGGGGAGGGCGAGGTGATCCTGGTCGTGGACGACGAGGAGTCGATCCGCTCGGTCGCGCGACGCACCCTCGAGGCCTACGGCTACCGGGTTCTCGTGGCCGGAAACGGGCAGGAGGCAATCGCCGAGATCGAGAACGGCTCGACCCCTGTCGCTCTCGTGATCACCGACATGATGATGCCGGTCATGGACGGTGCCGCGACAACCGCCTACCTCGAGGAGCACCATCCCGACCTGCCGATCATCGCCTCGAGCGGGTTGAGCTCGGGAGGAGAGTCGGGTTCCGACCCGGGCGGGGTCGGCATGGGCATCGCCCGATTCCTGGCAAAGCCGTACACGACGCACACCCTCATCACCTCGGTCAGCGATACTCTTCGGGAGCACCGAACCCGCACGGAGACGCAGACGGAGGAGGACCGGTGACCGCACCCGACGGTCGTCAGTTGCGCGTCGTCATCGCCGACGATGACGCGTTCACCCTGTCATTGGTGAGCAGCGGGCTGGAGAGCCGCGGCTTCGCGGTGACCGCTGCCACCTCCGTCGCGCAGGCGCTGGAGGCCGTGCGCGAGGTCGACCCGCACGCGATCATCAGCGATCTGAACTTCGGCACGACCGAGACCGGCGCCGAGCTGTTGCGCGCGGTCGCCGACGAGTTCCCCTGGGTGGGCCTGGTCGTGCTCACCTCCCACCGCTCCCCCGAGCTCGCCGTCGCCAATCCGGAGAAGATCCCCGCCGGCGCGGTCTACCTGGTCAAGGCGCAGCTCGGACGGATCGACGACCTGGTCGATGCGGTCGGACGCGCGATCAGCGGTCAGGAGCCGGAAGCCACGGAGAGTGAGAGCGACGACGACGTGCCGGTGGTGACCGCGGCGCAGGCCGAGGTGCTGCGGATGCTCGCCGAGGGTGCCTCGACCCGCGCGCTCGCCGAGGCGCGCGGCACGACGGTGCGCGCGGTCGAGACGATGCTGCACCGGCTCTTCCTCGCACTCGGCCTGGATACCAGTGAGAACGCGAACCCCCGGGTGGCCGCTGTCACGCTCTGGCAGCGCGGCGGGATCCGCGTGCGCTAGCCCGGCGTGCGCGGCGCCATCGTGGGTCGCCTGCACGCCGACGGCCCCGAACGTGTCGCTCGGGGCCGTCGATCGTCAGGCGGGGCTCGATCAGAATGGGACGGAGCTCGCCCCGACCAGGGTCGACTCGGCGGACGGCGCGGGCGCATCGTCCATGCCGTCGCTCTCCGCCGCCGACGTACCGGCCTCCTCCGCGCTGTCGGTCTTGGCCGCAACGACCGTGCGCGTGAAGGTCGCCCGGCCCCAGGTGAGATCGTGGCCGATCGACTCGGCGTCGATCTCGATGGTGGTTCCCGACTTCTCTCCGCTCTCCCAGTCGCGGATCCGCACGCGCCCGATGACGATGACCCGCTGCCCCTTCTCGATCGAGCTGGCGACGTGCGTGCCGAGCTGCCGGAAGGCGGTGACGGTGTACCAGTTGGTGTCGCCGTCCACCCACGCGTTCTGCCCGCGGTCGAAGCGGCGCTGGTTGGAGGCGAGACGGAACGAGGTGATGGTGAGCCCCTCGCTGGTGACGATGTGGCGGGGGCTGGTCGCGACCAGGCCGGTGAGGGCGATGGTGTCGGTCATGGGTTCTCCTGACGCTGGGGTCGACCCCGGCGGCGGATGGACGCCGGGTGGGCGCCGGCGGTTCGTGCCGGAGAACGCCGGCGCCCGCCCCGAGAGTGCCTGTCACTGTCGGGGCGAGGCACCAGCATCCGGAGACTGTCGTCGCGTGATCGCGAGAAGCCGGGTCGGGAGGAGAGGTGCTGCGATCAGTGCGATGCCCACCCGGCCTCGTGCAGCCGCCCGAACGCGTCGAGCAGCAGATCGAGGGTGAAGACGAACTCGGCGTCGGTGTCGCAGGCACCCAGCGGGTTGCGCTGCGCCGTGTCGACGGCGATCGCGACGACGTGCGGGAAGTGCGCGGCCAGGGCTTCCAGCTCGGCGGGCTCGGGAGCGGGGGCGGCCGCACCGGTTCCCGCGGCACCGGCAGGAGCATCCGGGGCCGCGAACGCCTCGGGGCTGAAGCCCCAGATGCGGTGCCCGAGCGCGTGCATGGCGTGGTGCACGAGGTCGTACGAGAGCCCCCCTCCCCGCAGATCGCCGGCGACGGCGTTCATGTACGCGAGCACCGTCGGGGTGCGCAGGGTGGCGCGCTCGATCGCGCAGCGCAACCAGGGATGCTCCTGCAGGGCGTCCCGGGCCCCGAGAACGCGCTGCCGCACCGCGTCGCGCCAGCCCGCATCCGGTTCGGGCGCGGGGTACCGGGCGACGACGCTGTCGATCATGCCCGCGACGAGGTCGTCCTTGTCGACAACGTGCTTGTAGAGGGCCATCGGCACGACCCCGAGCTCGGCCGAGAGCCGGCGCATGCTCACCGCATCGA
This sequence comes from Microcella frigidaquae, assembly GCF_014200395.1. Taxonomy (NCBI): domain Bacteria; kingdom Bacillati; phylum Actinomycetota; class Actinomycetes; order Micrococcales; family Microbacteriaceae; genus Microcella; species Microcella frigidaquae. The sequence continues at coordinate 707,542 of NZ_JACHBS010000001.1, forward strand.
GCCCGTCGGCGTCGGCGAGCCGGACCGCCCCCTCCAGCACCTGCGCGCGGCTCAGGCGCCCGGCAGCCCGGGCGGCATCGGGGGTCGCTCTTGACATGGTGTACAGCGTACGCCTATGGTGTCGAGGTGCAAGGTGTACGCCGTACACCTTGTCTCATCCCCATCCCGCTCGAGAGGAACCCATGTCCACCGACCGCCGCCTCGCCCTCTGGGCCGGCATCGCCTACCTGGTGACCTTCGTCACCTCGATCCCCGCCCTCGCGCTCAAGACCCCGCTGCTCGAGAGCGGCGCCGAGCCCGGCCTCGCGGCCTGGGGGCTCGTGCTCGAGATCACGCTCGCCTTCAGCTGCGTCGCCACAGCCGTGCTCCTGCTGCCGATCGCGCGCCGCGTGAGCCAGACGCTCGCCGTCGGCTTCGTCGCCTCGCGCACGGTCGAGGCCGGGATGATCCTGTCGGGTGTGCTGCCGGTCATGGCGCTGATCGCGCTCGGGCGCGACAACGCGATGTCGCCGGCGCTCGTCGAACTCCACGACGCTGCGTTCCTGCTCGGTCCGGCGTTCATGTCGGCAGTCAACGCACTGCTGCTCGGCACCGTGATGCTGCGCGGGCGCCTCGTGCCGCGGATCATCCCCACGATCGGCCTCATCGGCGGGCCGCTGCTGCTGCTGTCGTCCTACGGCGTCGTGCTCGGTCTCTGGGAGCAGACGGGCACCGTGGGCGCGGTCGCGGCCCTGCCGATCGCGGTGTGGGAGTTCTCGCTCGGCGTGTGGCTGATCGTCAAGGGCGTGCGGCTGCCCGCCGCCCCGCTCGAGGGCGCGCGCGGCGGAGGCGCATCCGCCCCGGCGGTGGTCGGCCGCTAGGCCTTCACGTACGACGCGTAGGAGGCGCGGATCTTGTTGACCTTGGGCAGGGCGACGGCGAGGCAGTAGCCCTGCCCAGGGTTCTTCGCGAAGAAGTCCTGGTGGTACTCCTCGGCGATGTAGTACGGGCCGAGCTTCTCGATCTGGGTGACGATGCCGCCGTCCCAGTACTCCGATGCCCGGTCGCGCGCGGCCTCGAACAGGGCCTTCTGCTCGTCGTCGGCGTAGAACATCGCCGAGCGGTACTGGGTTCCGATGTCGTTGCCCTGACGGTTCAGCTGCCGCGGGTCGTGCAGTGTGAAGAAGACGTCGAGGATCACGTCGGCCGGGATCACGTCGGGGTCGAAGGTCACCGCCACGGCCTCGGCGTGACCGGTCGAGCCGGTGCACACCAGCTCGTAGCTCGGGTTCACGACATGGCCGCCGGTGTAGCCCGACACCACGTCGTGAACGCCGTCGAGAACGCGATAGACCGCGTCGAGGCACCAGAAGCAGCCGCCGGCCAGGTGGAAGGTTCGCATAGGCGAATACTAGGCGGCCCGCTCGTGCACGAGCCGGGCATCCGCCGGTCGTACGCTGTGTGCATGGCCGACACCCACGACGCGTACCTCGCCGCCGACGACCGCTACGACCGCCTTGAGTACGCGCGGGTCGGGCGCAGCGGGCTGCGGCTGCCGCGCATCTCGCTCGGCCTCTGGAACAGCTTCGGCGACGACCGCCCGCTCGCGACGCAGCGCGCGATTCTGCGCCGCGCCTTCGACCGCGGCGTGACCCACTTCGACCTGGCGAACAACTACGGGCCGCCCGCCGGCAGCGCCGAGCAGAACTTCGGCACGATCCTCGCGCAGGACTTCGCCCGCTACCGCGATGAGCTCATCATCTCGACGAAGGCCGGGTACTACATGTGGCCCGGGCCGTACGGCGAGTGGGGGTCGCGCAAGTACGTGCTGAGCTCGCTCGACGCGAGCTTGCAGCGCATGGGCCTCGACTACGTCGACATCTTCTACCACCACCGCCCCGACCCCGACACGCCCCTCGAGGAGACCATGGGCGCCCTCGCGAGCGCGGTGCAGAGCGGCAAGGCGCTGTACGTCGGCATCTCGAACTACGACGCCGAGCAGACGCGCGCCGCGCACCGCGTGCTCGCCGACCTGGGCGTTCCGCTGCTGATCCACCAGCCCCGGTACAACATGTTCGACCGACGCATGGAGGAGGGGCTGCTGGATGCTCTCGCCGAGCTCGACCTCGGCAGCATCGTCTTCTCGCCGTTGGCGCAGGGGCTGCTCACCGACCGGTACCTGGGCGGCGTGCCCGCCGACTCGCGCGCGGCCGAGGGGCGCTGGATCACCGCCGACACGATCGACGACGAGTACCTGGAGCGGGCTCGAGCGCTCAACGCGATCGCCGAGGCGCGCGGGCAGTCGCTCGCGCAGCTGGCCCTGCTGTGGGTGCTGCGCCACCCGCAGGTGACGAGCGCTCTCATCGGCGCGAGCAGCGTGCGCCAGCTCGACAACAGCCTCGACACGCTCGAGGGGCCCGCGCTGACGGCCGACGAGCTCGCGGCGATCGAGCCGCACGCCGTGCACGGCACCGGCTCGCGCCGCTGACCGCGCGCGACTCCCCCGCACCACCCCTCACCCTCCTCGCCACCCCCGACCTCGGAAAGACGCGCCATGGGATACGTCTACGCCCTCCTCGCCGCCGTGCTGTTCGGCGCGAACGGCAGTGTCACGAAAGCGACGATGGAAGCGGGACTCACCCCCGCGCAGGTGACGGAGTTCCGCCTCGTCGGCACCGCGATCATCGCCGGGCTCGTGCTTCTCGTCATCGACCGCAGGGCGTTCCGCCTGCCGCGGTCGCAGTGGCTGATCATGATCGTGCTGGGCGTGTTCGGTGTCGCCCTGCTTCAGGCCACCTACGCCGCGGCCGTGCAGCTGCTGCCTGTCGGCATCGCCCTGCTGCTCGAGTACACCGCCGTCGTCATGGTGGCGCTGGTCGCCTACTTCATCTTCCGCGAGCCCGTGAAGGCACGCCTGTGGGTGGCCATCGCCTTCGTGCTGCTCGGCCTCGCGGTCGTGGCGCAGGTCTGGGCGAGCACCCTCGACGCACTCGGCGTCGTGCTCGCGCTCGCCGCGGCCGTCTGTCTGGCCCTCTACTTCTTGATCGGCGAGCGGCAGGTCGCCCGCACCTCGCCGCTGGCCGTGTCGTTCTGGACGATGTCGATCGCGGCCGTGTTCTGGAGCTTCGTCTCCGGCTGGTGGGAGCTCTCCCCCGGGTTCCTCACAACCCCCGTCGACCTGGGCGGGGTGCACGGCGAGTTCCTGGTGCCGATGGCGGTGCCGCTGGCCTGGAACATCCTGCTGGGCTCCTTCGCCCCCTTCCTGCTGAGCCTCGCGGCGCTCGGGCGCCTGCCGGCGACGGTGGCCGGCATCACGGCGTCGAGCGAGGTCGTCTTCGCCTTCGCGGTCGCCTGGATCTGGCTCGGCGAGGCCCTGACCCTGGTGCAGGTGATCGGGGCCGCCGTCGTGCTTGCGGGCGTCATCCTGGCGCAGACGGCTCGAGTGTCGAAGACGGTCGTCGATGCCGACCTGGCCCTCGCCACCGGCCCGATCACGATCGTGCGCGAATCCGACTCACCCTCAAGGACCTAGCCATGACCCCCGTTCGGGGGGTAGCCTGCCCGTCATGGACTGGGGGAACAGTGCTTTGCAATGGCTGGCGTCGGAGGAGGGGTGGCGCGTGCTCTCGGGCGCGATCATCCCGGCGCTCGCGATCATCACCGCCGGCATCATCGCGGCCCTGATCGGGCGGGGCACCACGCGGCGCCTCATCGCGATGCAGCAACGGGATGCTCTCGGGGCCGCACTCGGAGGCTTCCTGCTCGCGGGCCGCAAGGCCGCGGAGTGGACCGTGCTGAGCGACCTCGAACGCGCGCAGCTCGACCACCTCATCGCGGAGGCCGAGACCCGCATCCGTCTGCTGCCGATCGCCGGCGCCGGCCTCGCCGCGTCGTGGGCCGCCCACGAGCTCGCCGCGATGAAGCGCGATTCGGCGGGCTTCCAGTTCCAAGCCCAGCAGACCCTCGCCGAGTACCGCGACCGACTGGTCGCCTGGAGCGAACGGCCGCGGCAGGCGAAGAAGCTGTTCGGGGCCGACCTCGAGCGGTGGCGCTACGAGGAGGCCGCGACGCCGTCCGACGACGGCCCGACCACCCGCGGCGGCGGTGAGGGCGCGCACGCCCCCGAGGACACCTGGATTCCGCAGACTTCCGCGAGCGAGCCCTCGCCGCTGACGCCGGAGCCGCCGACCGCGGTCGCGACGGCGACCGGCAGCATGCCGCTCATCATCACCTCGCCGCTGCCGGCGAGCACGGTGCGCGACCGCGTGCTGCCCGCCTCGGCGGGCTGAGCCGGACCGGGCGGCGATCCCCTAGTGGGTCGCCTCGTACGCCCGGCGCGACCACATCGAGACGTGGTGGTGCATCTCGGGGATGAGCGGCTCGTGCTCGGGCTTCATCAGCACGCTGCGCATGATGCGCCCGCGCTCGGCGTCCTCCTCGAGGTGGATGCCCCGGGCGCGCAGCTGGGCAGGGGTGACGACGTAGGTCGCCAGGTGCGTCTGCTGGGGGCGCGTGGTGTCGGCGGCGAACTCGAAGATCGCGTGGCTCACGCGGTCGAGCTCCGACATCGAGGTGACCCTCGGCAGGTAGGTGATGATGTCGAGCTCGGGGCGCTGATAGGGCTGCAGGATGTCCGACTCGGCGATGAGCCCGTGCCAGGTCTGCGCCGCGCGGTAGCCGGGCAAGACGATGCCGCCGAGCCCCTGCTTCGTGAGCGGGAAGACCTTGAGCGTCGCCCACAGCGCCGCGGCGCTTGCACCGGCGCGCGAGCACTCGAGCTGGATCTCGCCGAAGTGCCGCTCGGTGCTCGCGAAGTACGTGTACGGCGACTCGTGGTGGTAGAACCGCAGGATCGACTGGTCGGTGAACAGCACCGCGCCGCAGCCATAGGGCTGGAGGCCGTGCTTGTGCGGGTCGACGACGACCGAGTCGGCGTCCTTGATCGCCCGGAAGTGCCGCGCCGTCTCCGGCTCGAGCTCGTCGGCGATGATCGAGAAGAATCCCCCGTAGGCGGTGTCCACGTGCACACGGGCGCCGTGCGCCCGTGCGAGCGGGATGATGTCTGCGAGCGGGTCGACGGCGCCGAGCCCCGTCGTGCCGAGGGTCGCGACGACGACGCCGATGCGCCCGGTCGCGAGCTCGCGCTCCAGGGCGTCGAGGCTCATGCGGCCGTCAGCCTCGGTCGGGATCCCCACCGTCGGCATGCCGAGCACCTCTCCCATGCGGGCGTGCGTGTAGTGGGCATCCGCCGAATGCGCGATAGCCGAACCGGGCGCAATCTCTCGGCTCACCCACAGAGCCTCGAGGTTGGCCGTCGTGCCGCTCCAGGTCAGGTGACCCATGTAGTCGACGGGGTAGTCGAACATGGCGGCGAGCTGGTCGAGGACCTCGTGCTCCATGGCCGTGGTGGCCCGGCTGGCGTCGATGGAGTGGTTGTTGGGGTTGAGCTGCATGGTCGCGATGTAGGCGGCCATCGCGACCGGATGCGGCGGCTTGAGCATCTGCCCGGCGTACTGCGGGTGGAAGTACGGGAAGTTGTCGTCGAGGCGCTCCACAAGCTCGGCGAGCACGCCTTCCACCTGGTCGGGGTCGACGTGCTGGCTGGGATGCACCTCCCACTGCCCGTACGTGTCCTTCAGGGTCTGGATGCCCTGGATGGCCTGCGGTAGCAGCTCCTCCAGGGTGACGGCACGCTTGTGGCCCACGCCGCACTCCTTCGTGTCGGGGATGTGCGGCGAGTCTAGCGCGCGGTCGTTCGGGTGCGTACGACCTAGGTGCCCTTCTCGTCTTTGCGTGTCTCGCCCGTGCGCGTGGCATACGAGAAGAGCGCCAGGCCGGCGACGATCGCACCGGCACCGATGCCGTAGGACATGACGTCAGCAGCCCGGTTCGCGTCGACCAGGACGCCGACGAAGATCACAGCGATGATCGCCACCACGACACCGACGAGTTTCGACTTCAGGTCGTCCAGGTTGGTGACCCGCAACCACGCGGGCACCGGAAGATCGGCGTCGACGAACAGCTCGTAGAGGCCGTAACCGATGACGAGCAGCACCGTGCCGAGCAGAATCGCGTCGATCGCGGTGAGAACATCGACCGTCGTCGTCTTGAGGTCGGCCCCGAACCACACGGTGTCGACGATGACCATGACCGTCGCGACCGAACCCTGGAGCATGAGCAAGATGCCGCCGAGGATGGCGGCCACAGCAGGGAGGGCGACCACGAAACGGGTGGCGCCGAGGAGGCGTCGCATGGCGCCGATGCTACGTCGTGCTGGCTCCGAGCCAGGTGAGGAGTGCGGCGACGAACTGCTCGGGCCTCTCCTCGTGCGGCAGATGACCCGCGTTCGGGATCACCACCAGCTCGACATCGGGCAGCAGGGTCGCGAGCCGCTCGGTGTCGGCCGTCGCGACGATGGTGTCGGTGGAGCCCGTGATGAGCAGAGTCGGCACGGAAAGCGCGTCGAGGTTCGTCGCGAGCGCGTTGTCGCGCGGGGAGGTCGTGAAGCGCCACAGCGCGGCCTCCCAGCCGATGACCGTCAGCGGCGCCCGGTACCCGGCGCGCACGGCGTCGGTGAGCGCGGCCGGGTCGGCGAAGCTCTGCTCGAGGATCTGATCTCCCGACGATGCGATGCCCTGCACGAGCAGGGGGCCGAGGCGGTCGATCTGCGGGAGGCCGAGCACCGGGGTCAGCCAGGCGGGGGGCCCACCGCCGCCGAGCACCGCGGGTGCGACCAGCACCAGTCGGTCGACGCGGTCGGGGTGGAGGCGGGCGTACTCCCCGGCGACGAGGCCGCCGGCCGAGTGGCCGACGAGGATCACGTCGCGGGCATCCGCGAACCGGTCGATGACCGCGTCGAGCAGCGCGAGGTTGCCGGGCACGCCGTAGGGGTTCTCGCCCTGCCACCCGGTGGGACGCTCGGTGAAGCCGAAGGCGGGGCGGTCGTAGGCGACGACGTCGCCCAGCACGGCGAGCGGCTGCAGCACCTCGCGCCACGAGAACGTGCTCGCGCCGAAGCCGTGCAGCAGCACGATCACCGGCGGGTCGGCGCTCTCGCCCGAGTAGGTGGCCGTCTCGACGTGAACGCTGAGACCGCCCACCTCGACGAACTCCGCACCCGGCCCGGCGGCCTCGCGCTCGGTCAGCGTGCCCGAGGTCTCGACCGGCACCAGGAACGGCACGATCAGCGCGGCGAGCACGCCGCTGAGCAGCGCCCACACCGCCGCCCGTCGAAACCGCTTCATACCCCTCACGCTAGGCGCTCACGCCCAGCGTCTGCCGAGACGCGAAGCGCGGCGACCGCGCTCGGCGCGCGGAAGCGCCACTGCGCCGCAGAAGCGGCGGCGCAGCCAGACAGCACGGTCGAGACGCGAAGCGGCGTGACCGCGCTCACGCCGCGGACGCGGCGCTGCGCCGCAGAAGCGGCGGCGCAGCCAATATACGCCGCGCCCTCGGCAGGAATCGAACCTGCGACCAAGAGATTACAAGTCCCCGGTACCGGCCAAGACCCGCCCCACCAACCGACGCGACCGCGGCACGGGGCCCTCCAACCGCGTCCGCTAGACCCAGTTGACGGGCTAGAACAACCGCCGTACGGGAAGTTGACTCACGTTCCATGAACGCCGAAGACACCCTCACCTACTGGGCCGCCTACATGCGCGCCCAACACTGCACTGAACGCACCATCCGCGAACGGATGATCTTCATGCGCTCCGTCCTCCGCCACACCCAAGCCGAGAACTTCGACCAGATCACCAAGCCGCAGCTCATCACCTTCCTCGGCCGCCCCGACCTCACCGGCCGCACCAAACAGAACTACCGCTCCGCCCTCCACACGTTCTTCACCTGGATGCAAGACGAAGGCCTACGCCTCGACAACCCCGCCGCACGCCTCCCCCGCCCCCGCGTCGAATACCGCGAACCCAACCCCGTCAGCACCGAGAACATCCAGACCCTGCTGACCTCAGGCATCCGCGGCCGCACCGTCATGATGGTCCTCCTCGCCGCCTACCAAGGCATGCGCGCCTCCGAGATCGCCGCCGTCCACGGCTCCGACATCGACCTCACCGCCGACACCATCACCGTCCGCGAAGGCAAAGGCCGCACCACCATCACCCGCCCGCTACACCCGCTCGTGCGCAACCTCGCCATCGCCGAGTCCTACCCGACCGACAGCTGGTGGTTCCCCGGCCTCATCGACGGCGAACACGTGCGCGGCAAATCGGTCTCGAGCACGCTCAACGCTGCGTTCCGCCGCGCCGGCATCACCGGCCACCGTGCGCACGACATGCGCAAATGGATGGGCACCACCCTGCTCGAGCTCGGCGCTGACGGTATCGACGTCCAGCATGCACTCCGGCACCGCGACCAGCAGACCATCCACGTGTATGTCCGGCCCGGCCAGGATCGCCTCAGAACGGTGATCGAGGGCCTTCCCAGAGTGCACGTCCCCATGAGCCCAGAGGCGGCCGCACGCCGCCGCACGCGACCACCCAACCGGGTAACCTGACGGTCGAGCCCCCGTAGCTCAATGGATAGAGCATCGGCCTTCTAATCCGGTGGTTGCAGGTTCGAATCCTGCCGGGGGCGCAGACCTGAAGGTGACCAAAAAGTCACCCAAGGAGTCACCACCATGAAGCTGTTCAGCAAGATCATCAGCGGCATCGGCCTGGTCACGCTCGTGATCATGGGTATCGCCGCACTGTTCCTCACCGGGTACGCTCTGCAGCTCAGCGGCTGGGGGTGGGTCGCGATCGTCGCGATCTTCGGTCTGGTCGGCTACTGCCTGTACGACATCCTCCGGGACGAGAAGAGCAAGTAGCCGGGCTACCGGCCGTCGGCGAGCAGCGCGGCCACGAGCGGTGCCGCCAGCGCCAGGTAGCCGAGCGCCACACCCCAGACCGCCATGCCGCGGCCGCGCCGCTCTGCCCGCTTGATCGTCGACAGTGCGACGTGGCCGAGCACGACAGCGATCAGGGCGGGCACGCCCACGACGATGAGGTAGAGGAGAACGGCGAGGAAGCCGCCTGAGCGGATCAGGAGCGCCAGGAGCGCGGGGAGTGTCGTGAGGAGTCCGAGGATCAGCGAGGCGATCGCGAGGCCGCTCACGGGCGGCAGTGGGGTGCGGGCGGGGAAGTAGTCGCGGGCCAGGCGGTCGGCGTTGCTCACCTGTGGAGTATCCCAGCCGTGGCCGCGCTGAGTCGAGAAGCTCTCTGCATGGATGACCTCGCGTTCGCTGCCGACCCGAACTGCCCGCAGTGCCTCGAACGGATGCAGCTCGTGGTCAGCGGCTGGTGGTGCCCTCACTGCCGCATCGCGTCCGGCCCCGCGCATGCAGAAACGGCCCCGAGCTCCCACCCGTAAGGGTGAAGCTCGGGGCCGTCCTAATGCCCTGCCTACTGGCAGGACTCACACTGCAGATCGTCCATCGGGTCGACCGGCACCTCATAGCCGGCGACCTGCTCGCCGCCCATCACTCGGACGAAAGAGAGCCGAGGCCGGTCTGGGCCGGGGACTGATATCCCAGGCGACCCAGCCACGCGTTCACCGCCGGGATCGCCATCACGCGGGCGATCGCACCAGCGATGGCGCCCGCGGTGCCGACGATGCCGAGCAGCCACAGGTAGGCGTGTTCGGGCAGCACGTCCCGGAGTGCTTCGAGGATCTCCGGTGCGATCGCGGCGAACGCGAGGAACGCGCTGACGAGGGCGAACGTGACGCCGAGGATGTTCTGCAGGATGGTGCGGGCCGTGGCAACCCACGGTGCGGTGATCGGGTTCATGGTGACCTCCTAGGTCGTCGGTGGGTGGTCGCGCAGCTGCTGCAGCTGCAGGGTGTGGATCGCCTTGCCCTGTTCGGCTTGGGCGTCGGCGAGACGGCCGACGTCGCGGCGGATGCCGCTCATGTCGGAGGCGAGACGGTCGGCGCGCTTCTCGAAGGTCGACCGCAGCTCGTCCGTGGCCTTCATCGCCTCTGCGTGCTGCCGGTCGAGCTGATCTCGGACATGCTCAGAGTGGCCGTTCGTGATCTCCTTCTTCGCCTGCACGGCCGCGCTCTCCGCGCGCTTCGCTGAACGCCGCGTGCTGATCACCGCCGGGAGGACTGCGGCGAGCACGATGCCGACTGTCGCGATGGTCTGCAGCAGGAGAGGTTCGAGGTGCTCCCAGGTCACGCCCCGGTCCCCCGCTGGTCGTTCACGATCGCTGCCCGGGCGGCCTGCCCGTTCTGCACGGCCGTGGGCACCGCGTCCAGGCGGTCCTGAATCTGCGCGAGCTGCGGGCGCACATCGACGCCTGAAGGGTTCACGAGCGCGGCGAGGTCTGCCAGAAGGCGAGCGCGGCGTGCGTCGACGCGGGCGATCTCGGCCGTGACCTGCTCGTGCGTGACCGCCTCCGACTGGAAGCCCAGAACGGCGGTGATGCCCTCGGCCGTCTTGCGGTCCTTGCCGATGCGGTCGACGGTGAACTCCCCCGTCAGGAACCACTGGTCCTTGCTCGCGCCTGAGGTCGACTTCATCCAAGCCATGTGCGTCTCTTCCTATCCGTCGTGTCCGAAGGGGGTTGGGAGGTGTCCGGAATGTCGGCGCGAAACCAAGAATCAGGATCAACACGCACCCACGTTCCACTGAGCAGCCGCCACACCTCAAAGTGCAGGTGAATGGTGCCGTTCGTTTTGCCGGTGTTGCCCATCGACCCCACATACTGGCCTGCCGCAACCTTCTGCCCGACGCGGAACTTTGACGTGACACCGTTGAAGTAGTGGTTGTAGGCGGTGCGGAAACCGGGCGCGTGCTCAACCCAAATCCGGTTCCCGTACCCGTTGTTGTACCCGGCGTAGTCCTCCACGAGCACGACGGTGCCGGGTGCGGCAAAGTAGGTGCGGCGAGACTTGATCGGATGCAGTTTGTACCATCCCCAGTCGCGGCCCCGATGGTTCGGCCATGCCATCCACCCAAACTCAGTCCACCCGTCCGGGGCAGGGCTTTGGAGTTTCACGGCGAGTTACCCCCATGCGTTAGAAAAGCCCGCACCTGATCGGACTTTTGAGTTGGCGCGTGCCCCCACGTCGCACCCTTGAAAAGGCACAACGTGGGGACACCGCTGCTACCGGGCTGGTGACGACGAGAGCGTTCAAGGCCGTGGCCTCTAGAGCGACCAACTCAGCTCTCTCCCGGCGCGCTCGAGTTGCCTCGAGGTGTGTGAGCGCGTGCGCTAGGTCTTGATGACGCAGTTGAAGACGATGTACGGCGACAGGGTGCTGACCGTCGACGAATCGGTGTCGCCGTCAAGGGGCGTGGCGAGTGTCGACGTCGAAGTCGACGTGCCGAGGCTGGCGGGGTTGCCGGTGAAGTCTGCAGTCCATGTCGGCACGGCGCGGGATGCGACAGGCGGGTCATGCGCGTCGCCTCGTGTACCGCCACGCCGACGCGAAGGCACGCACGGCGTTCCCGGAGGGGTTCCAGCGGAGCTTGATGTCGGTCGCGGTGGATGCCGGCAGGGAGACCGAGGCGCGCTGGGTGATCACTCGCGAGCTGCCCGCCGCCGCGACGGAGGCCGCCCACTCGATGTTGCCCGACATGTCCTGATCGAGAGTGCCCGCCGTCGTGTTGAAGCCGAGGTTCACGCTTCGGGCTGACGGCGGCGACGCGGTGAGGTCGACGATGCACATCGTCTCCAGGTCGATCACGGTGGCATAGGGCACGGCCGCGAAGCTCACCACCCCGCTCAGGTCCTGCACTCCACCCGCCCCGGCAGTGACCGACGAGAATCCGAGCCGGCCGCGCTCGAACACGCCGTCGACGTTCACCCACGCCGCCACATCCGCCCGCCACATCTGCAGCAGCCCAGACGCCACCACGTAGCCGAGCGTCCCGTCAGCCACCACCGCCGCGTTCCGCTCCGCCGTCGTGCGGAACACCAGCACCCCACCCGCCGCAGCAGTGAACGGAGCCGACTGCGTGATCGTCGGACCCGAGTTCGTCGCCGTCACACCAGCAGGCACCGTGATGCGCGCCAGCTCGATCGCGCCCGGGAACGCCGCCAGCGACGGAGCCACCGGCACCGCCGCCGGCGACCCCTGCACCACCCCGATCACCGGATCCGAGTCCACCCCATCCAGGGAGAACTCCCGCTGCCACGCGTACACCACATCGATGCGCGAGTTCGACCCGGGCGCCGCCGTCGTCACCACGTTCACCGTGCCGTCATTGCACAGCAGCACCGTCCCCGCCGCGGCACCCCGCGACAGCGCCGCCGTGAACGGAGCCACGTTGTAGCTCATGCCGGACGTGCCCGTCACGATCGCCGTGACACCGTCGAAGAACAAGCCCGGACGGATCAGGTTCGACCCGGCCCCCTGCTTCGCCAGCAGACCCGACTGGGCCAGCTTGTGGTCCAGCGGCGTGACCGTGCCCGCCGCGTTCCCTGTGGTCCCGAGACCTCGAGTGATCGCCATGCCGTCCTCCAACGGTGAGAAGAGAGTGAGATGAAGATGAGAGGTCTCTCATCTGAGAGGGCCTCGTCGGCCGGTCAGGAGCGGATCTTGTGCGACGCCACGACCCACAGCGACGCCTGGTTCGACCCGTCGGCCGACCACGCACCACCGTCCGCGCGCACGAGCAGGCGGAACGTGATCGTCTCCCCCGCCTGCGTCGTCACATCCGCGGCGTAGCCCGTCGTCGCCGACCCCCACGCAGACGCCGCGACCTGCACCGGCTGCGGGTTGCCCTGGCCGAGGCCGAACACCGACCCTTCGACCTCGACCTGCGCATACAGGAAGTCCGTCACACCGCGCGAGTTGCGGGCAAACACCTGCCCGCCCAGCAGAAAGTTCGTGCGGCACTTGTACGGCGGGCACGTGTACGGAATCGTCACCACCGTCGCAAAGCCCGTGCCGACACCGAACCCGGACGCGTCCTCACGCTCCGACTCGTCCTCCAGCACGATCTGCGTACCGCTCGGCCGCTCCAGCTCGTCCAGCCGCCGCGTCATGTCGCGCATCTGCCTGATCAGCTCGGCGTAGTCGCCAGATGCAGGTGTCTCGTAGCCGCCCGACATCAGACCACCTCCGGCTGGAACTTCACGGTCACCTTCCGCCCCTCGGCATCGCCCGACCGGGCGACGATCCGCATCCGCTTCGGCGGGTCGATCGGCCCGTGATACAGGTCGTCGACGACGCGCACCAGCGCGAAGTCACCCACCGTGTACCCCGACAGGAACGGCCGCTCCGACGTCTCGTGCGCGAACTCCCACGTCTCCGTCTGCGACGCCGACCGCAACCGCAGCTCCTCCGCGAACGCGTCGATCGTCGCCTGCTCCGACACCGTCGACCGCGACGAATCCACTAGCTCCAACACCGGATAGCCGGCATCCAGAAGCGCCTGGTTCACACCCTCACCGACGATCGCCTCGTTCGCGCCACGACCCGCGGCCGCGTACACATGCGTCGCCACACCCCGGCCCGACACCGTCGTCTTGAACGACGACACCGGCGACTTCGGAGCGCCGATCGTGAACGTCGGCTCCACAGCCGAAAACAGCAGCGGCTGCGTCGGCGTGCCGATCCGCATCACCCACTCCACGCCCAGCCGGTCCGTGGTGAGGCGCGGCTCAAACCGCACATCCGGGCCACCCTCGACCGCGGTCAGATCGCGCAGCGCCTGCCCCACCGTCGACAGGTCGACCCCACGGTAGACGCGCTCTGACGTGCCAGCGATCGACGCCGGCAGGATCACCGGCACGTTCCCGCCCGTCCACGCCTGCGCCTGCGCCACCAGCGCTCGAGCGATGCCCTGCAGCGACGTGCGCGTGTCCGTCGGCCACGGCCCCGCCGGGTCGATCGACGCCGGCGCGAACCGCGTGTCCGTCGTCGGGTCCGTCGGCGAGCGGCCCGCGAGCACCGGCAGGATGCGCCGCTGATCGAAGTACGACCACATCCCCGCGGCCGACAGCGTGAGACGGCCCAGGTCGGCGTCGTACGAGTGCAGCCAGATCGGGCCTGCCTGTAGCACCAGGTCTCCGTCGACGGCGGCGAGGAACGCCTTGCCAGGCTTCGCGGACTCCTTCAGGCCGAGGCGCTGCACATCCGGGTCCCGGAGCGACACCGTGCACGACACGGTGCCGGCGTCGTTGAGCACGTCATCCCAGGGGCCCGCGAGCGCCGGGACGGTCTGGATGCGGCGACCGGTGCGCAGGTCGCCGATGATGTACGTCGTCACCAGTAGCCGTCCGAGATCGTCACGGTCATGAGGGGCGTGCCGGTCGCCGCGCCGATGGCGTTGAACTGCACGTCGAATGCTGCGCCAGGGGGCACGTCGAAGAACTCGCCGCGGGTCAGGTAGGTCGACCCGTCCGACGTCCCGTCGATGATGACGGCGCCCGAAGCGAAGTCGATCTCCACCCAGCTGCCCAGCGGCACGACGCGGTCGTAGCGGACGACCTGGCCTGTGTCGAGGCGCTGGATGAAGAATCCGCTGGCGAGGCCGCCGTCGACACGAACGTGCGGCCACACGTCAGCCGTGCCCGCGTTGGTGAGTTGCACGCGGCCGAGGTTCCCGTTCGCCCCGTAGTCGAGCTGCCCTGCCGGGTCGAAGAGGTTGTACGCCAGGCCGCCACCCGCGGTCGGCAGGCCCGTCACCAACTGACGGGACGGCCCGTACTTGACCGGGTCGTAGGCAATGAAGCGCGCCGTCACTCGAGCGACCTTGTCCGTCTCCGGCTCGATCTCGATCGCGCCCGACACCGACGCCATCACCGACAGCGTGCCGACGTTGTCCGTCACCGAGATCTCGAACGGGCGCCCATCGGACTGCACCGCGGAGAACGCACGCCACAGGTCAGCCTGAGCCTGCTGCGCCGTCGCCCCCACCAGCGCACCCTCGAACCGCAGCGGCCGCGCCGACCGGAACGCCCGAGAAACGCCGAAGGCGCCGTCGGCTGCAGGACGGTCCACAGCGTCATCCCTGATGGGAGCGCCCGAGTACCAACCCTGCAGTCGACGGCAGACCCACCCAGAGGCGGGGTAAGACGGCTTCGCCTCAAACACGAGCCCGTCGATCGTGACCGTGATCATCCGTTGACCCTCAGCCTCTCGTCGAGTTCCTGCATGACCATCGCGGCCGCGGCGTACGGGTCCGGAGACATCAGCTGGATCGTCGTCGACGAGGAACTTGAGGACGACGACCCGCCAGCGCCGCCGGCGTTCATGGAGGTTGCGACAGGTATGACACCGGCCAACATCGACGCCGCAGTCGCGACAGACGATTGCCGGTCTCGCATGCCCAACACGAGCCCATCCCCGTAGAACTGGCCGAACTCACGCGCGACCTTCGACGGCGAGTTGGTCTCGAGTGTGAGCTGCGTTTGCTTCTTCACCTCGTTCGCAAGGTTCGATGCAGCGCGACCCACACGGCCCCTCGCGGCGTTCAGGCCCGCTTCAAGTCCATCGCCAACGCTCTGCCCGAGGTCGAATGCGCCGCCACCGCCGCGGCGCCCATTACGTTCCGCCTCCTCGGCGAACTCGTCGCTGATCGCATCCAATCCACTTCGCGTGGATCGAAGACCTGAACGGAAGCCCTCGTCGATCGACTCCGTCGGGACGAACTCCCCGGGCCCGAAGTAGGTGTCAGGGATGCCGAAGATACGATTCCACTCGCGATCCCAATCGACCGAGAAGTCGAACAGGCCCTCGAGCAGCGGCCCGTACAGGCCTTCCTGAGCGCGGAACTTCAGGCGGTTGAGCTCGGTGTCGTCCGCGAACAGCAGGTCGCCGCCGATGATGTCACCCGCGAGCGCCCAGAACCCAGCGCTGTCGGCGGCAGCGGTCGCCAGGAGACCGCCGATCGGCTCGAGCGCGGCGCCGATGCTCTGGAATCGCTCGATCCAGATCGGCGCCTCGTTCGCGAAGTCCTCGAACCCGCGGATCATGTCCGGCAGCCCGTCGACCCCGAGCTCGATGACATCCTCGAGCACGGGCGCGATGGAGCTGGCGAGGCCCGCCCAGTCGACGTCCTCGAGCGCCGCACCCAGTCGCGGCCCGACGCGGTCGACGATGCCGCCGAGAACCGGCAGCACCTGATCGTTCGCGACCGTCACCAAGCTGAGGAACCCCGGGATGAGGTACTCGCCGAGCTTTGTCTGGGACTCCTCCAGTGCGACCGCGAGGTCACGCTGCTGTCGGGCGAGCTCACCCGACGTGTTCGACGCGTCACCCTGCACCGCGGCGGTCTGCTCGAGCAGAAGACCCCAGCGGGCCTGCACCTTCTCGTTCTCTGTCAACTCGCGGCCAGCAGCAGCAATGCCGTTCGCGTAGGCGAAGGACTCGACCGCGGCCGCCGACAGGTTCAGCCCGTACCGACGCAGCGGCTCTGTCTCACCGGCAAGCCCGGACTGGAACAGCTGCAGCGCCTCCGCCACGTCGAGGTTGTACACCGATGCGAAGTCAGCACCACGCGTGGTGAGCTCGTCGATGAACCCGACAGGGTTGTCACGGCGCACCACCCGCGCGAAGGCCGAGAACTGAGTCGCGGTCTGCAGGAACGCGCGCCGAGTAAGCGCAAGGTTCGCCGGAGCATCCTTCGCCAGCGACTCCAGCTGCGCGCCGAGCTCGTCGCCGAACGTAACCCGTGCCGCGTTGGTCGCCTCAGCGAGGTCGCTCGCCAGCTGAATGCCCTCGAAACCGAACTGCACGCCCGCCTGCACGCCCGACACGACACCGCGAAGAGCGGCCTGTCCAACCGAGAACGCGACGTCGGCGAGGAAGTTGCCGGTGAATATCTCGCCCACACGGCGGCGGAAACCACCGCCGAACCCGTCGGCCGCCTGGCCGCCGAAGTTGCCAAACACGCGACCCCAACCGGAGCCGCCGTTCGCGGCCGCCGTCGACGCATCCGCCAGGTCACGCTTCGCCCGCGCGAGGCGCTCGGTGGAGTTCTCCACCGACTCCTGCACGTTCAGCACCTGCCGCTGCGCCGACGCGAGCCGCTCCTGCGCACGCACCACTTGCACCGAGTCGTCGGCATATCGCTTGCGCGCGTCGGCCAGCTGAGCCTCCGCCACCCGCTGCTTGCCGAGCGCGTCCTGCTCCTTCAACCGCACCGCCGACAGCTCGCGGGTCGCCTTCGCGACCTCGTCGGTGGCCTTCTTCAGCGCGTCGGCCGAGACGTTGGCGGCCTGCTTCTTGAAGCCCTCCGCGAAGCCCTTCCCCGCAGTCGTGCCCGCAGCAGAGAATCCCTTCGTGAACCGCTGACCACCCTCACGCGTCGAGTCGTCAACCTCGGCCGTCAGAGCCTTCCGGAAGCCCTTGAACGTCGGGAAGATCGCGACCGCGCCCTGGCCCACCTGAGGAGTCGACACTGTAGGGCCTCCCCTCGAAGATGATCATCGGTCGGCCAGCGCCGACCGTGCGATGAGCTGTTGCGTGAGCGCGTCGCGCTCTTCCTCGGTGACGTCCGCTTGCTCAGGCCATGGCCAGCCCAACGACATCGGCTTCGGCTGCTTATTCGTGTCCCGGTGCACGGCCGCGTAGAGCTCGAGCAGGTGCTGCAGTGTCTGGTTCGTCGTCGACAACGCATACGCCCACCCGCGGACGGAGGCGTGCGACCGCGTGCCCTGCTCGTCGACGAGCTCACGCACCAGATCAAGTGCCTCGCCGAACGTGTACCCGTCGCCGGCGTCGTCGAGGCTCAAGCCGAACCGGTCGCGGAAGTCGAAGCGCAGCGCGGCCCGGTGCTCCTCTAGGACGTCGAGGAGCCGAGCGATTCCCCCAGGCGCGCCCCCTGCCACTGGAACACCGCGGCGATCCACTTCTGCTGCAGCACCACGACGTCGACGTGGTCGAGATCAAGCAGTCGCGTCGACCAGTCGGGCGCGAGCGTGGCCACCGCGATGTCGAACTGGTCCTGCAGCGGCTTGTCCTGCATCTCGCGGATGTGGCGCTCCTTCAGCCGCAGGCTGATCTGAAAAGGGCCCTCCGGGGTCTGGGCTACGAACTGGTCGCCGACGATCATGTGCGGCGGCGGGTCCGTCGGGGCGAGCGCGAAGACGGGCACCTCCAACGGCGCCCGCTTGGGGGCAGGGCTCTTGCCGTTCTTTCTGGACATGGGTTCTCCTGTGGGTGAGTCGTGGGTGTGTGGGTGAAGGCGCCGCCCCGAGCACCCACGAGCTCGAGGCGGCGCCGCTCAGATCAGGAGCCGGATGCTGCGGGCAGCACCCACTCGCCGAAGTGGTTCCCGTTGACCGCCGCGTCGCGGAGGATCTCGAAGACGAGCTGCTGACCGTTCACCTGGCCGCGGTTCGACTGGTCCTCCGTGATGCCCTGCACCTGCACGTTCGGGCAGACGCGGCGGCGGATGGCGCCGTTCTTGAAGATCTCCTCCGTGAAGACCACGTACTTCGTGGCGTGGCCGCCGCCGTCGTACTCGAGGTACCCGTTCACGTCGACCGTCGCGCCGGCGATGAGCTCGCGCACGTTCGTGTTCAGCGCCTCGGCGATCGACACCGTGAGGGTGACGTTCGCGAGGCCGGTGGGGATCGAGTACGAGTCCTGCCAGAACTCGATCGGGTCGCCGTCGGCCGCGTACGCGAACTGCGGGCCGCCGTCGGTCTTCAGCAGGCCGAGCTTCTTGAACGCCGGGTCGAGCACGAGGGGCTCGGCGGCGCCGCCCGAGGGCGTGGGGATGGTCGTCCCGTAGGGGGCGATGCCGATGAAGCCCGTGACCGGGACTCCGACGGCGAGGATGTCGTTGCCGCTGCTGTCTGCAGTCATGGCATCTCCTTCAGGTGTCGTGCCCCGGAGGGGCGATGGTGTGGGTAGGTCAGAGCGGTTCGGGCGTCACCGCGAAGGTGACCGTCGCGAACCGACGCGCGCGGTCCTGCTCCTCCACGACGGAGAACGGGCCATTGCGCTCGAGCACCGCGGACACGGGGTTCCGCGGCGACTGGCCCGGAACATCCGGGCCGGGGATCTGCACGACGAGGGCGAGCACGATGCGGATCAGGTCGTTCGCGTCCTTCGGCGCGAGCTTCGACCCCGCCAACACGGTGAACCCGACCGACCGCTCGCCGGTGACCGCCGACGTCGCCGGTCCCCCGTCGTCGCGGATGACGAGCAGGCGAGCCGGGAACATTCCCGTTGAGGGCTCTTTGTTGTCGACCTCCACGCCGGCGCACACCGGCTCCGGGCGGGCGGCGAGCGCCTGCCGGTACCAGGTGGTGAGGAACAGCTCGAGGTCGGAGTCGATGACGAGCGGGTCAGCCACGGCGCACCTGCTTGTTCTTCTGCAGCGCGCGCACCAGGTTGCCGGTCTTCGACTCGATGAGCATCGTCTTCGGGTCGGTGCCCTCCACAAGGGCGACGACGCGGCGCTGGAACTTCTTCCGCACCACGATGCCCTTGCGGTACTTGCCGGAGTCCACCGGGGCGTTCTCGCGCGCGGTAGCGGCCACCCGGTTCGCCGCCTCGACCGTCACGCTCACCACGCCGGGCGAGCGGCTCAGCTGCTCGAAGAAGGCATTGTTGAACTGCATGTCAGCCCACCACCCTCTCCAGCGGCACCTCGAGCACCGGCCGCCAACCAGTGAAGGGATTCGTCGGAGCGTCGGGAAGCTCGCGCACCTCGAACGTCTCCGAACCGGTGCGGATGCGATCGCCGACCAGCACGTCGGCCGTCGGCGGACAGTAGAGCGACCGGTCAACCTGCAGCTGGTTCCGCGTAGGGTCCGCGACCGCCACCGACGAGGCAGGCCCGACGTAGGCGCCCTCGATCACGATCGACACCGCTGACGACCACGGGCCGGGCTCGGTGCGCGTCGGGTTGTACGGGTCGGGCACCTGAATGCGCCGGTCGCGGTACACGGTCTGCCCGTACGCGAACTTCATCAGGAGCCCCCGACGACGTCACCGCCGACGAGCTCCTCCTCGTCGACGAACGCACGAGCCAGGTTCCCGAACCGCTGGCCGTCCGGCGCCGGCGTGCGCACGGAGCGCACCGTGCCCAGGCCGCAGAGCATGTCGAGCTCCGCGAGCTGCTCGGGCTGGAACCAGGACAGCAGCGCGGCTCGGTCGGAGTAGCGCACGGATGCGCCGGAGATCGCCTGCTGCAGCACCATGCCAGGTCGGTCGAGGCGCGTACGAATGGCATCCGCCGCGGCCGAGGCGAACGCCGGCTTGAGCGCGTCCGTGTAGTGGCTGCCGTACCGCTTGTCGAGGTGCAACACCAGCACAGGGAGCCACGCCTGACCGATGGTGGTCTGTGCACTCGACAGGCCGGGCAGGAAGGGGCTGACGTCGCTCCACACGAGCGTTACGGCCATGAGGGTCCCCTCTCAGTGGGAAGGCCAGCGCGGGGCGCACCCGGAGGAATGGGTGCGCCCCGCCGTGGGATCAGGAACCCGACGCCGGGGTGACGGCGGCCACCGGGACGGCGGTCGCGCCCTCCGCGGTGAGCGTGTTGCCGAGCACGTAGGCGTAGCGGGCCTTGAACCGGAACGCGACCATGTCGCGCTCGGCCAGGTTGATCTGGCCCTCACCGGTGCCGAGGGTCGCCTGGTCGAGGTACTTCACGGTGATGTCCTGGCGGACACCGACCATGACGCGCTCGCGGTCGGCGATCAGCGCGGTCGCCGACGCCGAGTTCCAGGCGCCGTTACGCACCCAGGCTGCGTCGATGCCGATGATCGAGCCCTCGCCGACACCGTCGGGCGCCGACTGGTACAGGCGGCTGCCCTCCGAGTCGCGGAGGTTCGCGAGCTTGAACCGCAGGCCGCGGCGCGACAGGATGACCGACGGGTCGGCACCCGACTGGTCGACGAAGTCGGCCGCCTGGTACAGCGAACCGGCCAGGTCGTCCTCGCCGGGCGTGGCCGACACCTGGAACACCGCGCCCGCGGCGACCGCCGCCGGCAGCAGGCCCGGGCTGACCCAGGTGGTCGGCTTGTTCGTGCCGAACAGGATCGCCTGGTCGAGCTTCTTCCCGATCGCGGTGCCGCCCAGCTGCGTCAGCCGGGTGACGCCGTCCTCGGTCATGTCCTCGAGGGCGTCCTCGTGGATCGGGATGATCACGGCGATCTCCTCGACGACGAACTGGCGGTTGGCCCAGGTCGCCTGCGAGGTCGGCTTCACGCCCGCGGGGTCGGTCGCCGACTCCGAGACCCAGGAGGCCTCGGGCAGGGTCGCGAGCACCGGAGCGTTCGTGATCTTGGTGCCGAGCGGCACCGTGGTGAACGCGGACAGCGACGCCGAGGCGACCTCCGCGCTCTCGAGGAGCACGTTCGTGTACTCCTCCTCGATGAGGGTTGCGACGTCGTCGCGCGAAATGTCGGCCATGATGGCCTCCGTTCTGTGTTGAGAGGTTGAGTGAGGTCGTCAGGCCTCAGCCACGCGCGCCGCGGAGCTGCCGAATGGCGGCTGCCGCCTTGCCCTTCTCGCCAGCCGCAGCAGCGACCTTCACGCCCGGCTTCGGCTCCTGCCGGCCGGGACGCTGACGCTGCTCCGTCTTGACGAGGTGGGGCTTGTCCTTCGCGAGCTGCTCGACGCGCTTCTTCAGCTCGTCGACGTCCAGCTCGTCGTCCTTCTTCGGGAGATCCCCCGACAGCACGCGCAGCACCGCGTCGGCCGGGTCGATGAAGCCGACCGCCGCAGCGATCGACTCGACCCGTCCCTCGGCGATCTGCCGCTCGTACTTCGAGGCGACCTCGGCGCGGGCCTTCGCGGCCGCCTCCTCGATCGCCTTCTCGCTCGGGGTCTTCTTCTCCTCCTCGAGCTGGTCCCACTTCGCCGCCTTCTCCTTGATGGCGTCGAAGCCCTCGAACCGCTTGCGCTCGCGCGCGAGACGGGCCTCGATGATGCGGTCCAGCTCCTCCTGCGACGCGGGCGCCGTGAACGGGCTCGGCTCAGGAGTGGGGTCCGGGGTCGGCTCGAGAGTCGGCTCCGGTGAAGGTGTGGGATCTGACATGGCTGTTGCCTCCGTGAATCCGTCGATGTGACCGCCAGAGGGAGCAGCTGGCGTACCTGCATCCCCGCCCGGGTAGGCGGGTGGGAGTGGACCCCTACTGCTCGATGGCAGGAGGGACGTCGATGGGGGCGATCGCGCGGGCGCTCTGCGCGCCAGCGATCGCGTCGGCCGGCTTCCAGCCCGGCAAGAGACCGAGCAGCATTTCCAGCGGCGGCGGCGACGGGAGCGAGGCGAGCTTCTGGATCGCGTCGGCGGCTTGCGCGAGCGACCGCGAAGACACGTCCGCCCACGACACCTCAGCGTCATCCGGCACATCGACGTTCAGCAGGTCTCCCGCCATGCGCAGCGCGAGCTCGTAGCCCTCACCCAGCGGGTCCTGCAGATCGCCCAGGTGACGGAAGTAACCCGCCTCAGCCGCTGCGATGCCCTCCGCGCTCATGTTCACCATCGCGGCGAACGGCCCGTACGTGGGCGGCACCTGCAGGATCGACAGCATGTGGCGAATGTGCGCCTCGAGTGCCTTCACCACCTGGTCGAGATCGGCCGGCTGGAACGACCCGAAGCGAGCCGTCTCCCCGTTCACGCCGACCGCCTGGATCAGGGTGTCGACCGCGACGCGCACGTTCTCGTCGAGCGCCTCACCGCCCGCCATCCACTTCTGCGGGAACGCGCCGTACCGCTGCACCATCTGCAGAGTGAACGTCGCATCCACGACCCGGTTATAGACCGGCAGGGCAGGCTCGACGATCGAGCGCGGCACGTCATCGTAGGTCGCGCCGATGCGCGCCACCGGCGTGTAGCCAAGGCTGTGCGGCGCGAACTCGACATCACCAGGCACCTTGTAGCCGCCGCTAAAGCGGTGCACGCCCTCCTCGGTGATGAGCATCCACTTCTGCGACTTGGTGTCCCGCAGCGACCCCTCGACGAGGTGCAGCACCACACGCGGGTAGTCGTCCCACGGCTCGTCATACACCGCGAAGGTCTTCAGCGCCGACATCGGCCGCAGTAGCACCTTCTCCGGGTCCCGGTGCGGGATGACCGCCAGGTAGGAGTAGCCGAGCGAGATCGACTGTCGGGTCAGGTGACCCTGACGCCCGTCCATCCCCGACGCCTGCCACGCCTGCCGCCACACGACCTCATCGGAAAACCCGTCGATACGGCACCCCTGGCCGAGCGCGGCCGCGGCGAAGTCCAGCCACGGCGACGACGCCTTCCGGAACAGGTCCTTGTACTCCATGTCGGCGTTCGCCGGCATCCACGTGCGCGTCAGCTTCCCGTCGATCTTCTTCTGCAACGTCTCCAGGCGAGCCCACTCCTGGCGCGCCTTCGAGAAGAACGAGTCCACCAGTGTCGAGATCTCCACCGCCGTCAGCGCCCCCTCGGGCACCTCCGGCAGGTCGATGTCGTACAGCTCTGCGTCTGTCGGCATCAGGCGTATCCCTTCACCTTCGCTGGGTCTCGAGGCGGATTGGCCGCGAGCTTGAACACGCCCCAGAGGGCCCACGTGACGACCTGCGCCTGCGCGATCGGGTACCTCGGGTCCGAGGCCTCCCACGTGCTGCCGGCCTTGCCGATGACGCGCGTCGTCGCGTACTGCAGCGACTTCCGCACCTCCGCCTGGCCGCGGTGCTCCACCCGGCCGGCGTTGACGTGCTCGATGAACTGCGAGTGCGCTGCGGCGAGCTCGTCGAGCGACATCGCCATGTACCGCACGTTGCGGCGGCCGAGCGCGGTCAGCACCATCGCCGCGTTCTTCGGGTCCAGGACGACGAGCGCGTCGGGCATCTGCTTCTTCAGCACCGCGACGAAGTCAGCCAGCCACAGCGTGCCCGCGGCGGTGTGCCGGTGCTCGACGTACACGCGACCGTCTTCGGTCTGCGATGCGATGCCGATGGAGGCGAACTGGCCGCCACCGCCGAGCGCGAGCGCGATCGCCGCGCCCTTCCCGTGCTCGCGGTTCTCGACCTTGTGGTCGTCCCACGCCTTCAGGTCCAGGGCCGACAGTGCGACCTCTTCGACCTCGGGTCGGTTCGGCCACACCGAGAACCGCTCCCGCAGCAGCTCGCCGCGGTCGGTCGCCGTGTCCACCTGCTCCTGGATGGTCTCCGGCTCCACACGGATGCCGAGCGCCGGCAGGGACTGCGCCCACACCATCGGATCGTGCAGGTCAATCGACGCCGTCAGCTTCGGATCCTCCGCACCCTCGGGCGACCACTCCATCCACATCGTCCGCGGCGCCGGCCCCGTGCGACCGCGATCGCGCACGCCCTCGAACACCTCGCCCTCGCCGTCATCCGGCACCGTGCCGAAGTACAGCTGCTGCCGGTTCGGGATCGTCGTCGTCGTGTACGACAGCGCCGACCGTTGCGAGTGGGTCAGGTACTGCGCCTCGTCGTAGACGATGTCCGCCGCAGCGAAACCACGACCCGAGCCCTTCGACCGGGCCACGAACCGAACGCGGTCACCCAGTCGCTGACCGCGCCGCTTCTTCAGCACGATCGCTTCCTTGCCGTTCGCCGAGTAGATGTGATCCACCAGCGGCTCCAGGCGCGGCTGCGACTCGATGATCGACTTCAGCGCCTCGAACGACTCCGTCGCCGTCTTCACCTCATGCGCCGTGTGCAGCACCGTCCGCCGGCGGAGATCCTCCATCGGGAACAGGAACAGGCGCGCCAGGTCGAAGGCGACCAGGATCTCCGTCTTCCCCTGCTGCCGAGACACCAGCAGGCCAGCCTCAGACGCCGCCCACCGGTCCTTCTCGTCGACGTCGTGCAACGCCCACAGCACGTACTCCTGCCAGTCGTCCAACCGCATCCCGCACGCGCGAACGAAGTCGACCACCATGTCGCCATAGGAGGCGACCGCCGACTCCGGCCTACGTGCGAGGCGTGGCCGCTGCTCGCCGAGCAGTACCTCCAGCACCGAAGAGCCCTTCAAAGGGGTCCACCTCTCCAGCCGGGCCCGGCGTCGAAGGGCCGGGCGCATCCAGCGCCAGCAGCTCCGCGAGCACTTCCGAGTGACGCTTCGATAACGTCACGATCTGCATCGGCTCCGACTCGATGACCTTGTCCATCGCACGCTCGAGCCGCTCAAGCTGCGCGACCAGCCGCTTCCGAGCGAGCTCACGCGACTCCGTCGACGCGGCAGCAGGCGCCGCCGACGGCCGCAGCTGCACCACCGCGCCGTTCCCCTCGCCATTCCCCGACGCCTCACGCCGCCGATCCGCCTCCGCCTGCCGAGCAGCCACCCGACACGCCTCATCGACCGGCTCACCCTTGCGCTTGTGCCGCCGATACGCCGCCGGAGTGCCGCACGGAGCCAGAACAGCCGCCATCGAGCACCTCCAGGCGTGTCAGGTGTCAGGTGACCGGGAGAGAGACGAGGGCAGGCTGGGCGGGAGGTGTCCGCGTGACGGGCTTCAGAGGGGTCCCCCCACCCCCGTCAGGCTGCGCGGGTGGTCTTGCCGTCGTGGATGGAGTGGCAGGGTGCGCAGCGGGGCTGGTAGTCGTCCTGGTTCAGGCTGTATCGCAGTCCCGTGACGTCGGTGAGCTCGTCAGGGCTGGCGTTGCTGTATGACCAGTGCTGTGCGGGCTGCCCGCAGTCGACGCATGCGTGCGCTGATGCTGGGCCTCTATCGACGGTGAGCCGCTTGTGTGCCTGGTAGTAGCCGACCGTGGCTTCTCTGCGGTGCGTGGTGCGGTTGCCGCAGGTGGTCTGGCCCCGGTTGAGGTTGCCGGTCGGGATCGTCGCGATCGCTCCGCACTCGCACTTGCATCGCCAGTGGTAGCCGTCAGTCTCGAGGACTGTGAGGAGGCCGAACACCTGGCCGATCAAATCGCGCCGAGGTTGCGGCTTTCGGGCATTCGGGTCGCCGTAGCGGTATGCGCGCATGGCGTGGGAGCCGCAGTAGCGGCGGCGCTGGTGGCGAGGCTTGCCGCATCCGTTGATCGCGCATAGCGCGGCAGTGGTCGCGATCATGTGGCCTCCCAGATTTCGACTGGAGCCCGGCTGCCCTTGCGGCTATTGCAGGCGTTATGCATTGGGATCAGAGTTTGCGCGACGAGGTGTCCGCCGTTGGCGAGCGCTTCCGGGTGGTCTGCGGTGAACGCCTGCGGGTGCCCGGCGGGCAGGGTGAGGTCGATGGGTTCGCCGCAGCCCTCCTGCGTGGGCGACCCGTAGCCGCATGGGAGGTTGTCGCGTTCGACGCGGCGCTTCAGTGCGTCTCGCTTGCGGCGGTACGCGGTCTTGCCGCGGCCGTCGCGCTGACGCTTCGCCATGCTCAGCCTCCGATCGGGACGACTGGGGTGTTCCAGGTCTGCGGCCAGCCGAGCAGTCGCGCCCGCCGCGGCTCGTCGCGGGGTTCCCCGTCCCGGTGTGCGGCGACCGGTGCGCCGTCCTCGTGGTCGACGAGAGACGGCCACGTGTACAGCACCGGGCGGTCCAGCACGTAGCGCCAGTACATGCCGATGCGCTCGTCGTACGGCACCGTAGGCCGGTCGCACCAGTCGAGCAGCGCGGGGATCTCCGGGGTAGGGATCGCGATCGCGACGCCGTGCAGTAGGACGGGTGCGGACAGCCATGCGGCGCCGATATCCTCAGCCTGCTCACACGCCCGGTCCACGGCGGCCTGCCACTGGGGTGGCCGCGAGGTGCCGAGGTAGAACGACACGAGCGCGTCCGGGTGCTGATCGAGCGCCGCGGCCGCGTGCCGGCGGAAGTCAGGCACGGGCAGGGCGTCATCCTGCAGCACCAGGTGATGCGTCGCCTCGGGGTCGTAGGCGGCGATCGCGCGCGCGCCCGTGTCCCACTCGTCGTCGCGCTCATCCCAGACGATCGCCGCGTCGACGTCGCGGGCGAGCTGCTCGGCGGCGTGACGGCGCTTCGGGTGCGCCATCACCACCACGGACAGACGCACCACGCCGGCCTCCTACTTATGACGCCAGAGGCTGTACGGGGTGCGCTCGTTCGCCTTGAACCGCGTGTTGATCCGCGGGCCCGTGATCAGTCGACCTGACCACTTCGAGTACGCGACCAGGTTCAACAGGCCCATGTCGCCGACGCCGATGCCGTGCTTCGTCCTGCCCGTGTGGAGGTCGGTCTGGATCTCCCAGTACGCGGCGAGCAGGTCGTGCAGGAACGCCATCACCGTCTCGCGGCGGCCGCCGACGAGGCCAGCGTTCAGCAGCTGCTCGTCGGCGTGCTGGTCGATGAACGCCTGGATGGTCTCGTTCGGGTGGTTCTTGCGCATCCAGTCGCAGCCGACCACCTCGTGCTCTGTGCCGACGGCGAGGCGATCGCCGAAGTCGAGGAGGAACGGGTCCTGCAGCTGCTCGACGTCGGTGCCATCCACGCACCACACCAGGTGCAGCTCGGGGTGGTCGCGCAGGTATCGGTAGATCGACTGCCAGCGCTGCACGTACGGGTTCAGCGTGGCTGTGACGCGCTCGTACGTGACCATGTCCGTCGAGTGTGCGTTGAGCTGGTCGTGGAGCACAACGAGGGGCACGGTGAGCGACTTCTGCAGGGTCGCGAGCAGTGCGGGGTCGGCTTGCATGTGCTGGCCGCGTTGAGGGTCCACCACGCCCGTCAGGAGGGTCGTGATGACCGTTCGGGCGGTGCGGTACTCGACGTAGTTCGCTTCGTGGCGGTACTGCCAGTAGATCGCCTCGTTGCGGGCCATCTGCGCCTGCCGCTCCCGCTGCGGGACCGAGCGGGTGACCTTCTCGTCCTCGTCGAGCGAGCAGATCAGGCGGCCGGAGTCGACGACGTCGGCGTACCGCCAGAAAGTGAGGCCGGCGTTGAAGATCCGGTCCGACCACGACGGGTGCTCGTGACCCCACGTCCCGAAGATGGGATCCATACCGCCGACGACGTCGAGCACCTTGCGGTCGACGTAGAGCATGACGCCGCGCGAGTCGGTGTAGGCGACGTGCTGGTCGTCACGGTATAGCTCGCCGGGGCCGCCGGACCGGTCGCGGAAGATGTACATCAGGTGCGGCTCAGGCGACTCGACGTACGGCTTCCACCACTCGTCGACGAGCGGGTAGCCGTCGTCGTCGAAGAGGAAGATGTGGTCGCAGTCGGCGAGCAGCTCGAGGCACTTGTTCTTCGCCCGGGCGATGCCGACGTTCTCGGCGAACCGGTAGGTGGCGTCAGGGAACGGGGTGGTGGAGGCGTCGTCGACGATGACGACCTTCGCGTCTGGGGTGAGGCGGCGGATCTCGGCGATCGAGTGCTGGGCGACGTCGGCGCGGTTGCGGGTGGTGATGCCGATGCCGATGCGGGGCGTGTGGGTGCCTTCGGGGATGTAGCGGGTGCCGCCGATGATGACGTCGGTCATGTGGCTCTCCGTGGGTGAGAGGAGGGTGGGGTGCAGGTGCGCCGCGCCGTCGAAAGGAGGCGGCGCTGTAGGGCGTCCTTCGCGGCACGATGGACCGCCGCGTTGACACCCCACCCGAGCGTGGGTGCACTGTGGTGGCGGCACCCCCGGGCTCCCAGCTCGGTGCAGGTGCCGCCACCTCAGGCGTGCAACGACTGTGTGACCAGTGCGTCGCAGATGATCCGATTGCGCCCCCGACGGACCAGGTGGATCAGGCCTCTCCCGGCCGACGGAGAAGAGGTTCGGCGGCCGGTCGTTAACGGCGAAAGCGCGCCGCCTCCGGTGGGAGGGTGCGCGCTTGCCTGAGGCAAGAGCCTACCAGGAGACCCGTACCGACCATCGTTGATTAGCGCGTGTTGTGATCACCTAGAACTGGTTATGGTCACGTGCGAGGGTCTTCAGTTGTCGTTCACGGGCCGCAATCCGGTGCGCGACGACCTCGCGCGGCTTCACTAGCGTCCCGTCGAGGTATGTCGGGAGGCCCTGGCGGATGTACTTGCGGATCGTGGCCGTCGTGAATCCCAGGTGAAGGGCGGCCTGCCGATGCGTCCAGAACGGGGCATCTAGGTTCTGCAGCTGGCGATCAGCCACAGCGCGCCCTTCGGACGTCGGTGCCTGTCCGTAGCATCTGAGCATGATTCCCTCCGCTGCGGACCTGCCAACCGAGATCGGGGCTGACCATGCTCACATCTTCGTCGATGGACGAACCCGATACTCGCTTCGGAAGTCGGGAGATAACGAGTGGACCTTGTACGGCCACTTTCGCCCAGCACGGCCGACGTTGATCAGTTCGATCTCTCGAGAAGGCGATCGATGGGTGGCGCGCGATCGCTACGGGCTGCGCGCGATTCGTAAGGCCGATTTTCGAGAGATCGTGGAAGGGTGCTTGACCTGACTCGGTTCGTACGCTCATGAGGTCGACCCGGAATCAGGAGTAGTGCGGATGTGCTTGTTCCGCGCTCGCCAGTAGGCGCGCAGCGCAAGATCATCGGCCACGTTCCCAAGCCACAGCAGCTGGTGCAACACCGGCAGCCTGCTCGCCGCAATGCCCGCTCGAATGCGCCGGGCGTAGCGGCGCCTCACTGCTCTGCCTCCCTGCCGGAATCGGGCAATTCGGGGCTGAACCAAAGCGACGAGATTGCCACACACCGCGTGCAGCTGTAGCCCCTCGACCCTCGCTCCAGCCGCGACCCCGGTCGTGGCGCGACATACTCGGCGCAGGCAGGATCGGTGCGCAGGTGGAAACTCGACCCCCACCACTTCAGTGCCCCGGCGACACGTTGTGCCAGCATCAACAATCGGTCACGGACTCGCATCGTCACTGCTCTCCTGTCTCGGAATCGTGTGAACTGCGCACGGGCGCGCGCAGCCCCTCATGGAACGGATTCGCCGGATCGAACGGCTCCACCCGCCGCTCCACCACCACCGGCTCCAGCCAGCCACTCAACGCCCGCAGGTCCCCCTCAGGACGCCACCCGCAGTGGCCGCACTTCACCTCCACATCGGTCACGTCGACCCCCCACCAATCCGCACGCACCTCGAACTGCTCACACGTCGGGCATGCGCGCGGCGTCGCCGGCCTCGGCTTCCGCTGCTCCATCGGAAACCGACCCCGCACCTCCCCCACCAGGCGCACGATCTCCCCGTGGTACACGCTCCCCTGCCCGTGCCCGGCGATGCTCGGCTCGAGCGCGAGCAACGCGCCGGCCACCTTCCCCGCGAGCCGCCCAGCGTCCTCGACCGACGTGCCCGCGCGGAACCCCTGCACCTCCCGGTAGTTCGACCACGCCACCGCCGACGACACCGGCGCGACCACCTCGAACTGCTCGCACCAGTAGTCGAGCCACAGCAGCAGATTCGCGAACAGATGGTCGGCGGCGTCCGTCGGCGTCACCCGCAACGGAGCACGCTCGCGCGGATCCTCCTCGCCGCGCTCCCCCTGCCCGTTGCCGGGCACGATCAGCGACCGCACGTGCATCGAGAGCTCGCTCACCTCGCCGAGGGCGCGCTGGCATCGCCACTGCAGCACATCGGCGTCGGTCATCTCCTCGATCACAGCGGCGCCCCGCCCGCTTCTGATGCCGTGCGCGCGGCCATGTCGCGCAGATGGTCAGCCAGCAGACGATCGGCTTCATCGGCAGCCGCCACCAACTCGCGGGCCAACGTCATGGCCTGCGTCACCGTGTAGCTCGACGCCTTCCGCGCCTGCCACAGGTGCACCCGGTAGTCGTCACCGACCTCCACCCGAGCCACCTCGAACGTCTCCGTCACTTCGATCGCCACCATCGTCTCCTCTCAGCTCTCCTCGTACAGGTGATGCGTCGGCGTCCACGGCTTCTCCACGAACCGAGCGAAGTGCGCCTCCCACGCGAGCTTCACCGCGCCCAGCTCGCCGTGCCGGTTCTTCGCCACGATGAACTTGATGTCTCGCGGATGCTTCTCCGCATCGCGGTGCAGCAGGATCACCACGTCGGCGTCCTGCTCGATACCGCCCGCCTCGCGCAGGCTGGCCAGAGTCGGCTCGACAGGGCCACCGCGCGCCTGCTGCGGTCGGTTCAGCTGCGCGGCCGCCAGCACGGGCACGTTGAAGTCCTTCGCGATCTGCTTCAGGCCACGCGAGATCGAGTCGACCACCACACGCCGGTCCGACCCTTCGCCCTGCACCAGCTGCAGGTAGTCCACCGCGATCCCGGTCAGCTTCCCCCGACGCGCGACCGCGCGCGCGTGCTGTCGAATCGTGGCCAGCGTCTGTCCGCCCGCATCGTTGATGAAGATCGGCGCCTCGCGCGCCTTCGTACGCGTCTCCGCGACCCGCTTCCACTCCAGGTCGGTCAGCGAGTGGTTCCGCAGCGACTGCATCGGGATCTCGCCCAGGTACGACAGCAGACGCACGCCGAGCTCGGCCTCGGTCATCTCGAGCGAGGAGAACGCGACCATGCCGTGCCGGGCGAGCTTCACCGCCGTCTGCATGAGCGCGATCGTCTTCCCCTGCCCGGGACGTGCGGCGACGACGACGAGCGACCCGGGCGCGAACCCACCGATCAGCTTGTCGATCGGCTGCCACGGCGTCGGCAGGAACTGCGGCTTCTCGTCGAGGGTGTCGATGATCTGATCCAGCGCGTCGCCGATGCGCCGCACCGACCTCCCCGCGCGCGACGTCGCCGCGTCCAGAGCACGCCGTGCCGCATCCTCGAGCTCATCGACGGTCCCCTCCGACGCGTACGCCTTCGTCGTGATCTGCATACCGACCTGCAGCAGCACACGGCGCCGAGCGTGGTCGTTCACGATCTGGGCGTGATAGCCCGCGTTGCTGACCACGGTCGGGATGCCGGCAAGCTCGTGCAGGTAGGCGGCGCCTCCCGCCTTGCCGAGCGCGCCGTGCTTCTGCAGCTCGTCGCCGACCGTGAGCACGTCCACCGGCTCGTTGCGGGCGACCAGGACGCCGATCGCGCGGGCGATCGTCTCGTGCTTCGGCAGGTAGAAGTGATCCGGCTGCACGACCGCCATGACGTCTTCGAGCGCGTCGCGCGAGAGCATCATCGACCCCAGTGCCGACTGCTCTGCCTCGAGCGACCACGGCACGTCGCGCTTCACCGCGACATCGTCGGGTGCGTCAGCGTCGGTGTACGTGTACTCGTCACTCATGCGCTCAGGCCTTCCAGGTCGAACGTCTGCTGCGCGAGTCGTTTCGCGGCGGCCAGGGCGTAGTCCTCGCGCGCCTCGAAGATGACGCAGCGACGACCCAGCGCTCGCGCGGCCACAGCAGTCGTGCCCGAGCCGCCGAACAGGTCAACGACGAGGTCGCCCCGCTCGGTGCTGTACTCAATGAGCGGCGCGACGATGCCCACCGGCTTCTGGGTGGGGTGCACCGCGCGACCGTGCTCCGAACGGACCTTAATCACCGACCTCATGAGCCGGGGTCCGCCATCCTCAGAGACGTAGCTACTCGCCCCTCGCGAGCCCTGGTGCTCGCCCTTGGACTCGCGTCGACGAACGACGCGCGGGCTCCCGTCAGCAGTGGTCGGTGTCGTGTGCTTCACGTCGGCCCATTCGCCGTGGTACCAGTGCGTGGCGATCTCATGCACGCGCCGGAAGCGATCGGCGGCCAACCCTGACCCGTTGTGCTTCTCCCAGATCAGGTCCTGCGCAAACCGATAGCCCGCGTCAGTGAACTCTTTTCCGTGTTCCAGGAACATCCGCATCGACCCGAAGCTCCAGAGCGCGGGTGCGATCGAACAGGCATCGTCAAGCCAACCAGTCGGCCAGCGGTCCCACTCCAGGCTTGTCTCCCCGTAGGGCGGGTCGGTAATGATGGCTGTCGCGTCCATCTGCGACAGGTCTGCGTCGCGGTAGTCGCCGAGGAACAGCTGCACGAACTCGTCGGCGTAGATAACCTCACTCATCGTCGACCTCCACCGGCACCGCCCACTCCTCGCCGGCGTCGAGCGCCCGCGGCGGCTGCAGGCGCGCCGCGAGCTCCTCGACCGTCATGGCCGCTGCCTGCTCCTCGGTCAGGCCGGCACGCTCGAGCGCGAGAGCGCGCCCCACCTGCTCGGTGAGGTCAGGGATCGGCGACGGCTTCTCGTCGACGACACCAGCGAGCTCGAGCAGGTGCCCGGGCTCGAGGTACACGCCCGGCCGCTCGCGCCGGAACCTGCGCACGGCCTGCATCGCAGCCTCGAACGGGAGATCTCCGACCACCTCCATCCAGTAGTCGAGCACCAGCCCGTCCACGTGTCGGTTGTCGCCGAGCTGGATGAACGCGAGCACCCTCGCCATCTCGGCCCGGATCATGCGCCGACCGCCTTCTGATCGGCGCCCAGCGCGATCGTCGCCATCGCACGATCAGCCGGCGACAGCTTCACCCCGCCGCGCTGCTCAGCGCGCTCCTGGTCACGTCGCAGCCAGTTCCGCCACGTCGCCAGCCAGTCCCTCTTCGTCGCCTTCGCGCCCGTCGCCGCCCGCCAGTAGTCGACGAACATGCGAGTGCTGCGGTCGACGTCGACCAGCGGTGTCTCGGCGGCCGCCCACTGCCGCATCTCGACGGTCACGATGAACGGTTCGGCGATGGTGGTGCCGCGCGAAGCGCGCCCTCTCTCTACGTCTCTTACGTCTATACGTATAAGAGAGGAGCGAATGTCGTCGTTGTCGGGGAATTCCTGCACCGCTGTCGGGGAATTCTGCGGCGCTGTCGGGGAATCCGGACGGAGTTCCGACACTTTGTCGGCGGATTGTGACGCCCACGGCACCAGCACGCGGAACTCGTTCGGGCGACCCTTCACGCCCTTGATCTGTTCGATCAGACCCCGGTCGCGCAGCTTCGGAATCAGCCGCTCGATCGTGCGACGGTCGACGCGCACCTTCCGCGCGAGCCCGTCGTAGGTCAGCGCCGTCTCCGCGTCGACGAACCGGCACCGGCCGAAGTCGTCGGCGACGTCGGCGAGCGCAAGCAGCAGGATCAGTTCGTTCCCGTTGACCTCCTGGGTGGCGTCATGCCACACCCAGCTCGACACCTTCACGCTCACGCGCGAACCCCCCACTTCCACTCGAGGGCAACGTGGCCGAGGTGCAACATCACGAACCTCTCGGCACTCTCGACGAATGACGTGTACGGAAGGTGCCTTTCGTGCTCGGTCACCCACGTCTCGACACCCAGCATCCAGGGGCGGTCTCCGCCCCAGTACTCGACCTTGACCACTCGCGGAATCAGTCGCTTCATGCTGCACTCCTGTCGTCATCGCAGGGGCACGGCCGCTCAAGCCAGCAGCTCGTGCACATCTCCGCCCGCTTGACCGTCACCCGCACGCGAGGGGCGCCCACGCAGTCCTCGTGCACGACCGAGCCCTCCTCATAGGCGCACTCGTCGCCCGGCACGATCGGGTCCCCGCAGGAGCCGCAGGTGCCGCGGTACATCGCCCTGAACGTCACGCGAGGGCCCTCCACTCGTCCCACACCGGCCCGTACACGGCGCGCATCAGCTCAACCGCCGCCTTCTGCGAGATCGGAATCCGCATCCCGTCAGTCGTCAGCTGATGCCACCCAGCGAGCGCGTACCGTACCGGCACTTGCGCCGCCAACCCCTGCTCGACCACGAACCGACGCACCTTCCACCCGTACGCCAGCGCCCGCACCTGCAGCGCGCCCTCATAGGCCGCATTGCACAACGCGCACGCCGTCAGCCCTTCCGCGAGCCGCGGCCGCGCCTTCCGCCCGCCCATGCCCTCAGCAGCACGGTGCTGGTAGGTGATGGTGGCGAGCGTGCCGCACGAGACACAACGGTGATCGTCGCGCTCGTACGTCACCGCACGCACCACAGGGGTCGGAGTCGTCACGCCGCCTGCGCTCCCTCAACGACCTCACGCTCGACATCGGCGAGCTCGTAGCCCCAGCCGTTGAGCAGCCGCAGGTAGTCCGCCACGCCCTCCGCCTGCCAGCCCTTCCGGTCGAAGTCGCGGCCGCCCTCACGCTCGGCCAGCGCCACAGCGAGCGCGACGTGCGCCGCGCGCGCCGGGTTTTCCGACAGCATGCGCCGCAGCGTCAGGTAGCCCACGTACTCGCTGTCCTGCTCCGACGCCTGCAGGAGCCCCTTCGCCATCGACCAGTTGATGTTCGAGCTCGAGCGGCACAGCAGCAGCGCGACCTGCAACTCCCACCCGGCCGGCAGAGTCTTCCGCTGCAGCAGCCCCTGCAGGAACACCAGCCGCCCCTCGGTCGCGATCTCCCACGCCTTCGTCCGCTCGCGCGCCGCGCGCCGCTCCGCCTTCAGCGCCTCGGCCTCCTCCGGCGTGGTCGGGGCCGCAGGCTTGCTCGCATACGCGGAGCGGTCGCGGCCAAACAGTCCCCGCTCGCGCCAGCCGCGCACGCCGTACTCGACCTCGACGACGCGCTCGTTA
Source organism: Microcella frigidaquae (assembly GCF_014200395.1). Classification (NCBI taxonomy): domain Bacteria; kingdom Bacillati; phylum Actinomycetota; class Actinomycetes; order Micrococcales; family Microbacteriaceae; genus Microcella; species Microcella frigidaquae. The sequence goes on from NZ_JACHBS010000001.1 coordinate 742,742, forward strand.
CGGTCGGCACCTCCCCACCCCCAGCTGAGGAACGCCACGAGACCATCCCCTGCGATCTGCTTCATCTCGGCCTCATCAAGCCCGTCCATGCGCCGCTCGAACGCCTCGTCAAGGAACAGGTCACGAACCGCGCGCGGGTCGTCCGCGTCGTATCCGAGCGGCTCCACGACCTCCACCCCGGCCGCCTCGATCTCCGCCATCGCCGCAGCCTTCGCCCGCTCGAACCGCCACTCGCGCACGTCGTAGCCGACGTTGTAGCCCTTCGCCAGCTTCTCGCCGAGCTCGGCCGCGAACTCCTCGTCGACCTCCGCCACCTCGGCCAGCATCGCCGCGTCCTCCAGCGACACCTGCTTCTCACGCATCACCTCGACCGCAGCAGGAACGGCAGCGACCTTCAGCGCGACGTCGACCGTCGCCTTCTTCTCCCCGGTCTTCTTCGCGATCGCCGACGCAGACAGGCCGAACAGTGCCAGGTCACGGATCGCCTCCACCTGATCCGCGTTCGACAGGCCCGACCGGTGCTCGTTCACCACCAGCTGATCGACGATCCGCTGGCCCTCATCGGTCACCACGGGCTGCACGACCACCGGAACGACGCTCAGACCCGCCTCCACGGCCGCCAGCGTGCGCCGCTGACCATCCAGCACCTCCAGCCCCGTCGGGCCCTCCTGCACCAGCACAGGCACCTTCACGCCGTGCTGCTTCACCGACGCCACGAACTCCTTCGTCAGCGCCACGTCGCGGCGCACGTTCGCCGCCACGATCAGATCGCCCGGGGCGACCTCACGAATCTCCATGCTCATCTCTCTCTTCTCTCTGTCGGGTGTTGCTACTTGCCGGACTGCACGGCCACGCCCACCAGCGCGCCGCTCTGGTCGAGGTCGAACCGGACGAAGCCGGGCTGCTCGCCGTCGACGTCGACGACCACGCCGCCGGCGTCGTCGCGCTGGAACCGGAACCGCGACGGGTTGGCCTCACGCGGCGGCACCACCAGCTGCGCGTCCTTCGAGAGGGTGACCTCGCGCGCGCTCTTGGCGACGTCGAGCTCCAACTCCAGCGACGCCACACGATCGGTCAGCTCCGCGATGCGCTTCGCCTGCGCCGCGTTCACCTGCTCCCGATCGCTCAGCACGCCCTCCAGCTCGGCCACCCGCCCCTCCGACTTCGCCAGCTGGTCACGCACCGCGAGCAGCGCGGGAGCGTCGTCAGCAGGCTCGGCAGGCGCCTCGGAGGGCCCGGGCGCGGTCGCGCCGTTCTCCGCCCGCTTCCTCCGCTTGACCTCCCGCTGGTATTCGGTCGCCGCCTGCGTGCAGGACCTCCCTACCAGCGCGACACCCGGACACGCCTCCTTCAGCCGGCACCCGGCCGCATAGCCGCTCGTCGACCCGTGTCGCTCATCCGCGATCGCCGGAACCGCGGAAGGCTCTGCCGTCGGGCCCGGCTCAGGCGCGCTCCGCGGAGCCTGCGCCACCAGCGCCCGCTTCTCCTCCGCCACCTTCGCGTCGAACTCCGCCAGCTGCACCGGCGTCATCCCCTCATCCACACGACGCCGATACCCGTAGTCCGACTGGTAGCGGGTGTACGCCTGCATGCACGACAGCCGCCCCTCATCACCCTCCGGGCAGTGAGAGCCCTTGCAGCCCTGCCGATACCCGTCAGGCGTCCCATGCGGGAAGCCGTCCTCCAACCTGTCTGCGACGCCCATCAGCGGGCCTCCTTCCACTTCTCGAGCTGATCCACCAGTTCGGTGGGGGTAGTCGCACGCGCCTGCGTGCTGGGGAACACGACGTCGAAGCCGCGCGCGCTCGTCGACGCCCACGCGACGGTCGAGAACTCGCCGTCGACGATCTCGACGATGCGGAACCGACCGGGCGCGTCGAGGGACACGGCGAGCTCGAAACCGGCGGTCTCGACGAGGTCGCGCAGCTTCGCTTCATGCCGCTCAGCGGGGCTCATCGGTCGCTCCCGAGGATCGCGTCAGCCAGAGCGAGGGCGTCGCGGGCGTTCGACCAGACGGCGCGCTCGACACCGCCGCCGGCGATCTTCGCCTCGGCGCGCGCGAGAGCCGCACGCAGGATGCTGATCTGCGCGTCGATGGTGCGGTGCAGCGTCACGATCAGCTCGGCGTCGTTCGGCTTCATGCCACCCGGCACCGGGAAGAACGTCACCGTCGTTGCCGACATGAACGCGAACCCGTCAGCCTCCGAGTAGATGCGGGATTCCCCGGTCTCGGGCATGGACTCGAAGTCCCAGTCGCCGGGCGTGCACGCCGCACGCATCGACTCGAGCTTCTCGATCGCGGCCCGCAGCCGCTCGACGGGCGTCACGAGTCACCGCCAGCGACGAACCCGAACCACGCATCCGCCAGATCGATCGGATCCAACGTCTCGCGCTCGAAGTAGCCCACGACGTCATCACCATCCGGACGGATCACCTCGATGCGACCGATCACCGGGTTCTGCGCGATCGCCGGCTGGACTTCGATCGGCTCCAACGCGTCAGCGATCGCCCGCAGGTCACTCGCGCTCAGCGGCAGCCTCATCGGGTCACCACCGTGACCGTCGACGACGGAGCCACACGCACCCGCTCACGACCACCCGGCACCTGCAACTCCAACGTCACCACCGCGCCCGGCCCATGCACCGCCTTCCCATGCACAACCAGCACCAACTTCCCCTCCCGATCGCCACCGATCTGCGGCACCCGCACCCGACGGCCCAACACCGACGCGTTCAGCAGGCCCGCCTGCACGTCCTTCTCCTCAGCCACTACGACTCCCTCCGAACCTTCTCCGCCACCGCCAGAGCAGCCCCCAACGGGGCGTCTCCCGCGGCGAGCGCCGCCTCTGCCTCGGCCTCCAGCCACTCCGCCACCTGCCGGGCCACGAACGTCCGTGAGAACCCCAACTCGTCGAGGCGCACCATCGCCGACCGCAACTGCGACGACTGCACCGGCTGGTACCGTTCGACGTCGTCCGCCGCCTCCCGCAGCAGGCGCGCCGCCTCCACCAGCACGTTGATCTCGTCCATCACCGGCTCCCCTCATCGAGGTGCTCGAGCAGCTCGCGGCAGAACCGCTGCACCGCCTCACGCGTCGCCCGCATATCCGGGTCGTCCTTCTCCGCCAGCAGCAGCCGCTCAGCGACGAGGGGGAACTGCATCGCGTATCGGCCGCTCGCGAGCGCGTAGGCGCCGAGCAGGTCTGCCTGGTGCTGGCTGTGCTGGTGCGCGAGCCGCTCGCCCAGCGCCGCCCAGTCGTTGACCCTGAGAGTCACCTCGACTTCGATGCCGTCCACAGACGCGCGCTGGCCGCTCACCACCACACCTCGACCGCGATCTGACTATTCCCCGCGACGTGAGCACCCTCGTGCCCCGCCTGCCACGTGCACGGCCGCCCGTCCCGCGGCGAGCGAGCACCGCAGTACCCGGCATCCGGGTAGTCCGGCGTCGGGTCCGGACCGCCCGCCCGCACCTCCATGCCACCCTCCGACGGCAGCGCCGAGTCGTCGACGAACTCGCCCACGCTCCCCGCCAGCGCCTCGCAGGCCGCCCGCACCGCCTCAGCCACATCGAGCAGCGCGTGCACGATCGCGAGCTGCACATCGACCGGCGCGCCCGAATGCGTCAGCATCCCCTCACGCAGCTCGCCGAGCAGCCGCTCAGCCTCAGCCCCGTGATCCATGCCCGCGCTCATGCTTCACGCCCCGTCCCGGCGAGACGGAACGTCGCCTCCACCATCCGCGCCTGCGTCTGCGCCGCCGACGTCGTGGTCTCCGACGCCCGCGACACCGCCCGCACATAGTTCAGGACCGTCTCCGCGTCATCCACCGCCCGCGCCAGCGACTCCGTCTGCAGGTAAACGTCCGCGTCCCGCTGATCAGCCGACCGCCCCAGCGACCGCTGACGGGCGTGCGCACGACGACGCTCCAGCTCGTGCTTCAGCGCCTTCCACGCCCGCTCCGCCTCACGAATCAGCCGAGCACCCTCAGCCACCCCATGCTTCGCCCACTCCAGGTCATCGATCACCTGATCCGGCGTCTTGATCTGCCCCGCCGTCGGCTGTGGCGCCAACCGCGTGCGAATCAGATCGGCACGCTCCTCCTGCAGCGACGGATCCGCCACCGGTCGGCCTGCCATGTCCGTGAGCACCTGCCCGTCGACGAGCACCAGGTGACGCTCGAACCGCACCACCGGCGCCGACACCACCACGGGGTCGATGGACTTCTCGACCGGCACCGAAGGCTCGTTGTCCTCTGCCGGCGGCACGTCGAACGCGAACGCGCGCGCCTTCGCCGCCTCCTCCACCGTCAGCTCGGGCGTGTGCGCCTCACCCCTCGGCGCGGCCATCAGATCACCTCGTCATCGTCAGCGACGACCTCGGCGTCAAGCACCGCGGGCGACCCCTGCCACCGGTCATCACCCGCATCCTCAGCCCACGACGCGCCCTCCACCGGCGCCACCGCCGACAGCGACCGGTACATCTCCTCCAGCTGACCGACCACCTCGTCAGCCGCACCAGCCGTCGACGCCTCGATGATCAGCGCCCGCAGCTGCTCCGCATCCAGAGCGCGCCCCTCACGCAGCCAGTCGCGCGGCTTCACCTTCGTCGGCTTCGCCTCCACCAGCGGCGGCGTCGTCTCCTCCAGGGCTTCCTTCGCCTTCCAGAGCGCCTGCTCGACGGTCTGCCCGACACCCTGGAACGTGACCGGCTCAGCGAACGCGCCGACCCGCTGCGCCTCCCGGTACAGGAACCGCAGACCGTCGAGGTCAGTGACCTGCTCGAGCTCGGCCGCCCAGTCACGCGCGGGAGCCTCCGGCGCCGACGCAACGCGAGCAGCCTGCGCACGCTGGTTGCGGATCACCGCTCCCGGGTGAGTCTCGACCACGTCGCCGTCAGGCCCGACGCCGAGCTCACGCGTCACCGGCGTCTCACGCTCGACCAGAGCGCCACCCGCCTGCTGCATCTCCTCTGACGAGTACAACCCCGACAGGTCCTGCGGGAACGCCTTCCGAAGCGCCAGCATCTCAGCGCACTTCGCCAGCATCAGCGGCCCCATCTTCGACCACATCGCCGACGGCTTCTTCTCCCCCGTCTTGCGACCGTTCTCCCACACGTCGTCGTACACCGCGTACGCATCCCACAAGGCGATCGCGTACAGCGGCTCCTTGAACGACTTCCGCAGCACACCCACACGGGCGGCCTTCGGCGGGTCAGAGGACAGCCACACCTGCGTCCACGTCACCCCGTCGCTGGTGAACTCCGGCGTCGTCTGCCCCGCGTACTCGCCCGACCGCTCCGCCACCAGGCGTGCGCCGTCGATCGAGATCTGGATCTGCCACTTCAGCTGACCCTTCGACTTCCGCGCGATGCAGTAGATCTGCCGCGCCAGCGGGTTCAGCTGCGTCTGCGCGCAGTGCGCCAGGAACGCGGCCACCACGGGCCGCTCCGCCAGCGTCTTCTGTCCGGTCTGCGAATCCGTGTGCACGAGGCCAGCGGCCTCCACGATCGCCTTCTCCTCGTCGTTCCACTCGTGCACGTTGCTCGTCGTCGGCAACGCCAGGGTCGTGCTCGTCATGTTCTTCTCTCTCTCGTCGGGTCTTGCTTGTTGCTTCGGGAGGGTGCGGCCGCCCCCACCCCTGTGGACGACCGCGCCCCGTCTGTCACCGCTTCGGCTTCACCGCCGTCACGGTCAGCCGCGACCGGCCCTTCTCGGGCTCTCCCGGCTTCGTGAACTTCGCCTTGTGCTCCGCCCACCGCGCCATCACGCCAGCGATCCGCTCGGACTCCTGGCTGGCCTGCAGCACCTCGTCCCAGAGCGCGGGATCGGCCTCGACAGCGGCGACCTCGTCGAAGGCGTCGGGGGTCGTCACCTCGCCGGGCGTGTACGTGATGCGCGCGAGCACCGACTCCTGCTGGAACGGCACACCACGCTCATCGAGCAGCATCTGCAGCCGTTTCCACGCGGGCTCCTTCAGGGCCTTCGCTTCCGCCTCCAGCTCACGGCCGCGCAGCACGTTCACGGCGAGCGTGTCGAGCTCCTCGTCGATGTCGGCCTCGACGAACGCCTCAGCGCCCATCTCGTCCAGCACGGCGAGGAACTCGTCGGCGATCGCCGCCAGCTCGGCCAGCAGGCTCCCGTGCTCCTCCGCCGAGAACCAGCCGAAACCGGTCTCGCCCGGAACGAACGGGTCATCGTCCGTTCCGGCGCCGAGCCGCTGCTCGTGGGCGAACAGGCAGAGGGTCGCGCCGACGACGTACATCTGCCACACCATCTGCGCCAGGTAGCCGGTCGCGAGGAACGCGTCCGAGCCGGGCGCGATGTCCTTCCCCGATGTCTTGATCTCCGCGATCACCAGGTCCGCGACGAGCCCCGAGCCGATGCCGTCAGGGCTGGCCAGGTGCCGCGGGTTCTCCGCAGCACGCACCAGCCGCGACTCGGGCTCGATCCCATACCTGGTGCGCACGAGCTCGGCGATGATCGGCTCCCGCTCCTTACCCCACGCCGTGTACTTGTTCCCCGAGAACGAATCCGCACGACGGCCGAGCTTCTTCTCCGCCATCTCACGCATCGCCAGCACGCGACGGCCCGGGTCCAGCAGCCACAGGTCGCGCACCTCGGTCGCGGTGATGCCCTGCCGGCGAGCGGCGAGCCACTCCTCCCGGTCAGCATCGGACGGGCCGAACCGGTCAGCCAGATCCTCCAGCACCGCCGCGCTCATGCCTGCACCTCACGCTCGACGAGCACGCCGTTCTTGAGCTGCTCGAAGTACGCCGCGCGCCGCGCCTCCCACTCCGCGCGCGCGACATCCGCGCGAGCCGCCCGCTGCTGCTTGTCGTGCGCGCGCTGCTCCGTCGTGCGCCGCTGGCGCCGCTGTGCACGGGCGCCCATCACTCATCGCCCTCCGCGTCCTCAGCAGCGAAGTCCAGATCCAGCTGGTCCTCACCCGTCCGCGCCTTGTACGCCGCCTGCTGCAGCGCCTCCGCCGCCTCCCGATCCGCACCCAGAATCGGCTCGATGTGCTTCACATACAGCACCGGATACCGCTCGTCCTTCTTCAGATCGTCGACGACCTTCGCCACCGCATAGGTGACGATCGCGGTCACCGTCTGCTGCTGGTCATCGAGCAGGTCGTCCTCGAGGTTCTCGAGCCCGTTGTGCTGGTCCTTCGGACGAGCGGGCTGAATCTGCACCGTCATGTGTGGGTTCTCTCTTCCTGGGTTACGGCCACCGCGCGGATGTCATCGCGCGGGCCTGTTTGGTGTTGATCTCGCCGTCCACCGGCGAGCCGAGCCACCGACACCCCATGCCCATCAGGGCCAGAGCGTCAGCGATGTTGTCGTCCCGCACCTCGACGTGCGGGTGCGCGGTTCGCATTGCGGCGACCACGTCGGCCTTGTCCGCGTTGCCGTTCCCGGTCGCGTACATCGCGCGCGTCTTGGCTGCGACGATCGCCACGCGGCCGCGGGAGCAGAGCTGGTCGTAGAGCATCCCGAACAGCCACGCCCGCTCGAGCACCAGGCCCGAGTTGTGGCGAGGGATGTAGGGCATCTCGAGCACGTAGAGGTCGCAGGCGGGCGCGAACGTCACCACCCGGCCGACGATGTACCGCACCGCCTGCCGGATGCCGGCGACGCCTTCGCCGAGGTCGGCGCGCACGAGCGCGGTCACCGTCTCCCCGTCCGCGTGGAGCGCCAGGCCCGTGCCGCGCAGCGACTGGTCGACGCCGAGCACCGCGGTCACGACGACACCCGCAGCGGCTCGAACGCGTAGATCTCCGGACCGGGCCCCTCCGCCCCGCAGGACGTGCAAACCATCTGTCGAGGAGCCAGCGCCTCCGCTCGATGCGGCTCGCACGTCAACCCGAAGACCCTGCAGGAGCGGCACCGGATGATGCCGACCGCGGGACGACCGCACGGCCGCGACACCGGACCGCACACCCACACGCCGAGAACGCGGATCATCTGCTGCACGCGCATCTCGCACCCCTGCTCGAAGTCGAGGTGCTCGATCGTCTCCACCTCGACGTTGACCGCGGTCACGAGTCACCGCCGAACGCGCGATCAGCCCAGACGGCCCAGCCCACGACCGCGGCGACCAGGGACACCACCAGCAGCGCGGTCACGAGCGCGACCCCTCACGGCGAAGACGCGCCACCTGCGACGGCCAGCACGGGCACAGCGGCCGATTACAGGTGCGGCCATACCCGTGCGGCCACTTCCGCCGCCACTCCACGAGGCCGCCGATGATCGCGACCACGATGCCGAGCACGATCAGCACGGCCAGCGCCGGCCACACCGCCGCCAGCTGCACCGCCAGCGCATCCGCCGCCGCCATCAGAGCGCCGCCTTCGCGATCGACCGCAGCTCCTCGAAGCCACCCTCCGTCAGCTGCGCGAGGTTCATCGCGCCGACAATCTCGGGGAACCCCTTCGCCAGCAGCGCGCGGTTCTCCTGGTCAGCCGAAGACACGGTCAGCATCAGCCGCTGGCGGAACATGCCCGGCTCGACGCCGTACACGCTGTCGCCGAAGTGCCACAGCACATGCCGGACGACATCGAGCGGGAGGCCGCGGTTCTCAACCAGCGGCGGAGTGGACTGGACCATCGGGTTCTCTTCTCTCTCAGGTGGGAGCCGGCCGCCGTCGGGGGGCAGCCGGCCAGGAAGGTCAGGGGTGCCGGCGTGCGACGACCGCGAGGGCGATCCACGCGAGGACCGCGAGCACGATGAGCGTCAGCGGCTCGCTGTTCATCAGGTCGGGGATCACGACATGCCCCCAAACCCAGCGAGCTGCTGCGGCACCGAATCTGCGCGCAGGGTGACGCCCGCTTTCTCCAGCACCTTCACCAACGCGGAGGGACGCACGCGCGGCGTGTAGTCGACATACTCGAACCCGTCGCGGCCCTCATGGACGGTCACCTTGACGTCGAACCAGTGCATGTACCGCTGATACGGCATCCGCGAACCGCCCTGCACGATCACGCGGGCTTCGCGCAGGCGTGCGTACAGAGTGGTGCGCCCGATGCCGCCGATCTTCGCCACGGCTTCCATCGAAAGAAGGCCGTCGGCATCCATCAGACGCTCATAGGCAGCGACCTTCGGTGCGTCGAGGGCGGCCTGCGCCTCGAGCGCCTCGACTCGGCGGGCTTCAGCAGCCGCAAGCTCGAGGGCCTCCGCGAACGATGTCGGCAGTGCTGAGCCGTACGCGCCTGTCTTGCGGATGCTGGGCAACACCTCGTGCGTCACCCACCGCTTGAAAGAGCGCGCCTCTGACACCTGGCTTCCGAGCACAGCGCCGTAGAGTCCGGCCTCGCTGATGATCGTGAGGTTCTGCTGGCCGCCAGGGGTACTCACTGAGCGAGTACCCTTCTCGTCTTCGTCGAGGCGACGCGTCATGTTCGCCGCGTCGCGGTAGCCGAGGATGCGGGCCACGTCGCCCGCGACGAACCACGGCGCACCATCGACCATGACCGTGCGCACCTCGCGACCCTCGAACGCGAAGGCCTCGATGGCACTCACGCGGCACCCTCCGCGCTAACCCCGAGCGCCTTGTGAACATCTGCCTGGGCAAAGCGATAGTGGCCGCCGGGGAGTGTCATCGCGGGCTTCAGCTCGCCGCGCTCGACCCAGCGCCGAACGGTGGATGCGTCGACCCGCGCGAACTGCGCGACCTCATTCGTCGTGAGATAGATCACTTGCGATGTCATGGGCGACACTGTGCCATGTAAACGCGAATGATGCAATACAACACGTTCGGCGCGTCGTAAAAGAAAAGCTAGCCTTGCGCGTAATGCGCGTTATGTGTCAGCATGAACGCATGAGAACAGGAATGAGCACCACCGCATGGGTGCCTTCGACGGCAGATTTTGCCACTCGGCTCGCGATGGTTCGCCAGCGGATGGGGTGGAACCTCAAGGAGGCCGCTGTCGAGTGCGAGCTCGGCGTCAACGACTGGGCTCGGTGGGAAGGCGGCATGATGCCGCGCAACTTCACCGAGGCCGTCATGCACATCAGCGCCCGCACTGGAGTCGATATGTTCTGGCTGATGACGGGCCAGGCTCCGGCGATCGCTACTGCGGAGTCGCGGCCTTCAGATTAGAAGGCTCCTGCTCTATCCGCTGAGCTACGAGGGCTGGTGCTCCCAGGCTACCGCGGCGTGCTCTCGGGCGTCCTTCAGCGCGGCGTTGCACGATCGCGGTACACGAGAGGAGCATCCGGATGGTCGATCGCCTGTTGGGCGTCTACAACGCCGACGGCGGACTCGTCGGCGAGCTGCGCTACATCGTCGGGCACGTGCTCGGCACGAGGAGTTGCGCACTGTGCGGCATCACGCACTCGCCGATCCGCCGCAAGCGGGAGTGGGATGCTCTCGTGACCGAGCTGGACGTCCGCGTCGACCTGCGCCACCTCAACGAGCTGGACGAGCGGGAGCGCGCCGCCGTCGGCGACAGCGCCCCGGTCGTGCTGGTCGACCGCGACGGGATGCTCTCACCCCTGCTCGACGACGCCCAGCTGACCGCCCTGGACGGCTCGGTCGCGGCGTTCGGAGCGGCCGTGCGCGCGGCGCTCGCGGCGCTCGAGCCGTTCGAGCCCGAGGGCGCCGTCAGTCGAGAGCCTGCGCCAGAGCAGTCAACAGCCGGCTGAGGGTCGGCACTCCCGTCGCCCGCAGCACCTCGCGGTCGTCGGCGCCGTAGATGATCGTCGTCGGCGTGCTGGTGATGCCGAGGTCGGCCGCGCGGTCCTGATGCGCCGCGACGTCGAGCTCGTCGACCTGCAGCGCCGGCACCAGCGCCTGCGCCTCGGCGACGACATCGCGCGTGCGGTGGCAGGGGTCGCAGAAGGCGCTGGTGTAGAGCTCGAGCCGCATGCCTCCAGGGTACGGCGGCGCAGCCTCCGGTCGGGGCGGCTGGGTAGACTGCCGCGGTGAGTTCAACGACCGATCGCCTCGTCTGGATCGACTGCGAGATGACGGGGCTCGATCTGACGGTCGACGACCTCATCGAGGTGGCGGTGGTCATCACCGACTACGAGCTCGAGCCGGTGCATCCCGGTTTCTCGATCGTCATCGCGCCCAGCGAGGCGGGCCTCGCGAACATGGGCGACTTCGTGCGCGACATGCACGCGGCGAGCGGCCTGCTCGACGAGCTGGCCGACGGGGTGCCGATGGCGGATGCGGAGCAGCAGGTTCTCGCCTACATCACCGAGCACGTGCCGACCGCCGGGCAGGCTCCCCTCGCCGGCAACACGATCGGCACCGACCGGGCGTTCATCGCCAAGCACATGCCGAGCGTCGACGCGCACCTGCACTACCGCTCGGTCGACGTGTCGAGCATCAAGGAGCTGGTGCGCCGGTGGTTCCCGCGCGTGTACTTCAACGCGCCGGCCAAGAACGGCGGGCACCGCGCGCTGGCCGACATCCTCGAGTCGATCCGCGAGCTCGACTACTACCGCCGGGCGGGCTTCGTGGCCGAGCCCGGTCCGACCTCGGAGGAGACCCAGCAGGTGGCCGCCGAGATCGTGGCGAAGTGGGCGCCCCGCCTGTAATAGACTGTCGGGGTTCCGCTCGCGTAGCGGACGCATGGTGGGTATAGCTCAGCTGGCAGAGCGCCTGGTTGTGGTCCAGGAGGTCGCGGGTTCAAGCCCCGTTACTCACCCCACGTTTTCCGCCTCCGGTCTAGAGTGACCCTCATGTCGGCGACCGCGCCGACCCGATGAGGAGGCGCCGATGTCGACGCTCATGCAGCAGGACATGATCCCCGTTCCGCTCGATCCGGGGGTCCCCGTGGACCTGCTGCCCGGGGGCGGGGCCATCGTCGGGCTCTTCGCCCTCGTGTTCATCGCCGCCATCGCCTTCGGGGTGTGGCGCATGGTCGTGGTCAACGAGGCCTCGAAGCAGCTGGGGCTCACCGACGAGCAGCGGTTCCTCGCGGTCACCGATGAGCAGGCCGGGGCCGCCATCGTCACCGGCGCGATCATCTCCGACGCGGTCACCGGGAAGGCGGAGTCGAGCGGCGGCGGCAGCGGAGATCTCGTCGCCCGCCTCGATGCGCTGCAGTCGGCGCGCGAGCGCGGGCTCATCACCGACGAGGAGTTCGCGCAGACCCGGCAGCGGATGCTCGACGAGGCGTGACCGGGCTGCCGCGGAGCGCCCTCCTCCCGTGCGCGCCGCCCCCGGGTGACAATGGGCACATGAGATCGCTCGTCGCTCCCGTCGCGCCCGTCGCGGTCGTGAGCCCGGGCGCTCCGCGCGGCGAGGCCCGCCGCGACACCGGCGAGCAGACCGGCGGCCTGCTGCTCGAGCAGCCCCTGCACGCCGCCGACGTGCCCTGGCAGGTGGTGGTCTGGAACGATCCCGTGAACCTGATGAGCTACGTCGCGTGGGTGTTCCGCCGGCATTTCGGGCTGGATGCGGGCACCGCCGAGCAGCGGATGATGCAGGTGCACACCGATGGTCGGGCGGTGCTGGCCGACGGCAACCGCGAGGTCATGGAGCGGCACGCCGAGGCGATGCACGAGTACGGGCTGTGGGCGACCGTCGAGCGGGTGCCGCGATGACCGGCGCGCGGCCGGAGGGGCAGCCATGCGGGTGAGCGCAGCCTCGGCCGAGCAGGCCGCCGACGGGGTGCTGGGCACGGTGCGCGTCGAGGTGGAGGAGGCCCGCATCCTGGCCTCGCTCGCCGACCAGCTGCAGGCGCTGCTCGCCGACGCCCTCGAGACCGGCACCGAGCGCGACGGTGCGCTCGGTCGGCTGCTGCCCGATGCCTACCGGCATGATCCGGAGCTCGCCGACGAATGGCGGCAACTGAGCCGGCGCGGACTCGTCGACCGCAAGATCGGCTTCGCCCGCACGCTGTCGACCGCGCTCGCGCCGATCGCCGCGGCGAGCGCCGCCGCCGATGTCGCACTGACCGAGGCCGAGGCGCTCGACTGGGTGCGCGGTGTCGGCGATCTGCGGCTCGTGATCGCCGAGCGCATGGGCATCATCGTCGACGGCGACGAGGGCACCTTCGCCGAGCCGGGTCTGCGCGACGTCTACGACTGGCTGGCCTGGCTGCAGGACTCCCTGGTGCGGCTGCTCGAGGAGTCGGACGACGCGCGGCGCGCGGCGGAGGCGCGATGAGCGCCGGCCCGACACCGCTGCACCTCGAGGCCGAGGAGTTCGAGGCCCTCGTCACGGAGGAGCTCGACGCGCTGCCCGACGACATGATCGAGGGGCTCGACAATGTCGTGTTCGTCGTCGAGGACCGCCCCGAGGACGGCTCGCTCGACCTGCTGGGCCTGTACGAGGGTGTCGCCCTCACCGAGCGGGGCCAGTACGGCTTCGGCGAGCTGCCCGACCGGATCATCCTGTACCGCGAGCCCCTGCTGGCCGCCGCGGAGGGGTCGCTGGAGACGCTGCGGGACGAGATCCACGTCACGCTCGTGCATGAGATCGCCCACTTCTACGGGATCGACGACGACGAGCTGCACCGGCTGGGGTGGGACTGATGCCCAACTATCGCGCCCGGCGCATCGTCAGCGGCCTCGTGGCCCTCGCCGTCGTGCTGGGCACGGTCTACGCCGCCGCGGCCCTCATCAGCCCGGTGCCGCGGCTGGTGGTGGAGGAGCGGCTGCCGGCAGCCGCATCCGCCTCATGGAGCGACGAGGTGCCGCTGCCGGAGGACGGTGCCAGCGCGATCGCGGTCGACGGCGCCACCCCGATCGCGGCGCAGGATGCCCAGCCGCGGCCCATCGCCGGTGCGGCGCGCCTCGTGCTGCTGGCCGTCGCACTCGACGCCGAGCCCCTGTCCGCGGGCTCGCCGGGCCCCGCCCTCACCATCGACCAGGAGGCCGTGGCCCGGTACCGCGAGCTCGACGCGCTCGGCGTGCGCACCGTGCCAGTGACGTTCGGCCAGACGTGGACCCGGCGCGACCTGATCGCGTCGACGCTGCTCGGTGCGGGCAACAACATCGCCGAGCTGCTGATCGACGAGGTCTTCGGGGGGATGGAGGCATACCGGAGCGCCGCCGCGGACTGGCTGGCCGCGCACGGGCTGACGAGCACGATCGTTCTCGACGCCTCGGGGCTCGACCCCGCGACCCGGTCGACCGCCGCCGACCTCGCGGTGATCGCCGGACGACTGCTCGACCAGCCCGCCGTCGCGGAGATCGTCGCCGATCGGCCGCTGCGGACCTCAGCGGGCGTCGCCTACCCGGACGTCGCCGCCGTGCTGCCGGGCCTGGGCACCCGCGGGCTGGTCAGCACCTACACCGACCCCGCGGGCGTGTGCGTCGTGGCGACGCTCGACGTCGACGGCGAGCGGGTTGTGGTCGTGCTGCTCGGCCAGCCGAGCTTCCCCCGCGCCGACGAGGCGGTGTCGGCCGTCGTCGAGGGGCTGCGCACGGCCATCCGGCCGGTCGAGGTCGTCGCGGCCGGTCAGGTGGTCGCGGTGGCGCGCTCGGACTGGGGGCAGGAGACCGAGCTCATCGCGCTCGAGTCGATCGTCGTCAGCTCGACGGCGCTCGACACGCTCGAGCTACGGGTCGAGCCCGCGGTGCGGTCCACCATCGTGCGGGGCGCCGACGCGGGGCGCCTCGTCGCGACCCTCCCGGGCGCGGGCGATGGAAGCGGAACCGCGGGCGGCAGCACTGCGGGCAACGGCACCGCGAGCAACGGCACCGAGATCGTCGTGCGCCTCGAATCGACGGGCGCGATCACCGAGCCCGGGGTCGCCTGGCGCTTCGCCGACCCGTTCACCGTGCTCGGCCGCTGGACGGGCTGACGCTCCGAGAGGCCGGCAGCGTCACCCCGGCGTGACGACCTCGTCGGCGGTGCCGCGCGGGTCGTGCCGCAGGGCATGCCACTCCTCCTGCCGCGCCCAGCGCTCCCACTGGCGCGCGAAGGCCTCGCCGTCGCGCGCGATCGCGCGGCGGCGGCGCTCGACGTCGTCAGCCAGCTCGACCCAGATCGCGTGGTCGGCGAGCGCCCGGGCGGCAGAGCTGATGGCTCCGCATCCCTCGATGATCAGTGCTCGGTGCGGGTCGAGGTCGTGCCAGGCGCCGGGGCGGGCGTCGACCCAGTTCCAGGAGCGCCAGCGCGGGGGGCGGCCCGCGGCGAGCGCGCGGAGCACGTGCTCGAGCACATGGGCCTCGGCCGCCTCGAGGCCGTCCCAACCGGGATAGACGTCGTCCAGGCTCAGCAGCTGCGCCCCGGTGCGGCGGGCCAGCGCAGTGGCGTAGGTGGTCTTGCCCGAGCCGGAGCGGCCGTCGATGAGCGTGATGCGAGCGTCAGCCGAGCGCACTGGTGAAGCTCCCGGTCAGGACGGCCGCGGCGACCCCGAGGGCAGCGACGGCGACCGCGATGACGACGACCGCGGCGTCGGATGCCCGCCACGGCGACGGCCTCCACCAGGTGCGCGGCCCCGGGGCGCCGAAGCCGCGCGCCTCCATGCCGACGGCGAGGGCCGAGCCGCGGCGGATCGCCAGCACCAGCAGCCCGAACACCTGCCCGCCGAGGCGGCGCAGGCGCGAGCGGTCGCCGAGGCCGCGCGCGCGCTGCGCCCGCTCGACGGTGCGGGCATCATCGCCGAGCACGGTCATGAGGCGCAGCGCGGCCACCGACCCGAGCACGAAGCGGCTGGGCAGGCGGAGGTTCTGGCCGAGGGCATCCCCCAGCCGCGTCGGATCGGGACGGGTGAACAGGGCGATCGCGGGCAGGGCGA
The DNA here is from genome assembly GCF_014200395.1 of Microcella frigidaquae. NCBI lineage: Bacteria > Bacillati > Actinomycetota > Actinomycetes > Micrococcales > Microbacteriaceae > Microcella > Microcella frigidaquae. The sequence goes on from NZ_JACHBS010000001.1 coordinate 758,440, forward strand.
TGGCGAGGATGCGCAGGAGGGTGGCGAGGGCCAGCTCGAGCGATCCGTCGCTGATGCGCACGAGCAGGAACTCGGCGTAGACGCGACCGCTCTCTCGGCCGTACAGCGCGATCGTGAGGGCGGCGAAGGGGGCGGCGACGAGCACGGGCACCGCGCGGCGCAGCACCCGGCCGAGCGGGATGCCCAGGGCCGGGATCAGCAGCAGCTGCAGGCCGAGCGCGACCGCGGCCGAGGTGACGTCGATCGTCGTGACGAGCAGCAGGGCCGGCAGCAGGCTGGCCGCGATCGCGGCGACCGGGTTGAGCCGTTCGCCGAGCGGCGGGCGTGCGGTTGCCGCGCTGGGGGCGGGAGCGCGTACGGCGCGGCGGTCGAGTGCGGGCACGGCGATCTCGCGGGCGCCGAGCGCGGCGATGAGGGCGCGGTCGTGGGTCGCCATGACGACGGCGCCGCCCGCGTCGCGGTGCTCGGCGATGAGCGCGACGAGCGCGGCCCAGGTGCGGGAGTCCTGCCCGAAGGTGGGCTCGTCGAGCAGCAGCACGGGCGGGTCCGCGGCGAGCGCGGTGGCGACCGAGAGCCGGCGCTGCTCGCCCCCGCTGAGCGCGTACGGGCTGACCGGGGCGAGACCGCGCAGCCCGAGGCGATCGAGCAGCGCATCGACGCGGGCGGCCATGCGCGACGCATCGGAATGCTGGGGTGCGCCGACGGCGAGCTCGTCGCGCACCGTGGGCGCCACGAACTGGTGCTCGGGGTTCTGGAACACGACTCCGAACCGCGCGGCGAGCGCGCGCGAGCTCCAGTCGGCGGGGGCACCGTGGTCGAGCGCCTCCAGGGCACCGGCCGCGGGCGGCAGCAGCCCCGCGAGGGTCATCAGCAGGGTGCTCTTGCCGGCCCCGTTCGGCCCGGTGAGCGCCACGACCTCGCCGGCGCGCAGGTCGAGGTCGAGCGCGTGCCCGAGCGGGTCTCCCCCGGCCGGCCGGCCGTCGAGCCCGCGCGCCCGCAGCAGCACGGGCGCATCGGGCGCGATCGTCGCCGCACGGGGCGACGGATGCTCCGCCTCCCGCCCCGGAATCCACACGCCCGACCGCGCCAGCTCGGCGCCGCGCTGCCCGAGCACCACGCCGGCCGGGCCGTCGGCGACGACCCGGCCGCGGTCGAGCACCACGACGCGGTCGACGTGCGGCAGCCAGAGGTCGACGCGGTGCTCGACGACGACGAGGGTCAGGGCCCGCTCGCGCACGAGCTCGGCGACGGCGGCGACGACCTGCGCGGCCCCGGCCGGGTCGAGCTGCGCGGTCGGCTCGTCGAGCAGCAGCGCGGCGGGCTCGAGAGCGAGCAGCCCGGCGAGTGCGAGGCGCTGGCGCTGCCCGCCCGAGAGGCGACCACCGTCGGCATCAGGGCCGACAGCGCCGGCCGGCCCGAGCCCGACGGCCGCGAGGGCGGTGTCGACGCGCTCATCGATGCGCGCAGCCGGCACCCCCAGGTTCTCCGGCCCGAAGCCGACGTCGTCGCGCACCCGGGCGTGCACGAGCTGCGCATCCGGGTCCTGCAGCAGCAAGCCGACGCGTCCGCGCCGCTCGTCGGGCGCCGCGTCGTCGACGCGCAGCACACCGGTGACGAGGCCCTCGTCCGCACCGCCGAGCACACCGGCCCAGCCCTGCAGCAGGGTCGACTTGCCGCTGCCCGAGGCGCCGAGCAGCAGCACGCGCTCGCCGGGCCCGATGCGGAGATCGACCTGGTCGACCGCGGGAGCGTCGCGGCCGGCGGGGGTCCAGCCCCAGCCAGCCGCGACGAGCGCGGCGCCCCGCGTCGACACCGTCACGGCGCTCACGCGGAGGCGGACTCCGCCGGCTGCGTCTCCGCTCGCAGCGCCTCCGCCCGCCGCGCCCCCTCGCGCCCCGCGGCGAAACGGCTGAGGGCGCCGGTGCGGGCGAGCCCGCGCACGAGCAGCCAGCTGCCGAGACCGGCGATGACCGCGCCGGAGAGTGCGGCGCTCACCGCGTAGACGGCCATGAACTCGGGGCGGGCCCCGGCGTAGTAGAACGTGAGGTCCATGATCACGAGGCCCACGGCCGAGCCGATGCCGGCGAGCACGGCCGGGGCGAGGCCCCAGGCACGGTAGAGCAGCAGCGCGAAGACGAGCTCCGCGCCGAGGCCTTGCGCGGCACCCCACGCGATCGCCGTCCAGCCCCAGACACCGCCCAGGAGAGCGGAGACCGAGGCGGCGACGAGCTCGCCGTAGAGCGCCGCGCCCGGCTTGCGGATCACCAAGCCGACCAGAACGGCGGGAAACAGCCAGACGGCGTAGACGAGAGCCTGCAGGCCGGGCAGCGCCGCCTCGAGGGGGGCGGTGAGCGGCGAGTAGACGAGGTTCCACAGCCAGAAGACGAGTCCGCCCGCGACGCCGAGCACGCTCGCGACGATGATGTCGACGACGCGCCAGCTCAGGGATGGCCGGGCGAGAGCGGCGGAGGCGGGACCGGTGGGTGCAGCAGTAGTCATGGAGCGTGCCTTTCGGTCGACGCGGGCACGCCTGTCGCGCCCGCGAAACGGTCGGCACGGGTGCGAGATGTCCTCCCTGCGCCGGCATGACCCGGATCAGGTTCGACGGTCGAAGCGTGAGTGCGCTTCCTCTCAGCCCGGTTCACCGGGCTCCCGTGTACGCCGCCCAGTGTACGCCGTCGCGCCCTAGGATTCGGGCATGGAACTCGCCTTCTCCCCCGAACTGCTGATCGCGTTCGCCACGCTGCTCGTGCTCGAGATCATCCTCGGCATCGACAACGTGATCTTCATCTCGATCCTGGCGGGCAAGCTTCCTCCCGAGCAGCAGAACCGGGCGCGCATCGTCGGCCTCTCGCTCGCGATGATCATGCGCATCCTGCTGCTGTTCGCCGCGAGTTGGATCATCAGCCTCACGGCCGACATCTTCGAGCTCTTCGGCATGGGCTTCTCGGGGCGCGACCTGATCCTGATCCTCGGCGGCCTCTTCCTCGTCTACAAGGCCGTGGTCGAGATCCACGAGAAGCTCGAGGGCGCCGAGGCCCACGACCGTCCGTCGACGAAGACCGTCACCTTCGCCGGCGTCATCGTGCAGATCCTGCTCATCGACATCGTGTTCTCCCTCGACTCGGTGATCACCGCGGTCGGCATGGTCGACGAGCTGTGGATCATGATCGCCGCCGTCGTCATCGCGATCACCCTCATGCTGTTCACCGCGAAGGCCATCAGCGACTTCGTCAACCGCCACCCCACCGTCAAGATGCTCGCGCTGGCCTTCCTCGTGCTGATCGGCACGACGCTCATCGCCGAGGGCTTCGACGTGCACATCGACAAGGCGCTCATCTACGGTCCGATCGCCTTCGCGATCATCGTCGAGGTGCTGAACCTCGTCTACCGCTCGCGTCAGGCGAAGCGGCGCAACGAGGCGATCGCACCCGTCGAGCTGCGGCCCACCCTCGTCAAGGACCCGCTGGCGACCGACCCCACCCCGCTGCCGCTCGGCGGCGCCCGCCGCACCGCGAGCCCCCTGGACCACCCCGACGGCGCACCGTGAGCACCTCCGCCGACACGCTCGGTGCGCTCGTCGAGCGGATCATGGAGCGGGCCGACGGCCTCGCCGAGGGCTATCGGCGCGTGGGGCTGCTCATCGCCGCCGCCGAGACGGTCACCGAGAGCCTCGCTCTGACCCCGCGCCTGCAGACGATCGTGAGCGTCGCGCGCGAGCTCGTGGGCGCACGCTACGGCGCGCTGGGCGTGATCGGCGCCGACGGACGGCTTGAGCGCTTCCTGCACTCGGGCCTCGATCAGGCCGAGGTCGCGCGCATGGGCGAGCTGCCCTCCGGCCGGGGCATCCTGGGCGCGGTGATCGTCGAGGGCCGCAGCATCCGCCTCGAGCACCTGGCCGCCGACCCGCGCTCGGTCGGCTTCCCCGCGCACCACCCGGCGATGGACTCGTTCCTGGGTGTCCCCATCCACGTCGGGGGCACGGTCTACGGCAACCTCTACCTCACGGAGCACTCGGGGGGGCCGTTCGACGACATCGACGAGGCGATCATCGCGGCACTCGCGGCGATGGCGGGCACGGCGATCGCGAACTCGCGCCTCTACGAGCAGTCGCAGGATGACCGCCGCTGGCTCGCCGCCTCCGAGCACCTCACCCAGCGCCTCCTCGCCGGAGAGCTCGACCCCGACGATCTCACGACCATCACCGCGACGGTGCGCGCGCTGACGGACGACCCGGCGGCGGAGATCGAGGAGACGGCGGACGGGCAGCTGGTCGTCCGGCGGGCCGCGAGCGGGCATCCGGCGGCGGATGCGGAGCTCGAGCCGATCGACCGCTTCACCCGCTCCGTGTCCATCGCGCGCGAGCTCGCCCGCGCTCGTATCGACCAGCAGCGCATCGCGCTCGCGGACGAGCGCGACCGCATCGCGCGCGACCTGCACGACCACGTGATCCAGAGCCTGTTCGCCGTGGGACTCTCGCTGCAGAGCGTCGTCGGCGATCCGGCGACGCCGACCGGCGGGCGCATCGCCGCCCAGGTCGACGCGATCGACTCGACGATCCGGCAGATCCGCCAGGCCATCTACCGCCTGTCGGCGCCGCCGAGCGCGGCCAGCTACAGCCTGCGCGCCCGCATCAACACCCTCGTGCGCGAGACCCTCGAGGGCGAGCACCTCGACTCGCGGCTGGAGTTCGCGGGCCCCGTCGACACCCTCGTCGACCTCGGTCTCGGTGACGAGGTCGCCGCCGTCACCCGCGAGGCGTTGTCGAACACGGTGCGGCACGCGAGCGCGACCCTCGTCGAGGTGGGGGTGGCGGTGCGCGGCACGAGCGTGGTCGTGACCGTGCGGGACGACGGCGTGGGCATGCCAGCGACGGAGCGGCGCAGCGGCCTGGCGAACCTGGCGGCACGGGCCCGCGAGCGCGGCGGCGAGTTCGCGATCGAACCGGTCGAGCCGCACGGCACTCTGGTGCGCTGGAGCGTACCCTGGGAGGCACGATGACTGCCCCCGTTCGCGTTTTCCTGCTCGACGACCACGAGATCGTGCGTCGCGGCATCGCTGACCTGCTCGAGCAGGAGGCGGACATCACGGTCGTCGGCGAAGCGGGCGTGGCGGCGGGAACGGCCGAGGCGATCCTCGGTTCGGGCGCGACGGTCGCGGTGCTCGACGGGCGCCTGCCCGACGGCAGCGGCATCGACGTCTGCCGCGACGTGAAGTCGGAGCGGCCGGAGCTCGGCTGCCTCATCCTCACCTCCTACGACGATGACGAGGCGGTGCTCGCGGCGGTGCTGGCGGGCGCGAACGGCTACCTGCTCAAGGAGGTCCGTGCGACGGGCCTCATCGAAGCGATCCGCCGCGTGTCGGCGGGCGAGACGCTGCTCGACCCCGCGCTCACCGAGGGCGTGATGGCGCGCCTGTCGTCGACGCCCGCGCAGTCTCCGCTCGACGCTCTGACGCCCCGCGAGACGGAGATCCTCGCCCTGATCGCCGAGGGCCTCTCGAACCGCGAGATCGGCGGCCGGCTGTTCCTCGCCGAGAAGACGGTGAAGAACTACGTCAGCGGGATCCTCTCGAAGCTCGGCATGCAGCGGCGCACGCAGGCGGCGGTGCTGGCCGCCGAGTGGATGCCGAAGGGCGAGCCCCGGCGCTGAGAACAGCCGCCCCGCCTCGAACGGCACCGCCCCGCTCGGCGCGGCCGAGGAGGCGAGCGGCTACTCCGGGCTGACGGCCGAGGAGCCCGACAGCCGGGCGACCAACTCGTTCTGCCCCCAGCGGATGCCCTTCGCGATCGGGTAGACCGCGAGGAACACCCAGGCCGGTGCACGCAGGGCGCGGTTGCGCACATCGTGGTGCGTGTAGGTGCGGTCGAAGCGGCCCACGTACGAGACGTAGTCGCGCGGGCTGTCGTCGACGCGCCGCGCGGACATGCCTGCGACCATGGTCGGCACGTACACGGCCTTCAGCCCGGCGTCGTAGAGGTGCACCGAGATGTCGATGTCCTCGTGGAAGAGGTCCTCCTCGTCGCGGCAGACCTCGCCGCGGATCGCCTGCCAGGCGGTGGCCCGCAGCGCCATGTTGCTGCCGAACACGAAGTGGTACTCCCGGGCGAGCCGCAGCATCGCGCGGCGCAGCGTGTCGTCGGCGCGCAGGCCGAACCGGCGCAGCGGCATGTCGTAGTACAGCACCGGGCCGGTTGCGGCCGCCACCGCCGGGTCGAGGAAGGCCTTCTGCACCTCCTCGACCCACGTCGGCTCCAGAACGGAGTCGGCATCGATGCGCCCGATGACATCACCGGTGGCGCTGTCGAGACCGAGGTTGCGGGTCGGCACGAGCCCCTGCTCGGCGAACTGCGGGATCACGCGGAGTGGGGCATCGGGGTTCGCGGCCTGCAGCTCGGCGACGATCGCCGCGGTGCGGTCGGTCGAACGATTGTCGACGACGATCACTTCGTGCGCGGGCACCGTCTGCGCGAGCGCCGCGGTCACGCAGGCGCGGATGGTCGCCTCCTCGTTGTAGGCAGGGATCACGATGGAGACGGTGGGGGCGATCCCCGTCGACGACGACGACACGGGTCGATGCTAGCGGGTGGCTACTGGGCGCCGTTGGCGCGCAGCCACGGGACGGGGTCGATTGTGACCCCGTCGACCCGCAGCTCGAAGTGCAGGTGCGCCCCGACGGTCACGCCGGTGGTGCCAACGTTGCCGACCAGATCACCGACGCGAACCCGGTCGCCGAGGGCCCAGGGAATGGAGCCGGCGACGAGGTGGGCGTACACGCTCGTCACCGAGCGCCCGTCGATCACGTGGCTGATCTCGAGGTGCGTGCCCAGGGCGCTGCCCGGGTTGCCGATGAGCGAGACGACACCGTCGGCCATCGCGACCACGGGGGCCCCGTAGCCGGGCGTCCAGTCGACGCCCTTGTGCACCGACGGGCAGCCGGCACAGGTCGAGGGGCGGAGTCCGAACGAGCTGCCGATCGGCGCGCCCGCGCCCACCGGGTAGACCAGGGGCGGCCGCACGTCGACGGTGAAGTCGTCGCGAACCGTCGGCGGCACCGCCACGCTCGCGGCAGCGAACTGCTGCGCCTGCGGCTGGGCGGCGGCGTTCTCGGCCGCGGTGGCGAGGGTCGCCGAGACGGTGCCGTTGACGGCGAGGGCGAGGGCGACAGCCACGGCAGCGGCCACGAGAGCGTCGTGGCGGAGGCGGCGGGGCTCGAGTGCAGCGGCGCGCGACAGCGCCGGATGGATCAGATGGAGCATGAAGAACAACACTTCCTGGTGGCGGCCGTCAGGCCGTGGACACGGTGAGTGCACGTCGTTGCGCGGGCGACCCCGCGGCACTCGAACAGAGCACCGGAAGCGGGATCTCAGAGCACCCGCGCCGATTCCGGCGGTCTCACGCGCCGGCGGCGAGTGCTCCTGTCAGCGTCTTAGCCAACACTCCAGTATCACCGTCGAACCTATGAATAACCTGTTCGACTCCGAACGATCAGGCGATGGTGGTGCCGAAGGCCAGACCGAGCAGGTAGGTCGCGGCGGCGGCGCCGTAGCCGATGGCCAGCTGCCGCAGCGCCCGCTTCAGCGGCGAGGCCCCCGACAGCACGCCCACGATCGCACCCGTGATGAGCAGAGCGATACCAACGAGCACCGCCGCCGCGACCACGGCCGTGAGCCCCTCGGCACCCAGCAGATACGGCACCACCGGAATGATCGCCCCCGAGGCGAAGAACGCGAAGCTCGACAACGCCGCGCCCCAGGCGGAGCCGATCGCCTCGTGCTGCTCGGCCCCAGCCTCTGCCGCGCGGGCCGCAGCGGCCACGGGGTCGTAGTCGGCGAGGATGCTGCGCGCGTGCGCGACCGCGTCCTCCTCGCTCATCCCCCGGGCGCGGTAGACGAGCGCCAGCTCGTTGGCGTCGACGTCGAGGTGCGGCAGGGCCGTGTGCGCCTCGGGGTCGGGGGTGGAGGCGTCGAGCAGTTCGCGCTGCGAGCGCACCGAGACGTACTCCCCCGCACCCATCGACAGGGCTCCGGCCAGGAGTCCGGCCAACCCGGTGAGCAGCACGGTTCCGGGCCCCAGGCCCGCCGCCCCGATTCCCATGACGAGGGCGAGGTTGCTGACCAGGCCGTCGTTGGCTCCGAAGACGGCCGCGCGGAAGGTGCCCGAGAGCCGCTGACGGCCGCGGGCCGCGAGGCCGCGGACGACCTCGCCGTGGATGCGCTCGTCGGCGGCCATCGCGGGCGTTGCGTGGGCATCCGCCGCGTACGGCGAGCGGCTCTCGGCACGCTGAGCGAGGGCGAGCACGAAGACGCTGCCGAAGCGCCGCGCGAGGGGCGCGAGCAGTCGCGTGCGCAGCGAGACGGCGGGCACCCCGTGGGCGTGCTCGCCGAGCAGAGCCACCCAGTGGGCCTCATGCCGGGCCTCCGCCTCGGCGAGCGCGAGCAGGATGGCACGCTCCTCGCCGTCGCGCTTCGCGGCGAGATCGCGGTAGACGGCGGCCTCGGCCCGCTCGTCGGCGAGGTAGCGTCGCCAGCGACGGATCTCGGCGGGGGTCGGCGCACGGTCGGTCACCCGCCCATGATGGCGAACCCGCGGGCCGCGCGCTGTTCGGGTCGCCGAAAGAGGCGATCAGGATGCGGGCGCGGGCCCGCGAGACCCCGCGCCTACCAGCGCCCGGTGCCGGGCGCCCCCTTGAACGGTCCGACGATATTGGCGGTGATCCACCCGCCGTAGAAGCCGCCCTCCTGCGGCACGACGGTCTCGCCGTCGACCGTGCAGCGGTCCATGCGGCCGGGGTAGACCGAGACGTAGCCCGCGATGCTCTCGAAACCGCGGCTCGGGCTCGGGTAGTACCATCCCGCCCGCTCCGCGCGCTGACCGCCGCCGACGATGTCGTAGTAGGCGGCCCGGCCCTTGAACTCGCAGTACGACGAGCCGGCCCCGGGCTCGAGCGCGCCCGCGACGAAGTCGTCGGGCGGCAGGTAGTAGGCGGGCGGGTGGCTGGTCTCGAGCACGCGCAGCGCGCGCGTCGTGTCGGCGATCAGCTGGCCGCCGAGCCTGATCGTCACGCGCGCGTGCACGGGCTCGACCCGCGGCGGGCGCGGGTAGTCCCAGACCGACTCCTGGCCGGGGCCCGGCTCGATGCGCTTCGGGCGCGGCACGATCAGAACCCGAAGTCGCCGAAGTCGCCGAAGCCGCCCGCGTCGAACCCGCCGGCGTCGAACCCGCCGGCGTCGAACCCGCCGGCGTCCGCGCCCGCGTCGGCACCGCCGGCATCCGCGCCGGGGTCGGCATTCGCGGCGTCGGCTCCTGCGGCATCGGTCAGCCCCGCATCCATGGGGGGCAGGAAGGCGCTCGCGAGCGCCGAGCCGATGACGTATCCGGCGACCGTTCCCAGCAGCGAGGCGCCGACCATCTGGCCGAACGAGGGGCCGCCGAGCGACCGCTCCATGGTGCCGGGCTGGCGCAGCTCCGACCGGGTGGCGGCGCGCGCGAGGGTGGCGGGCTGGTCGTCGGCCGGAGCCTCGCCGGCCGGTGCCGTGCGGGCCAGCTCGTCGTAGACGAGGCGGCGCTGCTCGGGCGTCAGCTTCGCGAACGCCTCGGCATGCACCTGCTCGATCGTCTCGGGCGGTGCCGTCTGCAGCAGGTACCGGTAGCGCTCGACGGCGCGCTCATCGTCGGAGCGCACTGCGGGGGTGCGGCGCGCGTCGGGCTCGGGCGTGGGGGCGCCGAACAGTCGGTCGAAGAAGCTCATCGGTCCATCTCCAGGGGTCGGTGACGACACGGTACGTGGCCAGGTTCGGTGCAGCCTGTGGAGAACGCGTGTAACAACTCGGTGAAGGATGCCCCCCGCGGGCCCCCCGTGCACTACTCTCAGAACCGAAGTTGATACGCCTCGGCGGTCCGACGTGCCGTGCAAGCAGTACGTGCTCTCGTATAGAGCAGGATTCACGAGTGGTTCGACTGGTGGTTTCGACAGTCGAAACTCCGTGAGTAACAAGGAGTCAGAAATGACGACAGGCACTGTCAAGTGGTTCAACGCCGAGAAGGGCTTCGGCTTCATCACCCCCGATGACGGAAGCGCCGACGTGTTCGCGCACTTCTCGGCCATCCAGTCGAGCGGCTACCGCTCGCTCGACGAGAACCAGAAGGTCGAGTTCGACGTCGCCCAGGGCCCCAAGGGTCTGCAGGCCGAGAACATCCGCCCGCTCTAAGCGTCATCGCCTGAGCGCGCTCGCCGCGGGGTGACCCGCGCGAGACCACGAGAGCCGCCCCTCAATGGAGTGGGGCGGCTCTCGTCATTCCTGCGCCGTGCCGCCCGCGCGCTCGCGCCGCCCCTCTCACACCGAAACCGACACCTCACACGCTCACAATCGTGTGAACTGTCGCAAAGGGTGAGACGAGCTGGCAGCCGGCTACTCGCCGGTCACGAAGTCGATGAGCTCCTCCACCCGCCCGAGCAGCGCGGGGTCGAGGTCGGCGTAGCCGCGCACCGCGCCGCGCACGCGCCGCCAGGCCGCCGCAAGGTCGGCGGCAGTCGCGTGCGGCCAGCCGAGGGCGCGGCAGGTGCCGGTCTTCCAATCCTGACCGCGCGGCACCTCCGGCCAGGCCCCGATGCCGAGAGCCTCCGGCCGCACCGCCTGCCAGATGTCGATGAACGGATGACCGATCACGAGCACGTGCCGCGCATCGACCCGCGCGAGCGCCTGCTCGGCCAGCCGCGACTCTTTCGAACCCGGCACCCAGTGGTCGAGCAGCACCCCGACCCGGCGCCCTTCCGTGGGCGCGAAGTCGGCGAGCAGCTCGGCGAGGTGGTCGGCGCCGTCGAGCTGCTCGACGACCACCCCCTCGACCCGCAGGTCGTCGCCCCAGACCTGCTCGACGAGCTCGGCGTCGTGCCGCCCCTCGACCCAGATGCGGCTGGCCCGCGCGACGCGGGCCCGCGCGCCCTCGACGGCGAACGAGCCGCTCGCCGTGCGGGCACGGGCGGCGGGGGCGGCACCGGATGCGGCGCGCGCGGGCGTCGGCGCGACGAGCCGCACGGGCTCTCCGTCGACGAGGAACCCGGCCCCGAGCGGGAACGCGCGCACGCGACCGTAGCGGTCTTCGAGGTGCACGTTTCCCGCATCCACGAGCACGACGGCGCCGACCCAGCCGGCACTGGGGCCGCCGTCGTGCGGAAGCTCGACGACGACCCCGGGCTCGGCGGGCACCTCGGGCACGACCCGGCGACCCACCGACCGCCAGTCGCCGCGGAGCACATCGTCGCCGTAGTCACGCACCCGGCGAGACTACGGCGCGCGCACTAGGGTGGCGGCAGCACGACACGCGAGGCGAGGGGGTTGCGATGCGACGCAGCGGAGAGCTGTTCCGGTGGGGGCTCACGTCTCTGATGCTGGCGCCCGTCTCGGCGGTCGGCTGGTTCGCTGCGGGCGGACGGGACGAGGCGGTCGCCTTCCTCTGGCTGGCGCTCGCGCTCGTCGTCGCGGGCGGCGTGCTCAACGCCCTCGCGGTCGTTCGCGGTGTCAAGGGCGCGGTCTCGGGCGAGCTTATGGCCGAACTCGACGGCATGGCCGTGCCCGAGGGCGCCGGTGCGGCGACGAGTGACGACCCAGCCGCCGCGCGCCCGCGCATCATCCTCGTCGACGGCACCGTCGTCGGTGAACCGGGCAGCAGCCCTACCGCGCGCCCCGGCCCCGAGGCGCCCGGACGACGGCGGCTGATCGGCCTCGGTGCAGCGGCGGCCCTTCTGGGCCTCATCGCGCTCGGCGCCTGGTCGATGGCGGTCGAGCAGCCGCTTGCGATCGCGCAGGGGCAGCTGACCCTCGATGAGGTCTACGCGGTGTGGAGCACCGCGTCGCGACTGACGTTCCAGGTCGGCCTCACGATCTGGATCGTGCTGTCGCTCGCCATCGTGCTCGGTGTCGCGATACTCGCCCTCCTCCCGTCGGTCGCGGGCGACCGCATCCTGACACCGCGGCGGATGCTCGCCCTGGCCTGCCTCGCCGGCAGCGTGATCGTCGTGGCCGCGTGGGGGCCGTACTTCTCGGTCGGCAACTCCCTGCCCGACGAGCTGCCCTTCCCCGCCGGCGGGGTGCAGAGCCCGGCGAGCCTCGTCTTCGGGCTCACCGGCGTCGCGCTCAGCGCCGCGGCGATCGTGCTCACGGTGCCGCGCTGGAGGGCTCGGTCGCGGTAGGGCTTGACGCGCGCCTCCTTATCTGGTTAGTTACTTGACTAACTAACCAACACAGAAGGGAGGGTCGCGTGGACGACGGTCGACCGATCTTCCTCCAGATCGCCGAGCTCGTCGAACGGCAGATCATCGATGGCTCGCTCCCCGAGGGCGCGCAGGTTCCGTCGATCAACGAGTTCGCGGCGTTCCATCGCATCAACCCGGCCACGGCGCTCAAGGGCATCACCCTGCTCGTCGACGCCGGGGTGCTCTACAAGCGCCGCGGCATCGGCATGTTCGTCGCCGACGGTGCCCGCGACCGTCTGATCAGCGAGCGCCGGGCACGCTTCACCACCGAGTACGTGCAGCCGCTGCTGCGCGAGGGCGCCGCCCTCGGGCTCGGCGCCGCCGACCTCATCGATCTCATCCGGAAGGAATCCGCCTCATGACCACCATCGTCGAGGCGCGCGGCCTCACGAAGCGCTATCGCGGCATCACCGCCGTCGACGGCGTCGACTTCCAGCTCGCGCGCAACACCATCACCGGCCTGCTGGGTCGCAACGGGGCCGGCAAGACCACCCTCATGCACCTGCTCACCGGCCAGGAGTTCGCGACGCACGGCTCGATCACGATCGCCGGCGAGAGCCCGGTCGAGAACCCGCGCGTGCTGCAGCACACCTGCTTCATCAAAGAGAGCCAGCGCTACCCCGACGACTTCAAGCCGAAGCACGTCTTCGCCGCGGCGCCCGGCTTCTTCCCGAACTGGGACGCCGACTTCGCTCGCGAGCTCGCCGCCGAGCTGCGGCTGCCCGTCGACCGCCGCATCAAGAAGCTCTCGCGCGGGCAGCTGTCGAGCGTCGGCATCATCGTCGGCCTCGCCTCGCGGGCGCCGATCACGATCTTCGACGAGCCCTACCTGGGCCTCGACGCGATCGCCCGCCAGGCGTTCTACGACCGGCTGCTCGCCGACTACGCCGCGCACCCGCGCACGATCATCCTCTCGACGCACCTCATCGACGAGGTCGCCGACCTGCTCGAGCACGCCCTCGTGATCGACAACGGCCGCATCCTCATCGATTCTCCGGTGGATGCCCTCCGCGCCCACGCCGCCACCATCGCCGGCCCGGCCGAGGCCGTCGAGCGGGCAGTCGCGGGCCTCGACGTGATCCACCGCGAGCGCCTGGGTGGATTCGTCAGCGCGACCGTCGCCGGCATCACCGAGCAGGTCACCGCGTCGGCGCGGGCCGCCGGCCTCGAGGTCGGCCCGGTCTCGCTGCAGCAGCTCATCATCCGTCAGACCGGGGGCACCCCCACCGAGCACGAGGAGGTCACTCGATGATCGCCACCACCCCTGCGAGCACGCCCGCGAACACGCCCGCGTCGGAGCCCGCCGTCGAGGCGCCGCTGCCCCTTGCGCCGCGCCCGCTCGCGACCCGTGTCGGCACGAGCGTGCGCCTGCTGCTGGCCAACCCGTGGACGGCGATCTACACGCCGCTGCTCATTCTCGGCATCATCCTGCTGATGAACCTCGCCATCTGGGGCATCGTGCGAGCGAACATCTCCGCCGAGGGCGAGATGGCCGAGGGCGTCAACGGCGGCGCGTTCTTCCTGTTCGTCTACATGCTGGTCGTCGCCGTTCAGAGCATCAACCAGGCCTTCCCGCTCGCTCTCGGCTACGGCTCGACCCGACGCGACTTCCTGCTCGGCTTCGGCGTGTTCGCCGTGATGCTCTCGGTCGGCTACGCGGCTCTGCTCGCCACCCTGGCCTGGCTGGAGGAGTCGACGGGCGGCTGGGGCATCGGCCTGCGGTTCTTCAGCGCCGACGCCGTCTGGCAGTCGGAGTGGCCGGAGGCCTTCGGGCTCGGGCTGCTGCTCATGCTGCTGTTCTTCGGCATCGGGGCGGCGACGGCGAGCGTCTACGTGCGCTGGCGGGCGCTCGGCATGTACGTGTTCTGGGCCGGCCTGGTGTTCGTGTTCATCGGCGGCGCGGCCCTCGTGACCCTGCTCGATGCGTGGCCGCAGGTCGGCGAGTTCTTCGTGTGGGCCGGTGTGCTCGGCACCGCGGCGTGGAGCCTCATCCTGACGGCCGTCTGCGCACTCGCCGCCTGGCTCATCCTGCGCCGCGCGACGCCGTCGCAGGGCTAGTCCACCGGCAGGAGCAGACCGCACAGCACGAGCTCGCGCACCTGCGGCAGCAGCTGCCCGCGCAGAGCGCCCTCGTCGACCTCGAGCAGGTCGGCGAGGGCGCTCGCGATCGCACCGACCGCGAGGTCGCCGTCGCAGGCACCGACGAGGCCGGCGAGCGCCGCGTCCGCCTCGATCGTGCGCGCCAGGCCGCCGCCCTGGCGCAGGCGGATGACCGTCGGCCCCTCGGCTCCCGGCCAGTAGTGGCGCTCCTCGGTGACGTCGGGCGCCACGGCGAGGCACCGACCGGCGAGCTGCTCGTCATCGAGAGAAGCGATGCGGTCGTGCGCGGCCAGGCAGGCGAGCAGCTGGTCGCCGAGACCGGTCGGCGCGGCACCCAGCGGTGAGCCGAGCACCTCGGTGCGCAGCAGCCGCGGCCGCATCGGGTCGAGCGGGCGGCGCAGCAGCACGTATCCGAAGCCGACGGCGCTGACCCCGCGGGCGGCGAAGTCGTCGAGCCATGCCGCGGCGAGCTCCTCGTAGGCGGGCGTGCCGACCCGGGTGCCGCCGTCGCGAATCCAGGTCGCCGCGTACTCGGCCGGCGACTGCCGCTCGCGCTCGATCACCCAGGCCTCGAGACCGGCCTCGTCGGCCCAGCGCCGCACGCGGGCGAGGCCGTCGCCCGCCGGTCTCTCGCGAGCGGCGGATGCGGAGCCGTCGCCGCGGTACTCCCAGTTGGCCAGCAGATGCGCGGTGCCGCCGGGTACGAGGTGCTCGGCCGCCCCGCGGATCACCTCCTCGACGAGCGCATCGCCGATGCGGCCTCCGTCGCGGTACTCGTAGATCGGCACGCCCTCGACCCGCGGCGTGATGACGAACGGCGGGTTCGAGACGATGCGGTCGAAGCGCTCGCCCGCCACCGGGGCGTAGAGGTCGCCCTGGCGCAGCTCGACGGTCGTGACGCCGTTGAGGGCGAGCGTGAGCGCCGCGAGCTGGAGGGCGCGCGGCGAGCTGTCGGTGGCGACGACGCGACGAGCGTGCCGGGCCGCGTGCAGAGCCTGGATGCCGCAGCCGGTGCCGAGGTCGAGCACGGCCTCGACCGGGCTCGTGGGGATCAGTCCGCTCAGCGTGACGGATGCCCCGCCGACCCCCAGCACGTGCTCGGGGGGCAGCGGCCCGCCCACGGCGCTCTCGCCCAGGTCGGAGGCGATGAGCCAGTCGACCGGTCCGGCCGCGTCGAGCGCGGCGACGGGGCGCACGTCGAGGGTGGCGCGACCAGCGCCGTCGACGAGGCCGAGCGATCGGGCGCCCGCCGAACCGAGGGTGGGCAGCACGCGCGCGAGGGTCGCTTCGTCGGCGGGCTCCGCCAACAGCAGCAGTCGGGCGAGCAGCGCCGCCGGGTCGCTCGAGCCGTGCAGGGCGCGCTGCGCAGGCACGCGGTCGCCCCGCGCGAGAGCCGCGTCGGCCTCGTCGCCCCAGAGCTGCCGCAGCCGGTCGACCGTGTACCGCGCCGCGAGCAGGTCGGAGCGCAGTCGGTCGGCGAGCGCGGCATCCACCGCTCTATCGAACACCACGGCCGCGCCCGCCGTATTCCGACAGGTATGGAATAGATCGTCGGGGTGCGCGCGTTGACTCGGAGGTGTCGATGCATCTGCATCGACCGGGGCCACCGCGCCCACCATCGAGACGAAGGAGAACCCCCTGGTGACCACCCTCACTGTCGACACGATCCCCGGCTACCGCACCGGAACCTGGACCGTCGATCACGCCCACACCGAGATCGGTTTCAGCGTGCGCCACCTCGCCATCAGCAGGGTCAAGGGCGTCTTCGAGCGCTTCGACGCCACCGTCACGGCGGCCGAGAACCCGCACGACTCGCGCGTCGAGGTGACCGTCGACATGGCCTCGATCAACACCAAGAACGCCGACCGCGACAACCACCTGCGCACGAACGACTTCTTCGATATCGAGCACCACCCGACCATGACCTTCGTGTCGACCGGCCTGCGGGTCGAGGGCGACGCCCTGCTGCTCGACGGCGACCTCACCCTGCGCGGCGTGACCAAGCCCATCACCATCACGGGCGAGTTCGGCGGCATCGCGACCGACCCGTACGGAAACGTGAAGGCGGCCGCGAGCGGCACCACCGTCATCAACCGGCACGACTTCGGTGTCAGCTGGAACGCCGCGCTCGAGACCGGCGGCTTCCTGCTCGGCGACGAGGTCACCATCACGATCGAGGCGCAGTTCCAGCTGCAGGCCTAGATCGGCGGATGCTCCTCATCGGCCGGGCGCTGCAGACCGCTCGCGGCGCCCGGCCCGGTGACGATCGGCCCGGTCGCGGTCGAGACGACGACCGCGGTGTCGGTGAGCGGGTGCGCGAGCTCATCGGGGCCGAGCCGGGCGATCAGCAGGGTCAGCAGCGCCAACACCACCGGGATGACCCCGGCGGCGAGGAACGCCACGGGAATGCCGATGAGCTCACCGACCGGCCCCGCGATCGCCATCGAGATCGGCATGAACACGAGCGAGACGAAGAAGTCGAGGCTCGAGACGCGGCCCAGCATGGCGGGCGGCACCCGGCGCTGCAGCAGAGTGCCCCACACGACGGTGGCACCCGAGAACAGCACGCCGCACACGAACAGCGCGACCACCATCACCCACAGCTGATCGGTGAGCCCGATGACGACGAGGGGCGCGCACCCGAAGCCCCAGGCCAGGATCATGAGCGTCAGGTAGCGGCGCGGCAGCCGCAGCGAGGCGACGACGATCGAGCCGAGCGCCCCGCCGATGCCGAAGGCGGCGAGCGCGAGCGCGAACGCGCCGGCCCCTCCCCCGGTCTGGTCGCGCACCGCGAACGGCAGCAGCACCTCGATCGGCCCCATGATGACGAGCACGAGCAGGGCCGAGTAGAGCAGGGTGGCGAGCAGCCAGCGCGTGCCCACCATGTAGCGCACCCCGTCGCGCACGTCGACCCACACGGCCCTCAGCGGGTGGGTGGGCTCGGCGTCGGCATCGCGGCGCACGGGCGTGAGCCGCATCGTGCCGAGCAGCACGGCGGCGACCGCCTGCGTGCCTCCGACGATGGCGAAGCCGAGCCCGGGTGACAGCACCGCGATCGCCGCGCTCGCGGCGGCGGGTCCGGCGGCGTTGATGAGCGTCGGCCGCAGCACGCCTTCGATGCCGTTGGCGGCCAGCAGCTGGTCGGCGGGCAGCAGCGCCGGCAGCCACGCCGAGTACGCCGGGTAGAAGAAGCCGTCGGCGATGCCGAGCAGCAGCGAGATGACGGCGAGGTGCCACACCTCGATGGTCTCCGTCAGCGCGAGCACGGCGATCGTCACGGCCGAGGCCGCCTTGATCGTCTCGACCGCGGTCAGAATGCGCTTCTGCGGAATGCGGTCGGCCGCGACCCCGCCGAGCAGCACGGCGAGCACGAGCCCGATGCTGCCGGCCGTGGCGACGATCGACAGGTCGACGGGCGTGCCGCCGAGCTCGATCACCTGCCAGACCACGGCGACGACCCACACGCCCGTGCCGAACAGCGACAGCACGAGCGCGAGGGCGAGCAGACGGTACTGCCCGGTTTCGAGGGGCTTGAGCGCCCGAGGGAGCGAGGGCATGACCGCCACCCTATCGGCGGGCGCCCGGCGGTGTGACGTAGCCTGAGAGGCGATGAGAGAGCTCACCGCCGACCAGATCCGGGCCAGCATGGTCAACGCCAGCGAGGCCGAGATCGAGCGGATGACCCTGCCGGGCCTGCACGAGACCCTGTGGAGCGAGCGCGAGTACCTGGGCTGGCGCGATCCGGCCGGCTCGCCGCGCGGCTACATCGTGCACTGGGTCGACGACCGGCCCGTGGGAATCCTGCTGCGCGCCGCGAGCTCGGCCCTGCGACCGGGCATCGGAGCCATGTGCTCGCTGTGCCACACGCCGCAGCCGTCGACCCAGGTCGTCATGTTCAGCGCGCCGCGCGGCGGCGAGGCCGGTCGCGACGGCAACTCGGTCGGCACCTACATCTGCCACGACCTGGGCTGCCCGGCGATCATTCGCATGGTGCCGACGACGAGCGAGCTGACGCTCATGCGCGACGAGGTCATCGCCCGGCGCAGCGCGGGGCTGCAGCAGCGCCTCGAGCGCTTCACGGCGAACATCTTGCGCACGGCCTGAACCGACGCCGGACGGCCACATGAGTCGCCGCGCGACCCGCTCGCGCGTGCAGCGCGACGCGCTAGTTGCGCTCGCGGTGCCCCAGGATGTGGAACGGGATCGCCAGCGACAGGGTGACCGCCATGATGCCGATGAAGAACGTCAGCGCCTGCCACCCCTCCGGCACCGCGTACGCGTACGCGAACAGCACGAACGACGACAGGAAGAGGAGCATCGAGACGACAACGGCGATGAGGTTCATGATGCCTCCATTGTGCCAGGTTGCGGCGAGATAATGCCGCATGACCAGCGAGCATTCGGCCTCCGCCCCCCGTCGCCCCTCCCGTCGCCCCTCCCGCCTCCGACGCCGCGTGCGGCTCGTCGGCTGGAGTGCGCTGAGCGCTCTCGCCCTCGTGGTCCTCGGGTTCGTGATGTGGGCGAGCACCCCGTACCCGGCTGAGCGCGGGCCGGTCATCGACGTGTGGGCGAACGACGCGATCGCGGTCGAGTACCTCCCGGAGGGCATCCTGATGACGCCGACCGTGGGCGGGGGCGACGCGGAGGGCACCGGGCTCGTGTTCGTTCCCGGCGCGCGGGTGCAGGCGCACGCGTACATGCACCAGCTGAGCGGCGTCGTCGAGCAGCACGGTGCGACCGTGCTCATCACCGAGCCGACCCTCAACCTGGCGTTCTTCGACACCCGCACCCTCGCCGACTTCACCACGGCAGCGCCCGAGGTCGACCGCTGGTTCGTCGGCGGGCACTCGCTGGGCGGCGTGCGCGGGTGCCTCATGACGCCCGGCTCCGACGCAGCGGGGCTCGTGCTGTTCGGCAGCTACTGCGCCGGCGACATCGCCGACTCGGGGCTGCCCGTGCTCAGCATCGCGGGCGAGAACGACGCGCTCTCGACGCCCGCGATCATCGAGGAGAACGCCGGGCTGCTGCCCGCCGACGCCGTGTTCGTGACCATCGAGGGCGCCAACCACGCGAGCTTCGGCGACTACGGCCCGCAGTCGGGCGACGGCGAGCGCAGCATCACGAGCGAGCAGATGCGGGCCGAACTGACCGCGCTGCTCGGCGAGGCGCTCGCGGGCTAGACGCGCTCGCGCCGCGTGCGGGCGATCACCCACCAGATGATCGAGCCGACCACGATGCCGCCGATGAGGGCGATGACCGGGGTGAGCAGCACGGGGCCGGCGATCTGGCTCTCCGTCAGCAGGTTCGCGAGGCCGACGTAGACCCAGAAGAAGGCGATGTCGACGAGCGCCGCGATGCCGATGGCGACCCAGGTCACCTTCCACGGGGTGCGCAGGCCCGCGGCCGAGAGCATCCACCCGCTGACGAGCACGGCGAGCGCGATGAGGATCACGCTGCCGATGAGGAACGAGACGACCACCCAGAACAGCAGCTCCGAGCCGCCGTCGAGCGCCCGCAGCAGCGCGTTCGGGTCGTCGCCGCCGAGCGAGCGGGTGAAGGCGCTCACCACGTTGCCGAACAGCGCGGTCGCCGCCAGGGCGGCCAGCGACATGCCGAACGCGAACCAGCCGGCCTGGAACATCGTGTGCGCGACGGCACCGGCGAGAAGGCTCGACTGCGTCTGCTGCCGGGTGAGCGGCTGCCGCTTCACGGGCGTCGCGGGCTTGGCGGGCTTCACGGGATCCGCGGGCGTCGCGGGCTCGGCGGCCGTCGTCTCGGGGCTCGGGGTGGGGGTGGGCTCGGCGGCCATGCGTGCTCCTCGCTCGGGGATACCGCGAATCTAGCGCCTAGAGTGTGGCGATGCGCATGAACGCCCTGCTCGTCGGCGGCTCGGGCCAGATCGGCATCGCCGCCGCGCGCGACCTGCTGCAGGCCGGCGCGAGCGTCACCGTCGCCCACCGCGGTGGGCGCGCCCTGCCGGCCGATCTGCGCGGCCACGTCGCCGAGGCGACCCTCGACCGCGCCGACCCGGATGCCCTCCGCACGCTCGCCCGCGGCCACGACCTCGTGCTCGACTGCATCGCCTTCACCCCGGCCGATGCCGAGCCCTACGCGTCGCTGGTCGGCGAGCTCGGATCGCTCGTCGTCATCTCGACCGCCTCGGTGTACCTCGGCACCAACGGCACGTGGATGGACGCGGCGACGGGTGAGGACGACTTCCCGCGGTTTCCGGTGCCGATCACCGAGGAGCACCCGACCGTCGATGCCGACGTCGACGGCTACTCGCCGCAGAAGGGCGCGCTCGAGCGCGCCCTGCTCGCCGTCGACGGGCTGCCCGTCACGATCCTGCGGCCGGGGGCGATCCACGGCCCGGGCTCACCGGCCCTGCGCGAGTGGTACTTCATCAAGCGCGCGCTCGACGGCCGGCGCCGAGTGCCGCTGACCGACCGCGGCGAGAGCCGGTTCGGCACGACGGCGACGGCCGTGATCGCCGACCTCGTGCGGCGGGCGGGCGAGCATCCGGGCCGTCGCGTTCTGAACGCGGCCGACGACCCCGCCCCGACGGCGCTCGAGATCGGGCAGGCGGTGTTCGCCCACCTCGGTCATGAGGCCGAGTTCGACCTGCTGCCGCGCGGTGCGGGTGGGCCGGAGAGCACGGTCGGCCAGCATCCGTGGGCGGTGCCGGTGCCGGTGGTCATGAGCATGGAGGCCGCGCGGCGCGAGCTCGACTACGCGCCGATCGGCAGCCACCGCTCGACCATCGGCCCCGCCATCGACGACATGATCGCCGCGATCGGCGACGGGGACTGGCGCGAGCGGTTCCCGGCGCTCGCGCACCGGTACGGCGCCGACGGCTGGTTCGACTACGACGCGGAGGACGCGCTGCTCGGCGACTGAGGCTCGTCGCCCGCCGTGGCGTGACCGACCGACCCGCTGCCGACCGAGCCGCTGCCGACCCGTGCGGCCGCGACACGTTCGCCGATGTACGACACGACGATCGCCGAGGTCGTGCCGACGATCACCAGCCCGCCGCCCATGAGCAGAACGGCGAGGAAGCGTCCGACGTCGGTGACGGGGTAGGTGTCGCCGTAGCCGACGGTGGTGATTGTGACGATCGACCACCAGACGGCGTCGCCGAACGTGGTGATGGTGGCGCCCTCGGCGCCGCGCTCGGCCTGCAGGGTGGCGAGCGCGATCACGTACACGAACACCGCCGCGTAGATCACGGCGTGCGCGCCGACCGAGCTGCGCACGGCGGTTCCCGAGCCGCCCGCGAACAGCGGGATGTGCCGCAGCAGGGTCACGACCCGCAGGGCGCGGAAGAGCGGCATGAACAGCGCGAGCACGTCGAGCGGATGCGTCAGCAGGAAGTGCCCGCGACGCCCCCGGTCGCTTAGCACGACGCGCGCGACCATGTCGACGGCGAAGACGGCCCAGGTCGCGATGAGCACACTGGCCGTCACGATCAGCAGCGCCCCGTCGAGCTCGGGCAGCAGCACGAGCACGGAATAGGCGACGAGAAACGCGGTGCCGAGCACGGCGAGCGTCGTCGAGGTGCGCGCCTCCCAGGCGAGGCGGCGGGCGTCCGGGAGGGCAGCACGGGCGGGCGAGGCGGCGGTCGCGGTCATGGTCACATTCTGGGGGCGGCACTCCCAGCACCGCCACGGCTCCGAATGATGGGATGTCCGCACCACGCATCCCGATCACGGAGACTCCATGCCCCGCACCGCGCTCGACTCCACCCCGCCCGACCTCACCGACCGCCTCGTCGTCATCACCGGCGCCAACAGCGGCCTCGGGCTGGGCCTCACCGAGCGGCTGGCCGCCGCCGGCGCGGAGGTCGTCATGGCCGTGCGCAACCGCGAGAAGGGCGAGCGGGCGGCGGAGGGGGTGCGCGGGCGGAATCCGGATGCGCGCCTGCGCCTGCTCGACTGCGACCTGGCCGACCTCGGCAGCGTGCGCGCGGCCGCGCAGACCCTGCTCGACGAGGGGCGCGCGGTGGACATCCTGATCAACAACGCCGGCATCATGGCGGTGCCCGACCGGCGCGAGACCATCGACGGCTTCGAGCTGCAGTTCGGCAGCAACCACCTGGGGCCGTTCGCCCTCACCGGACTGCTCATGCCGGCGCTGCAGAAGGCGGATGCCCCGCGCGTGATGTCGACGAGCAGCATCGTCGCCCGCATCGGTCGGTGGCAGTGGAACAACCTCAACGCCGAGCGGCGCTACTCGGCCTGGGGCGCGTACGCGCTGTCGAAGCTCGCGAACCTGGCGTTCGCGCGCGAGCTCCAGCGGCGCAGCGACCTCGAGGGCTGGGGCGTGACGAGCACGGCCGCGCACCCGGGCGGCACCTCGACGAACCTGCAGGTCACCGGACCGCGCGACGGTCGACCCGTCGAGGGTGCGGCGAAGCGCCGGATGGACCGGATCATGCAGACGGTCGACGAGGGGATCCGCCCCGCGCTCGTCGCGGCGGCGAGCCCGACCGCCCTGCCCGGTGCCTACTACGGGCCGAACGGCGCGATGGAGCTGCGCGGTGCGGCCTCGCTCGCCTGGGTGCCGTTCCCCGCGCGCGACGCCTCCGCCCTGGTGCGGCTGTGGGACGTCTCGGAGCAGCTGACCGGCGTGCGCTACGCGGAGCACGCTGAGACGGTGTCTCGATAACGGCCGAAGGGCGTACGCTGGAGCAACTGTGACTGCTCCCCCCACCGCCCGCCGCGGCCATCTCGTCGACACGCGCCCGCTGCGCGAGAGCCCCGCTTTCGCCCGCATGTGGCTCGGCGCGGCGATCACCGGCATCGGCAGCCAGATGACGATCGTGGCGGTGGGCCTCGACATCTACGAGCGCACCGCGTCGACCTTCGCCGTCTCGCTCGTCGCCGCCTTCGCGCTCGTGCCGATGATCGTGTTCGGCCTCTACGGCGGGGCACTCGCTGACCGCTTCGACCGTCGTCGGGTCGCCCTCGTCGCCGCGCTCGTCGCCTGGGGCTCGACCGCGGCGATCGCCGTCTACAGCTGGCTCGGCGTGCCCGATATCGCTCCGCTGTACCTGTTCATCACCCTCAACTCGGTCGCGGCGATCCTCGTGCAGGTCGCGCGCTCGGCGATGGTGCCGCGGCTCGTTCGGCTCGAGCTGCTGCCCGCAGCCGGCGCCCTCGGCGGCATCAGCGCGGGCGTGCAGCTGACCCTCGGGCCCGCGCTCGCGGGCGTGCTCGTCGCCTACGCCGGCTTCGGCATCACCTACACGGTCGACGTGCTGCTCTTCCTCGGCGCGTTCTGGGGGCTGTACACGCTGCCGGCGATGGTGCCCGACGGCGAGCGCCGCCGAGCCGACCTGCGCTCGGTCGTCGAGGGCTGGCGCTTTCTGGGCGTGGCCCCGAACATCCGGGCATCGTTCGTGCTCGACATCGTCGCGATGACGTTCGGCAACCCGCGCGTGCTCTTTCCCGCCGTGGGCGCCCTGCTCATCGGGGGCGGCGCGGTGACCGTGGGCATCCTGTCGTCGGCGGGCGCGGTCGGCATGCTCGTGCTCGGGCTGCTCTCGGGGCGCATCACGCGTGTACGGGCGCACGGGGTCGGCATGGTGGTGGCGGTCGCGGCGTACGGCGCGAGCATCCTGTTGTTCGGCATTCTGCTCGCGGTCACCACGGTGCTGCCGCACGACGTCGGCACCGACATCACCGAGGCGAACATCCCGGCCCTCGTGATCGCCGCCGTGCTGCTGGCGCTCTCGGGAGCCGCCGACACGGTCAGCATGATCTACCGCACGACGATGATCCAGGCCGCGGTGCCCGACATCATGCGCGGGCGCCTGCAGGGCCTCTTCACCGTGGTCGTCAACGGCGGGCCGCGCGTCGGCGACCTCTACATCGGCATGCTCAGTGTTGCGGCCGTGCTGTGGTTTCCTCCCCTGCTCGGCGGGCTCATCATCATCGTCGTTTGCGCGGTGTTCCTGCGGCTCTACCGCAGCCTTCGCGAGTACGACGCACTCGACCCGAAGCCCTGACGCCCCCGGCCAGGTCGCCGCCTGTCAGACTGGGCACACCGCCAACAGGAGGGGGCCTTATGGCTGAGCCCGCAGAGAGCCGCGTCGCGGTGTACATCGACTTCGACAACATCGTTATCTCGCGCTACGACCAGATCCACGGTCGCGGCGCCTGGCGCAAGGACAACGTCTACCGACTGCCGTCGGGGCTCACCGAGGCGACCGATGAGATCCGTGAGCGGCTTCGCTCGGCCGAGGTCGACATCGGGGCGATCCTCGACTTCGCCTCGTCGTTCGGCACCATCGTGCTCTCGCGGGCCTACGCCGACTGGTCGGTGGGGGTGAACGCGAGCTACCAGGGCCAGCTCATGGAGCGCGCCGTCGATCTCACGCAGCTCTTCCCCGCCACCCAGCAGATGAAGAACGGCGCTGACATCCGCCTGTCGGTCGACGTCGTCGAAGACCTCTTCCGCCTGCCCGACATCACGCACGTCGTCATCGCGGCCGGCGACAGCGACTACATCGCCCTCGCGCAGCGGGCCAAGCGCCTCGGCCGGTACATCGTCGGCGTCGGCGTCGCCGGCGGCACGAGCAAGAGCCTGCGTGCGGCGTGCAACGAGTACGCCGACTACGACGCCCTGCCGGGCATCCGGCCGGCCGCCCACATCGCCGCCGCCCTCGTCGCACCGGGGCCGGATGCGGAGCCGACGCCCGACGACACCGCCCCCGCGCGGCGCACCGGCGGGCGCCGCGCCTCGAGCGGCAGGCCCGCCGCCCCGGCCGCCGAGTCGACCGAGACGCCGACCTCGAAGCGGGCGGCGAGCGCGCTGCTCGTGCGCGCCCTGCGCCTCGTGCACGAAGCGGACGACTCGGAGTGGGCGCACGCTTCGGCCTTGAAGCAGCAGATGAAGCGCCTCGACCCGGCGTTCAACGAGAAGGCTCTCGGCTACAGCTCGTTCACCGACTTCGTGAAGTCCCGCGCCAACATCGTCGAGCTCGACGAGTCGACCCAGACCCGGCTGGTGCGGCTGCGCGAGAGCTAGACGCGCCCGGGCGGAGCCTGAACGGGCCGGCCGCCTCACACACTCAGAAGGGTTCGGCACCACCTGGTGCCGAACCCTTCCTCGTGCAGGTCAGGCGGATCAGTCTTCAGCGGTGGTAGAGCCGGCGTCGTCATCCGCCTCGTCGTCATCGAGCGGGGCAGTCGCGTCATCGTCGTCCGACTCGTCCTCGGTGTACGGAGCCGGGTCGTCGTTGAGATCGGACTCGTCATCGATGTACGGAGCCGGGTCGTCGTTGAGATCGGACTCGTCATCGATGTACGGAGCCGGGTCATCATTCAGGTCCGAATCGTCATCCACGTACGGAGCCGGGTCATCATTCAGATCAGACTCGTCATCCACGTACGGAGCCGGGTCATCATTCAGATCAGACTCGTCATCCACGTACGGAGCCGGGTCATCATTCAGATCAGACTCGTCATCCACGTACGGGGCCGGGTCATCGTCCGTTCCGGTGACGGTCGAGATGACCGTGTCGAACGCGCTCTGCACCGGCCCCGGAAGTGCACCAGCGGCTCCGACTCCCCCGGCGCCGAGCACGAGCACTCCGGCACCCAGGGCAATCTTCGACACAAGGCCGAGACCAGAAATCCATTCCATCACTCTTCGTACTCCCCTTCTCAGTGCCGACCTCGCGCCCACGAGAGCGGGAGCGCCGGCAGTCGACGACGATGCCGCGGTGGCATCGCCTGTGGCCGAGAGAGAAGGCGAACCGAGAGCGTCGAAGAACGCGTTCAGCGACGCCGACGCAACCGGTGCAGGCGCCTCCGCAGCGACAGATCGCAGTTCATCGATGGCCTCGGCGAGTGACTGCAACTCTGGCCGGCTCGCCGGGGTCACCCCGGAGAGAACCTGTTCGGCCTCGGCCGCGCTCATTCGCTTTCTCATCTCACTGCTCGCTATCGTCCGGAGGGGCGTCAGGGGTACGGGTCGGGGCAAGTTTCTTCCGCAGCCGTTCGAGCGCCCGGCGCTGCAGCGCCTTCACGGCACCCTCGCGCTTGCCGAGCACGGCGGCCACCTGCTCGACGGTCAGGTCGGCGACGATGCGGAGCAACATGACGTCGCGCTGGTCGGGCGGCAGGTCAGTGATGAGCGCGAGCGCGCGCTGGTCGCCGAGTCGAGCGGCGGCCTCGTCTTCGGCGCTGGATGCCCGCCGCGGGTCCTCCTCGGCGAGCAGCTCGACGGTCTCGCCGCGTCGGCTCCGCATCCGCAGCTCGTCGACGAGACGGCGGTAGGCGATCGAGAAGACGAACGAGCGGAAGGCGGCCGCGTCGCCGCGGAAGCTGCCGAGGCGGTCGAACACGACCAGGAAGACCTCGCTCGTGAGGTCGTCGGGCTCGCGCGATCCGCGGGCGGCGGCGAAGGCGGCGACAGCCGGAGCGTGGTCGTTCCACAGTCGGGTGCACGCCCAGCTCGCCCCCGCCTGGGCGGCGGCGAGCACGCTCGCGAACGCTTCGGCGCCCGCATCCCCCCGGTCGGTCATCGCCACTACAGGCTAGGGGCGCGACAGGAGGGCGCCAAACCGGTTGGCGCACGAATGTTCGCGTTCGCGTCGAGGGGGCGAGAGGGGCGAGGCTTGTCTGGCGACCGCCCCCGTGGCAGACTCGGCGGCTACTCGGCCGCTACCCTGCAGCTGATCGACGGCGACACTGCGGATCCGCGCCGGGCACTCACGCCTGCCGCTGGTTGGAGGCCACGATGACGCCGACCACTCCGCTCGCGCTGCCCGACGGCCCGATGCTGCTCACCGACGGCGGCCTCGAGACGACCCTGATCTTCCACGAGGGCCTCGACCTGCCCTCGTTCGCCGCCTTCCCGCTGCTGGCGAGCGAGCCCGGCCGCGACGCTCTGCGCCGCTACTACCGGGCCTACCTCGCCATCGCCCGCCGGCACGGCCTGGGCATCATTCTCGAGACCGCGACCTGGCGGGCGAGCGCCGACTGGGGTGCCCTGCTCGGGTACGACGCGGCCGCGCTGCGCGACATCACCGTCGCCGCCGTCGACCTGCTGCGCGAACTGCGCGACGCCGAGGCGGAACCCAGCACGGTGCTGATCAGCGGCTGCGTCGGACCCCGCGGCGACGGCTACTCGGCAGATCTGCGGATGACCCCCGATGAGGCCGCCGCCTACCACCACGCGCAGATCGCCACGCTGGCCGCGGCCGGCGTCGACCTCGTGTCGGCGCACACCATCACGCACGTCGAGGAGGCGATCGGCGTCGTGCGGGCCGGCGCCTCGGTCGACGTGGCAACGGTGATGTCGTTCACGGTGGAGGTCGACGGCCGACTGCCGAGCGGTCAGCCCCTCACCGAGGCGATTCTGCAGCTGGACGACGCGACGGATGCCGGCGCCCTGCACCTGATGGTGAACTGCGCGCACCCCACCCACCTGGAGGCCGCGCTCGACCCCACGTCGCCCGCGCTCGCTCGGTTGCGGGGCTTCCGCGCCAACGCATCGACGATGAGCCACGCCGAACTCGACGAGGCGGAGGCCCTCGACGCGGGAGACCCGCACGACCTCGCGCAGCGCGTCGCCGCCCTCACCGCGACGCTGCCGGCGCTGACCGTGCTCGGGGGGTGCTGCGGCACCGACGACCGCCACATCGCCGCGATCGCTGCGGCGTGCGCCCCGCGATAGGGCGGACGCGGTGCCCGCGCGTTGACCGGCGGTCACGACACCCGGTCAGGGGGTAACACTGCGTGAGCATCCCTCGCCAGAATGGGGTGAGGCGCGTGCCCGAGCACGCCGTGCAAGGGGGATCGTGGGACAGGCAGGCGCATCAGCCGGCGTCGAGGCGCGTCGCCAGAGCGCACTGGCGACCGAACTCGACAGGCGCGCCGCCGAAGCGCGCGCAGCGGCCGAACGGTGGATGATCGCCCACCGCACCGAGCGGCAGGTGGCTGGCACGCTCGCGCCGCTGACCGCGTGCGGCTACACGTTCTTGCACGACCGCGGCTGGCCGGGCGCGCGGCGCGGCAGCCGCAGCCAGATCGACCACGTGCTCGTCGGGCCGGGCGGCGTGTTCATCGTCGACACGAAGAGCTGGCGCGACGTGACCGTGGCGGGAGGCCGCATCTTCCGCGGGCAGGCCGACGTCACCGATGACCTGAGCGGGCTCGCCGACGTGGGGGTGGGCACCGAGGGGGTGCTCGCCGAGCTGGGGCTCGCTCCGGGTGAGGTGCACGTCGTCGTGGTGCTCGCGGGGTCGGCGATGGACCCCGTGCCGCTCGCGAGCCTGGGCGGCCTGGTGGTGGTCGGCGAGCGGCGGGCATCCGCGTTCATCAACGGCTTCGGCGGGCGACTGACCGAGCGGCAGCTCGCCGTCGTATTGGGTGCTGTCAACGCGCACTTCCCCGTGCTCGGAGACGAGCCGGTGCCGCTCGACCTGAGCGTTGCCGAGCCGGTGCTCGACGAGCCGGCCCTGCTGACCGTCGATGAGGTGGCCGAGACGTTCCTGGCCGGGATGCTCGCCGCCCCGATCGAGGAGTGGATGGCCTTTCTGCACCCCGATCAGGCGCGGCTCGTGCGGCGCAGCTTCTCGGGGCCGGCGAGAATCCGCGGCGCCGCGGGAACCGGCAAGACGGTGGTGGGGCTGCATCGGGCGGCGTACTTGGCGCGAGCATCCACGGGCCGGGTGGTGGTGACGACGTTCGTGAAGACGCTGCCGGCGGTGCTCGGCTCGCTGCTGCACCGGCTGGCGCCCGACGTGGTCGAGCGGGTCGAATTCACGGGCGTGCATTCCTTTGCGGTGCGCGTGCTGCGCGAGCGCGGGCAGCGGGTCAGCCTCGACCTCGGGGCGGCGAACCAGGCCTTCAACTACGCCTGGAACCGCGCGGGCAAAGACGGCCCCCTCGGCGAGCTCGACCCGAACAGCCGCTACTGGCGCGACGAGATCGCGAAGGTCATCAAGGGTCGCGGGCTGTCGACGTTTGAGCAGTACGCCGACCTGCCGCGTGCCGGGCGCCGCCGCCCGCTACGCATCGAGCAGCGCCGGGCGGTGTGGCAGCTGCATCTCGCCTACGAGGGGGCGCTGCGCGAGCGCGGCCTGGTCGACTTCGAAGACCTCATCCTGCGCGCCGAGGCCTCGCTGCGTGAGACCCCGATGCAGGGCGTCGACCACGTCATCATCGACGAGGCCCAAGACCTCTCGTGCGCGATGCTGCGCATGCTGCACGCTGTTGTCGGCGATCGCCCCGACGGCCTGACGCTGATTGGCGACGGCCAGCAAACGATCTACCCCGGCGGATACTCCCTCGCCGAGGCGGGCATCTCGGTGGCCGGCCGCGGCGTCGTGCTCGCCACCAACTACCGCAACACGCGCGAGATCGCTCTTTTCGCCTCGGCCGTCGTGGAGGGCGACGAGTTCGTCGACCTCGAAGGCGGCCCCGGCCGGGCGGATGCTGCCGCCGAGGTCATCCGCACCGGCCCGTCACCCACGCTGCACTCGTTCGCGTCGCTCGCTCTTCATGACGCGGCGCTCGTGTCGCACGTACGGACGCTGGTAGCCTCCGACGTCGACCCCGGTGACATCGGCGTGCTGACCGCCACGAATCGGGATGCTCTCGCCCTGCTCGGCCACGTCCCGCTGAGTGGTGGTCTTTCGTTTCCACGCGATGATCAGCTGGCTGCAGTCTAGGCGGCCGTGATCTCGGGCAGCATCACCGCGTCCTCGACCGAGCTGGTGGCGGTGAGTTCGGCCATGGACGCTTCGGAAAAGTAACGGCGGTCGCCAGCTTCCCATTCGTCGTGCTGCTCGATCAAAACGGCGCCGGTCAGGCGCAGCAGGCTGGCAGTGTTCGGGAACACTCCGACGACGTCGGTGCGACGTTTGATCTCACGGTTCAGCCGTTCCAGCGGATTCGTCGACCAGATCTGCCGCCAATGCCGGGCGGGGAAGTGCTTGAACGCCAGCACGTCGGCTCGGGCATCGTGGAGCATCTGGGCAGCCTTGGGGTGAACGCGGTCGATCATGCGAGCAACCTCCTCGAACTGCGCGTCAATATGCTCAGCGTCGGGTTGGGCGAAGATCGTGCGGATGATCGAGGCCACCATCTCCTGCCGACCCTTAGGCAGGACGGTGAGCACGTTGCGCATGAAATGCACGCGGCACCGCTGCCAGGCCGCTCCCTGCACCACCACCGCGATAGCTGCTTTCAAACCCGCGTGCGCGTCGGAGATCACCAGCTTCACCCCGGAAAGCCCTCGAGCTTTCAACGATCGCAGGAACGCTTTCCAGAACTCCTCCGTTTCGCTGTCGCCCACGTCAAAGCCGAGCACCTGACGGTGCCCGTCAGCGGTGATCCCGATCGCGACCACAACCGCTTGAGACACCACCCGCCCGTCGATGCGAACCTTGCAATAGGTGGCGTCCAAGAAGACGTAGGGGTAGGCGATCTGAGACAGGGATCGGTCGCGGAATGCCGCAACCGTCGCGTCCAGGCCGGCGCAGATGCGAGACACCTCGGACTTCGAGATGCCCGTGTCGGCGCCGAGCGCCTTGACCAGATCGTCAACCTTGCGGGTGGAGACGCCGTGCAGGTAGGCCTCCATCACCACGGCGAACAGCGCCTGATCGACCCGGCGGCGCCGCTCCAACAACGACGGAAAGAAACTGCCGGCCCGCAGCTTCGGGATCCGCAACTCCAGATCTCCCGCAGTGGTCGACAGGGTGCGCAACCTCGCCCCGTTGCGAGTCGCAACGCGCTCGGCGGTGCGCTCGTAGGGTCCGGCGCCGATCACCGACGCGGCTTCGGCGTCGATCAGTTCTTGGTAGAGCCGTTCGGTCATCTGACGGATGCGGTCGGTGGTGTCGGTGAGTTTCAGCTCGGCGAGCAGCTGAAGCAGGGCAGACTGATTGAGGGCCATCGTGCGATCTCCTGTCGTGAGTAACTTGGTCGTTCTCACTGACCATCGCACGGTGGCCCCTCACGTCAACGACACGACGCTCAGGACCGGAAAGTCCACCACCCCACGGGACTCAGGCCCCTGCTCGCCGCGCTGCGCGCCAGCGGCTTCGGCGTCATCGAGCTGGAGAGCTATTCGGGTGTCGCCGCTCCCCTAGTGAAAGTCGGAACGATCAAGCGGGCCAAGGGCCTCGAGTTCAAGCAGGTGCTGCTGGCCAGGGTCGACGGGTCACTGCTGGCCCCAGTTGCCGAGGGGCTCGACGAGGGAGCGGCCGAAGCGCGCGAGATTGCGCGGCGCGAGTTGTACGTCGGGATGACCCGCGCTCGCGATGGGCTGTGGGTTGGGTCGACTGCTCACTGACGCCGGCGACGTGTTCGCACCGGTCCCACCGCGCTTCAGGTGTCCAGGCCTAGGGCATCGCGCATAAGGGCAACGATTCCCTTGACTTCACGTTCATCCGCCTCCGGGGTGCGCAAAGATCGAGGCTCGAACAGACGCAAAGGGGCTCGCGTCGTGGGAAAGAACTGGAGACTCCCGACGACTCCCCGGTGAGACAGAACCGCAACGTCAATAGGCGGCCACTCCTGATAAGTCGGCGTTTCGCCGACGGCCGCGTCGAGAACTCTGCGACGGTCAATGAATTGCATAACCCCGCGGCCCGGTCGGGATGGACCCACACAAAGCCCTTTGGGCCCGACGGCAAGGATCGCGGCTGGCGGTACGGTCAGGGTTGAGACGTTCTGGGCAGCAGCCAGGGTTTGTTCGAGATCAGGAGCCTTGAGGATGGCAACGATCACCGCAGGCTCCCCGACCATTTCAGCCACGGCCTTCTCTGCAGCCAGCAGAGAGTTGCGGCTCAAGGGCTCGCCAGAGTTGCTCTCGAAGATCGATCCGAAAATGGCCGTGACGAGAAGAACCGCGCCTCCGATCCACAGCAGCCTCTGTTCTATCGGCAGCCCGTCGGTCAGAATCACAGCGGGCCAGACCGCTAGTCCGAATCCGATCATGCTGGCGAACCAGGCCCGCCGCTGCTGCTTGTGGTAGGTCAGACCCATCGCGGTTTGCGGACGTTCGCGAGTCGTCATGGTCCCAGCCTAAGGCTGGCCATCCGAGGCTGCGCGGCGCCTCCCGCTATTGATGACGTCAGCCAACCGGCAGATGCTCGACAACCTCCCCGCCGACAACGCGCTCGACGCTTCGCACGTGCCGCACGATGTCGGGCACACTCCCGAGCACGGTCAACTCCTTCACGTCAGGCCGGTCGGCCCTCACCGGTGCCGCCCGATGCGGATGCGGGTAGTCGGCGATCTTCACGAACGTGTCGCTGCCGCGCGGCGTCTTGCTGTGCGGCTGCGCGAAGCCAGAGTTGATGCGGCACAGCTCGATCCGATCTTCGTGCACGGCGACGAGGCTGGCCGTGTCGATCACCAGCACCAGGCTCGGAGTGCTGCGGTACCGCCGAGCCCCGACCAGACCATCAACCTGCCCACGCTGCAAGAAGAAGAACACCCGCTCGTTGAGCGTCTGCAGCCACTGCTCGACCGTCAGGTCGGTGAGGCTGTCTCTCAACGACGTCTCGTTGAGCGGCCCTTGATCGCGCACGACAGCCGACCCGAGAACGGGATGCTCAAGCACCGTGCCTTCCGCCCGCACAGTGGTCAGCAGCTCACGCCGTCGAGCGTCGTCGACCTCCCACTTATCGAGCACGGCCGCCGTGCTGAGCAGCCCGTGCTCCCGAATGCTAGGCCAGCTTCCGTCGACCGCCGTGTGAAACAGGAACGGATAGAGCCGCACAAGCTCAGAAGTCAGCACGGCCCGACTGTAGCGCCGCGCTGCCCGGCCGGGCGGATGCTGCCGCCGAGGTCATCCGCACCGGCCCGTCACCCGCGCTGCACTCGTTCTCGTCGCTCGCCGCGCACGACGCCGCCCTCATCTCGCACGTGCGCACGCTGGTCGCTTCGGGCGTCGACCCCGGTGACATCGGCGTGCTGACGGCCACGAATCGGGATGCTCTCTCCCTGCTCGCCGCGCTGCGCGCCGCCGACTTCGGCGTCATCGAGCTCGAGAGCTACGCGGGCGCCCCCGCTCCCCTAGTGAAGGTCGGAACGATCAAGCGCGCCAAGGGCCTCGAGTTCAAGCAGGTGCTGCTGGCGCGAGTCGATGGGTCGCTGCTGGCCCCGGTTGCCGAGGGGCTCGACGACGGAGCGGCTGAAGCGCGCGAGATTGCGCGGCGGGAGTTGTACGTCGGGATGACCCGCGCCCGCGATGGGTTGTGGGTTGGGTCTGTGTGAGTCATCGCGCAATTCGGCCACGTCCCGCTGAGTGGTGGTCTTTCGTTTCCACGCGATGATCAGCTGGCTGCAGTCTAGGCGGCCGTGATCTCGGGCAGCATCACCGCGTCCTCGACCGAGCTGGTGGCGGTGAGTTCGGCCATGGACGCTTCGGAAAAGTAACGGCGGTCGCCAGCTTCCCATTCGTCGTGCTGCTCGATCAAAACGGCGCCGGTCAGGCGCAGCAGGCTGGCAGTGTTCGGGAACACTCCGACGACGTCGGTGCGACGTTTGATCTCACGGTTCAGCCGTTCCAGCGGATTCGTCGACCAGATCTGCCGCCAATGCCGGGCGGGGAAGTGCTTGAACGCCAGCACGTCGGCTCGGGCATCGTGGAGCATCTGGGCAGCCTTGGGGTGAACGCGGTCGATCATGCGAGCAACCTCCTCGAACTGCGCGTCAATATGCTCAGCGTCGGGTTGGGCGAAGATCGTGCGGATGATCGAGGCCACCATCTCCTGCCGACCCTTAGGCAGGACGGTGAGCACGTTGCGCATGAAATGCACGCGGCACCGCTGCCAGGCCGCTCCCTGCACCACCACCGCGATAGCTGCTTTCAAACCCGCGTGCGCGTCGGAGATCACCAGCTTCACCCCGGAAAGCCCTCGAGCTTTCAACGATCGCAGGAACGCTTTCCAGAACTCCTCCGTTTCGCTGTCGCCCACGTCAAAGCCGAGCACCTGACGGTGCCCGTCAGCGGTGATCCCGATCGCGACCACAACCGCTTGAGACACCACCCGCCCGTCGATGCGAACCTTGCAATAGGTGGCGTCCAAGAAGACGTAGGGGTAGGCGATCTGAGACAGGGATCGGTCGCGGAATGCCGCAACCGTCGCGTCCAGGCCGGCGCAGATGCGAGACACCTCGGACTTCGAGATGCCCGTGTCGGCGCCGAGCGCCTTGACCAGATCGTCAACCTTGCGGGTGGAGACGCCGTGCAGGTAGGCCTCCATCACCACGGCGAACAGCGCCTGATCGACCCGGCGGCGCCGCTCCAACAACGACGGAAAGAAACTGCCGGCCCGCAGCTTCGGGATCCGCAACTCCAGATCTCCCGCAGTGGTCGACAGGGTGCGCAACCTCGCCCCGTTGCGAGTCGCAACGCGCTCGGCGGTGCGCTCGTAGGGTCCGGCGCCGATCACCGACGCGGCTTCGGCGTCGATCAGTTCTTGGTAGAGCCGTTCGGTCATCTGACGGATGCGGTCGGTGGTGTCGGTGAGTTTCAGCTCGGCGAGCAGCTGAAGCAGGGCAGACTGATTGAGGGCCATCGTGCGATCTCCTGTCGTGAGTAACTTGGTCGTTCTCACTGACCATCGCACGGTGGCCCCTCACGTCAACGACACGACGCTCAGGACCGGAAAGTCCACCACCCCACGGGACTCAGGCAACCCAGGGGACGCCACCACTCTGCCTGCCTGCACCGTGCCCTCGTGGGTCTTCTCGAGCGCGTCGGGATGTCGCGCCAACGCAGCATCGGCTGTGGCAACCGGCGCACAATTGCAAGAGCAAATGCTTCGAGCCCATTCGCCACGAATGACTCGACCTGCGGACCCTAGCGTTGACACGCTCGAGTGCCTGGCGAGCGAGTCATCCAATGGGGCCCAGCGCAAGGAGAGCCCTGGAGATAACGACCGCAGAGGAGTCCAACAAGAGCTACCTTGCCTCAAGGCGGCGTCAGGGTCAGCTGATCCGCAAAGACCTAAGCCGAAACCACGACTGGCGCTATTGGACCACCCTGATACCCCTTATGCACCTGACCGCGAACTTGATCTGTCGTCGCTTCGTCTCCCCATACGTGCCACCCCGGCCTGGGGTGCCGAGCGAATAGTTCCAAGTAAGGACCGGGAGAGCAAGCCTCAATGAGGTCGTATTGCTCGTCCGGCTTTCGTGAGTGCTCTCGTTTCCGAGTCTCCAACATGTTGACCTGCGAACGACCCGGAGGCAGAGTCCGCATTCGACCCCTTACTCCAAAAAGTATCAGTTCCGTGACGTTCCGAAAGTAGAACCCGACGCCTCGACCATCCGGGCCACCGTCCGCACGTCTCTTTGCCCAGACAATGTTCGACACATACCTGTAGCCCCAGGATTCCATGACGGCTAGCCCCTCAGGGAGAAGGGCATTCGGAACCCAAAGGTAAAGGTGAGAATTCTCCGCAGCATGGGAACCGACCGGCAGGTTCTTGATTGCGTCCAAATCCATGGTGTCGTAACGGTCGAGCCGACGATGCTCAGGGGCGACCTTCCCGGTGCGATTGGCGAATCTCCAGGGCGGGTCAGCCAGCACCGTCTGAAAGCCACCTTCGACTACCGGGAGCGGGTCAGGGGGCGTAGCAAGTGTGTCTGCTCGAAGTGGCGTGGCCATGATCACCGACTCTAGTTCAGGCCTCCGACTGCGCTAGGGCGCACCGCCGGTCTTCGTCGGACGCGTGGATCACTCCGCGCCTTCATCGCCGTGGTCAGCCAACTCGACGGCAACATCAAGGGCAGGGGCAACAACCCCGAGTCCCGCCCAGGTCGACTTCGTGATTCCAATCGCGAGGATTGGGCACCCGCCAGCGTCTCCCCGAGTAATCCGTGGCTCAAGCTTGACCATGTTGGTGGTGGTCGTGGTGCCTAGCCGCCTAAAGGCGTCCTCGCTGCCGAGTTCCTGACCAGCAAGTTCGCGTATTCCTTGGTGATCCCTGGTGATGATCACACCCAGATCGATCAGCCCTAAGTCATAGAGCGCCCGATACGCAGCGAGATCACGGTCAAGGTTCCCGTCTTTGGCGTTCCACTCAACATCAATCGCTACCCGGCCCTTCATGTTGTCTACCTCGAAGCCGTCGTTACTCACTGTGGTCGCGAGAAAGTTCTCCTCGTAAGCCCGACTGGTTAAGGTCTTTTTCTTCTGCCCCACAAGCCTGAACTCGGTGTTGACGCGAACTGCACTCCAGCCCCGTTCGAAGAACGCAGTATCGAGTCGAATCGCGACGGGCCCGCGATTGCCCCCTGCAACCAGGATGTCCGTGTCGTAGAGGAAGAACTCTGACAGCACATCCGAGAGGTCTGTCAGCAGGGCTGAGTTGCTCGCACCCATGATCGCCGCCGCATTGCGTGTCTCGAGCCAGGTGTACTTGCCAAGCAGCGGCTCGGAGAAGACTTCCTTGTAGGAGTGAGTCAGATCCATATCGGCAACCGTATCGACTTCTGCTCAGGAAACTCTGCCATGTCGTCAATTGTGACTGTCTCAATGTCGGCGCCCCGAGAGACGCTCAATAGATCGGGTTGAGCACTCGACCGCCAGGCGAAGGAGAAACCATGAAGACCACGGCTCATCACTCAAGCAACCCGTCCGACCCGGATGTCTACCACGACCACAGCAACTGCTCAAGCGGGCAGCAGATGCCGGCCCACAACAGGTTGTCAGGAACCGGTGGCCACCCTCGCTGCGGCCACTGCAGCATTATGGGCTGAGCTAGGTCTACCCCTGCGCCCGCTCCAGCACCAGCTCCCGCACGCGAGCCGCATCGGCCTTGCCGCCCATCGCCTTCATGACGGCACCGATCACGGCGCCGGCGGCCTGCACCTTGCCCTCGCGGATCTTCTCGAGCACGTCGGGCTGCTCGGCCAGGGCCGCATCGACCGCGGCGATGAGGGCACCGTCGTCCGAGACGACCTGCAGACCTCGGGCCTCGACGACCTGCGCCGGCGTGCCCTCCCCCGCGATGACACCCTCGACCACCTGACGGGCGAGGCGGTCGGTCAGGGCGCCCGACTCGACGAGCTCGACGACGGCGGCGACGTCACTCGCGCTGATGAGAGACGACGGCTCCGCATCCTGCGCGTTCGCGATGCGGGCGATCTCGCCCGTCCACCACTTGCGGGCCTGCTGCGGTGACGCGCCGGCGGCGACCGTGTCGGCCACCTCGACGAGCAGTCCCGAGTTCACGACGTCGCGGAACTCGAGATCGGTGAACCCCCACTCCTCCTTCAGGCGACGGCGGCGGGCCGCGGGCGGCTCGGGCAGAGCATCCCGAAGCTCATCAATCAGCGCCGGCGACGGAACCACCGGCAGCAGGTCGGGCTCGGGGAAGTACCGGTAGTCGTCGGCGTCGCTCTTCGGGCGGCCGGGCGACGTCGTGCCGGTGTCCTCATGCCAGTGACGGGTCTCTTGCGTGATCGTGCCACCCTTGGCCAGAATCGCGGCCTGGCGCTGAATCTCGTAGCGCACGGCCCGCTCGACGCTACGTAGCGAGTTGACGTTCTTGGTCTCGGTGCGGATGCCCAGCTTCTGCTCGCCACGGGGCCGCAGCGACACGTTCGCATCGCAGCGCAGGTTGCCGCGCTCCATTCGCGCCTCGCTGATGCCGAGCGCTCGCACGATGTCGCGGATCGTCGACACGTAGGCCTTCGCCAGCTCGGGCGCGCGGTGCTCGGCACCGAAGATCGGCTTGGTGACGATCTCGACCAGCGGCACGCCGGCACGGTTGTAGTCGACGAGCGAGCTCTCGGCGCCCTGGATGCGGCCCGTCGAGCCGCCCACGTGCGTGAGCTTGCCCGCGTCTTCCTCCATGTGCGCGCGCTCGATCGGCACCTGCACGAGCGTGCCGTCTTCCAGCTCGACCTCGAGCGTGCCCTCGAAGGCGATCGGCTCGTCGTACTGGCTGATCTGGTAGTTCTTCGCGAGATCGGGGTAGAAGTAGTTCTTGCGCGCGAAGCGGCTCATGGGCGCGATCTGGCAACCGAGCGCGAGGCCCAGCGAGATCGAGTAGCGCACGGCCTGCTCGTTGACGACCGGCAGGCTGCCCGGCAGGCCGAGGCACACGGGCGTGATCGCCGTGTTCGCGTCGGTCACCTCGTTGGCGCTGAACGCCGGGTTCGGCGCGTCGCTGAACATCTTCGTTGTCGTGCTCAGCTCAACGTGCACCTCGAAGCCGAGCACCGGCTCGAACAGCTCGAGGGCCTTGTCGAAGTCCATGAGGTCTGCGCGTGCCATCAGCGGGCCCCTCCGTCCGAAGCAGAACCAGACAGTGCGGGCACCTGCGCCCACAGCGGCCCACCCCAGTGCGCTTCGAGCAGCGCCTCGATCGCGGCGCCCGCCTCGTAGAGTCGGGCGTCTTCGCGCGCCGGGGCCATGAGCTGCAGGCCCGTCGGCAGGCCGTCCTCCGGCGCGAGCCCCATCGGCAGGCCCATGCCGGGCACGCCCGCGAGGTTCGCCGGAATCGTCGTGACGTCGTTGAGGTACATCGCCAGCGGGTCGGCGAGCTTCTCGCCGAAGCGGAACGCCGTGGTCGGTGCGCTCGGCGAGACGAGGATGTCGGCCTTCTCGAACGCGGCCGCGAAGTCGCGCTGGATGAGCGTGCGCACCTTCTGCGCGCTGCCGTAGTAGGCGTCGTAGTAGCCGGCCGAGAGCGCGTAGGTACCGAGGATGATCCGGCGCTTCACCTCGGGGCCGAAGCCGGCCTCGCGCGTCGCCGCCATGACGTCCTCCACCGTTCCGCCGGGCACCTCGACCCGCAGGCCGAAGCGCACCGAGTCGAACTTGGCGAGGTTGCTCGACGCCTCCGCCGGAAGGATCAGGTAGTACGCCGCGACGGCGTACTCGAAGTTCGGGGCACTGACCTCGACGATCTCGGCGCCGGCGCCGGCGAGCAAGTCGAGGGTCTCCTCGAAGCGCTGCTTCACGCCGGCCTGGAAGCCGCCGCTCTCGCCGCGCAGCTCGCGCACCACGCCGACGCGCAATCCCTTCAGCACGTCGCCCCGGGCGCCGCGGCGCGCGGCCTCGGCCATCGAGGGCCACGCGTCGGGAATGCTCGTGGCGTCGCGGGAGTCGTGCCCGCCGATGACGTCGTGCACGAGCGCCGCATCCAGAACGGTGCGCGACACCGGCCCGACCTGGTCGAGCGACGAGGCGAGCGCGATCGCGCCGTACCGGCTGACCCCGCCGTAGGTGGGCTTGACGCCGACCGACCCGGTCACCGCGGCCGGCTGACGGATGCTGCCGCCGGTGTCGCTGCCGAGCGCGACGGGCGCCTCGAAGGCCGACACCGCAGCGGCCGAGCCACCCCCCGACCCACCGGGAATGCGCTCGAGATCCCACGGATTCCGCGTCGGCCCGTAGGCCGAGTGCTCGGTGCTCGAGCCCATCGCGAACTCGTCCATGTTCGTCTTGCCGAGCGGGATCATGCGGGCGGCCCGCAGCCGCGCGACGACCGTGGCGTCGTAGGGCGGCACCCAGCCCTCGAGAATCTTCGAGCCCGAGGTCGAGGGCATGTCGAGCGTGCACAGCACGTCTTTGATCGCGATCGGCACACCCGCCAGCTCGGGCAGCGCGACCCCGGCGGCGCGGTCGGCGTCGACCTGCGCGGCGGTCTCGAGGGCGGCGGCGTTGACGTGCAGGAAGGCGTGCACGTCGCCATCGACGGCGGCAATACGGTCGAGGTGCGCCTGCGTGACCTCGACGCTCGACACCTCGCCCGCGGCGAGGCGCGCGGCGAGGTCGGCGGCGGTGGCGCGCGTCAGGTCCGCGCTGTTCGCGGCGGCGCTCACTGCTCCTCCCCCAGGATCGCGGTGACGCGGAAGCGGCTGCCGTCGTGGTCGGGGGCGCCGGCCAGCGCCTGCTCGGTCGTCAGCGTGACGCCCGGCACGTCGGGGCGCATGCCGCCCGTCAGCGGAATCGGGTGGCTCGTGGCCGGCACGTCGGGCGTCGCCACCTGCTGCACGGTCGCCACCGCGTCCACGATCGCGCCGAGCTCGCCGGTCAGCGTCTCGATCTCGTCGGGGGTCAGCGCGATGCGCGCGAGCTGGGCGAGGTACGCCACGCGCTCGGGCGTGATTTCAGACATGGGGCTCCCAAGGTGGCCGTCGGCGGGGGATGCCCCAGTCTACTGAGCGCTCCCCAACCGTTCGGCCCTCCCGATCGTCTGAGAGGATGAGGGCGGTACGCACCGCCGACCCGCAGGGAGGCACGATGTCCAGAATGATGTCCCGCACGTTCCGCCGCGGCGCGGCCGCTCTGCTCGGCGGCGCCCTCGCCGGCCTGGTCTCGGCGTGCGCCCTTCTCGGCGGGGGCGACGGCGCTCAGATGCAGGGCGAGTGGGTGCTCGTGGCGGCGGAGGATCCGACGGGGGCGTTCGACCTGAGCCCGGCCGAGGTGACGCTGACCGTGCAGGGCAGCACGCTCTCGGGCACGGCCGCCTGCAACCAGTACGGCGGAACGGTCAGCGGCGGCCTCGATTCCACCGACGAGCGGCCGGTGAGCATCGGTGCGCTGTTCCAGACCGAGATGGCGTGCACGGGCGAGGGCGTGATGGAGCTCGAGGCCCGCTACCTGACCGCTCTCGCCGCGGTCGAGAGCGGCCTGCGCATCGACGATGACACGATGGCGCTGTTCGGCGGCGGGGTGCGGCTCGAGTTCGACCTGCTCATCGAGGGCTGACCAAGGGCTAGAGCGGGCGGCACTCGCTCTCACCGAGCAGGGTGCTGGCGCTCGCGCTCACGCGCAGCACGATGAGCTCGCCGTCGGCGGTCTCGCCCGACACCTCGATGACGTCGCCGACCTCGGTGCGGGTGACGCGGATGCCCTCCGCCGTCCACGCCCGCGAGACCCGCTCGGCCGCGGCAGCAGGAGCCGCCGAGGCGTCACCGATGCGCAGCGCGGGGTACTGCTCGCCGCTGACCCAGAGCGGGATGACGCACTCGCGCGGCGTCGGGTCGTCGTGCACCTGCCAGTCGCCGCCGACCATGCGCTGGGTGTCGTCGAGCAGCGCGGCGAACCGGTCGCGGGCCTCCGAATCGGTGACCCCGGTGACGGGAACGACGGCGCACCCCGCGAGCGTCAGCGCCACCGCTCCGCCGAGCCCTGCGGCGATCGCGGCGGCGAGCACCCCTCGGCGTCGGCCCATGGCTGTCAGGCTACGCCCCCGCTCAGAGCAGGAGGGCGAGCGTGCGACCCTCGTCGCGCTGCGAGCCGTCGGTGACGAGCTCGCCCTTGTCGATGCCGATGAGTGCCAGGTTGCGCAGCGACTCGGTGCCCGCCGCGAAGTAGTAGTTGTGCCCGATCGACTCGGTCAGCACCTGGTTGGTGATGACATCGACCCCGCCGGCGACGCTCATGACGCGAGCGCCGAACTCGGCGCTGCCCGGGTCTCGCCCGAAGAAGGCGCTGTTCGGGATCGGATCCCACGCGGCCTCGCCGACGAACACGTCGCCGCGCACGTTGAGCTCGTCGACGCTGGATGCGGGGGCGCCGGGTGAGCCGATCATGGCGAGAGCATCCACCGT
Source organism: Microcella frigidaquae (assembly GCF_014200395.1). Taxonomy (NCBI): domain Bacteria; kingdom Bacillati; phylum Actinomycetota; class Actinomycetes; order Micrococcales; family Microbacteriaceae; genus Microcella; species Microcella frigidaquae. Next base: position 800,340 of record NZ_JACHBS010000001.1, read on the forward strand.
CGTGCTCTGCTGCAGGGCGAGCATGGCCGCGGTCGAGCCGTAGGAGTGCGACAGCAGCGCGATGTAGGGCTGGTCGGTGCCGCGGATCGCCTGCAGCCCGTCGATGGCGCGCGCGATGGCATCGCGCCCCTCGTAGGCGAGATCGAGGCTGCCCACGTTGAGCAGTGTGGGGGTCTGGTAGCCGATCCAGGCGACCGTGGCGACGGTCTCGACCTCGTCGGTCGCCCCCGCCTCGGCCAGCAGCGAGAGCCACGACACCTGCTCGTCGTACAGCCGCGCGGCGGTATCCGTCCACTCGACGGCGTTGCCGCCGACCGAGATGAACATGCCCGGCATCAGGTAGCTGACGTAGTCGGCGGTCTCGAGGTCGCCGAGCACGATCGCCATCTTGCCCTGGCCGTGGGTGTCGAGCTGCAGGAGGGTGCGCGGCGGGTTCGCGGTCGCCGGCCCGAGCGCGTCGGCGACCCCGTAGAGCATCTCGAGACGCTGCTGGTTCTGCGCCGCGATCGTGCGGCCGGCGCGCAGCCCCTCGAGTTCGAGCTCGCGGATCGTCGAGCGCAGCACGTCGCGGTTCGCGGCGTTGCGCACGGCGACGGGGATGCCGTCGAGGTTGCCGACGAGCTCGGGCGCAGCGCTGAGCAACGCGCGCTGCGCCCGAGCGTCGAGGCCCGCCCACCAGCCGCTCACCTGAGGAGCTCCGGGTGGTGCAGCCAGCAGGGCCTGGAGTCGGTGGGGGTTCGACTCCAGTGCAGTCGCCGATACGGCCGGGGGAGCCGCGGCGAGAGCGTGCAGCAGGTCGACACCGGTGAGGTTCTCGAAGCTCTCCACCGTCAGGGGGGTGGTGGGAGCCAGGGCCGCGGCGTCGTGCTGCGTGCTGGTGGGCAGGTCGATGGCCCGCTCGAGGGCGGGGCGGTCAGGGGCCGACATCGCCGGTGCGGCAATGCTGGTGATCGGGGTGACGGGGGGCGCGCCGGGCAGGGTGACGGGCCCCGCCACCGCGGCTACGGTGAGCGAGGCGATCACTACTGCTGTCGCGTCGAGCAGCACGCCGGATTCCCCTCACGACCGGCGGGCCGGGCATCCCCCGAAGCGGTCCCACCGGCGTGAGGCCATGCTAGGCGAAAGTGCGCCCCTTTTGGGGGGTGGAACGGACATTCCTCTCGACTCACACCAACCCGTTACACAGCCGACATGAAGCGTCGGTCGAATGCGCATACCGGATGCGCAGGCCGCCGATCAGCCCGCGTCGGGGTCGCTCACACGCAACGCGTCGGGCCCCTCGCGCACGAGAATCGCGAACTGGGCGGCGTCGATGATGCGCACGCCGAGCTCTTCGGCCTTCTGCAGCTTCGAGCCGGCGCCGGGCCCGGCCGCCACGAAGTCGGTCTTCTTCGAGACGCTCGAGGCGGCCTTGCCGCCGGCCGCGATGATCGCCTCCTGGGCTCCCTCGCGCGTGAAGCCGTCGAGTGTGCCCGTTGCGACGACCGTGAGCCCGGCGAGCACTCCCCCGGCGGCGGCCGCGGCACCCGGGCCGGCGTGGCCGGGGGTCGCGAACTGCACTCCGGCGGCGGCCCAGCGGTCGACGATCTCGACGTGCCAGTCGACGGCGAACCACTCCTGCACGGCCTCGGCGATGATCGCGCCGACGCCGTCGACGGCGGCGAGCTCGTCGAGGCTCGCCGCGCGAATGGCGTCGAGCGAGCCGAACCAGTCGGCGAGCGCCCGCGCGGCCACCGGGCCGACGTGCCGGATGTTGAGGCTGACCAGCAGGCGCCAGAGCGGCTTGGTCTTGGCCTTCTCGAGCTCGTCGAGCAGGGTCAGAGCGACCGCACTCGGCTGCGGGCCCTCCAGCCCCTGCTTCTTCTCGGCGGCCGTCGGGTTGCGCCGGAAGGGCGACCGGCGGCGTGCGGTGCCGTCGGCCTCGAGCTTGGGCAGCCCGGTCTCGGCATCCCGCACCACCACCTCGATCGGCAGCAGGTCGTCGATCGTGAGGGCGAACAGGCCGGCCTCGGTGCGCAGGGGCGGCTCCTCGGGCACGTCGGGCTGCGTGAGGGCGGCGGCACCGATCTCGCCGAGGCCCTCGATGTCGAGGGCACCGCGGCTGCCGATGTGCTCGACGCGGCCGCGCACCTGGGCCGGGCAGCTGCGGGCGTTGGGGCAGCGCAGGTCGACGTCGCCCTCCTTCGCCGGCCGCAGCTCGGTGCCGCACTCGGGACAGTTGGTCGGCATGACGAAGACGCGCTCGGTGCCGTCGCGCAGCTCGACCACCGGGCCGAGCACCTCGGGGATCACGTCGCCGGCCTTGCGCAGCACCACCGTGTCGCCGATGAGCACGCCCTTGGCCTTGACGACGTCTTGATTGTGCAGGGTGGCCTGCCGCACCTCGCTGCCCGCGACGCGCACCTTCTCCATGACCGCGTACGGGGTCGCGCGGCCCGTGCGGCCGACGCTCACGACGATGTCGAGCAGGCGCGTGTTCACCTGCTCGGGCGGGTACTTGTAGGCGATCGCCCAGCGCGGCGCGCGGCTCGTCGCGCCGAGCTCGTCATGCAGGGCCAGCTCGTCGACCTTCACGACCACGCCGTCGATCTCGTGCTCGACGTCGTGCCGGTGCTCGCCGTGGAAGGCGATGAACTGCGCCGCCTCGGCGGCGCTCGCGTGCACGCGGACGTGGCTGCTGATCGGCAGGCCCCAGCCCTGCAGCAGGCCGTAGACCTCACTCTGCGCGGTGACGGGCGGGTTCGGCCAGGCGCCGATGCCATGCACGAGCATCCGCAGCCGGCTCAGCCGGTCGTGCATGCGCGCCAGCTGCTCGTCGCTCTTGCCCTCCGCCTTCTGGCGCAGGCTGCCGCTCGCGGCGTTGCGCGGATTCGCGAACTCGCGCTCGCCCGCCTCGCGCTGCAGCGCGTTGAGCTCGTCGAACAGCGCGGTCGGAATGAACACCTCGCCGCGCACCTCGACCAGGTCGGGCAGGTCGTCGGCGGTGGCGGGCTGCCCGGGGCCGCCGAACAGCCGCTGCGGGATGCCCGCCACGAGCCGGGCGTTCACCGTGACGTCCTCGCCCACGCGTCCGTCGCCGCGCGTCGCCGCGCTCACCAGCACGCCGCGCTCGTAGCGCAGGTTGAGGGCCAGCCCGTCGATCTTCAACTCGCACAGCCAGCGCACCGGGCGCCCGGCGTCGCGCTCGACCTTCGCCGCCCAGTCGGCGAACTCCTCGGCGCTGAACACGTTGTCGAGGCTGAGCATGCGCTCGGCGTGCTCGACCGGGGCGAACAGGGTGCTCTCGACCCCGCCGCCGACCGTCTGGGTCGGCGAGTCCTGGCTCTGCAGCTCGGGGAAGGCGTGCTCGATCAGCTCGAGCCGGCGCACCAGGGCGTCGTAGGTGGCGTCGTCCTCCAGCACGGTGTCGCGGCCGTAGTAGGCGTCGCGCAGCTCGAGGATGCGGCTGGTGAGCCGCTCGACCTCGGCGCGCGCCTCGTCGCGAGTCAGCTCGTCGATGGCGCGGGCATCCACGTAGCGGTCCGCCAGCGTGCCGCGGTCGTCGGTGATGCCGTCGGGGGTGTCAGCCACGCGCACAGTCTAGGAGCGCGCCCTGACCCGCGGCACCTGACACAAATCACGGACTTTCGACCGGGTGACAGGCCCACTCGGGCCTGAGCAGTCGCGGCGCACCGCGAAACTCCGTGATTTGTGACACCACCGTCGGGCGGCGGGGATGGAGACAGCGCGGCGGGGGTCAGGCTCCGAGAACGCGATCGAGGTAGGGGTTGGTGAAGACGCGGTCGGGGTCGAGCCGGTCGCGCACGGCGACGAAGTCGTCGAAGCGCGGGTAGGCCGGCCGCAGGTCGTCGGCCGCGCGGCTGTGCAGCTTGCCCCAGTGCGGGCGGCCGTCGTGCGCGCGCAGGATCGCCTCGGCGGCGGCGAGGTACGGGGTGTGGTCATCCCGGATGTAGCGGTGCACCGCGATGTAGCTCGATTCGCGCCCGTACGCCGTCGACAGCCAGACGTCGTCGGCGGCGGTCGCCCGCACTTCGACCGGGAAGGTCACCTTCCAGCCGTTCTGCTCGATGACGCGGTCGAGCTCGCGCAGCACGGGGCCGACGGCATCGAGCGGCACCGAGTACTCCAGCTCGCGGAACCGCACCGTGCGCTCGGTGGCGAAGATGCGGTGCGAGTAGTCGGCGGCCTGGCGGGTGAAGGCGACGCGGCTGGCGAGGCGATTGATGCCGGGCACCGTACTGGGCAGCGCCGAGCCGAGGCGGCACAGCACCTCGTAGAGCCCGTTGCCGAGCAGCTCGTCGTCGAACCACTTCTTGACCGGGCCGGAGGGCGTGCGCGGCGCATCCGCCGGCAGGCGGGTGTTGTTGCGGGTGAGCGCGAGCCGCGTGTGCGGAAACCAGTAGAACTCGACGTGGTCGGACTGCGCCGAGCGGGTCGGCCAGTCATCGAGAACGTCGTCGAGCGGCTCCGGATGCTCGTCCGCCGCCAGCACGAACGTCGGCACGGTCTGCACCGTGAGGTCGACGAGCACCCCGAGGGCGCCGAGCCCGAGGCGCGCTGCGGGCCACAGCTCGGCGTTCTCGGTCGGGCTGATCGACAGCAGGCGCCCGTCAGCGGTGGCGAGGGTGACGGACCGCAGCTGGGTGGCGAGACCGCCGAAGGCGCGGCCGGTGCCGTGGGTGCCGGTGCTGACGGCGCCCGAGATCGACTGCACGTCGATGTCGCCGAGGTTCTCGAACGCGAGCCCGTGCTCGTGCAGTAGCGCTGATGCGGCGTGCAGGCGGGTTCCGGCGGCGAGGGTCACGAGCCCGGTGCTGGCGTCGACCGCGGTCACACCGGCGAGGCCGGTGAGGTCGAGCTGCACGCCCGGCGCGACGGCGATACCCGTGAACGAGTGGCCGGCACCGATCGGCTTGACGGCGAGCCCGTCCGCGCGGGCGCGGGCGATCGCCGCGACCACCTCGTCGGGCGTCGACGGGCGCTCGACGCGGGCGGGGGTCACCTGCTCGGTGCGGGCCCAGTTCTGCCACGCGCGCGACCCGGTCGCTGCCGTGCTCGTTCGTGCCGTGCTCACAGGAACACCTTCCCTTCGCCGCGGTACGTCGGCAACTCGCCCACCACCCGGTCGCCGTCGACCACGGCGTAGAGGTCGAGGTGCTCGGCGAGCTCTCCGGCCTTGGTGTGGCGCAGCCAGACCCGGTCGCCGACGCGCAGGCCCGCGGCGGCCGGCCCGCGCAGGGGCGTCTGCACCTCGCCCGCGGTCTCGGTGCTGAGCATCCGCAGCCTCTGGGGCCAGACCACCTGCGGAAGGCGGTCGGGGCCGGGCGGTCCGCTGGCGATCCAGCCGCCGCCGAGCAGGGTCGCGATGTCGTCGGCGGGTCGCCGCACGACCGGGAGCGCGAACGCGGCGGCGGGCGCGGGCCTGAAGGCACGGTAGGTGTCGAACAAGTGCGGGCCGAGCAGGCCGCTGCCGGCGGCGAGCTCGGTGACGCTGTCGTCGGCGGCGGTCGACTCGAGCGAACCGGTGCCGCCGCCGTTGACGAAGCGCAGCGGGGCCCCGGCAGCGTCGGCGATGGCGCGCACGGCAGCGACGGCGCGCCCGCGCCGGTCGGCGAGCTCGGTGCGCGATGCACGCTGGATACCCCGGATGAGCGCGCTGCGCAGCGGTCGCCCGGGCAGCGCGTCGCCGAGTCCGGCGAGCTGCGCTTCGTACGCCATGACGCCGTCGAGCACGAAGCCCCGGCGCTCGGCGACCGTGCGGGCGAGCGTGGCGAGCTGCTCGGGCGTGTGCAGCGGGCTGCGGCGCACCCCGACGTGGCCGAGGAGCGGCGCCCTCCAGCTCGCGTCGAGTTCGAGGGCGACGCGGATGCTCGGCCGCGAGCCCGGCGCCGCCACCGCGTCGATCAGATCGAGGTGGGCGACATCGTCGATCATGAGCGTCACGCGCGCGGCCAGCTGCTCGTCGGCGGCGAGCCGCGCGAGGGCCGCGCGATCGGTCGAGGGGTAGCCCACGACCACGTCGTCGATGTCGCTGCCCCCGCGCCCGCGAGAGTCGGCGAGCCACAGCGCCTCGGGCAGCGTGTAGGCGAGCACGCCCGCGAAGCCGGGGCGCGCGAGCACCGCCTCGAGCACCCCGCGCACCCGGATCGACTTGCTCGCCACCCGGATCGGCGCTCCCCCGGCGCGCCGCACGAGGTCGGCGGCGTTGTACGCGAGGGCGGCGCGGTCGATCACGCCGAGCGGCGGGTCGAGGTGCGTGGTCGCGGCCGTCAGCCGCGGCCAGTGGGCGGCGGGGTCGGCGCCGGGGCGGGCGGACGGTGCGTCGTCGAGGCGCAGCAGGGCTGCGGGGTGCTCGTCTCGAGCCGGCGGCACTGCGGTCACCGCGCCAGTCTAGGGAGCGAGCGAGCGCGCGGGCGGGCGCTCGCCTACGGCGCGGCCACGAGCAGATCGGCCGCGACCGTGCGGTCGATCGTGCACTGCCCGAGCACGCGCGTGCCGACGTACACGACCGCGGTCTGGCCGGGCGCGACGCCGAGCAGCGGCTCGACCGGGCGCACGACGAGCTCGCCGCCGGCGACGACCGCGGATGCGGGCACCGGGTCGGCGTGCGCCCGCACCTGCACGTGGCAGTCGAACGGGCGGAGAGCATCCACCCCCGCCGCAGCGGAGGGGTCGCGGCTCGTCACGCCGCTCGCGACCGGGTCGGCACCGGCCCAGGTGTAGCGGCGTCCGGCGAGCTCGGCGATGGCGAGCGCCTCGCGCGGGCCGACGACGACCTCGTTGGTGCGGGGGCGCACCTCGAGCACGAAGCGCGGGCGGCCGTCGGGCGCGGGCACGCCGAGGTTCAGGCCGCGGCGCTGGCCGACCGTGAAGCTCGTCGCACCGTCGTGCTCGCCGACGACCGTGCCATCGCGGTCGACGATCGCGCCGGTCGCCGGGGCGATGCGGTCGGCGAGCCAGCCGCGGGTGTCGCCGTCGGGGATGAAGCAGATGTCGTGACTGTCGGGCTTCTGCGCCACGGTGAGGCCGCGCTCGGCAGCCTCGGCGCGCACGACCGCCTTCGACGGGGTCGTGCCGAGCGGAAACCACGCGTGCGCGAGCTGCTCGGCCGTCAGCACACCGAGCACGTACGACTGGTCCTTCGCCTCGTCGCTCGCCCGGTGCAGCTCGCGGCCGTGCGGGCCCTCGACGATGTGCGCGTAGTGCCCCGTGACGACCGCGTCGAAACCGAGCGCGAGCGCCTTCTCGAGCACCGCGGCGAACTTGATGCGCTCGTTGCAGCGCATGCACGGGTTCGGGGTGCGGCCAGCGGCGTACTCGCTGATGAAGTCGTCGACGACGTCGGCGCGGAAGCGCTCGCTGAAGTCCCACACGTAGAACGGGATGCCCAGGCGCTCGGCCGCGCGACGCGCATCGAGGCTGTCCTCGATCGTGCAGCAGCCGCGGCTGCCGGTGCGCAGGGTGCCCGGCATGCGGCTGAGCGCCAGATGCACGCCGACGACCTCGTGGCCCGCATCCACAGCGCGCGCAGCGGCGACGGCGCTGTCGACGCCACCGCTCATCGCTGCCAGAACCCGCACCCCTCCAGGGTACGCGGGCTTGCGAGCCCCCCCGCGCTGTCACAAATCACGGAGATTTGGTCGGTGACGCTTCCCGCCGTGCGGAAACGAGGGGCCCGATCGGCGGGAGTTCCGTGATTTGTGACACGCAGCCCGTCGGCACCGTCACGAGCGCTGCGAGCGTCAGCGGCCGAGGCGGGGGGTGCGGGCGGCGAGCCCCGCGGCCTGGGCGCGCTCGACCGCCGCGGGCAGGGCGTCGAGCAGCGCGTCGACCTCGGCCTCGGTCGTCGACGGCCCGAGCGTGATGCGCAGGGCACCCCGCGCCTCGGCCTCGCTGAGCCCCATCGCGAGCAGCACGTGACTCGGCTCGGGCACGCCGGCCTGGCACGCCGACCCGGTCGAGACGGCGATGCCCGCGGCGTCGAGCAGCATCAGCAGCGAGTCGCCCTCCGCATCGGGAACGGTCAGGTGCAGCGTGCCGGGCAGCGCGAGCGCGTCGAGCTCGGCGGCCCGCGCCGGGTCATCGGCGACCGCAGCCGCGCCCGCGGCGCCGCGCAGCACGGCCTGCGGCACGCGGCGACGGATGCCCTCCGCCAGCCGGGCGCGCAGCATCCGCTTGTGCGCGGCGCGGTCGGCGAGCTCGGCGTGCGCGAGCTCGGCCGCGACAGCGAAGGCCTCGGCGCCGGCGGCGTCCATGGTTCCCGAGCGGGCGCGCTGCTGGCTGCCGCCGTGCAGCAGTGGAACCACGTCGGCGTCGCGCCGCAGCACGAGCGCTCCGACCCCCACCGGGCCGCCGACCTTGTGCGCGGAGACCGAGACGGCCGACACCCCGTGCGGCAGCGGCGCGAGCGGCACCTGCCCGTAGGCCGCGATCGCGTCGACGTGCACGGGCACGCCGACGGCCGCGGCGAGCGCGGCGGCCTCGGCGACCGGCTGCAGCGTGCCGACCTCGTTGTTCGCCGCGAGCATCGTGAGCAGGGCCACGCCCGAGCCGTCGCCGAGCGCGTCGGCGAGCGCGTCGAGCCGCAGCGCCCCGAGCGCGTCGACCTCGAGCCAGCGCAGCTCGGCGCCCTCGTGGGCGGCGAGCCACTCGACGGCGTCCAGGGCCGCGTGGTGCTCGGCACGGGGCACGAGGATGCGTGGCCGAGGCACCGGCGCGGAGCCGGCCGTGGCGCCTGCACGCGGCGCGCCCTGGTTCCGCATCCAGTACAGCCCCTTGATGGCCAGATTGACCGCTTCGGTGCCGCCGCCCGTGAAGGTGACCTCGATGGGGTCGACGCCGAGGGTCGCGGCGATGCGGCCGCGGGCGTCATCGACGAGAGCGCGGGCGCGCTGCCCGGCCGAGTGGATCGAGGAGGGATTGCCGACGACCTCGAGCGCGGCCACGTATGCCGATCGCACGACGGCAGGCATCGGCGAGGTGGCGGCGTGGTCCAGGTAGATCATGAGCGGCTCCCTCCCCGGCGGTGACCTAGCCTAAGACGCATGCCCGTGAACGATCCTCTCGACCGTCTGGGCGTGCACCTCAGCGACGGGGTCGGAGACCTGCGCGTCTTCAGCGCCCACGCCACTGCCATCGAGCTGTGCCTGTTCGCCGAGGACGACCCGACGTGGGTGGCGGAGACCATCGACCTCGAGCCGGTCGGTGGCGGCATCTGGCAGGCGAGCACCCCCTCCCTGCGCCCGGGCGCCCGCTACGCGCTGCGCGCCGACGGGCCGGAGGGGCCGCGACATGCCTTCGACCGCGAGCGGCTGCTGCTCGACCCCTACGCCCGCGGGCTCGCCCGCACGCCCGACGGCGGCTGGCGCGCGTACGTGCAGGACGACTCCTTCGATTGGGGAGGCGTCGCCAAGCCCCGGGTGCCGCGCGACCGCGTCGTGCTCTACGAGGCGCACGTCAAAGGTCTGACGAAGCTCGCCCCCGAGCTGCCGGAGGAGCTGCGCGGCACCTACGCCGGCCTCGCCCACCCGGCCACCATCGACTACCTGCTCGACCTCGGCGTGACGACCGTCGAGCTGCTGCCGATGCACCAGTTCGTCAGCGAGCAGCGGCTGCAGGGTCAGGGGCTCGTCAACTACTGGGGCTACAACACGCTCAACTACTTCACCCCGCACGCCGCCTACGCCACACGTTCGGCCCAGTCGGGCGGCACCGGCGCCGTGCTGCGCGAGGTGAAGGGCATGGTCAAGCTGCTGCACGAGGCCGGCCTCGAGGTCGTGCTCGACGTGGTCTACAACCACACCGCCGAGGAGGGCGCGGACGGCCCGACCACGAGCTTCCGCGGCCTCGATGCGGCCACCTGGTACCGGCAGACCGACGACGGCCGGTACATCGACACGACGGGCTGCGGCAACACGATCGACTTCTCGCAGCCGGTCGCGCAGCGGCTCGTGCTCGACTCGTTGCGTTACTGGGCGAACGAGGTGCAGATCGACGGGTTCCGCTTCGATCTGATGGCGACGCTGGGGCGGGATGCCGCTGCCGTGTTCGACCCGGAGCACCCGCTGCTCCGGGCCATCCTCGACGACCCGGAGCTACAGGGCGTCACCATGATCGCCGAGCCGTGGGACGTCGGGATGGGCGGCTGGCAGGTCGGCCGGTTCCCGGCCGGGTACCACGAGTGGAACGACGGATTCCGCGATCGGGCGCGCGCGTTCTGGCTCACCGACCTCGGTGCGGCGCGCGCGCAGGGCACCGCGCCGGAGGGCATCGGATCGCTCGCCCGCCGCATGACCGGCAGTGCGCACGTCTTCGCCGAGGAGCGCGGCCCGCTCGCCAGCGTGAACTTCATCACCGCGCACGACGGCTTCACCCTCGCCGACCTCACGGCCTACGGCACGAAGCACAACGCGGGCAACGGCGAGGAGAATCGCGACGGCACCGACAACAACCGCTCGTACAACTTCGGCGTCGAGGGGGCCACGGACGACCCCGGCATCACGCTCGACCGCCGCAAGGCGATGCGCAACCTGCTCGGCACGCTGCTGCTGAGCGCCGGCATGCCGATGCTCACCGCGGGCGACGAGATCGGCCGCACGCAGCGCGGCAACAACAACGCCTACTGCCACGACAGCGAGCTGACCTGGATCGATTGGCACCTCGAGGGCTGGCAGCATGACCTGCGCCGGGTCGTGCAGCGACTGCTGCAGCTGCGACGCGAGAATCCCGCCCTCCGCCCCCAGCGGTACGGGCGCTGGGGCGAGACGGTGCCCCACGCCACGCAGATGGACTGGTTCAACAAGGACGGCGCCGCCATGACCATGGAGGACTGGGACTCACCGGCCGAGCGCACGCTGCAGTACCTGGCCGCGTCGACGCCCGAGGTCGAGGCGTTCAACCGCATCCTGCTGATCGTGCACGGGTTGGAGGAGCCGGTCGAGGTCACCCTGCCCGCCCACGAGGGCGTCGAGGCCTACACCCTGCTGTGGGACAGTGCCCACGACCGCCTCGACGCGCACGAGCCCGTGCACGCGCCCGGCGAGCGGCTCACCGTCGGACCGGCGTCGATGCTGCTGTTCCGCGCCGAGGGGCCGGCCGAGGGCGATGGCTAGCGGGCCGGGAACGCCCGCCACGGTGGCGCTGGTCGCGGCGGGCATCCCGTTCACCGCCCACACCTACGCGCATGACCCGGCCACCACGAACTACGGCCTCGAGGCCGCGCACGCTCTCGGGCTCGACCCCGATCGCGTGTTCAAGACGCTGCTGGCCGAGGCGGACGGCCGCCTGGTCGTCGGCATCGTTCCGGTGACCGGGATGCTCGATCTCAAGTCGCTCGCCGCCGCCGTCGGCGCCAAGCGCGCCCATATGGCCGACCCGGCCGTGGCCGAGCGCAAGACCGGCTACGTGGTCGGCGGCATCTCCCCCCTCGGGCAGAAGACGGCGCTGCCGACGGTACTCGACGAGACCGCGACCCTCTGGGACACGATCTTCGTCTCGGGCGGCCGGCGCGGCTTCGACATCGAGCTCGCGCCCGACGACCTGCTGCGCCTCACCGGCGGGCAGCTGGCCGACATCGCCCGCTGACCCCCTGATTCAGAGCAGCGGCGATCGGCGCGGCGCTAGTGCGCGACCGCGACGAGGCCGAGCTCGGCCGGGCTGGCCAGCAGCGGGTGCCGCGGGGTCACGCGCACGTTGTAGCCGAACGACCCGGAGCGGTCGAGAGGCACGGTGCCCGTGAAGGTCGCCGGCTGCCCCAGCTCGTGGTCGGCGAGTTCGAGCGGCTGCCGGTGCACGTCGGCGAGGTCGTCGCCGTTGCGGGCGCGGCCGAACACCACCTCGACGAGCACGTCGTCGGCGCTGAGCCCCGCGAGCTGCACGTGGGCGCGCACCTTCAACTGGTCGCCGACCTGGGGCGACTGCACGCCGCCCGACTCGACATGGGTGACGGCGACGTGCGGCCACTCGCGGGCGACGTGGGCCTTCCAGCCGGCGAGGTCGCGGGCCGGACGGTGGTCGTCGGCGGCGATCGCGCGGTGGGCGTGCGCGGCGGGCACGTAGAGGCGCTCGACGTATTCGCGCACCATGCGGTCGGCCGACAGTTCGGGCGACAGGGTGGCGAGCGTGTGCCGGATGCTCTGCAGCCAGCGGCGCGGCAACCCGTCGGCGTCACGGTCGTAGAACCGCGGCGCGATCTGGTGCTCGATGAGGTCGTACATGGCCTCGGCCTCGAGCTTGTCGCGCTCGGCCTCGTCGCCCGCGGCGTCGGCGGTGGGGATCGCCCAGCCGTTCTCGGCGTCGTAGTACTCGTTCCACCACCCGTCGAGGATCGACAGGTTGAGCGAGCCGTTCAGGGCCGCCTTCATGCCGGATGTTCCGCACGCCTCGAGCGGACGCAGCGGGTTGTTCAGCCAGATGTCGGTGCCCGGGTAGAGCAGCCGCGCCATGCCGATGTCGTAGTTGGGCAGGAAGACGATGCGGCGGCGCAGCTCGGGCTCGGAGGCGAACCGCACGAGCTTCTGGATGAGGGCCTTGCCGCTGTCGTCGGCGGGGTGCGACTTGCCGGCGACCACGAGCTGCACCGGGCGGTCGGGATGCGTGAGCAGGGCCCGCAGCCGGTCGGGGTCGTGCAGCATCAGGGTGAGGCGCTTGTACGTGGGCACGCGGCGCGCGAAGCCGATGGTGAGCACGTCGGGGTCGAGCAGCTCCGCCATCCAGGCGGGGGCGGCGATGCCGGGGTTCTGCTCGGCCCACGCCGCCGTCATCCGGGCGCGGGCGTCGGCGACAAGCTGCTCGCGCATCGCCCGGCGCACCGACCACAGGTCGGCGTCGGTGATGGCGGGCGAGTTCCAGTCGCAGGCCGCCGTCTCGAAGGTTCCGAGCTTGGTGCGGGCGAGCTCGACCATGCGCGGGTCGGTCCACGTGGGGGCGTGCACGCCGTTCGTGACGGAGGTGATGGGCACGTCATCCTGATCGAAGCCCGGCCAGAGCGCGCCGAACATGCCGCGCGAGACATCGCCGTGCAGGCGCGAGACGCCGTTGGCGCGCTGCGCGAGGCGCAGCCCCATGACCGCCATGTTGAAGACGGCGGGGTCGCCGCCCTCGTAGTCCTCGGCTCCGAGGGGAAGCACGTCGGCGGCGGCGACACCGGGCAGCAGGTCGGTCGACAGGTACCGCTCGATGAGCGCGGCCTCGAAGCGGTCGATGCCGGCGGGCACGGGCGTGTGGGTGGTGAACAGGGTGCCCGCGCGCACGACCTGCAGCGCCTCGGCGAAGCTGAGGCCGCCGGCGACGAGGTCGCTGATGCGCTCGAGGCCCAGGAATCCGGCGTGCCCCTCGTTGGTGTGGAAGACCTCGGGTGAGGGGGTGCCGCTGATCGCGACGTAGCGCTTGATGGCCCGCACGCCGCCGATGCCGAGCAGGAGCTCCTGGAGCAGGCGGTGCTCGCCGCCGCCGCCGTAGAGGCGGTCGGTCACGCCACGGAGGGCATCGCTGTTGTCGGGAATGTCGGTGTCGAGCAGCAGCAGCACGACCCGGCCGACCTGCATCTGCCAGATGTGCGCGTGCAGGGCCTCGCCGCCGGGCAGGCTCAGCGAGATGCGGGCGGCGCTGCCGTCGAGCTCGCGCACCAGCTGCATCGGCAGGCCGTCGGGGTCGATCAGCGGGTAGCTCTCGCGCTGCCAGCCCTCGGCGTCGATCGCCTGGCGGAAGTAGCCGGCCCGGTAGAACAGGCCGACGCCGATGAGGGGCACGCCGAGGTCGCTCGCGCTCTTGAGGTGGTCGCCGGCGAGGATGCCCAGGCCGCCCGAGTACTGCGGGATCGCCGAGGCGATGCCGAACTCGGGCGAGAAGTAGGCGATGCGGGCAGGGGCATCGGCGAGCGACTGGTACCAGCGCGGCTGCTCGAGGTAGGCGGTGAGGTCGTCGCGCAGAGCGGCAGCCTCGGCGAGGAAGCCGGTGTCGTGGGCGAGCTCGTCGAGGCGCTGCGGCTCGACGGCGCCCAGCAGGGCGACGGGGTCGTGCCCGAGCGCCTCCCAGCGCTCGGGGTCGATGCGCGCGAAGAGCGCCTTGGTGGGCTCGTGCCACGACCAGCGCAGGTTGGCCGCGAGCGCCGCGACGGCGTCGAGTGCCTCGGGCAGCACGGTACGGACGGTGAAGCGGCGGATCGCCTTCACGCTCATCACTCCTCGACCGGGGCGTGGTGGAGGAGCCCCGGGATTCTCACTCTAGGCGAGCGCGCGCGATGCCGGGAACCGGTTCCAGGCGGGACACCCGGGGGTTAACGACGAACAGCGGTTAACGACGAACAGGGCCGGTCTCGCGATCGGGGGATGCGAGGCTCGGCCCTGTGCTTCGGAGCATTCGGGTTGCTCCAAACAGTCGGTGCGCTCCGCGGGCTTCGGGTCTGCCCGCGGTTCGCTTTCCGAACATCAGAATAGGACGGCGGTCCGACACCGACCAAGTCTTGATGAGAATTCACGTACCCCGGCCGGGGGACATTTTGTCCGCATAAGGGAGGACACCGTCTCGGATGCCCCACCAGCGTAGGGTCGAAGGGTGGCTTCGACGCAGACCCCGCCCTTCGTCCCGCGCATCGGGCGCATCCCCATCCGCGGGCTGAGCCCGCAGCAGCCCGAGAACCGCTGGCCCAGCACCGCCTACGTCGGCGAGCTCGTGCCGTTCGCGGCCACCGTCTTCCGCGAGGGCCACGACCGCCTCGGCGCCGACCTCGTGCTCACCCTGCCCGACGGCACCGTCGCCCGGCACGCCCTCGCCCAGCACGGCGCGGGCACCGACCGCTGGCAGACGGCGGTGCTGCTCGAGCAGGCCGGCGAGCACCGCTGGCACATCGAGGCCTACGCCGACGACTGGGGCACCTGGCTGCACGCCGCCACCGTGAAGATCGAGGCGGGCGTCGACGTCGAGCTCATGCTCATGGAGGGCGCGCTGCTGCTGGAGCGCGCGGCGGCCTCGGCGCGCGGCACCGCCGCGACCGTGCTGGCGGATGCCCGCACCGCCCTCGGCACCACCACGCTCACCCCGGCCGCGCGCCTGGCCGTGGCGACCGATGCCCGCGTCGTGGCCGCGCTCGCCGCGCACCCGCTGCGGAGCCTGACGACGCTCAGCGAGCAGCTCGTGCTGCGGGTGGAGCGCACCCGCGCCGGGGTCGGCAGCTGGTACGAGTTCTTCCCCCGCAGCGAGGGCGCCAAGCAGAAGAAGGACGGCTCGTGGGTGAGCGGCACCTTCGCCACCGCCGCCAAGCGCCTGCCCGCCGTGGCGGCCATGGGCTTCGACGTCGTCTACCTGCCGCCGATCCACCCGATTGGCCGCCTCAACCGCAAGGGGCCGAACAACACCCTCACCGCGGGGCCGAACGACCCCGGCAGCCCGTGGGCGATCGGGTCGAGCGAGGGCGGCCACGACGCCGTGCACCCCGACCTCGGCACCGTCGCCGACTTCGAGGCGTTCGTCGCGACGGCCGCCAAGCACGGCATCGAGGTGGCCATCGACCTCGCGCTGCAGTGCGCGCCCGATCACCCGTGGGTGCGCGAGCATCCCGAATGGTTCACGACGCTGCCCGACGGCACGATCCGCTACGCGGAGAACCCGCCGAAGAAGTACCAGGACATCTACCCGCTGAACTTCGACAACGACTACGAGGGGCTCAGCCGCGAGATCCTGCGGATCGTGCGGCTGTGGATCGACCGCGGCGTGCGCATCTTCCGCGTCGACAACCCGCACACCAAACCGCTGCACTTCTGGGAGTGGCTGCTGCACGAGGTCAACACCGAGCACCCCGACGTGGTGTTCCTCGCCGAGGCCTTCACGCGCCCGCCGATGATGCAGGCGCTCGCCGGCGCCGGGTTCCAGCAGTCGTACACGTACTTCACCTGGCGCAACACCAAGCACGAGCTCGAGGACTACCTCACCGAGCTCAGCCACGGCACGAGCGCCTTCCTGCGCCCGAACCTCTTCGTGAACACCCCCGACATCCTCACCGAGTACCTGCAGTTCGGCGGGGTGCCCGCCTACAAGGTGCGCGCGGCCATCGCCGCGACGGCCAGCCCGACCTGGGGCGTCTACAGCGGCTACGAGCTCATCGAGAACGTGGCGCGGCCGGGCAGCGAGGAGAACATCGACAACGAGAAGTACGAGTACAAGCCGCGCGACTTCGCGGCCGCGGAGAAGGCGGGCCGGTCGATCGCGCCCTACCTGACCCGGCTCAACCGCATCCGGGCCGAGCATCCGGCGCTCCGGCAGTTGCGCAACCTCGTCGTGCACCACAGCGACGACGACGCGATCCTGGTCTACTCGAAGACGCTGCCGGCGAGCGCCGTGCGCGCCGGCCGGCCCGACGGCATCATCGTCGTCGCCAACGTCGACCCGCACGCGGCCCGCCAGACGACCGTGCACCTCGACCTGCCCGCGCTCGGCCTCCCCCTCGACACCCGGTTCGGGGTCACCGACCTCATCACCGGCGAGCGATACCAGTGGGGCCCCGACAACTACGTGCGGCTCGACGCCTTCGTCGAGCCGGCGCACATCCTGCGCATCGACTACCCGAAGGGCGTGTGATGGCCGGCAAGAAGGACGCTCCGAACAGGGCCGCTTCGACCACCGGGAGCGGCGCGACCGCCGGCCCGAGCGGCGACGCGACGTCGCGCGGCGGTGCACCGGCGGGACCTCCCCCGCTGCACCCCGATCACCGTCGGGCGCTCGTCGAGGGTCGGCATCCGCATCCGCACGACGCCCTCGGCCAGCGGCACGTCGAGGGCGGCTGGCTGGTGCGGGTGATCCGCCCGCTCGCGGCGACCGTCACGGTGATCCGCGCCGACGGCACCGAGCACGCGCTCACGCACGACGCCGACGGCCTCTGGCACGGCCTCCTCCCCGGGGGCCTCGACGAGGGTCAGGCCTACACGGTGCGCACCACGTACGACGGCGGCCCCGACTGGCACGCCGACGACCCGTACCGCTTCGTGCCCAGCGTCGGAGAGGTCGACCTGTACCTGTTCGCCGAGGGCCGCCACGAGCAGCTGTGGCAGGTGCTCGGCGCCCACCACCGCCCGCACGAGAGCGTCGACGGCACGAGCTTCAGCGTCTGGGCGCCGCACGCGCAGGCCGCCCGCGTCATCGGCGACTTCAACCAGTGGAACGGGGTCGGCCACGCCATGCGCCGCCTTGACGACGGAGGCGTGTGGGAGCTCTTCGTGCCCGGCCTCGGTGCCGGATCGACCTACAAGTTCGAGCTGCTCGGCCCCGACGGCACCTGGGTGACGCGCGCCGACCCGATGGCGCGCTATACCGAGACGCCGCCCGCCACCGCGTCGGTCGTCGGCGACACCGGCTACGCCTGGGGCGACGGCGACTGGATGGCCCGCCGGGCGGCGGGCAACCCGCACGACGGCGCCATGAGCGTCTACGAGCTGCACCTCGGCTCGTGGCGGCCCGGCCTCGGGTACCGCGATCTCGCCGACCCGCTCATCGCCTACGTGACCGAGCTCGGCTTCACGCACGTGGAGTTCCTGCCGCTCGCCGAGCACCCCTACGGCCCCTCCTGGGGCTACCAGGTCACCGGCTACTACGCGCCGACCTCGCGCTTCGGGCATCCGGATGACCTCCGCTACCTGATCGACCGCCTCCACCAGGCCGGCATCGGCGTGATCATGGACTGGGTGCCCGCGCACTTCCCGAAGGACGAGTGGGCCCTCGGCCGGTTCGACGGCCTGCCGCTCTACGAGCACGCCGACCCGCGGCGCGGCGAGCACCCCGACTGGGGAACGTACATCTTCGACCTCGGCCGGCACCAGGTGCGCAACTTCCTCGTCGCCAACGCGCTGTACTGGCTCGAGGAGTTCCACATCGACGGCCTGCGGGTCGACGCCGTCGCGAGCATGCTCTACCTCGACTACTCGCGCTCCGACGGGCAGTGGCTGCCCAACGTCCTCGGCGGGCGCGAGAACCTCGAGGCCATCGCGTTCCTGCAGGAGGTCACCGCGACCGCCTACAAGCGCGTGCCGGGCATCGTCATGATCGCCGAGGAGTCGACCTCGTGGCCGGGCGTCACGAAGCCCACGAGCGAGGGCGGGCTCGGCTTCGGCCTGAAGTGGAACATGGGCTGGATGCACGACACCCTCAGCTACATGGCCCGCAACCCCATGTGGCGCTCGCACCACCACAACGAGATCACCTTCTCGTTCCTCTACGCCTTCAGCGAGAACTTCATGCTGCCGATCAGCCACGACGAGGTCGTGCACGGCAAGGGCTCGCTGCTCGGAAAGATGCCCGGCGACCAGTGGCAGAAGCTCGCCAACGTGCGCGCCTACCTGTCGTTCATGTGGGCGCACCCCGGCAAGCAGCTGCTGTTTATGGGGCAGGAGTTCGGGCAGCCGAGCGAGTGGAGCGAGGAGCGCGGGCTCGACTGGTGGATCCTCGACCAGCCCGTGCACCGCGGCCTGCACCGCCTGGTCAGCCAGCTCAACCGCGTCTACCGCGAGACGCCGGCCCTCTGGGAGCGCGACAACGACCCCTCGGGGTTCGCCTGGCTGGAGGGCGGCGACGCGGGCAACAACGTCATCGCCTTCGAGCGCAAGGATGCCCACGGCGGGTCGCTCGTCGGTGTCTTCAACTTCAGCGGCAACCCGGTGGGCCCCTACCGCCTGCCGCTGCCGGAGGCGGGGACCTGGCGCGAGCTCATCAACACCGACGCCGAGGAGTTCGGCGGCTCGGGCGTCGGCAACTACGGCAGCGTGCAGGCCACCGACACCCCCTGGGGCGGGCGGCCGGCGTCGGTCGAGCTCACCCTGCCGCCGCTCGCCGGGCTGTACCTGCAGCGCGGCTGACGCCGGTGCGCGCCGGGCTCCGCCCGCGCGGCGACCGACTCAGTAGAGCAGCGCGGTGAGCGCTCGGCGTGCGGCGACCGTGCGCGGGTCCTCCGCGCCGACGATCTCGAAGTAGTCGAGCAGCCGGGTGCGGATCGCCGCGCGCCCCTCGGCCGCCTGGCCGGGGAAGACGCGGAGCAGGCGCGCGAAGGCGTCCTCCACGTGGCCCCCGGAGAGGTCGAGGTCGGCGACGGCGAGCTGCGCATCCACGTCATCGGGGCCGGCGGCGGCCGCCTGCCGGATGTCGGCGACTACCGCACCCTCGAGGCGCTGCAGCAGCTGCACCTGGGCCAGGCCGGCGACGGCGAGCTGGTCGCGCGGGTTCTGGGCGATCGCCGTGCGGTAGGCCTGCGCGGCGGCCGCGTAGTCGCCCGCGGCGATCGCGTCGTAGGCCTCCTGGTGCAGCGGCGGCAGCGGCTCGTCCGCCGGCTCGTCAGCGGCGCCGTCGAGCGGCACCGTACCCGTGACGCCGCTCTGCGCGGCGGCCTCGAGCACCTGGTCGAGCACCCCCCGCACCTCCTGCTCGCTCGGCATACCGAGGAAGAGCGGGACCGGACGGCCGCCGATGAGCGCGACCACGGCGGGAACCTGCTGGATCTGGAACGCCTGCGCGAGCTGCGGGTTGCGATTGCCCTCGATGGTCACCAGCAGCAGCCGGCCGCCGTAGGAGATCACGAGCGGGCCGAGCGCGGGGGCGATGCCGTCGGCGTAGAACTCGACGATCACCGGAACGGTGCGCGAGAGCTCGAGGACGGCGGGGAACGACTGCTCGTCGACCTCGCGCACCACGCCGCCGGGCGCGGGAGCACCGGAGGTGGCGGGGGCCGGCTGCTGCGCGGCGCGCACGAGCCCCGAGAGGTCGACCGCGCCGCGGAGCGCGGACGGACCGAGAGACGGATCGGACATCAGTCGACCTCCCGAGCGGCGATGAGACCCTGCGTGTAGCCGAGCATGACGACCGGCCCCTCGATGCCGACGGCGGGCACCGAGAAGAGCACCTGGATGCCGTAGGTGGCCCGGATGCCCGTGGTGCTCTGCGAGCGGCCGGCGAGCGCGGCCACCGAGTCGGGCGCGTTCACGGCGGCCCCGGCCTCGGTCGGCCGCACGGTCTCCGATTCGAGCAGATAGGCCATGACGAGGGCACCGCCGTCGGTCGTGACGAACGAGAAGATCTCCGCCTCGCCGATCGCGTTCGAGAACGACAGGCGCGCCGAATCGGGCAGGTCGGCCTGGCGCTCCGCCTTCGCCGCCGCGCCGATCTGCGCCAGCAGCGGATCGCCCTCGGTCTGGAACAGCGGATATGACTCGCTCTCGTCGCCGTTCAGCAGCACGTCGCTGTAGGCGGCCGCGACGGCCTCCGGGGTCACGGCAAGCAGCGGGGTGTTCGGCGGCAGCAGCGGGGCACCCAGCTCAGCGGGAGCCACCTCGGGGCGCGGGGCGTCCTCCGGCAGGGTGACGGTGACCGCGTAGTGCACCTTGTACTGGCTGCGCGGGTCCTCCTGCACGAGCACCATGGCGAGCGGCGGCGCCTGGGTCTCGACGCCCTCGTCGTCGACCGTCGCGGGCGCCCGCACGATCGCGAACACGCGCCGCGGCCAGGTGTCGCCCTCGGCCGGCAGGCGCTCGGGCAGCGCGAGCACGACTGACTCGGTCGGGAACTCGGGCAGCAGCGGGTAGTCGGACTCGTCGTCCTTCACGGTGTAGCTGGCGGTCCGCAGCGCCAGGGCCGGGCCGGCGAGGCGCGTCTCGGCGATCGCGCTGCTGAGCTCACCGTCGGCCTGGGCGACGGTCTGCCCCACCCGAGTGATGATCCGCGAGAGCTGGTTCTCGGTGACCGCGGTCTCCGGGGTCTCGACCACGTCGGTCGGAACGGGCGTCGGAGAGCTGACGATGACCGCCGAGCCGCCCGTGCAGGCCGTCAGGAGCAGGCCGCCGATGAGAAGCGTGGGGACGAGCGCGATGCGACCGGCGGCGCGGCGCCCCTTCGGGCGGCGGCCGAGCAGGGGCCGCGCCGAGATCGGGCGGTAGCGCGACGGCTTCGGCACCTTCGGCATCTTCGGCGACTTCCGGCGCGGTCCGCGCTGGCGGCGCATGTGGATGAGCGCCCAGAGGAGCAGGAGCAGGCCGATGACGAGCGCACCGACCCCGATGAGGATCAGCACGGTCGAGAACGGCGTGCTCGAATCCAGCGGCCAGGTGATCGAGAACGCCTGCGGTGCCGGCAGCGTGCCGTCGGAGACGATGAGCACCGCGACGTCGTCCGGCACGTTCACCGTGAAGCCGAGCGTGCCCTCGCCCTGGAAGTCGCCGTACCAGAGGTCGCCGCCGAAGGGCTCGGGCACCGTCGTCTCGGTGCCGGCGATCGTCTCGGTGACGAAGACCCCGTTCTCCGCATCCCAGGTCACGAGGTTGTGGGCCGCGTCGCCGACCCAGGCCATGACGTCGGAGGACCGCCCGTAGGCGGCGCTGATGGCCGTGGTCTCCATCGGTGCGTCAGGGTCGGCCGAGGGCGCGGGGCTCTCGCCGAGGACCGGCGTCTCGGACGGCTCCGGCTCGGGCAGCGGGGCGGCCGTGACGCCGCCCTGGACGGCGAACGTCTGCCGGCCCTCGTATGCGTTGAGCGCCTCTCCCGTGATGATGGTGACCGGCGCGGGCGACTCGATGACGAGGTCGGCCGTCACGCGGTCGGGCGGCGCCCAGACGGTGCGCTGCGCGACGCCGAGCCCGACGCCGACGACGGCGACGACGAAGAACACGATCGCGGCGATGAATCGCACGGGTCCACTCCTCTCATGCTGGCGCCGCAATCCCAGGTGATCGCGGGCCCGAAACGGTGAGCATGCGGTGCGATACGTCGGCGCGGTGCGCCGAGCTCCTGCGCTCGACATCGGGCGTTTCCCGTCGGTGACGAACGGGCGTCCAGCAGAACAAAGACATTCCAGAATAGCGGATGCGGGCCCGGAGCCCGGTCGACGTGACGAGATCGCGCACATCCGGGGCCGATCGGCCCGGAAACGCGCGCCTCGCGCCGACTACACTCGACACGTTCCCCCCACCGACCACCGGGAGACGGCACGTGGCTGAGACTGAGTACGACTTCGGGACCGAGATGCGCGGCTACAAGCGCGAGGAGGTCGACCGGGCGCTCCAGGAGATCCGGCGCGAGCTGATCAAGTCGAACACCGACCGGGCCGAGACCGCCAAGGAGGTCGCGCGGCTGCAGGCGGTCGTGGACGACCTACAGGCCGAGCTCGACGAGGTCGGCCGCCCCACGTACTCGGGCCTGGGGACCAAGCTCGAGCAGACCCTGCGGGTCGCCGAGGAGCAGTCGACGCGGCTCATCAGCCAGGCCGACATCGACGCCGAGCGGCTGCGGGCAGCGGCCCAGACCGAGGCGCAGCGCCTGCAGGCGGAGACCGCCGAGCGCACGCAGCGCATGGTCGACGAGGCCGCCGAGCGCTCTCGTCACCTGACCGACACCGCGGCCCGGGAGGCGGAGGGCACGATCGCCCGCGCCCGGCAGGAGGCCGACGATCTCGTGCAGGAGGCCGTGCGCGAGGCCGCCGCGATCCGCGGCGCCGTCGCCACCGAGGCGGCCGAGGCCCGCGCGACCGCGAAGCGCGAGATCGCCGCCCAGCGCGCCGAGGCCGAGCGCGAGATCGCCGAGCTGCGCGTGGTCGCCGATCGCGAGACCGCCGATGCCCGCGAGGCCGCGGCCGCCCTCGCCCGCGAGACCGAGCTCGCCCGGGCCACCTTCGAGAGCGACGACGCCACGCGTCGCGCGCAGCTCGACGACGACATCCGCAACGCCCGCGCCGACCTCGCCGCCGAGCTCGCCGCGCAGCGCGAGACGGTGGAGAGCGAGCTGGCGCGCCGTCAGCAAGAGTGGGAGCAGGAGGAGGAGCGTCGCCGCACCGAGCTGACCGCGCTCGAGACCCGCACCCGCGCGGCGCTCGAGCAGGAGGTCGCCGATGCCCGCGCCACGGCCGAGCGCGAGGTCGCCGAGCTGCGCGCCACCGCCGAGCGCGAGGTCGCGGAACTGCGCGCCGCCGGTGCCGCCGCCGCGGCCGAGCAGCGCACCGCGCTCGAGCGCGAGGCCGAACGCCAGCGGCGTCAGCTCGCCGATGAGGCGGAGCAGGCGCGCGCGCAGCTGCAGCACGACCAGGATGAGCACCGCGCCCGCCTCGCTCGCGAGGCCCAGCAGGCCCGGGTCGACCTCGACGTCGAACTGACCGCGCGCCGTGACGAGGCCGAGCGCGAGTACCTGTCGCGCCAGCAGGAGGCCGTCGCGCAGACGCAGCGCTACCTCGACGAGGCCACCGCGCAGCTCACCACCGCGCAGGAGCGTGCCGCCACCGTTCGCGCCGAGGCCGAGGAGCTCGAGCGCTCGACCAAGGACGCGACCGAGGCCCAGCGCGCCGCCGCCGACGCGACCGCGCGGGAGGTGCTCGAGAACGCCGAGCGGCGCGCGGCCGAGCTGCTGCGGGATGCCGAGAAGCGCACGGCGGACATGGTCGCCGACGCGGAGGAGCGTCTCGCGCGCATCCGGGTCGAGCGCGATGCCGTGGCGGGCTACTTCGAGAGCCTGCGCGGGGTACTGTCGCAGGCGGAGGCCGTAACGAGCCGGGACGAGTAGGTCCCCCGCGCGGCCGGGAGAGGGCATCCGGTGAAGATCCACAACGCGTTCCGCCTCGGCATCTTCGGCGGTCTGGGCGTTCTCGTCGCCCTGCTCATCGGCGGGGCGTTCGCATCACTGGCGACGATCCTCACCTACATCGGGGCGGCGATCTTCATCGCGCTCGGCCTCGACCCGCTGATCTCCTGGCTCGAATCGCGCAAGTGGCCGCGCTGGGCGGCCCTCGTGACCGTGCTGATCGGGGTGCTCGGCCTGTTCACGGGCCTGGTGTTCGCGCTGATCCCCGTGGTGCTCGAGCAGTCGTCGCGCCTGATCGCCGAGATCACTCGCTACGTGACGACGCCGCGCCTCCTCGACGAGCTCCTGGCGCAGGTGCAGGCGGTCATCCCCGTCGAGGTGCTCGACATCCGCGAGGCGGCGCAGGCCGTGCTCGCCTACCTCACCGACCCGGACAACCTGGCGCAGATCGGTGGCGGGGTGCTCTCGGTGAGCGTCTCGATCGCGACCGGCGTGTTCGGCGCGCTCATCATCCTCATCCTGACGCTCTACTTCACCGCCTCGCTCGGCTCGATGAAGCGCGCCCTGTACCGCCTCGTGCCGCGGTCGCGGCGCGACACCTTCATCGACATCGCCGAGCAGGTCTCGCACGCGGTCGGCCGCTACGTCGTCGGGCAGGTCGGCCTCGCGCTCATCAACGGCGTCGCGAGCTTCATCTTCCTGAGCGCCATCGGGGCCGCCTACCCGGCGCTGTTCGCCTTCATCGCGTTCCTGTTCTCGCTCGTGCCCCTCGTCGGCACCCTCTCCGGCTCGATCCTCATCGTTCTCACGCAGCTGCTCGTGAACCCCGAGTCGATCGCGACCGTCATCGCCGCCGCCGTCTGGTACCTGGTCTACATGCAGGTCGAGGCGTACGTGCTGAGCCCGAACATCATGAATCGGGCCGTGAAGGTGCCCGGCGTCGTGGTCGTCATCGCCGCGCTCATCGGCGGCACGCTGCTGGGCATCCTGGGAGCGCTCATCGCGATCCCGGTGGCCGCGTCGATCCTGATCGTCATCGACCAGGTGATCGTCCCGAAGCTCGACGAGCGCTGAACGCGGCCCGGGCCGCGGGCCTCACGGCCAGTGGGTCGGCAGGGGCAGCACGGCGGGGTTGAGGCGCGCGACGATCTCGCTCAGCACGCGCACCGTCTGGTTCTCCCCCACCCAGAGGTGCTTGCCGCCCTCGACCGCGACGAACTCGCGCTCGGGAACCACGGCGAAGCGCTCCAGCGCCTCGGCCGGGCGCAGGTAATCGTCGAGCTCGGGCACCACGACCACGAGCCGCTTGCCGCTGCCGGCCCACGCCGCGAGCTCGTCCTCGCGCGTGCGATGCAGGGGCGGCGACAGCAGGATCGCCCCGACCACCGGATGCTCGAGGCCGTGCTTGAGCGCCACCTCGGTTCCGAACGACCAGCCGAGCAGCCAGGGGGCCGGCAGCCCACGCTCGGCGACGAACGCCATCGCGGCCTCGAGGTCGAGACGCTCCAGATCGCCGTGGCCGAAGGTGCCCTCGCTCGTGCCGCGCGCCGAGGTGACGCCGCGGAAGTTGAACCGCAGCACCGCGAGGTCGGCCATCGCCGGCAGGCGGGCGGCCGCCTTGCGGATGATATGGGAGTCCATGAATCCCCCCGCCGTCGGCAGCGGGTGCAGGCACACGAGGGTGGCCACCGGGTCGTGGCTCTCGGGCACCGCGAGCTCGCCGACGAGCGTCAGCCCGTCGCTCGTGCGCAGCTCGATGTCGGTGCGCACCGCCGGCAGCAGAGTGGCGCTGCGGATCTCCTCGCTCACGGTTCCATCCTCCAGCAGTGGCTGTGCCAGTGTCGGCGATCGGCCAGGTCGGCCGCCTCGCCCATCAGTCCGTCGGCGCGCCAGGCGACGATGTGCGCCTGACCGATCGGCACGTCGAGCGCGCACCCGGGGCAGCGGTAGACCTTCTGAGCCGCTGCCTGCCCGACCTGCTGCACGTTCCAGCTGCCGGAGCGCTTGGTCTCCACCCGCCGCAGTCCGGCGGTGATCCGATCGAGGTCGAGCGGCTCGTCCGGGCGATCGGCGCCACGGCGGCTACGGGGCCGGTTGCTGCGGGGCATGGCGCCGCGCCTAGTACCAGCCGACGCGCTGGCTGTGCTCCCACGCGCCGCAGGGGTTGCCGTACCGGCCCGTGATGTAGGCGAGACCCCAGGTGATCTGGGTGCGCGGGTTGGTCGCCCAGTCGGCGCCGGCCACCGCCATCTTGCTACCGGGCAGCGCCTGCGGGATCCCGTAGGCGCCGGAGCTCTTGTTGTGGGCGTAGACGTTCCAGCCCGACTCCTTGTTCCACAGCGCCACGAGGCAGTCGTACTGCGCGGAGCCCCAGCCGCGGGCCTCGACCATCTCGCGAGCGATCGCCTTCGCCGAACCCGGGTCGGGCGTGCCCGCGGCGGGTGCGACGCCGTAGGCGACCAGCTGCGAGGTCTTCCACTCGCCGCGATCGATGCTGCTCACGTAGTCATCGGTCGCCAGGACCTCCTGCCCGGGAGCCTGCGGACCGGGCGCCGAGACCTCCATCGCCATGACGGGCGAGTGGTCGGTCATGACGGCGAGGACGAGCGCGGCCGAGGCGACGGAGGCGAAGAGGGGCAGCGACCAGGGCCGCCGGACATGGCGCTCGACAGACGCCGCCTGGGGTCGCTGAGCAGCGCCCCCGCGTCGCGTCTGCTGTGCAGTGGGGCGCGTCGTCGCCGCTGCATGCCTGCCCACAGTGGGTCGAGTCTACCGGATGCCCGGGCCGAGCCCCGGGGTCAGCGGAGCGCGAGCATGACGCGGACCACCGCGTCGAGCAGCAGATCGACCTGCGCCTCGTCGTAGCCGCGGTACCGCGACCGGAACGCGATGGTGCGGACGACCTCCACCGGGAGGGCGCGCCCCTCCTGCACGTAGGCGGAGATCCGGGCGGAGAAGGCGTCGACATCGGCCGGGTGGTAGCCCCGCGCGAACAGGTTCACCCGGCGGAACTTCGCCCCGTCCGGGCGGGCGAGTCGATCGATGATCTCCTGCGCAAGGGCTCGGATCTCGGCGTGGTACTCCTCCGTGCCCCGGTTCGCGAGCTCCCGCTCCCGCTCCCGCGCGGCGAAGGCCTCCTCGAGGCGCTCGAGCGCAGCATCCACGTGCCGGGCGGAGTACCCCTTGCCGCGCCGGACGCGGAAGGCGGTGTGGCGGATGTCATCGCTCGACATCCCGGCATCGGCTGCCGTCGCGGCGAAGGCCTCGCGGGCCCGGTCGAGGAACGCGTCGACCTCGGCCTGGTCGTAGCCGGGCTTTCCGGAGCGGGCGAGCGGGAAGGTCGAGGTCACAGCCCCATTCTGCCGCAGTCGCGCGCGCGCGTGCACGGTCAGCCGAGGAGGCTGAAGATCACGTACGCGGCGATCGTCGCCGGCAGCATCGAATCGAGGCGGTCGAGGAAGCCGCCGTGCCCGGGCAGCCAGGTCGAGATGTCCTTGATGCCGAGGTCGCGCTTGATGAGCGACTCGGTCAGGTCGCCGAGGGTCGCCACCCCGACCAGGGTCAGCGCCAGCACGAGCCCCACCCACCACTCGGCACCGATCATCAGCACCGCGAGCAGGATGCCCGCGATGGTCGCGGCGACGACCGAGCCGGCGAAGCCCTCCCAGGTCTTCTTGGGGCTGATGCGCGGCGCCATCGGGTGCTTGCCGAAGAGGATGCCCGAGGCGTACGCGCCGGTATCGATCGCGATGACGACGATGAGGTAGGCGAGCACCCACCACTGCCCGCCGTCGCGGGCGGTCATGACGACGGCGAACCCGGCCAGCAGCGGCACGTAGCTGAGCACGAAGATGCCGGCCGCGAGGTCGGTGCGCAGCGAGACGCTCGGCTGCCGCATCGCGGGCCGCACGGTCTCGACGATGCGCCACAGGCTGACGATGCCGACCGCCGCGAGGTACGCCCACCAGAGGCCCGCGGCGCCGCCGTAGAAGGCGGCCGGCACCATGCCGAGCGAGACGGCCACGAGCGGAACGCGCGGGATGTCGCGGCCGGCGAAGCGCAGGGCGCTGGCGAGCTCGTAGACGGTGAAGGCGACGAGGGCCCCCGCGAACAGCATGAACAGCTCTTTGACCACGATGAGGCTGAACAGCAGCGAGAAGCCCAGCACGAGGCCGAAGAAGATCGCCTTCGTCAGGTTGCGGCCGGCACGCGCCTCGATGCGCGCGTCGATCTCGCGGGCCTTCGCCTCGAGATCGTGCACCTTGGTCTCGATGTCGTGGATGGCGGCCTCGACCTCGTCGCGCGCCGACGCCGCGCGTCCGCGACGCGGGCGCTCAGGAGAGTTCTCGGTGTCGGCCATCTAGACCTCGAGCAGCTCGGCTTCCTTCTTCTTGAACGCCTCGTCGGCCGCGTCGGTGGCGCGCTTGGTGATCGCCTCGAGCTCCTTTTCGGCGCGGGCGACCTCGTCATCGCCGACCTCGCTCTTGAGGGCGTCGAGGTCGTCCTTGGCCTTGCGACGCACGTTGCGGATGGCGACCTTGCAGTCCTCTGCCTTCTGCTTGACGATCTTCACGTACTCCTTGCGACGGTCCTCCGTCAGCTCGGGCATCGTGACGCGGATGATCTCGCCGTCGTTGCTCGGGTTCGCGCCGAGGTTCGGGAAGTTCACGATCGCCTTCTCGATCTCCTTGAGGGCGCTCTTGTCGTAGGGCGTGATGATGATGGTGCGCGCCTCGGGGTTCTGCAGGCTCGCGAGCTGCGCAAGCGGCGTGGGCGTGCCGTAGTACTCCACCATGATCTTCTGGAACAGCTGCGGGTTGGCACGACCGGTGCGAACCGTCGCGAAGTCCTCCTTCGCGACCTCGACGGCCTTCGTCATCTTCTCGGTGGCCTCGGCCAGAACGTCGGCGATCATGTGCTGCTCCTTCAGTGGGTCGAGCCCGAGTCTAGTGCGGACGGCTCGGGGGTGCGCGCCGGTCGGCGCGCACCCCCGAGAGGTGTCCGGCTGGGCGTCAGCGCCGCGCGAAGCGGCGCCGGGCCACCAGCAGCAGGGCGCCCGCGCCGAGGAATGCGGCGGCGACTCCCAGCACGGCCGGAGCCACGTCGCTCGGCCCGGTCGCGGCGAGTCCGACCTCGACGTCGAAGGCCACCTCGAGCGGGTAGAAGTTGTCGCCATCGGTGTAGTAGAAGAGCAGGCGGACCTCACCCCCCGTCGTCGGGCTGCCGGTCATCCGCAGCTGCGGCTCATCGTTGTCGACGTCGTCGGCCACCAGGGAGAACGAGAGACCCGCCGGAGCGTCGAGCACGACGAAGGTGAGTCCGTCCTCGGGGTCGGCGATCGCCCCACCGTAGAGGTAGTCCCAGTTCGACTCGAGGTCGGCCGACTCGATGATGTCGAGGCGCTGGTCGGTCGCACCGCTCACGAGGGCGGGGGTCTCGACGGTCAGGCAGTCCTCGGCGTAGAACGAGCCGAGAGCGTCACCGAAGTCGGCCGCGAGCGTGGGCAGGGCCGCCTGGGCAGCCGCGAGCGCCGCGTCGAACGAGCAGGGGTCGAAGTCCCAGAGCGCGACGGTGAGCACCGCGGCCTGGTCACCGGTGAACGTGACGACCACGTCGTCGTCGCCATCGGCCACGGTGGGGCTCATGTTGGCGAAGCTGTAGCCGATGATCGGGTCGTTGCCGCCATCCTCGTACGAGACGCGCGTCGCGCCGCTGCCGAGGAACACCGAGTCCTCATCCGAGCCGAGGTTGCCGTCCTCGACGATCGTGAACTCGGCAGCGGTCGCACCGGTCGGCGTCACGGTCCAGCTCCACCGGGCGAACGAGCCCTGCAGCTCGAGCGTCCGCTGCACGACGACCGAGACCCCGTCGCCGAAGTCGGCGGTGGCGCTCGCCACGATCGTGGTGAGCCCGCCGACCGTCGCGCGAGACACGCCGGCGTAGTCGAGCGGCAGCGTGGTCACGCCGTAGGTGACGTCCGCGGAGATCTGGAGGAAGTCGTCGAAGGCATCGTCGGTGAAGCCCTCGACGTCGACACCGCTGCCGAGGTAGTCCTCGTAGAAGGGGAAGGCATCGCCGATCATGCCCTCATCGGTGACGTCAGACCACCACCAGTCGGTGGTGAGAACGCGCTCGGTGACGGCGCTCGCCGGAGTGGCAGCGAGGATGCCGGCCGTACCGAGGGCCAGGGCGAGCGCCGCAGCGGAGATGCGGCGGGTGCGGGACACAGTCATGTCGGGACTTTCTGGTTCAGGGGCGGGGATGCGCGAAACGCATTCAGTTCCGAACAATAGCAGGGCGTTCAGGCGTCGCACAGCAGGCCGAAGGTCCCGATTGTCCCGGCGCGCCGTCGGCTCAGCCGAGCGCGAGCAGGGCGATGCCGGCGAGCACCACGACGCTGCCGAGCAGGCGCCGCGCCGGGTGCGGCTCACGGAAGATCAGCCAGCCGGCGAGGGCGATCAGCACGACGCTCGCCTCGCGCGCCGGCGCCACGACCGCGACGGGGGCGAGCTGGTAGGCGGCGAGCACCGCGACATAGGCGAGCGGCGACAGGATGCCCACGACGAGCACCGCCCACGGGTGCGCCCGAGCATCCGCCAAGGCGTGCGCCCGAGCATCCGCGAGGGCGACGGGCCGGCGCGCCACGAGCACGCCGAAGACGAGCAGCTGCACGACCATGCTCGCCCAGTAGTAGCCGATGGGGTCCAGGTCGGCGCGCGTGACAGCGGCCGCATCCCACAGCGAGTACGCGGCGATGACGACACCCACCAGCGCGCCCGCCCGGACGCCGCGCACCCGCCGCTGCGCCGCGGCCCCGTCCCGCGACGCGCCCGGCGCGCCGTCGCTTCCCGCGCCGTGCGCGCTGGCGAGCCCGATGACGACGACCCCGGCGACGACGAAGGCGCCACCGAGCAGCACGATCGGCCCCGGCCGCTCGCCGAGCAGCAGCAGCGCCCCGAGGATGCTCAGCAGCGGCCCGGTGCCCCGCGCGACCGGGTAGACGACCCCGACATCGGCGACGCGGTACGCCCGCTGGAGGAGCAGGAAGTACGTGACCTGCAGTGCCGCGCTGCCGGTGACGAGGAGCCCGGCGAGAGCGAGGCCGTCGCCGGTCGACGGCAGACCCGCCAGCAGGGCGGGCAGGCCGATCGGGGCGAAGGCCACGACGCCGACGAGCAGGGTCGCGGCGAGGAATCCGGCACCGCGCGCACCGGCGCTCTTCAGGGCGATGTTCCACGCGGCGTGCGCGAGGGTCGCCCCGATGAGCAGGAGGGCGGCGGTCACCGGCTCAGCCTAGAGCGCGCGCTCAGCGCTCCTCGCGCACGAACTCCACGCGGAAGTCGCTGATGTACACGTGCTGGTCGTCCTTCATGTCCTTGAAGAACAGCCGCGCCTCGCGCCCGAGCCGCAGGCAGGTGCGCTTCGCCGCGAGATCCTCGGGCGAGTCGGTCGGCTGCAGCGAGGGGTACCAGAGCGTGTGGCCGGGGCGGTGCACGATGCGCACCGGGGTCGACCACTGCTGGGCGTTGTCGCCCTCGCCGAGGTCGCGGTGCGGGTTGACCGACAGGAACAGGCTGTCGCCGACCCAGAAGCTGCCGTCGACGCGGCCCAGCAGCATGACCCAGCACTCGAGGTGCTCGTTCCAGCTGACCGAGGGGCCCCAGTAGTAGAGCTCGTCGCCCTGCGAGACGGCGCCACCGCCCTCGGCGGTCGGGATGCGGAGGCTCGCGATCGGCTGACCCACGCCGTCCCACGGCGCATCGAAGGCGGTGCCGCTCCAGCGCCGCGCAGCGCCGGTCGGGTCGTCCAGCGCCGACAGCGGCACCCGTGCGACGCTCACGCACTGCGCGGCGGCCTCGGTCTCGCGATCCCAGGTCTCGGCGCTCCACGCCGTGGGGTACGCGTACTCGCCGTAGAAGACGTAGAGGTGGTCGCCGGAGGCGACAGCGCTCGGGTCGCCGACCCCGCCCGGGAAGCAGTTGTTGCGGTTGACCGGGAGGCGGATCATCCGCTCATCGCGGTCTTCGAGCAGGATGCCGCGGTTCTCCCAGCTGAGCCCGCCGTCAAGGGACGTCATGATGCCGATGCGCGGCACCGCCTGCACCGACTCGGGCCCGGTCAGCCCGGGCGGCCAGTCGTCGGCCCGCAGCCCCTCCCCCGTCGCCGGGTCGTAGGGCAGCGTCTCGGGGTAGTTCTCGTTGTGGTAGAGCGCGTAGAGGGTGCGACCGGTGGCGTCGGACGGGTCTTGGTAGACGGTCTCGAACCACACCGCACCGTGCAGCCCCGGTGTGCCCGGCGGCGTGTTCGGCGGCATGGCGGGCTCGACGAACTCCTCCGGGCGGCGCGAGAAGGCCTCGGCGACGGTTGCCCCGTCAGCGTGCTTGAGCTCGTTCGCCTGACCCCAGACCGGGTCCTCCCCGTACTTGCCGGGGAAGATGCGGAACCGGTCACCGACCCACGCCGTCGCCATGTTGCAGTCGACGAAGCTGCCGAACGTGAAGCGCTCGGTCGGCAGGAGCCGCACGCTGATGCCGGGCACTCCGGTCGCGATCGTGACAGCGTCGGTCATGGATGCTCTCCCGGCAGGTCGTCGGCGGGCGACGCGGTCGCGTCCTTTACATCATACCTATTCGACCAAGGATGAGCTCAGTTCGAGACGCGCGTGCCGATCGCCTCGCCGCGGATCGCCTTCGCGATGTTGCCCGCGGGCTCCATCCCGAACACGACCATCGGCATGCCGTTGTCCATGCAGAGCGAGAACGCGGTGGAATCGACCACCTTCAACCCCGAGACCAGGGCCTCCTGATACGTGACCGCATCGAGCTTGCGGGCATCGGGATTACGGCGCGGGTCATCGCTGTAGACGCCGTCGACGCCGTTCTTCGCCACCAGAACCTCCACCGCCCCGATCTCGAGAGCGCGCTGTGCCGCGACCGTGTCAGTCGAGAAGTACGGCAGCCCCGCGCCGGCGCCGAAGATGACGACGCGGCCCTTCTCGAGGTGCCGCTCGGCCCGCAGCGGGATGTACGGCTCGGCGACCTGGGTCATCTGGATCGCCGACTGCACGCGCACCTGGGCGCCGGCCTGCTCGAGGAAGTCCTGCAGAGCGAGCGCGTTCATGACGGTGCCGAGCATGCCCATGTAGTCGGCCCGCCCGCGGTCCATGCCGCGCTGGCTGAGCTCAGCACCGCGGAAGAAGTTGCCGCCGCCGACCACGATCGCCACCTCGACGTCGGCGGCCGCCTCGGCGATCTCGCGCGCGATGGCGCTCACGACGTCGGGGTTGACGCCGAGCGATCCCCCTCCGAACGCTTCACCCGAGAGCTTCAGCAGAACACGGCGGCGGCGGTCAGCGGTCATGAGCCTCGATCTTCCTCGTGGGGTGTCGTGGGGGCGTGTTCAGCGTAGTGGGCGCGGAGCATGCAGAAGGGGTCCGGGATGCGAGCATCCCGGACCCCGTCGACGCACGTCGGCGACTAGGCGCCGACCTTGAAGCGGGCGAAGCCCGTCACGGTCAGACCGGCATCCTTGAGCACCTGGGCGATGGTGAGCTTGTTGTCGCGGGCGTAGTCCTGCTCGAGCAGGGCGACCTGCTTGAAGAAGGCACCGACGCGACCCTCGACGATCTTCGGCAGGGCGGCCTCGGGCTTGCCCTCGTTGCGCGAGATCTCCTCGACGATGCGGCGCTCGTTCTCGACCGTCTCAGCCGGAACCTCGTCGCGCGTCAGGAACTGCGGGTCGGCGAACGAGATGTGCTGCGCGATGCTGCGCGCCGTCTCGGCGTCGGAACCCTCGTACGACACGACCACACCGACCTGCGGGGGCAGGTCCTTGTTGGTGCGGTGCAGGTAGACCGCGAACTGCGAGCCCTCGAGGCGCGCCACGCGGCGCAGCTCGAACTTCTCGCCGATGATCGCGGCCTCCTCGTCGATGATCGCGCCGACGGTCGTGCCGTCGACCGGCGCGGCCAGGGCGGCCTCGACCGTTGCGGCACCGGCAGCGACGACCGCGGCGAGCACGCGCTCACCGAGGGCGACGAACTTCTCGCCCTTGGCGACGAAGTCGGTCTCGCAGGCGAGCTCGATCATGGTGGTCGCGCCGGCGCCCTCGTGGGCGGCGATGAGGCCCTCGCTCGTGGAGCGGTCGGCACGCTTCGCGTTGCCCTTCGCACCCTTGAGACGGAGGATCTCGGTGGCCTTCTCCATGTCGCCCTCGGCCTCGACCAGGGCGTTCTTGGTGTCGACCATGCCGGTGCCGAGGCGCTCGCGCAGGATCTTGATGTCTTCCAGGCTGACGTTCGCCATAGGGGTTCCTTACTCGGTCTCAGCGGCCGGGGCGTCAGCCTCGGCGGCGGGCTTCTTCTTGGCGGGAGCCTTCTTGGCCGGCTTCTCGGCGGCGGCCTCCTCGGCGGGGGCCTCCTCCGCAGCGGCCTCGACGGCGGGCGCCTCCTCCGCGACGACCTCGGCGGCCGGAGCGGCCTCGGCGGCGGCGCTCTGCTCGAGCAGCTCGCGCTCCCACTCGGCCAGCGGCTCGACGGCGGAGACGTTGCCCTCGGCCCCGGGCTTCTGGTGCTTCTGGATCAGGCCCTCGGCAGCAGCATCCGCGATGATGCGGGTCAGCAGCGCGACCGAGCGGATCGCGTCGTCGTTGCCCGGGATCGGGTACGCCAGCTCGTCGGGGTCGGCGTTCGTGTCGAGGATGCCGATGACCGGGATGCCCAGCTTCTTGGCCTCGTCGATCGCGAGGTGCTCGCGCTTGGGGTCGACGACCCACATGGCGCTCGGGGTCTTGGTGAGGTTGCGGATACCGCCGAGCGACTTGTGCAGCTTGTCGAGCTCGCGCTTCTTGATCAGGAGCTCCTTCTTGGTGAAGCCCTTGGTCGTGTCGTCGAAGTCGAGCTCCTCGAGCTCCTTCATGCGAGCGAGGCGCTTCGACACGGTCTGGAAGTTGGTCAGCAGACCACCGAGCCAGCGCTGGTTAACGTAGGGCTGGCCCACGCGGGTCGCCTGCTCGGCGATCGACTCCTGCGCCTGCTTCTTGGTGCCGACGAAGAGGATGGTGCCACCGTGGGCGACCGTCTCCTTGACGAAGTCGTAGGCCTTGTCGATGTAGGCGAGCGACTGCTGCAGGTCGATGATGTGAATGCCGCTGCGCTCGGTCAGGATGAAGCGCTTGACCTTCGGATTCCAGCGGCGGGTCTGGTGCCCGAAGTGCACGCCGCTGTCGAGCAGCTGGCGAATGGTGACGACGGCCATGGCCGTACTCCTTCTGTTCTCAGTTGTCGCCCCGCCCGACGGGAGGGGCCCTGGTGCCCGGCGCTGCTCCCGACCGGCAGGCCTCGACCCCGATCGCTCGGGCGGCTGCGGACTGATGGGAGTGTGCGCCATGCGGTGGGCACGCGAAGTCAGCCGTGACGCGCACGACTGCGTCGCCCAGCATATCACCGGTCCCTCCCCGGTCTCCGCGCGCGGCTGCCGGCCACCGGGGCGGCACCCTGGCGGGGGCGGGATGCTCGCCGCGGGCATCCTGGCGCCATGCGACGCACCGTCTCGACCGCGCTGGTCGCCCTGCTCTCGATGACCCTGCTGACCCTGCCTCCCCCGCTCGCTCCCGCGGCCGCCTCCGTGCCCGGGCCGCACGCCGCCGGCTGGGTGTGGCCGGTCGACGGCCCGCGGGTCGTCGAGCGCCCTTTCCTCGCTCCCGCGCAACCGTGGGCGCCCGGGCACCGCGGCGTCGACCTCCGCGCGCCGGCGGTGGGGGCGGAGGTGCGGGCGGTCATGGCGGGGGTGATCCACTTCGCGGGCGTGGTCGTCGACCGCCCGGTCGTCACCGTTCGCGACGGGCAGCTGCTCGCGACCGTCGAACCGGTCGAGCCGATCGTCGCGGAGGGCGACCGGGTCGCGGCGGGCCAGGTGATCGGCCATCTGCTGCCGGGGCACTGCGCCACCGCGCCGCGCGCCGCGCCCTGCGTTCACCTGGGGGTGCGACTGGCCGGCGAGTACGTGTCGCCGCTGCTGTACCTGGGCGGCCTGCAGCGGGCGGTGCTCCTGCCGCTGACGCCCTGAGTCGGGGGCCCTCAGCCGCGCGCCGTGCGCCGCGGGTCGGCCGCGTCAGGCGCGCGGGTGGGCCGTGCGATAGGCCGCCGCGAGCCGCTCGGCGCTGACGTGCGTGTAGATCTGGGTGGTGCCGAGGCTGGCGTGGCCGAGGATCTCCTGCACGGCGCGCAGATCGGCACCGCCATCGAGAAGGTGCGTGGCGGCCGTGTGCCGGAAGGCGTGCGGGCCGGACGGTCCGCTGCCCGGAACCTCCGCGAGGATCGCGGCGACGAGTCCGTACACGGCCCGGGTCGAGAGCCGCGCCCCGCGCGCACCGAGGAAGACCGCGGTCGTCGCCTCCTCCCCGACCAGAGCCGGGCGGCCGCGGTCGCGGTAGGTCGAGAGCGCCCGCGCCGCGGGCACCCCGAACGGCACGACGCGCTCCTTCGCTCCCTTGCCGAGCACGCGCACCACCCGGCGCTCGACATCGATGTCGCCCTCATCGAGGCCGACGAGCTCGCTCACCCGCAGCGCGCTCGCGTAAAGCAGCTCGACGACGGCGAGGTCGCGCAGCGCACCGGGGTCGCCGCTGCCGGCACGCGCCTCCAGCCCGGCCAGCAGGGCGTCGACCTGCGCCCGCGATAGCACGCGCGGGAGGTGCCGGTCGGGGCGCGGGGCCCGCAACCGCGCCCCCGCATCGCCAGCTGCCCGCCCCGTGCGCGCGAGCCAGGCGGTGAAGCCGCGCACGGTCGAGACCCGACGCGCCAGCGTCGAGGCGGCGAGGCCGGCGTCAGCCTGGCTCCACACCCACTCGCGCAGCAGCTCGAGGTCGAGCAGCGCGGGGTCGGGCTCGGCCCCGCGCTGCTCGATGTACTCCTCGAGGGCGGCGAGGTCGCCGGCGTAGGCCCGCAGGGTGTGCGGGCTCGCCCCGCGCTCGAGCTGCAGCGACCGCCGGTAGTCGGCGGCCGCTGCGCTCAGAGCGGTTCGGGAATCCCGAGCGATCGGGGCTTCCCGCACGGAGTCGGGGTGCTGCACCCCTCCAGCATGCGCCCTCGGGCTACGCGCCGACGGGTTCCTTCTCGCGCGTGTCCGTCTCGGGCAGCTCGTCGGGCATGCGCTCGGCCTGCCCGTTGGCGCCGCGGGCGGCGGCCTCCGCATCCGTCAGCTCGGGACGACGCGGCCACCAGAAGCGGTCCTTCGCGATGAAGGTGAGCGCCGGCACGATGACCGTGCGCACGAGCAGGGTGTCGATGAGCACACCGATGCAGACGATCACGCCGACCTGGGTCAGGGCGATGAGCGGCAGCACGCCGAGCACCGCGAAGACCGCCGCGAGCAGGATGCCCGCGCTGGTGATGACGCCACCGGTCGCCGCGAGGGCGCGGATCATGCCCTCCGAGGTGCCGAGCGTGGGCACCTCCTCCTTCGCCCGGGTCACCAGGAAGATCGAGTAGTCGACACCCAGCGCCACCAGGAAGATGAAGCTGAACAGCAGCACCGTGGTGTCGATGCCCGGGAACCCGAAGACGGTCGTGAACAGCACCGAGCCGATGCCGACGGCGCTGAAGAAGCTCGCGACCACGGCGATGAGCAGCAGCAGCGGCGCCAGGAGAGCACGGAGCAGCACGATCAGGACGAGCAGCACGAGCACGAGCACGAGCGGGATGACCAGGTTCTGGTCGCGCGCCTGGGCGTCGCGCTGGTCGAGAGCCGCCGCGTCGTTGCCGCCGACGAGCGCCTGCCCGTCGCCGAGGTCGTCGAGCGCGAGCCGCAGGTCGCGGATCAGCGCGAACGCCTCCTCGCTCTCGGGGTCAGCGTCGAGGATCACGCTGATGCTCGCGATGTCGTCGTTCTGCGCGCCGATGGTCGCCTCGGAGACTCCGTCGATGTCGAGGATGCCTTCGACGACCTCCTCCGCCGTGTCGGCCGAGGCGATGACGGTCGCGGGGGCCGAGCTGCCCGCCGAGAAGGCGGCGGCAAGGCGCTCCTGCCCGATGACGGCCTCGGGCTTGACGATGAAGCGGTCGTTCTGCGAGAGACCGACCGTGACCGTGGCCAGACCGGAGGCCATGGCGCCCAGCACGACGAAGCCGACGATGGCGACCATGACGGGGCGCTTGCTGACCGCACGGCCGAGCTTGCCCCACGGGCTGCGCGACACCTTGTCGGCCGAGCCGTACCGCGGAACGAGCGGCCAGAACAGCCAGCGGCCGAACACGACCAGCGCCGCCGGCAGCACGAGGAGGGCGTAGGCCATCGCCACCACGATGCCGGCCGCACCGGCGAGACCGAGCGAGCGGTTGCCCGAGAGCTCGCCGAACAGCAGGGTCGCGAGCGCGAGCGCGACGGTCGAGCCGCTTGCGATGATCGCGGGACCGGCGCCGCGCAGAGCGATGGCCATCGCGACGCGGCGGTCGAGGTTGAGCCGCAGCTCGTCGCGGTAGCGCGCGATGAGCAGCAGGGCGTAGTTGGTACCGGCACCGAACACGAGCACCGAGAGGATGCCCGTCACCGAACCGTCGAGAGTGATGCCGGCCGCGTCGGCCACGAGACGGGCCGCGATGCCGGCGATGAAGTCGGCAACGCCGACGACGGCGAGCGGCACGATCCAGAGGATGGGGCTGCGGTAGGTGATGATCAGCAGCAGCGCGACCACGAGCGCCGTGATTCCCAGCAGGAGGAAGTTCGCACCCTCGAACACCGCCGCGAAGTCGACCGCGAAGCCCTCGGCCCCGGTGAACCACACCTGCACGCCGTCGGGCAGTCCGTCCACGGCGAGGGCACGGATCTCGTCGGCGCGCTCGGCCTGCACCGAGACGCGGTCCTCCACCTCGAGCGGCAGCACCACGAGCGCGGTGGTGCCGTCCTCCGACACGGTGGGCGGCGGAACGAAGCCCTCCAGTGAGATGTCGGCCAGTTCGACGGTGCGCTCGGTGATCGCGGCGATGTCATCGTCGGTCAGCTCGCCGCTCTCGCGTCCGAAGATCAGGAAGGCGCTGGTGGCACCCTCGTCGGCGAACTGCTCGGCGAGCTCGGCGGCCTGCACCGACTCGGCCGAGTCGGGCAGCCCGACGGGCGGTGCCGAGTCGGCGGACTGGTAGCCGGCGGCGACGAACAGACCGGCCGTCGCGGCGATGCCGACGACGAGGACGATCCAGGACGTTCGGGCGGCGGTGATGAAACGCGTGATCGCGTTCACGGGGCTCCTCTGCGGGTGATCGGGATGCAGGACAAGTCGTCAGATCATCGAATCATTCGACCATCGAACAAAGTAGCGGTAGACTCGACCCGTGAGCGAATCGGCCCAGCAGACTCCCAGCTTCGGGGATTCGCATGCCGCCACGCTCCTGCTGCGCGAGCTCATCGACGTGACCGACGACTTCGAGCGGGCGCTGGGTGCAGAGCTCTCGGTCAACCCCACCGACCTCTCGGCGATGGAGCACCTCATCGCATCCGGACCGCTGAGCCCGACCGCCCTCGCCGAGCGGCTCGAGCTCTCGACGGCGGCGGTCACCACCGTGATCGACCGGCTCGAGGCATCCGGGCACGCGCACCGCATCCCGAACCCAGAGGATCGCCGCGGCACCCTGGTGGTGCCCGCCCCGGCATCGGTCGGACAGGCGATGCGCCGCATCGTGCCGATGGTGACGGCGGTCGACCAGGCGATCCGCGACCTCCCGCCGGAGGAGCAGGAGATCATCGTGCGCTACCTCGGCACGGTGGTCGAGGCGTACCGCGGACATGCGGGCGATACCGACCGGCTCCGCTCCTGGAAGCGGCCCGAGGGCGCGGAGAACACCCCGCTGGCGGGGCGCGCGGACTAGACCTCGCTCGCCGCGGCCTCGTTGAGGTTGAGCGGCGACGCCTTGCTCGAGAGCTGCTCGTGGCGGACATCCGCGGGCATCGCCTCGATCATCGGCCGGTACTCGACGGAGAACCCGGTCACCTCGGGGAAGCTCGCCGCCGGGATCGTCGAGCTGACGACCTGATCGTCGTACACGTGCACGAAGTCGAACGACTGACCGCCGTCGACGCCGCTCAGCAGACGCTCGGCATCAGCACCCAGGTCGAGGGTGTAGCAGGTGGCGGCGGCGACCGAGACGGGGATGCCCGCGAAGGTGCTGTGCGTCGAGTAGTGGAGGTGGCCGCCGAGGATCACCCGCACATCGGTGCCGCGCAGGACCTCGGCGAGCGCCGGCTGATCGTGCAGCTCGAGCACGGCCATCACCTCGAGCGGCGTCGGCACGGGCGGGTGGTGGAGGGCGAGCACGGTGCCGTGCGGCGCGGGCTCGGCGAGCACACCGGCGAGCCAATCGAGCTGGGCGCGGGTCAGTTCACCGTGGTGATACCCGGGCACCGTGCTGTCGAGCGAGATCACTCGCAGGCCGCGGATGTCGTGGACGCGGTCTTGGGGTGCGTCGGTCTCGGGCTCGTCGAACAGCAGAGAAGCGTAGGGGGCACGCTCGTCGTGGTTGCCCATCACCCAGATGAGCTCGGCACCCATGCGCTGCACGACGGGTTCGACTGCCGCGCGGAGCCGGCGGTATGCATCGGGCTCACCCAGGTCAGTGAGGTCGCCCGTGAAGACGAACGCATCGGGCCGGACCGGCCCGGCCTCGAGACGGCGCAGAGCCGCGGCCAGGCGCTCCTCGACGGGCACCTTGCCATAGAGCGCCCGCCCCTCCCCCAGCAGGTGCGTGTCGGAGATGTGCGCGATCACGTGGCTGGCCGGCGGGTACTGTCCCATCTGCGTCATGGCGACAGGGTACCCGCCGACGGTGAACCGCTATCAGGATGCGGAGCGCTCGCTCGCGCGACTCCCCGCCCGCCGCCACAGGCCGTCGTGACCGAGCTGCACCCGCTCGTCGAGCTCGAGCGACCCGAGCGCGCCTCGGATGGTCGCCGGGCTCTCGCCGACCGCGCGGGCGATCTCCTCCACGCCCATGCCGCGTCGCGGCCGCAGAGCGTCGAGCACGCGCGTGTGCAGGGCGCTCTGGCCCGTGGGCCGGGTCGACTCCTCTCCGGCCTCGTCGAGGGGCAGTACGCCGTCATCGCCGTAGGCGAGGCGCATGACATCGGCGGCGCTGGTGATGAGGGTCGTCTCGAAGGCGCGAAGGAAGTGATGGCACCCCGCACTGGCCGCGCTGGTGATCGGTCCGGGGACCAGCCCGACGGGACGCCCCATGCCGAGGGCGTGGCCGGCGGTGCTGAGCGCGCCCGACCGGCGACCGGCCTCGATCACGACGGTGGCGTCGGCGAGCGCCGCGATCAGCCGGTTGCGCTGCAG
Organism: Microcella frigidaquae; assembly: GCF_014200395.1. NCBI lineage: Bacteria > Bacillati > Actinomycetota > Actinomycetes > Micrococcales > Microbacteriaceae > Microcella > Microcella frigidaquae. The sequence goes on from NZ_JACHBS010000001.1 coordinate 841,194, forward strand.
GAAGCGCCACTTCGTCGGCGCGGAGCCGCAGGGCGCCTCGGAGAGGAGCAGGCCCTGCTCGGCGATGCGGGTGAGCAGCGCCTCGTGGCCGCTCGGGTAGAGGCGATCGAGCCCCCCGGCGAGCACCGCGATGGTGGCGCCGCCGCTTGCGAGGGCCGCACGGTGCGCCATGCCGTCGATCCCGTACGCTCCGCCGGAGACCACGACCGCGTCGCGCGCGGCGAGTCCGGCGGCGAGCTCCATGGCGACATGCTCGCCGTACCCGGTCGCGGCGCGAGCCCCCACGACGGCGATCGACGGGCGGCGCAGCAGGCTCGCATCGCCGCGCGCCCAGAGCAGCGCTGGCGGGCTGTCGGTGAGCGCGAGGAAGGACTCGGGCCATGTCGGGTCGCCCGGCACGATGAGGTGGGCACCGCAGCGAGCGGCACCCTCGAGGGCGCGCAGGATGTCCGCCCAGCGTGCTCGTGGGCGCCACCGGGCGAGGGCGGCCTCGAGCTCATCGGCCCCGAGCTCCCCGGGCAGCCGCGCGGCGAGGACGGCGCCGCTCGCGCCGTCGAGAACCACCCGGGCGGGCTCGACAGCGCCGAGCCGCTCGATGAGGAGCCCGGCGACCCGGTCGCCGGGCTCGATCAGCACGCTCCACACGACTCGAGCGACGAGCTCCGCGAGGTGACCGGCATCCTCCTCGTCGTGGAGGGCCGTGTCGTCGGGGCGCACGGCCAGCAGGGCGGCACGGAGCCGGTCGTCGTCGATCGTCCACAACCCCATCAGATTCCCTTCCGCAGGTAGAGAGCACGACCGACGTGATCCGCGCCCGGGCGCTCGTCGCCCTCGAGATCCGCCACGGTCCAGGCGACTCGAATCACGCGGTCGTAGCCGCGCATGGTGAGAGCTCCGCGCTCGAGAGCCCGGTCGAGCGTCGCCCGATCGGCGGCCGGCAGGCGCCAGCGATCGGAGCGCAGCAGGGTTCCGGGCACCAGGGCGTTGACCGGATACCCCTCCTGACCCCACCGCGCGGCGGCCCGGGCACGGGCGGCGACGACCCGCTGCCGCGCCTGCGCCGTCGTCATCGCGGACGGTCCGTTCTCGGTCAGCTGCGCGGCACCGACCCGACGGACCGTCACATGGAGATCGATGCGGTCGAGCAGCGGCCCGGAGAGCCGCCCGAGATAGCGGCGGCGCATGAGCGACGTGCAGGTGCAGTCATCCCCTCCGCCCTGACCGCAGGGGCAGGGATTGGCCGCGAGCACCAGCTGGAATCGAGCGGGGAAGCGCGCTACGGCCCTGGCGCGGTGGATGGTGATCTCGCCGGTCTCGAGCGGCTGCCGCAGGGCGTCGAGCACGCTGGCCGAGAACTCCGGAGCCTCGTCGAGGAAGAGCACACCGTGGCTCGCTCGCGAGATCGCCCCGGGGCGCACCAGGCCACTGCCACCGCCGACGAGGGCGGCCATGGTGGCGCTGTGGTGAGGTGCCTCGAGTGGCGGACGGGTCTGCAGCGTCGGACCGATCGGCAGGCCCGCCAGCGAGCGCACCGAGCTGACCTCGACGGCGGAGTCGGGGTCGAGGTCGGGCAGCAGACCGGGCAGACGGCTCGCGAGCAGGGTCTTGCCCGCACCGGGCGGCCCGAGCATGAGCAGGTGATGACCTCCGGCCGCGGCCACCTGCAGCGCCTCGACCGCCTCGGGGTGCCCGACGACGTCGGCCAGGTCACCGGTCTCGACGCGCGGGGCGACCGACACGGGCGGTTCGAGGGCATCGACCGGGACCGGTTCGAGCCGGGCACCGTGCCCGATGAGCACGTCTCGCAGCGAGGCGGCCGCGATGATGCGGATGCCCGGCACGAGCCGCGCCTCGTCGGCATTGCCGCTCGGCACGACGACCGCGGCGGCTCCCGCGCGACGGGAGGCGAGCACGGTCGGCAGCACGCCGGCCACCGGACGCAGCCGCCCGTCGAGCGAGAGCTCGCCGACGTGGACGATCCGGTCGATGGCCGCCGCATCGATGATGCCGGTCGTGGCCAGCGCGGCGACCGCGATGCCGAGGTCGAACCCCGAGCCGTGCTTGGGCAGCGAGGCCGGCGAAAGATTGACGGTCACCTTTCGCGCCGGCAGATCGCATCCGGAGTTCACGGCCGCGGCGCGCACCCGGTCTTTCGCCTCACCGAGCGCCGCGTCGGGGAGGCCGATGATCGTGAAGGCGGGCAGGCCGTTGGCGAGATCGGCCTCGATCTCGACGAGCGCGCCGTCGATGCCGTGCAGGGCGATCGCGAGCGTGCGAGCGACAGCCATCAGCCGACCGCCCGCAGATGGTCGAGAGTGGTGCCGGCAGGGCCGGCCACGACGGCGATCACGTCGATGCGCAGCGCGCGAGCGGCGGACGCCCCGACGGGATGCGCCGCGCACCAGGCGCCGGCGAGGCGCCGCAGCCGCGCCAGCTTGCGCGGCGTGATCGCATCGAGCGGGTGCCCGAACGCCAGGCTCGATCGGGTCTTCACCTCGACCACGACCGTCGTGCTGCCATCGAGCGCGACGACGTCGAGCTCGCCCTCGCGGCACCGCCAGTTGCGGTCGAGCACCCGCCAGCCCAGCGCCGTCACATGCTCGACCGCCCGTTGCTCACCAGCGCGGCCGAGATCGTCTTTGCGTGCCATGTCGCCTCCCGCGGGAGAGCGTGAAGCATGGCAGGGCCGGGGCGGGCTGCGGGGGCGTGAGCGGTGCGGCTCCGTGACACGCTGCTGCGCTGGGGAGGACACCCGGGTGGCGCGGTGCGAGCATCCCGAGCCGCACGGTGAGAACCGCGCGGCCCGACCGGTTAGCGGGCGGAAGCCGTCGCGGCCTCCTCCTCGGCGCCGTCCTCGACACCCTCCTCATCGCCGTCGCGAGAGCCATTGCCCGTGAACTGCAGCAGCGCCCACAGCGTGAGGGTCACGGCAGCGAAGATCGCCATGACGAGCATCCAGAACGCCATGTCCTCGACCGCGGCGGTCTCGCCGGCCGCAGTCGGCAGAACGATGAGGGCGAACAGGATCGCGACCACGATGAATGTGCCGGCCCACAGCGGCTTGGAGTGCCGGAACACCTCGTGCCCGGCCAGGAAGCCGAGCGGCAGCAGCGAAGCCATCGCCGCCGTCAGGCCCTCGGCGGTCGTCGCCACCAGCGCGTCGCTGATCAGGAGCTCGACCCAGCCCGGCGTCCCGCTCGACAGCGCCGTCAGGGCCGAGAACCCGAACCACGCGGCCACCGCGATGCCGACCGTCACACTCGTGCTGAGCACCACGACGCGCGCCCGCACCGCGGCGTCGACACGGCTCAGAAGATCGAGACCGATGACGAGACCGATGAGGAATCCGGGCGAGAATTCGAGGATGCGGGCGACGACCACGCCGACGACCGCGAAGAGCAGGGCGACGGGCTGCAGGGTGACCTGCGTCTCGAGCCCCCACGCCCGGCGGGCGATCGCGCCGCTGATCCACGCCGACACGTAGGTGATGAGGAACAGGCCGATCGCGAGGGAGACGGTCATCCGCACCGAGACCGGGTCGAACCCGTACTCGGGGTCCACGAAGCCGAAGATCAGCGAGGTGAGGCCGACCAGCACCGCTGCGGCCAGCGCGCGAGTGCGTGAGACGCGGGTGAACCACTCGGTCGCCCGCTCGGCGCGGCGCTCGATCGCAACGAACCAGCGCCCCAGACGGCCTGTGTTCGACGACAACGTGCTGTTGAGCAGCTCGGCGGGGAAGGCCACGAGCAGCAGCAACGCAAGAGCGAGTCCCCCACCCGCCGCGAACACCCAGGGGTCGTCGAACAGTCGCTGCAGAGTCGGGATGCTCGAGGTGATGGCCGACGGCGCGGCCGGGTCGGAGCGGTCACCGGCGCTGGTCCCGGCGCCATCCGGCGCGGCGACGGGCTCGTCATCGTCCGGAGCCCCGGAACCGAGGTCGTCATCGGTGGATGCGGGGGCGACGACCGTCACCGGGATCTCGATGACAGAGGCCACGCCGCCGGGCGGGGTGGCGATGCCGACCAGCGTGTGCTCGCCCGGCGCGAGGTCCTCGGGCACCGTCACATCCAGGGCGAACTCGCCGAGCGCGTCGGCCACGGCGCTGCCAAGCACCTGCGGAGTGGACCGGATCTCGATCACGACGTCGGTGCCGACGGGAAGTCCGCGGGCTCGCAGCGAGAGCTGCTGCCCCGGCGTCAGATCGCCCCCGTCATAGCCCTCGAGGATCCAGACCAGCGGACCGGAATCGACGGCGGGCAGCCCGGCGACCGGAACCGTCACCGCACGGGGAGCCGTCCAGGCAGAGAAGCCGTCGTACGACGCCAGCGCGCCGAAGAACGTCGGCGGATCGGCAACGAAGCCCTGCGACTGCTGCTGCGCCCGCAGGAGGACGTCGCCGGCGAGGCCGGTGACTGTGCAGCTCCACGTTCCGCCGGTTGTGACGGTGGTGGCGCACGCGGCCGCCCCGCCGAGCTGACGCACCTGCACGCGGTATCCCGGATCGCCCGTGCCGCTCGCGACGACCTGGCCCGGCCCGCTCGGGATCACGGTCAGGGAGGGCGCTTCAGGGATCATCACGTAGTGGTCGATGTACCCGCTGCTGTCGTAGTAGTAGTACTGGAGCCCGTAGATGTTCCAGATTCCCGGCTCGAGCCCGGTGAACGCGCAGTCATCGACCACCGACGGACTCGTCGGGGGAATGCCACCGATGGGCCCGCCCTCACCGACATCCTCGGTTTGCAGTCCGCAACGGCCAACAGACGCCCCGTACTGGTACTCATCACCCGGCGGCACCTCGACCCGGTACAGATCGATCTGGATCGCGCTGTTGGGAAGGCCCACCGCGTCCACCGAGATGGATGCGGCACCCAGTTCGTAGGTCACCTCCGGCGTCGCCACGCCCGTCGCCGCCGGGATGCTCGTCGCCACGGAGGGCGTCGCGGACGAGGTGCCGCCGATGTAGCCGTCGACTTCGCCGAACGCGTCCGGGTTGAAGCCGAAGCCGACCGCGCGCGCTTCGGCAGAGAAGCTGTCTGTTCCCGACTCGAGCTCCGCACCGCACTCCCAGGCGCCGGTGCTCAGGTCAGCATCCGCGGTGCAGACGACCTGATCGGCCGCGTCGCGAACGACGACCTCGAGGGCGTCGAGCCGAGCACTGGCGATGGTGAGCTGGTCGCTGAGCGGATCAACCGTGCCGCGGAAGATCGCCCCACCCGGCACCGGTTCGACGGCGAGAGTCGGCGTCGCCGGAACGTATATCGCGTCTTCACGACCCAGTGTCGCGGTCGCGTTGAGGAAGTGTGCGGACTCCAGAATGTGAACTCCCGCGGGCAGCCCCGTGAAGGTACAGGCGACGGTGGGGCCGTCGGTCGGAGGTGTCAGAGGGCTCCCGGTCCAGGTCGCGGGACAGAACCCTGCGCTGGTCGACGTGCCGAACCCGTTGAGGAGCATCTCGGCGCCGACGTTCGAACCGGGCGCGCCGTCGACCGTTGCCGTCAGGGTCTCTGCCGTGACGGCTGCCGCGACGAGCGGCTCCGGCGGCGCAATGACAACCGTGTACGGGTAGTTCGGCGGGTCCGCCGCGAGCGCGAAGTTCACGTCGCGGGCAGTGGCCGTCACCGTCCACTGCCCGTAGGTGGGGAGCGGCAGCGCAGCGGAGCAGGAGAACTCACCGGAGACCGGCACCGGATCGACGACGCAGATGATGGCGAAGGTCAGCGGATCGACGGAGGTGGCCCGCACCTCCACCCGACTCATCGCGGGTGCCGTGCCGCTGATCTCCACGGTGGGTGTCTCGAGCGTGAGCGATCCGCCGCTCCCGAGCGGGCCATCCACCACCAGGGGAACGCTGCTGGCAGACTCGCCATAGCGGAACGAGCTCAGCGGGCTCGCCGGGCTCTCCCCCGTTCCGTCGTCGGCCGTCGCGAAGAACGTGTAGATCCCGAGCTCGCCGCTCGGCACCGTGCCGCCGCAGTTGCCGCCTGCCGGACCAGCGGCCGTGACCGTGATGGTGCAGAACAACTGGCGCGCAGCCGGATCGCTGACACCGGGCTCGAGGTACCAGACGGAGACCTCCATGTCGACGCCGTCCTCGACAAAGACATTCGCCGTCGTGAAGTTCGTGGTGTTGCCGATGAGCGAGCCCAGCGAGAGGATCGGCGCGCTGACGGCCGCCTGCGCGGTCGAGGTGACGACCACGGCGCCGGAAAGCCCGAGGACGAGCACGAGAGTCGCGATGAGCGCGCGGCGGAGACGTGAGAGGGGAGCCACCATGGTTATCAGCCTCGAGCCGGGGCGCCGTCGGGTCGGCGCGGTCACCGAATGCTAACCCGAGATTGTCTCTGACGTATGACGAATACCTGGAGCGGAACGAGATGCTGCCGGAAACCGCTACTCGTCGAGCGCGAGCTCCTTGGGCAGCTTGAGCTCCTTCTTGCCGAGCTCCTCCACGTTGACGTCCTTGAAGGTCAGCACCTTCACGCTCTTGACGAAGCGGTCGGCGCGGTAGACGTCCCACACCCAGACGTCGGTGAGGGTCAGCTCGAAGTAGAAGTCGCCGCCCATGTCGCGCACGACCTGCTCGACCTCGTTCGCGAGGTAGAAGCGGCGCTCGGTCTCGACCACGTACTGGAACTGCGACACGACGTCGCGGTACTCGCGGTACAGCGCGAGCTCGACCTCGCGGTCGTAGTCGTCGAAATCCTCGTCGTCCATGGCGTCACGAGTCTAGACCGTCGAGCAGGGTCGGCCCCCGCAGCCAGGTGACCCGGTGACGCGGCGACGCACCGTGCGCGGCGACAGCAGCAAGATGCTCGGCGCTGCCGTAGCCCTTGTTGCCGGCCCAGCCGTACACCGGCCATCGCTCGTGGTCGGCCGCCATGAGAGCGTCGCGGTGCTGCTTGGCGACGACGGATGCCCCCGCCACGCTCGCGCAGTCGCGGTCGCCCTTCACCCGGGTGACGATGCGCGGCGGGAGGCTCAACGCGGGCGTCAACCAGTCGTGGCTGCCGTCGAGCAGCACCGTCGCGTCCGCGACCGGCACCCCGGCCTCGTGCAGGGCGATGAGCGCGCGCCGCCCGGCGAGGCCCAGCGCGGCGACGATGCCGAGGTCGTCGATCTCGGCCGGCTCCGCCTCCCCCACCGCGACCGCGGCCGCCCAGGCCCGCACCTGCGGCTCGACCTCGGCCCGCCGCGCCGGACTGAGCAGCTTGCTGTCGCGGAGGCGCTCGGGCGGAGCATCCGTCACCGTCAGCAGTGCGCACGCGCCCACCGCGACCACCCCGGCGATCGCGCCCCGACCGACCTCATCGACACCGATGACGGCCGACGCGCCTTCGGCGAGCAGTGAGCGCTCGACGTCGAGGGTCGGCGCCGCGGTCACCGCCGCGACCTCACTCCGCGCGCTCGACGCCGTCGAAGACGAGCGGATAGTTGTCGAGCCACTGCCAGCGGTTGAAGGGCCAGCTGATGACAACGGCGCGACCGACGACATCCGCGATCGGCACGACGCCGTTGATGCGTGAATCGGACGAGTCGTAGCGGTTGTCGCCCATCACCCACAGGGTTCCCTCCGGAACATCCTCCTGGAAGTCCTGCCCGCTGACCGCCACTCTGTCGGGAGGCAGCAGCACGTACGGCTCGTCGAGGGGAACCCCGTTGATGCTCAGTTGCCCGAGGTCGTTGCAGCAGGTGATGCGGTCGCCGGGCAAGCCGATGACGCGCTTGATGAGGTGCTCGTCGCTGTCGCCCGCGCTCAGGCCCACGAAGGTGAGCACGCCGTCGATCGCCTCCTCGAGCGGGGTGCGCGGGGTGGTCGGCACGGCCGTCAGCCAGCCGCCCGGATCACGGAAGACCACGATGTCGCCCCGTTCGAGAGGCATGACCTCGGGCACAAGCTGGTTGACGATGATGCGGTCGTTGACCAGCAGCGTCGACTCCATCGACTCCGACGGGATGTAGAACGATCGGATCAGGAAGGTCTTGATGAGGAAGGAGATGACGAGCGCGGCAGCGACGATCACCACGACGTCGCGCAGGAAGAGCAGGACCCCTCGCCCCGCGGAGCCGCGGGATGCCCGACGGCCGGTGGATGCTCCGCCGTCGGCGGGCGCGGTGTGCTCAGTCATGACTCCCCAGGTGCTCCCCGCCAGTCTAGGGGCGCAGCCGGGCCGAACGGCCGAGGGCCCCGCCGACACGTCGACGGGGCCCTCGAGCAGGGTGGAGCGGCAGGCTCAGCTGTCGCGCTTCTCCTTGATCTTCGCCTTCTTGCCGCGCAGGTTGCGCAGGTAGTAGAGCTTGGCGCGGCGCACGTCACCGCGGGTGACGACCTCGATGTGGTCGATGACCGGCGAGTGCACCGGGAAGGTGCGCTCGACACCGACCTGGAAGCTGACCTTGCGGACGGTGAACGTCTCGCGGATGCCCTCGTTCGAGCGGCCGATGACGACGCCCTGGAAGACCTGGATACGGGAGCGGCTGCCCTCGATGATGTTCACGTGCACCTTGACGGTGTCGCCGGGGCGGAACTCGGGGATGTCGGTGCGCAGCGAGGCGGCGTCGACGTGATCGAGGATGTGCATGAGTGATTCGCTCTCTGCGACCGCCACAGGTCGATCGCGGCTCTGGGGACAGTCTCAGATTCGCGCGTGCCCCGCAGAATCACGGCTCCCCTGTGGCAGAGACGCGCCGAGGCACAAAGAGAAATGATGCCACAGTGTGCGCCCCACGCCCAATCAGTGGCACGATGGAGAGAACGAGCCGGGTCATCGGGGGATGACTCGAGGGGGTGCATCACACTATGAACTCATCGCCGGTCCTTGCTACCGACAAGGTCATCATGCGCACCGAGCCGGTGCAGCAGCGCAGCGCCGAGCGCATCACGCTGCTGCTGGACGCCGCTGCCGCGCTCATCGACGACACCGGGATCGACGGCGTGACCACCAGCGCCGTCGCGAAGCGCTCCCGCTCCTCGGTGGGGGTCGTGTACCGCTACTTCCCGAACATCCAGTCGCTGCTGCGGGCTCTCGCCGCCCGCAACATGGAGCGCTATCTGGAGCGCGTCTGGGAGGGAGTGGAGAACTCGCCGCCGGAGGCGTGGTCGTCGTTCGACTCGACCCTGGACGCCTTCATCGAGATGACCCGCAACGAGCCCGGCTTCCGAGCCCTGCGGTTCGGCGACGTCATCGACCAGCGCTTTCTCAGCCCCGAGCTCAGCAACAACGCGATGCTCGCCCGCGCCTTCGCGGAGCAGGTCAGTCGCACCTACGGCTTCCAGCCCGACGACGAGCTGATCTTCCACCTCGAGGTGGCGATCGAGATCGCGAGCGGCCTGCTCACCCGGGCCTTCCAGCTGGACAAGAATGGGGATGCGCGCTTCATCGAAGCGACCCGCGAGTTGTGCGGCAGCTACCTCCGCACCCACATCCCCTTGCCGAGGACCTAGATGATCGAGCTCCGTACGCCCGCCGAGATCGAGCAGATGCGACCGGCGGGCCGGTTCGTCGCGAGCGTGCTCAGTGCGACGAGCGCCGCGGCCGACGTCGGCGTGAACCTGCTCGACCTCGATGCACTCGCGCACGAGATGATCCGGGCCGAAGGTGCGGAGAGCTGCTACATCGACTACCACCCCTCGTTCGGCGGGTCGCCCTTCGGCAAGGTCATCTGCACCTCCGTCAACGACGCCGCGCTGCACGGCCTTCCGCACGACTACCGGCTGCGCGACGGCGACGTGCTGTCGCTCGACTTCGCGGCCTCGGTCGACGGGTGGGTCTGCGACTCGGCCGTCACGATCGTGGTCGGCACGCCGCGGCCCGAGGACCTCGCGCTGATCGAGGCGACGGAGCGGGCGCTCGCGGCGGGCATCCAGCAGGCCCGGGTCGGCAACCGGATGGGCGACATCTCCGCCGCGATCGGCGACGTGGCCGAGGGTGCCGGCTACCCGGTCAACCTCGACTTCGGCGGGCACGGGGTCGGGCGCACCATGCACGGCGACCCGCACGTGCCGAACGACGGCCGGCGCGGGCGGGGCCTCAAGCTCAAGGCGGGTCTCGTGCTCGCGATCGAGCCGTGGTTCATCCCCGACACCGACGAGATCTACACCGATGCCGACGGTTGGACGCTGAAGAGCCGCACCGGCACCCGCGCGGCCCACGCCGAGCACACCGTCGCGATCACGGCCGACGGCCCGATCGTGCTGACCGCGCGAGACTGAGCCCGCTCAGCGAACGGACGAGGGTTCGCGCGACGCCCCGTCGGGCTCGACGTGCTCCGCCGTCGGGCGGCGTGAGCGGATCGTCGTGGAGACCATCGTCGCGAAGGCCGTGGCGGCCACACCGATGAGGAGCGGCCACAGCAGGTAGCCGAGGAAGAGCAGGTCGGGGCTCGGCGAGATGGCGATGATCGCGATCACGAGCACGTACTCCACGATGAGCAGCAGCTTCTCGCCGACCGTCAGCTGCGGCGGGCGGCGGAGCATCACCGCGACGTGGTTGATGATCAGCGACAGCGCGAGCCCCGGCAGCACGAACGAGCCGGTGATGAGTGCCTGGAGGGTCGGCAGCGGGCTCACGTTGTTCGTCAGCTGCAGGTACCAGGCTCCCGCACCGGCGAGCGCGGCGAGCGCGGCGACGAGCGGCTGCGACCAGAGCCACATCCGCTCCCCCGCGGTCATCGCTCCTCGATGCTGTCGGCGGTGCCCAGCAGATCGGGGCGCACGGCGCGCGTGCGGGCGAGCTGCTGCTCGTGCCGCCAGGCGGCGATCGCGCCATGGTTGCCGCTCAGCAGCACCTCGGGCACCGCGAGATCGCGCCACACGGGCGGCTTGGTGTAGCTGGGGTACTCGAGCAGGCCGTCCTCGTGGCTCTCCTCGGTCAGGCTCTCGGGGTTGCCGACCACGCCCGGAACCAGGCGCCCGATCGCCTCGATCATCGCCATCGTCGCCACCTCCCCGCCGTTGAGCACGTAGTCGCCGACGCTGAGCTGGCGAACCTCCGTGCGCTCAGAGTAGTGCTCGACGACGCGCTGGTCGATTCCCTCGTAGCGACCGCAGGCGAAGACGAGGTGCTCACGGGTGGCGAGCTCGCGGGCGGTCGCCTGCGTGAACGGATGCCCGGCCGGGCTCGGCACGATGAGCACGCTGCTCGGGGTGACGACGCTGTCGAGCGCCTCGCCCCAGGGCTCGGGCTTCATGACCATGCCCGCGCCACCGCCGTAGGGGGTGTCGTCGACCGTGCGATGCCGGTCGTGCGTGAAGTCGCGCAGGTCGTGCACCCCGACCTCGATGAGGCCGCTCGCGCGGGCCTTGCCGAGCAGCGACACGTCGAGCACCCCGAAGAACGCGGGGAAGATCGTGACGATGTCGAGGCGCACGCTCTGCAGTCTAGGCAGAGGGGGTGTCGTCGACGGGACCGGCGCCGTGCGCATCCGGCACCGGCTCGTCGTCGGGGAGGTCTTCGAAGAGCCCCGCGGGAGGTGTGAGGGTGACGGTGCCGGCGGCGATGTCGACGAGCGGCACGATGGCGCTGACGAAGGGCACGAGGACCTCGCGCTCGGGGGTGCGGATCGCCAGGAGGTCCTGGGCGGGCAGGTGGTCGACACGTGCCACGGTGCCCACCTCGACGCCGTCGCGGAGCGCGCGCAGGCCGACCAGCTGGTAGTCGTACCAGGCGTCGGGCTCGTCCGGCTCATCCGTCGGCTGCTCGATCCAGAGGATCGCCTTGACCAGGCTCTCCGCGGCGGTGCGATCGACGACCCCCTCGAAGAACGCGACGGGCTGGCCGTTGTACCAGCGCAGCTCGGTCAGGGTGAGGGTCTTGCCGTGCCAGACCGACTCGGTCGGCACCTGCAGGGTGAACTCGGCGCCGGGCACGAAGCGACGGTCGGGGTCGTCGGTGTAGAGCTCGACCTTGAGGGCGCCCTTGAGTCCGTGCGCCTTCAGGAGACGACCGACCCGCAGCTGGGGAGCGGGCGCCGTCACTGCTGGCGAGAGTCGTCGAGATCAGTGTCGACGACATCGACGCGCACGCGGCGGCCGTCGGCCAGCGCGGTGATGATGGTGCGGAGGGCCTTGGCGGTGCGACCGCCCCGGCCGATCACGCGGCCGAGGTCCTCGGGGTGCACACGCACCTCGAGGACCTCGCCGCGAGCGGAGCTCTGCGCGACGACGGCGACATCATCGGGGTGATCGACGATCCCCTTGACGAGATGTTCGAGCGTGTCAGCGAGCACGGGGGTCAGGCCTTCTCGGCCTCGGCGTCGTCGGCAGCGGCTTCGGCGGGTGCCTCAGCGGCCTCCTCGGCTGCGGGCGCCTCAGCGGCCTCCTCGACGACCTCGGCCGCGGGGGCCTCGACGGCCTCGTCAGCGACCTCGGCGGCGGGAGCCTCCTCGGCGGCGGGCGCGGCCTTCTCGGCCGGCTTCTCGGCCTTGGGCTTCAGCACCGGCTTCTTCTTCTCGTCCATGACGAAGGCGGCCTTGGGCTCGGCGGTCTTGACGGTGCTCTTGGCACCCTTCTCGCCCTTGAAGGTGCCCCAGTCACCGGTGAGCTTCAGGATCGCGAGGACCTGCGGGCTCGGCTGCGCGCCGACACCCAGCCAGTACTGCGCGCGCTCCGAGTCGACCTCGATGAACGAGGGCTCCTCGGTCGGGTGGTACTTGCCGATCTCCTCGATCACACGACCATCGCGCTTGGTGCGCGAGTCGGCGACGACGATGCGGTAGTACGGTGCACGGATCTTGCCCATGCGCTTGAGGCGGATCTTGACAGCCACGGTTCTCCAGAGATGTGTGAACGGATTGAGTCGCGGTCGGTTGCGTGGGGCACATCGACGCGAAAGCTCGTGAGCGGTGCTCGCGGCGCCTGATTAGAGGGTCGGGCGTGCGAGCGCTCGATCTCCCATTCTGGCAGACTTTCGCACCCCGCGCCGCCGCGGCCGGATGCGGGGGCCTAGCGGTGCCCGTCGCGCCAGCTCAGCCACTCGCGCACGGGGGCCATGTCGAACGCGGGCCCTTCGAGTCCGAGCGTGAAGAGGGTCGCGCCCGCGGCGTGCAGCGCGTCGGCCTCGGCCATCGACCGCTCGCGGATCTCCACGGAGATCTCGATCTCGCTCACATCGCGACCCACGGCGGCGCCGTGCTCGGCGAGGATGCCGAGCTTGCGCTCGAGCGTCGGCACGTCGGCGAACGAGTGCCAGATGTCGGCATGCTGGGCGACGATCCGCAGCGTCTTCTTCTCGCCGCCGCCACCGATGAGGATCGGGATGTCGCGGGTCGGCGCGGGGTTCAGCTTCGTCCAGCGGTCGCGGATGACGGGCAGGTTCTCGGCGAGGGCATCCAGCCGCCCGCCCACCGTGCCGAACTCGTAGCCGTACTCGACGTAGTCGCGCTCGAACCAGCCCGAGCCGGTTCCGAAGACGAAGCGGCCGGTGCCGCCCTTGGCGCTGATGTGGTCGATGGTGCGTGCCATGTCGGCCTGCAGGTTCGCGTTGCGGTAGCTGTTGCAGTTGACGAGCGCGCCGAGCTCGGCGCGCGTGGTCTGCTCGGCGATCGCGGCGAGCATCGTCCACGACTCGAAGTGCAGGCCGTCGGGGTCGCCGTAGAGCGGGTAGAAGTGGTCCCAGTTGAAGATCACGTCGACGCCGAGCTCATCGAGCTCGGCGGCCGCGTCGCGGATGCGCTCGTAGGGGGTGTGCTGGGGCCGCAGCTGCACGCCGAGGCGCACGGGTCGAGGAGTCATGCCTCCGAGCCTACGGCGGGAGTCGATGCCCGTCCCGACACCGCGGGGGTCACGCGGCCGGAGCCGGCGCGGTGCGCGGCCAGGGCGCCGCGCCCTCCAGCTGGGCGGCCAGCCCGAGCAGCAGAGCCTCCCCCGCGCCGTCGACCGCTGGCCGCGCGACGAGCTGCACGGCGAGCGGCACCCGGGCGCCCTCGTGCCAGCCCGCGGGCACAATGGCCGCCGGCCAGCCGAGCAGGTTCCACAGGGCGGCATACGGCGCGTAGCCGATGTTGGCGCGCAGGTTCGCCACCCAGCCGCGGCGGTGCCAGCCCTCGGCGACCGGGCCCGGCTGGGCGAGGCCCGGCGTGAGGATGACGTCGAACCCGGAGGTCGCGACATCCATGCGGGAACGGAGCCGGTCGACGGGCCCGGAACGCAGCGCCCCGAGGCGCCGCAGCACGCGCCCGGCGCGCACGTGCGCCCGCACGCGCGGCTCGAGATCGCGCGGCGCCAGCCCCTCGTGCGCCGCATCGTCGGCGGCGCCGGCGAACCAGCGGGCGAGCACCGGCACCGGGTCGGCCGGGTAGGGCAGGGCGAGGTCGACGACCTCGTGCCCGAGCGACCGGAGCACGTCGGCGGTGCGATCGGCGGCGGCCTTCCACCGCGGATCGAGGCGCGCCAGCGGGGTCGGGATGCCGGTCGCGAGCCCCACGCGCAGCGGGCGGTCGGGCAGGCTCGGGAGCGCGAGCGCGGGAGCCCCGGCCATCACGGAGAGCAGCAGCGCCGCATCCGCCGCCGTGGTCGCGAGCGGGCCGTTCTCGCTCATGCCGAACCAGCTGTGAGCGCCCATGTCGGCGGGGACCAGCCCTGAGCCGGGCTTCACGCCGACGAGGCCGCAGTTGGCGGCGGGGATGCGGATCGACCCCATGCCGTCGGCGGCGTGCGCGACGGCGACCATGCCGCTCGCGACAGCAGCGGCCGAACCGCCCGAGGAGCCGCCCGAGGTGCGCTCGGGGTTCCACGGATTGCGGGTCGTGCCGTAGACCGAGTCCGTCGTGCCGAACACGCACAGCTCGGGAACCCGGGTGATGCCGATGACGATCGCCCCGGCGGCGCGCAGCCGGGCGACGACGGGATGATCGGCCTCGCGCGGAGCGGCGCTCGTCGCCGCGCTGCCCTCGCGCATCGGCTCGCCGGCGACCGGCACGTTGTCCTTGATCGCGATCGGCACGCCCGCCAGGGGCAGGTCCTCCCCCGCCGCGAGACGGCCGGCCAGAGCCGCATCGAACGTCGCGGCTTCGGCGAGCGCCGCCTCGGCGCGCACCACCTGGAAGGCGCCCAGCGCGGGGTCGAGCGCCGCGATGCGGTCGAGCGCGGCCCGGGTCTCGGCGACGGCGGTCGTGGTGCCGGCGCGCACGGCGGCGGCGGTCTGGGTGGCGGTCGACGGAGTGGTCGGCGCGGCTGGCTCCGCAGCGCTGGGGAGGGTCATGCCCTCACCCTACGACGGCCGCGCGCCCCAGCCCACGCGATGCGGCGGGTGCCGAACGAGGGCTCAGCGGCCGAGCAGCCGCTGGATCGTCTCGAGGTCCTCCGGCGTCGGCTGCGCACCGGCGGCGCCTCCCCCGCCGAGACCGAACCCGGCACCGGAGGCGCCCGCCCCCGCCGGCTTCACACCCTGCGCGCGAGCGGCCTCCTCGGCCGCGCGCTTCGCCGGGTTGCCCGAGCGCGAGGCGCCCTTGCCCTTCTTCTTCGCCTGCGCCTTGCGCAGCGAGGCGGCACCACCCCCGCCGCCCATGCCGGGCATCGGACCCATTCCGGGAACCTGCGGCACGCCGCCCTTGGCGACCGTCTTCATCATCTTCGCGGCCTGCTCGAAGCGATTGACGAGGGCGTTCACCTCGGTGACGGTCGTTCCCGAACCCTTGGCGATGCGCAGGCGGCGCGAGCCGTTGAGCAGCTTCGGCATGCGGCGCTCGGCGAGGGTCATCGACTGGATGATCGCCTCCGTGCGCACGAGCTCTCGCTCGTCGAAGTTGTCGAGCTGCTCGCGCATGCCCCGGGCGCCCGGCAGCATGCCGAGCATCCCCTTGAGCGAGCCCATCTGCTTGAGCTGCTGCATCTGGACGAGGAAGTCCTCGAGCGTGAAGCTGTCGGTCGCGAACTTCTCGGCCGTCTTGCGGGCATCCTCCTCGTCGAAGGCCTTCTGCGCCTGCTCGATGAGGGTGAGGATGTCGCCGAGGTCGAGGATGCGGCTCGCCATGCGGTCGGGGTAGAACGGCTCGAAATCGCCGAGGCCCTCGCCCGTGCTCGCGAACATGATCGGCCGGCCGGTGACGCTCGCGACGCTGAGCGCGGCACCGCCGCGCGCGTCGCCATCCAGCTTCGACAGCACGACGCCGGTGAAGTCGACGCCCTCCTGGAAGGCCTTGGCGGTCGCGACCGCGTCCTGCCCGATCATCGCGTCGATGACGAACAGCACCTCATCGGGGTCGATCGCCTTCCGGATGTCGCCGGCCTGCTTCATGAGCTCGGCGTCGACACCGAGGCGGCCCGCCGTGTCGACGATGACGACGTCGTGCAGGGCCGTGGCGGCGTGCTTCACGGCGTCCTTCGCGACCCGCACCGGGTCGCCGACGCCGTTGCCGGGCTCGGGCGCGAACACGGCCACGCCGGCCTGCTCGGCCACCACCTGCAGCTGCTGCACGGCGTTCGGGCGCTGGAGGTCGCAGGCGACGAGCAGCGGGGTGTGGCCATCCGCCTTCAGCCACTGGGCGAGCTTGCCGGCGAGCGTCGTCTTTCCGGCACCCTGCAAGCCCGCGAGCATGATGACCGTGGGCGGGTTCTTCGCGAACTGCAGGCGGCGCTGCTGCCCGCCGAGGATGCCGATGAGCTCGTCGTTGACGATCTGCACGACCTGCTGCGCCGGGTTCAGCGCCTTGTTGACCTCGTCGCCGAGGGCGCGCTCGCGCACGGCGGCCGTGAAGTCCTTCACGACCGGCAGGGCGACGTCGGCGTCGAGCAGCGCCTTGCGGATCTCGCGCACCGTGCCGTCGACGTCGGCCGGGCTCAGCTTGCCCTTCGTGCGCAGGGCGCTGAAGGTCGCTGTCAGCCGGTCGGAGAGGGTGCCGAAGGTCGCCATAGTGGCCCCATTCTAGGCGGCGGGCTCTGGTTGACTGGGCCCACGGCCTCGGGGCCGCACCGGCACCGCATTCGAGGAGGAACCATGCGTCGCGCGATCTTCGGTCATGAGCCCCAGGTGGATGCGGAGGCCTGGGTCGCCCCGAATGCGACCCTCATCGGCCAGGTGCGCATCCACCCGCGCGCCTCGGTGTTCTACGGAGCCGTGCTGCGCGCCGACCGCGACCTGATCGAGCTGGGCGAGGGCTCGAACCTCCAGGACAACGTGACCGTGCACGGCGACCCCGGCAAGCCGACGATCGTCGGTCGCGGGGTCAGCGTCGGGCACAACGCGATGCTGCACGGCTGCACGATCGAGGACGACTGCCTCATCGGCATGAGCGCCACCGTGCTCAACGGCGCCGTCATCGGGCGCGAGTCGCTCGTCGCCGCGGGCGCCGTCGTGCTCGAGGGCACGATCGTGCCGCCGCGCTCGCTCCTGGCCGGGGTGCCTGCGAAGGTGCGGCGCCAGCTGAGCGATGACGAGGTGGCGGGCATCCGCCGCAACGCCGAGACGTACCTCATGCTCGCGGCCGAGCACGCCGCGCTCGACGAGGGCTGACCCCCTAGGGCACCAGGCTCGCGGCGAAGACGTGCGGCGTGAAGCCCGTGAGGTCGCCGATGCCCTCGCCCTGCCCGATGAGCTTGATCGGGATGCCCGTCTGCTGTTGAACGCGCAGCACGAAGCCGCCCTTCGCCGAGCCGTCGAGCTTCGTCACCACGAGCCCGGTGACGCCGGCGCTCTCGAAGAACGCCTCGGCCTGCGCGACGCCGTTCTGCCCGGTCGTGCCGTCGAGCACGAGCAGGGTCTCGGCGATCGGCGCGAGCTTCTCGATGACACGGGTGACCTTGCCCAGCTCATCCATCAGGCCCGCCTTCGTCTGCAGGCGGCCGGCCGTGTCGATGATGGCGATGTCGATGTTGTTGTCGATCGCGAACTGCACGGTCTGGTAGGCGACGCTCGCCGGGTCCTGCCCGGCGTGCTGCGGCCGCACGACCTGCACGCCCGCGCGCTCGGCCCACGTCGCGAGCTGGTCGACCGCCGCGGCCCGGAACGTGTCGGCCGCGCCGACGACGACCGTGCGGCCGTATCCGGTCAGGAACTTCGCGAACTTGCCGATCGTCGTCGTCTTGCCGACGCCGTTGACCCCGACGACCAGCACGACCGCGGGGCGGTTGCTCAGGGTGAGGGTCGGGTCGTGCGCGGCGAGCCGCTCCTCGAGGGCCTCGCGCAGCATCCGCTTGAGGTCGGCGGGGTCGGTGGTCTTGAACTGCGCGACCTTCGCGCGCAGCTCGTCGAGCAGCTCATCGGTGAGGTCGGGGCCGAAGTCGGCGCCCAGGAGTGCCGTCTCGAGGTCGTCCCAGGTGCCCTCGTCGATGGTCGGGCTCGTGAACAGCCCGCGCAGGGCGCCGCCCAGGGACCATCCGCGCTCAGCCATGCACCCAGCCTACTTCGCCGGTTCGCTGTGCCAGATCTGGCGCTTGTGGGCGCTATCCCGGCGGGGATCCGCCCCGAGGCGGCAAATCTGGGGCCACCGCCCCGTTCCAGGAGCATCAGGGCACAGCGATTGGCCGGATGCCCGCACCCCGTCGAGCGCGAGACTTCCAGCCGCGTGCCCGCAACCGCCGAGCCACCGATTCGAGCACCCGGCGAGGATCTCCATAGAGATCGGCCTTGCTGCACCGCACGGCGCTCCAATCGGCATCGGCGTAGGCGTCAAACCGGCGGAGGTCGCTCGCGAACACTCGGTCGTCCGTGCGATGGCCGTCGCCCTCGTACTCGACCAGAACGCGATACTCGGGCCAGCCGAGGTCGGGGTGGAGGTTACCGAGGGGCGTGCTAACACCGGGCGCGACCTCCGGCGCGGGAAGACCTGCTCGCGCGATGAGCAAGCGCAGATGCGTCTCAGGCCGCGAACGGACACCGGCGCGCGACAGCAGGAGCGCTTCGGCGAGAGCCGCGGACCCTGCACGGCGGGAGCTTCGCGTCAGCATCCTCTCGGTCTCCATCACCGTGCCCCCCTCGTCCGCAAGGCGCGCCGCATCGACGAGCGCAACGAGGTCGGGAAGCGAGAGATGCGAGGCGGCCGTGAGCAGCACGGACCCGATCGTGCCGGTGCGGAGCGGCACGAGTTCTCCTGTCGACAGCGGGCACAGAATCTGTTCGACGACAGGCGGTTCGAGGTCGCGCTGGTGGCCGACGACTCCGAGAGATCGGGGTGGATGCACGCCTCGGGGAACGACGACGTGCAACGGGCCATCGGTCGCGGCCCGCGGCACGGGGAGGCCCCGCAGCGAAGCCGCGGTGATGCAGGAGAACCACGCCGCGGGGTGCATGACCTGGGTGTAGGCCCACGCGCGGTCGACGACAGTCGAGGGACGGATCGTGAACGTCGCCACGCCGCGGAAAGGGTGGTGAACATCCGCACGACGGAGACGATCCGGGCTGATGCCGAGAGCGCGGGCAGAAGCCGTCGAAAGCGATTCGCCGACCGCAGCGTCAGGGAGTGGGTGAGGAGTGCGAGGCATGCGCGACACCCTTGCGGTCAACGAGCCGCCCAGATGGGGCGGCCTGACAACTGTCAGATTGGCCACTCGAGCGGCGCACTGTGAGGGAATAGCACCCACACGCGCCAGATCTGGCCCTGAGCTCAGGCGTCGCGCAACCGCTCGTAGATCTTCTTGCAGTCGGGGCAGACCGGGAACTTCTCGGGGTCTCGGCCCGGAATCCACTTCTTGCCGCACAAGGCGCGCACGGGCTTGCCGGTCAGCGCCGACTCGATGATCTTGTCCTTCGGCACGTAGTGCGAGAAGCGCTCGTGGTCGCCGTCCTCCAGCTGCTCCTCGTTCAGGAGCTTCTCGAGCTCGCGGTCGAGCACGTCGACACCCGCACCGCCGTCCTGCCCGGGGCCGCCCGGTTCATCGAGAGTCGCCATGCGCTCAGTCTACGGCGGCGACGGATGCCCGCACCGGGCCGCCCTCCCGGCACCCATCCCGACCTCCCAGCTACGAGCGCAGGGCGAGGTCGAGCAGCTCGGGCGCCCGGCGCCGGAAGGCCCGGCCGCCGGCGACGAGACCGAGCAGCAGCATCCCGATGCCGGTTGCGAAGCCCGCGATGCCGCTCACGGCGAACCACGCCGGGTCGGTGAAGCCCCATGCGGCGGTGATCAGCGCCGGAGCCATGAGCACCAGGGTGGCGAGAAGCGCGAGCGCCTGGGTCCAGCCGGCGCGGGCGCCGAGCGCGGGCGGCTGGTCGAAGGGTCCGGCGCCGGGCCGCGCGGTCGGGTATGCGCCGACGGCGGAGGTCACGCACGAGACGCCGAGGCCGGTGAGGAGAAGGCCGACCGTGACACCCAGGAGGGCGGGTAGCGCGCCCTCAACGCCCGACCAGAGCACGAAGAGCGGCGCGGGCGGTAGCAGCAGCAGACCGATCAGCAACGGTGGCACACAGCGGCCCCAGCGGTCGGCGATGCCCGGCACCGGGGCCGCGACGTGCACCCACAGAGCCGTGCCGTCGTAGGCGGCGTCGTTGTGCGGGAACCAGCCCAGGAAGAGGGCGAGCACCGGGAGAGGCAGCAGCCAGAGCGGCGGCAGGGGCGACCCCGCGACGCCGAGGGTGAGCATCATGAGCACGGGCGCGAGCGGCAGGACGAGCAGCACCAGCCCGTAGCGCGGGTCACACAGCCAATAGAGAAGGCTGCGCACGGCGATCACCCCGGCCGGGCTGGCGGGAGCGACGTCGAACAGGCCGAGCCCGGTGGTGGACGACTCCTTCTGTGTGCGCTGCGGGGTCTCGAGCAGTCGGGCGACCACCCAGCCCCAGCCGAGGGACAGGACGACGAGCATGACCACGCCGCCGAGCAGGCGGACCAGCAGCTCTGCGAGCTCGCTGCCGGGCGCGGCCCACAGCAGGCCGATCGGCGTGCTCGCCAGCCCCGCCCCGACGGCGACGAGCGCCTCGGCGGACTCGGGGTCGCCGACGACGAGCACCGTGACGAGCGCGGCGGCGAGCGCCAGCACGACCACGACGCGCGCCACGGCGGTGACCGCCCGGCGGGCCGCGGCCGACACCCCCAGCTGAGCGCCGACTGCGACGAGGTACTGCGAGGTCAGGATGATCGCGAGCGCCCCGAGAACACCCGCGACGATGGCGGCACCGCCGGCGGGGGTTCCCGCCCAGGCCAGCTCGAGCCCGATGCCGAGCACCACCGCGAGCACGCCGGGCAGCCCGACCGCGCCGGCTGCGGCGAGCGAGAGCGCGAGGCGACGGGGGTCGAGAGGGAATGCGGCGAAGCGCCGCGGCTCGAGCGCGGAGCCGAGACCGGCGCTCAGCGGCGCGACGGCGATGCCGACCGAGAGCGCGCCGGCCACGATGACGATCGCCGCACGGTGCTCGGGAAGCCCGGGGTCGACCACGAGCGCGAGAGCGATGACCGCCGTGCCGATCCCGATGGCGAGCGCGAGCACCGGGAGCGCACGCGCCAGGTCGCGGCCGGGGCGCAGCGCCGAGCCGAGCAGCGCGAACTTCAGACGGAGAACGTGGTCAGCCACTCGAGACCCTCCACGGCGACGCGTCCGCCGGCCAGCTCGACGAAGCGCTCCTCCAGGCTGCGCCCGTCGCGCACCTCGTCGAGGGTTCCGGCGGCGAGGATGCCGCCGTCGACGATGACCGCGACC
Organism: Microcella frigidaquae; assembly: GCF_014200395.1. Lineage (NCBI taxonomy): Bacteria > Bacillati > Actinomycetota > Actinomycetes > Micrococcales > Microbacteriaceae > Microcella > Microcella frigidaquae. The sequence continues at coordinate 862,756 of NZ_JACHBS010000001.1, forward strand.
GCATCGCACACCCGCTCGACGAGGTCCATATTGTGGCTCGACAGCACGACGGTTCCCCCCGCGGCGGCGTAGCGGTGCAGGAGGTCGACGGACTGCGCGGTCGAGACGGGATCGACGGACTCGAAAGGCTCGTCGAGCACCAGCAGCGCCGGTGAGTGGATGAGCGCCGCGGCGAGCGAGACCTTCTTCACCATGCCGACCGAGTAGTCGCGCACCGGGCGCTCGAGCGACCCGTCGAGCCCGAGGGCCTGTGCCAGGTCGTCGGCCCGCGCCCGCGCCGAGGCGCGGTCGAGGCCGTGCAGCACGGCGGTGTAGTAGAGAATCTGGGCTCCGGTCAGCCGGTCGAAGAGGCGCATCCGGTCAGGCAGCACGCCGATAAGACTCTTGGCCTTCTGCGGCTCGCCCCACACGTCGACGCCGCGCACGCGCACGGCACCGCTGTCGGGACGCAGCAACCCGGCCGCCATCGACAGCGTCGTGGTCTTGCCGGCGCCGTTCGGGCCGACGAAGCCGAACAGGCTGCCCTGCCGCACCGCGAGGCTCACCCCGTCGACCGCGACCGCGCGGCCGAAGGCCTTGCGCAGCCCGTCGATCTCGAGCACGACGGGCGCGTCTGGCACGGGGACCGATGCCGCCTTCTCCGGGGCGGTCCGCTGCGCCGCCGCGGCCGGTTTGCGCAGCGGCGACCCCGATCGAGCGGGGCGACCGGATGCGGACGAGCGGGCGGGCTTGCCCGAGCGCTGGGGCGAGGCGGGCGAGGATTCCACGCGTCCACGGTATCAACGGCCCGCATCCGCCCGTCGGCGGCCCGCGGAGCCGGGTCACGGTTCGGAAACGAATGGTGAACAGAACGTGACCGGAGCACGACCTCCCGGCTAGCCTTGAGGAGCACAACGGTGTGTCCACCTTCTTTCCCCGACACATCAGGAGCCCCACATGACTACGCAGGTCGTCATCCTCGCCGCCGGCATGGGCAGTCGCCTCGGCCGCGAACTGCCGAAGCCGCTCACCGAGCTGAGCGACGGGCGCACCATCATGCAGCAGCAGCACGACAACATCGCCGCCGCGTTCGGCACGGACGTCGCCATCACCACCGTCGTCGGCTACAAGCTCGAGCACATCATCGACGCGTTCCCCGAGGTCGAGTACGTCTACAACGAGCAGTACGACCAGACCAACACCTCCAAGAGCCTGCTGCGCGCCCTCAAGGCGACCGGCAAGCACGGCGTGCTGTGGATGAACGGCGACGTCGTGTTCGACCCGCAGGTTCTCGTGCGCGTCGCGGGCCTCGTGCACGCCGACCGCTCGTTCGTGAGCGTCAACACCTCTGCGGTCAGCGACGAGGAGGTCAAGTACACGGTCGACGCCGAGGGGTACATCCACTCGCTGTCGAAGACGGTCGTCGGCGGCCTCGGCGAGGCCGTGGGCATCAACTACATCTCGAGCGCCGACAAGGCGGTCCTGATCCACCACCTGACGCGCTGCGGCGACCAGGACTACTTCGAGCGCGGCCTCGAGCTCGCGATCGAGCACGACGGCATCCGCGTCGAGCCGGTGGACATCAGCGACCTGTACGCGGTCGAGATCGACTTCGCCGAAGACCTCGAGCGCGCCAACCTGCACGTCTAGCCTGCGCGCTGCGCGCGCATCCACCCGCACCGTCAGCCACTGACGGGCGAACGGGTGCACCGCGCGCTAGCGTTGAGCCTCGTGACCACCGCTCCGCCGCCGCGACCCCCGCGCAGCCCCGCGCAGGTCTACCGGCAGTCGCTGTGGCTGCTGACCGCGCGCGACCTCAAGGTCCGCTACGCCACCTCGTGGCTCGGCTACGTGTGGTCGGTGCTCGACCCGCTGGTCATGGCCATCATCTACTGGTTCATCTTCACCGAGATTGTCGGGCGTACCGTCGGGGAAGCTCCATACATCGTCTTCCTGCTCGCCGGACTGCTGCCCTGGATGTGGTTCAACGGCGCGGTCGGCGACGCGACGCGGGCATTCATCAAGGACGCGAAGCTCGTGCGCTCGACGCGCATCCCCCGCACGGTCTGGGTGAACCGCATCGTGCTGTCGAAGGGGATCGAGTTCCTCGCCGCCATCCCCGTCATCGCGATCTTCGCGGTCATCTTCGGCGCCGAGCTCACGATCGGCGTGCTGTGGTTGCCGGTCGCGATCCTGCTGCAGGCCGTGCTGACGGTCGGGCTCGGCCTCATCATCGCGCCGCTCGTCGTGTTCTTCCGCGACCTCGAGCGGGCGGTGAAGCTCATCCTCCGCTTCCTGTTCTACGCCTCGCCGATCATCTACGGCCTCTCCGACCTCCCCGCCGGTCTCGACCTGTGGGCCTCGTTCAACCCGCTCGCCGGCATCATCTCGCTGTACCGCGCGGCATTCTTCCCCGACCAGTTGGATGCGCGCGCCGTGCTGATCGCAGCCGCCATGAGCCTCGTCATCCTCGGCGTGGGCATCCTCGTCTTCCGCCGCATGGTGCGCGCCGTGCTGAAGGAGGTCTGATGGGCGAGCAGCAGTCCGGCACCGTGGGCGCCGAGGTCGTGATCCGGGTGAGCGGAGCGGGCATCCGCTTTCGCCGCAATCGACGCGGTCGCCGCTCGTTCAAAGACCTGTTCGCCGGCCGCAACCGTCGGTCGCGGCCCGGCGAGTTCTGGGCGCTGCGCGGCGTCGACGTCGAGGTTCGTGCGGGTGAGGCCATCGGCGTGGTCGGGCGAAACGGTCAGGGCAAGTCGACGCTGCTGAAACTCGTCGCAGGCGTGATGCTGCCTGACGAGGGAACCGTCGAGGTGACGGGGGGCGTCGCGCCGCTCATCGAGATCACCGGCGGCTTCGTCGATGACCTCACCGTGCGCGAGAACGTGTACCTGACCGCCGGGCTGCACGGCATGGCCAAGCACGAGATCGACGCCCGGTACGACGAGATCATCGACTTCGCCGAGCTGCGCGACTTCGTGGGCACCCCCTACAAGCACCTGTCGAGCGGCATGAAGGTGCGGCTGGCGTTCTCGGTCATCTCGCGGCTGGAGGAGCCGATCCTTCTCGTCGACGAGGTGCTCGCGGTCGGCGACAAGGCGTTCCGCGACAAGTGCTACGCGCGCATCGACGAGCTGCTGCGCGGCGGGCGCACCCTGTTCTTCGTCTCACACAACGAGCGCGACCTGAAGCGCTTCTGCACCCGCGGGCTCTACCTCGACGGCGGCGCGCTCGTGCTCGACGCCCCGATCCGCGACGTGCTCGCCGCGTACAACCGCGACCACGGCGGCACCGCTGTCGCGGAGTAGCCCTCTCGTACACTGGGGGCGACGACCCCCGGGAGGCCGCCCATGACTCTGGTTCCGAACGAGCCCGACCCGCTGCTCGTCCGCGGCCTGCGGGCCGCGATGTCGGCACAGCGCCCGGCGGTGCTCGCCCACATCCGGTCGATCCGGCGGCAGTACCCGCACGCGACGCCCGACCAGGTGGTGCGGATCCTCGAACGGCGGTTCCTCACCAGCGTCACCCTGACGGGCGCGGGCAGCGGGGCGGCCACGCTCATCCCCGGTGTCGGCACGGTCGTCGGCCTCACCGTGATCGGCGTCGAGACCGTCGCGTTCTTCGAGATGACGGCGCTGTTCGCGCAGTCGGTCGCCGAGATCCACGGCATCGTCGTCGACGACGAGGAGCGCGCGCACAACCTCGTCATGGCGCTCATGCTCGGCGGCCCCGGCAAGGACCTCGTGCAGCAGTTCATCGGCCAGGCGACGGGCGTCGGGCCCGACCGCACCCAGTACTGGGGCGAGTCGATCACCGCGGGCATGCCCAAGGCGCTCGTCACGATGCTCAACAAGCGGCTGCGCGACGAGCTCGTGAAGCGGCTCACCGTGCAGCAGGGCGGCAGCATGGCCGGCCGCCTCGTGCCCTTCGGCATCGGCGCGGTCATCGGCGGCGCGGGCAACCGCATCATCGGCACCAAGGTGGTGCGCAGCGCGCAGGCAGCGTTCGGGCCCGCACCGAGCGCATGGCCGGCCGAGCTGGCGGCGCTCAGTCCCCGGTCGGCGCCTCGTCCTCGTCGTCCTCGTCGTCGAACGGATTCGACTCCGACGTGATCCGGTCGCCGGCGTGCTGCGCGGCCACGCGCTCCCACTCGGCGTACAGCGCATCCACGGCGGCATGGAAGCGCGCCGTCGCGGCCCCGGGCGTCGTGTCGCCGAAGTAGCGCGTCACCCAGTGGGTGAGCTTCTCGTGCGCCTCGGCGCTCGTCAGCACGCGGTCGATGGCGGGAACGATCTGCGCGGCATCCTCCGCCGCCACCCACTCGCAATCGCTGAGGTACCCGGTGTCGTCGATCTCGGCCTCGGGCGACGCGGGCCGCGCGATCAGGATCGGCTTGCCTGTCGCGAGCCGGTCGTAGACCATCGCCGAGATGTCGGTGATGGCGACGTCGGCGGCGGCGAGCTGCCAGCCGAGCGCGGCTCCCGTGTCGTGCACGTGCTGCGCGGACGGGTCGGCGGCGTTGGCGCGCTCCAGAGCCGCGATGATGCGCCGGTTCGCGTCGCGGTAATCGCGGCTCACCACCCCGCTGCGCGGGTGCGGGCGATAGATCACGCGGTGGCGGCCGGTCGCGAGCAGAGCATCCACGATCGCCTCGCCGTGGCTGGCGATCGAGCCGTACGCCGCGGCGGGGCGGTCGCCCTCCCAGGTGGGGGCGTAGAGCACGACCGTGCGGTCGTCCGCCGCGTAGGGCGTCTCGCCGGCGAAGTGGTCGGCCTGCGGGCGCCCGATCTCGAGAGTGCGGTGCTCGACGTCGTACGACCACAACTTGCGCGCCAGGCGGTCGCGCGCCGCCTGCCCCGCGACGAAGGCGTAGTCGTACGCCTTGTACTGGTTGGTGGTCATGTACATCTTGTCCGACTCGCCATGGTTGATGAACACGTGCCACATGCGGCCATAGCGGAACATCTGGAAGTTCTTGGTGTTCTGGTTGACGTAGAACACGATGCGCAGCGGCTGCTCGGCGACGAAGCGCTCGAGGTCGGTCACCTTGCGCAGGTAGACGGCGGGCACGGGGGCCTCGTCGAGCAACGTCATCATCGTGCCCGGGCTGCGGCTGATGATCGCGACCGGATGCTCCCGGGCGAGCTCGGCGAGCGGCGCGTACCACTGCCGGATCTGGTACAGGTTCACCCGGGTGTCGGCGAAGTAGACGGCGATCTCGATGCTGCCGGGGGCGGGCGGGGTCTCGTTCTCGAGCCGCCGGGCGAGCAGGTTTCGGTTGCGGCGCGAGCGCATCAGGTCGCGCACAATGCGGCGCGCGGTCTTGTACTGGCCCACGATCTTCACGCCCACGATTCTCCCAGCGGGCTCCGGACCGGCCCGACCAAACGGCGACACCGTTACCGACTTGTTCACACGACACGACGAGGTGACAGAATCGGGCGCGATGGCCCGCTTCACGTTCAGCGCCGGCAACGCGCGCGCTCTCGCCCGCGCCCCGCTCTACGCGCTGGGGGCGCTGGTCGCGCTGCTCGTGCCGCGGAGCCCGCGGCGCTGGGTGCTGGCCTCGGGCATCGGGCTCGGCGAGGGAGCGCTCGCGCTGCACGATCATGCGCGCGCCGTCGACCCCGCACGGCACCTAACCTGGCTCGCCTCCAGCCGCACCGAGCTCGCGGCGGCGCGGGCGCGCGGCATGCGCGCTCTGCCCAAGCGGGGGCCGCGCGGCCTCTGGGCAACGCTGCGCGCGGGCGTGGTCGTCGTGACGCACGGCTTCGGCGACGTCAACCGCTTCGGCGTGAGCGGCGCGCGCGTCGTGCAGCTGTGGCACGGCATCCCGCTGAAGCGCCTCCACCTCGACACCGGCGCCGCGTTGCGCCTTCCGCTCATCGGGCGCCTGCCGGGCGTCACCCGCCTCATGGCGGCGCTGTACCGCCGTGCGGGGGCCCAGATCGCGCTGTTCCCGGTGGCCTCCGATCGGGTCGGAGCGCGCATCCGCAGCGCGTTCGGCCTGCCGGCGTCGCGGGTGATCGCGGTCGGTGACCCGCGCGACGACGTGCTGCTGCGCGGCACCGCGGAGTCACGGCGGGAGACGGCCCGTGCTCTCGTCTCGGAGGCCCTGTGCGCGTCGGGCGGCGACGCGCTGCCGGATGCGGGCCCCGTCGTGCTCTACGCCCCGACCTGGCGCGACGGCGCGGTGGATGCCGCGATCCCCTCCCCCGCCGAGTGGCAGGCAATCGCGGCCTGGGCCGACCGCACCGGCGCGACGCTGCTGATCCGCTCGCACCCGCTCGGCCAGGGCTCGTATGCGGAGGGCGCCGCCCGCTCGCCGCGCATCCGGCTGCTCGGCCGCGATGCCCTCACCGACGTGACCCCGGCGCTGCCGGCCGTGGACCTCGTCGTCACGGACTACAGCTCGATCGCCTTCGACGCCGCCATCGCCGACGTGCCCAGCGTCTTCTTCGCCCCCGACCTGCCGCAGTACCTGGCGACCCGCGGGCTGTACCAGCCCTACCGCGAGTTCAGCGGCGGCGAGCCCGCGACGACGTGGGCCGAGACGCTCGACCGCATCGATGCCGCGCTCGACGGCCCGGGCCGGGAGGCCGCGCTCGCGCACGCCCGCTGGCTGCGGGACGAGCTCGTCGACCACCTCGATGGCCGTGCGACCGAGCGCGTGCACGCGGCCATCCTCGGGGTGCTCGGCGAGCCGGTACCCGCCGCGGACAACGACTCGGGCGCGATCACGCGCGCCGCACGGCGGCTCATCGTCGACTATGCCGAGGTCGACCACACCACCGTCGCGTTTCGCGGCACCGCTCCGGCTCGCATCGCCCGGATCTCACTGGTCGGACCACGGCAGACGATCGCCCTGCAGCACGACCAGGTCGGCAACAGCTTCTCGGCCGGGGCGAGCCTGTTCGGCGAGCGCTGGGGCATCGCCGACCTCCCGCCCCGCAGCGACGACTACCGCCTCGAGGTGCTGTTCGAGGGCGACGAGCGCCCGAGCACGCGCGCGACCGTCGTGGCATCGCTCGACCCTGCCTTCCGCACCGACTGGCTGCGGGCCGAGCTGCGCGCCGACGCGGGCACCCTCGTGCTGCGCGTCGAGCCGCCGCTCGCGGACGACGAGCGGGGGGCATCCGCCCAGAAGCGCCTCGAGAAGGCGTACCGGCGTCGCCCCGCGACACCCGAGAACGCCGTGTTCTTCGAGAGCTTCTACAGCCAGACCGTCGCCTGCAACCCGCTCGCGATCGACCGCGAGCTCGCGCGAGTGCGCCCCGACGTGACCCGGTACTGGTCGGTCGTCGATCGTTCGATCGCGGTGCCGGAGGGTGCGATCGCGCTCGTCGAGGGCTCGGCCGAGTGGTGGCGGGTGCGCGCCGACGCCCGGCTGCTGGTCGTCAACGACTGGCTGCGCAAGCGGTGGATGCCCCGCCCCCACCAGACCGTGCTGCAGACCTGGCACGGCACCATGCTGAAGCGGCTCGCGCTCGACCGCGAGGGCGTCAGCCTGCGCACGCGCATCGCCGTGCGGCTCGAGAGCCGCCGGTGGAGCGTCATGCTCGCGCAGAACGACTACGCCGCCGCGATCTTCCGCCGGGCCTACGCGTTCCACGGCCCGGTATGGATCGAGGGCTACCCGCGGGACGACGTGCTCACCACTCTGAGCGCGGCTGACCGGGAGTCGCTGCGCTCCCGGCTCGGAGTGCGGCCCGGGCAGCGCGCCGTGCTCTACGCCCCGACCTGGCGCGACGACACCGCCCACATGGTCGACTACCTCGACCTGCCCGGGCTGCCCGCGGCCCTCGCCGACCTCCCCGGGGAGCACGTCGTGCTCGTGCGCGGGCACAGCCGCACGCTGCGCCACGGGCGCGACGTCGACGCCGCGGGCCTCATCGACGTGACCACCTACCCCGACATGACCGACCTGCTCGCGGCCGCCGACGTGGTCATCACCGACTACAGCTCGCTCATGTTCGACATCACCGCCGTCGACACCCCGCTCGTGCTGTTCACCCCCGACCTCGAGCACTACCGGCGCGAGCTCCGCGGCTTCTACTTCGACCTGCTGGCCGAAGCGCCCGCGCCGGTCGCCCGCACCCGCGCCGAGGTGCTGGCCGAGCTGGCGCGCCTCGCGACGGCGGCGACGGCAGGGGATGGTGCGGCGGCTGCGGCGCCCGCAGGCCCAACCCCCGCGCTGCTGCGCTGGCGCGAGCGCTTCACCCCGCACGATGACGGTCGGGCCGCCGAGCGGGTCGTGGCGCGCATCCTCGCCGAGGGGATGCTGCCGCCGGCGTGATCGGAGCCCGCGCCGCGCGTGGGGCGCGCTATGACTCGATGCGCGACCGGTCGACCGCGTCGCGCGCGCCGACAGCGACCCCGCGCAGGAACCCTGCCCCCCAGCTCAGATGCATGACCACGATCACGCCGACGAAGGTCAGGCGGTCGGCGAACCGCTCGCCGCTCGACCGCCGCACCAGCAGCACGAGCAGCAGGGCGAGGTACAGCACCGGGCCCAGATAGACGGGCGACAGCAGCCACGCCGGCCAGCCCGACACCACGCCGGTCAGCTCGAGGACGAGCAGCACGAGACTCGCGACGAGCGAGAGCACGAGCGCGGGTGGCGCGAAGTAGCGCAGCGAGTTGCGACCGCCGAGGCGCCGCACGAGCTCGCCCCGCCAGATGCCGGTCGCGCGGAACTGCCGGGCGAGCTTGCTCCAGGTGTCGCGCGGCCAGTAGGCGACACGCAGTGCCGGATCGAACCAGACCAGATGACCCGCCGCGCGGAGCCGGAAGTTGAGCTCCCAGTCCTCGCCGCGCTTGAGGCCTTCGTCGTAGAGCCCGACCTGCTCGAGCGGGCCGCGGCGCATGATGCCCAGGTAGGCGCTCTCGGCAGGCCCCTCGGATGCGGCGCCGTGGTACGCGCCGCCCCCGAGCCCGAACCGGCTGTTGTAGGCGCGGGCCACCGCCGTCTGCACCCGTCCGCGCCCGGTCGCCACCATGAGACCGCCGAGGCTCGCTGCGCCGGTGCGCTGCAGGCTCGCCACCCCGAGCGACGTGTAGTCGGCGGGGAGCTCGGTGTGGGCATCCACGCGGATGATGATGTCGTGCGCCGCGGCCCGGATGCCCCGGTTGAGGCCGACCGGGATCGACAGTTGCGGGTTCTCGACGATCGTGATGCGCGGGTCGGCGGCGGCCCGTGCGGCGACCCGCTCGGTCGTGCCGTCGGTCGAGGGGCCGAGCACGACGACCAGCTCGCGGGGCCCCTCGTAGCGCTGGGCGAGCACGCTGTCGATGGCGGCCTCGATGTAGGCGGCCTCGTTGTAGACGGGCATGACGTAGCTGACGGCGGGATGCGTCGCTGCGGCCGTGCCCATAGCTCTCGAGGCTACTGCCTCGCCCGCCGAGACGTCGGCCCCGGCCGAGCCCCCTCTGCGGTGGGGTGCTCGACCGGGACCGGCGCGGCTTCTGACGTCGCCCGGGCTACTGCAGCTCGCCCAGCGTCACCTCGACACGCTGTGCGGCTCCGTCTCGCACGTAGACAAGCTCGGCGTTCGCGCCGCCGGGCAGCACCCGCACCTGTGCGGTGAGGTCGACGCTGCCGGCGATCGGCACGCCGTTGAACTCGGTGATGATGTCGCCCGCCCGGAGGCCCGCGACCTCGGCCGCTCCCCCGGGCACGACGCTGTCGATGAGCGCACCGGCGACCTCGCTGCGCGGGTCGTTGAGGGCGTCGGTGACCGTGGCGCCGAGCAGGCCGTGGCTGGCCGTACCGTTCTCGATCAGCTCGGTCGCGATGCGCTGCGCGAAGTTGGCCGGAATCGAGAAGCCGACGCCGATGCTGCCCGACTGCCCCTGGCCGCCGCCGGCGGTCGCGATGGCCACGACGATGCCGATCAGCCGGCCCTCGTCGTCGAGCAGCGCACCGCCCGAGTTGCCGGGGTTGATGGCCGCGTCGGTCTGGATCACGGGCAGCGAGACGGTGCCCGAGCTGAGCGGGCGCGGGTCGGTCCCCTCGGTGCCGGGAACGTCGAAGTCCCAGAAGTCGAAGGGGGCATCCTGGCCGTTATCCGGCTCGGGCGCGACATCGAGCTGCTGCCCGGGCACGGCGGAGGAGCGGACCGTGATGGACCGGTTGAGCGCCGAGACGATGCCGTTCGACACCGAGCCGGCGAGGCCGAGCGGGGCGCCGATGACGACCGTGCGGTCGCCCACATTGAGCGCGTCGGAGTCGGCGAACTCGATGGTCGGAAGTCCCTCGGCCCCCTCGAGCTTGACCACCGCGAGGTCTGCGATCGGGTCGCTGCCGACGAGGGTCGCGGGGAAGATGCGGCCGTCGGAGAGGGTCACGCGGATGCTCGGCTCGAGCGTCGCTCCCTCGAGGGTGGCCACGTGGTTGTTGGTCAGCACGTAGCCGTCTTCGGAGAGGATCACGCCGGAGCCGTTGCCCGACGTTCCGCCGCCGCCGACGGTCAGCGTCACGACGGCGGGCATGGCCTTGGCGACCACGGCGGTGACCATCGTGGCGTCGCCCGGGTCGTTGACGGTGATGGTGGAGGGCGCGGCGGGGACACCGGAGACGGCGCCGGGCTGGCTGGCGAGCACCGCGGCGACGACACCGCCGCCGGCGACGCCGCCGATGAGGGCGCCGACGGTCAGCATGCCGAGCAGGGGCGCGAGGGCTGGCCGGCTGCGGGTCGGGGTTGCGGGAGCGGGCTCGGAAAGTGCCGGAGCAGGCTCCTCGGCGGGCGCGGCGGCCAGCTCGGATGCACCGGGCTCGGCGGCAGGCGGTGTCGGCGCGGGAGTGTCGGCCGAAACGGGGTCGACGTCGGGCTCCGGCACCGCGGGGGTCTCGGGGCTGGTGGTCATGGGAGGGCTCCTTTCGCCGCTGTCAGCGTCCTCCGCAAACCTGTGCATTCTATTTGCCGCGACTTGGTGGCATCCGACCCTTCGCTCAACCCTCCCTTGGTCAGCAGCCCGGCCCGTGCGGCGCCGTGGCGCAGTCGCGATCGACGAGCACCGTGACGGCGCTGCCAGCGACGGCGACGAGGTCGTTGGCGGGCACGACGAGAACCCCCGTGAGCCCCTGCCACGCTCCGCCGGCGAAGCGGTACTCGGCGGCGAACTCGACGTCGAGCTCGATCACGTAGGTGCCGGCGGCGCGATAGGTGTGACTGGTGGGGGTGGCGTCGAACTCGCGCAGCCCGAGCGCCTGCCAGGTCGCGCCCGGCGTGGTGAGACGCGCCGCCGAGCTGTCTCCGTAGCGCCAGCGATACCCGACGGGCGTGAAGCGCACGTCGGCAGGCAAGCCCAGCAGGGTGCCCGAAACGATGTGCGTTCCGGTGCGCGCGTAGATGTTGGTGGGCAGCCCGACGACCATCCAGCCGTCTGGCTGCATCGACTGCCGTGGCGCCTGCGGCCGGAAGGCGGCGACGTCGCTGAGGGTCAGGGGCGGGATGCTCGGACTCACCGTGCCGTCCCCCGGCTTGTCCTGGCCCTCGCCGTAGCAGAGCCCCGCGAAGACCTCCTCGCACGGCATCGGGGGCAGCGGGGAGCCGGCGCCGTTGCCGCCCCCGGGAGCCGAGCCACCGGACCCGCCCGCGGAGCCGCCCGGCGCGCCGACGAGCGTGAGATCGCCGTTCAGCAGCGCGCTGTCGCCCTCGATGCTGCCGCCGACGTTCGGGCAGCCAAGCTCCAGAGCCGTCCCAGAACACTGCTCGGGAGTTGTCGCGCTCGCAGGAGGGTCGGGGAGGAGGGCGGCCGTAGCGAGGCAGGCAGCTAGGAACAAGTAATGCTGTTTGCCCACAGCTCACTCCGACTTACCAGTAGTTCTTCCTCAGTGGCGCCGGTCAGTTCAACTTCCAGCGTGGCCGCTGGGGAGCGATCAGCGGGTGTCACGTCGACGCCATCTTCGTCCACTATCCGGGTTCCGGTGACGTCCAAGCACGCGTAGATGGTCACAGCGACCGAACCGTTCGGCTCCTGGAACCACTGCTGAAGCTCAACACCGACGAGGAGCGATCGGCCTTCGATGGTCCACCCGTTTGCATTCAGCCTTTCCGCGATCGGCCTCTCGTTTTCCACGAAGTCCGTCGTTGCAACGGACTTCAGGACAGAGAGATCGCGAGGCGGTTTTGCGAGTACCGCATTCGACACAGCGAGGTACTCCTCGTACGCCTCCGTGGCCGCGGCGAGCGCCTCCTCGTCAGAGGCGAAGAGCGGAGCGCGGGCCGCGGGCTCCTCCGGGGGCGGGAGGCGGGTCGGCTCGGCGCAGGCACTGAGGGCCGCGATGAGCAGCACGAGCGGGGCGACGGCGAGGCGGAGACGGCGCGGCATTGCACCGACGGTAGGACCAGAGCGCGCATCCCGTGCCCGTTGTCCACACCCTCTCCACACTGCCCCGGGGGCCGTTCTGTACCCCGAATCCCGTCCCCCGAAGACGGGGTGCACAGAATCGTCTGGTGGCCGCCTACACTGACGAGACCACCGTCCTACCACCACCCAAGGGCACCTCCAATGACGCAGCCCCACCTGACCGACGTCGAGACGATCCTCGACGCCGCCAGCGACATCATCCAGAACGACGGCTACGCGGCGGTCTCGCTGCCGTCGATCGCCCTACGAGCGGGTCTCACCGTCGAGCAGGTCGAGGAGATGTTCCCGAGCGCGAACGACGCCATGGTCGCGATGCTGAACCGCGAGTTCCACGGCATGTACGGGCTGATCGTCGAGAACATCGAGCGCGATCCGCGGGGCGGGCTGCTGTCGCGTATGTACACGTACATCCTCAGCGCGGTGTACGAGCGGCCGCTCGCGAAGACGCTGTTCGTGATCGACCGCGAGGCGCTGAACTCGATCATGCGCAACTCGAGCAGCTACACCTACACGCCGACCATCGGCATCCGGGGGGAGCTCATCGAGGCGCTGCAGTCGGCCGGCATGGTACGGGCCGATGTCGACTCGCGGCAGATCTCGAGCATCCTGTCCGTGTGCTCTGCAGGCCTCGCCCTGACAGCGCCACACGATGACCTCGGGCTCATCATCGACGGGCTCTCAACGTTGCTCTCGCGCGGGGTCGACGCCGACGTCGACGACACCACACCGGGCAAGACGGTCTTCTACGACTGGGCGACCCGGCTGACCCTGCCGAAGAGCGAGAGCTAGGCCGCCGTCGAGAGCCGCAGTGCGCTCGACGTCGCGTCGACCATGACCACGAGGGCTCCGATGATCGGGCGAGCGTCGCTGAGGGTGTCGCGCAGAGGGTGCAGCTCGATCGATCGGACAGCCGCCTTGGCACGACCGCCGTGCCACGGCCAGACGGTCTGAGTCCGCCCGTTGAGCACCTGGTGCCACGCCGACTCGATCTCGGCCGCCGCGAGCCCTCCGGCCAGGCGCGTGACGGGGGCTCCGAGCAGCGGTGCGGCGCCGTCAGCACCGCAGTCGACAAGACGGCCAGCGACATCGACGAGGAACCACGAGCCTCCGGCACTACCCACGTGCTCATAGAGGCCATTCAGTACGACCGAGAAACGCAGCACGAGCGCGTCCACCGACGACGTCGTTCCCGCGTTGATCCAGTCGATCGAGCTGGTGGTGGTGTCCATCGTGGTCTCCTCGAACATCGTGTGCAGCCGGCACGCCTGTGTGGATGCGCCGGCGGCCGGCCGAGAAACGACCGGCCGCCGGCACCGCACGACCCGCTCTGGGGGGGATGGAGGGGCGGCGTGCCAGTACCAGGGTGAGGGTGACAGGCAGAACGGGCAAACGGCCGGCACGAACGCTGTTCGCATTGCGTCAGTGGACGAGCGGGCGATCTCGAACGGGCTTCGTGAAAGCGCGACCATGGACGAGACGTTCGCATCTCGGCCAGCGTGGCCCGACCGCGACGTCGGAAGGACGCAACCGATGATCCCGCGCGGAACCGTCGTGTCGGGGCCCTACGCCCCCATCCCATCCTCGGTAACGCGCACCTCCGTTCGGCTCGGCAGCTGGTTCCAGCGCCACGACGGGGTGGCCCGCGCGCTCGCGGCCGTTGCCACGGTCCTCGGTGCGACGTACCTCGTGTGGAGGGTGATCGTGACGTCGACCGGGGTGGACCCCTGGCTGTTCTGGCCGCTACTCGCAGCCGAGGCCGTCGGGTATGCCAGCTTCGTCATCATGGTCGTCGAGACCTGGCGACTGCCCCCGACGCCGCGTCCGCCCGCACTCGACACGACCGTCGACATCGTCATCGCGACCTACAACGAAGAGCTCGACATCGTCGAGCCGACCCTCATCGGGGCGCTCGCCGTGCGCGGTCGCACCACCGTCTACCTCTGCGATGACGGACGTCGCCCCGAGATGCGTGCCCTCACCGAGCGCCTCGGCGCGGTCTACGTCACCCGGCCCGACAACTCTCACGCCAAGGCGGGCAACATCAACGCCGTATTGCCCCGGCTTCAGGGTGAGCTGCTGCTCGTGCTCGATGCCGACCATGTCGCCGCGCCCGACATCCTCGAAGCGATGACCGGCTACTTCGCCGACGATCGTGTGGCGCTCGTGCAGTCCGCACACTCGTTCCGCAATCACAACTCCGTCATGCACCACGAGTCGGGCCGACACGAGCAGTCGCTGTTCTTCGACGTGCTGCTTCCCGGCCGCAACCGCCTGCGATCGGTCTTCTGGTGCGGCTCGGCAGCCGTCATCCGGCTCAGCGCGCTGCGCGAGGTTGGCGGCATCGCGACGGTGACCTCGACGGAGGACTTCGAGACCTCCCTGCTGCTCCAGAAAGCCGGATACACCCTGCTGTACCACAACGAGCATCTGGTCCAGGGGCTCGCGCCGGACAACCTGGCGGCGTACACGGTTCAACGCGCCCGCTGGGCCGAGGGCACGCTCTCCGCCTTCCACTGGCGGCTTCGCATGCCCTTCGGGCGAGGCGTGAGCGCTTCGCAGAAACTCTCGTACGTGGGCACCCTCCTGCACTACCTGACTCCGGTGCAGCGCCTGACGTTTGCCGTCTATGTCGTGCTCGTCGGCGCCTACGGACTCGTTCCCGTCGCGATGCCCGGCATCGAGGGCGTCGCCTTCTGGGCGGCCTGGATGCTCATCGCGGGTCTTACCGCCACCGCGCTGCATCGGGGGGTGACCGGGCGGGTCGAAGGCGTGCGCTCGCTGATGCTGTCGCTCGAGCCGCACCTGCGCGCCCTGCCGGCGCTGATCACCCGGCGCCCGATGCGCTTCCACGTCACCCCGAAGAACGAGCCCGACCTCGGCGGCTGGGAGGCCGTGCGCTTCGTGCGCCTGCCGCTCATCGTCGCCCTCACCCTTCTCGCGGTGCTCGTCGCGCGCGGAGTCGACACGGTGGGGATCGCGCTTGGCGGGCCCGCCGTACTACCGCCGCTATCACTCGGGGCGTTCGCGGTGATCAGCGTCTTCAGCGTGCTCGATATCGCGGTGACGGTGCAGCTGGCGGTGCGCGCGCACCGTCGCCGCCAGCACCGCACACTGTGGCGCTTTCCCGTCTCCTTGCCCGCGCGCGTCGAGGGCCTCGTCGGGCAGTGTGTCGATCTGCACCAGCGCGGCGCTGCCGTGGTGGTCGACCGCGCCGCCGCCGAGTTCGCGACCTCCGTCGAGCTCGAGGTCGAGTGCCGTTCGGTCACCGGTGGGCCCGCGACGGCGCGCGGCGTGTTGACCATCACCTCTCGCGCTGCCGTCGGACCCTCGGGCGCGCGTCTGCGCATCGGCGGACCGGTCGTCTGGCACGACGACGCATCGCGCGACTCTGTGAGCGAGCACTGCTACGTGGTCGAGCCGTACCAGGCCCGCAACCGGGTGTGGACGCGGCGGGCTCCCCGCGTACCGGTGAACCTCACGGCGATAGTCGGGGCGAGCGACTCGACCTGCGTCGACGTCAGCATCGGCGGGGCGGCCTTCCTCACTCGTTCGGCAGAAGTTGCGCTGAACCAGCGGGTGCCGATCGAGCTGATGCTCGACCGCGGAGAGCGCGTGAGCGGCCAGCTCCAGGTTCGCAACGTCACCGCCGTCAGCGGAGGGCTCCTGCGCGTCGGCGGTGTCGCCGACTGGAGTCACACGGCCTGGCTCGCGCGCTACGGGGCTGTCGTGCACACCCCAGGGTCACGGGAGCGCGCACGGTCGCAGTCGCTGCGCAGCTCGAGAGTGCCCGTCAGCGGCCGCTGAGCATCGCCGCTCTGCTTGCCGCCCACGTCGGGAGCTCATCGATCGGCATCGCCTTGGCCGCCCACCACCCCTGGCCGTAGTGCACGCCCAGGTTGCGCAACTGCTCGGCGAGCTCCTCCGTCTCGATCCCCTCCGCCGTCACCGCCAAGCCGAGTGTGTTCGCGATGGACACGATGTCGCGGATGATCGCCGACTGCTGAGCGTCGAGCTGCGGGTCGGGCAGGAAGCTGCGGTCGAGCTTCAGCACGTCGAGCGGCAGCGCGTTCGCCTGCGCGAGACTCGAATACCCGGTGCCGAAGTCGTCAAGGGCAACGCGCACGCCGCGCGCCCGGAGCTTCTCCAGTTGGGTGAGCGCCCCCTCCCCGACGAGCAGCGCGTGCTCCGTCACCTCGACCACGAGAGAGGTCAGGGGGAGACCATTGCGTTCAGCGGCGTTGACCAGGTAGTCGGAGAGCGTCGGAACCGCCAGCTGGGCGGCGTCGAGATTGATCGACACCGCAAGCCCGTCGAGTGCGCCCTCGGCCGCGGCCCGCTCAGTACCCCAGGCCGTCAGCGTTCCGTCGATGATCTGCCACCCGAGCTCGACCGTCAGCCCCGCACGCGCGATCGCGGGCAGGAACTCGTCCGGGCGCACGAGCCCGACTCCGGGCCTGTTCCAGCGCACCAGAGCCTCGCACGCCGCGATCGCCCCCGATTCGAGGTCGATGATCGGCTGCACATGGGTGACGAACTCCCCCGAGCGGAGCGCCGAACGCAGTGCCGACTCCTCGCGCATCGCGTCGAGCAGGTGAGCGTCTCGGTCGGCGATGAAGTACCGCACGGCCGGTCGCGGCTCGGTCGCCTGCGCCGCAGCGAGTGCCGCGGCGGCGCGCTGCACGAGGGCATCCGGCTGCTGGTCTGCCGCCCCGTCGATGACGGCGCCGATCGTCGCCGATACGGCCACCTGCTCACCGACGACCTCGTGCGTGCGCGTCAGCGCGGCCGACAGCGCCGCGACGGCGCGCTCGGCTGCAGCGGTGGTCGCATGGGTTCCGACCACGGCGAACTCGTCGGCGGAAAGCCGGAGGACCTCCCCTCCAGGTCGACTGTGCTGCACAAGGATGCGGGAAACGGCGACGAGTAGACGATCGCCCTCGGCGGCGCCGTAGGCGAGGTTGAAGTCGGCGAATCGATTCATGTCGACGAGAGCGAGAGTGACGACACGCGGTGATCGACTGCGGCGAACCCTGTCGGTCGCGGCGGCCACCGCAGGTTGCAGGTGCTGGCGGTTAGGGAGCTGCGTGAGGGGGTCGAACCGACGAGCCCGGTCAAGCGCCTGCTCCTGGTGGTCACGCACGTGCACGAGGTGCAGGATCTCATTGACGCGATCGATCGCGGCGAGAGCATCCTCATCCTCGATCACGTGGGCATCCCCGTCCGCTGAGGTCCCCGTGGGGGCGGACCGAGAGTCCGCGGCAACGCGCTCGATGCGCGCGGGAGCACCGGGAGTCTCCACGACGCGCACGGTCAAGCCGGGTGCCAGCTCCGCCAGGTCAGCGAGCGCCGTGCTCATGATGGACGGGGTGTCGACGCCCGCTGCCACCGACTGACTCCAGGTTCCTGAGAGGTCGGCGAGGCGCTGACGCAGCTCGAGTCGGCGACGGGCCTGGTCGAGCCGGGCCGTCTCGACCCGCAGCCTCTCGGTGGCTTCGCGGTATGTGGACCGAATGTCAGAGGCGATCCACCCGGCCAGGCCCACCCCGAGCAGGATGATGATGCCCGCGAGGAGGGCCTGGGTCTGCTCGGTGATCGCTCGACGGTTGATGGCCTCGGCCGCACGTGCGCGGGTGATCTCCTGGAAGACCGTGCTGAGTTCGCGCGTGCGCACTTCGAACGCGTCCACGACATCATCGGCTGCGCGGCGCTGATCGACCCGTTGCTCGACGGGGACATCATCGAGCGAACGGACGAGGTCGTCCATCGCGGCAAGACTCGCGCGAAAAGGTTCGTCGGTGAGCTCGTATGTGGTGACCTCAGACGCCGTACGCACCTGCAACCGCTGACCGAGGAGCGCCCGCGCGATCTGCACGTCGCGTGCGGTGGCATCGCCGCGCGACCACCGGTCGAGCTCGATGATGAGCCCGAATGACTCGCGCTGCACGAAGGTCATTGCCGTGCCGTCGGCCTCCTCGCTGTACAGCCCCTGCAGCTCGTCATCGTGGGCCGCGACGGAGATGACCGAGGTCAGGAAGAGTGCCACGACCGCGGCCATGAGCACGGCGAGCAGGCCGTACTGTCGCCGCTTCAGACCGAGAAGTCGCCTGCCCGACACCGTGTTCTCTCCGCCCCCGGATTCCATGTGATCCCCTAGTCGACCACGGCGATCGTGCGGAGGCTCCAGTTCCACGCGTCGAGCAGATCGAAAGCGGGAGAGTCGGCGGCGAACACGATGCGGATCGGCCCGCCCTGGTCCATCGGTATGAGCTCACCATCGCGGAGAACGGCAAGGAGAGCACCGTTCTCAGTCCACTGAGCGACCGTATCGGCGTACCGGTAATCATTGAGGGCAATCGTCTCAATGCGGGCGTCCGCCGCAATGCCGGCGGCGGACAGCAGGTCGGCGAGCGGCACCCCCGTGAAGCTCTGCTGCTCCTCGACGAACGGCTCGACGATGTCGATCTCGACGGTTGCGAGATCCTGCAATTCACCGTAGGTGAAGTCAACGGTCGTGCCGCCCTCGATCGTCAGCACAACCTCATCGGTCGCGGGTGGGTCGACGGCGAAACCGCCGTAGGCGCTCTCGCTCGACGGCTCTGGCGCTGGCTCGGCGTTCGAGGTGCACCCGACGAGTGCCAGGGCGACGACGGTCGTGGCGGCCATGAGGCGGAGGGAGGAAATCATCGGCGTAACTCTCTTCTCGGGTTCGGACGGCGGGAACGGCGGGTCGGGTCAGCCGGGGTCGAGAGCCCGCACGACCGCACTTGCACCCCACGCGCGAAGGGTGTCGTCAGAGATCTCGGCGGAGGGTTCGACGATCACCAGCGGGGCGGCGGCGGTCTCAGCCAGAGCCGCGGCGAGTCGGGCGACCAGGCCGGCGGGGCTGGTACGGGTGAGGTTCAGCACGGCCTCGTGGTCAAGACAGAGAAGGGTCGGGGCGACCTGCGCGATCATCCGCAGGTCGCCGGCGTGTCCGGCACCGATACCACCGAGCGCAACGGTGACGAGACCGAGCGCCCGCAGCTCGTCCGCCACCAGTCGAAGTTCGAGGGACGAGGGCTGGGCATCGACGAGCAGCGTGATGCTGGATGCGGGCTGCCGCTCGCGCAGCGCATCGACGAGCTCAGCCAGGACACCATCGCGGGCCCACCCGCGGCCGCGCGGTTCGAGAACGAGCACAGCGGGGCGCTCGCGGTCGATCCCTCGCAGTGCATCGAGAACCGTGTCGGCCGCCTCCCCAGCGTGGGCCGTGCAGAGCTCTCCGCGCAGCACCACGTGCGCGCCGGCGTCGACGGCATCGCTGAGCGGCACGAGCGGCAGTGCACGTACGGGGGCACGTCCGCGCTCGACCTCTTCAGGAACCGCGCGGCCGTCGAGCGGGTCGCGGACGAGAATACGACCGCCGGCATCCTGCATGGCGATGCCGCCGCCGATGCGCTTGGCTTCGTACATGAGACCGTCGGCGGTCGCGATGATCGATTCGAGGGTCTCGCCCTCCGGCCACAGCGCGACGCCGGCGCTCGCGGCGACGGCCACGACCGCGCCCGACTCGAGCACGAGGTCGTGCGAGACGGCGCCGATGACCCGCTGCGACAGCGACACCACCGAGGCCTCGTCGAGAACCTGTTCGGCGACGATGACGAACTCATCACCGCCGAGTCGGGCAACGAGGTCATGGGGTCGCACTTGGGCGATGAGCCGCTGTGCGGCCCCGACCAGCACCTCGTCTCCAGCACCATGACCGTGCGCATCATTGACGGCCTTGAACCCGTCGAGGTCGAGGTAGACAACGGCTCGCAGCTGAGACCCGGTCGGCCGCTGAGCAGCCAGTTCCTCGAGCCCAGCGCGATTGAGAAGCCCGGTCAACGGGTCGCGCAGGGCTCCGAGCCGCAAGGCGTCGCGCTCCCCTTCCTGCCGGATCAGGGTCGGCAGCAGCGCCGCGCCGGTGCGCAGCGCCTCGATGCCGTCGGGTGAACGGCGCTGGGTCGAATCGACCGCGAAGACCAGACGGAGGTCGAACGGTCCGACCCCGGCGACATCGACAACGATCAGCTCGTCCACACCGGCGGCGGCGAAGTCGTCAGCGATGGCGCGCGTGCAGCGCACCTCTGACACCGGGACGATCGCGGGAGCGGGATACCGTTCCGTCCCCGGGTCGACGGGGTCGACCGGGTCGGTGTGCCGGCGCAAGGGGTCAAGGGCGGAAGGTGCCGCATCGGACACCCGCCAGGGATCGATGACCATACCGCGCTCATCGACCCAGGCAGCGCGCGCAGCCCACCACCCGCGTTGCGCGAGAAAATCATCGAGGAATGCCGCGACGAGCTCGCGCGAGCGGTTCTGGGTCAGGCGGTCACGATACAAGACTGGCCTCCCCCCTGCTGGAACTGCGCACGCGGATACGGCCAGACTGCCAGAGCCGAATCGCCTCGACCCGCGGGTTGGAGTCGCGGCTGGTGTCAAGGCCGAGCACGGCGTACAGACGGACAAGAAGGCTCTCGGCGGCGCGCACCGAGGTGCCGCGCGCCTCGGCGAGGGCCCGCGTCGTCGCGCCAGCGGCGAGCATCCGCAGCACCTGCGCCTGGGCCGCATTGATGATGATGACCGCCTCATCATCGTGCTCTGACGCTTCAAGCTCAGAGCCGGTCATAGCCGCGTGAACAGCATCGACAATCTGGTCGACCGACCGCACCATCGACTTCACGAGGTAGACGACATCCTTCGGCAACAGGTTTCCGTCGGCGACGGCGAGTTCAGGAGACCGGTGGTTCGACAGCACGACGCAGGCGACCCAGGGGCGCTGCCCCCGTACCTCGCTGATGAACGCAGCACCCGACTGTCCGTCGGTGAAGTTGAGATCGCAGATCAGCAGGTGCGGATCGACATCGCCGAGCACAAGTCGCGCCTCGTCGGGCGACGAGGAGACGACAACGTCATGACCATGAAGGCGCAACCCGTCACCGACAAGAGCGGCGATGAGCGCGTCGTCGTCGACGACGAGGATCCGCCAGCAGCTAGGCGAACGATCGGTCATGCGCGGACTCCTCTCGGGTCGCGGTCGAAAGCGGTGTGCAGTGCCGTGAGCAACGCCGACGTGGTGAGCGGCTTGACGAGGAATCCGGAGCATCGCGCGCGCACCTCCTCGGGGATCGATCCGGCATCCTCGCGGCCGCTCATCAGCACGACCGGCTGGGATGCTCCCGTCGCCATCAGCCATCGGACGAGGTCGACACCGTCGCCGTCGGCCATCGTGACATCGCTGAGCACCACATCGACCGGTGGAGCGGCCGCCAGTTGACGCTGCGCCTCGTCGCCGCTGGAGGCGACGACGACGCGATACCCGTGGTCGACGAGCAGCTGGCGCACGAGCCCACGGATCGCCGGTTCGTCATCGACGACGAGCACTGTGCGGCCGTCGCCGCGCGCGGACTCGGCATCGACCGCGATCGGGGTGGAAGGCGCCGCCACCTCATCGACCGGCAGCGTGAGCGTGAATCGCGAGCCCGTGCGACCGTCACTGTCGACGTCGATCGAGCCGCCGTGGGCGCGGATGATCGCCGCGACCATGGGCAGGCCGAGCCCGGTGCCCTTGCCGACGGGTTTGGTGGTGAAGAACGGCTCCCACAGGCGGGCCATGACGTCGGGGCTCATGCCGTGCCCGGTGTCGACGATATCGACGACCAGAGAGCGGCCGCTGGCGTCCTCCCGCGGTTCGAGGCGCGCATCCACCATGATCGTGCCGGGCGCCGTGATGGCATCGTTGGCGTTGCTGATCAGATTCGCGAGAACCTGCAGAAGCTGCGTGGCGTCACCGATGACGACGGTGCCCGCGGGCGGAGGCGTGACCGTGAGCGCGACGCCGTCGGCAAGGGTCTCGCCAACCATGCGCTCGAGCTCGGCAAGGAGCGCCACGACGTCGACGCGGTCGGTGCCGCTCTCGACCCCGCGCGCGAAGGTGAGCACCTGCCGCACCATCCCCGCCCCGCGCCGGGCGGCCGTCTCGATCATCTCGGCAGTGTCTGCCTCGGGGCTGCCCGCCAGCGTCTGCCGGAGCAGCTGCGCCGCCAGGGTGATGGGCGTCAGCACGTTGTTCAGGTCGTGCGCGATACCGCCGGCGAAGGTGCCGAGCGACTCGAGGCGCTCCGCCCGACGCAGGGCCTCCTCACGAGCGAGCTCCTCAGTGACGTCGACGCTCACCGACAGGATCGACTCCGGCGCACCGGACTCGTCGCGCATGAGCTGCCAACGCGAGGCGATGATGAGATCGCGGCCGTCGTGGGTTCGCACCGCGATGTGGCCGGACCAGTGACCATGGGCGAGGACGGCCTCGGTCGCCTGCGCGCGCCGTTCGCGATCGACGTTGAGCAGCTGGTCTGCAGTGGCGCCGATCACGGTGTCGGCATCCCAGCCGTAGAGAGCGATCGCGCCAGCATTGGCGTAGCGGATGCGGTGCTCGAGATCGCGCACGATGATGGCATCCCTCGAGATGTCGAGAAGTCCACCCAGGGTGGCCAGCTCCTCCTGCGCCTTCTCGTAGGCCTGCCGCGCCAGCTCGGTCTCCGTGATATCGCGCAGGTGCACGGCGAGGCCCTGGCCGGTCGGGTACGCCGTGACGTCGATCCAGATGCCGCGCTCGGCCCACCAGCCCCGCGCCTGCACGGTCGACGACTGTTCGACCGCATCGCGGAACGGTCGCTCGAACTCGCTCCCGACGATCTCGGGCATCACGGTCCACAGCGACTCGCCGATGATGGCGGCGCGGTCGCGGCCGACAAACTCGACCATCCGGTCGTTGACGAAGCTCACGTGCCATTGCTCATCGATGACCGCGAAGCCGTCGGTCATGGCGTTGACCGTGCTCGACAGCAGCTCCTCGACGGCGACGCGCTGCCGCTGCTCGACGACAACCGCAGTCACATCGTGCGCGGCACCGCTCATGACGCGGTTTCCGTCGGGCGAGCTGGAGGAGACGCGTCCGACGAGCCGCAGGTGACGTTCGGTGCCCGTGGAGGCACCGCCGGGGAGCAATGGGCCCGCTGCAGGGGTGCGTCCTCTTTCCAGGACGAGCGCAACCGTGATGTCGAGGGTGCGCTGCTCCCGGGCGCACCGCTCCAGCGAGCGCGCCAGGCGGGCTGCGTCCGCCCTGTTGAGCATGGCCGTGAGTGAGACGAGATCATGCGGTGTGCGCCCGCGCAGTTCAGGAAGCTCCCCGGACCAGCCGAGTGCACCGGTCGCGAGGTCCAGTGTCCAGCCCACCACTCCGGCGACCCGGCTCGCGAGTTCCAACAGGGCAGTGTCGCGCTGGCGGTCGCGCTCGGCCTCGGATGCTTCGCTGAGGTTCTGCGTGATAACGAGGGCCCCGACGACGGTGCGATCGTCGTCGAAGAGCGGCACGAAGGTGATCGCGAGGTCACACGGCTCGCCCGAGCGCTTGATGCCGTCGGCACGCGCCCGCACCCCGTCGCCCGCGAGCATGTCGTCGATCGCTGCCCGGATTCGGCGACGTTGGGCAGGCACGACGACATCGACCATCGGTCGGCCGAGGAGCTCACTCCGGCTGTATCCGGTTCGACGGCTGAGCGCGAGGTTGCCGTCGACAATGACGCCCTCGGCATCGATGACCATGACGCCGTCGTCTTGGCTGTCGGCGAGGAAGCTATCGAGCCGGGCAGCGTGCAGTGCACGGAAGACGGGATGCGAATCGCCGCCATCGGTCAGCGCGTGCCACTTCTCGTAGGCGAGCGGCATCATGGCTGTGCTTCACGCTCGGGAGAGTGGTTGGTCACGGTGCGTCGACTCCGGGTTCGGGTAGGTGAGCTGTCCGTCGCGAGGTGCTCCGGTTCTCCAGTGTGCGCTTTGCGTCAATGTTCGCCAAATGGGGGACATGGAGGGATGTACGCATTGCGACAACTGCCCGTGATGTTTCACCTTTCGGGGGCGAACGATCCCCCGGCTACGCTGGCGCCATGACAGTCGACGGGGCCGCTGCCGACCGGCCGTGGATGCGCGCCGCCCGCGCGGCGGGACTGCTCGACGACGACGACACCGCGCGGCCGACGATCTTCGCCGAGATGTCGGCGCTGGCCGCCGAGCACGGCGCCATCAACCTCGGCCAGGGATTCCCCGACGATGGTGCGCCCGCCGCCGTGCTCGAGGCCGCGGTCGCGGCGATCGAGGCCGGCGTCAACCAGTACCCTCCGGGGCGCGGCATCGCCGACCTGCGCCACGCGATCGCGGAGCACCAGCAGCGCTTCTACGGCCTGACCCTCGACCCCGAGCGCGAGGTGCTGGTCACCGCTGGCGCGACCGAGGCGCTCGCGGCGAGCCTCCTCGCCCTCGCCGGCCCCGGCGACGACGTCGTCACGCTCGAACCGTTCTACGACGCCTACGCGGCCGTCACCGGGCTCGCCGGCGCTCGGCACGTCACGATCCCGCTGAGCGAGCCCGGATTCCAGCCCAGCGCCACCGCGATCGACGCGGCCATCACCGACCGCACGCGCGTCATCGTGCTGAACTCGCCGCACAACCCGACCGGCTCGATACTCGCCGCCGAGCACGTCGAGCGCATCATCGCTCTCGCCGCCCGCCACGACGCGGTCATCGTCAGCGACGAGGTCTACGAGCACCTCGTCTACGACGGTGGCCGCCACGTGCCCGTCGCGACCTATCCGGGGGCCGCTGACCGTACCCTGACGATCTCGAGCGCTGCCAAGACCTTCGCCGTCACCGGTTGGAAGATCGGCTGGGTCACGGGTCCGGCCGCGCTCATCGAGGCGGTCATCGGCGTCAAGCAGTGGCTCACCTACGTGAACGGTGCGCCGTTCCAGGGCGCGGTCGCGACCGGCCTCCGGATGCCCGACGACACCTTCGCCGCCCTGCAGGCCACCCTGCAGCACCGGCGCGACCTGCTCGCCGCCGGGCTCGTCGACGCCGGCTTCACCATCAGCCCGACCGCGGGCTCGTACTTCATCGTCGCCGAGCCGCCAGCCGCTCTCGGGCTGGGCGACGCCGCGTCGAGCGCGCGGGCGCTCGCGGCCGACCCCGGGGTCGTGTCGATCCCGCTCAGCGCCTTCGGCCGCCCGGGCGGGCCGGTCAGCCCCACCGCACTGCGGTTCGCGTTCTGCAAGCCCGAAGCCTCGATCGCCGAGGCGGCGCGGCGGCTGCAGCAGCACCGCCGCTAGGCAGGCGCGCCCGGTTCGACTCGGAACCGCCGCAGCCGCAGGGCCGGGTTGACCCCGCGGACCTCGTCGAGATGCTCGCGGCTCAGCACGGCCACGACGGCGTCGGTCTCGTCGTCGAGTGCCGCGAGCAGCTCGCCGCGAGCATCCACGATCATGCTCGCCCCGACGCCGACGGGCGGCGGGTGGTCGGCAGCGGCCAGATACACCGTGTTCTCGATCGCGCGCGCGGTGACGAGGGTGCGCCAGGCGTGCCGCTTGTGCGGACCCGCCACCCACTCGCTCGGCACCAGCACGAGCTCGACCCCGGCATCGACCAGGCGGCGGGTCACCTCGGGGAACCGCAGGTCGTAGCAGGTCTGGATGCCCACGCGCAGACCCTGGGGCCCGAGCGCGAACAGCTGCGGCGGTTCGATCGCTCCCGGCTCGGCCCACGCCGACTCGGTCGCGCCGAACGCGTCGTACAGGTGCAGCTTGCGCGAGACGGCGAGCAGCCCACCATCGGGCCCGACGGCCGCGATCGTGTTGCGGAACCGGTCGTCGCGGGTGCCGACCTCGATGAACCCCGCCACGATGATCGCGCCGACCTCGGCCGCGATGTCCCCCAGCCCGGCGACGAAGCCGCCGTCGAGCGGCTCGGCCGCGGCGAGCCAGTCGGCGCCCATCGTCGGCGTGAAGTACGACGCGTACTCGGGGAACACGACGAGGTCGGCGCCCTGCTCGACGGCGCGGAGGGCGAGGGCGCGCATCCCGGCCAGGTTCGCGGTGCGATCGGCGCCCGGCGCGAACTGGGCGACGGCGACGGATGCGGAGCTCACGCCTCCCAGCGTACGCCGCGGCCCCTCCGCCACACTGAGGGCATGACCGCCGACACCTCCGCCGCTGGCGCGACCTGGCCGCAGCGCATCGCGCGCTGGCTGCTCGGCGCGGCCCTGCTGTTCGCCGGCACCAGCCACCTCACGGTCGCCCGGGCCGAGTTCCTGGCCCAGGTGCCGCCGTGGCTCCCGGTCGATCCCGATCTCGTGGTCGTGGCCTCGGGCGTGGTGGAGATCGCGCTCGGCCTGGCCCTGCTGATCGCGCGGGGGCGGGCCCGAGTCTGGGTCGGCTGGGCAGTGGCGCTGTTCTTCCTCGCGATCTTCCCCGGCAACATCGCCCAGTTCACCGAGGGCCGCGACGGGTTCGGGCTCGACACCGACCTGGCCCGGGGCATCCGCCTGCTGTTCCAGCCGGTGCTCGTCGCCTGGGCGCTGTGGTCGACGGGCGCGTGGCGGGCATGGCGCGAGTCGCGCACGCGCCGCGCGCGGCCGGAATGACCGCTCTGCCACGATAGGCACATGGTCGCCTCGCTCATCGTCCTCGGCTCTGCCAACACCGACTACACCGTGCTCGTCGACCGGCACCCGCTGCCCGGCGAGACGCTGCTCGGCGACGAGCTCGTCGTGGCGACCGGGGGCAAGGGAGCCAATCAAGCACTGGCCGCGGCCCGCTCGGGCGCGATGCCGGTCTTCCTCGGCGCGGTCGGCGCCGACGGCAACGGTCGGCAGCTGCTCGACGCCCTCGGCTCGGGCGGCGTCGACGTCTCCAGCGTCGCAGTCGTCGACGATGCCCCCACCGGCATCGCCCTCATCACCGTCTCGCGCGACGGCGAGAACACGATCGTCGTCGCCGCCGGGGCGAACGGCCGCGTCAACGCGCACGAGGTCGAGGCCGACATCCGCGCGGTCGGCGGCACGGGCACCGTGCTGCTCGCCCAGCTGGAGATCCCTCTCGCCGCCGTGCGCATCGGTGCCGAGACGATCGCCGAGCTCGGGGGCCGCACCGTGCTCAACCTCTCCCCCAGCCGCGCGGTGCCCGACGAGCTGCTGGCGCTGTGCGATCCGCTCGTCGTCAACGAGGCGGAGGCGCACGACCTCACCGGCCTGCCCGTCGGCTCGGTCGACGAGGCGCGCGCCGCCGCGACCGCGCTACGCGAGCGCTGCCGCAGCGTCGTCATCACCCTCGGCGGTGACGGCGCCGTCTGGGCCGATCAGACGGATGCGGGGCACCAGGCCGCGCCCCGCGTCACGGTGGTCGACACCACCGGGGCCGGCGACGCCTTCGCCGGCGCCCTCGCCGCGGCCCTCGCCGACGGCGAGAGCCTCTCAGCAGCGGTCGAGCGCGGCGTGGCCGCCGGGGCCGCCGCGGTGCAGTGGCTCGGCGCACAGCCGCCGCGCGACTGACCCCGCCGCTCAGCGAAGGCCCTTCGGCCCTGCCGCCCGCGAGCGTGCGGGTGCTACCGTGACGCAACCCGTCGGGAGCATCCGGCGCACGAAGGAGTGACGGCATGGCGAAGAAGGTCTACACCCCCGAGCAGCAGATCGACCGGCTGCGCATCTACAACATCGTCGCGGGCAGCCTGCACCTGCTGCAGGCCATCGGCTTCGCGGTGATCCTGACGATGCTCAGCACCCAGGTGCTGTTCGCGGTCACCGCCGACTACCTCGCCGGCCCTCCCGGGGTGCCGCTGCCGCCCGAGCGCGTCACGCTGTTCGAGGTGAACATCGGCGTCGGCGTCGTCGCCTTCCTCGCGCTGAGCGCCTTCTTCCACTTCCTGATCTCGAGCCCGTGGTTCTACCCGCGCTACAAGAACGGGCTGCTGGCCAACCGCAACTACTTCCGCTGGACGGAGTACGCGCTCAGCTCGTCGATCATGATCTGGCTGATCCTCGCCATCAACGGCGTCACCGACGTCGGCGCGCTCATGGCCGTGTTCGCCGTCAACGCGGCGATGATCCTGTTCGGTGCGCTGCAGGAGAAGTACGAGCAGCCCGGCTCGGGCGGCCTGCTGCCGTTCATCTTCGGGTCGATGGTGGGCCTCGTGCCCTGGCTCGTGATCCTCGTCTACTTCCTGCGCATCGGCAGCGAGAGCGAGGTCGAGACCCCGGGCTTCGTCATCGGCATCGTCATCTCGCTCTTCGTGTTCTTCAACACCTTCGCCATCAACCAGTGGCTGCAGTACAAGCAGGTCGGCAAGTGGAAGAGCTACCTGCAGGGCGAGCGCAGCTACATCACGCTGAGCCTCGTGGCGAAGACGGCGCTGGCCTGGCAGGTGTTCTCGGGCGCGATCATCCCGGCGATCGCCAGCTGACGCGGCGGCCGGAGGAGAGGGGCATCCGACGATGATCACGCATCACCCGCACCGACCGGTGATGCTCGCCCTCGCGAGCGGACTCATGACCATCGGGCTGCTGGCCGGATGCTCGCCGGCGGCCCCCGCCCCGAGCGCGTCGCCCGTGGCCTCGCCGGAGCCGACGACGGCGAGCGCGACACCGAGCGCGAGCCCCACGCCCAGCGCGCCGGAAGTCGACCCGGCGGCGGTCGCGGCCGCCCGCGAGTCGCTCGCCGCCAGCATCTCCAGCGGCAACACGGCCGCGCTGGCCAGCTGGGCGACCGACCCGATCCGGGTCGTCATCGCCGCCTCCAGCTTCTCGGAGGACCTCTCGCCCGACGACGCGGCCCTGCAGGCGGACTACATCGTCGATCTGACGGCGACCTGGGACTTCGCGCTGCCCGAGGCGACGATCGACCAGTACCGGGCGGGCGACTACGCCGCCTACTTCCCCGCGGACGTCCTGGTGGGGCGCTCGAGCACGGGGGGCGTGGTCGCGTTCACCCTGACGGGCGACCACGCGAGCACGATGTTCATGTGCATCGACGAGATGCTGCTGCTGTAGCAGAACCGCTGTTCGCGCGGCCCTGCTGTCGTGCGCACTCTGTTTCGCGAGCGGTGCTGCCTCCGCATCCGACGGAGGTGGTCGATGCCCTGAGCCAACCCGAATGGCTCGGGGCATCGACCGTGCCGGGCGGCGTGCTCTCACTGACCTGAAGGGGGGCGTTCGCACGCCGGGGCGGGTCCCCGAACCCGGCCCCTCCATGGTCGCTCTCGCTGGTCTTGCCAGCAACCGAGCGGAACCCCGGGGATTCGCTCTGCGAACATGACCGCCGGCGATGGCGCACGGGGAACGGCCGCGGAAACGGCGAAGGCCCGGTCTGACGACCGGGCCTTCGCTCACCGGATGACCGGCGACTGGTTGCGGGGGCAGTGTCTAGTTTCAGGACATAGGAAACCCCTGTCTCACGACATAGGAAACATCCCGACACCCTCAAGGACGTGTCCAAAGCGCGCCTGATCATCACCGCCATCACCATCCAGGGCCTGTCGCAAGCCGAAGCAGCCCGCACCTACGGCGTCTCACCCGGATGGGTGTCAAAACTCATGGCCCGCTGGCGCATCGACGGCGACGCGGCGCTGGAGCCGCGCTCCCGCCGCCCCCGCACCACCCCGAACGCGATCCCTCCGACCACTGTTGAGCTGATCGTGCAGCTGCGCGAGCAGCTCACGCGGAAAGGTCTCGACGCCGGCGCCCACACCATCGCCTGGCACCTGCACCACCACCACGACACGGTCGTATCGCCGGCGACGATCTGGCGCACCCTGAAACGGCAAGGCCTCATCGAGCCCGAACCGAAGAAACGCCCCAAGTCCTCCTATGTCCGCTTCGAAGCCGCGCTGCCCAACGAACGCTGGCAGTCCGACGTCACCCACTATCGTCTCGACGGCGACGGCGACGGCGACGGCGCGAACGCCGAGATCCTGACCTGGCTGGATGACTGCACCCGCCTCGCCCTCTCGGTGACCGCCCACCAGGCGGTCACCACCCCGATCGTGGTCACCACCTTCCGAGCTGCCGCCGAAAAGCACGGCGATCCCGCGTCAACGCTGACCGACAACGGCATGATCTTCACCGTCAAGCACTCCGGATACGGGCGCCGAGGAGGCCGCAACGCCTTCGAAACGGAACTGCGCAACCGGAACATCGTGCAGAAGAACGGCTCCCCCTCGCACCCGCAAACGCAGGGCAAGGTCGAACGGTTCCAGCAGACGATGAAGAACTGGCTCCGAGCGCAGACCCCGCAACCGGCGACGCTTCAGCAGCTGCAACAGCTGCTGGATGAGTTCGTCGAGGAATACAACTTTCGCCGCCCGCATCGGTCCCTGCCCCACCACGCGACCCCCGCAGCCCGCTACCAAGCCTTACCGAAAGCCTCCCCGACCCCCGGCGCACGAGACGCCGACCACCACACGCGCATCCGCCACGACCGCATCGACAAGACCGGCTGCATCACCCTGCGCATCGCCAGCAGACTGCACCACATCGGCATCGGACGAACCCACACCGGAACCCACGTTCTCGTGCTCGTCAACGACCTCGACGTCACCGTGATCAACGCCGCAACCGGCGAGCTGCTGCGCGAGCTCACCATCGACACCAGCCGCGACTATCAGCCCACCGGACGACCGAAAGGCCCCCAGAAACGAAGGAAACCCCCGAACCAATAGGTTCGAGGGTTTCCTATGTCCTGAGACAGGACATGGTTGCGGGGGCAGGATTTGAACCTACGACCTCTGGGTTATGAGCCCAGCGAGCTACCGAGCTGCTCCACCCCGCGGCGTGCTTCCAGGGTAGCAGGCCCGGCGGGGCGGCCGCGAATCAGGCCACGACCGAGGCCACCGCCGCGCTCGCCGTCGACGCCGTCGCAGGGCTGGCGATGACCGGGCTCGTGGGCGCACCGGCGATCCAGGTGGGCACGGCGAGCGACTGGGTGTGGAGGACCTCTTCCACCTTCTCCGCGAGGCGGCGGAGGGTCGCCAGCTCGTCGGCGCTGGTGTGATTGCGCGGCTTCGTATCGATGACGCACAGCGCGCCGATGCGGCGACCGAACTCGTCCTCGATCGGCACTCCCGCGTAGTAGCGCAGTCCGGCATCGGTGACGAGCGGGTTCGCGGCGAAGCGCGGGTCGTGCGGAGCATCCGGAACCACCATGCCGTCCTCCTGCCGCACGGCGACGGCGCAGAACGACTGCTCGATCGGCACCGACTCGAGGTCGAGACCGAACCGGGAGACATGCCACTGCGTGTCGGGGCCGAGCACGGTGACGACGGCGGTGGGCACGTTGAGTGCGGCGGCGGCGATCGTGACGATGCGCTCGAGGCTCGGCGCGCGCTCGTCGAGGATGCCAGCGATGCGCTCAGCGTCGTCGACCCCGGAGGTGAGCCGCTCGACGGGAGCGCGCCCGCTCTCGCCGTCGCGCAGCGGCGCGGGCAGGTGCTCGACGAGCTCGGCGGCGAGTTGACCGGCCCAGAGCGTGTGCGTCTCGGTCGTGACGCGGCCAGCGGCACGCTGGGCGAGCGGCAGAACCGAGGTGAGTACGGTCAGCTGCCCGCAGGCGGGCGAGGCATCACGGACCCCGACGGCCTCCTCCACCACCTCGTCGGTAATCGCGTTGAGGGAGGGGGAGAACGCGTCGACGAGCCGGCCGTGAGCGACGCCGACACCCGGCTCGTCCCGCAAGGAGGGAATTCCGGTGATGAGCAGGGCGCGGCTGTCGCCCACCCGCGCTCGCCACACATCGACGACCGTTGCCACACGCTCACGCCACTCCGACCGGTCGATGCCGCGCAGGGCATCGACGTCACCGACGGTGGTGATGACAGCGTCGTAGCGGCCGAGGTCGACCGTGGTGAGCACGGCGGCGAGCCCGGCGATCGTCATGAGGGGGTCAGCGATCACGTCGACGACGACGCCGCGGCGGGTGCGCGCCCGCAGTGCGCGAGCCAGGGCACCGGGAAGTGCGAGGTCGTGGGAGGTCTGCCCGCGACCGACGGCGGCACCGCCCCCGACGAGGAGGATGCGGTCGGCGGCAGGGCCGTCGGCGACCGCGCGCGGCTGGTCGACCGGGCGCGGCTCAGCAGCGAACGCGCGCGTAGCGTGCTCAGCCCACTCGGCGATGGCCGGACGGGCGATGTGCAGTGCAGCGGCAGATAGTGCCGACACGAGGCTTCCTTCCAAGCCCCCCTTCACCGTCCACGGTAGGGCGGAAAGGTGACGGCGCGTCATCCCCCGAGGAGGGCATCCCCGAATGGGGGACACACCGGGCGGTCTCCCCCCGCACTGCGCGGGCTAGCCTCGGCGGGTCGCGCCGAGGCTCATGCCGAGTGGCAGCCAGCGCGTGCCGGGCCACTGCCAGAGCCCGTCGCCGCGCGGCTCGAGAGCCTCGAACATCCGGTACGGCACCGCATCGTGCTCGTGCACGAAATCGAGGGTCAGCCCGGCGTCGATGAGGGCGGTCAGCGTCTGCCCCAGCGGGTGCATGAACTCGATGGTGCGGGTGATCGCGAGCTCCGCATCCGGATCGGCGTAATCGCCCGCCTCATCGATCTCGAGCGGGGCCGTCTCGAAGTACGAGAACCGCGGCGCCGGGAAGAGCGCGGGGCCGCCGTCGAGCAGGGCCGCGGGGGCGCCCTCGGGCACCTCGTCGAAGACGAAGGCCGACGGATGCCCGTCCGCGAAGTACAGCCGCCCGCCGGGCTTCAGGAACCAGGCGATGATGCGCGCCCACTCGGCGATGTCGGGCAGCCAGCCGATCGTTCCCCAGGTCGTGAACACGACGTCGAAGCCCTCCGGATCGGGCAGGGCGTGGCGGGCGTCGTAGAGATCGGCGCAGACGAAGCGGCTGCGGTCGCCCAACCCGAGCTCGTCGGCGATCGCCCGCGCCTGCTTCACCGCGGGCATCGAGAAGTCGAGCCCGACGACCGCGGCGCCGCGCTGAGCGAGCACGAGCGTGTCTGCCCCGAAGTGGCACTGCAGGTGCAGCACCCGGAGTCCCTCCCAGCCGTCGGGCGCGATGCGCCCCAGCTCGGCCTCCTCGATCGGGTAGAGCCGCCCGCGCCCCTCGCGCAGCGGGGTCAGGTCGTAGAAGTCGCTCGCGACGTGCACGGGCACGACGGCATCCCAGTGGGCCCGGTTGAGCCGGGCCCACTCGGGTTCGTCGGTCTGCGCCATGGGCGGAGTCGGATCGCCTGCCGGTCGGCCTCCTCGGTCGGGCTACTCGCTCAGCGCGAGAGCCCGCTCGAGGGCCTCCTGGAGGCGCTGGTCGGCCTCGGCCGCCGCGACCAGATCGTTGTCCGCGTACGCCTGCTGGCGCTCGAGCAGAGCCTGGCGGGCATCCTGCAGCGCCGCTGCCAGCTCAGCCGAGATCTCGACACCGGGCTCGGTCGGGTCGGTCGGCTCCGTGGGGTCGGTCGGGTCGGTCGGGTCGGTCGGGTCCGTGGGGTCGACGTCGCCGTCGCCGGCGTTCGCCCCCGAGTCGCCGCCGAACAGCACGTCGAGCGCCTCGTCGAGCGTGTCCTCGAAGGCGATCCGCTCGCCGAAGGCCACCAGCACCTTGCGGAGCAGTGGGAAGCTCGTCTCACCCGTCGAGCGCACGTAGACCGGCTGCACGTACAGGAAGCCTCCGCCGACCGGGAGGGTCAGCAGGTTGCCCTGCAGCACCTCGGTCTCGCCGCGCTGCAGCAGCGCCAGCTGGTTCGCCACCTCGGTGTCGGAGTTGAACTGGTTCTGCACCTGGCCGGGGCCGGGGATCGTCTGCGACGGGAGCGTGAGCAGCGTCAGCTTGCCGTAGTCCTCCCCCGCATCCGCGTTCGCCGCGAGGTAGCCGGTGAGAACGTTGCGCTCGTTCTCGCTCGCAGTGCGCGGAATGAAGGTCGAGTACAGGGTGAAGCCGGGAGCATCAGCGCCGGGCACCTGCATGGTCAGGTAGTACGGCGGCTGCAGCGTCGGCGCGGCCGCGAGCGACGTCGGGTCGTTCGGCGTGCGCCACTCGTCGTCGGTCGAGAAGAACGAGCCCGGGTCGGTCACGTGGTACGCGCCGAGGATGTTGCGCTGCACCTTGAACAGGTCAGCCGGGTAGCGCACGTGCGACAGCAGCTGCTCGCTCATCTCCGACGCCGGCTCGAGGGTGGTCGGGAAGATCTTCTGCCAGGTCTGCAGGATCGGATCCTCGGTGTCCCACGCATACAGGGTCACACTGCCGTCATACGCGTCGACCGTCGCCTTCACCGAGTTGCGGATGTAGTTGATCTGGTCGAGCGGGAACGCCGGGGCGGGGGTGTACGTGTCGGCGATAGCTTCGCTGAGCGCCACCGTCGTCGAGTACGGGTAGTTCGCCGTGGTCGTGTAGCCGTCGACCACCCAGACGATGCGCCCGTCGACGATCGCCGGGTACGGGTCGTTGTCGAGCGTCAGGTACGGCGCCGCCTTCTGCACACGGTCGAGCGGGTTGCGGTCGTAGAGGATCTGCGACTCGTCGGTGACCGCCTCCGAGAGGAAGATCTGCTCCGACTGGAACTTGATCGCGTACAGCAGGCGCTTGAACACGTTGTCGAGCGCCGGGCCGCCGTCACCGGTGAAGGTGTAGGTGGCGTTGCCCTCCTGATCGGCGCTGCCCTCGGATGGGAAGTCGAGCTCGAGGTTGTCGCCGCCGCCCACGATCGAATAGGTGGGCGAGAACTCGCCGAAGTAGATGCGCGGCTGGTACTCGCCGAGCTCGTCGGTGAGCAGACCGTTGGCGGGGATGCCGCCCTCGAGGAACTGCGGTCGGCCGTCGTCGGTGCGCTGGTTGCCGTAGGCCGCGACCACGCCGTAGCCGTGCGTGAACACGATCGTGTTGTTGTACCAGTTCTGCGAGGTCTGGCCGGCGGGGTTGAGCTCGCGCAGCGAGATGACCGTGTCCTGCGTGCGGCCGTCGATCTCGTAGCGGCCCACGTCGAGGAACTCGGGGAACTGGTAGTACTGCCGGAACTGCTCGAGCTGCGCGAAGGCGTCGCTCACCAGGGCGGGGTCGATGATGCGGATGTTCGCCGTGGTCTCCGCGTCCTCCCGCAGTGCACCCTGCTCGGCGTCGGTGACCGCGTCGTAACTGATCTCCTCGATGCCGGAGACGTTGTAGGCGTCGCGCGTGGCCTCGATGTTGCGCTCGATGTAGGGCGCCTCGACCGTGCGGGCGCTCGGCTCGACCTGGAAGCGCTGCACGATCCAGGGGTAGACGCTGCCGATCAGCAGGCCGCTGATGACCAGCAGGGCGGTGCCGACGATCGGCAGGCGCCAGCGGCCGATGACCGCCGTGACGAGGAAGAGCACGGCGACGAGCATCGCGATGCCGGCGAGGATCGCGCGGCCCGGGATCGTCGCGTTGACCTCGGTGAAGCCCGCACCGATCGCGAGGAAGCCGTCGCTGGGCTGGATCACGGTCGCGTACTGGTCGAGCCAGATGCTGACCCCCTGCAGGGCCGCATACAGCGCCGCGAGGATGGCGAGCTGGATGCGCGCCGTGCGCGAGATGCGGATCTCGCGCCCGTTGACGCTGATCGCGCCGTAGAGGTAGCTCGTGGCGAGCGCCGCCAGGCCGGCGAGCAGGATCACGGCCGAGGCGAAGGCCACGACGCCGCGCCAGAAGGGCAGCTCCCAGACGAAGAAGGAGACGTCGAGGCCGAACTGCGGGTCGGTCTGGCCGAACGGCGTGCGGTTCCACCACTGCAGCACGAGCTGCCACTGCCCGGCCGCGGTGACACCGGCGAACAGGCCGAGCACCGCCGGAATACCTAGCATGGCGACCTTGCGTAGCGGCTCGACGACCTCCTGGTAGCGGTCGAGCTGCGAGTTGAGCTTCGCGTAGACGGGTCGCGAGCGGTAGGCGATCTGGAGGCTCGCCCACACGGGCAGGAACATGCCGAGGAAGCCGACGAGGAACATGGCGCCGGTGGCGATCCACTGCGTCGTCAGAACGGGAAGGAACCCGAGCTGGTCGAACCAGAGGATGTCGGTGTACACGTTCGCGAAGACGAAGAACAGCACGACCAGCGCGCCGAGGATGGCGGCGGAGATCGCGAGGGTCGAACGGGAACGGTTGGCGGGCGGCGCTGCGGTGGTCGTCACGGGGGCTCCCAGAGTCGGCGGGCGAACCCCGTCAGACTATCGGGCCGAGTCTTGGAAGCACCCTCGACCGGGGGCTCTGTTCGCCGTCAGCGTTCGCCGTCAGCGCTCGCCGTCAGCGCTCGCAGCGCGCGAGCTCGTCGAGCCCCTCGTCGTCGGCGATGGCCTGCAGCACGCCGATGGCCTCATCGAGGGTCGCCACCGCGAACACCTCCAGACCGTTCGGGATGCTCCCCGCAACCTCGTCGCAGTTGTCGACAGGCGCCAGGAACCAGTCGGCACCGAACCCGACCGCACCGTGCATCTTCTGCACGATGCCGCCGATCGGCCCGACGGTGCCGTCGGCCGCGATCGTGCCCGTGCCGGCGACCTCCGCACCGCCCGCGAGCGAGCCGGGCGTCAGCTTGTCGATGACCCCGAGGGCGAACATCATGCCCGCGCTCGGGCCGCCCACGTTCTCGAGCTCGATGTCGACCTCGAAGGGGAAGACGTACTCGCCCGCGATGAGCACCCCGATCACCGGCACGCGCGGCTCGACGTCGCTGAGGCGCGGGACGACCTCGATGGTGCGCTCCGACCCGCCGCGCAGCACGAGGAGCGACGCGGAGTCGGCCGTGCCGTTGTCGGCGATCGCGGCGCGGAGCGCCGTGACATCCCGAACCGGCTCGTCGTTCACGGCGAGGATGATGTCGTCGGCCCGCACCAGGCCGGTCGCCGGGCTGTCGTCGAGCGTCTCGACCACGCGCAGCTGGCTCTCGTAGGGCTCGCCGAGGGCGCGCAGCGCGGCGGCCACGGCCTCCTGCTGCGAGTTCTCCATGTCGATGCGGCTCTGCTCGCGGCGGTCTTCGGAGGACACCCCGGGCGGGAAGACCGCGTCGATCGGCACGACGGCCTGGCTCGGGTCGACCCAGGCCCGGATCACCTCGAACCAGGAGGGCGGCTGCTCCCGGTTGCCGTAGATGTTGACCGTGGTCAGGCTCAGCGAACCGGGGGTGTCGTAGGTGGGCTCGCCCGGGATCGAGATGAGGGGCAGCTCGTCCTCCCCGACCGTGACGGAGCCGAGGGTGTTGAACACCGGGCCGGGCCGCTCGATGACGTACGGCGAGGGCAGCACCGCGAGGCCGAAGACACCGAACAGGGTGAGCGCGAGCAGCAGCCAGCCGACTCGGCGGCCCCGCTGACGCGCATCCAGCACCACGGGGTCGTCGTCGGGGTCGAGCGCGTCGCCGCGGGCATCGACGGTGAACAGGCTCACCGGGCTCCTCTCGAGGGCTCTGCGGGGCCTCGACGGGCCTCGGGCGGGTGTTCGCCCACGGCGCAGAGCCGCGGGGGTCAGCCTAGGCGAAAACCCATCGGGCACCGAGGCATGCCCGTTAGCGTAGGAGCCATGGCTGAGGATCCCCTAGGCGGGCCGGACGACGAGTTCCGCGAGCTGCTGCGCCGCTTCCTCTCCGGGCAGGGCGACCTCGACCCGGCGAAGCTCGCGGGCGCGGCCGGGCTCCCCACTGACCCGCTCATGGTGGCGCGGCTCTTGGGCCAGCTGCAGAAGGCGATGAACGCCAGCGGCGACGGCGTCGACTGGTCGCTCGCTCGCGACGAGTCCGGGCGCATCGCCGCCCAGGGGTCGATCCGCAGCAGCGCGGCCGAGTTGGAGCAGCTGCGCCAGGCCCTCAACGTGGCCGCGCTGTGGCTCGACGAGGCCACGAGCATCACGCAGTTGACGGCGGAGCCCACCCTCATCACACGCGCCGACTGGGCGCGTCTCACTCTGCCGGTGTGGACGCAGCTCGCCGAGCCGGTCGCCGACTCCATCGCCGCCTCACTCACCAGCGCCCTCGACCAGCAGGTGCCGGAGGAGCTGAAGGGCATGGTGGCGAACGCCGGCCAGGTCATGCGCTCGCTCGGCGGCACGCTGTTCTCGCTGCAGCTCGGCCACGTCGTCGGGCAGCTCTCGGCCGAGGTGGTCTCGGGCGGCGACATCGGCATCCCGCTGCTGCCGGGCCGCGACGACACCGACGTGCAGGCCGCCCTGCTGCCGCAGAACGTGTCGGCGTTCGGGGTCGGCCTCGACATCGCCGCCGATCAGGTGCAGCTGTACCTCGCGGTGCGCGAGCTCGCGCATGCCCGTCTGTTCCGGCACGCCCGCTGGCTGCGGCAGCACCTCGTCAGCGCCATCACCGACTACGCCCGCGGCATCAGCATCGATACCTCCCGCATCGAGTCGCTCGCCGCCGAGTTCGACCCCGCGAACCCCGAGAGCCTGCGCGAGGCCCTCACCAGCGGCGCGCTGATCCCGCCGAAGACGGATGCTCAGCTCGCCGCCCTCGGCCGCCTCGAGACCACCCTGGCCCTCATCGACGGCTGGGTCGACGTCGTGACCGCGCGGGCGACGGCGCGCCTGCCGAAGGCGGACGCGATCGCCGAGACGGTACGGCGTCGCCGCGCCGCTGGCGGGCCGGCCGAGAGCGCCTTCGCCACGCTCGTCGGCCTCGAGCTGCGCCCGCGCCGACTGCGCGAGGCCGCCGCCTTCTGGGCGCGGATCACCGACGAAGCGGGGGCCGACGCCCGCGACAGCCTGTGGGCCCACCCCGATCTGCTGCCCACCGCCGACGACATCGACGATCCGAGCCGGGTGCTCGCCGTGCTCGCCGGGGACACGACGGCCGCTCCGGACGCGCTCGACGAGGCGCTCAGTGCGCTACTCGCCGACGAGACCGGCGATCGGCCGATCGAGCGCGGGCCGGGCGAGGCGCCGGCCGAGCCCGACGCTTCCGACAGTCCCGACGATCAGGACGGGCCGGCCGAGCCGACCGGCTGAAGTGTCGCGGCGCGGCGCGGCGCGCCGCACTGTGGACGCCCCGCACCCTCCGCCGCGGTGCCGCCCATCATGTGCGGCATGACCGACCCCACCGCTTCCGCCGTGCTCCGTCTCGACCCGCGCCGCTGCATCCTGTGGCGCGACCCGACCACCCTGCAGATCGGCATGGACCCGGCCCTCGCCGTGCTCGAGGGCGTCGACGGCGCCGAGCTGCGGCTGGTCGACGCGCTCGCGGTCGGGATCACCCGTGAGCGCCTGGAGGGCCTCGCGGGGCACCTGGATGTGCCCCGCGAGCTGGTCGGCAGGATGCTCACCCGTCTCGCCCCGGCCCTCGAACCGGCGCCGCAGAACCCGGCGAGCGCCGAACCGATCGCCGTCGTCGGTCACGGGCTCGGGGCCGAGCGGGTGGCGGCGGTGCTGGCCGAGAGCGGGCATCCCGTCGCCCTCATGGCGCCCGGCACACCCCTCGCCCGCCGTACGCGCGTGGGCGTGCTGGTGAGCACTCACGTCATCGACCCGCTCGAGCACGCCCGCTGGCTGCGGCGCGACCGCCCGCACCTGCCCGTCGTCTTCGGCGAGGTGGCCGTCACGGTCGGCCCCGTGGTGATCCCGGGGGAGACGGCCTGCCTGCGGTGCGTCGAGCAGTGGCGCGCAAGCGAGGATCCGGCGCGCACCGTGCTCGCGACCCAGCTCTGGGGCCGCCCTGCCGCCGCCGAGACGGCGACGACCGCCCTCGCCGCCGGCCTCGCCGTGCGCGGGATGCTGCGCACAGGCCCGGCCGGCGCGAGCCTGTGCATCGACGCCCTGACGGGAGCGACAGCCTCCGCCGAGTGGAGCCCCCACCCCGCGTGCGGCTGCCGCGAGCTCAGCTCTCGCGCGGCGCCCGCAGCTCGTCGAGGAACCGGCTCGGCGCCCGCTCGGCCCGCGTCGGCGCGGGCCGCTGCGCCCACGACAGCGCCAGCTCTCGCCGGGCTCGGGTGATGCCGACGTAGAGCAGGCGGCGCTCCTCGTCGATCGCCTCGAGCCCCTGGGCGAACACGATCGGCAGCTGGCCCTCGCCGAGGCCGACGAGGTGCACGACGTCCCACTCGAGGCCCTTCGCCGCGTGGATCGTCGACAGGGTCACTGCCGAGCGCGTCGGGGCATGCTTCTGCTCCTGCCGCCGCTGCAGCTCGCGGACGAAGTCGGGCAGGGTTGTGCCCGCGGGCGCCTCCTCGGCGAGGGTGAGCAGGGCGTTGAGCGCCTCCCACCGAGCGCGCTCCGCGCCGCCGCCAGCCGGAGGGTCCTGCCGCCAGCCGACGCCGCGCAACACGTCGCTGACGCTCTTGAACAGCGGCTCGTCGGTGATCGATATCGACGCGCCGCGCAGCAGCATGATCGCCTGCCGCACTTCCGGCTGGTCGAAGTAGCGACTGTCGGCGCGCGACTGCACCGGCACCCCGTGCCGCGAGAGCGCCGACTCGAGCGCGATGGACTGCGTGTTGATGCGGTACAGCACGGCGATCGACTCGGGCGCAGTGCCGTCGGCGATGCGGCGGGCGATCGCCGCGGCGACCGCCTCGGCCTCGGCGGCATCGTCGGCATGGCGGGAGATCGACGGCGTCGGCCCGCGCTCGGCCCCCTCCCCCGCCGCGTGCAGCGTGAGCGCGCCCGGCCGGCCGCGCATGAGCCGGTTCGCGAGCTGGATGATCGGGCCGGTCGAGCGGTAGTTCTCGTCGAGGCGCACGATGCGGGC
Organism: Microcella frigidaquae; assembly: GCF_014200395.1. NCBI lineage: Bacteria > Bacillati > Actinomycetota > Actinomycetes > Micrococcales > Microbacteriaceae > Microcella > Microcella frigidaquae. Next base: position 903,649 of record NZ_JACHBS010000001.1, read on the forward strand.
ATCCGGATACGCGGTACCGAACCGCACCAGGTAGTCGCTCGTCGCCCCCGCGAACGAGTAGATGGTCTGCGAGGCGTCGCCGACCACGCACAGCTCGCGGCGACCGCCGAGCCAGAGCATGAGCAGGTCGTGCTGGAGGGGCGAGACGTCTTGGAACTCGTCGACGACGAAGAAGCGGTACTGCGCCCGCACCTCCTCCGCGACGCGCGGCTCGTTCTCGATCATGCCCGCCGTCGCGAGAAGCACGTCCTCGAAGTCGATCTGGCGGCGCTCGTCCTTCAGGGTCTCGTACTGCTTCTGCAGGGCCGCCATCTGGTCGATCGTGAGCCGGCCGGGCATCGGGCGGCTCGCGGCCGCGCGCGTGTAGGCCTCGATCGAGAGCCGGGAGACCTTGCGCCACTCGATCTCGGCAGCGGCATCCCGCAGCGCCGCCGTGTCGAGGCCGAGCTTCAGCGACGACGCGGCCTGGCCCAGCAGGGCGCCCTTGCTGTCGAGCACGCGCGGCGGGGTTCCGCCGACGACGGTCGGCCAGAAGTAGTGCAGCTGCCGCAGCGCGGCGGCGTGGAACGTGCGGGCGGCCACGCCCTCGGCGCCGAGCGCCCGCAGCCGGCCCAGCAGCTCACCGGCCGCGCGGGTCGTGAACGTCAGCGCCATCACCCGCCGCGGGTCGTAGGCGCCGGTGGCGACGCCGTAGGCGATGCGGTGCGTGATGGCCCGCGTCTTGCCCGTTCCGGCGCCCGCGAGCACGCAGACCGGGCCGAGCAGCGACTCGGCCACCTGCCGCTGGTTCTCGTCGAGGGCGGCGAGGAGGCGCTCAGCACCGGTCACGGGGCGTCCAGCGGCCCGCCGTACCAGTCCTCGATGATGGCGCGGGCGATCGAGGTGCGCCCGGGCAGCAGCACCTCGCCGAGGCTGTCGGCGAGCTCGGCGCGCGAGAACCAGCGCAGATCGAGGATCTCCGCGCCGTCCGGCCGCAGCTCGCCGGCGTGCGCCGGGTCGAGGCGCGCGCGGAAGCCGAGCATGAGGGATGCGGGGAACGGCCACGGCTGCGACCCGACGTACACGGGGTCGACGACGCGCAGGCCCGCCTCCTCGTGCACCTCGCGCACGACCGCCGCCTCCAGGGACTCGCCCGGCTCGACGAAGCCGGCGAGGAGCGAGAAGCGGTTCGACTCCCAGAGCGCGTTGCTGCCCAGCACGAGCCGGTCGTCGGCATCGGTGACACCCACGATGATCGCGGCGTCGGTGCGCGGAAACAGCTCGGCCCCGGTCTCGACGTCGACCCGCACCCAGCCGGCGCGGCCGGAGACGGTGGGGTTGCCGGTGCGCGGGGAGAACTGGTGGGTGGCGTGCCAGTTGGCCATGCCGAGGGCCTCGATCGCGAGCCCCGCGTCGCGGTCGCCCAACCGGTGGCCGAGCGTGCGAGGCGAGCCCCAGCGGGTGACATCGGGCTCGAGGGCGGGGCCGCTCTCGTCGCCCAGCAGCACGGCGGTCACCGCGGCGCCTGCCGACACCCCGCCCTCGGCCTCGAGCGTGCGCCCCAGGTAGACGCGCTCCACCCCGGCGGGCACGGCCGACCAGGGCAGGAACGCGAGGGCGGGGGCAGGGGCCGCATCCGCACCCGCACCCCCATCCGGAGCCGCCAGCAGCACCTCGCCCCGCCAGACGGCGATGACCCGGGCGGTCGGGTCGGCGGCGAGCTCGTCGAACAGTCCGGGCCGGGCGCGGCTCACATCGTCGCGATCGATGCGGTACCGCGACAGCGGCAGACTCGCGGTGAGCGAGCGATGCATCGGCGACCCTCTCGGCTGTGGCGGCGGACGGCGGCGGCGAACGGTGGCGGCGGAGAGCGGCGTCTGCCGCCCGTCGCGTGGCGCGGGGCCCTGGCGGGCGGTGGCGACCTACCCTGAAGGCATGGTCCGCCGCTCGCCTCTCACTCTAGCCGCGCTCGCGACCTCGGCCGTGCCCGGTCTCGCGGTCACGAGCGCCGCCCCGCTGGGCGGCACGGGCGGTGACGTCGACAGTGCCCTGCTGACGGCGAGCGACGGCCGCACGCTCGTGATCCGCGTGCCGCGCACGCCCGCCGCCGAGAGCGAGCAGTCGGCCGACCTGGTCGCGGTGCGCGCTCTCAGCGACGGCGTCCGGGCCCGCCTGCCGTTCGGGGTGCCCCGCATGGTCGGGCAGGCTCCCGTCGACGGCACCCGCGCGATCGTCTCGGAGTTCGTCGATGGCGTGCCGGTGCGCCTCGGCGAGCTCACACCCGGTCTGGCCGCCTCGATCGGCCGGGCGATCGCGGCGATCCACGCCCTGCCCACGAACGTTGTCGCCGACGTGGGTCTGCCGCAGCTGCGCGCCATCGACGTCATGCGCGAGGCCGTCACGACCCTCGATCGTGCCGCCGCGACCGGACTCGTGCCCGCCGGACTGCTGCAGCGCTGGGAGCTCGCCGCCGACGATGCGGCCCTGTGGCAGTTCACCCCCACGGTCGTCAACGGCGCTCTCTCGGCGAGCTCGTTCCTCAGCGTCGGCGACTCGGTCACCGGCCTGCTCGGCTGGGCGCGCCTGCACGTCGGCGACCCTGCGCGCGACCTGTTCTGGCTGCTCGGTGCCGACGACTCCGAGGTGCCCGAGGTGGCCTTCGACGCCTACCACCAGGCGCGGGGGGTGCACGACCGCGATATCGCGCGCCGGGCGACCTTCGCCGCCGAGCTCGAGCTGGCCCGCTGGCTGCTGCATGGCGCCGACCAGCGCTCGACCGAGATCGTCGACGATGCGGTCGGGATGCTGCACGCGCTGCTCGACCGCGTCGGCGGTGACCTCGTGAACCCGCTGGCCGGCGAGGCGACGGCTCCGAGCGGCATGGCCGAGGTCGACGAGCTGCTCGAGCGCGGCGTGCCGCGCGGCCCCGGCTCGGCCGCCTAGCCGCCGCGAGCGGCGTGGCCGCTCAGCGCGCCGCGGCCGCGACCAGGGCCGCGAACAGCCGCAGGTCGTCGGGCGACTCCTCGGGATGCCACTGCACGGCCACCCCGAACCGCGCGCCGTCGATGTCGACGGCCTGCACCACGCCGTCGTCGCCGCGCGCGCTGACGGTGAGCCCGTCGGCGACCCGGTCGACGGCCTGGTGGTGGTAGCTCTTGACGGTCAGCTCCGGCCCGAGCATCCCGGCGATGCGCGTGCCCGGCACAGTGTGCACCGGGTTGTCGGCGAACGTCGCGTTGCCGTAGCTGTAGCGGGTCGAGCCGATGACGTCGGGCAGGTGCTGGATCAGCGTGCCGCCGAGGGCCACGTTGAGCACCTGCAGGCCGCGGCAGATGCCGAGGAAGGGCAGGTCGCGCTCGATGGCGGCGCGAACGAGGGCGATCTCCCAGGCGTCGCGGTCGGGGCGCGGTGCGTCGTTCTCGGGATGCGGCTCCTGACCGTAGAGCCGCGCATCGACGTCTTTGCCGCCGGTGATGATGAGCCCGTCGACGGCGTCGAGCACGCGGGCCACCGCGGCGGGAGTCGGCGGCTGGGGCGGCAGGGCCAGCACGACGCCGCCCGCCGCGATGACGCAGTCGGTGTAAACCTTCGGCAGCACCGTCGCGGAGCGCTTCCACAGCCCCATCTCGGTGTGCTCGAGGTAGGTGCTGAGCCCGATGGCGACGGTCACGCGGTACCGCCGTCGGCGTCGGCGCCGTGGCCGTGCTCGCGGGCGATGATGGCGCGGGCGCGCTGGAGGGCGCGGACGAGTTCGGGCTGGCGGATGCCGAGCTCCTGGCTCACGTCGCTGTAGGTGCGGCCCTGCAGCAGCACGCCGGTGGCGGCGGCAACCAGGTCGTGCGGCAGGGCGGCGACCGACCGCTCGAGGGCGGAGCGGTCGAGTGCGGCGACGACCTGCTCGTGGCGGGCATCCGCGTGCGCGATCACATCGAGGTCGAAGTCGTCGTCGCGCATGAGGGTCTCCGTTCGAGCGTGCGGGCGGTTCGGGTCGTGCCGATGAAGCGGGTGGTTCCCGTGGAGCGCGGGGCGGCCGCCGTGACGACCGCCCCGCAGGAGTCAGCGGATCAGGATGCGAAGTCCTTGACCAGCTTCTCGTTCTCCTTCTTGTTGATGAGCGCCACCACGTAGCCGATCACCAGGAAGATGAACGGCAGCAGCACCAGGAACCAGCCGAGCGGGTTCAGGAGCCACGCCGACTCGGGCAGCGACGGGTCGACCCCGTCGGGCACGGTGCCGGCCAGCAGGTTGAAGCGCGACATCACCAGGTAGAGACCGATCGCCAGAAGCACGATCGAGACCGCCGGGGCGATGACCGTCTTCCAGAGCGACCCGCCGCCCTCGCGTCGGAAGTACACGATGACCGCGATCGAGACGAGGATCTCGACGACGATCACCGACATCGCCGTGATCGAGCTCATCCAGAAGAACAGGTTGCCGACCGGGTCGAGACCCGCGACCGCGAACACGATCATCACGATGGCGGCGAGAGCCGAGGTGATGACGACGCCGCCCACCGGGGCGCCGGCGCCGTTGGTCACCGCGGCACGGGCCGGAAGCACGCCGCCGCGCCCGAGGGCGAAGAAGTACCGCGAGGCCGCGTTCTGGAAGGCCAGCAGGCCGGCGAACAGGCTCGTGATGACGAGGATGGTCATGATCGTCACCAGCCACGAGCCGACGTACTGCTCGGTGAGGCTGAAGAGCACGCCGGCCGGGTTGGCCAGCACGTTGCCATCGGCATCCATCGAGCGCTCGACGACCTGGTCGATGATGCCGCTCGCGCCCATGCCCGTCACCATGCCGAACGACACGATGGCGAACAGGATGCTGATGGTCGAGATCGCGATGTAGGTGGCGAGCGGCACGGTGCGCTTCGGGTCCTTCGACTCCTCGCCGTAGATGGCGGTCGCCTCGAAGCCGATGAAGCTGGCGAGGGCGAAGGCGAGGGCGATGCCCGCCCCGCCCGCGAAGCCGCCGGCGAAGATGTTCTCGGGGCTGAACGACGCGGCGAGGTTCCAGCCCTCGGGGCCGCCGTTGGCGAGCATGACGATCGCGGCGATGAGCAGCGACAGGATCTCGAGCACCAGCAGCACGCCGAGAACCTTTGCGCCGATGTCGACGCTGAGCAGCGAGAGGCCGGTGACGAGGAGCCAGGCGATGAACGCCCAGACGTACCAGGGCAGGTCGACGCCGAGCTCGGCCATCGTGCCGGACACGAGACCGCCGAAGAAGCCGTAGATGGCGAGCTGGATCGTCACGTAGGTGAGCACGGACACGAATGCCGATGCGACACCGGCGTTCACCCCCAGACCCTTGCCTACGTAGGCGAAGAACGCGCCCGAGTTGGTGACCTTCTGGCTCATCGTCGCGTAGCCGACGCTGAACAGCAGGAGGGTCAGGCCGACGACGAGGTAGGCGCCGGGCGTGCCCGCGCCGTTGCCCACGAGCATCGCGACGGGCACGGCACCGGTGATGCCGACGAGCGGGGCCGACGCGGCGACCACGAAGAAGACGACGCCGATGACGCCGAGACGACCCTTGCGAAGGGTCGATTGGGGGGTGTCAGTCATGGATCCGGAACTCCTCATTGAGTTGGGGTGAATCGTTCGTGTCGAAACGACCTTCGTTCAGGGTGGCGCACGTGCCCGCGCGCGTCAAGCACCGGGGGTGCCCGATCGGCGCGGGGCGAACATCCCGAAACTGCCTATCGTTTGTTCACGAATGATTCGGTAACCTGGCCGCATGGCTGACCTCACCGGATTCCTCGCCCCGAAGACCCCCAGCGGCGCGAGCGCGATCGTGCCCGACATGCCCTGGTACTACTCGGGCACGCTGCTCACCGCCGAGTACCGCACCGACCCGGCCAACGTCGCCGCCCTATTGCCCGAGGGTCTCGAGCTCGCCGATGACGACCCGGGCGCCGTCGCGCTCATTTGGGCCGACTGGCAGTCGTGCTCGGCCTCCGGCGCCGAGCTGCTCGACCCGCAGCGGTCGCAGTACCTCGAGACCTTCGCCGTCGTGCGCGTCAAGCACGAGGGCGTCACCTACTCGCGATGCGTCGCCATCTGGGTGACGAAAGACTTCGCGATCGCCCGCGGGTGGTTCCAGGGCTACCCCAAGAAGCTCGGGTCGATGGCCGTCACGCGCGTCATGAACGTCGGCCGCGCGGCGCCGCGCCTCGAGCCCGGCGCTAAGCTCGGCGCTTCGCTCGCCGCCTACGACCACCGCCTCGCCTCGCTCGTCGTGACCCTGCGCGAGCCGAGCGACACGAACGGCTTCGTCAATGGGCACGCGATGCTGCATTCGCGGTGGATGCCCTCCATCACCCCCGGTGCCGGCAACAGCCTCGACCAGCTCATCACCATGGGGGGCGTCGACGCCGAGATCGGCGCCACCTGGGTGGGCGACTTCGAGCTCGAGCTGCACGACTCGCCCTGGGACGAGCTCGCGTCGATCCTGCCCGTGCAGGAGAAGATCGCGGCGTACTACCGCGAGGTCGGCGTGACGTTCAACGGCGGAAAGCTCGTCGCGGATCGGTCGAACCCGACCGTGTAAGCCCCCGGGCCAGTCGGGGCCCGCGCTGCTGCGTGACAAATCACGGATGTAGGGCACCTTCTCTGCCGCGCATCCGCAACGAAAAGGGGGCGAACGGCTCGAAGTCCGTGATTTGTGGCGCGCACGCGAGGAGCGCGAGGGAGCGCTGCGCCTCTCGGCTCAGAGATCCAGGAAGTACTCCCGCACCTCCCACGGGGTGACGTCGCGGGTCGTCGGGTCGGGCACCTCTGCGGCGTAGCGCTCGATCTCGTCGCGCTTCATGACCTCGAAGACGTTGACGAGGTCGCCGCCGAGCAGCTCGATGAGGGCGCTGTCGGCGCGGAGGGCATCCAGAGCCTCGCCCAGCGACATGGGGAGCACGGCCTGCGACTCGTCCTCGTAGCTGTAGCCGACGGCGGCCGGCGGGGCGGCGAGCTGGCGGCGGATGCCGTCGAGACCGGCGGCGAGCAGGGCCGCGGTCATGAGGTACGCGTTGGCCGCGCCGTCGCCGAGGCGCATCTCGAGGCGGGTGCCGCCGCCGCGCTCCGGCGGAACGCGCAGCATCGCGCTGCGGTTGTCGTAGCCCCAGTTGGCGCGGTACGGCGCGAGCGTGTCGGGGCCGAGGCGCTTGAAGGCGTTGATGGTCGGGTTGCAGAAGGCGGTGAGGGCCGCGGCGTGCTCCACGATGCCCGCGATCATGTGCTGGGCGAGCGCGCTCAGCTTGTCTCCGTCGTGCATGAGGTTCTCGCCCTTGGCGTCGACGAGGGACATATGCAGGTGGAACCCGCTGCCGCCCTCGTCGCTCCACGGCTTGCCGGCGAAGGTCGCCGCCTGGCCGACGCGCGCGATGACGTCCTTCACACCAGCCTTGAGCATGAAGGCTCGGTCGCAGGCGTCGAGCGCCTCGCCGTGCCAGATGTTGATCTCGTACTGGCTCGGGCTGAACTCGTGGTTGCCGGCGAAGACGCCGATGCGCAGCTGGTCGAGCATGCGCAGCAGGTGCAGGAAGGTGCCCTTGGGGTCGACCGTCGCGCCCGTCGTGTAGACGCGGCCGGGCTGCGTGAGCGCCCGGCTGAAGCCGCCCTCGGGGTTGCGGTCGGCGATGTAGAACTCGAGCTCGGGGCCGACGAGCGGGGTGTAGCCGAGCTTCGCGTACTCGCCCACGATGCGCTCGAGCAGCACCCGCGGCGAAAGCGGGCTCGGCTGGCCGTCGGGGTTGTTGGCGCCGGCGACGACGAAGGCCACGCCGGGCTCCCACGGCAGGGCGCGCCAGCTGCCCGGAACGATCTGGCTGATGAAGTCTTCGAGCCCGTTGCTGAGCACGTCGGCACCGTCGAGCACGCCGCCCTGCGTCGTCGTCACCCACACGCCCTGGCAGAACGCCGGGCCGCCGTGGCTGATCTTGTCGAGCTCGCTGACGAGCAGGTCTTTCGACCGCACGGTGCCGATGATGTCGGCGTAGATGACGCGCAGCACGTCGATCTTGGCCGAGAGCAGCTCGCTCTGCAGGGCGGACAGGCTGTGGCTCATGTGCGACTCCTTCGTGGCACTGGTGTTGGCGCGGATGGCCCGCAGGCGGCTCGAACGAAAATCGTTCGGACTCAAACGAGATAGTAGACTACCGACCGACTCGATGGGGAGGTCTGATGCGCGCTCTGTTCATCCAGCACGATCACGTGAGCCCGCTGGGCCCGGTCGGCGAGCGATTCGCCCACCACGGCTTCGAGATCGACACGCACCTGGTCGTGCCCGAGGGCTCGTTCGCGAACCCCAACATCGAGACCGCCTTCCCGAACGCCGCCGACTACGACGTGCTCATCCCGCTCGGTGCCCCCTGGGGCGCGTGGGACGACGCCTGCATCGGCCGCTGGCTGCTGCCCGAGGTCGCGTGGCTGGGCGACGCCGTTCGCAGCGGGATGCCCGTCCTGGGCATCTGCTTCGGCGGCCAGCTGCTCGCGCGCGCCCTCGGCGGCTCGGTCGCGCCGGGCCCGCGCGGCGAGATCGGGTGGACCGCCATCTGGAGCGACCAGCCGGCCCTGGTCGGCGAGGGCCCGTGGTTCCAGTTCCACTACGACCGCTGGGTCGTGCCGCCCGGCGCCGTCGAGATCGCGCGCACGCCGTCGGCCTCGCAGGCCTTCGTCGTCGAGCGCGCGCTGGCCGTGCAGTTTCACCCCGAGCTCGATGCGGCGGGGCTGCGGGGGTGGCTCGACTGGGGAGGAGCATCCAAGGTGCGCGACGACGGTCAAGACCCCGACGTCATGCTCGCGCAGACGGTCGCGACCGCCGCGGCGGCCCGCGCGCGCACGTTCGCGCTCGTCGACGCCTTCCTCACCGACGTCGCGGGGCTCCTCCCCCGCGCCTGACCGTCGTCGAGGGCGCCGATCGGTCACTCGTTGGCGTTGCTCGGCGGCGACACCGTAACGAGTGACCGATAGGCGGGGATGTCGACATGGACGGCAGCGCGCAGCGAACCCGACAACGCACACCCCTGCCGCGGCACCGCGACACGGGGCGCGGGATGCGTGCTCGCGATCGCGGCGCCGTGCGAGCATCCCGCCCCACTCGTTCGAGAGCGTCGATCGGTCACTCGTTGCGCCGTCGACGAGTACGAACCGCAACGAGTGACCGATCGACGCTGCGGAGCGCACGCGGGGGCACCAGCAGGACGCGGCGCCCCTGCGGTGGCGGCTCAGACCACGCGGACGGGCATCCGCTTGATGCCGTGCACGAAGTTGCTGCGGAGGAAGTCGACGTCGCCGGCGGGTGCGAGGGTGACGTCGCGGGTCAGCAGGTCTTCGAACATGATGCGCAGCTCGATGCGGGCCAGAGCGTTGCCGAGACACATGTGCGGGCCGCCGCGCCCGAACGACATGTGCTCGTTCGGGTTGCGGGTCACGTCGAAGCGGTAGGGCTCGTCGAAGACGGCGTCATCGCGGTTGCCCGAGGCGAACCAGACGACGACCTTGTCGCCCTCGGCGATCTGCGTGCCCGAGAACTCGACGTCCTTCGTCGCCGTGCGACGGAAGTGGTACACCGGCGAGGCGTAGCGCAGGAACTCCTCGACCGCCCAGGGGATGAGCGAGGGGTCGTTGCGCAGGATGTCGAGCTGCTCGGGGTTCGCCATGAGGTTCTTCATGGTGTGGGTGATCGTGTGCCGCGTGGTCTCGTTGCCCGCGACGACGAGCAGCAGGAAGTTCGTGTTGAACTCGTGCTCGGTGAGCTTCTGCCCGTCGCTCGGCTCGCCATCGGCGAGCAGCGTCACCAGGTCGGTGCCGCCCTTGCCGCGCCGCTCGGCGGCGAGGTGCTTGCCGTACTCGTAGACCTCGATCGCGGCCGGCGAGCGGAACGGCACGTGCTTGTACTCCTCGCTCTCGGCCGAGTCGATGAGAAGGTCGGCGTGCTCCGGGTCGGTGTTGCCGACCATGCGGTTGCCCCAGTCGATGAGCTGCCCGGTGTCGCTGTCGGGCACGCCGAGCAGGCGGGCGAGCACGCGGATCGGGAAGTCGGCGCTGACCTCGTCGACGAAGTCGAACTCCTTCTTCGCGAGCGCCGCATCGAGGGTCTTCGCCGTGATGCCGCGCAAGAAGGTCTCGTACTTGGCGACCGCCTGCGGGGTGAACTGGCCCTGCAGCATGCGGCGCAGCGCGCGGTGGCGCAGGCCGTCGGTCTCGAGCAGCGACCGGCGCTGGTCCTGCATCCCCGGGTCGACCTCTTCGAGGTTGGTGAACTTCGTCGAGGTGAAGGTGTCGGGGTCACGCAGAACGCGCACGATGTCGTGGTACCGCATGACCGACCAGAACCCGTGGTTGGGCGACTCCTCGGTCGACCAGTGGAGACCGGGCGTCGCGCGCAGCTCGTCGAAGACGCCCCAGGGTGCGCCGTGAGCGAAGAGATCGAGATCGGCCAGGGTGAGAGCGGTCGTGGTCGACATGGGCGCCTGCTTTCGTAGGAAGCGATTTGTTCGGATGCTAACGAACTTCGGCGCGCGAGTCGAGCCTCAGCGTGCTTCGGGCCCGAATGAGTGAGGATAGAGCCCGGGATCGCGGCCGTGCACGGCCGCACCGAGGGGAGCAGAGATGCCGAGTCCGCACACGCTGGCCGAGACCGAGGAGCAGGTCGCCGGCAAGGTCGGAAGCCTGCCGCTCGACGTCGAGGCGATGGCGGTCATCTCCAACCTGTTCCGCGCCGCCAACGCGACCCGTAACTACCTCGAGCGCAGCGTGCTCGCCGCGAGCGGCCTGTCGTGGACGGCCTTCGTCGTGCTCTGGGTCACCTGGATCTGGGAGCCCATCGAAACCCGGCAGATCGCCGAGGAGGGCGGCTTCTCGAAGGCGACTCTCACCGGGGTGCTCGGCACCCTCGAAGCGAAGGGCTACCTGTTGCGGGCGCGCAGCGAGCGCGACGGCCGCCTGGTCGACGTGACGATGACCCCCGAGGGTCGCGCCCTCATGAGCACCCTCTTCCCCGCCTTCAACCAGCACGAGTCGACGCTGACCGGCAGCCTCTCGAGCGCTCAGCGCCGCGAGCTGGCCGACATGCTGCGGGCGATCACGCACATCGCCGAGAACGATCGGTAGCGCATCCGCTTCAGGATGCGGCGCTGGGGTCGTACCGATCCCCTACCGCTCGACACCCCGGGTCGGTTAGTATCGCCCAGAACGTTCGTATCCGAACGACTCGCGACAGCAAGGGAGCAACCGCGTGCATCAGGTTGAGTTGGCCGGCCTCACCGTCGACACCCGGCACTACATCGGCGGCCAGCGGTTCGCGAGCGAGCAGACGTTCGAGAGCATCTCCCCTATCGACGGCACCGTGCTCGCCCATGTCGCCCGCGGCGGCGCGGGCGAGGCCGACGCCGCCGTCTGGGCCGCCCGCAACGCGTTCCCCGGCTGGCGCGACCTCGGCCCCCAGAGTCGCGGCGCCATCCTGCACCGACTCGCCGACCTCATCGAGGCGAACATCGAGCCGCTCGCGCAGCTCGAGACCCTCGACAACGGATCGCTGCTGCGCAGCCACCGCCGCGGCGTCATGCCGCGCGTGGCCATGAACATCCGCTTCTTCGCCGACTGGGCGATGCAGAGGCTCGAGCACCCGGTCTGGCAGACCCGCGGGCACGACAACGTCGTCACGTGGGACCCCTCGGGCGTCGCCGCGATCATCACCCCCTGGAACGCGCCGCTCATGCTCGCCACCTGGCGCATCGGCCCGGCCCTCGCCGCCGGGGACACGGTCGTGCTGAAGCCCGCGGAGTGGACGCCGCTGACCGCGAGCGTTTTCGCCGATCTGGCCGAGCAGGCCGGGATGCCCCCGGGCGTGTTCAACGTCGTGCAGGGCTACGGCGCCGAGGTCGGTGCGGCCCTCGTGGCGCATCCCGGAATCGCCCGCATCGCGTTCACCGGCTCGGTGCCGACCGCGAAGGCGATCATGCGCTCGGCGGCCGACAACCTCACCCCCGTCAGCTTCGAGCTCGGCGGCAAGAGCCCGTTCATCGTCACCGACGACGCCGACCTCGACCTCGCCGTCGATCTGGCGATCGAGCAGTACGACAACGCCGGCCAGGTGTGCCTCTCGGGCACGCGCCTGCTCGTGCACGAGAAGATCGCCGACGCCTTCGCCGAGCGCGTCGCGGCCCGCGCCGCGCAGATCGTGCAGGGCGACCCGCGCGACGAGGCGACGCAGATCGGCCCGCAGATCCACCGCGTGCACCTCGAGCGGGTCGCCGGCTTCGTCGAGCGCGCGCAGGCCGACGGGGCGCAGATCGCCTTCGGGGGCGGGCCCAACGACGATCTCGGCGGCCTGTACTTCCGGCCCACCCTCATCACCGGCGCGAAGCCGGGCAGCGAGATCCTCACCGCCGAGGTGTTCGGCCCCGTACTCGCGATGCAGACCTTCGCCACCGACGAGGAGGCCGTCGAGGTCGCCAACGCGACCGAGTATGGCCTCGCCGCCGTCGTCGTCTGCGGCGACCGCGAGCGCGCCGAACGGCTGACGAAGAATCTCGTCGCCGGCACCATCTGGGTCAACTGCTTCTTCGTCCGCGACCTCGCCGCCCCCTTCGGCGGCAGCAAGAAGAGCGGCATCGGCCGCGAAGGCGGCGTGTGGTCGTTCGACTTCTACGCCGACGTCAAGAACACCGTCTACGCACCCGCAGGGTGGAAGGAGTAAGTCATGGGAAAGGTCGTCGGCGCCGCGATCCTCGCGCACGTGCCCACCATCATGCTGCCGCAGGACGTGCGGTACGACTTGAACGAGGGCAAGGAGATCACTCTCGTTCCCGGTCTCAAGCGCCTGCGCGCGGAGGTCATGGAGACCCTCGACTACGACACCGTCGTCGTGCTCGACTCGCACTGGGCGACCACGGTCGAGTTCGTCATCACCGCGCAGGCAGAGCGCAGCGGGCTCTTCACGAGCGAGGAGCTGCCGCGCGGCATGTCGCAGATCCCCTACGCCTTCAAGGGCGACCCCGAGCTCGCCCGCGCCGTCGCGAACTACGACGAGAAGAACGGCACCTGGGTCACGCCGATCAGCGACCCGCACCTGCCGATCTTCTACGCCACCGTCAACCTCTGGCACTACCTCGGGCGCGGGCTCGACAAGCGCTGGGTGAGCATGTCGGTCTGCCAGACGGCGACCACCGACGACTTCCTGCGGGCCGGCCGTGCGCTCGGCGAGGCCATTCGCGACAGCGACCGCAAGGTGCTGCTGCTCGCCTCCGGCGCGCTGTCGCACACCTTCTACAAGCTGCGCGACCTGCGCAAGCACGAGGCCAGTGACCCGAAGCACATCTACAGCCCGGAGGCGCGCGAGGCCGACCTCGAGCGCATCGAGCGGATGAAGGCCGGCGACCACAAGCGCATCCTCGACACCATGGACGAGTTCAAGAAGTTCAAGCCCGAGGCCAACTTCAGCCACTGGCTCACCATGGCCGGCGCGACCGGCGAGGAGGCCAACACGGCCAAGGGCGTCATGTACTCCGAGTACGAAAACTCGATCGGCACCGGCCAGGTGCACATCTACTTCCCCGAGCCGGAGGGCGGCTTCCCGCTGCCGAAGGACGTCACCCTGTCGCGCGACGATTCTGTCGAGGCGGGTGCCGCGTGACCGAGTACCGCCGCATCCTCCTCGACGGGGCGGCCGTGCAGGTGGTGCGGCACGGCGACGAGCTGCGCGCATCCGATGGCCGCACGGTCGGGGTCGACGAGGCGGTGCACCTGCCGCCCACCGAGCCGACCAAGATCATCGCGGTGCACCTGAACTACCCGAGCCGCAGCGACGAGTTCATGACGAAGCTGCCGCCGGCACCCACGTACTTCCACAAGCCGATCACGGCGCTCAACAGCCACAAGGGCGCCGTCGTGCGTCCGCGCGGCTGCCAGTGGCTCAACTACGAGGGCGAGATTGTCATCATCATAGGCAAGACCTGCCGCAACGTCTCCCCCGCCGAGGCGGGCGACTACATCGCCGGGTACTCCGTGGGCAACGACTTCGGTCTGCACGACTTCCGCGACACGGATGCGGGCTCGATGCTGCGCGTCAAGGGCAGCGACACGCTCGCCCCCGTCGGGCCGGGGCTCGTGACCGACTGGGACTTCCGCGGCAAGACGATCCGCACCCTCGTGAACGGCAAGGTCGTCCAGGAGGACTCGACCGACACCATGGAGTGGGACATGCACTACCTGGTGGCCGACCTCGCCCGCACGATCACGCTCGTGCCGGGCGACATGATCTACTCGGGCACGCCCGCGAACTCGCGGCCGGTGCAGCCGGGCGACATCGTCGAGGTGGAGGTCGACGGCCTCGGCCGCCTCACCAACCACGTCGTCGAGGGCCCCGAGCCGATCCGCACCGACGTGGGCGCCCAGCCGACCTCGAGCGAGGAGGTCGTCTCGACCGCGCTCGGCGGCGACTGGGAGTTCCGCGGCATCCGCACCCCGTCGAAAGACCTGTACCCGTCCCGTATCGAGGAAGCCAGCACCGAGGAGAAGAACTGATGATCAAGATCTACGTCGACATGGACAAGTGCCAGCACTACGGCCAGTGCGTGTTCGAGGCTCCCGAGGTGTTCCAGCTGAATGCCGACGACAAGCTCGAGTACCAGGCCGAGGCGCCCGATGACATGCTCGCCGACCTCGAGTCGGCGGCCGACGTCTGCCCCATGCAGGCGATCTTCCTCACCAAGGAGTAGTCGGCGATGACGGATGCTCCGCTGCTGATCGTCGGAGCCTCGATGGCGGGCCTGCGCACCGCCGAGGGTGCGCGGCGCGCCGGCTATGCGGGGCCCATCACCTTCCTCGGGGCCGAGGCGCACGCGCCGTACAACCGGCCGCCGCTGTCGAAGGAGCTTCTGCAGACCGAGGGGCAGGGTCACGCCGACGTGGCCTTCCCGATCCGCTCGGCCCTCGAGGAGGGCGTGGAGTGGGTGCTCGGCCGGGCGGCCACCGCGCTCGATGTCGAGCAGCGCGTGGTGGTCGACGAGACCGGGCAGGAGCATCCGTACCGCGCGCTCGTGATCGCGACGGGGCTGCGCCCGAAGCCGCTGCCGATCGAAACCCACGGGCTCGGCGGCATCCACGTGCTGCGCACGCTCGACGACGCCGTCGCCCTGCGGGCCGCGCTGCGACCGGGCGCGAACGTCGTCATTCTCGGCTCGGGCTTCGTCGGCTGCGAGATCGCGGCGACGGCGGCGAAGAACGGCGCGAACGTCTCGATAGTGTCGCAGAGCCGCGTGCCGCTGCAGCGCGCGCTCGGCGCCCAGCTCGGCGCCGAGATGCGGCGACGGCACGAGGCGCACGGGGTGCGCTTCTTCTGCGGCGAGTCGCTGTTCGGCCTGGTCGGCGAACCCGATGTCGAGCGCGTCATCCTGACGAGCGGCGTGATGCTCGAGTGCGACGTGCTGGTCGTCGCGATCGGCAGCGACCCGAACACCGAGTGGCTGCAGGGCTCGGGTCTCGACGCGACCGACGGTGTGCTCGTCGACGCGGGCCTGCGCGCCATCGGTGTCGATGGCACCGTGCACCCCGAGATCGTCGCCGTCGGCGATGTCGCCCGCTATGCGAACCCGCTGTTCGACGACGTTCCGCGTCGGGTCGAGCACTGGAACCTGCCGACCGAGACGGGCAAGCGCGCGGGCGCGATCCTCGCCGCGCAGCTCGCCGGCCAAGACTGCGCACCGCTCGTCGCCGAGGGCTTCGCCCCGCTGCCCTCGTTCTGGAGCGACCAATACGACGCCCACGTTCTCGCCTTCGGCATGACGTACCTCGCCGACCGCAGCGAGCTCGTCGCGGGCGCGCTCGACGACGAGTGCGTGCTCGAGTACTACCGCGGCGACGAGCTCGTCGGCGTCTGCGGCATCGGGATGCGGAGCCTCGTGCAGAGCTACCGCACGCGCTTCGCCGCGCCCGCGCGGGCGTAGCCCGGCAGAGCGTTCTCGTCCGTTCCGACCCCCGGGCAGCGCCGACGTACTGTTGTCGCATGGTCTTCCGTCGCTTCGTCGCGCGCATCTTCTGGACGTTCAGCCGCTGGAGACTGGTGAGCGAGCCGGCCCCCGACCGCCCGACGGTGCTCATCGGTGCCCCGCACACGTCGAACTGGGATTTCGTGTTCATGCTCGGCATCGCGTGGAAGCTCGACATGCGCTTCCGCTGGCTCGGCAAGAAGAGCTTGTTCCGCGGCTGGCGGGGGCCGATCATGCGCGGCCTCGGCGGCATCCCCGTCGACCGCGAGTCGCCGGCTGCGGTCGTCGGGGAGGTGCTGGAGCGCATCCGCGCCGGAGAGATCTTCGGCCTCGTCGTCACCCCCGACGGCACCCGCAAGGGCCACACGCACTGGAAGTCGGGCTTCTACCGCATCGCGCGCGAGGCGGGCCTGCCCGTCACGCTCGGTTACGTCGACCGCACCACGATGACGACCGGCCTCGGGCCGACGATCGAGCTGACGGGGGATGTCGCTGCCGACATGACCGTGATCCGCGCGTTCTACGCCGACAAGTCGGGCGTGCGCCCGGAGCACCGGGTCGAGCCGCGTCTGCGCGAGGAGCTCGCGTCCTAGCTGCCGTGTGAGCGACCACGTCGCTCGGCCGCGCGCTGCAACCTCTTATCTCGAGTCCAGAGGGTCGCCCCCGGCGCCAGCGTGACCGAGGCGAGCAGGTGAACGTCGACGAGGCTCAACCCCTGGCCATACAGCTCGTGCGCATCGACGAACCGCGCGACCTCGCCGTGGCTGGCCACCGGTGACGCTGGCAGGTTCGCGAGCATCCCCAGCACGGTGTCGCGGTCGCGCAGGGTCCCGAGTGAGAGCTCTCCGATAACCATGGGGTGCTGCAGCACGGCGCCGCGACCGAGCGCATCGACCAGGGCTGGCTCTGAGTGGTGGAGGTGGTCGATCCAGATCGACGTGTCGACGACGATCACGACTCAGGCGACGTCGCGATGCCGCGGTGCCGCGCTCGCCGACGGGTCGCTGCCGCCGAGAAGAGCGAGTCGACGAGCGCTCTCGCGCTCGATCAGCGCGGTGAGACCCTCGCGGAGCAGCGCAGTGCGCTCGGTCGTCCCGCTCAGCTCAGCCGCCTTCGCGAGCAGGTCGTCGTCGAGCGTGACCGTCGTTCTCATGCACGCAGATTAGCACCAGATGATGCGCTGTGCCATGCCTACTCGTACTCGGGTGTGCGTGGACACCTCGCCCTCACCGCGGTGCCGAATCGCGCTGTTGCAATGTGCCTCTCGCGGCACGTGCCGCGAGAGGCACATTGCAGCAGAGGACTATGCAGTCTGGTGCCAGCGGGCGTGGACTCGCTCGATGAATGGCAACTCATCCGCCGCGGTCGCCCTGTCCAGTCCGTAGTGCGAGCGAAGCGCCGCTGCGAACACCTCACTCAGCTCCGCAGACGACAGGCCGCCATCGAGACCGTCACGCAGAGTGCTGACGAGGTCGTCGTACTCCTCGTCGTCATCCGGGCGAATGTCTGCGTCGTCGTAGACCCCGAGAAGGTCGTACTCGAAGAGCAGGTCGGCCAGCAGCATCGAGCGGTCGTCGAAGCGATCGCGCAGGCTCATCCTCTGCTACACGTTGAAGCGGAACTCGACCACGTCGCCGTCCTGCATGACGTAGTCCTTGCCCTCGATGCGCGCCTTGCCGCGCGCGCGGGCCTCGGCGACCGAGCCGCACTCGACGAGGTCGTCGAAGCCGATGACCTCGGCCTTGATGAAGCCCTTCTCGAAGTCGGTGTGGATCACGCCGGCGGCCTGCGGGGCCTTCCAGCCCTTGCCGATCGTCCAGGCGCGCGACTCCTTCGGGCCGGCCGTCAGATACGTCTGCAGGCCGAGCGTGTCGAAGCCAATGCGGGCCAGCTGGTCGAGGCCGCTCTCGGTCTGGCCGGTCGAGGCCAGCAGCTCGGCAGCGTCCTCCGGGTCGAGGCCGATGAGTTCGCTCTCGATCTTCGCGTCGAGGAAGACAGCCTTGGCGGGGGCTACCATCGCCGCCAGCTCGGCCATGCGGCCCGCGTCGCCGAGCACGCCCTCGTCGACGTTGAACACGTAGATGAACGGCTTCGCGCTCAGCAGGCCGAGCTCGCGGATCGGCGAGGCGTCGAAACCCGCGGAGGAGAGGGTGGTGCCGGCCTCGAGCAGGGCGCGAGCATCCAGCGCCGTCTGCAGCACGGCGGGGTCGACCTTCTTGCCCTTGACCTCCTTCTCGTACCGCACGATCGCCTTCTCGAGCGTCTGCAGGTCGGCAAGCATCAGCTCGGTGTTGATCGTCTCCATGTCGCTGGCCGGGTCGACCTGGCCTGCGACATGCACGACGTCGCTGTCGGTGAAGGCGCGCACCACCTGCGCGATCGCGTCGGACTCGCGGATGTTCGCCAGGAACTGGTTGCCCAGGCCCTCGCCCTCGCTCGCGCCCTTCACGATGCCCGCGATGTCGACGAACGACACCGTGGCGGGCAGGATGCGCTCACTGCCGAAGATGCCCGCGAGCACCTTCAGCCGCGGGTCGGGCAGCTCGACGACGCCCACGTTGGGCTCGATCGTCGCGAACGGGTAGTTCGCGGCGAGCACGTCGTTCTGCGTGAGCGCGTTGAAGAGGGTGGACTTGCCGACGTTGGGCAGGCCGACGATGCCGATAGTGAGAGCCACGAGGGACCAGCCTACCGGCGGGACGGCGGGCGGGTGGGTGGAGCGGGCGTGGCTAGCGTGGGGGCATGAGCTCCACCGCCTCCGCCGACTTCACTTCGCCGCCCGCCGACCGCACCCGCCCCGAGCTGCGCGGCACGTTCGGCATGGCGGCGAGCACGCACTGGCTCGCGACCGCGACCGCGCAGTCGGTGCTCGAGCGCGGCGGCACCGCCGTCGACGCCGCCGTCGCCGCAGCGTTCGTGCTGCACGTCGTCGAGCCGCACCTCAACGGACCGGGCGGAGACCTGACGGCGATCGTGGCGCCCGCGGGAGAGCATCCGTTCGTGCTCGCCGGTCAGGGCGCCGCCCCTGCCGCAGCGACCATCGAGCACTACCGCGGGCTGGGGCTCGACGAGATCCCGGGCGCGGGGCCGCTCGCCGCCGCCGTGCCCGGCTCGGTCGTCGCCTGGCTGCACCTGCTGGCGACGCGCGGCACCTGGGAGCTGCGCGACGTGCTCGCCCCGGCGATCGGCTACGCGCGCGACGGGCACCCCGTGCACGAGAACGTGGTGCGCACGATCCGCGCGGTCGCGCCGCTGTTCAAGCAGCACTGGCCGACGTCCGCGGCGCAGTGGATGCCCTCCGGCCGCATCCCGGAGCCCGGCGACATGATCACCAACGCCCCCTGGGCCGCCCTGCTCGAGCGCCTCACGGCTGCGGGCGACCCCGCCGGCACACGCGAGGCCCGCGTGCACGCGGCCATCACGCTTTGGACGCAGGTCGTGGGCGAGGCGGTCGAAGAGTTCGTGGGGACGCCCGTGCGGCACTCGATCGGCGGCGAGCTGCCCGGCGTGCTGACGGCCGCCGACCTCGTGGCGTACGCGCCCGCCGAGGAGGAGCCGGCGTCGCTGACCTTCCGCGGCGTGCAGGTGCTCAAGGCCGGTCTGTGGACGCAGGGGCCGGCCCTGCTGCAGTCGCTCGCGATTCTCGACGCGGTCGCTGCCGAGCGGGGCGACGTGGGGCTCGACCCCTCGACGGCGCTCGGCGTGCACACGATCACCGAGGCGCTCAAGCTCGCGCTCGCGGATCGCGACGCCTGGTTCGCCGACCCCGCTGCACTCGTCGCGCGCAGGATCGACCCCGCCTCACTGCTCGCCGACCTGCTCGACCCGGCCTACGCCGCCGAGCGTGCCGCCCTCATCGGCGAGACCGCCTCACGCGAGGTGAGACCCGGTCGCCCCGGCGGGCGCGAGCCCTGGATGCCGCCGGTGCGCGAGGCGGGCACCGCCGCCGCTCCCCTGCCGGGCTCGGGCGAGCCGACGCTCGACCGCGCGGGGCGTCAGCGCGGCGACACCTGCCACCTCGACGTCGTCGACTGCCACGGCACGCTGATCTCGGCGACGCCGTCGGGCGGCTGGCTGCAGTCGTCGCCGACGATCCCCGCGCTCGGCTTCTCCCTGGGCACGCGCCTGCAGATGATGTGGCTCGACGCCGCGTCTCCGTCGGCGCTCGAGCCGGGCATCCGCCCCCGCAGCACGCTGTCGCCGACGATTCTCGCGCGCGAGGGGCGCGTGGTCGAGGCGCTCGGCACGCCGGGCGGCGACCAGCAGGACCAGTGGCAACTGCTCTACCTGCTGCGCCGTATCGTCGGCGGCTACGAGCCGCAGCAGGCGATCGATGCGCCCATGTTCCACACCGACGCCATGGTCGCCTCGTTCGAGCCGCGCACCGTGCAGACCGCGTCGCTGACGGTCGAGTCGCGACTCGGCGACGCGGTGATCGACGAGCTGCGGGCCCGCGGGCACGCCGTCACCGTCATGGGCCCGTGGAGCCTCGGCCGCCTCAGTGCCGTCGGCATCGACCCCGATCGAGGGTGGATGTTCGCCGCGGCCAACTCGCGGGGCCACCAGGGCTACGCTGCGGGCCGCTGAGCCGCGATCAGCCCAG
Source organism: Microcella frigidaquae (assembly GCF_014200395.1). Classification (NCBI taxonomy): domain Bacteria; kingdom Bacillati; phylum Actinomycetota; class Actinomycetes; order Micrococcales; family Microbacteriaceae; genus Microcella; species Microcella frigidaquae. The sequence goes on from NZ_JACHBS010000001.1 coordinate 924,216, forward strand.
GGGCCTTTCCTCTGGAGCCAATGTGCCTCTCGCGGCACGTGCCGCGGGAGGCACATTGGCTCAGCAGAACATTCGCCACCGCGGCCGAGCACCCTCAAAGGTATGATCTAACTCATGCCCCACGGCTTCGAGCGCATCGTCGCGCACCCCGAGCGTCCTGCCCACTCCGGAGATCGCATCGGCGCGCTGCCCGGCGACACGATCGCCGCCCGCCTGCGGCTCGACGACTGGCACGACGTGACCGTGCGGGTGCTGCACCCCTTCACGTGGGACGCGAAGTTCCGCGGCTTCCGCATCGACGAGCTCGCCGTCACCCCGGCCAGGCCGCGCACCCTCGTGAGCGGCGCCTACTCGGTCGCCGACGCCGCCGTGCTCAACCACGACGACGTGCGCGGCACCCTGACCCCCTTCGACTTCCCCGAGGGCGAGCGGCACGACGGCGTGCTCTACCGCACGGTCGGGCACTCCCCCGAGCCGCACGAGCGTTACCAGGACGCCGCCGGCTGGTGCACCGCCGCCGGCCGCGACGCCGACGGCCGGCCGGTCGCCCTCGCAACGGCGCTCGACCGCAGCGACTGCGTGCTGCTCGACCTGCTCGCCGACGACCACGGGCTCACCGTGCAGACGCGCCTGCCCTGGCAGACCTTCCGGCCCGCCGAGCTCCCGGCAACGGATGCCCTCCCGGGCCTGCTCGTGCGCCACGGGCTCGGCGACCACGAGGCTGCCGAGGGCTGGCTGCGCGCGCTGCTCGCGGCGAGCATCCCGAACCGCGCCGCCGACATGTCGCCGCCGCTCATCGCCGACACCTGGGGCTTCGGCACTGACATCGACCCTCAGAGGGTGACGGCGTTCTTCGACGTCGCCGCCGACCTCGGCGTCGAGGTCGTGACGGTCGACAAGGGCTGGGAGGACCACGTCGGCGACTGGAACGCCCAGGCCGGCTACACGGGCGGCGTCGCCGGCATCGCCGCGCTCGCGCACGACCGCGGCATGAAGCTCGGGCTGTGGGTGGGCGCGGGCAACGCGGCTCCCGACTCGGCGGTCGCGACGGCGCACCCCGACTGGCTCGCCACCTGGAACGGCCGCCCGCAGATCGTGTCGCACCGCACCCACTCGCTATGCCTCGGGCACGAGCCCGCGCGCGACCACGTGCTCGCCTGCCTCGACCGCCTCGTGCGCGACGGCGTCGACTGGCTGCTGCATGACTTCGAGACGATCAGCCGTTGCGACGCCGACCACCACACCCACGACCCCGGCGCGGGCGAGGCGGCGGGCGTGAGCGGCTGGTACCACGTGCTCGCGACGCTGCGCGAGCGGCACCCGCACCTGCTCATCGAGAACTGCTGGAACGGCGGCAAGCCCCTCGACCTCCAGATGATCGCCCACCACGACACGACGATCGGCGACGACTGGTGCCGGTCAGAAGAGAACCGGCTCGCGGCCCTCGGCCTCGGCACGTACCTACCGTCGTCGTGGACCAGCAAGTACATGGGCGACGAGCCGCACCTGCCGTTGCGCGCGCAGCTCGCGCCCTACCTCGTGGGCGGCCCCTGGATCCTCATGGGCGACCTGCCGGGCTGGAGCGCCGAGCACCGCGACACGATCGCGCGCGGTGTCGAGATCTACCGCGCCTGGCGCACCGCGGCGACGGATGCTCGCGCGGTGCCACCCGTGCTCTCGGGCCCTCCCGCTGGGGTGTGGGGCTCGGCGGCCGGCGTCACCGGACTCGCCTACAGCCCCCGGCCCGACGGCGCGCAGCTCGCCGCCTTCGCGGTCTCCGACGTCGGGATCGGGCAGGTCGTGCGGTGGCATCCCGCGCTCGACGCGAGCGGATCGGCGGCGGTCGACGCGTGGATCGTGCGGGACGAGTGGAGCGGCGCCGAGCATCGAGTCTCCGCGGCCGAGCTTGCCGCGGGCATCCCGCTCGACACGGCGCGCGCCGACGGCCTCGCCCTCAGCGTGCGCCCCGCCTGACCCGACCGCTCCCTACGCGAGCGAGGGCACGACCTCCGCGTCGACCACGGGCATGATGTCGCGCACGATCGCCTCGAGGATGCGGGCGTTGAACTCGACGCCGAGCTGGTTGGGCACCGTGACGAGCAGGGTGTCCGCATCCCGCACCGCCTGATCGCGCGCCAGCTCCGCGGCGATCACGTCGGGCTCGCCGATGTACGAGCGGCCGAAGCGCGAGCGCGCGCCATCGAGCATGCCGACCTGGTCGCGCTGCTCGCCCTGCGCCTGCACGCCGAAGTAGTAGGCGGTCTCTTCGTCGATGATCGGCAGGATGCTCCTGCTGACCGACACGCGGGGCTCCCGCGTCCAGCCGCGGGTCGCCCAGGTCTCGCGGAACATCGCGATCTGCTCGGCCTGCAGCTCATCGAACGGAACCCCGGTGTCCTCCGTGAGCAGGGTCGAGCTCATGAGGTTCATGCCCTGCTCGGCCGTCCACACGGCGGTCGCGCGGGTGCCGGCGCCCCACCAGATGCGGTCGTATAGACCCTCCGACTGCGGGGTGACCGCCTGCGGGCGGTCGGTGCCGATCATGCGCGGGTTGCCCGGCGCGAAGCCCTCGCCGTCGATCGCGCGGCGGAACAGGTCGGTGTGCTCGCGGGCCATGTCCGCATCCGTCTGCCCGTCGGCCGGCTCATAGCCGAAGTACCGCCAGCCGTCGACGACCGTCTCGGGTGACCCTCGGCTGATGCCGAGCTGCAGGCGGCCGCCGCTGATGAGGTCGGTCGCGCCCGCCTGCTCGGCGAGCGACCAGGGGTTCTCGTAGCGCATGTCGATGACGCCGGTGCCGAGCTCGATGCGGCTCGTGCGAGCAGCCGCGGCCGCCATCATCGGGAAGGGGTTGGAGTGGTTCTGGGCGAAGTGGTGCACGCGGTAGTACGCGCCGTCGACGCCGACCTCCTCGGCCGCCACCGCGAGCTCGATGCCCTGCAGCAGGGCATCGGCGCCCGAGCGCGTGCGCGATCCGGCGACACCCATCCAGTTGCCGAACGACAGGAACCCCAGCTTCGTCATGCTCGGGTCAATGCGTGTGCATGCAGAACTATTCCCGCGCGGGCGCCTCGGCAGCCGCATCCGACGCGGACAGCGCTGGCCCGGACCGAACGGGCCCCGGAATCGTCGCCCCCGGCCGCGTCGTCAGGTACACGCCGGCCAGCACGATGAGGCCGCCGATCACCTGCCAGATCGTCAGTTGGTCGCCGAGCGCGACCGCGATGACCGCGGTGAACACCGGCAGCAGGTTCAGGAAGACGCCCGTGCGCGAGGGGCCGAGCTGGGTGACGGCGACGTTCCAGAGCAGGTACGCGAGCGCGCTCGGGAAGACGATGATGATCGCGAGCCCCCACCAGCCCTCGGTCGAGGGCTGCGCCTGGATGCCCACGAGTGCCATGACGGGAGCGAGCATGAGGGCGCTCATGCCGACCTGCACGGTCGTCGCCGTGATCGGCGGGGTCTGGATGCGGCGGCTGATGATCACGTAGGCCGTCCAGGCGAGGATCGCGCCGAGGATCAGCAGGTCGCCGATCGCGACGGTCACCCCGGCGGGGCCGGCCGGGCCGCCGAGCAGCACGACGATGACGACGCCGACGAACGAGATCGCGATGCCGAGCACACCCCCGCGACGGATGCGCTCCCCCAGCACCACGACCGCCGCGAGCGCAATCACCGCGGGGTTGATGGCGCTGATCACGCTCGCGTTGACCGCCGAGGTGGTGTCGAGCGCTGCATAGAGCAGCAGGGTGTACCCGACCATGCCCAGCACGGCCTGGACGATGTGGATCCACCACTCCTTCGCCGCGAGCTTCCACTTGTCGAGCTGGTCGCGCTCGATCCACAGCGTGATGACGAGCAGGATCGGGAACGCCCCGAGCCAGCGGAAGAAGGTGAGCTCGAGCGGGGTGAACTCGGCGATCACGCGGTCGCCGACGACGAAGTTCATCGCCCAGAACAGCTGGGCGAGCACGGCGGGCGAGTAGCGGCGGAGCAGGTGCACCCGTCAAGGCTAGAGCCGTCATGCATCCGCTCCCCCGCGCGCGAGCCCGCGCATCCGCGCGCCGGGAGGGCGGCGTCGGCGGCCCGTGCCACCATCGAGGGGTGCCGCTGGACTTCACCGCGATCGACTTCGAGACCGCCAACAACCACGCGGCCTCGGCGTGCTCGGTCGGGCTCGTGAAGGTGCGCGAGGGTCGCGTCGTCGACACGGCCAGTTGGCTGATCCGCCCGCCGTTCGGCTTCGACGACATGCTCGAGTGGAACACCCGCATCCACGGCATCACGGCGGCCGACATCGTCGACGCGCCCCTGTGGGCCGATCAGGTGGATGCTCTGCTGGAGTTCGTCGACGGCGACACCCTCGCCGCCCACAACGCGGGGTTCGACATGGGCGTGCTGACCGCGGCGCAGCAGGCGAGCGGGCTCACGGTGCCGAGCCTGTCGTACGTGTGCAGCCTGCGGGTCGCCCGTAGGACGTACCACCTCGACTCGTACCGGCTGCCCGTGGCGGCGATGGCCGCGGGCTTCGAGGACTTCCCGCACCACGACGCCCTCGCCGATGCCGAGGCGTGCGCCGCGATCATCGTGCACGCGGCGAAGCGGCACGACGTGACCGAGCTGGCCGACCTGGCGCGGGCATGCGGCACGGCCGTCGGGCGCACCGGCGTGGCGGCCGAGGCCGAGGCGGCCGACCGTCGGCCGGCCGCGCTGGCCTAGGGCCGCGCAAGAACGGGCGGCTCAGGCCGTGCGCACGACCGCGCTGACGGGCGTCGGGTTGGCGAACAGGTCGAGCACGGGGCAGTGCGCGTCGACGACTTCGCGCAGCTGCTGGTAGCGCTCGTCGCTCTCGGGGCCCGTGATCGTGATCGTGAGCCGCACGTCGCTGAAGCCGGCCCGCACGGTCTCGTCGATGCCGAACAGGCGGCGCGCATCCAGATCGGCTTCGGCGTCGATGCGGATGTCGTCGACCTCGATGCCGAGCCCCTGCGCGTAGAGGCGGTAGACGACGATCTGGCACGAGATGAGCGCCCCGAGCGCGTACTCGACGGGGCTCGCGGCCACGTCGTCGCCCGCGAGGGCGCCCGGCTCGTCGACGAGGAACGTGTGCTTGCCGGCGCGGATGCTCGAGGCGACCGAGCCCTCACCCTCGCCGCTGACACGGTAGGTGAGCTGAGCGGTGGTCGGGTCGGCGCCGATGCGCGCGCCCCAGGCGGAACCCGCCTCGATGAGTCGAGCCGCGCGCTCGTCGGCGCTGACCTCGGGAACGGACGGGGAGGCGGAGGGTGCGGTGAGAAGAGTCATGAGGGCGACGGTACGAGGGGATGCCCGCCCCGTCGACCCCGCCCGTCACACGGCGTCGCGGCGCGTCACGGGGCGTCACGCGGCGTCACGAAGCGCAACACAGTATGCGGCTTCAGCGGTCGCAGCCGCCCGACTTGTCGGCGCGTGAACCGGGAACGCTGAGGTCGCGCAGGCCCTTGTAGGCGTAGGGGTCCTCCCCCGCCACCATGACGATGTCGCGGAAGTCGTACTCGGCGAAGTACCGCCCCTCGCTGTTCTGCCACGGCAGCAGCGACTCGGCGCTCATGTAGTGGTTCACCAGCGCGCGCCGGTAGCCGTGCGTGCCGCTGTTCTCGAGCGAGCGGTGCAGCAGGTAGCCGTTGAAGAAGAGCGCCGCGCCGGCCGGCACCTCGACGGCGACCGCGTCATCGTCGGTGTAGGGGAACCCGTAGGCCTCGTCGGTGCAGTCGAAGCGCTCGTCGGTCTGCTCGCGGTCGGGGTAGAGCACGCCGCGCGCGTGCGAGCCGGGCAGCACCCAGAGGCAGCCGTTGTCGGTCGTCGCGTCGTCGAGGGCGATCCAGACCCCGGCGAGCGAGCGGTCGCGCGTGGGGATGAAGTGCTCGTCCTGATGCCAGGCCTGCCCCGGCTTCCCCTCGCTCTTGATGAACAGCATCGACTGCATGGCCTTGACGTTCGGGCCGATCACCCGCGTGAGGCCGTCGACGATCCGAGGGTGCCGCATGATCTGCCGGGCAACGTCGCTGATCTTGTGCGGGTGGTGGATGCAGAGGTACTGCCGCAGCACGTCGGCGTCGGACTGGCCCGGGTGAGCATCCGCCACCGCGTCGCCCGCGCCGTCGACCGGATTCAGCCCTGCTCGACAGATTCGGAGGGCCTCGGCATTGACGGCGTCGACCTCGGCGGGGGTGAGCGCGCCGCGCAGAATCGCGTAGCCGTCGCGGGCGTACTGGGCGACGAAGTACTCGTCGATGCTGTCGTGCATCACGAGCGGGGCATGAACGGCCGTGGTCATGCGATACATCATACCTTTGCGGCTCGGCGGTGGGACTCCGCACAGCCGCGCCTTCGCCCGCAGATTGACTCCGAAACGGCGGCTTGAGCAACACAAAGCGCCCGTGAGCCCCAGATCTGGGGCTCACGGGCGCTCGGGGCTTGTCCGCTAGTTCTGCGGGAAGCCCAGGTTGATGCCGCCGTGGCTCGGGTCGAGCCAGCGCGAGGTGATCGCCTTCTCGCGGGTGAAGAACGGGATCGCCTGCGTGCCGTACGCCTTCGCGTCACCGAACAGCGAGTTCTTCCAGCCGCCGAACGAGTAGTAGCCGACCGGCACGGGAATGGGCACGTTGATGCCGACCATGCCCACCGTGACCTCGTTCTGGAAGCGCCGGGCGGCACCGCCGTCATTCGTGAAGATCGCGGTGCCGTTGCCGTACTGCGAGCCGTTGATGAGCGCGAGGCCCTCGTCGTAGCTCTTCACGCGCACGACCGACAGCACCGGGCCGAAGATCTCCTCGGTGTAGACCTTCGAGCTGGTCGGCACCTTGTCGATCAGGGTGGGGCCGAGCCAGAAGCCGTTCGGATCGCCGTCGACCTCGATGCCGCGGCCGTCGACGACGATCTCGGCGCCGTCCTGCTCGGCGATCTCGAGGTAGCTGGCGACCTTGTCGCGGTGCACGTCGGTGATGAGCGGGCCCATGTCGCAGTTGCGGGTCCCGTCGCCGACCTTCAGCGTGGCCATGCGCGACTGGATCTTCTCGATGAGTGCGTCGGCGACCGGCTCGACGGCGACGACGACCGAGATGGCCATGCAGCGCTCACCGGCCGAGCCGAAGCCCGCGTTGACGGCCGAGTCGGCGACCAGGTCGAGGTCGGCGTCGGGCAGCACGAGCATGTGGTTCTTCGCGCCGCCGAGCGCCTGCACGCGCTTGCCGTGCTTCGAGGCCGTCTCGTAGATGTACTTGGCGATCGGCGTCGAGCCGACGAACGAGATGCTCGCGACGTCGGGGTGCTCGAGCAGAGCATCCACGCTCTCCTTGTCGCCGTTGACGACGTTGAAGACGCCGTCGGGCAGGCCGCACTGCTTGAACAGCTCGGCCATCCAGATGGCGGCCGACGGGTCCTTCTCCGAGGGCTTCAGCACGACCGTGTTGCCGGCCGCGATCGCGAGCGGGAAGAACCACAGCGGCACCATGGCCGGGAAGTTGAAGGGGCTGATGATGCCCACCACGCCGAGCGCCTGGCGGATCGAGTACACGTCGACACCGGTCGACACGTTCTCGCTGTACTCGCCCTTCATGAGCTGCGGGATGCTGCACGCGAGCTCGACGACCTCGAGGCCGCGCGCGATCTCGCCGCCGGCGTCGCTCAGCACCTTGCCGTGCTCGTTGGTGAGGATCGCCGCGAGCTCGTCCTTGCGGGCGTTGAGCTGCTCGCGGAACGCGAACATGACCGCCTGGCGCTTCGCGACCGAGGTGCCCGACCAGCCCGGGAACGCGGCCTTTGCGGTGGCGACGGCGTGGTCGACGTCGGCCGTCGTGGCGAGCAGCACCTCGCGCTGGGCGACGCCGGTGGCGGGGTTGTAGACGGGGGCGGTGCGGGTGGATGCGCCGGCGAACGCGGCGCCGCCGACCCAGTGCTGCACAACAGACATGGGGGCTCCTTCTCGAGGGGTTCGTGCTCAGTCTGGGGTCTGCGCGCTCTGCGTTCAAGCGACATCGGCGCACAGGGGATGTGCGATTATGCAGATAGCGCCCGCCGTGCCGCCCGCGCCGCTCAGCGCGGCGGCAGAAGCTCGCCCCGCCGCGACGCGACCTCGGCCCGCAGGGCGTCGCGCACGATCGCCACGGCATCGACCGCGGGGCTGTCGGGCCGGGTCGAGAGCATGAACGGCAGCCGGAAGTCGACCTCGCGCGGCAGCACCGGCGTCAGGCCCGCCGCACCCTCGCCCATGAAGGCATGCAGCAGGCCGATGCCCGCTCCGGCCCGCGTCGCCTCGAGCTGGGCGAACACGTTCGTCGAGCCGAACCCGAGCCGCATGCCCTCGAGCTCGGCGGCGAGGTCGAGTTCGCGCACCGTGAGCAGAGCATCCACGTAGAAGACCAGGTCGTGCCCCTCGAGGTCGGCCAGGCGGCGGATCGCCGGCCGGGCGGCCAGGTAGCTCGGCGCGGCGTAGAGCCGCAGCGCGTACTCGGTGAGCAGCTCGGCGCGCACGCGGGCGCCCGCCGGCGAGCCGACCGTGACGGCGAGGTCGAAGCCCGAGCCGCGCAGGCTCAGCGGGCGGGTCGAGGTGACCAGTTCGAGCGCGATTCCCGGATGCTCGGCCCGCACCCGCGCGAGCGCCGGGGCCGCGAAGAGCGAGCCGAAGCCCTCGGGCGCCGCGACCCGCACGGTGCCGCGCACGGCGTCGCCGCCCGAGGCCGCCGCGACCACCTGCTCGACGATGCCCTCGAGCGGGGCGGCCTTCTCGACGATTGCGCGGCCGGTCTCGGTCAGCTGCCAGCCGTCGGCGCCGCGGTCGAGCAGCCGCGCGCCGAGGGCGGCTTCGAGCCGGTCGAGCCGCCGCCGCACGGTCGTGTGGTCGACCCCCAGCAGCGCGGCGGCCGCCACGAGCCGCCCGACGCGCGCGACCGCGAGCAGGTAGCGCAGGTCGTCGGCGCTCACCTCGTGCGGCTCGGGCCCAGCGGTCATGCGCCCAGCGTAGGCCGCCCGCCCCTGTCACAAATCACGGAGTTCGGCCGCCTCGACACCCGCGCCTCCGCATGCGCAGGCAGTCGCGCCCCCGACATTCCGTGATTTGTGACACCGGCGGGTGTCGGGGGCGGCTGAGACACTGGGCGCATGGAGTTCCTCACACCGCTGCTGCTGGGTCTCGTCGTCGGAGCACTGCTCGGGGCCGTCGTCGGCCTGCTGGTCGGGCGGCGCGGCACGAGCGGCGGGGTCGCCGCCGCCGAGCACGACGCGCTGCGGCAGCAGCTGACCGCCGCCGAGGTGCGGGTCGCGCAGGCCGAAGCCCGCGCGATCGCCCTCGATGAGCAGCTCGCCCTCGCCCGGCAGCGGGATGCGGAGCGCGAGTCGCGCGAGAAGCAGGAGGGCCGCGTGCTCGAGGCGCTGGCGCCCGTCGCCCAGACCCTGCGCGCCATGCAGCAGAAGGTCGACGAGCTGGAGCAGCAGCGCAGCCGCCAGCACGGCGAGCTCAGCCAGCAGCTGCGTGCGGCGACCGAGGCGGAGGACCGCCTGCGCGCGACGGCCGAGCAGCTCGCGAGCGCGCTCAGCAACAATGCGACCCGCGGCGTGTGGGGCGAGACGCAGCTGCGGTCGCTCGTCGAGTCGGCGGGCCTCATCAACCGTGTCGACTTCCTGACCCAGCAGTCGATCGACGCCGACGGCAGCGCGCGCCGCCCCGACATGGTGCTGACGCTGCCGGGCGGCAAGGCGATCGCGGTCGACGCGAAGGTGCCCTACAACAGCTACATCGAGGCCAGTGCGATCCCGGCGACCGCCGACCCGGCCGAGCAGGCGCGCAAGGCGGGCCTGCTCGCCGAGCACGCGAAGCGCGTCAAGGCGCACGTCGACCAGCTGTCGGCGAAGAACTACTTCACGGGGCTGGAGGCGAGCCCCGAGTTCACGATCGCGTTCATCCCGAACGAGCCGCTGCTCGCGGCGGCGCTCGAGAAGGATCCGATGCTGCTCGAGTACGCCTTCAGCAAGCGCATCGCCCTCGCGAGCCCGGTGAGCCTCTGGGCGGTGCTGAAGACGGTCGCCTTCACCTGGCAGCAGGAGGTGCTGACGGACGAGGCGAAGCAGCTGTTCGACCTCTCGAAAGAGCTGTACGCGCGGGTCGCGAAACTCGCCGAGCACGCCGACGCCCTCGGCGGGGCGATCGAGCGCAGCGTCAAGGCCTACAACCAGTTCGCGAGCTCGCTCGAGACCCGGGTGCTGGTCACGGCCCGCCGGCTCGAGAACCTCGACGAGTCGAAGGTGATCCCCGCTCCGCGGATCATCGAGGAGCAGCCGCGGCAACTCACCGCCGCGGAGCTGACGGAGGCCCTCGACAGCGCCCTCGACGACGGCCCCGCACCGGAGTAGCGTGCGGGCCATGCCCGAGTACACCTTCGCCTTCGCCGGCTTCGCGGTGCCCGACATCGAGGCGGCCCACCGCTTCTACCGCGAGACGCTCGGGCTCGAGGTGACCGTGGAGGGCATGGGGCAGCTCTCGCTCGACCTCCCCGGCGGCGGCTGGGCGCTCATCTACCCGAAGCCCGACCACGTGCCGGCGACCTACACCGTGCTGAACCTCGAGGTGGCCGACATCGACGCCGCCGTCGACGAGCTCGCCGCCCGCGGTGTCGCGTTCACGCGATACCCCGGCTTCGACCACGACGAGCGCGGCATCGTGCGGGGCATCGAGGCCGGGCAGGGCCCCGACATCGCCTGGTGCACCGACCCCGCCGGCAACATCATCGCGGTGCTGCAGAACGCCCTCTGACGGCGCTGCCGTCACCAGTCTCTTTGGAGGGCTCCGACAGACCTCCGTGCCGAATGGGTGACGCGGGATATCATGAAATGCGTTTCACCATCGTCGGTGCTCCCGCCGACGGTGCCCCCTTCGGCGAAAGATCAACGATGACCCAACGCCCCTGGCTTCCCCACTACGCCGACGATGTCGAGCCCGACCTGGGTGAGGTGACCTTCTCCCACCTGCCCGACATGGTGCGCGCATCCGGCCACGAGTACGCGAGCACGATCGCGTTCACGCAGTGCATGCCCAACGGCATGAACGGCTCGCTCACCTACGCGCAGGTCGACGCTCTGTCGGACGACTTCGCGGCCTACCTGCGCGAGGTCGTCGGCCTCGCACAGGGCGACCGCGTCGCCGTGCAGATGCCGAACTGCCTCGCCTACCCGGTGGTCGCCTTCGGCGTGTTCAAGGCCGGACTCGTTCTGGTCAACACCAACCCGCTCTACACGCCGACCGAGATGGTGCACCAGTTCACCGACTCCGGCGCGAAGGCGCTCGTCGTCATCGACATGTTCGCCGACCGACTGCCCGAGGTGCTGCCCCAGACGAGCATCGAAACGGTGGTCACCGTCAAGATCAGCGAGTTCTTCCCACCCGTCGTCGCCGGCATCATCCGCATGGTGCAGAAGGTCTGGAACCGCACGCTGCCGAAGGTGACTGTGCCGCACACCGCGTTCCAGGCTGCGCTCTCCGCGGGGCGCGCGAAGAAGTCGGCGGATGCCCTCCCCGGCTACCTCGCCGGCATCGGGCACGACACCGTCGCCGCCCTGCAGTACACCGGCGGCACGACCGGCGCCTCGAAGGGCGCCATGCTGTCGCACGGCAACCTGGTGTCGAACACCCTGCAGATGATCCAGATGTGCGGCGGGTACATGCGCCCCGGTGTCGAGGTGGCGATGACGGCCCTGCCGCTCTACCACATCTTCGCCTTCACGGTGAATCTGCTCGGCTTCTACAAGCTCGGCGCGCGCAACATCCTGATTCCCTCGCCGCGACCGCCGAGCAACCTCAAGCGGGCGTTCGAGAACTACAAGATCACCTGGGTGACCGGCGTCAACACGCTGTTCAACGCGCTGCTCAACGAGCGGTGGTTCCTCGACAGCCCCCCGCGCCACCTGCGCGCCTCGGCCGCGGGCGGCATGGCGCTGCACGAAGCCGTCAACGTGCGCTGGGAGGAGGTCACGGGCACGCCGATCGTCGAGGGCTACGGACTCACCGAGACCTCGCCCGTGCTCAGCTTCAACCCCTTCGGCCCGAACGAGAAGCCCGGAACGATCGGCATTCCCGTGCCGTCGACCGAGCTGAAGTGCATCGACGACGCCGGCAACGAGGTCGCCCCCGGCACGCCGGGTGAGATCGCCGCCAAGGGCCCGCAGGTCATGCTCGGGTACTGGAACCGACCCGACGAGACCGCGGCGAACGTGGTCGACGGGTGGTTCCGCACCGGCGACATCGCCGAGATGGACGCCGACGGGTTCTTCACCATCGTCGACCGCAAGAAGGACATGATCCTGGTCAGCGGCTTCAACGTGTACCCGAACGAGGTCGAAGAGCGCATCGCCGCCCTGCCCGGCGTTCTCGAGGTCGGCGTGGTGGGCATTCCCGATGACAAGTCGGGCGAAGCGGTGCGGGCCTACATCGTGGCCGGCACGGATGCTCCGACCGAGGCCGCGGTGCTCGCGCACTGCCGCGAGACCCTCGCCGCCTACAAGGTGCCGAAGTCGGTGCGGTTCGTCGACGAGCTGCCCAAGAGTCCGATCGGCAAGATCCTGCGGCGCGAGCTGCGGGCCGAGGCGGTCACCTCCGCCACCGCCAGTATCGAGACCCAGGGAAGGGAACTGTCGTGATCACGTCGCCCATCGTCTCCGCGCAGAACCTTGCGACGCAGACCTTCGTCACGCAGACGCAGGTGAACCCCGACGAAGTCGTCACCGACTTCGAGCAGACCCTGCTGCTGATCATGGTCTTCGTGATCATGTTCGGCCTGGGCGCCGGGCTGACCCCGCGCGACTTCAAGCTCGCGCTGAAGCGCCCGCAGGGCCTGATCATCGGCTTCGTCACCCAGTTCGGCATCATGCCGCTGCTGGCGTTCGGACTGATCATGCTCTTCCTGTTCCAGCTCGACCCGGCCTATGCGATCCCCGTCGCGTTCGGCGCCCTGCTGATGGGCGCGGTGCCCGCCGGAACGACGTCGAACATCTTCACGTACTTCTCGAAGGGCAACCTCGCGCTGAGCGTGATCATGACGACGAACTCCACCCTGTGGGCGGTTCTCATGACGCCGCTCGCGCTGGCGATCTACGGCTCGTTCATCTTCACCCAGGATTCGCAGCTGACGATCCCGTTCACCAACATCGTGGCGACGCTCGTGCTGATGCTGCTGCTGCCCGTCATCCTCGGCATGATCCTGCGCCGCTACAGCGCCAACGTCGGCGCGGTGATGGAGCTGCTCGGGGGCCTGGTCGGGGTGTTCTTCATCCTGTTCCTCATGGCCACCTGGGTGCCGCGCAACTGGAACCTGCTGGCGAGCACGCCATGGCAGACCTACCTGGTGGCGATCGGACTCGGCCTGTTCGGCATCTTCATCGCGTACGGCATCGCGCGGGCGATTCGCTTGCACCCGGCGAATGCGCGCACGATCGGGCTCGAGACGGGCATCCAGAACGGCCCGCTCGCGATCGCGATCGTGCTCGCGTCGTTCGCCGATGACCCGAACGTCGGGCTCATCCTGATCGTTCCGGCGCTGTACTCGCTGTTCATCGTGATCGTGTCGACCTTCGTGACCATCTGGTTCCGTCGGGCGAACACGGCCGCCGAGCAGAAGATCCCGAACCTGCTCTAGCCGAGGTTGCACGACGGGGGCAGGGCCGCGCGGCCCTGCCCCCGTCGTCGTTCGTGCAACGGTTACGCGTCGCCAAGGGACGCCGCACTGTGCTGGTCTACGCCTCGCCCAGAGGCGCGGCGAACTGCGCCTCGTACAGCCGGGCGTAGGCGCCGCCGGCGGCGAGCAGCTGCTCGTGCGTTCCCTGCTCGACGATGCGGCCCGCCTCCATCACGAGGATCAGGTCGGCGTCGCGGATGGTCGACAGGCGGTGCGCGATGACGAAGCTCGTGCGGTCGCGGCGCAGGGCGGCCATGGCGTGCTGCACGAGCACCTCGGTGCGGGTGTCGACCGAGCTGGTCGCCTCGTCGAGGATCAGCACGCTCGGCTGCGCGAGGAACGCCCGCGCGATCGTCAGCAGCTGCTTCTCCCCCGCGCTGAGGTTCGACCCGTCGTCGTCGAGCACGGTGTCGTAGCCGTCGGGCAGGGCGCCGACGAACCGGTCGACGCTGGTGGCGCGGGCCGCGGCGACGATGTCGTCGAGCGACGCATCCGGTCGGCCGTAGGCGATGTTGTCGCGGATGGTGCCCGCGAACAGCCACGTGTCCTGCAGCACCATGCCCATGCGCGAGCGCAAGTCGTCGCGCGTCATCGTGGCGATGTCGACGCCGTCGAGCGTGATGCGGCCGCCGTCGAGCTCGTAGAACCGCATGATCAGGTTGACCAGGGTGGTCTTACCGGCGCCGGTCGGCCCGACGATCGCGATCGTCTGGCCCGGCTCGGCGGTGAGCGACAGCCCGTCGATGAGCGGCACCTCGGGGGCGTAGCGGAACGACACGTCGTCGAACACCAGGCGCCCGGTCGCGGTCTGCGGCGTGGCCGCCGGATGCGGGTCAGCGCTCTGCTCGTCGGCGTCGAGCAGCTCGAACACACGCTCGGCGCTCGCCACCCCCGACTGCAGCAGGTTCGCCATCGAGCCGAGCTGGCTGAGCGGCTGCGTGAACTGCCGCGAGTATTGGATGAACGCCTGCACGCCGCCGATGGTCATCGAGCCGCTCGTGACGAGCAGGCCGCCGACGACGGCGATGGCGACGTAGACGAGGTTTCCGACGAACATGATCGCGGGCATGATGATGCCGCTCACGAACTGGGCGCCGAAGCTCGCGTCGAACAGCTGCGCGTTCTTCTCGCGGAACCGCTGCGCGACCTCCCGCTGCCGCCCGAACACCTTGACGAGCGCATGGCCGGTGAAGGTCTCTTCGATCTGGCCGTTGAGCTCGCCGGTGTGCGCCCACTGCGCCGCGAACAGCGGCTGCGAGCGCTTGGCGATCATCGCCGTGATGACGAGCGTCAGCGGCACGGTGATGAGCGAGACGAGGGCGAGGATCGGCGAGATCACGACCATCATCACGATGACGCCGATGACCGTGAGCAGCGAGGTCAGCAGCTGGCTGAGGGTCTGCTGCAGCGTCTGAGCGATGTTGTCGACGTCGTTGGTGACGCGGCTGAGCACCTCGCCGCGCTGCACGCGGTCGAAGTAGGTCAGCGGCAGGCGGTCGAGCTTGCGCTGCACCTCCTCGCGCAGCCGGTAGACGACGCGCTGGGTGACCCCGGTCAGCAGGTAGGCCTGCAGCCAGGCGAACACCGACGAGAAGACGTAGACCAGCAGTACGCCGCCGAGCACCAGGTGCAGCAGGTCGGTATCGATGCCGGATGCGGCGCTCGCGTCGACCGCACCCCCCACGAAGGCGCCCTCGCCGAAGACCCCGTCGATGATCACGTTGGTCGCGAATCCGAGCAGGGCGGGCCCGACGACCGAGAGCACGACGCTGACGACGCCGAGCACGATGACCACCCAGACGAGCCGCAGCTCGGGGCGCAGCCGGCCGATCAGTCGGCGGGCCGACGGGCCGAAGCTCGCCGCCTTCTCGGCGGGCAGGCCGATGCCGCCGCCCATCGGGCCGCCCATGGGGCCGCGCCGCATTCCACCGGGAGGGCCCGCGGGGCGGGCCGGTGCGCCGCTCATGACCCCACCTCCACCCGCTGCTGGCTGCTGACGATCTCGGCATACGTCTCGCTCGAGGCGAGCAGCTCATCGTGGGTGCCACGGCCGACGACGCGGCCCTGCTCGAGCACGATGATCTCGTCGGCGTCGAGCACGGTGGCCACGCGCTGGGCGACCACGATGACGGTGGCGTCGGCGGCGTCACGGCGCAGCGCGGCGCGCAGGCGCGCATCCGTCGCCGTGTCGAGGGCCGAGAACGAGTCGTCGAAGACGAAGATCGGTGGTCGTTTCACGAGGGCGCGCGCGATGGCGAGGCGCTGCCGCTGGCCACCCGACACGCTCGTGCCGCCCTGGGCCACCGCGGTGTCGAGGCCGTCGGGCATGGCGCGCACGAAGTCGGCGGCCTGCGCGGTCTCGAGCGCCGCCCACAGCTCGTCGTCGGTGGCGTCGGGCTTACCGAAACGCAGGTTGCTGGCGATGGTGCCCGAGAACAGGTAGGGGCGCTGCGGCACGAGGCCGATGCGGCTCCAGAGCTGCTCGGGCTCGAGCTCGCGCACGTCGACGCCGTCGATGAGCACGGCGCCTCCGGTCACGTCGATGAGCCGCGGCAGCAGGCTGATGAGGGTCGTCTTGCCGGCGCCGGTGCTGCCGATGATGGCGGTCATGCGCCCGCGCGTGGCGGTGAGGCTGACACCGTCGAGCACCGGATGCTCCGCCCCGGGGTACGCGAACACCACGTCGCGCAGCTCGACGTGCCCGCTCGCGTCGCGCGGGGTCACCGGGCTGCTCGGCAGCACCACCGAGGAGGGCGTCGCGAGCACCTCGCCGATGCGGTCGGCCGAGACGGCCGCCCGCGGCAGCAGCACGGCGATGAACGTGGCCATGAGCACGGCCATGAGGATCTGGATCAGGTAGGTGAGGAAGGCGGTGAGCGCGCCGACCTGCATCGCGCCGCTCTCGATGCGCCCGGCGCCGAACCACAGCACGGCGACGCTCGAGGCGTTGAGCACGAGCAGCACGATCGGGAACATGAGCGCGAACAGCCGGCCCGACTTCAGCGCGGTCTCGGTGAGCTGCGCGTTCGCGTCGGCGAAGCGCGCCACCTCGTGCCGCTCGCGCACGAAGGCGCGCACGACCCGCATGCCGGTGAGCTGCTCGCGCAGTACGCGATTGACGGTGTCGATGCGCTCCTGCATGACGCGGAACAGCGGCACCGTCCGCACGATGATCGCGCCGACCGAGAGCAGCAGCACGGGGATGGCCACGGCCATGATGAGCGACAGCGCGAGGTCTTGCTGCAGCGCCATGACGACACCACCGATGGCGAGGATGGGCGCGCTCACGAGCATCGTGCTCGTCATCAGCACGAGCATCTGCACCTGCTGCACGTCGTTCGTCGTGCGCGTGATGAGCGAGGGGGCGCCGAAGCGCGTCACCTCGCGCTCGGAGAACGTGCCGACGTGGTCGAACACGGCCTGCCGCAGGTCGCGGCCGAACGCCATGGCGACGCGGGCTCCGACGTAGACGGCAGCGATGGCGCAGGCGATCTGCACGAGGGTGATGGCGAGCATCCCCGCCCCGACCATCAGGATGTAGCCGGTGTCACCGCGGGCGATGCCGTTGTCGATGATGTCGGCGTTGAGCGCGGGCAGGAACAGCGAGGCGATCGACTGCGCGAGCTGGAAGACGATGACGCCGACGATCAGGCCGACGTAGGGCCGCAGATAGCGGCCGAGCAGAGAAGCGAGCATGGCCTGCTCATTCTTCACCCGTCAGCGCTGGATGCTCGCACCGAGCGTGCCGCCCTCAGCGAACAGGTGCCGTGCGACCAGCGCTGGCTAGTGGTCCAACCACTTGTCGACGAGGTGGTCGGCCGTCACGCGCCGGATGGTGCCCGAGCGCGAGCGCAGCACGATCGACTCGGTCGTGATGATGCGGCCCTCGCGCCGCACGCCGCGCACGAGCTCGCCGTCGGTGACGCCCGTGGCGACGAAGAAGGTGTTGTCGCTGCTGACCAGCTCGTTCGCCTCGTAGACGTGGTCGAACTTGAGGCCCGCGGCGGCACCGCGCTCGCGCTCGGCATCACTGCCGGGGGCGAGCCTGCCCTGGATGAACCCGCCGAGCGCCTTCACCGCGCAGGCGGTGGCGACGCCCTCGGGGCTGCCGCCGATGCCGACGGCCAGGTCGATGCGGCTGTCGTGGCGAGCGGCGTTGATGCCCGCGGCGACGTCGCCGTCGAGGATGAGCCGCGTGCCGGCCCCGGTGGCGCGGATGTCGGCGATGAGCTGCTCGTGCCGCGGGCGGTCGAGCACGGCCACGCGCAGGTCTTCGACCGGCTTGCCCTTCGCGGCGGCGAGCGCGCGGATGTTCTCGCCGATCGGCTGGCGGATGTCGAGCACCCCGATGCCCTCGTGCCCGGCGACCATCTTCTCCATGTAGAACACGCTCGAGGCGTCGAGCATGGTGCCGCGGTCGGCGACGGCGATCATCGAGATCGCGTGGCTGCGGCCCGCGGCGGTGAGCGAGGTGCCGTCGATCGGGTCGACGGCGATGTCGCACATCGGCCCGTTGCCCGTGCCCACCTGCTCGCCGTTGAACAGCATCGGGGCGTTGTCCTTCTCGCCCTCGCCGATGACGACGACCCCGCTGAAGTTGACCGTTCCGAGGAACTTGCGCATCGCATCCACGGCCGCCCCGTCGGCGGCGAGCTTGTCGCCCTTGCCGATGAACGGCGCCGAGCGGATGGCCGCGGCCTCGGTGGCCCGCACGAGCTCCATGGCGAGGTTGCGGTCGGGGTGCAGGAACAGGGTTCCGGTCTCGGTGGTCACCACGGGTGGCGTCCTTTCCCTCGTCGATGACGGGATGCTCGATAGAACGTTCAGCAGGACGCGCCGGGTGGTAGGTCAGCGCACGACCAGAGTATCGGGGCGACGGCCGCTGGCTAGACTCGACACCGCGTCCACCACACCCCCAGCAGGAGGAGAACCATGCCCGTCGCCACCCCCGAGCAGTACGCCGAGATGCTCGACAAGGCCAAGAAGGGCGGGTTCGCCTACCCCGCCATCAACGTGTCGTCGTCGTCGACGATCAACGCCGTGCTGCAGGGTCTGACCGAAGCCGGCTCCGACGGCATCCTGCAGGTCACGACCGGTGGCGCCGACTACTTCGCCGGCCAGAGCGTGAAGGCCCGCGCCTCAGGCGCCCTCGCCTTCGCCGCCTTCGCCACCGAGGTCGCCAAGAACTACCCGATCACGGTCGCCCTGCACACCGACCACTGCCCGAAGGACGCGCTCGACGGCTTCGTCATGCCGCTCATCGCCGCGAGCGAGGCCGAGGTGAAGGCGGGCCGCAACCCGATCTTCCAGTCCCACATGTGGGACGGCTCGGCCGTGCCGCTCGCCGAGAACATCGAGATCGCGCGTGAGCTGCTGCCCCGCATGAAGAACATCAACGCCATCCTGGAGGTCGAGATCGGCGTCGTCGGCGGCGAGGAAGACGGCGTGCAGCACGAGGGCTCGAACGACGCCCTCTACACGACCCTCGGCGACGTCGAGCAGGCCGTCGAGGCGCTCGGTCTCGGCGAAAACGGCCGCTACATGGCCGCCCTCACCTTCGGCAACGTGCACGGCGTCTACAAGCCGGGCAACGTGAAGCTGCGCCCCGAGCTTCTCGCCGAGATCCAGGCCGGCATCGCCGCGAAGTACGGCACGGATGCCCTCCCGCTCGACCTCGTCTTCCACGGCGGCTCGGGCTCGACCGATGACGAGATCGCGACCGCCGTCAAGAACGGCGTGATCAAGATGAACATCGACACCGACACGCAGTACGCGTTCAGCCGCTCGGTGGCCGACACGGTGCTGAAGAACTACGACGGCTTCCTCAAAGTCGACGGCGAGGTCGGCAACAAGAAGATCTACGACCCGCGCGCCTGGGGCAAGCTCGCCGAGTCGGCGATGGCCAAGCGCGTCGTCGAGGCGACCCAACAGCTCGGCTCGGCCGGACACTCGGGCCGCTAGTTAGCGGGCGACCGGGCCGCCGGGCGTTCCCGGCTCGGGGGTGCGCTGCACGCGGGCCGGGCGGCTCGCGCCGCCGCGCACCTCGAACTCGACGGCGGTGACCGCGCCGGTGCGCCAGCGCAGGTTGTCGACCGTCGACTGCAGGGTCACGTAGTAGGGAGCGAGGAAGGTCTCGCGCCGCCCCTCCGGCAGGGCGCTGCGGATGCGCAGGGCCACGGCGATCGATCCGGCCTCGGTGCGGCGCAGCTCGACCCGCGCCGAGCCGGCCGGCGCCTCCGTGCTGCCCAGGAGGGCATCCAGAAGCGCGCGAACGGCGGTGCGCTGGGCGAGGTCGAGCTGCTCGACGAGCCGCTCGGGGTCGTCGATGGTGACGGCGCGACCCTCGGCGACCCGCTCGAGCCAGGTGCGGTCGACCTCCCCGGTCAGCTCGGCGCGCAGCCGCTCAGCGATCGCCGCGGCGCGCACAGCGTCGCCCGGGGTGACCTCGCCGCGCTCGAGCACGCTCGCGATCACCGCTCGGGCGGCGGCGATCCGCTCGGTCGTCGCGGCGTCGACCGCCCGCACCATCTCGGCGTCGGTCGCGCCGTCGACCACGGGCAGGTCGAGCGGCCGCTCGTTCCAGCGGGCGATGCTGAACGTGATGGAGCGGATCATCACGACCCCGCCGAGCAGCCCGATCAGCAACGGGAACACGGTGATGACCACGGTCGAGAAGGGGGGCCAGGTCGGGTCGTCGGGCACGACGTAGCCCAGCGTGATGACCACGCCGACGACCAGCGGAATCGACCCCAGCGCGGCGAAGCGGGCCGCCGACAGATAGGGGGCGAGCGCCAGCAGCAGCAGCGACGCCGACAGCGGCGCCCACCACAGCACGAGGGCGAAGGGCTCGCCGATGTAGCCGACGGCCGAGAGCACGAGGGCGGCGACCGCGAAGAGCACGCCGACCGCCGCCTCGGTGACCCCGAGCGGTCCACGGCGCGGGCGCGTCATCACGTGCACCCAGAGCGGCGCGATCACCGCGAGCGCGAGCGCCGCGGCCTGCACCAGGGGCCGGCTGCCGGCCTGCCCGGCCGGCCCGAGAACGAGCACCCCGTTGACGAGCACGAGCCCCGCGCTGGCGAGGGGCAGGTTCGGGGAGACGAACCAGCTGAGCGGGTCGGCCTCCCAGGGGCTACGGCGCCACGAGACCGCGGTCATCGCGCGCCCTCCCCCCGCGGCACCGTGAGCATGACGGTCGTGCCCTCGGGGCCCGACCAGACGCGCACCGACCCGCCCACCTGCTCGATGCGCTGCGTCACCGAGGTGCGCAGGCCGAGGCGATCCTCGGCGACCTCGTCGGCGGCGAACCCGCGCCCGTCGTCGACGATGAGCACCGACACCGCGTCGCCCCGTGCTCCGGCGACGAGCTCGGCCCGGTCGGTGCCGGCGTGCTCGACGACGTTGTCGAGGGCGGCGCGCGCGGCGCCGAGCAGGGCGTGCCGGGCCCTCGACGCCATCGACTCGGGCAGCAGCTCGATGCCGCTCACATCGACCCGCACACCGCTCCACTGGTACTCGCGCGCGAGTTCGAGCAGCGCCGCGCCGAGTGCGCTGCCCGACCGCGGGGCGGCCGGCTCGGGGTCGGCGACGGTCGTGCTCGCGAGGGTCTGCAGGTGCTCGTCGAGCACCTCGGCGGTGCGCGGCTCGAGCGGGCCGCGCGACCGCGCGATGAGGGCGAGGTCGGCGAGGATCGTGTCGTGCACGACGGCGGCCGCGCGCAACTCGAGCGACCGGCGGCGGTCGACCTCCGACTGCTCCGCCGCGGTCGCCGTCAGCACCGCGAGTCGGCGCTCGGTCTGCCGCTGCGCGATTGCGAGGGTCGTGTAGGCGGCAACCGCGATGGTAGCGACGATGAGCGGGCCGAGACCCGTGCGCACGGTGGCCTCGGCGAGCGTGAGCCCGATCGACACGCTCGCCTGCGCCACGATGAAGGCCAGGGCCGTCCAGAGAACACCGCTGAGGGCGCGTCCGCCGATGGCACCGACCAGG
Source organism: Microcella frigidaquae (assembly GCF_014200395.1). Lineage (NCBI taxonomy): Bacteria > Bacillati > Actinomycetota > Actinomycetes > Micrococcales > Microbacteriaceae > Microcella > Microcella frigidaquae. Next base: position 945,905 of record NZ_JACHBS010000001.1, read on the forward strand.
CAGAGCGCGGTCGCGATGCGGTTGAAGAGGTACGGGCCGGTGGATTCGAGCTCGGGGGCGGAATCCAGGATCAGCACCGGCACGGCGACCGAGAAGACGGCACCGCCGAGCAGATACAGCCCCGCGGTGAGCACGGTCGGGCGCCAGAGCAGCACGAGAGCGAGCATCCCGACGCCGATGAACGGCGTGACGAGCAGCGGGGCTGCCGCGAGCGCGTCGACCGCGACGAGCGCGTCGACGACGATCGCCGCGGCGAGCAGCGAGCCGATGGCGGCGACCACGCGCTGGGTCGTGGCCAGGCCGGTCACGACGACGCGGGCGGCGACCGGCCGCGGCAGGCCGATGGTGCGCAGCCCGACGCGACGAGGCCCAGCGCCGCGCACCCCGACGGCGGTCATCGGCGATTGCCCGTTACGGTCATGCCCGCCTCCGTCTCCGCCCGCAGTCTCGACCGGTCAGTCGCGGATGCGCCCGCCGAGCGCCCGTTCGTCGACGTTGCCCTGCGCGTCGCGGCGCAGCTCTTTCGGCAGCGAGAACTGGAGGTCCTCCTCCGCGGTCTTGACCTCGGAGACCGCGTCGAAGCCGGCGTCGCGCAGGTCGGCGAGCACCTGCTCGACGAGCACCTCGGGCACGCTCGCGCCGCTCGTGACGCCGACGGTGGCGACACCCTCGAACCACTCCTGCTTGATCTCGCTGGCGTAGTCGACGCGGTAGGCGGCCTTCGCGCCGTACTCGAGGGCCACCTCGACGAGGCGCACGCTGTTCGAGCTGTTGGCCGACCCGACGACGATCACGAGGTCGGCCTCGGGCGCGACCTTCTTGATGGCGACCTGGCGGTTCTGCGTGGCGTAGCAGATGTCGTCGCTCGGCGGGTCTTGCAGGTGCGGGAAGCGCGCGCGCAGGCGCCGCACGGTCTCCATCGTCTCGTCGACGCTCAGCGTGGTCTGCGACAGCCAGATGAGCGCGTCGGTCTCGGGCACCTCGATGCGGTCGGCCTCGTCGGGGTCGTTGACGAGAATCGTGCGCTCGGGCGCGTGGCCCATCGTTCCCTCGACCTCTTCGTGGCCGGCGTGGCCGATGAGCAGGATGCGGTAGTCCTGCTTCGCGAACCGCACCGCTTCGCGGTGCACCTTCGTCACCAGCGGGCAGGTGGCGTCGATCGCCTGCAGGTCGCGGTCGGCCGCACCCTGCACGACGGCGGGGCTCACTCCGTGCGCCGAGAAGACGATGTGCGAGCCGGGCGGCACCTCGTCGACCTCGTCGACGAAGATCGCCCCCTGCTTCTCGAGCTCGCTCACGACGTGCACGTTGTGCACGATCTGCTTGCGCACGTACACCGGCGCCCCGTACTGCTCGAGCGCCTTCTCGACGGCGATCACTGCTCGGTCGACGCCCGCGCAGTAGCCGCGCGGGGCGGCGAGGAGCACGCGCTTCGGACCATCGACCTCGACCGGCCGCAGCCGCTCGCGCCGCTGCGGAATGACGGGGGCCGTCAGAGTCGTGCCGAGGGCGCCATTGGTGATCGTGCTCACGGAGTCAGTCTACGAGGGTGGCCTGCGCGAACCCTGCTCATCGCTGTGTTCTCGCCGTACCCTCTCGCCTACTCCACGTCGCGCCGTCCGGTGGTGAGGGCTGCGGCCACGAGCAGCACCGCGGCGAGGCCGCCGAGCACGAGGCCTCCCTGCCACCAGGTGAGAGCATCCACCGCCGCCACCGGCACCGTGGGGTCGAGCGCGTTCAGCGAGCTCAGGATGCCCGCCCCGACCAGCGCGTCGGTCGCCGACCCCGGCAGGAAGCGGCCGAGCTGTGCCGACCACTCCCACACGCCGGCGACGAGCCGCAGGATCGGCTCGACGAACTGGGTGAAGGCGAGCACGATGACGATCGCGGCGATCTGGCTGGTGAGCAGGGCGCCGAGGCCGAGGCCGAGCAGCGACCAGAGGGCGGTGGCGACGAGCGTGCGCAGCAGCACGCCGATGACCTCGGGTTCGCCCAGGGCGGTGTCTTCCCCGAGGGCCGCGAGCACCGGAGCGCCGAGCCCGACCGAGCCGATCAGGCCGAGCACGCCGTACAGCGCGCCCATGAGCGCGGCGACGATCGCCTTCGCGGTGAGCACGATGCCGCGGCGCGGTTGCGCGAGCGTCGTCGGGGTCAGCGTGCCGTGCCGGTACTCGGTCGTGACGATGAGCGCGCCGAACAGCAGCGGGATCACGAGGCCCACGGCCGTGACGCTGCTGTAGACGAGGTTCGCGATGACGACGGGGTCGAGCTCGGGGGCGGGTGCTCCCCCTCCGGCCGCGCCGGCGAGCAGCGCGCCCGCGTCGCTGAGGAAGAACGCGAGGCCCGCGGCCGTCACGCCGACGTAGGCGACCATGATGAGGCCGAGCAGCCACCACGACTTCAGCGAGAAGACCTTGGCGAGCTCGGCGGCCGTTGCGCGGCCGAGGGCGGTGAGGGTGCTCATGCGGCGCTCCCCTCTGCGCTGGTCGCGACGCCGGGCGCGTCGGCCGGGGCGGCGGTGACCTCAGCCTCATCCGCCGTGAGCGCGAGGAACACCGACTCGAGCCCGTCGGTCTCGTCGCTGAGGTGCGTGAGCGCGAGGCCCGCGGCCAGGGCGACCTCGCCCGTACGGGCGACATCGAGGCCGAGCACCGACAGACCCGCGGGGCCGGGCTCGACGGTGGCGCCGGCGCGGCGGAGGGCATCCGCCAGAGCGTCACGATCGGCGGCGTCGACACGCACCCGCGCGCTGCCTGCCTCGAGGGCCTCCAGCGGGCCGTCGAAGGCGATGCGACCGTGACGGATGACCACGACATCGTCGACCGTCTGCTGCACCTCGCTCAGCACGTGGCTCGAGAGCAGCACGGTGCGGCCCTCGTCGGCGAGGTGGCGCAGCAGGCCGCGCATCCAGCGGATGCCGTCGGGGTCCAGGCCGTTGATGGGCTCGTCGAGCACGAGCGCGTCGGGGTCACCGAGCAGGGCCGCGGCGAGACCCAGCCGCTGCCGCATGCCGAGCGAGTAGCCGCCGACGCGACGGCGGCCGGCGTCGGCGAGCCCGACCTGGGTGAGCACCGTGTCAACGCGAGCGCGGTCGATGCCCGCGGCGAGCGCGAGCGTCACCAGGTGGTCGCGGCCGCTGCGGCCGGGGTGGAAGACGTCGCTCGACAGCGAGCCGCCGACGCGGCGCAGGGGCGCATCGAGCTCGCGGTAGCGCTGGCCGTCGATGAGCGCCCGCCCCGCCGTCGGGCGGTTGAGCCCGAGCAGGATGCGCAAGGTCGAGGTCTTGCCGGCACCGTTCGGGCCGAGGAAGCCCGTGACGCGGCCGGGCTGGGCGGTGAAGGAGACGTCGCGCAGGGCGGTGACCTCGCCGTAGACCTTCGTCAACGACTCGACGGTGAGCGGGGTGGCGGTACGCATGCGGCTCCTTGCAGAACGAGGCCGCGGGGTCGGCGCTCTCGACTACCCTGGCGACGCACACCACGCGACGCAAGGAGGGCACACCGTGACGGATGCGCCCGCGGCCCCCTCCTCCCCCGCTCCGTCCTCTCCCGACTCCCCCTGGCCGGTCGCCCAGCTGTCGGCGAAGCTCAAGGAGTACATCGACCGCCTCGGGCAGGTCTGGGTCGAGGGCGAGATCGCCCAGTGGGGCATCTCGGGCGGCAACGTCTACGGCAAGCTCAAAGACGTCGCGCAGGACGCCACGGTGTCGTTCGTCATCTGGTCGTCGGTGCGCGCCTCGCTGCCCGAGGGGCTCGGCCAGGGCGACCGCGTCACCGCGCTCGTCAAGGCCAACTGGTGGGTCAAGGGCGGCACCCTCACCATGCAGGTGTCGCAGATGCGCCGCGTCGGCCTCGGCGACCTGCTGGAGCGGCTCGAGCGCCTGCGCGCCGCCCTCGCCGCCGAGGGCCTCTTCGCGCCCGAGCGCAAGAAGCCGCTGCCCTTCCTGCCGCAATGCATCGGGCTCGTGACCGGCAAAGACAGCGACGCCGAGAAGGACGTGCTGCGCAACGCCCAGCTGCGGTGGCCCTCGGTGCGCTTCCGGGTCGTGCACGCCGCCGTGCAGGGTGAGCGCGCGGTCAGCGAGGTCACGGCGGCGATCCGGCAACTGGATGCTGACCCCGAGGTCGACGTCATCATCGTCGCCCGGGGCGGCGGCGACTTCCAGAACCTGCTGCCGTTCAGCGACGAGAGCCTCGTGCGCGCGGCCGCGGCCTGCGAGACCCCGCTCGTGAGCGCGATCGGCCACGAGAACGACCGGCCCCTGCTCGACGAGGTCGCCGACCTGCGCGCCTCGACCCCCACCGACGCCGCCAAGCGCGTCGTGCCCGACGTCGGCGACGAGCTCGCGCGCGTGCAGCAGGCGCGCGCGCGGCTGCTGACCCGCGTGACGGGGCTGATCGGCACCGAGATCGAGCGCATCGCGAGCATCCGGTCGCGGCCGGTGCTCGCGGGCTCCGCGTGGATCACCGACACGCGCGCCGACGAGCTGACCCGCCTCGTCGCCCGCGGCGCCGAGCTCAGCACGCGGCTGCTCGAGCGCGCGCACCTCGAGATCGATGAGCGGCGCGGGCAGCTGCGGGCGCTGTCGCCGCAGCGCACCCTCGACCGCGGCTATGCCATCGTGCAGACCGCGGGCGGCGATGTCGTGCGCGCCGCCTCCGCCGTCGCCGCCGGGGATGCCCTCACCCTGCTGCTCGCCGACGGCCGGCTCGCCGCCACCGCGCAGGGCCCGGCGCCCGACCCGCGCGAACCGTCTCCCACCGCCCCGTCTCCCACCGCCCCCGAAGGAAGGCCTGCGTAGCATGAACGACGTGACCTCAGACGCCGACATCGCCGCTCTCAGCTACGAGCAGGCGCGCGACGAACTCGTGCGCGTCGTCACCGAGCTCGAGCAGGGCGGCGCCACGCTCGAGCAGTCGATCGCACTGTGGGAGCGCGGCGAGGCCCTCGCCCGCCGATGCGAGGAGTGGCTGATCGGCGCCAAGGAGCGCCTCGACGCGGCGCGCGCCGCCGCGGAGGGCTGACCCGCATGAACGACCCCACGAGCGGCTCGTTCGAGCCCGGCACGGAAACCCCCGAGCAGAAGGCCGACCGCGTCGCTGAGGCGAGGCGCAAGCGACGCGCGAACCAGACCACGCGCAACCTCATCGGTTCGCTCGTCGCCTCGCTCGGCATCGTGCTCTTCCTCGTGCTCGTCGTCGTGCGCCCCGACCCGGTTCCGCTCGAGATCGACCACCTCGCGGCCGCCGCCGAAGCCGAGGCGAGCCTCGGCACGGACGTCGTCGCGCCCATCGTGCCGCCCACCTGGCAGGCCAACCGCGCCGAACTCGGCGGCAGCGCCGGCGTCGACGAGTGGGCCATCGGCTTCATCACCGCCGACGACACTTTCCTGGCCGTTCTGCAGGGCTTCACCGACGAGAGCACCTGGCTACGGGATGCCCTCCGCGACCCCGGCGAGGGCGAGACCGTCACGATCGCCGGGCGCGACTGGCAGTACTACGACCGCCGCGGCGTCGACGGCATCGGCCTGCGCGAGGTCGCGCTCGTGACCCGCACCGCCGACAGCACCGTCGTGCTCTACGGCACGGCGAGCAACGACGACCTTGAGCTGCTGGCCACCGCGGTCGCCGCCGAGCTGCCCGCCGACTGAGCTGCCGGCCGACTGAGCAACGCACCGACGGCGGTCGCCGCCGAACTGCCCGCCGACTGAGCTGCCGGCCGACTGAGCAACGCACCGACGGCGCCCCGCGGGACTACGCTCGAGAGGCACCCCGCCCCGCGTCCACCCAGGAGCCTCATGCCGACCGACCGTCGCACGCCCGCCCAAGTCTGGCGCGAGATGGAGCGGGGCAACGCGCGGTTCGTCGCGGGTGAGCCGGAGCATCCGCGGCAGGACGTCGAGCGGCGCACGGAACTCGCCCGCTTCCAGGCCCCGCACGCCGCCCTCTTCGGCTGCAGCGACTCGCGCCTCGCGGCCGAGATCATCTTCGACAAGGGCCTGGGCGACCTCTTCGTCGTGCGCAACGCCGGCCAGGTCATCAGCGACAGCGTCATCGGCTCGCTCGAGTACGCGGTCGCCGTGCTGAAGGTGCCGCTGATCCTCGTTCTCGGGCACGACGAATGCGGGGCCGTGGCCGCCGCCATCACCTCGGTGAGTTCGGATGCTCCGCCCCTGCCCGCGCACATCCGCGGCCTCGTCGACCAGATCATGCCCGCCGTCGAGCGCGTGCGCCGTGCCGCAGCGGCTGCCGCACCGGGCTCGGAGTCGGACGCCACCGTCGCCGACCCGGGCGCGATCGACGCGCAGGAGGTCGGCCGCGAGCACCTGCGCGACACGGTCGCCGCCCTGCTCGAGGCCAGTGAGCTCATCAGCGACGAGGTCGCGGCGGGTACGCTGGCCATCGTGGGTGCGAACTACCGGCTGCGCGAAGGCCGGGTCGTGCCCGATGTCGTCGTCGGTCAGCTCTAGCCGGGCATCCGCCCCGCCGAAGCCGACCGCCTGCCACCGCGACCCTCCCTCAACCGATCCGTGACATAAGGACACCGCCGTGAGCACCGAGACCGAGTACCGCATCGAGCACGACACCATGGGCGAGGTGCGCGTTCCGCGCAGCGCCCTCTACCGGGCGCAGACGCAGCGCGCCGTCGAGAACTTCCCCATCTCGGGCACCGGCCTCGAGAGCGGCCAGATCGTCGCCCTCGCGCAGATCAAGCGCGCCGCCGCGATCGTCAACGCCGAGCTGGGCATCCTCGACACCGAGCGCTCGCAGGCGATCGTCGCCGCCGCCGACCAGATCATCGGCGGGGCCCACCACGACCAGTTCCCGGTCGACACCTACCAGACCGGTTCGGGCACCTCCTCGAACATGAACATGAACGAGGTGCTCGCCACCCTCGCGTCGACGGATGCCCTCGCGGTGCACCCGAACGACCACGTCAACGCCTCCCAGTCGTCGAACGACGTCTTCCCGACCTCGGTGCACCTCGCCGTCACCGCCGCGCTGCTGCACGACCTGATCCCCGCGCTCGAGCACCTCGCCGGCGCCCTGGAGGAGAAGGCCGCGCTGTGGAAGACCGCCGTCAAGGCCGGCCGCACCCACCTCATGGACGCCACCCCGGTCACCCTCGGGCAGGAGTTCGCCGGCTACGCGCGGCAGATCCGCCTCGGCATCGCCCGCGTGCAGTCGACCATCGAGCGCGTCGCCGAGGTGCCGCTCGGCGGCACCGCCACCGGCACCGGCATCAACACCCCGCTCGGCTTCTCGCAGAAGGTCATCGCCGAGCTCGCCGCGACCACCGGCCTGCCGATCACCGAGGCGCTCGACCACTTCGAGGCGCAGGGCGCGCGCGACGGCCTCGTCGAGGCCTCGGGCGCGCTGCGCGTGCTCGCCGTCTCGCTGACCAAGATCTGCAACGACATCCGCTGGATGGGCTCGGGCCCCAACACGGGCCTCGCCGAGCTGCACATCCCCGACCTGCAGCCGGGCTCGTCGATCATGCCCGGCAAGGTCAACCCGGTCGTGCCCGAGGCCGTGCTCATGGTGTGCGCGCGCGTCATCGGCAACGACGCGACCGTCGCCTGGGCGGGCGCCTCGGGCTCGTTCGAGCTCAACGTGGCGATCCCCGTCATGGGCACTGCGCTTCTCGAGTCGATCCGCCTGCTGGCGAACTCGACCCGCGTGCTCGCCGACAAGACCGTCGTCGGCCTCGAGGCCAACCTCGACCGCGCCCGCGCCCTCGCCGAGAGCTCGCCCTCGATCGTCACCCCGCTCAACAGGGTCATCGGCTACGAGGCGGCGGCGAAGATCGCGAAGCACTCGGTGGAGAAGGGCCTGACCATTCGCGAGGCCGTCATCGACCTCGGCTTCGTGGAGCGCGGCGAGGTCACGCTCGAGCAGCTCGACAGCGCGCTCGACGTGCTGAAGATGACCGCGCCCGGCCTCTAGGTGTAACGACCCGGGACGTTGTGAACGTGTGAAGTAGCGAAGACCTCCGGAACGATGTGGGTATCTGACAACTCTCATCGAGACCGGAGGTCTTCGTGGTTCACGCTAATGCCGATCTGACACCGAAAGGGCGTCTGCGTGTCGCTCGCGCCGTCGTCATCGACGGGTGGAGTCTTGCTCGAGTCGGGGAGCGGTTTCAATGCTCGCCAGCAACAGCGAAGAAGTGGGCCGATCGATATCGAGCAGGCCAGCCAATGACCGACCGCAGCTCGCGACCCCGTCACTCGCCCCGACGCCTCAGTCAGCGCACGGAGCGACGGATCATTGCGTTGCGATTCACGCGCCGCTGGGATGCGCGTCGGATCGCGTGGCATCTGGGGCTCAACCCCTCGACGGTCGGTCGAGTGCTGGCCCGCTATCGAATGCCTCGGCTGTCGCACCTGGACCGCAACACCGGCTTGCCGATTCGGAAGCAGCAACCGGTCCGGTTCGAAGCGGCTGCCCCTGGGGACATCGTCCACGTTGACATCAAGAAGCTCGGTCGTATCCCGGACGGTGGAGGGTGGCATGTTCATGGTCGCGGGTCACCCCAAGACCGTCGTGCCGGTGCTGCCCGGGATCGCGCTGGCCGACGCGGAGCCTCGTCATCGCGCGGCTACACGTTCCTGCATCACGCCGTCGATGGATGCACAAGGTTGGCCTATTCCGAAGAACTTCCGGATGAGCGCAAAGAGACCGCGGCCGCGTTCTGGGTTCGTGCTCGCCAGTTCTTCGCCGATGCCGGCTTCGAGGTCAAGGCGGTCATGACCGATAACGGCGCCTGCTACCGATCCCGTGACTTCGCCGCCGCTGTCGGACAGGCCCGACACATCCGCACCCGCCCCTATCGACCGCAAACCAACGGCAAGGTCGAGCGCTTCAACCGCACACTGGCCGCCGAATGGGCTTACGCAGCGAACTACACCTCCAACGAGGCCCGATCAGCGACCTACGCTGACTGGCTCGAGGAATACACAATCGCCGACGACCCCACAGCGCCCTCGACGGTCACACGCCCGCTTGCCGCGTTCACAACCTCACGGGTCGTTACATCTAGGCCAGGCGGCCGAGTGCCGCCAGGCTCAGGCCATCCGGTGCGCGGCGATGGCGGGGGGCGAGAGCGAGGAATGCCCCGATCAACCCCACGGTCGCACCCAGCGCGGCGTAGACCGTCCAGGCGAGCGAACGTGACCCCGTGTACGGCGGCAGCGTGTCGGCGATCGCCATGCCGATTCCGAAGGTGGCGAAGCCCTGGCCCAGCACGACGAATCCCAGGGCGAGCAGCGCCATCGGCGCGACGACAGCGAGCCGAGCGGGTTCCGGCGTGCCCCGTCGTCGCATCCACAGCTGCACGGCCAGAAGGATGACGGCGAGGATCACGCCACCGACCGCCCAGACCGCAACCACGATGATCGCGGAAATCACCTCGCTCGGCAGAAGTGCCGCGTACAGCTCCTCGATCGTGAGGGCGTTGTCCGTCTGATCGAGCGGCCCCCACACGAGACCCTCGACCGCGCCGAAGCCGACCGCGGCAAGAAGCGCGACGACGCCCCCCGCCACGATCGTGGACGAGGATGGCCGGGTCATGCGAGGGGCCCGGGCGAGGGCGAGGGTCTCCCGGGGTCGAGGCGTGACCTCCCACGCGATGAATGCGGTCACCGACCCCACAACGAGCGCGAGCAGGCCGAGGCCGTACAGCAGCGGTTCGGTGCTGGGCACGATCGCCGACTGCACCGGCCACACCGCGACCAGCAGCACGCCGACGGACAGCGCGAGAACGACCAGCACCGAACCGAAGCGGATGCGGGGCCGCCGTGTCGCCGCCAGGACCAGCAGGGCCACACCGACGACGGCGCTCACGAGCGAGATCAGGGCAGGCGCAACGACCACTGGGAGGAGGGCCGGCGCCTCGGTGGCCACGTCGTCGACACCGGCAAGGCCGCCGATGCCGATGAAGCCGACCGTCGAGCCCAGAGCCGCGGTTCCGATGAACGCGGCTGCCCATCGTGCGCGGCGCCACGACTGCCGATCGAGCTCCAGCGGGTCGGCGCCGATCGACCCCGCCCGCGCGAGCAGGGCGAAGCGAAGCGCGCCCACTGCGATCGAGCGACGCGGGATCCCGGCGTCGTCGGCGTCGCGGAGGTCAGCGGCCCACTGCTCGGCATACCGCTCGCGGAGCTCGCCCGGCGGGAGCATCCGGAGCGCCAGACGCACCGTGCGGGGCATCGGAGGAGTGCCGCCCTGCTCTCCGGCGCCGATCACGCGCGCGCCGATCCGCTGATCGGGAAGAGCGGGCTTGCGGTGCGTGCGGTCTGGGTACGTGCGGCCTGGCTGCGCGAGGTACGGACGACATGGGCGGCCTGAACGGCTCCGTCGTCGGTCAGCCGCACGTACCGGCGGCGAGGGCCCGAGCGCTCGTTCGCCTCCTCCCATGACGACGTGACCCAGCCGAGGTTCTCGAGTCGATCGAGGATCGGGTAGACGGTGCCGGGAGGTCGGCCGCTCTGCTTGATGACGATCAGCCCCCAGCACGCATCGCGATGCTCGAGAAGAACGTCGAGTACATCGCGCGTCGCCGCCGTGACCCGGGTGAGTGGCTGCATGCCCGTGACTCTACCTATATCGAGATAGGAAGACAAGGCAGAATCGACGCTTACTCAGGGAGCACTCGATCGAGGCCACGATCGCCGACTGCCGCACAGAGGGCAGGCGGCTCGCGCCGGAACCGACTGTTCTGATCCGCACCACCGGTTCGAGAAGCACTCGCCGGCGCGAGCCGCGCCCCACCCTACTCCTCCGGGCTTTCCGTGGGTCGCAACCGCGACCCACGGCATCCGTCAGCGGAAGTAGTGCGGGCGGCTCACGTAGGTGTCGGAGACGAACATCACGCCCGCCGTTCCCTCGAGCAGGGCGCGGAGGCCCTCGATGAGGTCGTCGGCGCGGTCGTCGGGCACGACGGTGATGATGAGCGTCAGCGCGTCGCGGTCGTTGAAGAGCTGGCGGCCCTCGTGCGCGCCGTGGTGGCCGAGGCCGGTCACGGCGGGCAGGCTCGTGTAGCCGGTGGCCCCGGCGGCGACCACCTGCCGGCGCACCGCGTCGGCGTCGGCCGTGCGGGCGACGACCTCGATCTTGGTCATGCGGGTCAGCGACTCGCGGCTCATGCTGCGTCCTCCTCGGTCATGCGGGTGATGTCGGTGGTGGTCTCGGTGCTGGGCAGGGCGTACGGCTGCCAGCCCTCGCGGGTGCGGCGCTCCCAGGTTTGCGGTGCGTCGCCGGGTCGAACCATCGTGACCCAGTCGCCGTGCACGAGGTCGGCGACGATCTCGGCGCTGGCGATGATGCGGTCGATGCGCTCGCGCGGGGCGTCGACCACCACGAGCAGGCGCACCGGCTCGTGGTGCAGGCCCGCGCGGGTGCCGATCGACTGCCAGGGCAGGCCGAGGCGCAGGTCGCCGGTCGGGCCGCTCACGACGCCGGCCCCGCCGACCAGGTTGTGCACGGTCTTGGTGCCGGCGCCGAACACCTCCGGGTCGACGGCCGAGAAGTAGTACTGAGCGTTGATCCAGTGGGCGACGACGAGCGGCGCGGTCAGGATCGTCTCGAGCGCGATGCCCTCGGTGTCGTGCGCGGCCTCGTAGGAGTGCAGGAATACCCGGCGCCCCAGATCGGCGCTCTGGCTCAGCGTGCGCGGCCCGATGATGAGGGCGGCGTTGCGGGCGAGACCCCACTCCGGGTAGACCTGCGCCCAGTCGCCGGCGCGGCGGGCGACCACCGCAGCGGCCCGCTCGGGCCGGGGCGCGCGCGGCGCACCCGGCAGCTCGGCGGCGCGCTCGGCCGCGAGCCGGCGGCCGGCGGCCGCGGCGTCGCGCACGAGCTGCTCGACGGCGAGACGGCGGTCGACCCGCAGGTTCTCGAGGTCGAACACGGTGAGGGTGTCGGTGGCGGTGTCGTGCTCGCCGGCGACGACGATCGTCTCGTCGGGGATGCGGATACCGCGCTCGGCGAGCCCGGCCCGCACCGCCGGCGCCGAGAGCAGCGCGGCGGCGATGCGCGCGTTGGGCGCCCCGCGGTGGCCGCCGCAGGCACCGCAGTCGAGCGCCGTGCGGAAGGCGTTGTTCGTCGTGGTCGTGCCGTGGCCGACGAGCACGACGACCGGGGCGAAGTTCTCGACGAGGCCCATCGTGCGCAGGATCACCTCGGCCGTGTCGACCTGGTCATCGAGGGTCAGTGCCGAGTCGAGATCGAAGAGCGTGGGCGCCGCGGCCTCGTCGGGGCGGGCGACCGGCAGGCCACGGCCCGCCAGCACGCTGCGGGCGATCGCGCTCGGCCCGAGCATCCACCCGGTGACCTCGGCCCAGCCCAGCGGAGCACCGGCGACCGCGTCGGGGGCCTTCACGGCGCTGCGCAGGGCGCGCCGCGTGGCGAGCTGGTCGATGAGCCGGGCTGCCGCGCGCCAGGCTCCGGGCTCGGGTCGCTCGGCGACCTGGTAGCGGGGCGTGAGCAGCACGGGGCAGGCCGGCGCGGCTTCGGCGGCGGCGAGCGGTTCGACGGCGGCGGCGATGCCGAAGAATCCGGCGAAGCCTGCGGTCGTGTAGGCGCCCTGGCTCTCGAGGTGGCGGCGCAGACCCTCGCTGCGCGGGTCGATGCAGAACACCAGGTGCGCGACGGCGGCCGGGTGGGTCGGAGCGGCGCCGGGCGTCAGCTGTGCGAGCACGGCGGCGTGCGGAGCCGCCTCGAAGGCCTCCTGCCAGATGAGGGCGCGCTCGAGGGCACCGCCGGTCGGACCGGCAGGGCGCGGCGCGGGAACCGGGGCGGCGTCGAGCGCCCACACCAGGCCGAGCCGCACGGCGAGCAGGTCGAGCACCTCGACGTCGCCGCTCGTCATCGAGCGCCAGCGGATGAACGCCGCCCACCCGGGCAGCGCGGCGAGGTGGGCGCGCAGGGCGGGCAGCTGCTCGTCGTCGGCGATGCCGAGCAGGTCGAGCGCCCGCGCGAGGGCGAGGTCGGGCTTCTCGGGCAGCTCGGCGATGCGGGCGCGAGCGGCGCGCGGCAGAGCGGGGTCGCGGCGGGCGATGGCGCGCCAGGCGCCGTAGAAGCCGAGGCGGTCGACGGGCACCGGCCAGGCGGCAGCTTCCGGCGCGAGCGCGGCGCGGCACCAGCCGGCGACGAGCTCGTCGATCGGGTCGAGGGGAGCGTCGGCGGCCGCGTCGGCGGCATCGGCGCGTGCCGTGGCGGGGCCGGCGGGCGCCTCGGCGAGGAAGCGCGCGACGAGCGCCGCATCGTCGCCCGGCGTGCCGGGGCGGTGGCGGCGGATGCTCGCCGCGAGCTCGGCGGCCCCGATGCGCCCCGCGGCGAGGTGCGCGCGGAACTCGTGCTCGGGCAGCACCCCGCGGCCGCCGAGGGCGGGCGCGGCGCTCGACACCGCGGCGGCGAAGCCGTCGCCGAGCGCGGGCAGCACGGGGTTGACGGCGATCGCCGCGTCGAGGCCGTAGTACGGCGCGACGACGTTGGCCGCGAGGTCGGCGCGGGCGCGCACGCGGAGGGCGCGCGCGGTGTCGCTGCGCTGGGCGGCGGGGGTAGCAGTCATGCCGGGGCTCCGTTCGAGAGTCGTGCGGGGTTCAGGGGCTCGGCGCGTCAGGCCGTCTGCGGCTGCGGCTGGGGGGCATGGTTCGGCGCGGGAGCCGGTCGGCTCTCGCGGGGCCGCTCGACGCGCACGACGCCCGAGCCGAGCCGGTGCCCGAGGGCGAGCAGCACGAGGGCGACCCGGCCGGTCGGGGCCCAGCGGCGCACCGCCGCGAGCCCGGCCAGGGCGACGACGGCGAGCAGGGCGACCGCGAGGGCGACCGGCTGTGCGGCGAGGTCGGCGGGGCGGGTGAGGCCGAGCATCCCGGTGAGGGCGGAGGTGACGCCCGCGAAGGCGACCGCTCCGACGGCGAGGAGGGCCGTGAGGCCGAGGGCGCGGAGGCGGGAGGGCGCGAGCGCAGCCACGCGCGCACCGGCCGCGGCGAATGCGGTGCCGATGACGATGAGCAGCAGCAGCTCGGCGGGCCCGCGGCCGCCCGGATACAGGACGAGGGCGACAGCGACGAGGGCCGCGATCGGCAGAAGTGCCCCCGCGGCCGCTCGCGCGCGGCGCTCGGTCGCCGAGATCGGGAGCGGCCGCGGGGCGCGACGGTCGGCGGCGCGCCGGTCGATGCCATCGCTGGAGGAGAGGAACAGGGCGCTCTTGTAGAAGCCGTGCGCGACGAGGTGCAGGAGGGCGGCGGCGAGCAGACCGAGCGCGGCGACCAGCAGCATGAAGCCCATCTGGGCGACCGTGGAGGCCACGAGGCGCCCCTTGATGTCGGTGCGCACCAGCGCGGCGAGCACCCCCGCGACGATCGCGACCGCGCCCAGCGCGGCGAGCAGCGTGACCGCGATCGGGCTGCCGGCGATGAGGGCGAACTGGGTGATCACCAGGATGCCCCCGCCGTTGACGATGCCGCCGTGCAGGGCGGCGCTCACCGGAGTCGGGGCGTAGAGCGAGTCGACGAGCCAGGGGTGCGCGGGCGGGAGGGCGCAGCGCAGGGCGGCCGCGACGACCAGCAGCACGGCGGGCGCCTGACCGGCGGTACCGGTGGCGGCGAGCACCACGGCGAGCCAGAGCACCAGGTCACCCAGCACGAGCCACGGGCCGGCCCGCCGCAGGGCGGGGCGCCCGCCGCCGAGCCCCAGCGCGGCGAGGGTCGCGGCGGTGGCGAGGCTCCAGGCTGCGGCGAGCATCCAGAGCTCACCGGCGACGACGAGGAGGGCGGTCGCGGCGAGCATGCCGGCGATCGCGATCGTGACCGCGCGGCCGCGGCGGTCACCGCGCAGCGAGCGGTGGGCGAAGGGCAGCACAGCGGCGGCGATGCCGACGACGAGCACCAGCAGCAGGATCGCCAGCGGGTCGAGGCGCCAGGTGAGGTCGAGCGGGGTCATGGGTGAACCTCCTATCCCGCATCACAATACACGCAATCCATGTCATGTAAAGCGAATCGCCCGATTCGTGTCCGCATCGCGGGGCAGACCGGCGTACAGTGGGCCCGTGGCCGAGTGGACGTTCCTCACCAATCACTCACACGTGCTCGTGTGCCTCGCCGACGACCCCGATCTCCGCATTCGGGACATCGCGGAGCGGGTCGGCATCACCGAGCGTGCGACGCAGCGCATCGTCGCCGAGCTGACGGCCAGCGGCTACCTCGAGAAGCACCGCGACGGGCGGCGCAACCGGTACACGGTCGTTCTCGACCGACCCCTGCGGCACCCCGTCGAGGGCACGCACACGATCGGCGAGCTGCTGCGCGCCGTCGCCGCCCCCGGCATCTGACGCTCGCCGCCCCTCGCCCGCTCCGAACGTGGCGCGGGAGCCACCGCGGCACCGGACGCGAGGTCGACCACCGGTCGAGCCTCGCGGCCGACCCCGCGACGGGATGACCTAGGCCAGCTCGTTGCCCTCGAGCAGCTCGGTCACGAGCGCGGCGATCGCGCTGCGCTCGCTGCGGGTGAGCGTGATGTGCCCGAACAGGGCGTGGCCCTTGAGCGTCTCGATGACGCTCGCCACGCCGTCGTGGCGGCCGACGCGCAGGTTGTCGCGCTGGGCCACGTCGTGCGTCAGCACCACCTTCGAGTTCTGGCCGATGCGGCTCAGCACCGTCAGCAGCACGTTGCGCTCGAGCGACTGCGCCTCGTCGACGATGACGAAGGCGTCGTGCAGCGACCGGCCGCGGATGTGCGTGAGCGGCAGCACCTCGAGCAGCCCGCGGTCGATGACCTCGTCGAGCACGTTCTGCGACACCACCGACCCGAGGGTGTCGAAGGTGGCCTGCGCCCAGGGGTTCATCTTCTCGCCGGCGTCGCCCGGCAGGTAGCCGAGCTCCTGCCCGCCGACGGCGTACAGCGGGCGGAAGACCATGATCTTGCGCTGCTGCTGCCGCTCGAGCACCGCCTCGAGGCCGGCGCAGAGCGCGAGCGCCGACTTGCCGGTGCCGGCGCGGCCGCCGAGCGACACGATGCCGACCTGAGGGTCCATGAGCAGGTCGATCGCGAGGCGCTGCTCGGCCGAGCGGCCGTGCAGGCCGAAGATGTCGCGGTCACCGCGCACGAGCGCGATCTCGTCGTCACCGACCACGCGCCCGAGGGCAGAGCCGCGGTCGCTGTGGATGACGAGCGAGGTGTTGATCGGCAGCGTGGCGACGGCCGGCGTGCGCAGCACCTCGCGGTCGTAGAGCTGCGCCATCTGCTCGCTCGAGAGGGTGACATCGGCCATGCCCGTCCAACCGCTGTCGACGGCGAGCTCGGCCCGGTACTCCTCCGCGGCGAGGCCGATCGAGGCGGCCTTCACACGCAGCGGCAGGTCTTTCGACACCACCGTCACGGCGAGGCCGTCGTTGGCGAGGTTCATGGCGACGGCGAGGATCCGTGAGTCGTTGTCGCCGAGCTGCAGACCGCTCGGCAGCACCGACTGGTTCGAATGGTTCAGCTCGACGCGCAGCGAGCCGCCGTCCTCCCCCACCGCGACCGGGAAGTCGAGGCGCTCGTGGCGGATGCGGAGCTCATCGAGGTTGCGCAGGGCCTGGCGCGCGAAGTACCCGATCTCCGGGTCGTTGCGCTTCGCCTCCAGCTCGGCGATGACCACCACCGGCAGCACGACCGAGTGCTCGGCGAAGCGGAACATCGCCTTCGGGTCGCTCAGCAGCACCGAGGTGTCGAGCACGTACGTGCGCTGCGCGACATCCCTCCCGCCGGTCGAGGTCGAGGTGTTCTGACGGGAGGTCTTCGCAGCGGCCACCGGTGCTCCATCCCCGGGGACGCGGGCGACCCCGGACCTGTTGTGAGCGGATCGGCCGGAAGGTCGCAGGACGATCTGGCCGGCCGTCCCGATCGGGCGCGATGCCCGATGAGCGCGACGCTACGCCTGCGGGCGACGCGCGGCGGCAGCGACACGCGCACGACACGCAGTCGTCACGTTCGTCGGGGAGTCGCGAGCGATGCGAACTCGCGCAGCGCCGCGCGGAACTGCTCGATCGTGTCGTCCCCGGTCGACACGTGCGCGCCGAGCCGCACGCGGCCGTCGCGCACCGTCGCCGAGACCCCGTGATTGTGCAGGGCCGCCGCGAGCGCGCTCGTGAACTCCGGATGCGGAGCCAGCGACACGATGCCCGCCCGCTCGGCGTCCTCCCGCGGCGACACCACCTCGATGCCCTCCTCGTCGGCAACCTCGATGAGTCGCGCGGTGCGCTCGAGGATCGCGTCGCGGATCGCCGGCACGCCCACGTCGAGAACCGCCTCGACCGCCCCCGCGAGGCGCGCCTGGGCGGCGGCATCGGCGTACCCGACCCGGAAGGCGCCCGCGTCGGCGGCCGGCTCGACGACCTCGTGCAGCAGCTCGGGTCGGCCATGGGCGAGCCACCCCGACCAGACGGGTGTCAGATGCTCGCGAGCCCGATCGCTCAGGGCGAGGAACCCGGTGCCCTGGCCCGCGCGCAGCCACTTGTGGCCGCCCGAGGCGATGACGTCGGCGAGCTCCCAGGGAGCATCCACGATGCCCGCCCCCTGGATCGCGTCGACGATCAGGAGGCGGTCGCCGATGACCTGGCGGATTCCCTCGAGGTCGACGAGGTAGCCGGTGCGGTAGTCGACGAGGCTGACGACCACCGCCATGACCGAGCTGTCGAGCTGGGCCTTCACGACGGCGGGGGTGATGCGCTCGTGCTCGGCGACGATCGTGTGGGGCGTGAGCACGCCGAGGGCCTGGGCCGCCCGGGTCATCGCGTAGCCGATGGCCGGGAACTCGTCGGGCGAGGCCGCGACCGTACCCGTGAGCCCGAACATGACGTGCATGAGCGCCTGGCTCGTACTGGGCTGGAAGACCACCTGGTCGGGGCGGAAGCGCAGCAGCTCGGCGACGGCCGTGCGGACGCGCCCGTCCTGCTCCTCGAGCGCGCCGAGCGAGCCGAAGCGGGCCCGCGACAGCAGGTCGCAGTGGGCGCGCTGCTCGGCCAGAGCGAACTCGCCGATGGGCGAGATGCGCGGGTGGTCGAGGTAGCCGGGCTCCTCGACGAAGCCGGCACGGAACTCGTCGATCGTCATCGGGCTCACTGGCCGAACCTCCGCTGGCGGCGCGAGAAGTCGCGGAGCGCGCGGAGGAAGTCGACCTCGCGCAGGTCGGGGCCGAGCGCCTCGACGAAGTAGAACTCGCTGTGCGCGCTCTGCCACAGCATGAAGTCGCTGAGCCGCTGCTCGCCCGAGGTGCGGATCACCAGGTCGGGGTCGGGCTGGCCGCCCGTGTACAGGTGCTCCGCGATCTTCTCGGGCGTGACCAGCTCGGCGAGCTCATCGAGCGTTCCGCCGCTCTCGGCGTGGTGGTGCACGATCGCCCGCACCGCGTCGGCGATCTCGCGCCGCCCGCCGTAGCCGACCGCGAGGTTGATGTGCAGGCCGGTCTTCGCGGCGCTGGTCGCCTCCGCGGCGTCGAGCTCGGCGAGCAGCCCCTCGGGAAGGCCGTCGCGGCTACCCACGTGCTGCACGCGCCAGTCGTCGATCGCCGCGAGGTCGCCGGCGAGCGCACCGATGATCGCGATCAGCTCGCGCAGCTCATCGCTGTCGCGGCCGGTGAGGTTGTCGGTCGACAGCAGGTACAGGGTCACGACGCCGATGCCGGCGTCATCGCACCAGCGCAGGAACTCGACGATCTTCTCGGCCCCGGCCCGGTGTCCGTGGGCCGTCGTGCCCTCGCGCAGCCGCGCCCAGCGCCGGTTGCCGTCGAGGATCATGGCGACGTGGCGAGGGTGCGTGGCGCCCGCGAGCTGACGGCGCAGGCGGCCCATGTAGAGCCGGTACAGCGGCCCCCGACCCCGCGGAGTTCTCGACGATCGCACACCGCTACGGTAGTCGACGCGGAATCGCTTGTGGCGGGCATCCAATCGATGCGGCCGGATGCTGTGGCTCACGTATCATCGCGACATGACCTCCCCCGCCACCCCCGACGCCGCCGAGCCAGCCGCCGCCGAGGCCGCCGCCGAGCGTGAGCCGGCCGCCGACATCCCGAACATCCCCCTGCTCGAGGATTCGATCGAGTACCGCACGCTCGAGGTCAAGCCGACCTGGCGCGGCTGGATCCACGCCGTCACCTTCCCGACCGCGATCATTCTGGGCATCGTGCTCATCGCTCTCGGCGCCAACCCCGCCGCGCGCTGGTCGAGCGCGGTGTTCGTGATGTCGTCGCTGCTGCTGTTCGGCATCTCGGCGACCTACCACCGCTTCAACTGGAGCGACCGGATGCGGGTCATGCTCAAGCGGCTCGACCACGCCAACATCTTCCTGCTCATCGCCGGCACCTACACGCCGCTGTCGATCATGGCGTTGCCGCCCGAGAAGGGCTACCTGCTGCTCGTGCTCGTGTGGACGGGCGCGGCTATCGGCATCGGGTTCCGCGTGTTCTGGATCGGCGCGCCCCGCTGGGCGTACGTGCCGCTGTACGTGCTGCTCGGCTGGGCCGCCGTGCTGTACATCGTCGACCTGCTGAACGCGAACCTCGCGATGATGGTGCTCGTCATCGTCGGCGGCCTCGCCTACACCGCCGGGGCCATCGTCTACGCCCTCAAGAAGCCGAACCCCGTGCCCGGGGTGTTCGGGTTCCACGAGATCTTCCACACGCTCACCGTCGTGGCGTTCCTCTGCCACTGGACGGCGGTGCTGCTCGTCGCGCTCGACCCGCCGTTCGGCGGCTAGCTGTAGTTCCTAGGGACGTTGTTCAGGTCGGGCTCCTCCAGGCTTGAGGGTGTCTAGTCGCTCTCACCTGAAGGAGCCCGATGGAGCTTCACGCTAATGCCCGTTTGTCTGTTGAAGGTCGACGACTGCTGTGTCGACGCGTTCGCGAGCTGAACTGGAAGGTCGCCGACGCGGCCTTCGCGGGCGGGATCAGCGAACGTCGCGCCTACGAATGGTTGGCCCGGTTCGATGCCGGCGAAACCCTCGCTGACCGGTCGTCACGGCCGAAGTCGTCCCCGAAGAAGACCCCAGCCAGTGTTGAAGCGGCCATCGTGCGCCTGCGAACACTGCGCAAAACGGCGTCCACGATCGCTGCGATCCTGCAGATGGCGGTCTCGACAGTCTGCGCGGTGCTGGCCCGCGTCGGGTTGAACCGACTGTCGAAGTTGGAGCCCGTCGAGCCGGCGAACCGGTATTGCCGTCGCCATGCCGGGGAGCTGATCCACCTGGACATCAAGACGTTGGGCCGCTTCCGCCGCCCCGGCAAACGCGCCCTCGGCCAGGGAGCAGACCGACGCAGTCGGAAAGCCGGTTGGGAGGCGGTGCATGTCGCCGTCGATGATGCGACCCGACTGTCTTACGTGGAGGTGTTGCCTGACCAGACGGCTGCGACCACGGTCGGGTTCCTGCACCGCGCGATCGCGTGGTTCGCCCGGCATGGCGTGATCGTGCAGGAGGTGATGACCGACAACGGGTCCGCGTATGTCTCCCGGCTGTGGGCGGCAACGTGCGCCGAGGTGGGGCTGGTGCATATTCGCACGCGCCCGTACCGGCCGCGCACGAACGGCAAGGCCGAACGGTTCATCCAGACGCTGTTGCGGGAATGGGCGTACGCGGCGACCTACCGCGACAGTGACCACCGACGAGCGGTGCTGCCAGAATGGGTGCGCTACTACAACACTCAGCGACCCCACGGTTCCCTCGGCCACAAGGCGCCCATGACCGTCCTCGCGGCGGCATGAACAACGTCCCTAGGAACTACAGCTAGCGCGGCAGGGCGGCTAGCGCTCGTTCGGCTCGTCGAGCCGCTCGACGTCGGGCTCGGGCTCGGCCGGGCCCCCCTCGGCGATCATCTGCTGCTCGGCCTCGAGCTGCTCTCGCAGCTCGCCGCGGTAGCGAACGCGCCGGATGCGCCGCGTCATGTCGACGATCAGGAACATCGCGGCGATCGCGACGACCGCGATGGCGATGAATCCCTCGACGCCGGGCGTCACCGTGTTCGGGTCGAAGCCCGGCGGCAGGGTCGGCTCGTCCACCGGGTTCGGCCCGATGCCGGTCGGCAGCAGGAGTGCGGCGAGGGCGGTCGAGATCACGGATGCTCCATTCGCGGGTCACGGATGCGCGGGTCGAGCGAACCCCAACCTGGGCGCTCTACGCTGGCCCCAGGGTACCGACCCCGGCTGAGCACGACGACCCGCCGCTCTCGAGAA
This sequence comes from Microcella frigidaquae, assembly GCF_014200395.1. Taxonomy (NCBI): domain Bacteria; kingdom Bacillati; phylum Actinomycetota; class Actinomycetes; order Micrococcales; family Microbacteriaceae; genus Microcella; species Microcella frigidaquae. Next base: position 967,110 of record NZ_JACHBS010000001.1, read on the forward strand.
CCAGCACTCCCCCGACCGCAGGAGCCTTCGCCCGCATGACCACGACGCCGACCACGCAGCAGCTGCTCGACGATCGCTACGGGCGCACGCCCGACGCCGAGCGTCGCACGCGTCGGCTGATGATCATCGCCGGCATCGTGTTCGCCGCCGTGTTCACCGCCTGGGTGGTGTGGGGCGGCCTCTCGGGAACCAACGCCGAGCTCGAGGTGCGCGAGCTCGGCTACACCAACGTCACCGACACCTCGATCGAGGTGCGGTGGGAGGTCTCGGTCGAGCCCGGCACGACGGTCAGCTGCGCCGTGCAGGCCCTCAACGAGAGCTTCGGCATCGTGGGATGGCGGATCGTCGAGCTGCCCGCATCCCCCGAGCGCACACGGGTGCTCGTCGAGACGCTGCGCACCGCCGAGCCGCCCGTCACCGGTTTGCCCTACCGCTGCTGGCTGACGTAGGCTCGCCGGAATCGCGAACCGGCCCGAGGTGGCCGGTTCTGCTGTGTCGGGCCGACCGGCCCCACCGGGAATCGAGGGAGGAGAACTCATGAACGACGCGGGCACTCAGTGGCTGACGCAGGAGGCGCACGACCGTCTCGCGGCGGAGCTCGAGCACCTCTCGACGACCGGCCGCACCGAGATCGCGAAGCGCATCGAGGCCGCACGCGAGGAGGGCGACCTCAAGGAGAACGGCGGCTACCACGCCGCGAAGGACGAGCAGGGCAAGATCGAGGCGCGCATCCGCACCCTCACCGAGCTGCTGCGCACGGCCGTCGTCGGCGAGCCCCCGACCGCGCACGGCGTCGTCGAGCCGGGCACCGTGATCACCGCGACGATCCTCGGCGACGAGGAGCGCTTCCTGCTCGGCAACCGCGAGATCGTCGGCGACGCCTCCGACATCGACGTCTACAGCGAGGCCAGCCCGCTCGGGCAGGCGATCCTCGGCGCGAAGGTGGGCGACACGGTCGCTTACGTCGCCCCCAACGGCAAGACGATCGAGGTCACGATCGTCGACGTCGCCACGTACTCGGGCTGAGCCGACTCGCTAGAAGTCGACGCGCGGGTCATACCCCGCAACGCGCGAGCGTTGCGCGCGAACGTCAGAAGTCGACGCGGGGGTCGTAGCCCTCGTCGCGCAGGGCCTGCAGCACCTGGTCGGCATGCTCGGGGCCGCGCGTCTCGATGTGCAGCTCGAGCTCGACCTGGCTGATCGCCAGGCCGGTGCCGTGGCGGGTGTGCAGCACCTCGACCACGTTCGCGTTCTGGTCGGCGATGATCTCGCTCGTGCGGGCGAGCTGGCCGGGGCGGTCGGGCAGCGGGATGCGCAGCTTCAGGTACCGCTCCGAGGCCGCCAGGCCATGGGCGATGACGCGCTCCATGATGAGCGGGTCGATGTTGCCGCCCGAGAGCACGACGACGGTCGGGCCCTGCGGTGCCACCTGCCCGGTGAGGATGGCGGCGACCCCGACGGCACCGGCCGGCTCGACCACCAGTTTGGCGCGCTCGAGCAGCACGAGCATCGCGCGCGCGATGTCGTCGTCGTCGACCGTGACGACCTCGTCGACGGCATCCCGCACGATCTCGAAGTTGAGCTTGCCGGGCTTGGCGACGGCGATGCCGTCGGCGATCGTCGGTGAGATCGTGATCTCGGTGACGGCGCCCGCCGCGAGCGACACCGGGTACGCGGCGGCGTTCGCCGCCTGCACACCGATGACCCGGATGCTGCGCCCCTGCTCGGCCGCCGCCCGCTTTAGCACGCTCGCGACACCCGAGATGAGCCCGCCCCCGCCGATCGGCACGATGACGGTCTGCAGCTCGGGCGCCTGCTCGAGCAGCTCAAGGCCCAGGGTGCCCTGCCCCGCGATCACGTCGGCGTGGTCGAACGGCGGGATGTACACGGCGCCGGTGCGCTCGGCGAACTCCTGCGCGGCGGCGAGCGGCTCGCTGACCGTGTGGCCGCGCAGCACGACCTCGGCCCCGTACGCCCGAGTCGCCTGCAGCTTGGGCAGCGCGACGCCGATGGGCATGAAGATCGTGGCGGGGATGCCCAGCTCACGGGCGGCGAAGGCGACACCCTGCGCGTGGTTGCCGGCGCTCGCGGCGACGACGCCGCGCGCCTTCTCCTCGTCGCTGAGCTGCGAGATGCGGTGATACGCGCCCCGGATCTTGTACGAACCGGTGCGCTGCAGGTTCTCGCACTTGAGCAGCACGGGGGCGCCGAGCACCTCGGCGAGGTAGCGCGAGGTCTCCATGGGCGTCACCTCGGCGACCCGGCGCACGATGATGCGCGCGGCCTCGACCTCGGCGAGGGTGGGGCCGGCGATCGCGAGGGGGGCGGTCATGTGCGCTCCTGGTCAGCGGAGGACGGACTGTCGGGTGGTGGCAGCACGTCGGAGAGGGTCGGTTTCGGAGTGGTGCGCCAGCGCCCAGCGGCGAGATAGCGCACGAAGACGTTGACGAAGGCGACCACCGGCACCGCGAACAGGGTGCCGGGGATGCCCGCGAGCAGACCGCCGGCCGTGACGGCCAGCACGACCGCGAGCGGGTGCACCCGCACCGCCGACCCCATGACGAGAGGCTGCAGCACGTTGCCCTCGACCTGCTGCACGAGCAGCACGCCCGCGAGCATCAGCAGGGCGATGAACGGGCCGTTGTAGACGAGGGCGATGAGCACCGCGAGCGCCCCGGTGACGAGCGCACCGACGAATGGCACGAAGCTGGCCAGGAACACGGCGACACCGATCGGCAGCGCGAGCGGCACCCCGAGCAGGAACGCGATGAGCCCGATGCCGACACCGTCGACGAAGGCGACGAAGATCTGCACCTTGGCGAAGTTGGTCAGGGTGATCCACCCGGCGCGAGCCGCGCCGTCGACGGCGGTGCGTGCGCGGCGCGGGAACAACCGCACGACGAACCGCCAGATGCCCGGGCCGTCGATGAGGAAGAAGAGCAGCGAGAACAGCACGAGCACTGTGCCGGCCAGCACCTCGGCCGCGGTCGAGCCGACCGACAGCGCCCCCGAGACCAGCGGCCCGTCGGTCGAGAAGTCGAGCTCGCCGACGAGCGTGTTGATCCAGTCGATGATCTCCGACTCGCTGAGGCCGAAGGTGGTGCTCAGCCAGGCCAAGAACTCGTCGAAGGCGACCATCGAGCGGTCGCGCAGGCTCGGCCACCCGGCGCGCACCTGGGCGACGACCAGCCACACCAGGGCGGTCACCACGCCGATGAGGGTCAGCAGTGCCGTCGTGATGGCCAGCCAGCGCGGAAACCGCAGCCGGCGCGTCAGCCAGCCGGCGTAGGGCACGAGCAGCGCGGCGAGCAGCACGCCGATGATCACCGGGATGACGATGAGCCGCAGCTGGATGATGATCCACACCAGCACGCCGGCGGCGGCGATCACGACGAGGAAGCGCCACGCCCAGGCGGCCGCCGTGCGCATGCCGGGCGAGACGGCGTCGTCGCCCGCGGGGGGCGGCGCTACGGGCTTCGGTCGCCAGAACATTCCGTCAGTCTACGAGGCGCTCATGGGCGCGGGCTGTCGGATGCTCACACCGGCATACACGCCCCTCAGGACGCGGCGACCGCGACCGGTCGGCCGGTGAGCCGCAGGTGCACGACCTCCCCCGCGGCGGGGTCACGGCCCACATCGTGCTGCACGACCAGTTCGACGCCGTCGTCGAGGCGCACACGGGTGCGCCGCAAGGAGCCGAGGAAGGCGCTGGTCAGCACGATGCCGGGGCGCGCATCCGCATGGCCAGCAGCGACGAAGACGACGTCCTCGGGGCGGATCAGGGCGACGGCGGCACCTGCGGGCGCTGAGGGGTCGATGAGCGGCACGCGCTGAGAACCGATCGTGAACGCCCCGTCGGCCACCGTGCCCGGCACACGGTTGCTCAGCCCGACGAAGTCGGCAACGAAGGCGGTGGCGGGTCGCGCGTAGAGCTCTTCCGGGGTTCCGACCTGCTCGATGCGCCCGGCGCGCATGACGGCGACGCGGTCGGCGACGGCGAGCGCCTCCTCCTGATCGTGAGTCACGAACACGGTCGTGATGCCGAGCTCAGTCTGAATGACGCGGATCTGCTCGCGCAGCTGCACGCGCACCTTCGCGTCGAGGGCGCTCAGCGGCTCGTCGAGCAGCAGCACGCGCGGGCGAGTGACGAGGGCGCGCGCGAGCGCCACGCGCTGCTGCTGCCCGCCGCTGAGCTGGTGGGCGAAGCGCTCGGCGTGGTGGTCGAGCCCGACGAGCTCGAGCGCCTGTACCGCGCGGCGGCGGCGGTCGGGTGCGGCGATGCGGCGCATCCGGAGCCCGAATTCGACGTTCTGCAGCACGGTGAGGTGAGGGAAGAGCGAGTACGACTGGAAGACCATGCCGATGTCGCGCTTGTTGGTGGGCGTGCCGATGACGTCGACGCCGTCGATGAGGATGTGCCCCTCGTCAGCGCGCTCGAGACCCGCGAGCACCCGCAACGCCGTCGTCTTGCCGCAGCCCGAGGGGCCCAGCAGGGCGACCAGCTCACCCGGCGCGAGCTTGAGGGAGATGCCGTCGAGCGCGGTCGTGCCGCCCGGGAACCGCTTGACGACGTCGACGAACGCGACGGGCGCGGCGATGCGCAGGGCGCCGGTGTCAGCGTCGACCGTTGTGACAGGAGCGGGGGCGGCGGGGTCGATGTCGTTCATGAGGTCCTCCGGGTGGTGCCGTGGCCGAGGCGCCCGATGACGAGCAGCAGCAGCACGGCGACGAGCAGTGACAGCAGGGTGACGATGACGGCGATGAAGGGGTCGTCTTTCTGCACGATGACGAGCGCCGTCTGCAGGTTCTGCCGGTTGAGCAGCGAAGCGATGGTGAACTCCCCGAGCACGACGGCGACCGAGATGAATGCTCCGGCGAGCAGGCCGGTGCGCAGGTTGGGTAGCAGCACGCGCGCGATCACGGTCGGCCAGCCGGCACCGAGCGAGCGGGCCGCCTCGGTGAGCGTGGCGACGTCGATGGCGTCGAGGTTCGACTGCACGGCGCGATAGGCGAAGGGCAGCACGAGCACGCCATAGGCGAAGGCGAGCGTCCAGACGCCGCTGCCGGCTGCGCGGGCGATCACGCCGTAGACCGGGGCGAGGCCGACCACGAGCACGATCGCCGGGATGCTGATCGGCAGCAGGCACACGAACTCGAGCACCCGCCGCAGGCGGGGCAGCTTCAGGTGCACGACGATCATCGTCGGCACCAGCAGCACCAGCATGAGCGCGACGGTGACCGCCGCGAGCACGAGCGAGTTCACGATCGCCTGCCCGAGCACGCGGTACTCCGGGCCGAGGTCAAAGGTCAGCACCGTGATCCAGCGGCTGACGTCGTAGCCGCCCTCGAGGCCGCGGCGCAGCGTGAACTCGACCATGGCGATGATCGGCACGGCGAAGACGGCGCCGATGAGACCGAGGATCGTCCAGCGGGCGAGGGGGCGCGGCGCGGGGATTCCCGCGCGAGGCGCAGCGGGCATCCGGCTCATCGCTGCCACCGGGCGGCGCGGCGCTGCAGCAGCGCGTAGAGGGCCATGACGACCGCCATCACGATGATCATGCCGAGAGCGAGGGCTCCGGCGAGGTTCTCGCGGCCGAGCAGCGTCTCGCTGGTGAGGGCGCCGCGGATCTGCAGCGGGACGATCGACTGCCCCTGGCTGGTCAGGGCGGCGGCCGTCGCGTAGCTCGAGAAGGCGTTGGCGAACAGCAGTAGCAGAGAGCCGAGGAACGACGGGGCGAGCACCGGCAGGCCGATGCGCCACCAGAAGCTGGCCGTCGTGCCGCCGAGGGTCGCGGTGGCCTCGGCCCACTGCGGCTTCAGCGCCTCGAGCGCGGGCATGAAGATGATGATCATGAGGGGCACCTGGAAGTAGATGTAGGGCAGCACGAGCCCAGGCGCCTCGTAGAGCCAGACCCCGTCGGCGAAGATGTCGATGCCCAGCTGGTCGCGCAGCAGCACGGTGATGAAACCCTGGATGCCGATGGTGGCGACGAAGGCGAAGGCGAGCATGACACCGCCGAACTGGGCGAGCACGCCGCTGACCGCGTCGATGCCCGACCGGAGGGCACCGTCGGGGCGCATGCCGATCAGGGCGTAGCAGACGAGGGCGCCGAGCACGGCCCCGATGACGGCGGTGACCGCGCTGAGCACGATCGACGTGGTGAAGCCGCTGACCACGAAGGGGTCGGCGAGCGCCGCGACCGTGTCGAGAGTGAACGCGCCCTCGCCGTCGACGAAGCCGGTGCCGATCGCGAGGGCGGTCGGCAGGGCGAGGAAGAGCAGCACGTACAGCGCGAAGGGGGCGACGCCCCAGGCGGGGTTCACGACCCGCGATCGGGTCGACGAGGCGGAGGAGCCGGCCGCGCGGGTCGACCCCCGGGGCGCGGTGCCCCGGGGGTCGGCCGTCGTCACGGCGGGCGTGCTACTGGACAGCGGCGGCCCAGCGCTCACCGAGCAGGGCCGCGGCGGCCTCGCTCTGCGCGGCGGTCGGAACGACCGTGTCCTCGGGCGCGGCGGGCAGGGCCGCGTAGAGGGCCTGGTCGATCTCGCCGTTGGCGACCATCGAGGCCTCGAGGGCCGGGCGGGCGCCGCCCTTCAGCCAGAGGTTCTGCACCTCGGGGCTGTAGAGGAACTCCATCCACAGGCGCGCGGCGGCCGGGTTCGGCGCGTCCACGTTGATCGCCTGGTTGTAGTACCCGGCGTAGCCGGTGCCGGGCAGCACGACGACCTCCCAGTTGCGCTGGCCGTCGAGCTCAGCGGCGTAGCCGTTGTTCAGGTAGTCCCAGTCGAAGACGACGGGGGTCTCGCCCGAGGCAACCGTGGCGGGGGTCGGGTCGATCTTCACGAAGTTGCCGACGGCGTTGAGCTCCTCGAAGAAGTCGATGCCGGCGCCGAAGTCGTCGAGCGTGCCGCCGTTCTGCACGGTGGCGAGACCGACGGCGGCGAAGGCCGCACCGGCCTGCGTCGGGTCGCCGTTGATCGCGACCTTGCCGCGGTACTCCTCACCGAGGAGATCCTCGAGGCTCGTCGGCGCCGGCACGGCGTCGGGGTCGTAGCCGATGGCCATGTACCCGCCGTAGTCGGCCCAGAACAGCCCGTCGGGGTGCTTCAGCTCGGCGGGGATGTCGTCCCAGCGCTCGACGAAGTAGGGCGCGAAGTAGTCGGTGCTCTGCAGCGCGACGGCCAGACCGAGGTCGAAGACGTCGGGCGCGGTGTCCTGCCCGCGGAGGTTCTCGGCCGCCTGGATCTCCTCGGCGCTGGAGGCGTCGGGCGCCGCCTCGGTGACCGTGATCTCGGGGTAGCGCTCGATGAACAGGTCGAGGATCTCACCGTAGTTCGCCCAGTCGCGCGGCAGCGCGATGACGTTCAGCGCACCCTCGGCCTTGGCAGCGGCCTCGAGCTCGGCGAACGAACCGAAGTCGGCGATGCTCGTGGCGGTCGATGCGTCGACGCCCGAGGCGGGGGTCTCGCTCGCGGCGCAGGCGCCGAGCGTCAGGGCGGCCGCCGTTGCGAGGGCAACCGCTCCGATGATGCGTGTGGTGTTCACGAATCCTCCGTGTGGTGCCGCGGCGGCTCTGGCTGTGTTCCGAGCTCGGGGAACCGCGACTGACTCGCACGCTAAGCACGCTCGGTGACGCGCCGGGTCGCGCTCGGTGAACGGGAGGGAAAGTCAGGGCAACGGATGCTCGCCGCGAGCCGCGCATCGGAGCACCGCGCGGCACGGGGCCGCCGGCCGAGCGACGACGGCGCTCGGCAGTAGCGTGGGGGCCGTGCCCCGACTGACCGCTGCGCAGGCGCGCCGCCTCGCGCTCGCCGCCCAGGGGTTCGCGCGCCCGCATCCCACCGCCGTCGGCACCCGGCAGCTCAACGACCTGCTGGACCGCCTGCGGGTGCTGCAGCTCGACTCGGTCAGCGTCTTCGCGCGCTCGCACTACCTGCCGGTGTTCGCGCGGCTCGGCGCTTACGAGTCGGCGGCGCTCGACGCGCTGCTCTTCGCGCGCCGCGGCCGCTACACCGAGTACTGGGCGCACGAGGCGGCGATCATCCGCCGCGACGACTGGCCGCTCTGGCACTGGAAGCGCGAGGCCCTGCGTTCCCGCTACACCGAGAGAAGCGCGTGGGTGCGCGAGAACACCGCGATGCTCGACTGGCTGCTGGGCGAACTCGGCGAGAAGGGGCCGATGACGGTCGCCGACGTCGAGCACGACGTCGCCAAGGAGCGCCGCGGCCCGTGGTGGGGCTGGAGCGACGTGAAGGAGGGGCTCGAGTACCTCTTCGCGTTCGGCGATGTCGTCAGCGGCGGGCGCCGCGGCTTCTCGCGGGTCTACGCGCTGCCCCACCAGGTCGGGCTGGCCGACCTGCACGCCGAGGCGGTGCCGCGGGCCGAGGCCCAGCGCGAGCTCGTGCGCCGCAGCGTGCAGGCCCTCGGCGTGGGCACCGTCGCCGACATCGCCGACTACCACCGCCTGAAGATCACCCCGACGCGGGATGCCCTCCGCTCGCTGCTCGAGGCCAGGGAGGTCGAGCGGGTCGAGGTCGAGGGGTGGGGGCGCGAGGGCCGCGACGGTGAGGCGTTCGTGGTGCCGGGGGTGAGCATCCCGCGCCGCATCGAGGCGACCGCCCTGCTGTCGCCGTTCGATCCGGTGGTGTGGAGCCGCGACCGCGCCCTGCGGATGTTCGACTTCCACTACCGCATCGAGATCTACACGCCGGCGCCGAAGCGGCAGTACGGGTACTACACGCTGCCCGTGCTCGTCGACGACGCGCTCGCGGGCCGCGTCGACCTCAAGAGCGACCGCGCGGCGGGAGTGCTGCGCGTGCAGAGCGCGTGGGTCGAGCCGGGGTGGGCGCCCGCGGGCGCCGGATCGACGGTTGCCGGGTCGGAGGCGACCGGGTCGGGGGCCACGGCGGCCGAGGCCTTCGCCGAGCGGCTCGTGCCACTGCTGCGCAGCGCGGCCGCCTGGCAGGGCCTTGCCGACGTGCGAGTCACCGATCCGCTCTGGGGCGATGCGGCGGCCGCCGTGCGTGCGGCCCTGTAGCCCGCCGCGCACCCGATAGTCACCGTTTCTGTCACGAGTGGTGAAAAGTTTCACCGCTCATGACACTTTCGGGCACACTCGGCGGGCACGCCGCGTGTGCCGCGCGGCAGCCCTGGCCCTAGAACCGCGTCGAGTTCTCGATGAGGCGCTTCACGCGCTCGGGGATGGGCGGGTGGGTGGCGAACATGCGGTCCATGACGCCCGGCTTCATCGGGTCGGAGATGTAGAGGTGCGCCATGGTCGAGTTCTGGCGACGCATCGGGCGGGCGTAGTCGCCGAGCTTCTGCAGCGCGCTCGCGAGGGCTTCGGGGTCGCGCGTGGTGAGGGCCCCCGTTGCGTCGGCGAGGTACTCGCGCTGCCGCGAGATGGCTGCCTGCACGGCAGCGGCGACGAGCGGCGCGATGACCATCGCGGCGAGCCCGAGCACGAGCATGATCGGGTTGCCGTTGTTGTTGCGGTTGCCGCCCCAGAAGGCCATGCGCAGCAGGATGTCGGCGATGAACCCCACGGCGACGACGAGGCCGAACACGATGGTCGACACCCGGATGTCGTAGTTCTTGACGTGCCCCATCTCGTGCGCCATGACGCCGGCGAGCTCGCGGTCGGTCATGATCTCGAGCAGGCCGGTGGTCGCCGCGACGCTCGCGTGCTTCGGGTCGCGACCGGTCGCGAAGGCGTTCGGGGCCGGGTCGTCGATGACGTACACGCGCGGCATGGGCAGGCCCTCGGTGATCGCCAGGTTCTCGACGATGCGGTACAGCCGCGGGTTGTCGGCTTTGGTGATCGGATGCGCACCCGCGAGGGCGAGCGCTTGCGAGCCCGCCGCGAAGTACTGGAACAGCGTGTACACGCCGGCGCCGATCAGGGTGCCGATGAAGATGCCGAACCCGCCGCCGTAGAGGTAGTCGGCGAGCAGGCCGAGCAGCCCGATGATGACGATGAACAGCAGGATGATGAACACCGTGTTGCGCTTGTTCGCCGCGATGGCGCGATACACCTAGACCTCCGGGTGGGTCGACGAGCGCGGCCCGGTCGGGGCCGGACGGAACAGGACCGGGCGAGCCCGGGTGGGATCGATCAGAACTGCACGCGCGGCGGCTCAGCGATCGCGGCCGCGTCGGCGACCTCGAAGAAGTCGCGCTCCGTGAAGCCCAGGCCGCGCACGAACAGCGTGTTCGGGAACTGCTTGATCTTCACGTTGAGCTCGCGCACGCCGCCGTTGTAGAAGCGGCGCGAGGCCTGGATCTTGTCCTCGGTGTCGACCAGCTCGCCCTGCAGCTGCAGGAAGTTCTGGCTGGCCTGCAGCTGCGGGTACGCCTCGGCGACGGCGAAGATACTCTTCAGCGCCTGCTGCATGTGCCCCTCGGCGACGGCCGCGTCGGCCGGGCCCTGCGCACCGAGCGTCTCGGCGCGGGCCTTGGTCACGGCCTCGAACACCTGCTTCTCGTGCGCGGCGTACCCCTTGACCGCCTCGATGAGGTTCGGCAGCAGGTCGGCGCGGCGCTTCAGCTGCACCGTGATGTCACTCCACGCCTCGTCGACGCGCACGTTGAGCGTGACGAGCGAGTTGTACGTCGCCCACAGGTAGATGCCCGCGATGACGACGAGCAGGACGAGCACACCGATGATCACCAGGATTTCCATGCCCCACAGCATAGGGCCGGCCCGTCGGCGCCGACAGGGCCTGCGCTGGGAGAATGACCAGCGCCGGGCAGCTGCGTACGCGCGTGCACGCGTACCCCGGGTGGGGGTCGAACCCACACTTGGGCGATTTTAAGTCGCCTGCCTCTGCCATTGGGCTACCGGGGCGTGCCGCCAGCCTACGGCGGCCGGATGCACGAGACCCCCGGGCCACGAGGGCGACCGGGAGTCTCGCAGGGTTCTCGCTAGGCCTTCGGGCGCGAGGCGAACTCTTGGAAGTAGGCCTTCGGCGTCTCGCGCGCGGCGAGGCTCACCATGTCGCGGCGGAGGAAGAAGTGGCCGATCCAGCCGCTGAAGACGCGCAGCTTGCGCTCCCACATCGGCACGGCGAGGCCGTGGTAGCCGCGGTGCATGATCCAGGCGATCCAGCCCTTGATGGCCAGGTTGCGCCACTGGTAGACGCCCACCCAGAGGCCGAGGCCGGCGACCGCACCGAGGTTCTTGTGGATGTACTGCTTCGGCGCCTCGCCCCGCACCGCGGCGGCGAGGTTCTTCGCCAGCTGCTTGCCCTGGCGCACGGCGTGCTGCGCGTTGGGAACGCAGAAGCCGCCCACGCCGCCCCCGGTGAGGTCGGGCACGGCCGCGACATCGCCGGCCGCCCAGGCACCCTCGACGACGGCGCCGCCCTCGTCGATGACGCGCAGCTCGGCCTGGGCACGCAGACGACCGCGCTCCTCGACGGGGAGGTCGGTGTTGCGCACGACCGGGTTGGCCATGACGCCGGCGGTCCAGATGATGAGGTCGCTCTCGAAGGTCTCGCCGGTCGACAGCTCGATGCGGCCGCCGACGGCGCTCGTCAGCTGGGTGTCGAGGTGCACGGTGGCGGCGCGCTGCGCGAGATTCTTCAGCACCCAGTGGCTGGTCTTCAGAGACACCTCGGGCATGATGCGCCCCATCGCCTCGATGAGGTGGAAGCGGGTGTCGTCGATCGTGAGGCCCGGGTACTGCGCGAGCAGCGAGCTGGCGAGGCTGCGCAGTTCGGCGAAGGTCTCGATGCCGGCGAAGCCGCCGCCGACGACCACGACGGTCAGCAGACGGTCGCGCTCGGGGCCAGCCGGCAGCAGGGCCGCGCGGTGGAAGTTGTCGATCAGGCGGTCGCGTACGGCGACGGCCTCCTCGATCGACTTCATGCCGATGGCCTCGTCGGCGACCCCCGGAATCGGGAAGGTGCGCGACACCGAGCCGGCGGTCACGACGACGTGGTCGTACTCGAGCTCGTAGGGCTCGCCGACCTCGGGCGTGATCGTCGCGGTCTTCTTCGCGTGGTCGATGCCGGTCACTCGGGCGGTGATCACGGTGGTGCGCTTCAGGTGCCGTCGGTGCGACACGACCGCGTGGCGGGGCTCGATCGACCCGGCCGCGACCTCGGGCAGGAAGGGCTGGTAGGTCATGTAGGGCAGCGGGTCGACCATGACGACCTCGGCCTCGCCCCGGCGCAGGTGCTTCTCGAGCTTCAGAGCGGTGTAGAAACCGGCGTAGCCGCCACCGACGATGAGGATTCTGGGCACGGGAAAAGCTCTCCTAGGTGGTAGAGGGGACTGCCCTAATCTACTCGGTACGCGTGCGCGTCACGAACCGGAGCACCCCGGCCGCCGCGAGGGTCGCGAGCGCGGTGCCGACGCCGGTCACGATGAGGGCAATCGGGATGATCGGCTCGGGCGGGGCGGAGCCCGCGGTGGGCATCCCGAACGGTGCCGGGTCGGCATGGCGGCCGATGGCCGCGCGCAGCTCGGGCAGGGCAGCCGCGAGCGGTTCGGCCTCGGCGCGGCGGTTGAGCGCGACCCAGTCGGCGAGCGAGCCGAGGGGATTCTCGGCGACCGGATCCACGTCGGCGCTGACCGCAGCGGCCGCGTCGACGAGGCCGTAGCCGTAGAGCGGATCGGGCACGGCGGCGGTCACCGGTCGGGCGGTGCTGATGATGCGGTTGACGACGTTGGCGGCGTCGAGCTCGGGGTGGGCGGCACGCACCAGGGCGGCGATGCCAGCGACAATCGGGGTCGCGCCGCTGGTGCCCTGCCAGAAGCGGTGGCCGCCGCCGGGGATCGCCCCGATCAGCGCCTCGCTCGGCGCCATCACGCCGATCGTGATGCCCTGGGAGGACGCGTCGCCGCTCGCCCGGCCGAAGCGGTCGACGCCGCCGACGGTGAGCACGCCGGGCATCGTGGCGGGCGCCGACACCTGCTCGGTGCCGCTGCCCCGGTTGCCGGCCGCAGCGATCACGACGACGTCATTGCGCTCGGCGTGCAGGAAGGCGTCGTCCCACGACGCGGGCCAGTCGAGCTGATTGCGGGTGAGTGAGAGCGAGATGATGTCGGCCCCGTTGTCGACGGCCCAGCGCACGCCCTCGGCGATCTGGTCGTCGCCGCTGCGCTCGGTCGGCCCGAAGGCCAGCGAGATGCTGAGGATCCCCGCGGCCGGGGCGGCCCCGATGACCCCGGATGCGGGGCCGCTGCCGCGCCCCGCCGCAAGCGAGGCGACCATGGTGCCGTGGGTGATGCCGACCGGGCCGAGCGGGAGGGTGCCCGTGGCGTTGCCGCGACCCGAGACGTCGGTGCCGCCGAGCACGACGCCGGCGAGGTCGGGGTGGCTCGCATCCACCCCCGAATCGAGGATGGCGATGACGACCCCCTCGCCGCGGGTGACCTGCCAGGCCTCGCGGATGCCGTAGTCGTCGAGCCAGTACTGCTGGTCGCGCACCGCGTCGGCCGCGGCGGGGGCTGTCAGCGGCGGGGCCGCGGCGGGCACCAGTGCGAGCGCGGCGACGGCGAGGGCGGCGGCGAGCGCCGCCGCAGGGCGAGCGGTCAGGCGCCGCGCTGGTCGGGCGCGCACGCGCAGACCTCGGGGCTCCAGCCGCACTCGGCCAGAGCACGGTCGCCGATCGGGTTCACGCCGGGGCCGGCGGCGAGGCTGTGCCCGACGAGGGCGTGCAGGCACTTGACGCGCGTGGGCATGCCCCCGGCGCTGTAGCCGGTGATCTCCTCGACCGCCAGCACGCTCTCGCGGTCGGCCAGGTACTGTTCGTGCGCGGCCCGGTACCGCTCGGCGAGCGCCGGATCCGCCTGGAGCTCGGCGGCGAGCTCGGCCATGCGCCCGTTCGCCTCGAGGTGCGACACGGCGACCGTCGCGGCCGGATGGGTCAGGTAGTAGAGCGTCGGGAAGGGCGTGCCGTTGGCGAGCCGCGGGCGCGTGGCCACCACGGTCGGAGCACCGCAGACGCAGCGCGCGGCGATGCCGATCACGTCACGGGCCGGGCGGCCGAGCTGGGCGCTGACGAGCTCGACATCGCGATCGGTGAACGGGGCGAACGGCGGGCGGCTCATTCGACGCCCCCGAACCCGGGCGCGAGCAGCTGGTCGGCCGGCAGGTCGGTGAGGCCGGCCGTGACGATCGACGACAGCAGGGCCCGGGTCCAGTCGACGCGGGTGGTCTGGATCTCGTCGCTGACGGGGGTGCCGTCGCCGTCGTCGAGGGTCAGCCCATCATCGACGACCAGGTAGGTGATGTCGCCCGGGTAGACGTAGAGCAGGCGGTCGCGGGCCTGCGCCTCGATGTAGGCGGGATCCTGCCAGCGGTCGATGTCGCGCTGCAGCCCGTCGACGATCGCCTGCTGCTCGGCGACCTGGCGCTCGAGCTCGGCGATCTCGTTCTGCTGCTCGACGAGCACCCGCAGCGAGGGCGCGAGCACGATGAGCGCGCCGACGATCAGCAGCAGCACCGTGACGGTGAAGCCGGAGACCTGCAGCGACCGGAACCACGGCATCGTCGCCGGAGCACCGTCGGGCAGCGCGACGGGCGCGGTGCGCGACGCCGGCGGACGCGGTGCTCGGGCCATGCCCCCAGCTTAAGCGCCGCGCCCGCCGACCCCGGGCAGGGGCGGCGGGCGCGGTGCGGTTCGGGATGCTCTCCCGAGGCCGTTCGGACCTAGGCGGTGAAGCGCGGGAAGGCCCCACGACCGGCATAGACCGCGGCGTCGCCGAGCTCCTCCTCGATGCGGAGCAGCTGGTTGTACTTCGCGACGCGCTCGCTGCGGGCGGGGGCACCGGTCTTGATCTGGCCGCAGTTGGTGGCGACGGCGAGGTCGGCGATCGTGGTGTCTTCGGTCTCGCCCGAGCGGTGCGACAGGATCGCCGTGTAGCCGCTGCGCTGCGCGAGGGACACCGCGTCGAGCGTCTCGGTGAGCGTGCCGATCTGGTTGACCTTCACCAGCAGCGAATTCGCGGTGCGGCGGGCGATGCCGTCTCCGAGACGCGTGGGGTTGGTGACGAACAGGTCGTCGCCGACGAGCTGCACCTTGGCGCCGAGGTCGGCGGTCAGCGCGGCCCAGCCCTCCCAGTCGTCCTCCGACAGCGGGTCCTCGATCGTCACGAGCGGGTAGGCGCCCACGATGTCGGCGTAGAACGCGGCCATGGCCGCGGCGCTGTGCTCGCCTCCCTCGAAGCGGTACGCGCCATCGCGGTAGAACTCGGTCGCGGCGACGTCGAGGCCGAGCGCGATGTCGGTGCCGGGCGTGAAGCCGGCCTTCTCGATGGCGGCCATGAGGAAGTCGAGCGCGGCCTTGGTGCCGGCCAGGTCGGGGGCGAAGCCGCCCTCGTCGCCGAGGCCGGTGGCGAAACCGCCCTTCTTCAGCTCGCCCTTGAGGGCGTGGTAGGTCTCGACGCCCCAGCGCAGGCCCTCGCTGTAGGTCTCGGCACCGATCGGCAGGATCATGAACTCCTGCACGTCGACGCCGGTGTCGGCGTGGGCGCCGCCGTTGATGACGTTCATCATCGGCACGGGCAGCACGTGCGCGTTGGGGCCGCCCAGGTAGCGGAACAGCGGAAGGTCGGCCGAGTCGGCCGCAGCCTTGGCGACGGCGAGCGAGACGCCGAGGATGGCGTTGGCGCCGAGCTTCGACTTGTTGTCGGTGCCGTCGGCGGCGATCAGCTCGGCGTCGATGAGCCGCTGGTCGCTGGCGTCCATCTCCTCGATGGCCGGGCCGAGCACGTCGAGCACGGCGTCGACGGCCTTCTGCACGCCCTTGCCGAGGTAGCGCTGTGCGTCGCCGTCGCGCAGCTCGTAGGCCTCGAAGGCGCCGGTCGAAGCGCCGGAGGGCACCGCGGCGCGCGAGACGGTGCCGTCGTCGAGCAGCACCTCGACCTCGACAGTCGGGTTGCCGCGCGAGTCGAGGATCTCGCGGGCGCCAACGGCCTCGATTGCAGCCATGGGGGTCTCCTTACAGACGTGGTGGTCGGTGCTCCAGAGCGGACACCGCCGGGGTGGTCAGGGGCGGTCAGGGAGCGCTGTCGAGCCTACGCCAGTCGAGGGCGGCGACATCGGCCGCGCTGTCGGCGGGCACGAGGGCGAAGCGCGTGCAGCCCTCGGCGGCGAGCTGGTCGAGCGCCGCCTTGAGGTTCTTCGGGCGCTTCAGCAGCCGCACCCGGGCGCCGTCGGCGACGAGCGCGGTCTTGAGCGTCATCAGGCTGCCGAGGTCGAGGTCGGCATCGTGCACGAGGGCGACCATGTCGGCGCGGCCGTCGTCGCCGAGATCGATGAGGTCGATGAGTCGCTCGAAGCCGAGCGAGAAGCCGGTGGCGGGCACGTCGGCGCCGAGGAAGCGGCCGATCATCCCGTCGTAGCGTCCGCCGCCGCCGAGCGAGTAGCCGAGTTCGGGGTGGGCGACCTCGAAGATCGGGCCCGTGTAGTAGCCCATACCGCGCACGAGCAGCGGGTCGAACCGCAGCGGGATGCCCGGCAGGGCCCGGCGCAGTGCACGCAGGTCGGCGACCGCCGCCGCGGTGTCGCCCGGCACACGCTCGAGCATGCTCCACGAAGCCGTGGCATCGGCGTCCAGGTCGATCCAACGCATCATCGCGGCCGCATCGGCCACGCCCAGCTCGGTCAGCTCGGCGACGACCGCATCGAGCCCGATCTTGTCGAGCTTGTCGAGGGTGATGAGCGCCTTCGGCTGCAGGGCCTCGGGAACCGCCGCGGCGGTGAGCCACGCGGTGAGCAGCCGGCGATCATTGAGGCGGATGCTGCAGCCGGGGATCCCGAGGGCGTCGAGCGTCGCCGCCGTCGCGGTGATGAGCTCGGCCTCCGCGATGACCCCCGGCTCGCCGATGATGTCGATGTCGCACTGCACGAACTGGCGGTAGCGGCCCTTCTGCGGCCGCTCGGCCCGCCACACCGGCGCGATCTGGATCGCGCGGAAGACGCCCGGCAGCGCGCCGCGGTTGCTCGCATAGAAGCGCGCGAGCGGCACGGTGAGGTCGAACCGCAGGCCGAGGTCGGCGAGGTCGAGGGGGGTCGCGGCGGCCCGGAGATCATCCGTCGTCAGACCGCGCTTCATGACCGCGTAGGCGAGCTTCTCGTTGTCGCCGCCGAGCCCCGAGAACAGGCGCGCGGTGTCTTCGACGACCGGCGTCTCGATCTCGTCGAAGCCGTGCGCGGCGTACACCGAGCGGATGCGGGCCAGAACCCGCTCGCGGCGGGCCTTGTCGGCCGGCAGGATGTCGCGCATGCCGCGCGGGGGTGTCACGGGGGCGGCCATGCCCTCGATTCTGTCACGGTGCACTCAGGCGACGGGTGCCGCGAGCAGGGCGGCGACGCGCTCACCGTAGGCGGCGAGGGCACGCTCGAACGCGGCGGTGGCGCCGGCGTCGTCGCGGGTGACGACCAGATCAAGCTGGAATCCGTAGAGCTGATCGACGAGGATGCGCGATTCGATGCGCGCCTCGACGGAGTCCACGCCGAGGCGCTCGAGAGCCTCGGCTCCCCACTCGACCCAGCGCGCGTGCACGTCGCGACCCCCGGAACGCAGCGCAGGGTCGGTCACCTCCATGAGGGCCGCCTCGAACTCGAGGCGGAGCAACGCACGGGTGTCGGGCTGCAGAAACCCCTGCCAGGAGGCGCGGATGGCCGCGAGGTGGGATTCGAGCGAGGGAGCGTCGGCGAGCTCGGCGGCGATCACCGCGTCCTGCCGCGCCGCCACCGCTCGGATGATCTCGGCGATGAGCTGATCGCGGGTTCCGAAGTGGTAGACGAGCGTGAACGGGCTGACCCCGAGCGCATCGGCGAGGCTGCGGAACGTGACACCCGAGAGCGGATGCCCGTGCAGGTGCGCGACGATCGCCGCGAGCAGCTCGGGCTTACGGTGGGGGTCGGTGCGACGGGCCATGAAATAAACATAACAAACGGTTGCTATGAGAACAACTGTTATGTAATATCTCACCGAGAGGTCGACCGGAGGCAGCTGACGCCCCGCTCCCTCTGCCCCGGCACGGCCGCCGGGCATCGACGGGGTTGCGCATCGGGGGATGCGCGACCCGTGCGTCGCACGCGTCCTCCACGAGTGACGCGCGGCGCAGGGCGCCTTCCGACATTCGGGTTGTCGGAGGGCGCCCGCTTCACGTTCTGCGGGCGGCGCTCGCACCGCGCCGGGCGCGACTCCGGGCCCGGCTAGGCGACGCGGCTGCCGGTCGGCAGCGCTCCCGCCGGCGTGCGCGTGCGGGCGATCGCGGCCGCCAGGGCCGCACCGGCGAACAGCAGGTGCACGCCCAGGCCCACGAACCAGCTCGGCACGGTGCGCGCGAAGATCTCCTCCGGGGTGTCGCCCTGGTAGCCGAGGCTCGGGTCGCCGGCGAGCGCGGCACCGCACTCGTCGTACACGACCTCGCTCTCGACGGGCAGCTGGGCGCTGCGGGGGCCGAGGGCGATCTGCCCGAACAGGTCTTGGGGGAACCCGTACCGGTCGAAGGTCGTCGGCGCCGCATCCGCCAGCACGACGTAGGGGTTGGCGGCCAGGATGCCCCAGACCAGGTCGAATCGCGGCACGGAGGCGGTGAAGGTCGTCGGCTGCTCGCAGATGATCTCTTCCGGCAGGCCCGTCTCCGGGTCGAACTCCCCGCCCTGCGAGTAGTCGATGCCGATGTAGGTCTGCCTCTGCTCGGTCTGGAAGGCGAGGCCGCCGAGCGTGAAGGCGATGAGCGTGCCGATGCTGAGCGCCGCAACGACCAGGTAGGTCGTGACGACCGAAAACAGCGGCCGCGTGATGAGGCCCGACAGGCCCACCCCGACCGCCGCCACGACCCCGAGCTCGAGCACGAGCACCCCGAGCGACGCGGCGAGGGTGTCACCGCGCACGCCCCCGGCGATGAGCGTGAACAGCAGGGCGGGCAGCGACGCGGCCAGGAAGGTCAGCGCGACCGTCCAGGCGGCGAGGAACTTGCCGAGCACGATCTGCCCCGTCGTCGCGAGGGTGACCTGCGTGGTCGCGAGGGTTCCGGCATCGCGGTCGCCGTTGATGGCGGCGCCGCTGATGGCCGGGGTGACGAGGGTGCCGACCAGCAGCACGAAGAAGATGATCGTGGAGTAGACGCCGGCCGACTCGGCGACGCCGTTGTCGAAGGCGGCGAGGGATGCCCAGAGCAGCGCCGTGACGATGCCGACGAGCACGAACACGACGCTCACCAGCACCACCCACGCTGTCGAGCGGATGCGCTGCTGCAGTTCGAGCCGGACGATGGTGCCGAGCGTGTCGAGGTAGCGGCTCATCGCGCGCTCCCTTCCGTCGGGGCGGATGCCGGGTCGGCGGCTCCGGCGTCGGTGGCTCCAGCGCCGGCGGCTCCAGCGTCGGGGACCGTGTCGGCGGTGCCGTCAGCCCGGCCATCAGCACTGCGGGCGAGGTCGAGGAAGGTCGCCTCGAGCTCGCCGACGGCGGGGCCGAAGGCGGTGATCGCCACGTTCTCGGCGACGAGGCGGGCCAGCACGGATGCGGCCTCCTGCTCGCCGGCGACGGCGACCGTCGTGCCGAGGTGGTCGGGCTCGCCGGCCGGGACGCCCAGCCGCTCGAGCGCGGCGGCGAGAGCGACCGGGTCGATGGCGCGCACGCGCCAGTCGCGCACCCGGGCACGACTCTGCTCGATGCGCTCGGCCGAGGCCGTGGCCCCGCGGTCGAGGTAGACGGCGGCATCGGCCATCTCGTCGAGCTCGGCGAGCACGTGGCTCGACACGAGCACGGCGACACCTTCGCTCGCCAGGCGGCGGACGAGCACGCGCAGCTCGACGCGCGCGGCGGGGTCGAGGCCCGAGGCGGGCTCGTCGAGCAGCAGCACGCGCGGCTGGTGCACGAGCGCCCGGGCCAAGCTGAGCCGCTGCTTCTGGCCGCGGCTGAGCACGCGGGTCGGGCGATCGGCGAGCGCCTCCAGCCCGACCAGGTCGATGAGCTGCTGGGCGCGTGCCCGCGCCTGCTCGGGGCCGAGCTCGTAGAGGCGCCCGGTGATCTCGAGGGTGCGCCGCACGGTGACACTGCCCCACGAGCCCAGCACGTCGGGCATCCAGCCCATCACCTGCCGCACCGCCCGCGGATCGGCCACCGGATCGTGGCCGGCGATGCGGATCGTGCCCGTGTCGGGTCGCAGAAGGGTGGCGAGCATCAGCAGCAGGGTCGTCTTGCCCGAGCCGTTGGGCCCGATAAGCGCGGTGACCGAGCCGGGCTGCACGGTGAAGCTCGCGTCGCGCACGGCGTGCACGTCGCCGAACGACCGGGCGACCCCCTCGACCTCGATGGCTGCGCCGGGGGCGGCAGGGGCGGACGGGAGTGCGGTCGGTTCAGCCGCGGTGGAGTTCATGAGGGTCAGTCAAGCAGGTCGGCGCCGCCACGAGCAGACCCGTCGCGCTGCTCGGCGTGGCGGATGTCCGCTTCGAGTTCGGAAAGCGCCAGCCGCAGCGCCCGCTCGGGCTGCAGACCCCGCGCACGGGCGGCCGCGACGAGGGCGAGCAGCTCGGCCCCCAGGACGCGCTCGTCGGCGGGCGCGTCGACCGCGGGCAGCACAGGGGCGAACCCGACGTCATCGGCGCGACCGAGAAGCTTCTCGGCACGCTGGAGCGCAGGCAAGCCGCGCGGCACACCGTCGAGCACCGAGGTGCGGGCGGGCTTCTCCTGCCGCTTCCAGGTGTCCCAGTTGGCGGCGACCTCGTCGGCCGTGTCGGCGACGACGTCGCCGAAGACGTGCGGGTGCCGGCCGACCATCTTCGCGATCGAACGCGCGGCGACGTCTTCGATCGTGAAGCCGTCGGCCCCCCGGGCGGCGGCGATGTCGGCATGGAAGAGCACCTGGTAGAGCACGTCGCCGAGCTCCTCCAGCACGTCGTCGGGCGTTCCGTGCTCGATCGCGTCGATGAGCTCGTGGGCCTCCTCCACGAGGTACTGGGTCAGGCTCTCGTGGGTCTGCTCCGCATCCCAAGCGCAGCCGCCCGGAGCGCGCAGGTGAGCGAGTACCGCGATCAGCTGATCGAGCTGGGGATGGGGCTCGGCGGGCGGCAGCGCGGGCGACGCGGGTTCGGTCATTCCCCCATTGTGGCGGCCGGAGTGGCCTCCGAGGGGGCGGTGGAGCGCGGCCGGTCGCGCGGCATGGTCGTGGCGAGGGCCATCGTGGCGACGGTGCACAGCAGCGCCCCGACGAAGACCGCCTGCGAGGCGGGGACGATCGCGATCGGGTCGACGGCCGCGCCGGCGCCCTCGCCCAGCACTCCCCCGCCGCCCGCGGCCCGGTAGATGGTGTTCGCGACGGCGCCGAAGATCGCGACGGCCACCGCCTGGCCGACGGCGCGCGCGAACAGGTTGGTGCCGGTGACGACGCCGCGCTCGTTCCACTCGACGCTGGCCTGAGCCGCGATGAGCGACGGGGTGGCCACGAGCCCGAGCCCCAGCCCGGTGACGAAGCAGGCGACCGCCGAGATCGCGACCGACGGGGTCGAGGCGAATGCGGCGAGCAGGCCGGTGCCGGCCAGCACGAGCACCATTCCGATCAGCACCGTGATGCGGAAGCCGAGCCGCAGGTAGAGCCGGCCTGAGAGCGCGGCCGAGATCGGCCAGCCGATCGTCAGCGCCGCGAGGGCGAGACCGGCGACGAGCGGCGACACCCCGAGCGACCCCTCGAGGGCGACCGGCACGTAGGAGGCCAGGCCGATGAGGATCGCCCCGACCCCGACCGAGGCGAGCGTCGTCGCCAGCAGCAGCCGCCGCGAGAACACCCACCCCGGCAGGATCGGCTCGGCCGCCCGGCGCTCGACCGCCACGAACGCGACGAGCAGCACCGCCCCGACACCGAACGCCACCGCGCTCTGCCAGGAGGCCCACGCCCAGGAGACGCCTCCCTGGAGCACGCCGACGAGCAGCAGCCCGAGCGAGGCCGTCAACAGCAGCGCCCCGAGCACATCGACCCGGTGCGGGCGATGCTCGACGGTCTCGTGCAGCGAGCGGATCAGCATCCACGCCGCCAGCACGCACAGCGGGATGTTGATGAAGAAGATCCAGCGCCAGGCGTCGAGTTCGGCGAAGAGGCCGCCGAGGGTCGGGCCGATGACGGCGGAGGCGGCCCAGACGCTCGCGATGTAGCCCTGCACCTTCGCGCGCTCCTCGACGGTGTAGATGTCGCCGGCGATCGTGATCGCCATGGGCCCGATCGCCCCGGCGCCGATGCCCTGCGCGGCGCGGAAGGCGATGAGGGCGGGCATGCTCCAGGCCAGACCGCACAGGATCGAGCCGAGCAGGAACAGGCCGATGCCGATCAGGATGATCGGCTTGCGGCCGATCATGTCGCTGAACTTCGCGAACAACGGGGTCGAGACGGCCTGCGCGAGCAGGTAGATCGAGAACAGCCAGGGGAACAGCTCGAACGATCCGAGCTCGGCGACCAACGTCGGCACCGCGGTGGCGAGGATCGTCGCGTCGATCGCGACCAGGCCGGTCGTGACCATGATCGCGAGCAGGATCGGGCCGCGCTCGCTGCGCAGGCCGACGGCGGTCGTCGAGGTCATGCGTGCGACCATAGCCGGATGCTCCCGGAACTCGGCTGGGTGCCGCGTGTGGCGGCAGCGCTGCTGGCCCTCGGGCTGGTGGTGCTGCTGATCGTGCGTGCGGCACGGAAGGATCAGCGCGAGTACCGCCGGTTCCGCCGCTACCGCTCGACGGCGCGACGGCAGGCGATGATGCGGCGCTGGCTGCTCGAGTCGCTCGTGCTGTTCGGCGGTGCCAGCGTCGTGCTGCTGGTGCTCGTGCAGCCGGTGGTCACGCCGCTGCTCGCCGCGACGCAGGCCCTGCCGCCGATCGCCTGGCTGCGGGATGCTCTCGCCGGCGGCCTCGGAACGACCCTGCTGCTCGGCACCCTGCTCGGGGTCGCCGTGCTCACGGCCATCGGCGCGCGCGGTGCCCGCCGCGAGGGCGGCATCGTGATCGTCGGCGACATCGCCGCGCTGCTGCCCCGCAATCGCCCGGAGCTCGGCTGGGGCGCGGCGCTCTCGGTCAACGCGGGCGTCGTGGAGGAGCTGCTCTTCCGGCTCGCCCTGCCGGCACTGCTCGTGGTGGTGACCGGCGAGCCGATCAGCGCCTTCCTGCTCGCGGCGCTGCTGTTCGGGGCACTCCACGCGTACCAGGGCTGGGTCGGGGTGCTCGCCACCACCGTCGTCGGGTTGCTCTTCACGGCCCTCTACGTGGTCAGCGGCAGCATCGGGCTCGCCATGCTCGTGCACGCCCTGTTCGACCTGCGCACGCTCGTCGTCATCCCCATGGCGGTCTACCGCGTGCACGAGGTACCGGGCTCGGTGCTCTTCCCGAAGCCGCTGACCGGCCGCGTGCCGCCGACCGAGACTCAGGCTGAGGGCGCCCCGGAGGCCGGAGCAGATGCAGGAGCCGCCTCGGGCGCGTAGAGCGCGTCGAGCACCTGCCCGACCCAGACGATCAGGTCGTCGTCGCTGGCTCCGGTCGGCAGAGGCACCGTCGCGGCCCGCTGCTGCCCGAACCACTTCGACCCCGGATACATGCGCTGCAGGCGCAGCTGCCGCGAGTCGGGCAGCATCGGCCCGACGAGCCGCAGGTTCGTTCCCATGACGACGACGTCGCTGAGGCCGAGCTGCTGCGCCCGGCGGCGCAGGCGCGACACTGCCAGCAGGGTCGCGACCGGGGCGGGCGGGTCGCCGTAGCGGTCGGCGAGCTCCTCGAGCACCGCATCCAGTGCCGTCTCGTCGCTGGCCGGCGCACTCGCCGTCGACAGCTTCTGGTACGCCTCCAAGCGCAGGCGCTCGCTCGCGATGTAGTCCTCGGGGATGCGCGCGTCGACGGGCAGCTCGAGCCGCAGCTCGGTCTGCTCCTCGGCAGCGTCGCCGCGGAACACGCTGACGGCCTCGCCGATCATGCGCAGGTAGAGGTCGAAGCCGACGCCCGCGATGTGGCCGGCCTGCTCGGCACCGAGCAGGTTGCCCGCGCCGCGGATCTCGAGATCTTTCAGCGCGATCTGCATGCCGCCGCCGAGGTCGGTGTTCGCGGCGATCGTCTGCAGCCGGTCATGCGCGGTCTCGGTGAGCGGCTTGGTCTCGTCGTAGAGGAAGTACGCGTAGGCGCGCTCGCGCCCGCGGCCGACGCGCCCGCGCAGCTGGTGCAGCTGGCTGAGCCCGTACTTGTCGGCCCGGTCGATGATGAGCGTGTTCGCGTTGGCGACGTCGAGGCCCGTCTCGATGATCGTCGTCGAGACGAGCACGTCGAACTTGCGCTCCCAGAAGTCGACCATGACCTGCTCGAGCAGCGACTCGCTCATCTGGCCGTGGGCGACCGCGATGCGGGCATCCGGAACCAGCTCAGCCAGGTGGCTGGCGACGCGCTGGATGCTCGACACACGGTTGTGCACGTAGAACACCTGGCCCTCGCGCAGCATCTCGCGGTGGATCGCCGCCGCCACCTGCTTGTCGCTGTAGGGCCCGACGAAGGTCAGGATCGGGTGGCGGTCCTCCGGCGGGGTCGCCAGGGTCGACATCTCGCGGATGCCCGTCACGGCCATCTCGAGCGTGCGGGGAATCGGCGTGGCCGACATCGCGAGCACATCGACGTTCGTCTTGAGCTTCTTGAGGGCGTCCTTGTGCTCGACGCCGAAGCGCTGCTCCTCGTCGATGATCACGAGGCCCAGGTCTTTGAACTGCACCCCCTGGCTCAGGATGCGGTGCGTGCCGATGACCACGTCGACGGTGCCCCGCGCGAGGCCGTCGAGCGTCTCCTTCGCCTCCTTGTCCGACTGGAAGCGGCTGAGCGCGCGCAGGTGCACAGGGAACCCGGCGAAGCGCTCGGCGAAGGTCTCCAGGTGCTGCTTCACCAGCAGGGTGGTCGGCACGATCATGGCCACCTGCTTGCCGCCCTGCACGGCCTTGAAGGCGGCGCGCACCGCGACCTCGGTCTTGCCGTAGCCGACGTCGCCCGCGAGCAGGCGGTCCATCGGGATCGGCGACTCCATGTCGCGCTTGACCTCCTCGATGGTGGTCAGCTGGTCGGGCGTCTCGACATAGGGGAACGCCTCCTCGAGCTCGCGCTGCCACGGGGTGTCGGGCGGGAAGGCGAAGCCCTTGCTCGACATGCGGGCCGAGTACAGCTTCACGAGCTCGACGGCGATGTCGCGCACGGCCTTGCGGGCGCGGCCCTTCGCGGCCGCCCAGTCGCTGCCGCCCATCTTGCTCAACTGCGGCGCCTCGCCGCCGACGTAGCGGCTCAGCTGGTCGAGCTGGTCGGTGGGCACGAACAGCTTGTCGCCCGGGTAGCCGCGCTTGCTGGGCGCGTACTCGATCGCCAGGAACTCACGCGTGCTCTTCACCGGGTTGCGGCCGCCCGTGCTGACCTCGCGCTGCACGAGCTCGATGAAGCGGCCGATGCCGTGGGTGGCGTGCACGACGTAGTCGCCCGCCTTCAGCTGCAGCGGGTCGACGACATTCGTGCGGCGGCTCGCGAGCTTCTTCGGCTGGCGCGAGTCGTAGCCGACGGCCCGGCCGTAGAACTCGGTCTCGCTCAGCACGCCGAGCCGCAGCTCGGGCACCTCGAAGCCGTGCTCGATCTGCGCCTGCACGAGATAGACCAGGCCCGGCTCGAGGGTCTCGGGCAGCTCGTCGACCATCCGAGCGGCCACCTCGTGCTCGCCGAGCACGTCGGCGGCGCGCTCGACCAGACCGTGGCCGGCAGCGACGACGACCATCGTCCAGCCCGAGCGCACGCGGTCGACGACGTGCTGCACGGCGCCCTCGCTGCGGCCCGCGAATCCCGGGGGCTCGGCGGCGTCGATGCGCACGACGTCGGGGTCGTCCGCGTCGAAGGCGCTGATCGTGAACCAGTCGCGCCCGCCGGCCGCCTCGCGCAGGCCGGTCACCGTCACGAAGTCGCCCGCGTCGAGGTCGATCGGGGCCTCGGCGCCGGCGGTCGCGGCGTGCCAGGCGGCGGTCAGGAACTCCCGATTCGTCTCGGCGAGGTTCACCGCGCGGCTCGCGACCCGCTCGGGGCTGAGCACCGCGACGGCGGCGGATGCGGGCAAGTAGTCGGTCAGCGGCACCAGCCGCTCGACCAGCGCCGGTGCCAGGCTCTCCATGCCCTCGACCGGGATCCCCTCGCCGATCTTCGCCAGCAGCGGCGCCAGGCTCGGGAACTCGTGCTGCATCTCGCGCGCCCGCTGCTGCACGCTCGGCACGAGCAGCAGCTCGCGGGTCGGCGGCAGCTCGACGCGGGTGACGTCGTCCTCCCCCGCCCCGCCCGGCAAAGACCGCTGGTCGGCGACGGAGAACGGCCGCAGCTGCTCGACCTCGTCGCCGAAGAACTCGACGCGCACCGGGTGCTCGGCCACCGCCGGGAAGACGTCGAGGATGCCGCCGCGCACCGCGAACTCTCCGCGCCGCGTCACCATGTCGACGCGCGTGTAGGCGAGCTCGATGAGCCGGGTCGTCACCTGCGCCAGGTCGTAGCCGCGACCGCCGCGCTCGAGCACGACCGGCTCGACGTCGGTCAGCCCTTCGACCAGGGGCTGCAGCGCCGCCCGCACCGACGCGACCACGACGAGGTCGGGCTTGGGCGTGCCGCTCGCGTCGACGGCGGGCGCATCGGCCCAGGCGCGCAGAGCCCGCAGCGTGCGGATGCGACGTCCGACGGTCTCGGCGCTCGGGCTCAACCGCTCGTGCGGGAGGGTCTCCCACGCCGGCAGGTCGAGCACGGTCGCGCCCGGCGCGACCGAGGCGAGCGACTCCATGACCGCGTCGGCCTCCCGGCCCGTGGCGACGATGGCGAGCAGGCACTGCGGGCCGGGGCGGGCATCCAGCACCGCCGCCAGCAGCGGCACGCGCAGACCCTCGACGACCGAGAAGTCGGCCGAGCCGCGCGCGCTCTCGAGGGCGTCGGACAGCGTGCGGGCGCGCGACAGCGCCGGGATCAACCGCTCGAGACTCACGTCGCACAAGCGTACGCCGCTCACCCTGAGCGCTCAGCCCCGACGACGTGTCACAAATCACGGAGTCTGCGGCTCACGCGAACGAGTTCATGCGGCTGCAGGCGCTGTCGACCTCGGATGTTCCGTGATTTGTGACACGAGAGGCGGGCGGGGCGAGGGATGCGGGCTCAGGCGCGCGGCGCGTGCACCGTCTGCTGCGCGGCCAGCAGACCCTGCTCGATGATGAGCTCGACCGCGTCGGCCGCGTCGTCGAGCACGAACGGCAGGCGCGTCTTCTCGGTACCGCCGAAGTCGCGCAGCACGTAGTCGGCAGCGTCCTGCCGCCCGGGCGGCCGCCCGATGCCGACCCGCACGCGCACGAATTCGGGCGTGCCGAGGGCCTTGATGACGTCGCGCACGCCGTTCTGCCCGCCGTGGCCGCCGTCAGCCTTCAGCTTGATGGTCT
Organism: Microcella frigidaquae; assembly: GCF_014200395.1. Lineage (NCBI taxonomy): Bacteria > Bacillati > Actinomycetota > Actinomycetes > Micrococcales > Microbacteriaceae > Microcella > Microcella frigidaquae. Next base: position 994,517 of record NZ_JACHBS010000001.1, read on the forward strand.
CGAACGGCAGGTCGAGGTCGTCGTGGATGACGATGACGCGCTCGGGCGGCACGCCGAAGTACGCGGCGGCGCTCGAGACGGGTCCGCCGGAGGTGTTCATGTAGCTGAGCGGCCGCGCGACGATCAGCTTCGGGCCGCCCGGCCGCAGGCGCCCCTCGGCGAGCATCGTCGTGGTGCGATGGCGCGAGAAGCGCGCGCCGATGCGCTCGGCCAGCAGCTCCGCGACCATGGCGCCGACGTTGTGCCGGTTGCCCGCGTACTGCGGCCCGGGGTTGCCGAGCCCGACGACGAGCCACGCACCGGCGGCATCGGCTGCTCCACCGGCAGCGCCGGCCGCGGACGCCGAAGGGGCCGCTGCGCGGCGGAAGATTCCGGCCACGGGCGACCCCCTCGGTTCAGCTTCGTGCGGGCGACGCGCGGGATTCCCGCGCAGCGCCGCGCGGACTACTCGGCCTCAGCGGCCTCCGCCGGGGCGGCCTCGCCACCCTCCGACTCCGCCGAGCCCGAGGCCGAGCCGCGCGGGGCGGTGATGTGCACGACGAGCGCGTCGGGGTCGGTGACGAGGGTGGTGCCCTTCGGCAGCGCCAGGTCGCGCGCGTGGATCTGCGCGCCCTCCTCGAGGCCCTCGACCGAGACGGTGATCGACTCGGGGATGTGCGTGGCCTCGGCCTCGACGGACACGGTCGAGTTCTCGACCATGACGATCGTGCCCGAGAACGACTCGCCCTCAACGTGCACCGACACGTCGACGGTGACCTTCTCGCCCTTGCGGACGACGATGAGGTCGACGTGCTCGATGATCTGGCGCACCGGGTCCTTCTGGACGTCCTTGACGAGCACGAGCTCGTTCTTGCCCTCGATGTCGAGCGTGATGACCAGGTTGGCCTTGCGCAGCAGCAGCGCGGTCTCGTGACCGGGCAGGCTCACGTGCTGCGGCTCGCCGCCGTGGCCGTAGATGACGGCGGGGATGTGGCCGGCGGCACGCAGCTTGCGGGCCGCGCCCTTTCCGAACGACGTGCGCTTGGCGGCACTGAGCTTGTTCTCGTCCATGACGGATCTCCTGGGATGTCGGGGGCCTGGTGGCCCGGTCTGGGTGTCAACTCGAACGCGCGAGCGCGTGAGGAAAGACCTGATGCCTTGCCCACCGCGTCGATCACGGAGCGACGAATCGCTCCCTCGCCGAAGTACAGTCGCTCAGTCTACCCGAGGCCCGAGCAGCGCGGCGACGGCGGCCGCGAGCTCGTCGAGCGGCCGGGTGGCGTCGAGCACGACGACCTCCTCGGCCGGGTCGGGCAGCTCGAGCGTCGCGAGCTGCGAGGAGAGCAGGCTCGCCGGCATGAAGTGGTCTGAGCGTTGGCGGATGCGGCGCTCCAGCTCGGGACGGGGCACGTCGAGCAGCACGAAGCGCGCGGTGGGAGCATCCCGCCGCAGCCGCTCGCGGTACGCGCCGCGCAGGGCGCTGCAGGCCATGACGCACGGGGCCGCGTCGCGCAGCGCCGCTCCGACCGCGGCCAGCCAGGGCTCCCGGTCGGCGTCGGTGAGAGCGACTCCGGCGGCCATCGCCGCGATGTTGACGGGCGGGTGCAGGTCGTCGGCGTCGATGAACGGCACTCCGGCGAGCGCCGCGGCGGCCGCGCCGACGGTCGACTTGCCCGAACCCGAGACCCCGCACACGACGACGCTGCCGACGGCAGTGGGCGGGTGATCACTCACCCGCCCACCGTAGCCCCGCGCAGACCGCGTTCGGGTCGCGGCCGATGCGGGTCAGCCGAGCACCAGCAGCAGTCGGCTCGGCGTTGCCGGGTCGACGCGCACCGACACGCTCGCACCGGGCTGAACCTGCGGCAGGAAGGCCATCGGCACGACCGTGGTGTGCCGCACCGGCGCGGGCACACCGGCCGGGAGCATGACGAGCAGCTCGAGCACGACCTGCACGCCGTCGTTCACCATGACGCCCGTCGAGGCGAGCCCGGTAACCGTCGCGGTCGCTGGGGCGAGCGAGGAGTCGCCCGCAGCGGCGGCCGCGGCGAGGTCGTTCTGCACGATGAGCGAATCCATCGTGGCCTGCGCCTGCGCCAGTCGGTCGGCGACGTTCATGGTCGCCAGGTTGTCCATGCCCATCACCGTGAGCTTGGCGAGGTTGGTGAGCACACCCATGGCTACAGCGCCGTGTACAGCTCGTTGAAACGCGAGCCGACCGCGCGGTCGGCCTGGATGCGAGCGCCCCAGCCCTCCTGCGCCACGGCCCAGTCGGCGGCGGAGATGCCGAGGCCGGCGGCGACATCGACGAGCTTCGTCGTGTCGTAGCCGAAGGCCGCGATGCCCTTGCTGACCTGCGCGTACTGCTCGAGGCTGACGCCCGCGATCGGCGCGAGCGCCTCGGCGCTCGGGGCGCCGTGCGCCTGCTGGTTGGCGAGGTTCACGGCGGCCTGCGAGCCGACCGTGCCGGGGAAGCCGGCGGAGACGGTGGGGGCCATGGCGGCCTGCGTCTGCGCCTGCGCGGCGAGAGTGTTCGCGCTCTCGATGAGGGCGGGGGCGGCGTTGATCGTGTCGATCATCGACTTGAACATGTTCATGGTGGTGCCTTCCTGTCAGTGGAGCCGGTGGTCGCCGGGGTGGTGGCGTTCGGGGTGGAACCTGATGCCTCCATGCTTCGCGGGCGGTCGCGACCGCGGCTGAGCATCCGTTGCTCAATTCGGCGGATGCGGCTACTCACCCGGGCGCAGGTCCGGGCCCTGCCGCGCTCTAGGCTGGAGGCCATGACCACCACGTCTTCCGCCACCACCGGTATCGCCAACATCGGGGTCGTCGGCCTCGCCGTCATGGGTTCGAACCTCGCGCGCAACCTCGCCAGCCGCGAGGGCAACACCGTCGCCGTCTTCAACCGCTCGTGGGAGAAGACCGAGACGCTCGTGACCGAGCACCCCGAGGCAGGTTTCATCGCCACGAAGGACTACGCGGAGTTCGCCGCGGCCCTGCAGAAGCCGCGCACGGCGATCATCATGGTGCAGGCGGGCCGCGGCACCGACGCCGTCATCGACGAGCTCGTGAAGGTCTTCGAGCCGGGCGACATCATCGTCGACGGCGGCAACGCGCTCTTCACCGACACGATCCGCCGCGAGGCGGCCGTGCGCGCCACGGGCATCAACTTCGTCGGCGCCGGCATCTCTGGCGGCGAGGAGGGCGCGCTCAACGGCCCGTCGATCATGCCCGGCGGCTCGGCTGAGGCGTGGGTCACCCTCAAGCCGATCCTCGAGTCGATCGCCGCCGTCGCCGAGGGCGAGCCGTGCGTCACGCACGTGGGCACCGACGGCGCTGGGCACTTCGTCAAGATGATCCACAACGGCATCGAGTACGTCGACATGCAGCTCATCGCCGAGGCCTACGACCTGCTGCGCCGCGTCGGCGGCCTCGAGCCCGCCGCGATCGCCGAGGTGTTCGCCGAGTGGAACACCGGCGAGCTCGAGAGCTACCTCATCGAGATCACAGCCGAGGTGCTGCGCCAGGTGGACGCGACGACGGGCAAGCCCCTCGTCGACGTGATCCTCGACCAGGCCGGCGCCAAGGGCACCGGCGCGTGGACGGTGCAGACCGCCCTCGACCTCGGAGTGCCCGTGTCGGGCATCGCCGAGGCCGTGTTCGCCCGCTCGCTGTCGTCGAAGCCCGCGCAGCGCGCGGCCGCCGCGAGCCTGCCCGGCAGCACCCAGGAGTGGCAGGTTGCCGACCGCGGCGCCTTCGTCGAAGACGTGCGCCGCGCGCTCTACGCCTCGAAGATCATCGCCTACAGCCAGGGCTTCGACGCGATCGTCGCCGGCGCCGAGCAGTACGGCTGGGACATCAAGAAGGGCGACATCGCCAAGATCTGGCGGGCGGGCTGCATCATCCGCGCGCGCTTCCTCAACCGCATCACCGAGGCCTACGCCGCCGACCCCGGCCTCGTCGCCCTCGTCACCGCGCCGTACTTCGCCGAGGCCGTGACCGGCGCGCTGCCATCGTGGCGGCGCGTCGTCGCCGGTGCGGCGCTGGCGGGCATCCCGACCCCCGCGTTCGCCTCGTCGCTGTCGTACTACGACGGCCTCCGCGCCGACCGTCTGCCGGCCGCGCTCGTGCAGGGCCAGCGCGACTTCTTCGGCGCGCACACCTACAAGCGCGTCGACAAGGAGGGCACGTTCCACACCCTCTGGAGCGGCGACCGCACCGAGATTCGCGCCGAAGACTCGCACTAGATGACATGAGCGACGACGACCCGATCGAGCTGCGCGAGTGGCCCGACGACGAACGCGATGATGCGCGACCGACCTCCTGGGAGCGGCGGGCGCGCGTCATGCGGTGGGTCGCCCTCATCGCGCTGGTCGGGATGGTGCTGCCGGGCGCCCTCAGCACCTATGCGCTCGCCCGCTCGACGGCCGAGCAGTCGTGCCGCCTCGCGGTCGACACCGTCGCCAGCGAGCGCACCCCGAGCCGGGTCGCCTTCGAGCTCCTGTCGCCCGAAGCCGTCGGGTGGACCTGCTACGCCGCCACCCCTGGCGGTGAGGTACTGATCGCTGTGCTCGGGCTGATCCCCGGTGAGCCGCGGCTCGTGCCGCCGACGCGCCTGAGCTGACCGCAGCGCCGCGCGGTTGCGGGCCCCCCGGGGGCTCGTGCCACACTGGAAGGGTTCCGCGCATGCGAACGGCGCCCCCGGGTTTCCTCCCGCGGGCGGCGTGACCCGTCGAGGAGCGGTGGTTGCCGTCATCGCTTCCGGTCACCTCAGTCGCATTCCTATCCGCGCGGGGCCGATGCCGTTGTGCGGTCGTCCGGCGTACCCGGAGCCCGCATCCGCATCGTCGACGAACAGTGAGGACCCCATCATGATCTCCATCGATCGCACCCGACTCGCCGAGCTCACCGAGCGCGAGAGCGCGGCGTTCATCGCCGCCCGCCCGAAGTCGAAGGCCGCCTACGAGCGCGCCGAGCACCTGTTCGGCCGCGTGCCGATGACCTGGATGAACAAGAAATCGGGCGCCTTCCCGATCTACCTCGACCGCGCGCAGGGCAACCGCGTGTGGGACATCGACGGGCACGAGTACATCGACTTCGCCCTCGGCGACACCGGCTCGATGGCCGGGCACTCGCACCCCGCCGTCGTCGAGGCCGTGCAGCGCCGCATCGGCGAGCTCGGCGGTCTGACCACGATGCTGCCGACGGAGGACGCCGAGTGGGTCGGCGCAGAACTGTCGCGCCGCTTCAAGATGGACCGCTGGAGCTTCTCGCTGACGGCCACGGATGCGAACCGCTGGGCGATCCGCCTGGTGCGCGCGATCACCGGCAAGTCGAAGATCGTCTTCCACTCGTACTGCTACCACGGCTCAGTCGACGAGTCGCTCGTCGTCGTCGGGCCGGACGGCGAGAGCATGCCGCGCCCCGGCAACGTCGGCGCCCCCGTGCCGGTGACCGAGACCTCGCGCGCCGCCGAGTACAACGACCTGCCGGGCCTCGAGCGGGCGCTCGCGCACGGCGACGTCGCCGCGGTGCTCATCGAGCCGGCGCTGACCAACATCGGCATCGTGCTGCCCGAGCCGGGCTACCTCGAGGGCGTGCGCGAGCTGACCCGGAAGTACGACGCGCTACTCATCATCGACGAGACGCACACCTTCTCGGCCGGGCCCGGCGGCATGACGACCGCCTACGACATCGAGCCCGACCTGGTGGTCATCGGCAAGGCGATCGGCGGGGGCATCCCGACCGGCGCCTACGGGCTGTCGGCGGAGTTCGCCGAGCGGGCGCTGGCGCGCACCGACCTCGACCTCGTCGACATGGGCGGCGTCGGCGGCACCCTCGCCGGCAACCCGCTCTCGGTCGCGGCGATGCGCGCGACCCTCGAGCAGGTGCTCACCGACGAGGCCTTCGCGACCATGATCGACACGGCGACGTACTTCACCGACGGCGTGAACGCGCTCTTCGACCGGTACGACCTGCCGTGGGCGATCAACCAGCTGGGCGCGCGCGCCGAGTACCGCTTCGCGCGCCCGTACCCGAAGAACGGCACCGAGGCGGCGGCCGCGGCGGATGCGGAGCTCGAGGACTTCCTGCACCTCTACCTCGCGAACCGCGGCATCATGCTCACGCCGTTCCACAACATGGCTCTCATGGCGCCGATGACGACGCGGGCCGACGTGGATGCCCACCACACCGTGTTCGAGGCGGCGATCAAGGAGCTCGTCGGGGCCTAGCCTCCTGCGCCGACGGCTATCCGAACCGACCGTTCACGTAGTCGAGAGTGCGCGGGTCTTCGGGCGTGGAGAACATCTGCTCGGTGAACCCGTGCTCGACGATCTGGCCCGGGGTTCCCGCCTCCGCGAGGAAGAAGGCGCAACGGTCCGAAACCCGCTGAGCCTGCTGCATGTTGTGGGTGACGATGACAATCGTCACCTGCTCCTTGAGCTCGAGGATGGTCTGCTCGATTCGACGCGTCGACGTGGGGTCGAGAGCGGAACACGGCTCGTCCATCAGCAGCACGCGGGGCTTCACCGCCAACGATCGTGCGATGCAGAGACGCTGCTGCTGACCTCCCGAGAGACCGCCGCCGGCTGCCGAGAGACGGTCCTTCACCTCGTTCCACAGGCCCGCCATGGTGAGGGACTCCTCGATGAGGTCGGCGCGATCTGACTTGCTGATCTTCTGGCCCGTCAGCGTGAGTCCGGAGACCACATTGTCGGCGATCGACATCGCCGGGAAGGGATTGGGCTTCTGGAAGACCATGCCGATCGCGCGGCGAGCATCCGTGATGCGCATGCTCGAGTCGTAGATGTCGAGCCCGTCAACGCTGACGGAGCCAGCGAGACTCGCGCCCGGCACGAGCTCGTGCATGCGGTTCAGCACGCGAAGGAACGTGCTCTTGCCGCAGCCGGAGGGTCCAATCAGCGCGGTCACCTCTCCCGCGTGCATCGTCAGATCAACGCGGTCGAGAACCTTGCGGTCACCGAACCACGCCGACACTCCGCGCGCGTCGAGGGAAGCGAGGCCCATTGCCTCGGTGGTCACGGGTTGCTGCCTGTCGTCGGATGTCGTCAGCACAATCGGGGTCCAATCACGTGAGGTTGGGGAGCAAGGTCGAAAGATCGCGGAACAACAGGAAACCGAGGAACACGGTGGTGGGCACTCCCACGGCCCAGGCCTGCCACCGCCCCCACGCGCGACGCATGACCGGCATCGCGGCAACGGCGGCCAGAAGAAGCAGTGCCCAGATCGCCACCTCCGAACCGGTGGAGAATCGCGACGCCATCGCCAATTCGTCACGAGGAAGCGCGGAGTAGCCGAAAGCTCGAGCACCGGCCTCGGCGGCGTTGCCAGCCAGCACCGCATCTACCCGCAGCACGTCTTCCGCGAAGTAGGGAATCCCGGTTGCCGTGACAAGCGTCAACGTGCTGTCCGAGGCGGGGCGGTCGGGAAGCGCTTCTTGGCCAGTGCGGACGCCTGCGACCGTGAAGACGAAGCGACCCTGCCCGGTCGTGACGACAATGCGATCGCCCTCGTCCAGCTCGGAAAGACGGGAGAAGGGGCCGCCGAACGCTGCCTGGCGACCAAAAATGACCGAGGCACCGACCTGGCCGGGCATCACCGTGTCGCGACGATGACCCGGACCGGACTGGAGGGCGCGTGCATCGGTGCCCTCCACGATGACGGTGCTCAGGTCAATCGCATCGATCTCGAGCAGGGCGACTGGCTGGCCAGGAGTGAGAAGCTCACCAGTGCTCTCAAACTGCGACACAGGAGCCGTGGAGTTCGCGAGCTCGAATCGGAGCTCTTCGCGCAACAGCGCCTGATCGCGCAGAAATGTCACAGGGCTCGCGATCACGAGGTAGGCCGCGAATCCCAGCAAGATGGAGCCGACGAGCAGAAGCGCGGTCGACCCGAATCGTGCTCGATCAAGCGGGGTCAGAGCCGGAATCGCGCGCGACGCGGTCGCCGGGCGTAGATCGCTCGACTCGCGGGCAACGGCATCGAGCGCACCCGCCACCGCTGATCGCATTCTGGTGCGCGTGGCCGTCACGGACACGCGGACGCGATCGCGCCACGATACGGAAGGAGTGGAGGTCACCGGGAACTTTCTTGCATCGGGTTCGCGGGTGCCATCCCAACGATCTGGGGATGGCACCCGCGAGGAAAGGGTGATCCTTACCGGACGACGAAACGTGCGGTGGTGCGCACCGCATTGAACTTCGTGTCACCCAGGTAGCGGACCGACAGGGTGTGGGTGCCGCGCGGAATCGACGAGAGCGTGATGGTCACGGCCCCTCGCGAGAGGGTTCCTGAGCCGACCCGCGTGCTGCCGCGGTAGACCTCAACCCGACCGGTGGGGGTCACACCATTGATAGCGGCAACCGTGACCTTGACTTTGCCTCGGGTACCCGCGCTGACCGTCGCCGCAGATGCCTTGATGGTCGGCGTGGCCTTGGCCACCGTAACCGGGCGCTCGACCGAGCTGCTCGGCGCCAGGTTGCTCCCCGTCGGCGGTACGTACCGCACCTGGAACGCGTAGCTGAGCTTGGCTGCCGTGACGCGGAAGCCGAACCCGTTCTCGCCTTCGTCCAGGGTGTAGGCCTGCAGGCGCGTAGCACCGTCCCAGAGCTCCACGGTGCCGCCCTCCGCGCCCGTGACCCATCCAACGACCGTCATCACGCCGCCGATGGTGGCGGTCGACTTGGTCGAGACGAATGACGCGGTCGGGGCCGAAACCGGCACCGACGCCACGGCGGTCTGCGAACCGACAATGCCGGGCAGGGTCGGGATGAAGACGGCGCGAAGCGAGGCACTCGTGGCATCCGTCGTGACAGTCACCGGCACCTGGACAGTGGCCGTGGCCGTCGCGACGTGCGGCGCGACCGCGGCCTGCCCGACGACGGTGTCACCGTTCAGGATGCGGACCGTGCCACCCTGACGGTGCACCTTCGAGTCGACGACGACCTCAACCGAAGTGGACGCACCGACCTCGATCGCGGTCGGCGGGGTCCACGTGACGGTGCTCGTGTTGTCGGCGGTGGGAGCGTACGCACGGATGCTGTCGTCACCACACTCAGAGCCGATCGGAAGGAAGCCGTAGAGCTCGATCGTCGCCGTCTGCTCGCAGAGCAGCGACGTCGAACCGTAGAAGACCTCGTGGATGAGCGTGCTGGGGTCATCGAGCAGTCGCGACGGCACGATGTTGAACACATTGCGGGTCGCGGCCGTGAAAGCAGGGTTCGCCTTGACGAGCGGGCCGTCACCGACAGTCACGTAGGGCTCGGCGGCCGTCGCTCCCTCCGTCGCCTTGAGCGGCAGGAGGACAGCGCCGTTGCGGCGGTCGGTCACACCCGGCGCATTGTTGGCGAATGCGACGTACTGCCCGATCGAGAACGGACCGATGACCGTCTGGTCGAGGCCCATGACCGTTCCGTCGTGCTCCTGCACCGAGTAGGTCGTACCGTCGATCACAATCGACGCGCTGCGGATCTCCGCCGGGATGCTGGTGTTGTTGTCCGCGAGGCCCAGCACATCGACGATGAAGTAGGAACGCGTGCCCGAACCGGCCTGAGGGAGGACGGGGCGCAGCTGGTAAGCGACGGTCCCCTCGGGGGCATCCACCGGGAGTGTTGCATCCGGACCAACACCGACGTAGGTGTAAGAGCCGACGGAGCCGGCGACGTACGCGTACTTGACCGAGCCCTTGTAGACCGCGGCGAGATTGGGCTTGGATGTGGTGTCCTCACCCTTGCCGATGTACCACGGTACGACAGCAAGGGGGCTGCCGTCCTTGACCGCCATCGTGAGGGCATCCTTGGCGAACGGCACGTAAGCGAGGACGCCGTTAGCTGCCGCGTTCGCGCCCGGACCGCTCGAGCTGCGCGCGACATCGATCTTGCCGATGGCGTCGGAGCCCACAGCGATCGTGTTGCCAGCACCGCCGGGACGCGCGACGTTCGCGGTCGCTGTCTGGCCGATGGCAACCCGAAGGAAGTCACGACCCGCGCTGGAGCCATTGGCGCGCGGCGCCATCGTGCCACCAGCGTCAATCTGAACGGTCAACGAGCCGACCGCGAGGTAGTTGGCCAGCAGGTTCTCATCCGCGGCCGTGTTCACGGCGTTGGCGAGCCCCTGCATGACGTCCTGTGTCGTGTCCGATCCGAAGATCCGGAGCTGGCCGTACTGGTCAGCAGCGGGATCAGCTACCGCCGGGGCCGCAACGGCGGCACCCACGAGGATCGCGCCGATGCTCGTCAGTGCGAGCCCTCGGGCGAAAAGACTGTTCTGCATTGTTTTCTCGTCTTTCGATGAAGCGCCCCGTCTCAGGGGCGTGGATTGTGAAGAGTTCAGGGGAGACGTGAATGGACTATGCGGCGGGCTGAAAGAAGTCCTCCTCGCTCTCGATCAAGCGGCGTGCGCGGCGATTGAGCAGGGCTCCGGCGAGCATGCTCGGCACGCCGACGGCCAGGACGGCTCCGAAACCGACAGGGCCGATGCCAGCGGGCACCGGCGAGAGAGCGCGGGTGCTGTCAATCTCGGGGAAGGAGGGCGGCGCCACCTCGGTATCGACGGGAGGCAGATCATCAACGGGGAACTCGACGTCAGGTTCGTCGACGACGACCTCGATCATGGCCTCCTCCGTGGGGCATTCCTTGGAGGCAGACCCCAAGCCCGCGATGACGGCTGCCGCGGCCGTGCGGTCAGCCTCGGCGAGAGGCACGAACCCCGCGGGGAGCTCGCCGGCGGCACTCCCGGGCGACTGCCCGGCGGTCGTCGCGTAGCTGAGAACCGTGCTGTAGCTGCTCCGGGTCTCTGCGTCGAGATCGCAGACGTTCACAGCGGCATAGACCGGGTAAGCCAAGGGATAGACCCCGGCCGTGACAAGGCCCGGGTCAACAGACCGGGTCCCCGTGGTTTCGTCTGTGGGGGAAGCAGCGAGCATCGCTGTAATGGCATCCGCGGTTGGCGCGATCGGCTGTCCGGCGGCGTTGACCAAGCGCGCGGTCTTGAGCCCGTAGCGCACGGCGCTCGGCGCGTCGACGAGCGCGATCATGAAGCGGGCACCGGGTCGCTGCGCCCCGGTCGTCACGTACGACGGTGGGAGCCGGGTCGGGTCCCACACGATGCGAGCGTTCGCGTCACCGCGGAGGGCGCGCAGGGCCGCCTCTGCGTAGTCGTTCATGTACGGGCGCATGTCCAGCGTCCCGAACCCCGGCGGCGGCGCGCCGTCTTGCTGGAGAGTCGACAGGTCGGCCTTGGGAAACGAATCCGTCGGGGTGGTCGCCAGCTCGAGGGCCAGGTACGCCCGGTTGATCGTCATCCCGCTCTCGTCGGGGATTCCGGCGAGGAACCCGCGCGCGGATTGATCGGACTGCAACCACTCCCACACCAGGGCGTTGGCATCGCTACCGCCGAGCGTCACGAGCATGCCCGGGGGGAAGGCATTGATACCGAAATCACGGAAGTCGGGGTTGAGACGCAGGAACTCCGGGTCTTTCACGATCGACACGGGATTGCTCGTGATGCCACCCAGCACCCCACCATCGGGAGTGTCGTTGCGATATGACTGCGTCAGCAGCTTGGCGACGAGACGGGCGTTGAGCACCAGATCGTTGACGGGCGTGCCGTTGCGGCTGGCCAAAGGCGACTCTGAGTTCACTGCGTAATCGATGTTGTAGGCCACGACGAGAGCGCTCTGAGCGGCTGGCGCATACCGGATGACCTGGTCGGCTCGCTCCTCCTCGTTGAGCGGTCGCGTGACGAAAGCGAGCTTTGAATCGCCTTCTCGCCCACTCACAATGAGCCGGCGCGCCTCTCCATCACCGACCTGCGTGAAGCCGAGAGTCACACCCTTGCCGCACAGCACCGGCTGCCAGCGCACAATGGCAGCAGCGATGGTCTCTGCGCCCGCGACCCGCTCCTCGTCCTGCCCAATCGGGCAGGAGACGGCGAGCGACTGGAATGTGAGCGGAATGGCAATGCGCTGCGCCCAGGCGGTGGCGGAAAGCGGGCTGCCCGTCACACGACCTGCGGCCGTCGCCGTCGCGGCGTCGCGCCCGTCGAGGTTGACCGCGCCGCGCGGGACGACGACGAGCCAGCATCCGCGGGGGCCGCTCGCGGTTGCCGCCCCACAGCCCAGGTGCGGAGCCTCCAGAGCGGTCTGCACCTCGAAAACGATCGAGCCCGAGCCGTCGGCACCCGTGCGCACCGCGGAAATCTCGTTGGAGGTGTTGGCATCGAAGTAGTCCGCCGGTGTGAAGGTCGATGCACCCTCGACGGGCTGGAAGGGAACTCGGAAGGCGTTCTGGAAGGGGTTATCCGGCGGCGGCGGAATGCGCACAGCGGCGTTGTAGACCTGCGCCGGGTCCTCGTTCCTCACCAGATCGCGGCTTCCCGCGCGCAGTCCCAGAAGGGTCGCGATGGACGGGCTGGTTGCACCCCACTGACACTGGTCGGGGCGGGGGCCGGCGACGTCATCACCCCAGCACTGCATGATCTGCAGGTAATTGGTCGCGAACTCGCCGAGCGATGTGGGCGTGCCGCCTGTCCAGCTAATCCGCACACCCTGGCTGGTCAGGTCACGGGTCTGGCTGACGGTGACCGCGAGGTTCTCCAGCGCTGCCGCCCCTGGCGTCGTGGCGCCCGGGTGCGCGTCGGCCCATCGGACGGTGACCGAGGAGTCGTCGGTCGTGGCCGACGCTGACGGAAGGCTGAGGCCCCACCCGCCGACCAGGCTGGCGACAATGCCCCCAACCATCAGGAAGCGACCCGTCGAGCGGAGCGCACGCGCGGCGCTCACGAACCGCTCCGAGTGGCGCGCACCCAGCGCGCGAGTGCCGGCGGGGCGAGCGCTGTCAACAGCACCGCGATGAGAGCGAGTGCCATGTAGGTGCTCTCACGGGTCCATCCCGCGTCGACCCGCTCAATCTCGACAGGGATCGCCGCGACCGTCTGACACGCTCCGGTATCGATCTCGCAGATGGCCGGGCCACCACCGGTCGCTCCCCCGTCGCCTCCGATGCCTCCGCCGTCGACCGGCAAGCCGTCGACACCCGTGTCCGTGCCCGTTCCGGAGCCGTCGGTCGCGCCGCCATCGCTGGCCCCAGGACCGGGCTGCGTCGGCTGCTCCGCCGCTCCGCCCGTTCCGTCGGAGCATTGCACGGTCGACCCTCGGCGATCGCACTCCGGCGGCATTGGTGCGTTCTTCGCGAGGGTGTTCGTGCCATCGGAGGAGAAGGTCGGGTTCTTGCAGCTCCGGATGTCGATCGACTGGGCCTGGACCCCCGGAATCTTGCGCACCTGCTCGAGGCCCGCTTTGACGAGGTTGATCGGCAGCGGCGAGTAGCCGAGAGTCTCGGCCTGCCGTTGCCCCTCGCACAGGAAGTAGTACGCGAACGCGCCGAGAGTCGACCCCTTGGCGGTCGTGAAGTTGCCCTCGACGGCAGTCGGCACGATGAGGTACGAGTACGACGAGAGCGGGTAGGTGCGCGGATCGGCGTTGCGGTAGACGCCCGTGAGGATCTGCGTCAGGTAGGCCTGTGAGGACGGGTCGTTGTTGATCCGCGCGCCGAGGAGTGACACCGCGACATTCGACGCGGTGGGCTCGACGTAGTAGCCCGCCTTGTTGAGCAGCTTGGCGACCGGGTAACCGGTCTTGATCGCGTACGAGTACTCGACGTAGGTGATGGTTCCGACGTTCGCGCGCTGGGCAACGTAGCCCGACACGCCCTGCGATCCGGGCTGCCCCACAAAACCCGTGCCGGAGATGACCGGGAAATTCGAGGTCTGACCGCAGGGAGTCGGACGGCCCGCCCGTGCACAGTAAGCATCCCAGATGCGCGGGTGCTCGGAAGCCATCCATGCGGTGAGCTGCGCGGTAGTCCCGGAGCCGTCAGACCGCACGACGGGAACGATGCGGCGGGCCGGCAGCGTGATCCCGGGGTTGTCGGCCTTGATCGCGGCGTCGTCCCAGCTGGTGATGTCGCCGGTGAAGATCCGCGCGACCGTCTCTCCTGAGAGGCGCAGATTGGTGATGCGCTGCGACCCGACCGTGAGGTTGTACATCAGCGAGGTGCCGCCCGCGACGATCGGCATGTAGGCGAACTTCCGACTCGGGGGGGTGTCGACGACACCGGAATCGCTCAGTCCGTAGGGGATCTCCGACGAGGCGAAGTCGACCGTGCCGGTGCGGAATTGATTGCGGCCGTCCGAGGAACCCGTACTTGCGTAGTTCACCCGCATGCCGAACTGCTGCACGTTGCGACGCCACTGATCGATGGCGTTGGCGCTCCACGACGACCCGGCCCCGCTGATGGGAACGTACGAGGTTGACGAGCTGGAGGTCGAGGTAGCTCTGGTGTCGTCCGGGGTCGACGCAACGACCGGCGAGGAGCCGACAGCGAGCACGGCAGCGGCGACCAGCGTCAGAACGAGACTCGCTTTCCAGCGCTTCATGACTTGTCTCCTTCAGGACGCGGAGCGTCGGTAGCGACGGCAGGGGCAGGTGGAGCGTCGGGCTCGGATGCACGGCTGGAGGCATCCACCCATGTGCGTCGCACCCATTCCCGGAGGGTTCTGCTCAGCCGAACGAGCGCAACGCGGACGATGTCAACCCCGCGGAGGATGAGGCTGTCGCGCCGTGGCGGCTCGGCTCGGCGGAATGTGGCACCCACTGCTCTTCCTGCCGCGGCGAGACGACGACCCACAGGGGCCAGCAGACGACCAAACGGGGCGAGCACGGCGGCCCACCATTGACGCCGGCGGATGCGGGCAAGTCGAGCACGCTCGCGCTTCTCGATCGTGCGACCGCCGAGCCAGCGGGCGACGGCAAACAAAACGAGCACCAGCACCATCAGAACAGCAGCCGCACCGAACCCGCGGGCGATCATGGTGGGTTCGGGCGACTTCACGAACTGGAAAACCGCGAGCGGCAAGGAGATCATGGGGCCGCTGGTGGGGTTGAGGTTCAGAGCGGCGGTGAAACCGGACGTGAGAAGAACCGGGGAGGTCTCACCGATGCCGCGCGCGGTCGCGAGGATGATCGCGGTCGTGAGCCCCGACCGAGCTGTCGGAAGGATGACGTGCCACACCGTCCGCCACTGGCCGGAACCCAGACCGATCGCTCCCTCTTTCAGGGTCGCGGGCACCATGCGGATCACGACGTCCGACGATCGGATCATGATCGGCAGCATCATCACGCTGATGGCGAAGGCCGCAGCCAGGCCCGACTTCTCGAGCCCGAGAATGAGGATCACGGTGGCATAGATGAAGAGGCCGGCGACGATCGAGGGAAGCGCCGACATCGCCTCGACGACGGTGCGGACGAAACTGGCGAAGCGCCCGGGCATCTCGTTCATGTAGAGGGCAGTGAGGATACCGAGCGGAATCGTGATGGCGAGCGCGATCGTAATCTGGATGAGGGAGCCCACGATGGCGTGGAGGATGCCGCCCTGGCTCAGCGGATCGAGAGGCCCGGCCAGCGACATGTCCTGTACGAAGAAGTTCGGGAACCGCAGCGCCTCGGCACCCCGAATGATCGTGAACCCGACGATAAACAGCAGCGTGCCGACGACGACGAGGGCGAAGGTCTGAATGACCGCCGTGGCCACCGCGTCTTTCACGATCATTGCTGGCTCGGTGAATGACAGCAGCAACGCGTAGTAGACGAGGAACAGCACGTACGCGACGAGGAGCACGGGCAGGACACCGGTGATCGGAAGCAGCTGACTGGAGAGAAGCCAGGTCGTCGCAAGGGAGGCGGTGACCGCGCCGACGAGAGAGAACAACTCTCCGAGTCGCGCGCCACCGAGTTGCCGGCGTACCTCCGCCCGAATCACGGAGGGGACTGCTGCCACCTCGACCGGGGCTGGCACGGCCGCCGGCGCCGCCGGGCGTTCGAGTGTCGTGGTCATCAGCTGCTCGCCCCCGATCGCGAGCGGGCGACGATGAACGATGCGGCGAAGTTGACGGCGAGAGTCATCAGGAACAGGGAGAGGCCCGCGGCCATGAGAGCGGACATCCCGAACTGTGTCGCCTCGCCGTAGCGAAGAGCAATCAGGGACGAGACCGACATAGCCCCGTTCTCGAGGATGCGCGGCTGGATCTCGAAGACGGGGGAGATGATGATGTACACAGCGATCGTCTCCCCGAGAGCACGCCCGAGCCCCAGCATGCTTCCGCCGATCATCCCGGCGCGACCGAACGGCAGGATCACCGACGTGATCATCGACCACCGCGTCGCGCCGAGCGCCAGCGCACCCTCACGCTCGCCGATCGGTGCCTGATCGAAAACCTCGCGCATGATCGAGGTGATGATGGGGGTCACCATCATCGCGACCACGAGACCGGCGATGAAGGTCGAGGACGTGAAGACGGTCGTCGGGGCGAGGGGGTCGTTCGGGTCAGCACCGCGGACGGCGAAGATCGGAATGAAGCCGAGATTCTGCGAGATCCACTTGGCGACCGGAACTACTTCACCCTGCAGCCAGAAGAAGCCCCACAGCCCAAAGACGATGCTCGGGATCGCCGCCATGAGGTCGACCAACGAGATCAGGGTCCCCCGAATGCGCTGCGGAGCGAACTGCGTGATGTAGAGCGCGCAAGCAGAGGCAAGCGGCACCGCGACGATGATCGCGACGAGAGCGATCAGGATCGTGCCGACGATGATGGCGACGATGCCGAAACGGCCCGTGTCCGGCTCCCAGGCCTGCTCGGTGAAAAAGCTCCACCCGGCGACGGACAGCGCGTCAGACGCACGAATCGCCAAGAAGATGCCAACCAGCAGCATGATCGCGAGCACCGAAACGCCGCCTGCGAAGGCGAGACGCCGAAAAATGCGGTCAGGGCGCGCACGATGAACCGTCAGGGCGATCGGTCGATCGTCCGCCAGTTCGACGTTTCCCGGTGCCGCGGTCATGATGCTCCGAGAGTTGGGGGCAGCGATGAATCCACGGCGGCATCGACATGAACGGGAACTGACTGAGAACGAGATTGTTCGTTGTGATGACCCGTCTCACCGAGAGCCGCCTTGCCCGTCTCCAGTCGGGCGGACACGAGAGAGCGGAGCGCCACCTCGATGGCGGCGCGGTTGTCTCGGATCGAGGAGTACCACCGAGCGCCCACGATTGCCGGCCGACCGTCGAGCCGCGCCCACCACCCATAGAGGTGATCAGACGGCCGTATCGTCGCGGATACGTCGAGCTCAGCGATCGACACCCGAAGATCGTCCAGCGCCCGGAGTGCACCATCGAAGTCAGCCTGAAATGCGACGGACCGGCAGATCGACCGGCCGTTGGACGTGACGAGCTGCCAGCCGACGACGTTGCCGGAATGAGGAGCACCGAGTACGGAGTGCCCCACAACAGAGACGGAGTGCTCGATCCACGACACGTGTTGACGCCCGCCAGCGGGCACGACGACGAACATGATGCGGTCTTCTCGCGACATGGACGCCCTTCGTTTTCTCCTGGTCCCCCGCCGACAGAACCATCAAGCAACGAGAACATTGCCCACCGTGCGCTCACACGTGACCAAGCACGATGCATCACCTGAACGCATGGTGAACAAGCGCTCAATATCCGAGGAATTATCCGGGTACCGGCGCGACAGCGACGCAGTGAGGCCGCCAGTGCGCGCTCAGTGAGCAGTTCCGGTGGGAAACAGGCGGAGAGTGCGCTCCGCTACGCAGCACGTCCGAACGGGGCGCTGTCCTTAGGCAGCGCCATCAAACATGCTGGTCACCGAGCCGTCGTCGAAGACCTCGTGGATCGCCCGCGCGATGAGCGGGGCGATCGGCAGCACGGTGAGGCGGTCCCAGCGCTTGTCCTCCGGCACCGGCAGGGTGTCGGTCACGACGACCTGGTCGACCGCCTCGCTCTGCAGGATCTCGAAGGCCGGGTCGCTGAACACGGCGTGGGTGGCGGCGACGACGACGCCGATCGCGCCGTTCTTCTTGAGCGCTTCGGCGGCTTTCACGATCGTGCGGCCGGTGTCGATCATGTCGTCGACGAGCAGGCAGACGCGGCCCTCGACCTCGCCGACGATCTCGTGCACGGAGACCTGGTTGTGCACCATCGGATCGCGGCGCTTGTGGATGATGGCGAGCGGCGCACCGAGCTTGTCGCTCCAGATGTCGGCGACGCGCACGCGGCCCATGTCGGGCGACACGACGGTGAGGGTCGCGGGGTCGAGCTGGGCGCGGAAGTGCTCGAGCAGCACGGGCATGGCGAACAGGTGGTCGACCGGTCCGTCGAAGAATCCCTGGATCTGCGCGGCGTGCAGGTCGACGCTCATGATGCGGTCGGCGCCCGCCGCCTTGTACAGGTCGGCGACGAGGCGGGCCGAGATGGGCTCGCGGCCGCGCCCCTTCTTGTCCTGGCGGGCGTAGGGGTAGAAGGGTGCCACGACGGTGATGCGCTTGGCCGAGGCACGCTTGAGGGCATCGACCATGATCAGCTGCTCCATGAGCGCCTCGTTGATCGGCGCCGCGTGCGACTGCAGCACGAAGGCATCGCAGCCGCGCACGCTCTCCTCGTACCGGGCGTAGATCTCGCCGTTGGCGAAGGTGCGGGTATCGGTGGGAACGATCTCGGTCTCGAGCTCGGCCGCGACCTGCTCCGCGAGGGCGGGATGCGCCCGACCGGTCACGATGACGAGGCGCTTCTGGCCGGTGATCTTGATGCTGGCCATGAGGTCCCGCCTTCTGCCGCCGAGGCGACGATCGTGTGCTGGTCGCGTTACTGCGGGTCGGGAGCGGCGCCGGCGGCGCCGCCATCCGGTACCGGGTCGGATGCGGCCGCAGCCGCCTCCGCCGCCGCCGTGCCCGGACGGTTGGCTGCCACCCAGCGTTCGACGTTCCGCTGCGGGGCGACGTTCACCGCCAGGGCACCGGGGGGCACATCCTTGCGGACGACCGTTCCGGCTCCCGTGTACGCTCCGTCGCCAATCGTAACGGGGGCGACGAAGACGTTGTGAGACCCCGTTCGGGTGTGTGCTCCGACTTCGGTGCGGTGCTTGTTGACCCCGTCGTAGTTGGCGGTGATGGTGCCCGCTCCGATGTTGCTGCCCTCACCGACCGTCGTGTCGCCGATATACGACAGGTGCGGCACCTTCGCGCCCGCCCCGAGGGTCGTGTTCTTCGTCTCGACGAAGGTGCCGACCTTGCCCTTGTCGCCGATGACGGTGCCGGGGCGCAGGTAGGCGAAGGGCCCGACGGATGCTCCCGCCCCGATCACCGCGAGCGTCGCGTCGGTGCGGCTCACGCGCGCACCCGCGCCGACCTCGGTGTCGACGAGCGTCGTGTCGGGGCCGACGACGGCGCCGGTCGCGACCGTGGTGGCGCCCTTCAGCTGCGTGCCGGGCAGCACCTCGGAGTCGGC
Source organism: Microcella frigidaquae (assembly GCF_014200395.1). Taxonomy (NCBI): domain Bacteria; kingdom Bacillati; phylum Actinomycetota; class Actinomycetes; order Micrococcales; family Microbacteriaceae; genus Microcella; species Microcella frigidaquae. The sequence continues at coordinate 1,013,875 of NZ_JACHBS010000001.1, forward strand.
CTCGAGGGTGACGGTGCGGTCGATCCAGACGCTGCCCGGGTCGCTGATGGTCACGCCGGCGAGCTGCCATCCGCGGACGATCATCGCGTTGAGACGCAGCGCCGCATCGGCGAGCTGCACGCGATCGTTGACCCCGGCGACGATCCAGCTCTGGCCGGCGGGCAGGGCCGCGACCGCGTGGCCGTCGCCGCGCAGCAGGCCGATGACGTCGGTGAGGTACTTCTCCTGCGCCGCGTTGTCGGTGGAGACGAGGGCGAGCTTCTGCCGCAGTGGGGCGAGGCTGAAGACGTAGGTGCCCGAGTTGACCTCGGTGAGGGCGCGCTCGTCGTCGGAGGCGTCCTTCTGCTCGACGATGCGGTCGAGACCGCCGTCGCTGCCGCGCACGATGCGGCCGTACCCGGTCGCGTCGTCGAGCTCAGCGCTGAGCACCGTCGCGGCCGCAGTGCGAGCGCGGTGCTCGGCGAGCAGGCCGGCGAGAGTGTCGGCGTCGAGCAGCGGCACGTCGCCCGAGACGACGAGTACATCGCCGTCGAAGTCGGCGGGCAGCGCGGCGAGCGCCGCCTCGACCGCCCGTCCCGTGCCGGGGATCTCGTCTTGATCGGCGATGATCGCGTGCGCATCCAGCTCGGCGATCGCCGCGGCGACCACGTCGCGCTCGTGCCGCACGACGGCGACGACGTGCGCCGGGTCGAGGGCTCGCGCCGTGGCGAGCACGTGCCCGATCAGCGGAACGCCCGCGAGCCGGTGCAGCACCTTCGGCGTCTGCGACTTCATGCGCGTGCCCTGCCCAGCGGCGAGCACGACGACGGCGAGGCGCGAGTCGGTCATGCCCCCATTGTGGCAGGGGCGGATGCTCGCCGCGGGTCGCCCGTCCGCCGGGGTTCACCGCCACACGCCGTCGGGCGCCTCAGCACTCCACCACGTTGACGGCGAGGCCGCCCTCGCTGGTCTCCTTGTACTTGCGCGACATGTCGTCACCGGTCTGCCGCATGGTCTCGACCACGGTGTCGAAGCTGATGAGGTGCGTGCCGTCGCCGTGCATCGCCAGGCGCGCGGCAGCGACGGCCTTGCCCGCGCCGATCGCGTTGCGCTCGATGCAGGGCAGCTGCACGAGCCCGGCGACGGGGTCGCAGGTGAGTCCGAGCGAGTGCTCCATGGCGATCTCGGCGGCGTTCTCGATCTGCTCGTTGCTTGCGCCGAGCAGGTGGGCGAAGCCGGCGGCTGCCATCGAGGCGGCCGAACCAACCTCGCCCTGGCACCCCGCCTCGGCGCCCGAGATGCTCGCGTTGGCCTTGATGAGGCTGCCGATCGCAGCGGCGACCAGCAGGAACTCCTCGCGCGCCCGCGCCCGGTCGGGCACGGGGATGACGTCGAGGGCGTGCCGCAGCACCGCGGGGATGATGCCCGCGGCCCCGTTCGTCGGCGCGGTGACGACGCGGCCGCCCGCCGCGTTCTCCTCGTTGACCGCGATGGCGTAGGCCTGCAGCCACTCGAGCGAGCAGTCGCGCTCGCCCGCCGCGTCGAGACCGCGCAGCCGCTCGGCCATGCCCGCGGCGCGGCGCGGAACGTTGAGGCCGCCCGGCAGGGTGCCCGTGGCGCTGAGCCCGGCGTCGATGCAGTCGTCCATCGCCTGCGCGATCGCGGCGAACGCGTCGCTCGTCGCGGCCTCGCCGCGCACGGCGGCCTCGTTGGCGCGCGCGAGCTCGGCGATGCTGAGGGCGTTCGCGCGGCACAACCGCAGCAGCTCGACGGCGGTGTCGAAGGGGTACGGCACGGGCGTGCTGCCAGCCCCCGGGCCGTCATCGTCGCCCTCGCGCTCGACGAAGCCGCCGCCGACCGAGTAGTACGTCGACTCGGCGAGCAGCGCGCCCGCGGCGTCACGGGCCGAGAGGGTGAGGGCGTTGGGGTGGCGCGGCTTGACCTCGCGCGGGGCGAAGATCAGCCACGAGTCGACGGTGTCGCCCGCACCCGCCGGGGCGGGGATGACGGTGCCGGTGGCGCGCACCTGCCCGAGCGGCGACGAGGGTGCGGTGCGCAGCGTGATGGGGTGGCGGCCGGCGAGGCGGAGCATCCCGGATTCGGCCTCGGCGGTGACCCGCTCGACGTCATCGCGCGTGACCGTCTCGACCGCGTAACCGGCGAGGCCCGCCAGCACGGCGCCCGGCGTGCCGTGGCCGACCCCGGTCGAGCCGAGCGAGCCGAACAGGATGCACTCGACGCTCGCGACCCGCTCGAGCAGGCCATCGCGGTCGAGCCCGTCGACGAAGGCGCGGGCGGCTCGCAGCGGCCCGACGGTGTGCGAGCTCGACGGCCCGATGCCGACCTTGAACAGGTCGAGGGCCGAGATGAACGCGCGCTCGGCGAGAGGGGTGGCGACGGCGATCGGGATGCTCACACTGCCTCCTTGGCGCGGGCGACGGTGCACCGCTACGACCATTGTGGCGCAGGTCGTTCGCGGCCGCACGACCCGCGTGCGTGCGCGTTGGCGCGCGACGATGGCGCTGCGAGTGGCGCCGTTTCTGTCAGGAGTGGCGAAAGCTTCCACGCCAGACGACAGAAAGTGCGACTCTCGCGAAGACGGTGAGCACTGCGCCGCTCCGCCTCCAGGATTCGAACCTGGACCTCACGGCTCCAAAGGCCGTCGTGCTGCCGTTACACCAAAGCGGACCGCGTGCCGGGCACGCCCTGCCAGTCTGCCAGAGCGGGCCCGGGTGCTCCCGAGCGGCGGGCGGGCATCCGGCGCAGCGGCGGGGCGGAGGAGGGCCGGGACGGCCCGCGGCACCCAGGGCGGGATAATGGGCAGATGACCGCCCGCGACGAAGTCGACCGCATCGTCGAGGCGTGGCGCCGCGAGCGGCCCGAGCTCGACGTCGAGCCGCTGCAGGTGCTGTCGCGGGTGAGCAGGCTGGCGCGGCACCTCGACCTGGCGCGCAAGCAGGCCTTCGCCGCGAGCGAGCTCGAGTCGTGGGAGTTCGACGTGCTCTCCGCCCTGCGCCGCGCGGGCGACCCGTACGAGCTGAGCCCGAAGGCCCTGCTGCAGCAGACGCTCGTGTCGAGCGGCACCATGACCAATCGCATCGACCGGCTCGCGACCCGCGGCCTCGTCGAGCGGCGAACCGACCCGAACGATGGCCGCAGCATCCGCGTGCGGATGACCGACGAGGGCCGTCGCCGCGTCGACCGCGCCATCGACCAGCTCATGGTCGGCGAGGCCGCGCTGCTGCAGCGCCTGAGCCGCGCCGACCAGGAGCGCCTGGCTGGGCTGCTGCGCACGCTGAGCGCCGACTTCGACGACGAGGCCGCCGAGCTCTAGAGCAGGGGCAGCAGCGTCGACAGCACGACGGCGACAACGCCGGTGCCGCTGAGGATCCACCCGAGGGTGGTGAGGATGCGCCCGTCGTGCGACGGGTCGTCGACGCGCGCTTCATCCGGCCGGCTGGGATGCACCCACACCGTTCGGGCGTCTCCCACGGTCGCGGCCTGCGCGCTGGGCTCGGCCCGCATCTCGTGCACCGCTCCCCCATCGCCGAACCAGCGCAGCGTGACCTCGTGCGCGTCCGCCGCGGCGACGACCGCCTTCGTGGCGACGTACCGCCGCGACCAGCCGCGACGGGCGAGGCCGATCGAGAGCAGCACGATGCCGATCGGCAGCGTGAGCCACGCGAACACCTCCGCCGCGATGGCGATGGCGTCGAGCGGGTTCACCCCTCAATCGTAGGGTCGGCCCGACTAGCATCGAGCGCATGGCGTTCTGGAAGAAGTCGAGCCCGGTCGACGAGAGCCTGCCGAAGACCGACCGCGGCTCCGGCTCGTTCGACGACTACGTCGGCGTGCTCGTGCCGAAGAACGCGAAGGTCACCATGCGGCTCGCCAACAGCGACCCGTTCCAGGACGAGCTCGCCGCCCTGGCCGGCGAAGACCCCGAACTGCTCACCACGGCGACCCCCGCCCGCACGCTCGACCAGGAGCGCGTCGACGCGCCCATCGAGGTGCGGATCTTCTCGGGCCGTCGCGTCAGCGGGCCGGTCGGGTTCGTGCCGCGCGGGCTCGAGAGCCTCTACGACGAGGCCGTGCGGCGGCTCGACGGGCGCGGGGCCAAGCCGCGCATCCCGGTCGCGGTGGTGCAGACCAAGCACGGGTACCGGCTCGATCTGCTCATGGGGCAGACGAAGTAGCGCAGCGCCCGCTCGCGCGCGCTAGCCGAGCAGCTCGCCCAGCTCGAGCCAGCGGTGCTCCAACTGCTCGACTTCGGCCTGCACGGCTTGAAGCTCGGCGTTGCGCGCGGCGAGACCCTCGTAGTCGCTCATGTCGTGCTCGGCGAGCAGCACGTGCAGGGCATCCGTCTGCGCGGTGAGCTTCTCGATGCGGCGCTCGATGCTCGCGAGCTCCTTCTCGGCGGCGCGGCGCTCGGCGCCGGAGAGGGCCGGGGCGGAGGGCGCGGCATCGGGCACTCGCGAATCCACGGAACGGTCGGGGGATGCTGCGCCGGAGCCTCGCGAATCCACGGAAGCGGCGCTCGCGCCCGTCACCGAGGCCACGGTGGCGCGACCCGCACCCTGCGCCGGCCCGGCCGCGGTCGCCGCCAGGCGCAGGTATTCGTCGACCCCGCCGGGCAGGTGCCGCAGGCGGCCGACCCCGTCCGGCCCGGGCAGCACGGCGTACTGCTGGTCGGTGACGCGCTCGAGCAGGTAGCGATCGTGCGACACCACGATGAGGGTGCCCGGCCACGAGTCGAGCAGGTCTTCGATCGCGGCGAGCATGTCGGTGTCCATGTCGTTGGTGGGCTCGTCCATGATGAGCACGTTCGGCTCGTCGAGCAGGATCAGCAGCAGTTGGAGGCGGCGCTTCTGCCCACCGCTGAGGTCTTTCACCGGGGTCGACAGCTGCGCCGAGGTGAAGCCGAGCCGCTCGAGCAGCTGGCCCGGTGTGAGCTCCTTGCCGCCGGCGACGTAGCTCGCGCGCTTGCCGGCGACGAAGGCGCTGACGCGCTCGTTCTCGACCGCGCGCAGGTCTGCCAGCTGCTGGTCGAGGGTCGCGACGACAACGGTCTTGCCGCGCTTCACCCGACCGCTCGTCGGCTCGAGCGAACCGTCGATGAGCTTCAGCAGCGTCGACTTGCCGGCGCCGTTCACGCCGAGAATTCCCGTGCGCTCACCGGGCGCGATGCGCCACTCGATGCCGTGCAGCACCGCGCGGTCACCGTACGACACCGAGGCGTCGAGCAGGTCGATGACGTCCTTTCCGAGCCGCGAGGTGGCCAGCTGGGTGAGCTCGACGGTGTCGCGCAGCGGCGGCACGTCGGCGATGAGCGCGTTCGCCGCCTCGATGCGGAACTTCGGCTTCGACGTGCGCGCCGGCGCCCCGCGGCGCAGCCAGGCGAGCTCCTTCTTCATGAGGTTCTGGCGCTTGGCCTCGACCGTCGCGGCTTGGCGGTCGCGCTCCATGCGCTGCAGCACGTAGGCCGCATAGCCGCCCTCAAAGGGCTCGACGATGCGGTCGTGCACCTCCCACGTGTCAAGGCTCACCTCGTCGAGGAACCAGCGGTCGTGGGTGACGACGAGCAGGGCGCCCTGCCCGGCCGGCCAGCGCCGCTTCAGATGCTCGGCGAGCCAGGCGACCCCGCCGATGTCGAGGTGGTTGGTCGGCTCGTCGAGCACCACGATGTCCCATTCGCGGCTGAGCAGCGCGGCGAGGGCCACGCGGCGGCGCTGACCGCCCGACAGGTCGTCGACGAGCGTGTGGCCTGGGATGTCCGCGATGAGCCCGGCGAGAACATCCCGCACGTTCCGATCGCCGGCCCACTCGTGCTCGGGCCGATCGCCCACGACGGTCTCGAGCACCGTGCGCCCAGTGGCGAGCTCGTCGGCCTGGTCGAGCATGCCGAGCGTGATGCCGCTGCGGCGCGTGACGCGGCCGGCATCGGGCTGCTGCTTTCCGGCGAGGATGCGCAGCAGGGTCGACTTGCCGTCGCCGTTGCGCCCCACGACGCCGATGCGGTCGCCGTCGCCGATGCCGATCGTCACCCCGTCGAGCACGACACGGGTGGGGTATTCGACGCGGAGCTGCTCGGCTCCCAGGAGGTGGGCCATCGGGGGTCAAGCCTACGGCGCGCGGCTGAGCGCCCTCGATCCGGCAGAATGGAGGGCATGACCGACGCCGCAGCGCCCGAGCGCGAGCCCGCCGACCAGAATGCGACCACGACGGATGCGGAGGCCGCGGCCGAGCCGATCGAGACGCTGCCCATCCGCCGCGTGCTGCCGTGGACCCTCCTGTGGGCCGCGGGCATCATCGTGTTCGACCAGGGCACGAAGTTCTGGGCCGAGGCCACCCTCGAACGCGGCGTGGGTGTGCCCGTGATCGGCGAGTGGATCCAGTGGCGCTTGGTCTACAACCCCGGCGCCGCGTTCGGTATCGGCGGCGACTTCACCTGGATCCTCACGCTGGTCGCCGCGGCGGCCGTGATCGGCATCTCGGTGTTCGTCTCGCGCATCTCAAGCGTGCCGTGGGCGCTCGCGGCGGGCGCGCTGCTCGGCGGGGCGATCAGCCACCTGGGTGACCGGCTCTTCCGCGAGCCGGGCTTCGCGCGCGGCGAGATCGTCGACTTTATCGACTACTTCGGGTTCTTCGTCGGCAACGTGACCGACATCGCCCTCGTCGGCGGCGCGATCGCGATCGTGCTGCTGAGCCTTCTCGGCGTCAGCCCGCGACGACCCGTGCGCCGTGAACCGGACCCGTCGCCCGCAGCACCGTCAGCCGAGACGCACTGAGCGCGACCTGCAGCTCGAGCGCGGCATCCTGATCGGCCGCCAGGAAGGCGACCGTCGGGCCCGACCCTGACACGATGCCAGCGAGCGCCCCCTGCAGCTCGCCCGTCTCGAGCGTCGCGGCGAGGCTCGGCTCGAGGTGCAGCGCCGGAGCCTGCAGGTCGTTGTAGAGGTACTCGGCGAGCTGGTGCGGGTCGCCCGCGCGCAGCGCCTGCAGCACCTCAATGTCGACGGTCGGCTGTTCGACGGGCGGCGCGATGTCGTGCACGTGCCGATCGCGGTGCCGATCGAGCTCGGCGTACACCTCGGGCGTGCTCAGGCCGACGTCGGCGAGGGCAAGTACCCAGTGGAAGGTTCCCTGCGCGAGCGCGGGCGACAGCTGGTCGCCGCGACCGGTGCCGACGGCGGTGCCGCCCATGAGCGCGAACGGCACGTCGGCCCCGAGCTCGGCCGCGAGGTCGTGCAGCTCGTCGCGGCTGAGCCCCGTGCCCCACAGGTGGTCGCACGCCACGAGCGTCGCCGCCGCGTCGGCCGAGCCGCCGCCCATACCGCCCGCGATCGGCACGTGCTTCTCGATCTCGAGCGCCACCCCGCCGCGGTAGTCGGCGACGCGCGCCAGCAGGCGGGCGGCCTTGATAGCGAGGTTCGACCCATCGGTCGCGAGACCGCGCGTATCGATCGGCCCGCTGAAGCGCACCGAGAAGTCGTCGGCCGGGCGGGCGGAGACCTCCTCGAAGAGCGAGATCGCCTGGTACGCGGTCGCGACATCGTGGTAGCCGTCGTCCTGCAGCGCACCGACCTTCATGAAGACGTTGATCTTGCCGGGCGCCCGAACGTGCACCGCCTGATCGCGCGCCCCCGAGCTCATGCCTCCACCCTATGCCGCGCGCGGCTAGCCTGGGCCCACCATGCAGTGCCACTACTTCGACGCCGGCGTGTGCCGCTCGTGCACCTTCATGGGGCAGCCCTATGCCGAGCAGGTCGCCGGCAAGGAGGCGCTCGCGCGCGGGCTGCTCGCGCCGTTCGGCGCAGCGCACTGGCTGCCCGCGGTGGCGAGCTCCGAGAGCGGCTTCCGCGCGAAGGCGAAGATGGTCGTCGGGGGCACGGTCGACGCTCCGACCCTCGGCATTCTCGACGCCGCGGGGCGCGGCGTCGACCTGCGCACCTGCGGCATCATCGCGCCGGGCATCCTCGCGGCCTTCCCCGCGCTCATCGCGAGCATCACCCGCATGGGCCTCGCGCCGTACGAGGTTCCGGCCCGGCGCGGCGAGCTCAAGCACCTGATCGTCACCGAGGCGGGCGACGGGGCGCTCATGGTGCGGTACGTCGTGCGCACGGAGGGGGCGGTGGCGCGCATCCGTCGTCACCTGTCCTGGCTGCAGGATGCCCTGCCGCCGCTCGCCGTCATCACCGCGAACCTGCTGCCCGAGCACAAGGCGGTGCTCGAGGGCGAGGTCGAGCACGTGCTCACCGAGCGGGACGTGCTGCCGATGGGCGTCGGCGACGTGACCCTGCAGGTGCGGCCGCAGAGCTTCGTGCAGACCAACACCGCCATCGCCGCGGCTCTCTACCGGCAGGCGCGCGACTGGGTCGACGCGCTCGAACCGGCCTCGGTGTGGGATCTCTACTGCGGCGTCGGCGGGTTCGCGCTGCACAGCGCGGGCCCCGCGGGCTCGGCGCGCACAGTACTCGGCGTCGAGGTCTCGGCCGACGCGGTGGAGAGCGCCGAGCTCGCGCGCGACGCGCTGTTCGCCGCCGCCGACGATCGGCGCCGCATCCGCTTCGTCGCCGCCGACGCGACCGCCTTCGCTCTGGCGGCGGCCCCGGATGCGGTGCCCGCGCTCGTCATCGTCAACCCGCCCCGCCGCGGGCTCGGAGCCGACCTCGCCGGGTGGCTCGAGCGCCGCGGCCCGGCGCACGTCGTCTACAGCAGCTGCAACGTCGAATCGCTCGCCCGCGACCTCGCCGCGATGCCCTCGTACCGGGTCGCGCGGGCGCGCGTGCTCGACATGTTCCCGCAGTCGAGCCACTTCGAGGTCATCACTTTGCTCGAGCGCGCCTGAGCCGTCGGCGCTGCAACAAATCACGGACTTTCGAAGCTTCGAGCGCCTCGACACGCGCCAGAACGAGGTGTGGGCACCCCGAGTTCCGTGATTTGTGACGTCGCCGCGGGGGCCGGGGAGGCGCGCGCCGCTCAGTCGGGGGTGAGCACGCTGCGCGACTGGGCGGTGACGCTCGGCACGACGAGCCGGTAGATGCCGAGCCCGACGACGTCGATCGCGATGCCCAGCACCACGACGAGCGCGACCACGGTGAACCCGTCGGGGAAGGCGAGGGCGACCGGCAGTACGAGCAGACCGTTGCGCGCTGCGCCGCTGAATGCGACCGACCGCACCTGCGAGATCGGCAGCCCGAAGGCCGTGCCGATGAGGATGCTCACCGGCGCCAGCACGATGAGATAGACGCCCAGCAGGGGTGCGACGGCTTCGAGCAGGGCGACCCGCTCGCCTGCACGCGGGATGAGCACGGCGGCCACCACACCGGCGGCGACAGCGGTCGCGGGGGCCGTGAGTACCGATGCGCGCCGGAGCGCGCCGCCCAGGCGCGGCGCGCGCAGCCCGAGCATCTGCAGCACGGTGACGAGCGCGGCCGGCGCAACGATGCCCGCGAGCACGAAGAGGGGCAGGCGCGAGCCGTCGAGCGCGATGAAGTTCTCGGTCGCGGTGAACAGCAGCATGAACGCCGGCACCGTGATCGCCTGCAGCACGAGCAGCAGGGGCGCGAGCGCCAGCAGCGCCTCGACCGCGCCGCCCGCGCGGCGCAGGAACGTCGCGACCAGACCGACCCCGGGCGCCAGCAGCATGAGCAGCAGCCCTGCCTGCAGGTCGGGATCGTTCACCAGGATGCGGCTCAGCACATAGGCGAGCAGCGGTGCGATGGCCAGGTTCAGCAGCAGCACGGCCCCGAGCAGGCGACGATCGAGCACGGCCCGGCCGAACGAGGCGAGCGGAACATCGAGCAGGGTGATCGCGATCGCCAGCGCGACGACCACCAGCAGCACCCCGTCGGGTACGCCCGCCGCGGTGGGGACGAGCGCCCCGATGAGCGTCCCCGCCCCGATTCCCGCCAGCACGATGACGATCGTCGCTGCGGGCGTCAGAGCGCGGGGCGCGGATGCGGGGCTCACGCCGCGCCGCCCCCCGGCCGCCCGCCCACGGGCTCGGAGCGCGCCAGCCGCACAAACTCAGCCAGCCCCAGCTGCTCGCCGCGCGCCGTCGGGTCGAGCCCCGCCGCCTCAAGGGCGGCCGTGGCCGCCGCGCTTGAGCCGTACACCTCGGCGAGCGCCTGCCGCAGCATCTTGCGCCGCTGCCCGAACGCGGCGTCGACGAGCTCGCCGACGCGCAGGCGCTCGGCTTCGGTTCCGGGGGCGTCGGCACGGGTCATGCCGACGAGCACGCTGTCGACGTTCGGCACCGGCCAGAACACCTGCCGGCTCACCTGCCCCTCGACCCGCCACTGCCCGTACCAGGCCGCCTTCACGCTCGGCCCGCCGTACACCTTCGAGCCCGGCTCGGCCGCGAGGCGGTGGCCGACCTCGGCCTGCACCATGACGAGCACGCGGCGGACGCCCGGCTCGAGCGCGAGCAGGTGCAGCAGCACCGGCACCGAGATGTTGTAGGGCAAGTTCGCGACGAGCGCGGTCGGGCGGTGCCCGCCGGGCGCATCGGGCACGGCATCCACGCGCAGCGCGTCGGCGGTGACGACGGCGAGCGCGGCCTCGGGCTGGAGTGCGCCGACCGTCTGCGGCAGCTGAGCGGCGAGCCGCGCATCCACCTCGATCGCGACGACGGGATGCCCCGCCTCGAGCAGTCCGAGCGTCAGCGAGCCCAGCCCCGGGCCGACCTCGAGCACGGGCTCACCGGGCAGCAGCGCCGCCGTCCCCACGATGCGCCGCACGGTGTTGGCGTCGTGCACGAAGTTCTGGCCCAGCTTCTTGGTCGGCGTCACATCGAGCAGGGCGGCGAGGTCGCGCACCTCGGCCGGCCCCAGCAGGCCGCTCATCGCTCGCCCGGGTAGTCGGGGCCGGGGTGGTGGTCGGGGCTGCCCTCGTCGGCCGCGTCGAGCGCGGCGGCCTGCGCGGCTGCGGCCAGCTCGCTCGGCGAGCCCGGAACCTCGTCGGGGCCCGCCCAGGGGTCGCCCGGCGCCGTCACCGGCTCGGCGTCCCACGTGCCGTAGACCTGCTCGCTGTTCGACGCGATGAGGGCGCACAGCGTCGGCACGTCGGTGCCGAGGTGCTCGGCCATCGCCCGCACCGTGTGCGGCATGAGGTACGGCCCGTTCGGCCGCCCGCGGAACGGGTGCGGGGTCAAGAAGGGCGCGTCGGTCTCGACGAGCACGAGCTGGCGCGGCATCACCTCGAGCGCCTCACGCAGGTTCGCGGCGTTCTTGAACGTCACCGTTCCGGCGAAGCTCGCGTACCAGCCGTTGTCGGCGAGAACGCGGGCGAGGTCGGCGTCGCCGCTGAAGCAGTGGAAGACCGTGCGCTCGGGGGCTCCGACGCGCAGCAGCGTCGCCACGATGTCGTCGTGCGCGTCGCGGTCGTGGATCTGCAGTGCCAGGCCGTGCTTCTTCGCGATGGCGATGTGGGCTTCGAAGGCGGCGAGCTGCGCGTCGCGTCCGCCCCCCGGCTCGGTGCGGAAGTAGTCGAGGCCGGTCTCGCCGATGGCGACCACGCGGGGCTGCGCGGCCAGCTCGTCGATGACCGCGAGAGCGGCATCCAGCTCGCCCGATTCGGCGAGCGCCGGAGCCTCGTTCGGATGCAGGGCGACGGCGGCGAGAACCCGCGGCTCGCGTGCCGCGACCGCGGCCGACCAGCGGCTCGTGAGCACGTCGGTTCCCACCTGCACGACGCCGCGCACGCCGACAGCGGATGCCCGATCGAGGTGCTCGCGGTAGTGCAGCGGGTTCTCGCCGTCGGCGATCTCGAGGTGAGTGTGGTTGTCGTAGACCGGCACCGTCAGCGCTTCGGGGCTCGGCGGGTAGCTGAGGTCGCGCGTCGTGCCCTCCATGATCGCGCGGGCGCGCACGTGCGGATCAAGCGCGGCGGGGTCGAGCTGCTCAGTCACGGTATCGCCTCCGCAATGACCGTACCGCGGGCGGCTGAGCGGTCTCGCCCTACTCGGCCTCGATGCGCGGGAAGAGCGCCTCGAGCGGCTGCGTCTGGGCGCCGGCGGGCAGCTGACCCCAGCGGGCGGCATCCGGGATGCTCTGCGCGCGCAGCCCGCCCAGCGCGGCCTCGGCGCCCAGCGCCACCCAGAGCTTCTGCGTGGCCTGCGGCATGACGGGCGAGAGCAGCACGGCGAGAGCACGCAGGCCCTCAGCGGCGGTGGCGAGGATCGTGTGGAGCCGACCCTCGAGGGCGGGATCCTTCGCGACCTTCCAGGGCTCCTGCTCGGTGAGGTAGCCGTTGAGCTCGTCGACGAGGGTCCAGATCGAGGCGATCGCGTCGTGGATGGCGAACACGTCGAGGGCGCGCTGGGCGCCGGCGAGAGCATCCGCCGCCACCTGCTCGATGCGACGGTCGGCGTCGGTGACCTCAGGGGCGGCGGGCACGACGCCGTCGCAGTACTTGCCGATCATGGCGACGACCCGCGAGGCGAGGTTGCCGAACCCGTTGGCGAGCTCGGCCTGGTAGCGGGCGGCGAGGTCCTCCCACGAGAACGAGCCGTCTTGCCCGAACGAGATCGCGCTCATGAAGTAGTAGCGGAATGCGTCGCTGCCGAAGACCTCGGTGATCTGGTGCGGGGCGATGCCGGTCAGCTTCGACTTCGACATCTTCTCGCCGCCGACGAGCAGCCAGCCGTGGCCGAAGACCTTGGCAGGCGGCTGCAGCCCCGCGGCCATGAGCATCGCGGGCCAGATGACGGCGTGGAACCGCGCGATGTCCTTGCCGACGAGCTGCACGGCCGGCCAGCGGCGGGAAAAGTTCTCGTCGTCGCTGCCCCAGCCGATCGCCGAGATGTAGTTGAGCAGGGCGTCGAACCACACGTAGGTGACATGGCTGTCGTCCCACGGGATGCGCACGCCCCAGTCGAAGCTCTGGCGCGAGATCGACAGGTCGTCGAGGCCGCGCCGCACGAACGAGACGATCTCGTTGCGCAGGCTCGCGGGCTGGATGAAGTCGGGCTGCGACTCGTAGAGGTCGAGCAGCTTCTGCTGGAACGTCGAGAGCGCGAAGAAGTAGTTCTTCTCCTTCAGCACCTCGATCGGACGACCGTGGATGGCGCACACGCGCTGCCCCGCGAACTCGCCCACACCGTCGACGAGGTCGTCGTTCTGCTTGTACTCCTCGCAGCCGACGCAGTAGTAGCCCTCGTACTCGCCCTCGGTGATGAAGCCGTCGTCGTAGAGCTTCTGGAGGAACTGCTGCACGACCGTCTCGTGGCGCTGCTCGGTCGTGCGGATGAAGTCGTCGTTGGCGATGTCGATGGTGTCGAGCAGCGGCTTCCACGCCGACTCGACGAGCCTGTCCGCCCACTCCTGCGGCGTGACGCCGTTGGCGACCGCGGTGCGCAGAATCTTCTGACCGTGCTCGTCGGTGCCGGTGAGCGACCAGGTGTCGACCCCCGACTGGCGGTGCCAGCGGGCGAGCACGTCGGCGGCGACCTCCGTGTAGGCGTGGCCGATGTGCGGCACGTCGTTGACGTAGAAGATCGGCGTGCAGATGTAGAAGCGGTCGGCGGCACCCATGGTGTGCTCCAGCCTACCGGCGCGGTTCCGTGCGTTAAGCGGTACCATTGCCGCTCGTGAGGATCACTAGATTCTTCGCAGGGGGGATCGTGGGCGCGGCACTGGCTGTCGCGCTCAGCGGTTGCGCGGGCAGCGCGCCGCCGCTGACCGTCTACGGCGGGCTCATCGACCGCTGCGTCGAGAACCGGACGAGCGACGAGGGCTTCATGGCCCTGGTCGGAACGACCGTCGTCAACGAGTCGCCGCGCAGCGTGATCCTGCGCGACGTTGACCCCGTCCGCCTCATCAACGCCTCCATCGCCGAGATCAGCGTCGTGCCCCTCACGGCCCCCGAGGTGGGATTCGGCCTGGCCCCGGGTGGCGAGCTCACCCCCGATCAGTTGGCCCTGTGGCGCGAGCGGCAGCCGCTCGACGGCACGGTCATCGGTCCCTTCCAGGCCGTCAGCATCGTCCTGCACCTGCACGCCGCCGACTACCGCGAATACGCCGGCATCGAGGGGCTGCGCGTGCAGTACGACGACGGGTGGTTCTCGACGACCAGCACCTCCGAGACCGAGGTCGGCTTCGTCGCGCCCTGGGCGCACTGCGGCACGCGCTAGCGTGCTGGCTGTGACCCGTCGTTCCGCTCTCGCCGTCATCCCGCTCGTCGCCGCCCTCGCCCTGAGCAGCTGCAGCGGCTCGCCCGACGATCCGCTGGGGCTCGGCGGCTGCCTCGAGGGCGATCGCGGCACGATCGCGGTCGGCGTCAGCAACACCTCCGGCGAGCCGATCGTGATCGACGCCGCCGCCCTGGCCGAGGGGTCGACGGGCGTGGTACTGGTCGACACCTTCCTGGCCATCGACGAGGAAGCCCGCGACACCGCCGTGCTGTTCGACGACGGGGGCCGCGCCGCGTTCGGCGGCGTCGACCTCGATCGTCAGGCGATCGAACCGGATGCTGCCGCCTTCGTCGGCGTCGAGGTGCAGCGCACCGGTACCGAGCCGGGGCGTGTCGCCGGCCTGACCCTCACCGTTGACGGCGAGCCGCAGGGTGCGCCCGTCACGCTCGACCTCGTCGACAGCTGCGGGTAGCCCAGGCCGCGGACCCTCGCCGGCTACCGAGCGGCGTGCCGTGTGAGCCCCTACGGGCGGCGAGCGGCGAGCGCGGCCTCGTAGAGCTCGCGGCGGCCGAGTCCGGTCGCGGCGGCGACGGCGGCGGCGGCATCCTTCAGGCGCTCTCCCGTGGCGACGCGACCCAGCACGTCGGCGAGCGCCGCATCCGGGTCGGCGGATGCCCCCGCCGGCGCCCCCGCCACCACGAGCACGATCTCACCGCGAGCACCGTCGCTGAACCGCTCGGCGAGCTCGGCGAGGCTGCCGCGCGCGACCTCCTCGAACTTCTTGGTGAGCTCGCGACAGACGGCGGCCCGCCGCTCGGGGCCGAAGGCATCGCGCGCGTCCGCGAGCGCGGCACCGATGCGGTGCGGCGACTCGAAGAAGACGAGCGTGCGCGGCTCGGCGGCGAGGGCCCGCAGCGCGGTCGCGCGGCCCGACCGGGGCAGGAATCCCTCGAAGACGAAGCGGTCGGTCGGCAGGCCGCTCAGCACGAGTGCGGTGAGCACGGCGCTCGGGCCGGGCAGCGCGGTCACGGCGACATCGGCGGCGATGGCGGCCTCGACGAGCACGTAGCCGGGGTCGCTGATGGCGGGCATCCCCGCATCGGTGAGCACGAGCACGTCGGTAGCGCGCGCCCGCTCGACCAGCTCGGCCGCCTTCTGCCGCTCGTTGTGCTCGTGCAAGGCGACCAGCGCCGGGCGGTTCTCGACCCCCAGTGCGCGCATCAGCTGCACGGCCGTGCGGGTGTCCTCCGCGACGATCAGCTCGGCGTTCTCGAGCGCCTCGACCAGGCGGCGGCTCGCGTCGCCGAGGTTGCCGATAGGCGTGGCGGCGAGCACGATCATGCGGCCATCTTCCCACCCGCTCGCTCTACGGCACCGGCGGGGTGCCGAGTCCTACCCGTCAGCGCCCGGCTACCCGGCGAGGCGACGCGACGAGATGTGCCCAAATCGCAATGTGCCTCTGGCGGCACGTGCCGTGAGAGGCACATTGCGAGAGCGGGAAACCCGCTCGGCGCGACGGTGTGCGATGGGCGGTCGAGCGCGCGGCAGACCTGAGTCACGACCACTGAGATGCCCCGGCCTACGATGGGCGGGTGACGGCGGAACGACCCGAGGCGACGCACCAGCGCTCACCATCCGCGCGCGTGCTGAGCATCGCCGTTCCGGCCGCGGTGCTCGGGGTGGCCGCGGCGACCCGGCTCATCGGGCTCGACGCCCCCGGCGGGCTGGTCTTCGACGAGACGTACTACGTGAAGGATGCCGAGTCGCTGCGGCAGCTGGGGTACGAGGGCCGCTGGCCCGACGACGCGAACTCCAACTGGGCCGCCGGCACCCCGGGCAGCCCGAGCGAACTCGCGGCATTCGTCGCGCATCCGCCTCTCGGCAAGTGGGTGATCGCCCTCGGGCTCGCCCTTCTCGGCCCCGAGAACCCCGCCGGTTGGCGGCTCGGCACGGCCCTCGCGGGCATCGCCCTCGTCGGGCTGGTCATGGTGCTCGCCCACCTGCTGCTCGGGCGCCTCGTGCTCACGGGCATCGCGGGGCTGCTCATCGCCATCGACGGAAACGCCATCGTCATGAGCCGGGTCGCCCTGCTCGACGGGGTGCTCGCGCTGCTCGTCGTGCTTGCGGTGATCCTGCTGGTGCTCGACCGGCGGCAGGTGCGGGGCGCGCTCGACGCCTGGCTCGCCGACCGTCGCGCCGCGGTGCCGGGCCGGCGGCAGCGCTCGACCGACTGGGGCCCGGCGTTATGGGGCCGCCCCTGGCTCGTCGCGGCGGGCATCGTCTTCGGCCTCGCGATCGGCGTGAAGTGGAGCGCCCTCTACCTGCTCGCCGCCTTCGCCGTGCTGACTGTCGTCGCTGATGCGATCGAGCGCCGTCGCGCCGGCATCGCCCTGTGGGCGAGCGGCACGCTGCTGCGGCAGGCGCCGATCAGCGCGATCCTGCTGCTGCCCTCCGCGCTCGCCGCCCACCTGCTGACCTGGACGGGCTGGTTCATGACCAGCGGCGGCTACGGCCGCGCCCGCGAGGTCACCGATGACAACCGGCTCGCCGGTCCGTTCGGGCTGCTGCCCGACGCCCTGCAGAACTGGTGGGCGTACCAGGTGGCAATCTACGGCTACCACGTCGGCGTCACGAGCGAGCACAACTACGAGGCACCCGCGATCGGCTGGCCCCTGCTGCTACGCCCGACCTACATGCACTACATCGACCGCGGCGACGGCACCGCCGAAGCCATCTCGGGCATCCCGAACCCGCTGATCTGGTACCTGGCCGTCGCCGCCGTCGTCGCGCTCGTCGCGTGGGCGGTCGTCGAACTGATCACGCGCGGGCGAGCGGCGCGAACCGGTCTCGACCGCGCTCGCATCGCCCGCCCCGCCGCGATGCCCGCGAGCGGCTGGGCCATCGCGCTGGTGCTCACCGGGGTGGTGGCCGGGTGGCTGCCGTGGCTGCTGTACCCCGAGCGCACGATGTTCTTCTTCTACACGATCGTGCTCACGCCGTTCCTCCTGCTGGCGCTCACGATCATGCTCGGCGCGATCCTCGGCCCCGCCGACGCCTCGCCCGGGCACCGCCGCACCGGCCGCATCATCGTGATCGGGATGCTCGCCCTTGCCGCGCTGATCAGCCTGTTCTTCCTGCCGCTGTGGACGGGTGCGCCGATCCCGATCGACCAGCTGCGGCTGCGGTACTGGCTACCGACGTGGGTGTAGCCGCCCGTACACGGCCCGGCGCAGCAGCCATTCGGCGGGTCCGCTGCGGTCGGCCGCGGCCAGCAGCCCCGCCAGCACGAGCGTCGCAAGCCAAGTGATGACCGCGATCTGGGTGGCCTCGGCGACACTGGCGCTGCCGCCCAGGCCGAACCCGTACGGAGCGAAGACGATCACGAAGACGACCGACTGGGTGAGGTAGCCGCTCAGTGACCGCTGCCCGAGGGCGGCGAGGAGCCGCGAGAGCGGCCCTCCCGGCTTCGCGGTGGGGGCGCCGAGCTCGCCGCCGCGGCCGCGCCCGCCGACGATGAGGGCGATGAGCGCGACGGAGGCGGCACCGCCGACGGCGCCCGTCGCGGCGTGCAGCATGGCGGCGAACGGCTCGACGATCGCCGACAGCTCGATGACGCCGAGCAGTGCGAGCGCGATCGGCAGCGCGCCGAGCACCGAGACCGGCAGGCCGATTCCCGCCACGAGCGCGAGTGCCCGTCGGTGCTCGAACGGCTGCTCGAGCACGCGGTACCGCGCCGCCCACATGCCCAGGATCATCGGCGCGAGCAGCCCGAGCCCGCCGAACGGCACGGAGAGCATCCCGAGCGTCCATTCCCCGAGGCGCGCGAGCACGGCGAGCGGGTAGGTCTCGGCCCCGGCAGAGTTGAAGGCCGCCGCGCTCGGGATGCTCGCACCGACCTGCGCGAGAAGGCCGCTCAGACCTTCGGCCACGCCGACGAGCACGAGGAACCCGAACGCCAGGCCCCCGACGATCGCCAGCGTGCGCCCCGATGCGCGGATCAGCAGCACGAGCGCGAGGCCGAGCAGTCCGTAGGTGCCGAGGATGTCGCCGAAGAACAGCAGCACGCCGTGCGCGGCGCCGAAGGCGATGAGCCAGGCGTTGCGGCGCAGCAGCAGTCGACGCGCCTGGGGCCACTCGGTGCCGCGCGCGTGCTCACGGGTCAGCAGCTGGGTCATGCCGTAGCCGAAGAGCAGGGCGAACAGCGGGTAGCTGCGGTTGTCGGCGAGGGTCGCGACGAGGGCGTTGACCCAGGGGTCGGCCGCGGCATCCGTCACCGGCTTGAACAGCAGGCCGAGCTCGCGACCGTACAGGAAGAACGGCACGTTCGCCACGGCGATGCCGAGCAGCACGAGGCCGCGCGCCACGTCGGGGGCGAGGGCGCGCTCGGCGCGGGCGGTCGGGGCTAGGGGTGCGGGCGGCGTGGGCTGAGCATCCGTCGTCATGACCGCCACGATACGGCGGCGAACGACGGATGCGGATCCGTCGCTCGGCGGATCGGCCACGATGTGACGTCCACCGCACGGCGGGTTCGCGACCGAAGGTTACGCCGCGTAACGCGCACGTGCCCGGCGTCTGCGCACTGCGATTAGCCTGAGGCCATGGCCGACCGCGACTATGGCTTCCGCACGCGCGCCGTGCACGCCGGCAACGTTCCCGACTCGGCGACGGGTGCCCGCGCCCTGCCGATCTACCAGTCGAGCGCCTTCGTGTTCGATTCGACCGAGGATGCCGCCGCCCGGTTCGCGCTGCAGAAGTACGGCAACATCTACTCGCGGCTGGCGAACCCCACGGTCGCGAGCTTCGAGGAGCGCGTGGCGAGCCTCGAGGGCGGCCTCGGCGCTGTGGCGACCTCGAGCGGCCTCAGCGCGCAGTTCGTCACCTTCGCCTCGCTCGCGGGCGCGGGCGACCACATCGTCGCCTCGTCGAACCTCTACGGCGGCTCGATCACGCAGCTCGACGTGACCCTGCGCCGCTTCGGCGTCGAGACCACCTTCGTCGCGAGCGACGACCCGGCCGACTACGCCGCGGCGATCATCCCGGGCCGCACCAAGCTCGTCTTCGCCGAGACGATCGCGAACCCCTCCGGCGATATCGCCGACATCGCGGGCCTCGCCGAGGTGGCGCACGCCGCCGACCTGCCGCTCGTCATCGACTCGACCATCGCGACCCCCTACCTGTGCCGCCCGATCGAGTGGGGCGCCGACATCGTCGTGCACTCGGCCACGAAGTTCCTCGGCGGGCACGGGACCACCCTCGGCGGCGTCGTCGTCGAGTCAGGGCGCTTCGACTGGTCGAACCACAACTTCCCGCTGTTCGAGGAGACGGTCGCCCACTACGGCGGGCTCACCTGGTACGGCAACTTCGGCGAGTACGCCTTCCTCACCCGCCTGCGGGCAGAGCAGCTGCGCGACATCGGGCCGGCGCTCGCCCCGCACTCGGCCTTCCTGCTCGCGCAGGGCGTCGAGACGCTGCCGTACCGCATGCAGGCGCACGTCGACAATGCGCGCCGCGTCGCGGAGTGGCTCGAGGCCGACCCGCGCATCGAGACGGTCAACTGGGCGGGTCTGCCGTCGCACCGACACCACGCCCGCGCCGCGCAGTACCTGCCGCTCGGCCCGAGCTCGGTGTTCGGCTTCGTCGTGAAGGGCGGCCGCGCCGTCGGCCAGGGCCTCATCGAGAACGTGACCCTCGCGAGCCACCTCGCCAACATCGGCGACGCCAAGACGCTCATCATCCACCCCGCCTCGACGACGCACGCGCAGCTCACCGAGCAGCAGCTCGTCGACGGCGGCGTGCACCCCGGCCTCGTTCGCCTCTCGGTGGGCATCGAGGACGCCGACGACATCATCTACGACCTCGATCAGGCTCTGGATGCGGCGCTGAAGGGAGCCTCGGCATGAGTGACTCGACCACCGGCACCCAGGCCGACACGGCGACCGTCACCCTCGCGAACGGGCTCACCTGCGCCATCCCCGCGAGCTCGCCGCTGGCGAAGCTGCTGAAGTCGCAGCGCACGTGGGTGGGGCCCTCCGCGAAGGAGCGGCTGGGCATCCTGCGCCGCGCGAAGAGCGTGGCGATCGTCGGCGCCTCGCCGAACCCCGCGCGCAGCTCCTACTTCGTGGGCACCTACCTGCAGCAGTCGAGCAGCTACCGCGTCTACTTCGTCAACCCCAACGCGACCGAGATCCTGGGGCAGCCCGCCTACCCCGATCTCGCCTCGCTTCCCGAGGTGCCCGACATCGTCGACGTGTTCCGCAAGGCGAGCGACATCCCCGCCGTCATCGACGACGCCCTCGCCGTCGGTGCGCCCGTGGTGTGGGTGCAGCTCGGCATCTGGAACGAAGAGGCGGCGCGCTACGGCGAGTCGAAGGGCCTCACGGTCGTCATGGACCGCTGCATCAAGGTCGAGCACGCCCGCTTCCACGGCGGTCTGCACCTCATGGGCTTCGACACCGGGGTCATCTCGGCGAAGAAGCAGGTGCGCTGACCGTCTGTTCTCTCGGGGCGCGGAGTTAGGGTCGCAGCATGACCACGATCTCCGCATCCATCGCCGTCACCGTCGTCGGCGGGCCCACCGCCCTGCTCGAGTGGGCGGGGCTGCGTCTGCTGCTCGATCCGACATTCGATGAGCCGCGGCGGTACGGCGACGAGCCCGATGCGCTCGAGAAGACGGCGCCGCCCGCGGTAGCCGCCGCCGACCTCGGGCACATCGACGCCGCCCTGGTGTCGCACCACCACCACGAAGACAACCTCGACCTCGCGGGCCGCGACCTCGCGATCTCCCTGCCGCTCGTGGTCACGACGGCCGCCGGCGCGCGCGACCTCGCGGCGCGCGGCGGCACGGCCCGCGTGATCGGGCTCGACGACGACGAGGCGATCACGCTCGACGACCCGACCGTCGTGGGGTCGGCCGTCGCCGACCGCGCACCCGAAGGCGCTCGACTCATCGCGCTGCCCGCGCAGCACGGCCCCGATCAGTGGGCCGAGAGGCTCGGGCCCGTGTGCGGCTTTCTGCTGCACGCCCCCGGGCAGCCGACCGTCTACGTCTCGGGCGACAACTCGGAGGTCACGGTCGTCGAGGCGGTCGCCGCCCGCTATGGGCACGTGGATGCGGCGCTCCTGTTCGCCGGAGCCGCCCGCGTCGATGACATCGACGCACCCCTCACCCTCACGGCCGAGCGCGCGCGGGCCGCGGCGCTCGCGCTCGGTGCACGGCGGGTCGTGGGGCTGCACGTGGACCAGTGGACGCACTTCAGCGAGGGCCGCGACGCCCTCGAGCGCGAGTTCGCCGGGCTCAACTCGTCCGCGGGCGGGCCGCTGCTCGCCGCCACACCCCTGGGCGTGCGCACCGAGGTCGCGCTCTAGCGCGAGCCCGCATCCCGCCGCCGTCGGCTCGCCATCACGGCGAGGCGACGCGCGGGACGGCGAAGAGCGCGCCGCCCATGCCGGGTGCTGCGTGCCTCGCCGAGCGCGTGGCGAGACGCTGCGCACTCATTCGGCTGGCTGTCCTTCCAGAACTGCGGATCGACCTGAACCGTGTTCATTCGCATCCGCAGTTCTGGAAGGGGCTATCTCCCTGACCCGTCACGGGTGCTCGGTGGGCGACGAACCAGCCACCCGGCGGAGGCGAACCCCCGAGTTCAGATAGGCCACGCCGACGAGCAGCCACGCTGTGAAGGAGATCACGTCCTCGGCAAGGCTGTACTCGCTGGCCGGTGCAGTGATCAGGTAGATCACGAGAACACCACCAACGGCAGTAGCGACTCCGAGACTCCAACGATGCCTCCCCGTGAACTGCCACCAGGGTCGAGGCTCAGCGCTTTCACCGGCCACTCGGAAGACACGCGCGCCGACGATGAGGAACACGAGAGTCACGAATATGCCCACCGACAGCGCGAGTTCAGCGCTCGAACCGGCGGCGAGGACCACTACCTCTACGGGCCACCCCGCGAGCAGACCGATGACGACGAAGAGGGCCTTGGCCCACCACGCCGTGATGCGCCACGGCCGCCAGGACACCGCGAACCTCTAGAAGTCGGTGTTGAGCGGGTGCGCACCCACGCGCTGGTCGCGGTCGCAGGCTGCGATCGTCGCCATCTCGTCGGCCGACAGCTCGAAGTCGAAGACGTCGGCGTTCTCGATGAGCCGCTCGCGACGAGTCGTCTTCGGGAAGACGATCAGGCCCTCCTGCAGGTGCCAGCGGATCGCGATCTGCTGCACGCTCTTGCCGTGCCGCTCGGCGATCGCGGCGAAGCCGGGCAGCTCGGCGAGGTCGTAGTTGCCGCTGCCGAGCGGGCTCCACGACTCGGTCAGGATGCCCCGCTCGGCCTGGAACGCGCGCAGGTCGCGCTGCTGGAAGGCGGGGTGCAGCTCGATCTGGTTGACCACCGGCACGACATCCGTCGCCGCGGCGAGGTCGTCGAGGTGGGTCTGCAGGAAGTTCGAGACGCCGATCGACCGGGCGAGACCCGCCTCGCGCAGCTCGATGAGGGCCTCCCAGGTCTCGACGTGCTTGCCGTACTTCGGCGCCGGCCAGTGGATGAGGTAGAGGTCGACCTGCTCGAGGCCCAGACGCTCGAGGCTTGCCTCCAGCGCACCGCGGGCCGTGTCGCGGCCCTGGTCGCTGTTCCACAGCTTGGTCGTGATGAAGAGTTCGTCGCGCGGCACCCCGCTCGCCGCGATCGCCTTGCCGACGCCCGTCTCGTTCTTGTAGACGCGCGCGGTGTCGATGTGGCGGTAGCCGACCTCGATCGCCTCGCCGACGACGCGCTCGGCCTCGGCATCGTCGACCTGCCAGACCCCCAGCCCGAACTGCGGGATGCGGTGGCCGTCGTGCAGGGTCAGGAAGGGAGTCGGGATCGCGTCAGTCATGACCCCATTCTCCCCCACCCCGCTCAGTCGCGGCTGGGCACCGCGCGCTCGTCGGGCCCGGTGTACAGGCTCAGCGGGCGGATGAGGGCGTTCGCGGCGAGCTGCTCGCGCACGTGCGCCGTCCAGCCCGTCACGCGGGCGGCGATGAACAGCGGCGTGAAGATCTCGGTCTCGAAGCCCATGAGGTCGTAGGCCGGGCCCGACGGGTAGTCGAGGTTCGGCTTGATGCCCTTCGCCTCGTCCATCGCCCGCTCGAGCGCGTCGTAGAGGTCGAGCACCTCCGGTCGCTCGTAGTGCGCGACGAGGGTCTCGAGCGCGGCCTTCATCGTCGGAACGCGCGAGTCGCCGTTCTTGTAGACCCGGTGCCCGAAGCCCATGATCTTGCGCTTCGCGGCGAGGGCGTCGGCGAGCCACCCGGTCGCCGCATCCGCTGTGCCGACCTCGCGGAAGACGTGCATGACCGCCTCGTTCGCGCCGCCGTGCAGGGGGCCCTTGAGCGCGCCGATCGCACCCGTCACCGCCGAGTAGACGTCGCTCAGGGTCGAGGCGATCACGCGGGCCGTGAAGGTCGACGCGTTGAACGAGTGCTCGGCGTACAGGATCATCGACACGTCGAAGGCGTTCACGACGACCAGCTCGGGCACCTCGCCGAAGGTCATGTGCAGGAAGTTCGCCGAGTAGCCGAGGTCGTCGCGCGGCTCGACGAGCTCCTGGTCGCGCATCCGCCGCTGGGCGTAGGCGACGATCGCGGGCAGCTGCGCCCACATCCGGATGCTGCGCTCGAGCGTCAGGTCGCCGTCGATCCACGTGCCGTCGGTCGTGAGCGACTCGTCGAGCGCGCCGAGCACGCTCACGGCGGTGCGCACGACGTCCATGGGGTGCGCGCTCAGCGGCAGCGCATCCATCGCGTCTTTCACCGTGGGGTTCAGGTGCCGCAGCGAGCGCTCGAGCGTCTCGAACTCGGCGAGCTGCTGCGCGTTCGGCAGCTCGCCGTGCCACAGCAGGTAGGCGACCTCCTCGGCCGTGCAGCGCTCGGCGAGCTGCTGCACGGGGTACCCGCGGTACAGCAGCGAGTTCGTGTCGGGGTTGACCTTCGAGATCGCCGTGACGTCGACGACGACGCCGGCCAGGCCCTTCTTGATGTCGTCGAGCATGTCGGTCTCCTTGTGGGTCAGCGGCCGGTGTACGTGAAGATGTCCGAATCGAAGGCGTTGTACGCCTCGTAGTCGAGCAGCTCGTAGAGCCTGCCTCGAGTCTGCATGCCCGCGACCTCGCCGTCGAGGGTTCCGGTCGATTGCAGGGTGTCGAGCGCCCGCTCGATCGCGCCGAACGCGATGCGCAGCAGCGAAACGGGGTGGATCACGAGGTTGACGCCGACGTCGGCGAGCTGCTGGTGGGTGAACAGCTCGCTCTTGCCGAACTCGGTCATGTTGGCGAGGATCGGCACGCTCACGGCCTTCCTCATCTGCTCGAACTCCGCGAGCGTGCCCATCGCCTCGGGGAAGATCGCGTCGGCGCCGGCGGCCTCGAGGGCCTTCGCGCGGTCGATCGCGGCATCCATTCCCTCGACGCCGCGGATGTCGGTGCGCGCCATGATCACGAGGTCGGGATCGCGGCGCGCATCCACCGCCGCGCGGATGCGCTTGACCGCCGTGTCCAGGTCGACGACCGCCTTGCCGTCGAGATGCCCGCAGCGCTTGGGGTTGACCTGGTCTTCGAGGTGCAGGCCCGCGACCCCCGCGTCTTCGAGCTCGTGCACCGTGCGGGCCACGTTCATGGGCTCGCCGAATCCGGTGTCGGCGTCGACGAGGGTCGGCAGGTCGCTCATCCGACTGATCTGGTGGGCGCGGTGGGCGACCTCGCTGAGCGTCGTGAGCCCGATGTCGGGCAGTCCGAGCTCGGCGGCCATGACGGCGCCCGAGATGTAGGCGCCGTCGAAGCCCTTGTCGGCGATCAGGCGGATGCTGAGCGGCGTGAACGCGCCCGGGAACACCTGCAGGCGCCCGCTCGCGAGCCCCGCGCGGAACGCCTGGCGGCGCTGGCTCGGCGTGGTGGTGGTGGAGAGCATCAGTAGAGTCCCTTCGGGGCGGCGGGCAGTGGCCGGGCGGCTGTCACGGTGAGGCCGCCGAGCTCAGCCGGGCTGAGCTCGGGCAGGCGTTGGGCGACATCGAGGAAGCGGTCGATCTCGTCGGGGCTCAGGATGCCCTCCGCGAGCATCCGGAACTTGCCCACGTACTCGGCGCGACCGAAGGGCCGCGCGCCCAGGGGGTGCGCGTCGGCGACAGCGATCTCGTCGACGACGCGCGTGCCATCGGTCAGCTCGATCTCGATGCGGCCGCCGAACGCCTTCTCGCGCAGGTCGAGGGAGTGGTAGCGGCGCGTCCACTCGGCGTCTTCGGTCGTCGTGATCTTCTGCCAGAGGGCGACCGTGTCGGGGCGGCCCGCGCGCTCGGGCGCGTACGAGTCGACGTGGTGCCAGCGCCCGTCTTGCAGCGCGACGGCGACGATGTACGGGATCGAGTGGTCGAGCGTCTCGCGGCTCGCGGTGGGGTCGTACTTCTGCGGGTCGTTCGCGCCGGAGCCGATGACGTAGTGCGTGTGGTGGCTCGTGTGCAGCACGATGCGCGCGATGTTCGCGGGGTCGCGCAGCTCGGGGCGCTCGGTACCGAGGCGGCGCGCGAGGTCGATCCAGGCCTGCGCCTGGTACTCGGCGGAGTGCTCCTTCGTGTAGCTGTCGAGGATGCCCGTGAGCGGCTGACCGCTGTCCGGCAGCGGAACCTCGTAGCGAGCATCCGGGCCGCTCAGCAGCCAGGCGATGAACCCGTCCTCCCCCTCGTAGATGGGGCTCGGGCTGGTCTGGCCGCGCATGGCCCGGTCGACGGCTTCGACGGCCATCTTGCCGGCGAAGGCGGGGGCGTGCGCCTTCCAGGTCGAGATCTCGCCCTTGCGCGACTGCCGTGTGGCGGTCGTCGTGTGCAGGGCCTGGCCGATGGCCTGGAAGATCGTCTCCGTCGGCAGTCGCAGCAGCGTGCCGATGCCGGCCGCGGCGCTCGGGCCGAGGTGTGCGACGTGGTCGATCTTGTGCTCGTGCAGGCAGATGGCGCGCACGAGGTCGATCTGGATCTCGTAGCCGGTGAGCAGCCCCTTGAGCAGCTGCGCTCCGTCGGCGCCGGTGTGCTGGGCGACGGCGAGGATCGGCGGGATGTTGTCGCCGGGGTGCGAGTAGTCGGCGGCGAGGAAGGTGTCGTGGTAGTCGAGCTCGCGCACGGCGACGCCGTTGGCCCAGGCGGCCCACGCGGGGCTGTAGCGGGTGTCGGCGGGCGTGCCGAACACGGTGGCGCCGGGCGTGTACGGGTGGGCTTCGGCCTGCCCCCGCGCGCTGATGACCGGAGCGCGGTCGAGGCTCGCGACGGCGACGGCGGCGTTGTCGATGACGCGGTTGATGACCATGTCGACGGCCTGCTGGTCGAGGGGTCGGTCTTGCTCGGCGGCGAGCGCCGCGAGCTTGCCGGCGAGCTGGTCGGCGGCGGCGAGGGGCTCGCTGCTCTTGTAGGTGCGCACGGTGTGGGTGGTCGTCATGGTCGCTCTTTCGTGTCGTCGCCGCTGCGCGGCAGGTGGGCGTGGATGCTCGTGAGGGCTTCGTGCAGGTGCAGCCGGGTCGCGGCGGCCGCGCGTTCGGGGTCGCCGTCGGCGATGGCGCGGGCGATGGAGCCGTGCTCGGCGGCGCTGCGCGCCAGGCGGTCGTCGTCGTCGCGGGCGAGGCGGCGAACGCGCGCGAGGTGCACGCGCGTGCTCTGGATCGCCGTCGCGAGGTAGGGGCTGCCGCTCAGGCTCTCGTCGAGCGCAGCGTCGAACTCGGCGACGAGGGCGTAGTAGCCGTGGCGCTGCGGGTCGTCGGCCGCGAGGGTCGTCGCATCGACGGCCGCGAAGCGCGCGGCGAGCTCGGCGAACCGCGCCCGCGCCGCGTCGCCACCCGACTCTGCGTCGCCACCCGACACTGCCCCGCCACCCGACACTGCCCCGCCACCCGACACTGCCCCGCCACCCCACACTGCCCCGGTGGCTCGCTCTCCCACCCGCCGCGCCGCGAGCCGGGCGGCCTGCTCGTCGAGCGCGGCGCGCAGCTCGAACAGCGCGGTGACGTCATCAGGCTCGATCTCGCTGACGACGAGCGTGCGGGGGCCGCGCTCGGTCGCAAGCCCGGCGGCGATGAGGCGGGCGAAGGCCTCGCGCACAGGGGTGCGACTCACTCCAAGCCGCGCGGCCTGCTCGACCTCGGTGAGCGGGGCACCTGGCGCGAGCTCGCCGTCGACGATCGCCGCCCGGAGGGCGTCGAACGCGCGATCGGCGGCCGTGCTCATCCCCTCAATGTATACATTGACCGTCGATAGCGCTAGATCGCGCGGATTTCGTGCGTCTTTCGTATACACCAGCATCCACCCTCGTCGTCCTCGGCGTGCGTGAGAGGGGCCTCGGCGTCGTGCATGTCGATCTCGCGGCCATCCAGGTCGAGCTCGTCGTAGAACGATGGCACGCGCAGCGCCAGAAGGTGGTCGACGAGGCCTGCGATGGCGCCGATCACGCGCGGACTCAGGCGATAGACGCGGGCGTTCTGATCGATCCGCGTGGTGACGAGGCCGGCCCGGGCGAGGCGATTGAGATGCTTCGAGATGCCCTCCCTGCCAATCCCGCGCTCGCTCTGCACGGCGTCGGCGATCTGGCCGGCCGCATGCTCACCGCTCGCCAGGATCTCGATGATGCGCCACCGAACCGGGTGGGCGAGCAGAAAGAGAGTTTCCATTTCTGCAATGTGCCTCTCGCGGCACGTGCCGCGGGAGGCACATTGCGAAATCGAGGATGTCGAACCCCACGGCGCGGTCGGGAAGGAGCGGTGAGGCGACAGGAAGAGAAGCGGGCCGAGGCGCGGGCTGAGGCGCGGGCAGGGCCCGGCGGGAGGCAAGCGCGGGGGCGGGCGGGAGCGCGGGGGCGGGCGGGAGCACGGGGGTGGGCGGCGCCTAGACTGGAGGGCTCATGACTGCGCCCGACGATCGACCCGCGCCCCGCATCCCGGGGCTGGCGATCACGTACCCGCCGGACCTGCCGGTGTCGCAGCGGCGCGACGATATCGCCGCCGCGATCGCCGCGAACCAGGTCGTCATCGTCGCGGGCGAGACCGGGTCGGGCAAGACCACGCAGCTGCCGAAGATTCTTCTCGAGCTCGGGCGCGAGAGCATCGCTCACACCCAGCCGCGCCGCATCGCCGCCCGCACGATCGCCGAGCGCGTCGCCGACGAGCTCGGCTCGGAGCTCGGGGGGCTCGTCGGCTACAAGGTCAGGTTCACCGACCAGGTCAGTGCCGGCACGCGCGTGACGCTCATGACCGATGGCATCCTGCTCGCCGCGCTTCGCGGCGACCGCGAGCTGCGGGCCTACGACGCGATCATCATCGACGAGGCGCACGAGCGCAGCCTCACCATCGACTTCCTCATCGGGTATCTGAAGCAGCTGCTCCCCCGTCGGCCCGAGCTCAAGGTCGTCATCACCTCCGCGACCATCGACCCTGAGAGCTTCGCGCGGCACTTCAGCGCCGCCGACGGCACGCCCGCGCCGATCATCGAGGTGAGCGGGCGCACCTACCCGGTCGAGATCCGGTACCGGCCGCTCGTTCCCGACGGGGCCGACACCGACAACCCCCGTGCCGACCAGAGCAGTGACCCAGACAGCGACGACGACGGCCCGGCCACCCCCGGTGCGGCGATCGACATGGTCGACGGCGTCATCGCCGCGGTCGACGAGCTCGGCCGCGAGGGCGACGGCGACGTGCTCGTGTTCTTCAGCGGCGAGAACGAGATCCGCGACGCGGCGGATGCCCTCCGCGGGCACCTCGCCCGCCAGGGCCCGCGCGGCGCCGCCACCGAAGTGCTGCCGCTGTACGGCCGGCTCAGTGCGGCCGAGCAGCACCGGGTCTTCGAGCGACCCCCCGCGGGCATCCGCCGCCGCATTGTGCTCGCCACCAACGTCGCCGAGACGAGCCTCACCGTGCCCGGCATCCGCTACGTCGTCGACACCGGCACGGCGCGCATCAGCCGCTACTCCACGCGCTCGAAGGTGCAGCAGCTGCCGATCGAGCCGATCTCGCAGGCGAGCGCCAACCAGCGCTCGGGCCGCTCGGGGCGCACGAGCGACGGCATCGCGATCCGGCTGTACTCCGAGGCCGACTTCGAGCGGCGGCCCGCGTACACCGAGCCCGAGATTCTGCGCACCAACCTCGCCGCCGTCATCCTGCAGATGATCGCGCTCGGGCTGGGCGACATCGAGCGCTTCCCCTTCCTGCAGCCGCCCGACAAGCGCGGGGTCGCCGACGGGCTCGAGCTGCTGCGCGAGCTGGGCGCGCTGGAGCCCGGGCGCGGCGACCTGCGCATCACGAAGACCGGCCGCGCCATCGCGCAACTGCCGCTCGACCCGCGGTACGCGCGCATGGTCGTCGAGGCCCAGAAGCTCGGGGTGGTGCGGGAGGTCGTCGCGATCGTCGCAGGGCTGAGCATCCAAGACCCGCGCGAGCGGCCCGCCGACCGGCGCGAGACGGCCGACCAGCTGCACAACCGCTTCCGCGACCCGACGAGCGACTTCATCACGCTGCTGAACCTGTGGCGGCACCTGCAGAAGCGGCAGACCGAGCTCAGCGGAAACCAGTTCCGCAAAGAGGTGCGCGCCGAGTTTCTCAACTACCTGCGCGTGCGCGAGTGGGCCGACGTCGAGCGGCAGGTGCTGCGGCTGCTGCCCAAGGAGCACCGGCCCAAGGGCGCTTCGCTGAAGGACGGGCTGCCGGAGTCGTCCGACGCCGAGGCCATCCACCGCGCCCTCCTCTCGGGCCTGCTCAGCCACATCGGCCTGCGCGACGACCGCGAGGCCCCGACCGGCACCACCCAGAAGGGTGCCCGCGGAAAAGACGCAAAGGGCGACACCCGCCCCGCCCGCGGCCGCGAGTTCCTCGGAGCGCGCGGGCGTCGCTTCGTCGTCTACCCCGGCTCGGGCCTCGCGAAGAAGCCGCCCGCCGCCGTCATGGCCGCCGAGCTCGTCGAGACCAGCCGGCTGTTCGCCCGCACGGTCGCCGCGATCGACCCCGCCTGGGCCGAGGCGCTTGCCGGCGACCTCGCGAAGAAGCAGTACAGCGAGCCGCGCTGGCAGAAGAGCCAGGGCTCCGCGGTCGTCGACGAGAAGGTGACGCTGTACGGCGTGCCGATCGTGCCCCGTCGCCGGGTGCAGCTGTCGCGCATCGACGCGCCGCTCGCGCGCGAGCTGTTCATCCGCCACGCGCTCGTCGAGGGCGAGTGGGACATGAGTCGGCTCGACAAGCGCCTCACCCAGTTCGTGCGCGACAACGCGCGGCTGCGGCGCGAGCTCGAGCAGTTGGAGGAGCGCCAGCGGCGGCGCGACATCCTGCTCGACGACGAGCGGCTCGTCGAGTTCTTCGAGCAGCGCATCCCCGACGACGTCACCGACGTGCGCCGCTTCGAGCGGTGGTGGCGGGATGCTCGCCGCGAGCATCCCGAACTGCTCACGCTGCAGCGGGCCGACCTCATCGAGGCCGACGAGCCCGAGGTCGACGACCACGCCTACCCGACCCGGCTCACCCTCGGCGATCAGACCCTCACGGTCGGGTACCGCTTCGAGCCCGGTGCCGCCGACGACGGCGTCACCGTCACCGTGCCGCTGCCGCTGCTGCCCCGTCTCGACACGGCGGGATTCGACTGGCTCGTTCCGGGGCTGCGGCTCGAGCTCGTGACCGCGCTGCTCAAGACGCTGCCGAAGGCGATTCGCCGCAACGTCGTGCCCGCGGCCGACTGGGCCGCTCGACTCTTGGCCGCGGTGCCGCCCGGGGCCGACCTGCGCGAGCTCTCGATCACCGAGTTCCTCGCCACCGAGATCCGCCGCCAGACCTTCACGCCCGTCGACCCCGACGACTTCGACCTCGACCGCCTGCCCCCGCACTTGCGCATGGGCTACGCGGTCGTCGACGAGCGCGGCAGCAAGCTCGCGCGCGGCACCGACCTCACGGCCCTGCAGCAGAAGCTGCGCGAGCGCACGCGCGACTCGGTCGCGAAAGTCGCCAGCGCCGCGGCGAAGAGCCCGATCGAGCGCGGCGGCATCACGGTGTGGGACGACACCATCGGCACGGGATCGGGGGGCGACGGTGGTGCCGGCGGCACCCTGCCCCGCCAGCTCGACATGCGCCGCGGCGAGACGACGATTCGCGCGTACCCCGCGCTCGTCGACGAGGGCGGCTCGGTGGCGATCCGGCTGCAGACCTCGGTCGCCGACCAGGTGGCCGCGCACCGTGCGGGAGTTCGCCGGCTCGTGCAGCTGGGGGTTCCGTCGCCGCTCGCGTACATCCAGGAGCACCTGACGAGTGCCGAGAAGCTCAGCCTCGGCGCCTCGCCCTACCGCTCGACGGCCGCGCTCATCGACGATTCGCTGCGTGCCGTGATCGACGCCGAGCTCTCTGATGGCCCGGATGCTCTCCCCTGGTCTCGCGAGCAGTTCGAGTCCCTGCGCGACCGCGTCAACGCCGGCCTGCCCGACCGCCTGTTCGGCATCGTCGCGACGACGGCGGCCGTGCTGGCGGCGGCGCGCGAGGTCGACGTGCTCATCGGGCGCAGCTCGAGTCTGCAGCTCATGGCGCCGCTCGCCGACGCGCGCGAGCAGCTCAACGCCCTCGTGCACGACGGATTCATCGGACGCACGGGCCTCGCCCGCCTCCCGCGACTCGTCGTCTACTTGCGCGGCATCAGCCACCGCGTCGAGCGCCTCGCCGACAATCTCGGCCGCGACCGCGCGTGGATGCTCGAGGTGCAGCAGGCCGTGGAGCTCTACACCGCGGCGGGCGGCACGCTGCCCGTCGCCGCAGACCCCGAGCCGCGCATCCGCGAGGCCCGCTGGATGCTCGAAGAGCTGCGCCTCTCTCTCTTCGCGCAGCCGCTCGGCGCGCAGGGCCCGATCTCGGTGCAGCGCATCCGCAAGCAGCTCAGCGCTTAGTCGGCTCTTCGTCATGAAGCGGGGGTGAGGGTCGCGGGCGTGGCGGTCGGGGGTGGGGGTCGAGGTCTTCCACGATGGGAGTTCCTACACTCCTCCAACGGAAAGACCTCGACGTGTCTCACTCTATTTCTGGGTGCGCTTCGTGCGCGTCTGCTTGCGCCGTGTTCGCGATCGACGGGTTCCATGTGACCGGGGTCGTCGCGCGCGCTGACGTGCTCGTCCTCGACATCGAGACGGGCCATGACGCGGTCGGCTGCCCGGGTTGCGGGGTCCTTGCGGAGGGGCGGGGGCGGCGGGTGCATGAGCTTGCGGACGCTCCGGCGTTCGGGCTGCCGGTGCGGGTGCGCTGGTCCAAGCGGCTCTGGCGATGCCACGAAGGCGGCTGCTCGGTGAGGACGTTCTCCGAGACGCACCCGTTCGCGATGGCGCGGGCGAAGGTCACGGCTCGAGCGGTCGGCTGGGCTGTCGGGATGCTGCAAACGGACGACACAACCGTCGCGGCGCTGGCCCGGCGGTTGCGGGTCGGCTGGCATACACTCTGGCGGGCGATCGCTCAGCACGCCGGTGATGGCCTCGATGATCCTGATCGGCTCGGCGGGGTGGTCACCCTCGGCGTCGATGAGCACATCTGGAAGCCGTCCCGGCGCGGCTACGACCGGGCGGTGACCTCGATGGTCGATCTGACCCGCGACGAACACGGGCAGGTGCGGGCCCGCCTGCTCGATGTGGTTCCCGGCCGGTCCGGCACCGCCTACGCCGCCTGGCTGCGCACCACACCTGAAGGATTCGTGCCGACGGTCGAGCATGCCGCGTTGGACCCGTTCCGCGGCTACGCCAACGCCATCCGTGACGAACTGCCCGACGCGGTCGCGGTGCTCGACGCATTTCACGTCGTCCGGCTCGGGGTGAAGGCCCTCGACGAGGTCCGGCAACGCGTCCAACAGGACACCCTCGGCCATCGCGGCCGGAAGGGCGACCCGCTCTACGCCATCCGCGGGCTGCTGCGCCACGGAGCCGAACACCTCACCGAACGGCAACACGCCCGCCTCCGCGCCGCGCTGGTCGCCGGCGACCCGACCTGCGAGGTCGAGATCGCCTGGCACTGCTACCAGCAGCTGCGTTCCGTCTATCACCAGGACCGGGCAGCAGACGGACGCCTCATCGCCGAGCAGATCCTCGACGGCTTCCACACTTGCCCGATCCCCGAGATCGCCCGCCTCGGCCGGACCCTGCGGAACTGGCGACAACAGTTCCTGGCCTACTTCGACACCGGCGGCGTCTCCAACGGCGGCACCGAAGCGATCAACCTCATCATCGAAAAGACCCGCCGACTCGCCCACGGATTCCGCAACTTCAACAACTACCGACTCCGCATCCTGCTCGCCGCCGGCGGCCACAAACCCTGGCGCACGACCGCTACCCCCGCTTCATGACGAAGAGCCAGATTCCCGGACCGGGTCGACCGATCCGGCACTGCCGTGCTGTTCACTCAGCCATAGGGCGGGGAACTGGGGACGGTCATCGACAGTCAGCTGGAAGATGTCCGTCCGGTTGTAGTGTCCGGCCGCGTCGAACGCGAGTTGTTCCTCGTTGACACGGTCCAGGTCGATCTCGCCGTAGACGATCACTTCGGAGTTCGCGACAGGGCCGCTGACCCAGTCGCCGTCCGGACCGATGATACCGGAGCCTCCGGGGAGGAGCACTCCGGGCTCTCCGCCGAAGTCGCCGCCGGCGAGCATCGCTTCACGGCGCGGGAACTCCTCTGGGATCTGATCTAGCGTCAGATAGGAGCCGACGCAGATGACGAAGCTTCGCGCTTCGAAGGCGTAGCTCCGGCTGGCGAGATGATGAAGTTCCGGGACCTCCGGCCAAGTGGCAATGTGCACCTGCTCACCTTGGGCATGCATGGCGTACCGGGTGAGCGGCATCCAGTGTTCCCAGCAGATGAGGCCGCCTACTCGGCCGAGGTTGGTGTCGAAGACGTGGAGACCGCTTCCGTCGCCAGACCCCCAGATCATCCGCTCCGCGTGAGTGGGGATCAGTTTGCGGTGCACGCCCAGAAGCTCGCCGGTGTCCGAGATGTACACCATCGAGTTGTAGAGCGTTCCGCGGGAGTACCGGTCCTCGCGCTCGTTGATCCCGATGACGATCATGGCGTTAGCCTCGGCGGCTGCTTTGCGGATCCGGTCGAGCTCCGGGCCCGGAACGGTCAGGGAGTTCTCCATCAGCAGCCGATGGACTTCCTTCGACTCGGCGTGGTCCCATTCGGCCGACCCGTAAATGTAGGACGGGTAGCCGGGCACCCAGGTCTCGGGGAACGCGATGAGACGTGCCCCGTTCGCGGCAGCCTCCTGGATGAGCGCGACCGCCTTGTCGACGGTCGCCTGCAGGTCAAACCAGACGGGTGCGGCTTGGACCGCAGCGGCGGTGTACTTGCGTTCGGTGATGGGCATTTGGTGCTCCTTGTTGGGTAATGATGACTATTGCTGTGCGGACGGAACGGTCACGGCGGGGGTGGCGCTTGTCGTGATCGGTTCCTGCTTCGCGGAGTTCGGTCGGAGGGCGCCCACGATCGGGCCGAGCAGGAACGCGGCGATCAGCAGCACGATGACCGAGACGGCGACGACGACATTGTCGCCGACGAGGGTCATCAGGTTGACGAGGATCAAAACGAGCGCCGCGAACAGCCCGACGAGTGCGAGCAGCGGGGCGATGAGCTTCCTAAACGGATGCATCGGGATCTCGCGGTGGCGGGCGAAGAATGCGATCACGGCGGCGGTGGTGACGACGAGCAGCACGACGTAGCCGAGCGAAGCGAGTCCGACGAGCCAGGTGTAGAACTCTCCGACGGCGTCGAGTCCCAGCACGACGGCGAGGATGATCGCGATGGCGGCCGCGAAGCTCACCATGACCGACGCCGTGCTCGGCGAGCCGAATCGGGGGTGGACTGCACTGAGCTTGCGAGGCAGGAGGTCTCGAGCGGAGAGCGAGAAGACGTACCGTGCGACGATGTTGTGGAACGTGAGTATGCAGGCGAGGATGCTCGTCACGAACAACGCCAGCACGATGTCCGCGCCGAGCTTGCCGACATACTGTTCCATGAGGTCCGGGAGCAGGGTGTCGGGCGACTCTGCGGCGACGCCGACGATCGTGGCTTCGCCGACACCGCTCACCATGAGCCAGCTAGTGACCGCGTAGAACGCGGCGATGAAGATGACGGAGATGTAGGTGGCGCGGGGCATGTTCCTGTCCGGGTCGCGGGCTTCGTCGCGGAATACCATGGTCGCTTCGACGCCGATGAAGCCGAGGATCGCGAACAGAAACGCCACGCCGGGGGCTCCGGAGAAGATCGTTTCGGGGTTTAGGAATCCGGTGGACAGACCTTGCCCGTGCGCGCCGGTGAAGGCGATCGCGGTGTCCAGAACGATGACCACGATAACTTCGGCGATAAGGAGGACGCCGAGGATCACGCCGGAGAACTCGATGCTGCGGTAGCCAACGACGCCGACGGCGACGAGCGCGATCACGGACCAGCTCCACCAGGGCAGATCCGGGCCGCCGAGCGAGTGCACGAGCGATCCGATCGCCGGGCCGAGGAGCCCGAACATACCGACGTAAAGCGAAAGGTACGACAGCAGCGCGACGTACCCGGTGCCGATACCGACGCGGCGGCCGATGCCTTCGTGCGCGTAGGAGTAGAACGCGCCGGCGGTTCGCACGTACTTCGCCATCGCGGTAAAGCCGACCGCGAACAGAACGAGGATCGCGCCGGTGATGATGAACATCGCCGGGACGCCCGCCCCGTTACCGATCGCGAACGCCAGCGGTACCGGGCCGCCGACGACGGTGAGCGGCGCAGCACCAGCCACGACGATGAAGACGATAGCCCAAAGCCCGAGGCGGCCTCGCAGCCGCTTCGGTTCAGCTCCATCGGTGATGTGATCCTTGGCAGACATGTCTCTCCTCCATTGGAAAGGCCGGGTTGTGGGAATCAGTCGAAGGCGCTGGACACGCCTACAGTATTATGCTGATCGATCAGCAGAAACCTACGCACTTGTTCGTCCTGTGTCAAATGGGCGTGCGTTCGAGTGAAGCCGGGCAGCGACAGGGACAGGGTTAGATAGTCGTGATGACCTCAGCAGGAACGAGGCTGTCGCATGAATCCGCGTGGCCTCTGTCGCGGCGGGGTCCGCGGGGCCGGGTGGCCCTGTTGGTCAGGCGGTGGTCGCGGTGCGGAGCTTGAGTAGGTTGTGGACGCTGCAGATCAGGCGCCATTCGGCGTGGACGGCGGTCATGCCTCGTCGTGTGAAGCGTCGGTAGCCGAGGTTGCCTTTGACGTTCCCGAAGACGGGTTCGATGCTGTGCTGTCGTTTCCGGTAGGCGTCGGTGCCGGCTTCGGTGGCGAGTTTGGCGTCCATGGCGTGGCGGGCGATCTCGGGATCGACGGCCTCGCCTCGGACGTGGGCGAGCATGGTGTTGACCCTGCCCGCGGACACCTGCAGCTCGTCGGTGGCGGCGCGTTTGGAGATCTCTCCGCGGGCGAGTCGTTCGATCACGGGAATCCATTCGTCGGGTTCGGGCTGGGCGGTGCGGGCTTGTCTGGGGCCGTCTTTGCCGAAGTAGCGTTTGGTCATGTCTCTGACCCAGGTGTAGGAGACGCCGAGGATGTCCCCGGCCTGTCGTTGCGACAGCTCCCCGCGGTTGACCTTCGCGAGGATCGTGATCTTGTGGTCGTCCGGTCGCTCAGCCTGCCTCCAGGGTGGTTTCCGCGTGGCAATCAACACCTCCGCGCCGACGTCGGCGGTGCCGTTCGCGCCTGTCCAGTAGCCCGCGTCGGCGACGAACGTCCCGACCTTCCCGGCGCCGGCTTCGGCGAGGTTCTCCGACACCGCCATGGCGATCGGGACGAAGTGGGGCTGGTCATTCGTGGTCGCGGTGACCTCCGCGGCGACGACGATCTGCTGGGTCGTCGCGGCGGTCTGCGCGTTGTATCCCTGCATCACCCCCGACCCTCCGGTAGCGATGATCCGCGAGTGCGGGTCGGTCGTGTTCGCCTTCCGCGGCCCTGGTCGGTTGGCGGTGTCGGGCCTCGGCTTCGGACCGGTCAGGCCCTTCCCTGTGGCGGCTTCCTTCGCCGCCCGCTCCGCCAACCTGGCCTCGTAGTCGCGCGCCGGCTGGCCCTCCAGCTCCGCCAGTGCGGCCCGGATCCGCTCCCGTCGGCCCTGCCCGCCCGCCCAGTCGTCGGGCAGCTCAGAGCCGGCGCGGTCGCCCAGCAAGTCATCCTCGGCGGCGTCGGTGGCAGCGGCCTCGGCGAGGACTTGCGCGGCCAACTCGTCGCGGGTGCGGTTGGCGAAGTACGACGCGTCCGCTTCGATCTTCGTCCCGTCGATCGCGACCAGCCCCGCATCGACCAGCCCCGCGTTCACGCAGAGCCCGAGGACTTGCGAGAACAACCCGGCGATCGCGTCCTGATGCCGCGCCCGGAACCGCGCCAGCGTCGCGTGATCGGGAGTCTCGTTCACCGCGATCACCCGGTAGGCGACGTCCTCCACCAGACGCCGCTCGATCCGACGCGACGAGCGCTCACCGGTGCAGTACGCTTAGATCAGCACGCCGAGCATCACCTCCGGGTCGTAAACGGCCCCACCGCGCCCATCCGCACGGAAGGCGGCATAGAACGCGGCCAGATCCAGCTCCGCGACCACATCGATCACGAAGAACGCCAGATGATCCTCCGGAAGCCAGTCCCGCACCGACGGCGGCAGCAGAAACCCCTGATCCCGATCACTCGAACGCACATTCACGGCCACACCTAATCATCATCTGATCAGGGGAAACAACATCTCAGGCGCACCGCAGACTCGTAGATTCATGCGACAGCCTCGAACCAGTTCGATCAAGCGGTTCAGGAACACCCGGTCACAGATCGGTGAGCCGCTCGTTCCGCGTGCCCGGCAGGTGCTTGAGGCCGCGCAACGAGTCGTCGACCGCGACGGCGCCGACAAACTCACGTTGCGGGCGATCGCTCGGGAGGCGGGTGAGGCGACCTCGGTGGTGCTGTACCACTTCTCCACGATGGACCGGCTCGAGGCGCTGCTGCTC
Source organism: Microcella frigidaquae (assembly GCF_014200395.1). Taxonomy (NCBI): domain Bacteria; kingdom Bacillati; phylum Actinomycetota; class Actinomycetes; order Micrococcales; family Microbacteriaceae; genus Microcella; species Microcella frigidaquae. The sequence goes on from NZ_JACHBS010000001.1 coordinate 1,051,997, forward strand.
GACTCCCTCTGGCATGACATCGATGTGGAGTTCTTGGCGACGATCGCTTCGCTGCCTGACGACGCGGCCAGTCGGGTCGATGCGTTGGTCGACTTCCACGCATCGATCGCTGAGGACCCGCAGCGCTACCAGCGGTACTTCGGGTTGGTGTCCGGTGTGGTGCGGAAACCGGACACCCGAGTCGAGATCGCGGAAATCTACCGCGGTTACCGGATGGAACTCAACGTCCCGCTACTGGCACACCCCTCTCGCTCGAGCGACGAAACCGAAGCACTCGCCGCGCTCGTGCTCGCCGTCGCCGAGGGTCTGTCCTTTCTTCAGCTGATGACCGCAGACGCCGCGTCGCCGACGCCCGGGTTCGAGCTTCTGCGTTCTTTGCTCAGGAAAAAGCTCGCCAGGGGGCGTGAGCCAAGTCCAGGAGACTTCCGTGCCGCGGCGCACGACCCAGGTGCACGCCCCGCTGATGCGATGCCGGAGCCGCCGGCGATCCACCGCACGGCGCAACGACTCCTCGACGCCGGCCATGTGATCCTCCGATCCAACGGGCTGCGCGGTTTGTCACTCGAATCACTCGCCCGCACTTCCGGCGAGGCACGGCCCGCGGTCGGCTATCACTTCGGCAGCAAGCTCGGATTCGTGGAAGCCCTTGCAATGGATGCGGTCCACCGGTGGGTCGTCGCGATCACCGCGCCCGAGATGTGGAACCGCCTCGTCACCGACTACGATGGTCGCGAACTCGCTCGAGTCCTGGAGCCGGCGACGATGGAGGTCGTCCAGGTTTTCCCGGTGGCTCAGCGACGTCAAGACGTCCGTGACGTCGCGTTCACCGCGATCGCCCACGCCCGCGCGGCGATCGCTGACCAGCTCCGCTCGTGGACTCTGGATCGCGGGTATCCGGCCGAGGACGCCGCGGATATCGTCCTCGCGGCTATCGCCGGGCTCACCCTTCAGAAAATGTACGACCCTGACGGGTTCGATTCCGCACCCGCGCTCGAGCAACTCGGTTCACTGCTGTCCTGACGCGTCGGCGCGCCAACCCTCCAGTTCTCGGAGATGACTCGTCTCAGACGCGGGATCGTCGGCAGTAGTGCAACCGGCCGCAGGGGAAGTGGATGGGAATCCGAATCGTGCATCTGTTGAATGCCTCTTCTGATGGTGAAGTCCCTTAACCGTTTTTCCACAAAGCTCGCTCACGCTTGCAGCGTTTGGGCGCCGCCACTGCTTGCCAGCGCTCTCGAATCTTGAGTAGGCCTTTCCATCGTTGCCAGCTACTGCCATTCGACATGATTGCGACAATGGGGGATACCGTTGGCAGCCTTGTGTGACCGGCGAGAGAGGGACCGATGGGCCACTACGATCTGAACCGCATGTCGACAACGCTCGAAAATTGGACAGTATCGACGCTTGAAAAGTGAACACTCGACGATTGGAGAGTGATCACTTTGGAAGATTGGGCATTGATTCGGAGGTTGGCTGCGGAGGGCGTGCCGAAGGCGCGGATCGCGGCGCGGTTGGGGATATCGCGGACCACGGTGGTGAAGGCGGTGCAGTCAGATTCCCCGCCGAGGTATCAGCGCAAACCTGCCTCGTCGTCCTTCAGCCCCGTCGAGGCGCGGGTGCGGCAACTGTTGGAAGACAATCCCGAGTTGCCGGCTGTGGTGCTCGCGGAGCGGGTCGAGTGGACGGGGTCGATGAGCTGGTTCCGTCAGAACGTGAAGCGGCTGAGGCCGGATCATCGCCGGATTGATCCCGCGGACCGGCTCACCTGGGAGCCAGGAGATGCTGCGCAGTGTGATCTGTGGTTCCCGCCGCGGAAGATCCTGTTGGAGGACGGCACGCTGAAGCTGCTGCCGGTGCTGGTGATCACCGCCGCCCATTCCCGGTTCACCGTCGCCACGATGATCCCGACTCGCAAGACGGAGGATCTCTTGTTGGCATCGTGGGAGCTGATCCAGCAGTTGGGTCGCGTGCCGCGCAGACTGATCTGGGATAACGAGCCTGGCATCGGCCGGGGTCGGTCTGGCGCCGATGGTGTTGCCTCCTTCATGGGCACGTTGGCGACGAGGTTGGTGTTGTTGCCGCCCAGAGATCCGGAGTCCAAGGGCATCGTGGAGCGACGCAACGGCTGGTTCGAGACCTCATTCATGCCCGGCCGTTCCTTCATCTCCCCGGCGGACTTCAACACTCAGTTCTCCGACTGGCTCACTCGCGCGAACTCGCGGGTGGTGCGCACGATCAAGGCGCGCCCGATCGAGAGGATCGATGCTGATCGTGCCGCGATGCTGCCCCTGCCGCCAATCCCGTTGCATTTGGGGTGGCGCTCCAGGATCCGGTTGGGACGCGACTACTACGTTCGGTTGGACACCAACGACTACTCCGTCGATCCGAGCGTGATCGGTCAACTCGTCGATGTCACCGCGGACCTGCACCGCGTCCGGGTTCGCGCCGCGGGACGCTTGGTCGCCGATCACCCCCGAGCGTGGGCGCGGGGGATGACGATCACCGATCCGGTCCACGTTGAGCGTGCGGCACGCTTGCGTCAACAGTTTCAGGAGCCACGCCCGGTTCGCGTTGCTGATGATCTGGCCCGCGACCTTGGCGACTACGACCGCGCATTCGGCCTGACCGGTGAGGTCAGCTGATGGCAACCTCGAAGACGTCCTCGGAGTCGGTGAAGCAGATCACCTATCTCGCCGCCGCGCTCAAAGCGCCCCGGATCGTGGAGGCCGCCACGCGCCTGGCTGACCAAGCCCGAGATGCCAGCTGGACGCACGAGGACTACCTCGCCGCCGTGCTGGAGCGCGAGGTGTCCGCTCGGAACGCCTCCGGAGCAGAGCTGAGGATCAAAGCCGCAGCCTTGCCGACCCGCAAGACGTTGGAAGACTTCGACTGGGACGCTCAACCGGCAACACGTCAGCAGATCGCAGCACTGGCCTCGGGGGCCTTCCTCACCGAGGCTCGCAACGTGGTGCTGTTGGGCCCGCCCGGCACCGGCAAAACGCACCTCGCGACAGCGCTCGGGATCGTCGCGGCCCGCGCCGGGCATCGCGTGCTCTTCGCGACAGCGACGGACTGGGTCACCCGCCTCACCGACGCCCACCGGCAAGGTCGCCTCCCGCAAGAGCTCGCGCGGTTGCGGCGTTACGGGCTGATCATCGTCGATGAGGTCGGCTACCTCCCCATCGAGCAAGACGCCGCGAACCTGTTCTTCCAACTCGTCTCTTCCCGCTACGAACACGCCTCGCTCATCTTGACCAGCAACCTGCCGTTCTCCAGCTGGGGCAACGTCTTCGGCGACCAAGCCGTCGCCGCGGCGATGATCGACCGCATCGTGCACCACGCCGACGTGCTCACCCTCAAGGGCGCCAGCTACCGACTGCGCGGCCGAGGCATCGACAGTCTCCCCAGCAGTCGCACCACGACCGACAACACCGCTGGCTAGACTGCCCGCAACCGTTCACTTTTCCAGCGTCGGAACCGTCCAGAACTCAAGCGTCGTCGACACAGCCGCCCTTACGACGACGCTAGCCACGGTCGCGCTTGTCGTAGGGCTGGGGGCAACCCCAGCGTATGCGGCGAAAGTGTTCATCAACGCGTACTACTGCTTGAGCGGCGTGGGCCACACCTCTGCCAGCTCGAACTTGGTCACGAACCACGTCAAGCAGCAGTACGCCACTAGCGCGAACCAAGTTCGCACCTACTGGATCCTGCTGCTTCCCGAGACAAAGGTCACGAGGTGGACAAACAACAGCTCCGCAGTCAGCGCTTACGTGGACAACGGACCTGGAGCGGTCTCGAACGCACGCTGGTTTTGCGGTTGATCGGCTGTCCACGCAATGTAAGTTGTGCGATGCGCAGAACCATCTGCAGCTGCGCTTCGAGCGAAATCTAGGCGCGTCACAACGGCTCCAAGTCGATACTCCGAACGAAAGCCCGGCCAGAGTTCCGCGGCAATAAACGCAAATTCCAGCCGCGGAACTTTGGGTTGTGGGGGATATGTTCGTCCGCCCGTTGCCTCTCCCAGTGGCTGGCCACTCGGGCCAACTATACGAGGGAACCAACGGTTCACTTCCCTGGTGAACTATCGCTTCGACACTCGTTCTAATCGGTCTGCTCCGCAACCTGTCGAGTGACAGTGGCCGCTCAAACTCCAGGCTATAGAGAGTTTCCCGATCCGCGCGCAGTACGCCATCGACCCGGGCTACTAGGGCGTGTCTCCTAACCTTTTGGTTTGATCGGCGGCAGGGTTGAGGGATGTCGCGCACTCGTCTTCTCTCTGATTCTTCTTGGTCTCGTTTGGAGCCGTTGATGCCGACGGCCTCGGCGAAGGGCGGTCGACCTTTTCAGGATCATCGGCGGGTGGTCGAGGCGATCATCTGGCGGTTCCGGACGGGCTCGCCGTGGCGTGACCTGCCGGCGGAGTTTGGTCCGTGGCAGACGGCGTGGAAGCGACACAGGCGCTATTCCGGCGACGGCACGTGGGACAAAATCCACGCCGAGCTGCTGAGCGAAGCGGACTCCGTGGGCAAGATCGACTGGTCGGTCAGTGTGGACTCGACGGTCAACCGGGCTCATCAGCACTCGACGAATCTCACCCGGGACACAGGGGGACCTGTCGAATTACAGGAATCTGCGCAGGGAGCCTGCTGATCATGGAATTGGCCGGTCACGTGGAGGTTTGAGCAGCAAGCTCCACCAGTTGGTCGACGGCCACGGGCTGCCGCTTGTGGTGCTCGTCGGGCCTGGACAGGCCGGCGATGCGCCGATGTTCCCGGTCTTGATGGCGCATCTCCACGTCGCCCGTCGCGGTCCGGGTCGACCGCGGTCCCGCCCCGATCGAGTGCGCGCCGACAAGGCCTATTCCTCGCGGGCGATCCGGCACCACCTGCGCAGCCGGGGCATCGTCGCCGTCATCCCGGAGCCCGCCGACCAGCGCGGCCACCGCAGCCGACGCGGTTCGCACGGCGGCCGACCGGTGAGCTATGACGTCATCGACTACCGCCACCGCAACGTCGTCGAACGCGGATTCAGTGACACCAAGCAGTGGCGCGGACTCGCCACCCGCTACGACAAACTCGCCCTCACCTACCGCGGTGGAGCCGTCCTGCGTGCCATCACACTCTGGCTGAAGCAGTTAGGAGACACGCCCAGGCCCTCCCACGCAGAGTCAGCTTAAGTTGCGCCACTTGTAGTACACGGTCGAGTTGATTCGCTGTCCCGAAGATGCGGAACTCCGGATCGGCGAACCATCGTCACTCGCGGTCTGCGCGCAGGACTACCCAGCAGAGAGAGGTTGCCCCCCTGCACCGAGTTGGCTATAGAGAGCCCGTTGAACGAAGAGTTCTATGAACTTGTGGACCAGTGCCCACAGAGGCCTTCAGAAGCGGGGCATCACCCGACCCTCTATCACGATCAAGTCATGGGCTACGACCCGCGCAGACCTGGCGCGGCTTGAGGACACACTCGATTCAGTCGAGTCCACTCATCCTGACCAGGGTTCTCCAACACGGCCAAGTAGGGCGTCCACGAGTCGACCGTCAACAACGAATCCTTGAAGGCTTGGCGAGAAGGGGGCTCGGTCACCTCGATGCCCTCCCGCTCTAGGCACGGATTGAGGACGTTGACGAAGTAGTCGTAGACGTAGTCCAACTCTGCGTCGGTCAGGGGTTGCGTCAAGGACGGGTCGACCGGGTACTTGGCGTCGCAGACGTAGGCAGCGATGGCCATGGAGAGCTCCTGGCCCACCACGCCTTGACTCTCGTATCCGCCTTGGCCGTCGTTGCTGACCTTTGCGTCGACCCCTTGCTCGACCAAACACGCGACGATCACCTCGGCCCATTCCGATTGATCGATGAACCGCACAAGGTCAACGTCGGGGCGCTCAGCGTCGGGAAACGCCGATTCAACTCGCTGCCACGATTGGTCGAGAAACTCGGCGTACGCCGCATCCATTTCCTGCTCAGACAGCTGCGGAGGGGGCGGCGGGCCAGGTTCGGCTCCAGTGCACCCGCCGACACCGACAATGACGGCGACTGCAACGGTGAGCGAAGCCATCGCGCGAGTGGACCGGTTCGTCATGAGGGCATCGTACCTGCGCAAAGTGGCCTTCATGATCAAATGTCACGATACGGCCACCGCGTAAGGGAAAGTCGCCGCCTACCGCGTTCAACGCTGCCGCTTTCAGCACTCTGATCAGCGGACTGGAGATGCGACCGGCATCCCGAGCGCCGACGCCGCGGCCAGCAGGCGGTCGTCGTAGGCAACAAACGCGGTCAACTCGTCGCGCAGCTCCAGTGCGCTGGCGAGGTGAATGGCGTCGAGACTGCGCAGTGACGGCGGCGAGAGCCGCGCTGCCGTGTCGAGCACCGGGGTGTCGATGACCAGCAGGTTGCCCTGCGCGAGCAGGTCGAGCGCCCGTGGCACGACGGAGGGGTCGACGCGAAGGAGTGCCCGCACCAGCTCGGTCCGCACCAGTGCGCTGGAAGCCCAGTCGTGGTCACTCAGGTACGCCCGAAGTGCGAACGACTCCTTCTCGTCGATCAGAAGCTTCACCGCGGCAGACGTATCGAGATACAGCACCTAGAGCCGCTCTTCGCGTTGTTCATCGAGAAGGTCAGCGATCGACGGCCCGCCGTACTCCGGGTTGATCGGGGTGGGAGGATTCGCGGCGAGCCACGCGGCGGAGCCCCCGCGCCCCGGCGTCATGCGCCTTTCGTCAATCAGTTCTTGCACTCGTGACTTCTTCACCATCGGCACGGGCCCGATGATCGCCACCGGCACCCCGCGCTCAGTCACCTCGATCGACTCGCCTTGCTTCACGCGGTCAAGGTACGTGCTCGCGTTCTGCCGCAGCTCGCGCACCCCGATCCGCTCCATGTGCTACACGGTAGCACTTGTCGGTGGAGGGGGACCGTGAGTGCGTAAGGTCAGCCGAACACGCGACGCCCGGCAACCCAGGTGCCGACGTTTCGCGTCGCGTGGATGCTCGCCACGGTCCCCGCGAACGGGTCGCGGTCCGTCGCGGCCAGGTCGGCGACCGCGCCAACCTCGATGATGCCCGTGACCTCGGCGTCGCCCGGCCCTCGCCCGTTGATGAACGCTGAGCCCGCGGTGTAGGCGTCGAGGGCCTCGGCGAGAGTCAGCGCCTCGTGCGCGAGCAGGGTCTCGGGGTCGTGCTCGGGGTCGTCGGCGGGCAGCGTGCGGTTCACCGCGACGTGGATGGCCTGCCAGGGGTCGGGAGTCGAGACGGGCCAGTCGCTGCCGGCGCACAGGCGCGGGCGAGCATCCACCCCGACCGGGCGACCGTCCTGCCGAATGACGGAGTCCTGCCTCCCTCGCGCCGTGAACTCGACCTCGACCCCGAGATTCTCCGTCATTTGGTCGAGACGCGAAGGGGCCGAGGCCCGCAGGATGCTCGCGAAGGGGTACTGCGTCGCCGCGCGCTCGGCGCCGACGAGCGGCACCGTGAGCTCGCGCATCTGGGGCTCGTTGCAGGCCCAGAGCGCCTGCATGTTGGCGGTGACGCCGAGCTCGGCGAAGCGCGCCACGTCGTCGGGGTGCACGAACTGCAGGTGGGCGAGGTGGTGGCGGCGGGCATCCGTCGGCGCCCGAGTCGCCCAGTCGTTCGCGGACGCGGCCGCCGCGAACGCGTCGAGCGCGTCGCGCACCGCGCGGTCGCCGATCACGTGCACGTGGGCGCTGAAGCCGGCGGCGTCGAGCGCCATGATCGCGTCGACGAGCGCCTGCCCGCCGACGAACGCAATGCCGGTCGGATGCTCGCTCTCGCCCGCCGCCCCGAGGTACGGCTCGAGCATCGCCGCCGTGCCGTTCTCGACGACCCCGTCGGCCATGATCTTCACGGCACTGAGCCTGAAGCGGGAGGCGGGCCCCAGCTCGGCCGAGTGCGCCTCGCGGCGTGCGACGAGCTCGGGCACCTGCTCGACTCCGCGAGCGCGATCCCACCACAGGGCGCCGACGACGTCGACCGTCAAGCGCCCCGCGGCGAGGGCGCGGCGGTACACCAACGCGGTGTCCGAAGCACCGAAGTAGTCGCCGACGATCGCGTCCTGCCACGCCGTGATGCCGAACGAGTGCGCGTAGCGCTGCGCCTCGAGCAGGGCGGCGTACTCGTCGTCGGGCGTCGCGGCCGGGGCGACCGCGGCGACGAGCCCGGCGGCGCCCTCGTGCAGCGTGCCCTGCGGGCTGCCGTCGGGCAACCGCTCGATGCGACCGTCGGCCGGGTCCGGCGTGTCGGCGGCGATACCCGCGAGCGCGAGTGCGGCCGAGTTGGCCCAGGCGCCGTGGTGGTCGCGGTTGTAGAGGAAGACCGGTCGGATGGGCTCGATCGCGTCGAGCTCGGCAGCACTCGGCGTGCCGCCGGCGAAGGCGCTCATCGCCCAGCCGCCGCCGGTGATCCAGGCGCGCGAGGCGTCGCAGCCTCGGGGCGGGTTCAGCTGCGCAAAGTCCGCGATGAGCCGCGCGTAGTCCTCGGCCGACGAGCCCTCGCTGAGATCGCAGCCGAGCCGCTCGAGGCCGCCCTGGATGGGGTGGATGTGCGCGTCGACGAAACCCGCGTGCAGCATCCCGCCCGCCAGATCGACCACCTCGGTGGCAGGGCCGCGCCACGCGCTCAGGTCGGCGTCCACCGCCGCGATGCGGCCGTCGACGACCGCGACCTGCACGGCCGACGGAACAGCACCGCGGCCCGGCCCCGCGTAGACGACTCCTCCGAGGAAGAGCAGATCTGCGTGAGGCACGGGCCGCGGACTGGGGGGTGGGAAAGGGCGCGAGCGCCGGGGCTAGGCCGAGGTCTTGGCGTTGACCTCGTACGAGGTGTTCGTCGACTCGAAGAAGTTGACGAGCTGCAGGGTGTCGTTCGCCGTCGCCATCCACTTCGCCGGGTTCGACACGTTGTACTCGGGCTCGAAACCGAGCTCTTCGAGGCGACGGTCGGCCAGGTACTTGACGTACTGGTTGATGTAGTTGGCGTTGAGGCCCAAGATGCCGTTGGGCAGGAGGTCGTGGTTGTACGCCTCCTCCATCTCGACGGCGTCGAGGATCATCTGGCGGATCTCGGCGGCGAACTCCGGCGTCTGCAGGTCGGGGTTCTCCTCCAGCACCGTGAGGATGAGGTTGATGCCGAACTTGAGGTGCAGGCTCTCGTCGCGCACGATCCAGTCGACGAGCGAACCGAAGTTGCGCAGCAGGTTGCGCTGACGGAACGACAGCGCGACCATGAAGCCCGAGTAGAACCAGATGCCCTCGAGGATGACGTTGTAGGCGACGAGGTTGCGGATGAAGTCCTGCTTGCCCTCGGTCGTCGTGATGTCGAGCGTGTCCTCCGTCATGCGGCGGATGAACGTGACCTCGAACTCCTCCTTGCGCGCCATCGACGGCACGTCGATGTGGCTGTCGTAGGCCGCGGCGCGGTCGATCGGGAAGGTCTCGAGCACGTACTCGAAGCTCATGCAGTGGTTCGCCTCCTCCCACATCTGCTTCGCGAGGTAGAGGTGCGCCTCGGGAGCCTTGACGTAGGGGTAGACGCCGAACGCGAGCGCCTTGTTGACGAGCAGCTCGTTCGGGTTGAAGTACGACATGAGGAACGTGATCGCGTGGCGCTCCTCATCGGTCATCTTCTTGAAGTCGGCGATGTCCTCGCCGAGCTGCACCTCGTTGGGGAACCAGGTGTTCGCAACCGCCTGGTCGTAGAGGTCCATAGCCCACTTGTAGGTGACCGGCTTGAGCAGCAGGCCTTCCTGGATTCCGGTTCCGAGGATTCCCATGATGTGTTCGCGTCTTTCTGCTTCTGGAGCGGATTGATAGGTGTGTGGGGTGGATGGTGCGACGAGCCGCCTACTGGCAGCTCTCGCACTGCAGCTCGTCCATCGGGTCGATCGGAACCTGGTAGCCGAGAAGCTCTGTGGTGGTGAGGGTGCTGGACGGGGTGGAGTCGGACATCACTCGCCCGCCTTCACCGCGCCGCCGAAGCCGAAGCCCTTGCGCGCGGGCGCCGCAGCAGGCTCGGCAGCGGCATCGCCCGCCGACGCGCCGGCGGCAGCGCCGAAGCCCTTCTTGGGCGCACCCGTGCCGGCGATGGCCTCGGCCTTGTTGACCTTGACCGTCGACTGCTCGGCGGTGTGGCGCGGCTTCATGTGCAGGTAGTAGGTCGTCTTCACGCCCTTCTTCCACGCGGCCGTGTAGATGTCGACCATGTCGTCGACGTCGCGGGTCTCGAGGTACATGTTGCGGCTGATGGCCTGGTCGATCCACTTCTGCGCCCGCGCCGCGACCTCGAGGAAGGCGTAGGGCGAGAGCTGGAAGCTCGTCTTGTAGGCCGCGCGGATCTCCTCGGGAATCGCGGTGATGCCCTGGATGTCGCCCTGGCTGCGCAGGATGTCCTCACGCACGCGCTCCCACAGCCCGCGCTCGCGCAGCGCCTCGACGAGGTTGCGGTTGACCTCGAGGAACTTGCCCGAGCTGGTCGAGCGGCTGAAGATCTGCGAGAACTGCGGGTCGAGACCCGGGGTCGTGCCGGCCACGAGGCCGATCGACGCCGTCGGGGCGATCGCCATCAGGGTGGCGTTGCGCATGCCGCCCTTGACCTTCTCGCGGAGGGCATCCCAGTCGAGACGCGTGGTGCGGTTGACCTGCACCTCGACACCGCGGTCGGCCTCGGTGAGGTCGATCGTGTCGATCGGAACGAGGCCCTGCGACCACCGGCTGCCCGCGAAGTTCTGGTACGAGCCGCGCTCGCGGGCGAGGTCGGCCGACTCGTCGATGGCGGCGTACGAGACGTGCTCCATGATCTCGTCGATGAGGTCGAACGCCTCCTCCGAGTCGTACGAGTAGCCGAGCTTCTCGACGACGTCGGTGAAGCCCATGACCCCCAGACCGATGGCGCGGTTGGTCTGGTTGGCGTGGTCGGCCTCGTCGACGCTCGACACCGTGATGTCGATCAGGTTGTCGAGCTGGCGCACCGCCTGGCGGGCGCTCTCGTCGATCTTCGCCCAGTCGATGCGGCCGCCCTGCTCGTCCTGGATCAGGTGCTGCGAGAGGTTGATCGAGGCGAGGTTGCAGACCGAGATGTTGTCGCGGTCCTGCGGCAGGCAGATCTCGGTGCAGAGGTTCGACAGGTGGATCGTGCCGGTGTTGTTGTTGATGGCGCGGTTGTTGATCGTGTCCTTCCAGGTCAGCCAGGGGTGGCTGGTCGACTGGAGGGAGATGAGGATCTGCTTGAACTGCTCGCGGGCGCCGATCTTCTTGAACATGTTGAGCTCGCCGCGCTCGGCCATCGCCACGTACTCGGCGTAGCGCTTCGAGAACTCCTTGCCGTACAGCTCGTTGAGGTCGGCGACCTCGAGCGGGTCGAAGAGGTACCAGTCCTCGTCGTTCTGCACGCGCTTCATGAACTCGTCGCTGATCCAGACCGCGGTGTTGGCGGTGCGGGTGCGGCGGTAGGGGTCACCCGAGTTCTGACGCAGGTCGAGGAACTCCGGGAAGTCCATGTGCCAGTTCTCCATGTAGAAGCACAGGGCACCGAACTTCTTGCCGCCGCGGCTGACCGCGCGCAGCACCGAGTCGATCGTGTGCATGAACGGGATCGGCCCGGTCGAGGTGGTGTTGTTCGAGCGGATGGGCGAGCCCTGGGCGCGCAGCTTGGTGACCGAGAGGCCGATTCCGCCGGTGCCCTTCGTGAGCCACATGACATCACGCACGCTCTTGGCGATGTGCTCGATGTCGTCCTGCATCTCCATGACGAAGCAGTTCGACAGCTGCGGGTAGCTGGTGCCCGCGTTGACCAGGGTCGAGCCGGCGGCGAGGTACTCGAGCTTCGACATCTTCGAGTAGAAGGCGATGGCGTGCGAGGTGGGGTCGGCCTCGTTGAGCGAGAGGCCCATGGCCACGCGCATCCAGAAGTACTGCGGGGTCTCGAGGGGCTCGCCGTTGCGCGCCTTGATGCCGTAGCGGTTGTTGAGGGTGACGACGCCGATGTACTTCAGCAGCTCGTCGTTCTGCGGGTCGAGCACGTCGGCGAGGGCGTCGAGGTCGAACAGCTCGGGGAAGCGCGAGTCGAGAAGCACCTCGTCGACGCCGCGGCGGATGTAGTCGGCGAAGTGGGCGCGGTGCAGCTCGCGCAGCTCGGCGGCGTTCTCGTAGTCGCCGAGAACGCGCTTGTAGATGGTCTTGAGCAGCAGGCGCGCGGCGACGACGTCGAAGGCGGGGTCGTCCTTGACGTTCTGCAGGGCGACCTGGATCACCGCCTCGTCGAGCTGCTGGGTGGTGATGCCGTCGAACAGCGTCAGCTCGAGCTCGCTCGCGATCTGCGTGACCCACGCGACCTGGTCGGGCAGGCCCTCGGCCGCGCGCTCGATCGCCAGGTTGATCTTGTTGGCGTCGTACGGCTCACGGCTTCCATCGCGCTTCACCACGGTGATGCTGCTCACGTGCCCACTCTCCCTCTCGGGGCCTCGCCGGCCCTGGTCTCTCGCGGCCGTGCTCAGCCGCCTGCTGTCGGAAAAAGCCCGGAAATCCGGGCCTGCTGCGCTGATCCCCTCGCGCGGCTCCATCACTATATATCGGGGGTCTGACAAAGTTCCCACCCAATATGTAGTGGGCGTGTCGTCCCCAGCTGTGCATAACTCCGCCGACTTCTCCACAGCCTGTGGGCAACCTCCGACACCCCGCGGGCCGTAGGCTGAAACCCTTGTGAGCGGCTACCGAGACCTGTTGAGAACGCCCGGCGTGGCGCGCATCATCGCTGCCCAATTGACGGCCCGCGTGCCCTCCGGGATGCTCTCGCTCGCCTTCCTGATCCACATCGAGCGCATCTTCGACTCGTACGGCGCCGCCGGGCTCGTGCTCGCCGCCACGAGCGTCGGCCAGGCCGTCGCCGGCCCCCTCACCAGCCGCTGGATGGGCCGCTTCGGGATGCGCCCGGTGCTCATCGTGACCCTCATCATCTGCGCGGCCGGGGTCTTCGTCATCGCGTTCCTCCTGCTGCCGCTGTGGGCGTACATGCTGGTGGGCCTCATCGTCGGCCTCGCCACCCCGCCGATCCAGCCCGCGGTGCGCACCATCTACCCGAAGATGGTCTCCGGCCGGCAACTGACCCCCCTGTTCTCGCTCGACGCCTCGGCACAGGAGATCATCTGGGTCACCGGCCCGTTCATCACCGTGGTGCTGGCGACCCAGTTCTCCCCCGTCGCCGCGCTGAGCGTCGCCGGCGCGTTCATGGTCGGCGGCGGCATCTGGTTCATCGCCTCTCCCGAGGTCGGCAAGGTGCGGATTCCGCCGAGCCGCCGGAAGCTCGGCATGGTGCTCAAGAACCGCGCGGTCGTGCTCTCCACTGTGGGCGGGTTCCTGCTCATCGGCTCCGCCGCCTCGATCGAGGTCGGGGTGGTCGCCGTGTTCGGCGAGGGCGGCACCGAGGCGGGCATCCTGTTCGGGCTCTGGGCCATCGCCTCGCTCGTCGGCGGCCTGTCGATGGGGCATCTGCCGATCGGCCCGTGGGCGATGGCGAACCGCTTCGCGATCGTCGTCGTCGGCATGCTGCTCGCACCGTTCGCCCTCGAGTTCTGGTGGCTCGCGCTGGCGCTCATCGTGGCCGGCATCGGCATCGCGCCGGTGCTCGCCGTCATGTTCGCGATCGTCTCGGCCAGCGTGAAGTTCAGCGAGACGGCGGAGGCCTACGGCTGGCTCGGCACCGGGCAGCTCATCGGCGCCGCGCTCGGCTCGGCCATCGCGGGCTTCCTGATCGACGGCTTCGGCGCGATCGGCGGCTTCTGGGCGGCCATCGCCTTCGCCGTGATCGGGATGCTCGTGGCCATCCTGTTCCGCGGCTGGCACCCCGACCTGCGCGGGCGAGACGCATCGCCCCTGCCCGACACGGAGCCGGTCGAGACCGTCAGCTAGAGCGCGCGGAGCGGCGTCAGCGCCTCGGCGTAGCGGCCGAGAGCCTCGACCATCTTGGTCAGGGTCGCGTCGTGCTTGGGGTCGGGCGTGAAGACGCCCTCGGCGACGTGCGCGTGCGGGAAGTTGATGGCGACGTCGACGGGCACCCGCACGAGTCCGATGGTGGTGAGCACCGCATCCAGCGCCGCGGCGCCGCGCAGGCCGCCGGAGCCGCCGCCGTAGCTGACCACGCCGACCGGCTTGCCCTGCCACTCGAGCATGAGGAAGTCGAGCGCGTTCTTGAGCGCCGGGCTGTAGCTGTGGTTGTACTCGGGACTCACCAGCAGCACCGCGTCGGCCTGCTGGACCCGGGCGCTCCAGGCGATCGTGTGCGGCTTCGTGTAGGCGCGCTTCGCAGGGTGCTCGGGCTCGTCCATGAACGGCAGGTTCAGCTCGACCAGGTCGACGAGGTCGACCTCGTGGCCGGCGGCCTCGACGCGGTCGCGCACCCAGTGCGCGACGGGGAGGCCGATGCGGCCGGGGCGGACGGAACCGATGATGATCATGACGCGGGACATGCTGGGCCCAACCCCGCGGGACTCTCCTCGATTCCCGCGCTCAGGATTCTCGCGGCGACGCCGGCCGCGCCGAGTAGGGTCGAGCCCATGAGCACGGTGACCCTCCCCCGGCTGCACTGGGGCCCCGCCGATTCCTCCCGACGCGCGCTACTCGTGCACGGCCTCGGCTCATCGGCGCAGACGCAGTGGCGGCTCGCCGAGGGGCTCGCGGAGCGCGGCTGGTCGGCCACCGCCGTCGACCTGCGGGGGCACGGCGACGCGCCGCGGGCATCCCGCTACCGCATCGACGACATCGCGGACGACCTGCTGGGCACCCGTCCCGAGGGCGGCGCGAGCTGGGACCTCGTGGTGGGGCACTCGATCGGCGGGGCCGCGGTGGCGCAGGCGGCCGCGCTCGATGCAGCCTGGGCTCGACGGCTCGTGCTGCTCGACCCGGCGATCGCGCTCGAGAAGGCCGTTCGCGACGCGGTGCTCGCCGGGCAGCTCGCCAATCATGATGCCGCGACCGTCGAGAGCATCGCCGCGGAGTTCCCGCACTGGCACCCCCTGGACGTCGAGTTCCGCGTGCGGGCGGCGAAGGGGGCGTCGCGCTTCGCGCTCGAGCGCATGGTGCTCGACAATGACGACTGGGATGTCCGGAGCCACGTCGCCCGACTCACCCCGCCGACTCTGGTGCTGGCCGCCGACCCGGCGCGCGGCGCGATGTTCACCGGGCCGCTCGCCGAGGAGGTGCTCGCGGCGAATCCGCGGATGTCGGCCGTCGTCATCGAGGGCGCCGGGCACAGCGTTCACCGCGACGACCCCGAGGCCACCCTGCATCACCTGCTCGCCTTCGCCGACGTCTGAGGGCGACGGCCGCCCGGTCAGCGGCGCCAGTAGCCCTTCGCGACGGCGCGCTCGACGTCGATGCCCCAGGCCGCGAGGGCGGCCCGGGCCGGGGCGACGAGCGACTGCTCGCCGCACGCGAAGACGAAGCGCTCGAGCGGGTCGGTCGGTGGTGGTACAGCGGCCAGCGCCGCGGCGAGCGCTGCGCTCGGAGCCTGCGGGTCGGGCGCCAGGATGCTCACGCGCAACCCCCGCGGCATCACGAGGCCGAGCGCAGCAGGGTCGAACCCGGTCTCGAGCAGCAGGTGCCCGGTGATGCTCGGGCCGAGCATCCGGAGATAGCGGCGGATCGCGGGCAGGGCGCTGTCGTCCCCCGCCAGCACGACCTCCCCGGGTGTGCCGGTGAGCACGACCGAGCCCTTTGGGCCACGCATCACGGCGGGCGACCCGATCGGAGCCTCCGCCGCCCAGGGCCCGATCACGCCCGGTCGCGCGCCACCGTGCACGAGCACGTCGAGGTCGACCCAGCCCTCCTCGACCGAGTGCGCGACGATCGTCTCCGTGCGGTCGGCTCCGTCGACCACCTCGACACGCACGTGGTCGCCGCCGCCGGGCGCGATGAAGCCCGACAGCTCTCCGGGCTCGGCCTCGACGAGGCGCACGCGCACGAAGCGCTGCTCGCCCGCGGCGGCGAGTACGGTGCGCGCGCCGAGCGCCATCCGCCGCGCAGCGGGCGGAAAGGGGTGGCGGGTGAGGTCGTAGAGCACGCGCGGCCTCCGGTCAGGCGGCCGGCACGACCGGATTCGCTCCGGTCATGGGCGGCGGCGCATCCCCGTTGTCGATGTCCTCCGGGTTGGGCAGCGTCATCAGGAAGCGATAGAAGATCAGCCCGAGCACCGTGATGCCCGCTCCGCCGACGATCCACGGCACGGTGAGGTCGATGAGCGCGAGCGTGCCGCCGAGCAGCGAGCCGATCGGCATCGTGCCCCACAGCAGGGTGCGCCATGTGCCGTGCACGCGGCCGAGCAGCCGGCCGGGGATGATCGCCTGACGGAACGACATCATCAGCACGTTCCAGATCGTCGTCGTCGACGCTCCGAGCGCGAAGAGGATGATCGCGGCGATCGGCACGGGGAACAGCCCCGTGAGCAGCACCAGGATTCCGGCAAGCAGGTTCATCGCGGCCATGACCGGTCCGAGCCCGAAGCGGCGGGCGAGGCGGGAGGCCACGACCGAGCCGAGCATTCCCCCGACGGCACCGGAGAGCAGGAACAGCCCGAACGCCGCCTCCGGGATGGCGAGCGTGTCGAGGACGAACAGCACGAGAGTCGCCCCCGATGCCGAGAACAGGATCGCGACCGGGATGCTGACGAACCACAGGGTGCGGAGCATGCGGTTGCCCATGATGAAGTGCCAGCCGTCGGCGAGCTGGCGCCGGAACGGCACGACCTCGGCGACCTCGCCGGTCGCGACGGCCGCGTGGAACTGCCTGCCCGAGGCAACGGCGGGCAGCAGCGCGGCCAGCAGGGCTGCGAGGCCGAACGCCGCGACGAGTCCGCCGATGGGGATGAGCACGGCGACGGCGAACAGGGCCGAGGTGAGCGGGGCCGCCGCGAAGTTCTGCACCACGAGCTCGGCACCCTCGATGCGGGCGTTGGCGCGCGGCAGGTTCTGCTTCGACACGACGCTCGGCACGACCGCGCGGATGGCCCCGTCGTAGAGGGTCTCGCAGACGCCGTAGACGAAGATCACGAGGTAGAGCCACCAGATGGTGAGCGCGTTCATCGCGACGAGCACGACGAGCGCGACGGCGAGCAGCGTGCGCACCCCGGCGGCGAGAGCGAGAGCCTGACGGCGGTCCATCCGGTCGACGAGGATTCCGGCGGGGAGGGCGAAGAACAGCCACGGCAGCATCGCCACCGCGCCGATTCCCGCGATGAGCACGGGGTCGTCGGTGAGCCGTGCGGCGAGCAGCGGCGAGGCGGTGCGGGCGATGCCGTCGCCGAGACTCGACGCGAGGTTGGCCGTGAAGACGTTCGCGAACGTGCGGCCCAGGCCGCGCCGTTCGGCCGACGAGCCGGAGCCCTCGCGGGGGCCGGGGTTCGCGCCAGGGGTGGAGCGCGTGGTCATCGGTCGACTACCACCGATCGTGGACGAGCGCACGGATGCGCCGGTCGTACAGCTCAACGACGCGGGCGTGGAACTCGGCGCCGAGCTCGGCGACCGATCCTGCGGCGGCGTTGGCGCGCGCCTGCTCGGGGTTTCGCGCACCGGGGATCACCGTGCTGACGCCCGGCACCTCGGTGAGCCAGGCGAGTGCAGCCGTCGCCGGGGCGAGGCCGTGCTCGGCGGCGAGCGCCGCGAACTCCTGCGCGGCCTCGACGCCGGTGGCGTAGTCGACGCCCGAGAACGTCTCGCCCTGGTCGAAGTGCGAGCCGTCGCGGTTGTAGGTGCGGTGGTCGTCGGCGGCGAAGACGGTGTCAGCGGTGTACCGCCCGCTGAGCAGGCCCGAGGCGAGGGGCACGCGGGCGATGATGCCGACGCCGGCCTCCATCGCGGCGGGCAGCACGGCGTCGAGCGGCTTCAGCCGGAACGCGTTGATGATGATCTGCACGCTCGCGACGTTCGGCCGGGCGATCGCCGTCAGGGCCTCCTCGACCGTCTCGACGCTCACGCCGTAGTGCCGGATCGTGCCCTCGTCAACAAGCTGATCGAGGTCGTCGTAGACCCGGTCGGTGGAGTACACGGGCGTCGGCGGGCAGTGCAGCTGCACGAGGTCGAGGGTGTCGACGCCGAGGTTCTTCAGGCTGCGCTCGTTCCACGCCCGGAAGTTCGCGGTCGAGTAGTTCTCGGGCACCTGCGGCAGGCGGCGGCCCATCTTGGTGGCGACGAACACCCCGGCATCGGGATGCTGGCGCAGGTACGCCCCGATGATCGACTCGCTGCGGCCATCACCGTAGACGTCGGCCGTGTCGAAGATCGTGACGCCCGACTCGACGGCCGCGTCGAGCACCGCGTGGGCATCCTTCTCGGAGACATCGCCCCAGTCGGCACCGAGCTGCCAGGTGCCGAGGCCGATCGCGGAAACCGTGGCGCCGGTGCGCCCGAGAACGGAGGTCTTCATGCCCTCCAGCCTAGGCGGCGCGGGCCGCGGGCACCGGCGGGTGGGGGCGCCGTGCGGGCGCTCAGTCGAGCGCGGCGGGCGGCTCGCGCAGCACGCGGGCGACGGCCTGCGCGAGCTTCGGCCGCACGAGGTGCGCGACCCCCGGCACGCGGTGGGTGCGCACGTGCCGCAGCTGCTGCACGATCGTCAGCCCGCCCGGTGCGAGGAAGGGGTCGAGGGCGCCGTAGACCAGGTCGACGGGCACGGCCACTCGCGCGAGGTCGGCGAGCGTGGTCTGCGACTCGATGGCGTTCTGCAGCGAGAGCATGAACGGCTGCCAGTTCTTCTCCGTCAGCTCGAGCACGTTCTTGATGGGTGCCACGGCAGCGAGGGCGGCGGCCGTGCGCTGCGTGAAGACGGGGTTGCTGCGGAGGAACTCGTAGACCGTGAAGTAGGCGCCCATGCTGGCGCGGTCGAGCGGGTCGCCGAGCACGGCGGGCGGCAGGTAGATCGGCGAGGAGACGAGCACAAGACGGTTCAGCGCGCGCCGATGGGTCGAGGCGTAGCGCGCGGCGATCAGGCTGCCGAGAGAGTGGCCGACGAGCGTGAACGGCGCGCGCAGGCCCAGCGAGCGGATCGTGCGGTCGAGAGCTGCGGCGTGCTCATCGAGGGTGTACGTCGCCCCCTCGGGGCTCGGCGAGGCGCCGAAGCCGAGGATGTCGATGGTGATGACGCGGTGATCGGCCTCGAGCAGCGGCACGAGGTGCACGAAGGTGACCGAGGAGGAGGCGATGCCGTGGATCATCACCACGACCGGCCCGGAACCGGTGTCGGCGGTGACGGACAGCAGCGGGGCATCCCGTCGCCACCATCGCCAGCCAGCCATGCGCCGATTATGACGGATGCGGCACGAGGTCCCCGGAAAGAGAGGAGGGGGCCGGCTGAGCCGACCCCCTCGTCCTTCGCGTCCACCCCTAGTCGCGTAGGAATGATCAGAAGTTATCCGCCGGCGCCGGGGCATGGTGACTTTCCCTCCCATCGCTCTGGGTTCTCACGGGTACGGCACAGGTTCGCGAACGGGCAGCCGAGCGGTCACGATCGCGTATCGCCGCGAAACGTTGGGTGGTGCCGGGCTCTCGTGCGGGTCTACCGTGTGCGGCATGAGCACTCCACGCCTGCTGCCCCGCCCCGCCGGCCTCCTGGTGGTGGCCTCCCTCGCCGCCCTTCTGCTGGGCGGCTGCGCCGCGGTCAGCGAGTCGAGCGACTCGGGCGGCATGCCCGGCATCGGTGCACCCGACTTCGGCGAGGAGGCCCCGGTCGCCGAGGACGGCGGTGGAGCCGGCGGCGACCTCGACGGCGAGCAGAGCGGCGACCCGGATGCGGGCGACCGCTCGATCGTCACGACCGGCTACCTCTACCTGACGGTCGACGCGCCGCTCGAGGCCGCGGCCGACGCGGTCGCCATCGTCGAGCGGGTCGGCGGCCGCGTCGACGGGCGGCAGGAGTACGCGCCGCGCGAGACCAGCTACTCCAGCGACGCGGGCGGGGCCGAGCTGGTGCTCCGCATCCCCGCGGCGCGCCTCACGGCGACGCTGGAGGATCTGAAGGAGCTCGGCGAGGTGGAGGAGCTGCAGCTGAGCTCGACTGATATCAGCCGCGAGGTGCAGGACATCGACGCGCGGGTCGAGGCGCTGCGCTCGTCAATCACGCGGCTGCTGGCGCTGCAGGGACAGGCGGGCACCGTGGAGGACCTGATCGCGCTCGAGACGGCGATCAGCGACCGACAGGCGCAGCTGGAGAGCTACGAGGCGCAGCAGCGGCTGCTCGCCGACCAGGTCAGCCTGTCGACCATCACGCTCGTGCTCGGCTCGCCCGAGGTGGCGCCGCCGGACGAGCCCAACACCTTCCTCACCGGTCTCGCCGCTGGCTGGGAGGCGCTCGTCGGCTTCGGCTCGGTGCTGCTCGTCATCGCGGGCGTGCTGCTGCCCTGGCTCGTCGCGCTCGGGCTGATCGGCCTGATCGTGCTGCTGATCGTGCGGTCGGTCATCCGGCGCCGGTCGGCGGCCTCCTAGTCCGCATCCTCCGGCCCGAAGGGTTCGTCGAACTCCGGGGGAAACTCGGGAAGGCTCCAGGCCACCGGCGGCGCTTCCCCTCCGACGAGACGCCGGGTCAGTGCCTCGCGGTCATCCATCAGTTCAGCGAGGGCAGCGTCGAGGTCTCCGTCGTGCGCCGTGCGCCCCTGCACCGCCGCCCGCAGCAGGGCACGACGGATGAGCTCCTTCGCGAACGAGCCGGTCACCCCGTCAGAACGGTCCGCGGCCCGTTCAATCGCCTCGGCGCTGAAGGGTGCGTCGGCGGCGTAGAGCGCGAACAGTCGTCGCCGCGCCTCGGTGTCGGGGCGAGCGATCTCGACCGCGAGGTCGACCCGTCCGGGGCGCTCGACCAGCGCCTCTTCGAGCACATCCACCCGGTTCGTCGTCAGCACGAAGGCGACGTCGGCGTCGCCATCGAGACCGTCGAGCGCATCGAGCACCTGAAAGAGCAGGGGCTGTGGACCGCCGAACATCTCGCGGTCACCGGCGATCAGATCGATGTCCTCGAGCACGACCATGCTCGGCTGCATTGCCCGCGCGACCTGAGCCGCATCACTAATGAAGCGGATGCTCTGACCCGTCAGCACCACCGTCGTCATACCTTCAGCCTCAGCGATGAGGTGACTGACGGTCAGGGTCTTGCCCGTTCCCGGCGGCCCGTACAGCAAGACGCCGCGCTTCAAATGACCACCGCCGGCGCGGATGCTCTCCGCGTGCTCGCGAATGCCGATGACGTGCGCCCGTACGCGCTCGAGTTCGCCCTCCGGCAGAATGATCGCATCGGCGCCGACCTCCGGCCGGGGCAGAAACGTGATGCGACCCGAGCCGTAGTCGAACGGGTTGTCGGTGAACGCGATCACGGTGCCTCGCAGCACACTGTGCGTATTCATCGCCGCCCGGAGGGCGTCGATGAACCGGGTGCTGAGCGCCGGGTCGGAGGCGATCACCTCGACCGAGGCGTACACCCTCCCGTGCTGCGGGTCGGCCGCCCGCTGCAGTGCCACCACCGGAGCGCCCTCGAACGTCAGCAACCGCAGCCCGAAGGCCACGGCCGTGCGCTGCGTCGTCGGCCCCACGTCGGCGCTGACGTAGTCGACGGCGGCTTCAGCGAACGGCACCGCGTCGTTGACGATCATGTCGGGCAGGGTCGAGAAGCGTTTCTGCTGCCCGCCGCTCACGCCGATGAGTTCGCTCGACTCGCCCGCCAGAGCCTCGAAGCCGGCATCAAGATCGGCGATGCGAGCGGAGGGAAAGGTCTCTTCGACGACGGCGAGGGTGCGGGCATCCGCACCCAGATGGTCGCTGATGCGATCGCCGAGCGGGGTGCGCCGCGACGGCGTGCCGGCAGCGCGGTGCACGACCTCGCTCAGAAAGCGGCGGAACAGCTCGGCGAACTCGGCGTCGCGCGCCTCGAAGTCAGGAGTTTCGCTCATGCCGCGAGTCTAGGGTCGCGCATGTCCTCCTCCCCTCGAGCGCGTGTCCGTTCGTTCTCGTTGAGGGGG
Organism: Microcella frigidaquae; assembly: GCF_014200395.1. Taxonomy (NCBI): domain Bacteria; kingdom Bacillati; phylum Actinomycetota; class Actinomycetes; order Micrococcales; family Microbacteriaceae; genus Microcella; species Microcella frigidaquae. Next base: position 1,073,988 of record NZ_JACHBS010000001.1, read on the forward strand.
TGCCTACTCGTAGACCTTCACGACGAACCAGCGCGCGGGGTCGCCGTCGTCGCGCACGTCCAGTACGCACGTGCGGCCGTCGTCGGCCGTGGCCTGGAACCGCCAGCCGATGCAGGCGCGAGGGGCGAGGTGTGAGGAGCGGGCATCCGGATCGAGGCGGCGCCACCACGAGACCGGCTCGGTGATGACCGTCGGACGGTCGCTGACGCGCCAGCGGGTGCCGGCCCAGACAAGCCGCATCGGGCGGCCGTCGGGGTCGGCCCACACGATCGCGACGGAGTCGGCCGCGGGGTCGGCGACAGCCGCGGCGCGGGCGCGGGAGCGCGAAGGGACGTCGGGAACGGAGGATGCGGCAGCCGGCACGGCAGTCTCGCCTTCTGGGGTCGCGCGCGCTCCGGCCCGGCGCTGGTCTGAAGGGACAGGATCGAACATACGTTCGACTGCCGACAGTACGCGCCCGAGCCGCGACACGCCAAGCGCGCGACGGCGGATCCGGCGCTAGCCTCGTGCCATGCCGCTGACCGGAGAGTACGCACCGAGCACGTCCGCCTGGGCCCGCGAGCAGGCCGAGCTCTACGAGCGCACGAACGGCGCCGAGGGCAACGACCTGCGCGGGCGACCGATCATCGTGCTCACGACGCTGGGCGCGAAGACGGGGATGCTGCGCAAGACCGCCCTCATGCGCGTCGAGCACGACGGCCGCTACTGCGTGGTCGCCTCGAAGGGCGGCGCTCCCGAGAACCCGGTGTGGCACCACAACCTGCGGGCGCACCCGCTGTGCGAGCTGCAGGACATGGCGTCGAAGCGCGACTACCGCGCGCGGCTTCTCGAGGGCGACGAGCGCGCACTCTGGTGGGAACGCGCGTGCGCGGTCTGGCCCGACTATGCGGCCTACCAGCAGAAGACCGAGCGCCTCATCCCGCTGTGGGTGCTCGAGCCGGTCGACTGATGTCGGCGGCGGGTGCGGCCCAGATATGCCGCGAAACGGCGGAACCCGCAGGCGATCGCGCCCGTTCGGCCCAGATCTGGCACTAAGCTGCGCGGCGCTGGAGGAGGTCCTCCGCGGCGACCCAGGCGAGCATCGCGCACTTCACGCGGGCGATGAACTTCGAGACGCCGCTGAGCGCGGCCGCGTCACCGAAGCGCTCCTCGTCGAGCGGCGTCGCCCCGCGCGAGCGCAGTGCTTCGCGGAACTCGTCGATGAGGGCCTGCAGCTGCTCGGGCGTCCATGCGGCGCCGGCGTCCGCATCCTCGTCGGCGAGGGTGGACAGCAGCGAGGCGCTGGCCTGCGAGATCGAGCAACCCGAGCCCTCCCAGGCGACCGACTCGATGCGCTCGCCGTCGGCGCTCCAGCGCAGGGCGAGCGTGATCTCGTCACCGCAGGTCGGGTTCAGCTGGTGGCTGGTCTCCTCCCCCTCGACCAGACCGACCCCGTGCGGGTGCTTCGCGTGGTCGACGATGATCTGCTGGTACAGCGACTCGAGACTGCTCATCAGGTGTCCTTCCCGACATCGCCGGCTTCGGAATCGAGGCCGAAGTACGCGCGGATGCCCGCCACGGCCGCGATCGCGCGATCGAGCTCGTCGGCCGTGGTGTGCACCCCGGCGCTGAGGCGCAGGCTCGCGGTGGCTCCGAGGCGGCGGTGCAGCGGCTGGGCGCAGTGGTGGCCGACCCGCACGGCGATGCCCTGGTCGTCGAGCACCTGCCCGGCGTCGTGGGCGTGCACGCCCTCGACGACGACGCTCGCGAGCGCGACCCGCTGCCCGGCGGGCACGGCCGAACCGCCGAGAACGCGGATGCCCGGGATCGCCGCGAGCGCGGCGTGCAGCCGCTCGGCGAGCACGTGCTCGGTGGCCGCGATGCGGTCCATGCCGATCTCGGTGACGAAGCGCACCGCTTCGGCGAGCCCGATAGCCTCGGCGATGCGCGGCGTGCCCGGCTCGAAGCGCTGAGGTGCGGGCAGGAAGTGCGCCTTCTCGAGCGTGACCGTGGTGATGGCCGAGCCGCCGAACAGGTGCGGGGGCAGCGCGTCGAGCACCGCGGCGCGGCCGTAGAGCACGCCGATCGCGGTCGGGCCGTAGAGCTTGTGGCCGCTGAACACGGCGACGTCGACGTCGAGCTCGCGCGGGTGCAGCGCGAGGTGCGGCGCGGCCTGGCAGGCGTCGAGCACGACGAGCGCGCCGACGGCGCGCGCGAGCGGCACGAGGCGCTCGAGCGGGGTCACGAAGCCCGTCACGTTGCTCACGGCGGTGACCGCCACGACTCGCGTGCGCTCGGTGATGAGCGATGGGACGGCGTCGAGATCGAGCATCCCGTCGTCGGTCACCGGGATGTGCCGCAGGGTCGCGCCGGTGCGCGCCGCGAGCTCCTGCCACGGGATGAGGTTGGCGTGGTGCTCCAGCTCGGTGGTGAGGATCTCGTCGCCGGGCTGCAGGGCGTAAGTCGGGAAGTCGGCCCCCGCGCCGCGGCCGGAGCTCGCGATGCCGATCGCGGTGGCGACGAGGTTGATGCCCTCGGTGGCGTTGCCGGTGAACACCACCTCGTTCTCGTCGACGGCGAGGAAGGCGGCGATGGTGCGGCGAGCATCCTCGTACAGCTCGGTCGCCTCGGCGGCCAGCGTGTGGGCGCCGCGGTGCACGGCCGCGTTCTCGCGCTCATAGAACGCCCGCTCGGCATCCAGCACCCGCCGCGGCTTCTGGGCTGTCGCCGCCGAGTCGAGGTAGGTCAGCGGGTGGCCGTTGACCTCGCGGTCGAGGATCGGGAACTGGGCACGGATCGCCGCGATCTCAGCAGATGACAGGGGTGCGGCGCTCACCCCTCCAGGGTAGTCGCGGGCGGCGGATGCTCCCCCGGTGTTCGCCGCCGGCGCAGTCACGCGGCGGCACCGCGGGCGCGGGGCGGAGCCTCAGCCGCCGAGCTCGACCTCGTAGACGGGCACGAGCACGATCGTGATCGTCGACGGGTCGATGCCGCGCTCGACGAGCGCCGCCTCGAGCACATCGGTGTCGGGCTGCGGCAGCGGGCCCTCGAGATGGATGGTCAGCTCGGTGGTGCTGTAGTCGATCGATTGGATGCGCCAGCCGGCATCCGCGCCCCACTCCTCCACCACCTCGACCACGGCACGCTCGACGATCGACTTGGCGCCGATCTCGATGCTCGTGAGCGACAGCGGCACGCCGATGATGATGAGCATCGACAGCAGCAGCACGACGGGCTTGCGCAGGCTGGCACGGCGCGAGCCGTCGACCTTCTCGGCCGCCGCCAGCTTCGTGACCCCGTACACGGTCATGACGGCGATGCCCGTCGCGATGATCGCCACGACGTTCGTGACGAACAGCAGGAAGGCGCCGAGAGCCTCGACGACCGCTCCCGACTCGAGGGTGAGACCGACGACCGTGAGCGGCGGCACGAGCGAGATCGCGATCGCGACACCGGGCAGGGTGTCGGAGATGTCGCGGCGCACGAGCGCGACCGAGCCGACGACGCCGGTGCCGAGCGCGGCCAGCAGGTCGATCAGGCGCGGGCTGACCCGCCCAGCCACCTGCGTGTTGGTCGCGGCGACGACGTCACCGGTGACGAGCATCCCGATGGCGTAGCCGATCGCGATCGCCGCGATGGCGCCCGAGACCACGAGCAGCAGCGACCGGATCAGGTTCGCGCGATCGCCGAGCACCGTCGCGAGCATCGTGCCTTGAATCGGGCCGAGGAGCGGGGCCACGATCATCGCGCCGATGACGGCGGCCGTCGAGTCGGCGACGACGCCCGCCGCGGCGATGATCGACGAGAGCACGAGCAGCAGCCAGAAGCGCGAGAGCCGGGCGTTCGCATCCGCCCCGTCGATGAAGACCGACTCACGCATCTGCTGGGGGGTGGAGAACCGCGATTCCATGGGCCGAATCTAGACCCCCGGCGCTCTCTATAGTGAAGGGATGATCCGCCACATCGTGCTGTTCAAGCTGGCCGCCGACGACGACGCGCAGCGCCGCGACGACGCCCACGAGATCGCCGCGCGGCTGACCGCGCTGGAGACCCAGATTCCGGGCATCCAGAGCATTCGCGTCGACCGCGACCTCGGCCTCGTCGACGGCCACTGGGATGTCGCCCTCGTCTCGGAGCACGACGACAACGCGGCGCTCGAGGCCTACCAGGTGCACCCCGCCCACAAGGAGGCGGCCGCCTTCATCGCGACGGTGATCAGCGACCGCGCGGTCGTCGACTACTCGATCTGACGGACATGAGCGCGGCATCGGAGGAGGTCGTCACGACCCCGCGGATGCCCGGCTGGATGATCGCCAAGCCGGGCGAGGAGCTCGGCATCGAGCGCCTGCGGTTGCGCCTCGCGGCGTACATCTACGGCAACATCCTCGTGCTCGCGGCCATCGTGGTCGCCACCGGCAAGTCGATCGTGGGCGGCGAGGCCGCGCTGCTCGTGGGGACGACGGCGATCACGACGTACGTCGCGCACATCCTCGCCCACACCGTGGGGCAGCAACTCGGGCGCGAGCGCCACGCGCATCGGCCGCACGTGCGGCACGAGATGCGCGACGCTCTGCCAATCCTCGTCTCGGGTGTCGTGCCGGCGGTCATCCTGCTGATCGCGACGCTCGACATCGTGCCCACGCAGCTCGCGCAGCTGGTGGCGGCGGTCTGGGTCGTCGGCCGCATCGCGCTCATCGGCTTCCTCGTCGAGCGGCTCAGCGGGCGGCGGCCGACCTGGCGCACCCTCTCGGGCGGGCTGAGCCTCGCGATCGCGTGCGCAGTCGTCGTCGTGCTCAAGGTGCTCTTCGCGCACTGACCGACCCGGCCGGTCGACGCACGCGCGGGATGCGGCGTTCAACCCTGCGCGATCGGGACCACCCGCGCACCCGGCAGGCCCGCGAGGTACTCGCCGGTCACCAGCAGCTTGGCCCCGCGGATGCCCGCACCCACGATGAGCGGTCCGCTCGCCGCGACGGCCTCGTCGACGAGGATCGGCCAGTCGGCCGGGAGGCCGAGCGGGGTCACGCCGCCGTACTCCATGCCGGTCACCTCGATCACGAGGTCGAGGGGCGCGAAGGATGCCCGACGCGCGTCGAGCATCCGCCGCACCGCCCCGTTCACATCGATGCGGTCGCTTCCCCGGATGAGGCAGGCCGCGAGCGTCCGCACCTCGCCGCGCTTCGCCTCGACGACGACGCAGTTCGCGCCGGCGGAGGGGTCGATGGCGTAGTGCACGCAGAACGCCGCGGTGTCGGCGAGCTCGGCGTCGATCGCTCCCACCAGCACCCGCTCGTCGGGGTGCGCGGCCAGGAAGTCGCGCACCGGCGGAGCGAGCAGCTCGGGGTGGGCGGAGGCGGGCGCGAGGGCGAGCGTGCCGAAGGTGGTCATGCCCCCAGTCTCGTGCCTGCTGCGCCGCAGGAGCGGTGCAGCCATCGATGCGGCGCAGCCATCAATTCACACGCCGAGGGCGGTGAGCCCGCCGTACACGGCGTAGGCCGGCCAGACGATCGCCTGAAGCAGGCCGAGGATGACGCCCCAGAAGCTGCCGTCGCTCTGCCCGATGAAGTAGATCGCGGCGCCGATGTACGCGAGGAGGCCGGCGAAGCCCCACGTCGCGCCCTGCTGCACTGCCTTGCCTGCCATGGTGGCCTCCCGGGTCGGGTTCTGCTGCGGTCGCCTCAGGCTAGTGCGCGGCGCGCCGCCCTCGGGAGGGGGTTAACCCCCGACGTACTGCGCCAGGTGCTCGCCGGTGAGCGTCGACCGCGCGGCGACCAGCTCGGCGGGCGTGCCCTCGAAGACGATGCGCCCGCCGTCGTGACCGGCCCCCGGGCCGAGGTCGATGATCCAGTCGGCGTGGGCCATGACGGCCTGGTGGTGCTCGATGACGATCACCGAGGTGCCGCGATCGACGAGCCGGTCGAGCATGGCGAGCAGCTGCTCGACGTCGGCGAGATGCAGGCCCGTCGTCGGCTCGTCGAGCACGAGCACCCGCCCGGTGTCGGCCATCGCCATGGCGAGCTTGAGCCGCTGCCGCTCACCGCCCGACAAGGTCGAGAGCGGCTGCCCGATGGTGAGGTAGCCGAGGCCGACGTCAACGAGCCGCTCGAGGATGGCGTGCGCGGCGGGCACGCGCGCCTCCCCCGCGCCGAAGAACTGCACCGCCTCGCTCACGGGCATCGACAGCACGTCGGTGATGCTGGCGCCGCCCAGGCGGTACTCGAGCACGGAGGCCTGGAAGCGGCGGCCGCCGCAGTCGTCGCAGGGCGTGGAGACGGTGGCGAGCATCCCGAGATCGGTGTCGATGACGCCGGCGCCGTTGCACGACGGGCAGGCGCCCTCGGAGTTCGCGCTGAACAGCGCCGGCTTCACGCCGTTGGCCTTCGCGAAGGCCTTGCGGATCGGCTCGAGCATGCCGGTGTAGGTGGCGGGGTTGCTGCGGCGCGAGCCGCGGATGGCGCTCTGGTCGACCGCCACGACCCCCTCGCGCGGCGCGCCGCCATCGAGCACGACCTCGCCGTGGATGAGCGAGCTCTTGCCCGAGCCTGCGACGCCCGTGACGACGACGAGAACGCCGAGCGGCACGTCGACGTCGACGCCCTGCAAGTTGTTGGCGGATGCTCCCCGCACGCTGATCGCCCCCGACGGCGTGCGCACCGCGGGCTTGAGGGCCGCGCGATCGTCGAGGTGCCGGCCGGTGAGGGTGCCGCTCGCGCGCAGGCCGGCAAGGGTGCCCGTGTAGACGATCTCGCCGCCCGCCGAGCCCGCGCCGGGGCCGAGGTCGACGACGTGGTCGGCGATCGCGATCGCCTCGGGCTTGTGCTCGACGACGAGCACGGTGTTGCCCTGGTCGCGCAGGCGCAGCAGCAGCTCGTTCATGCGCTGGATGTCGTGCGGGTGCAGCCCGACGGTCGGCTCGTCGAAGACGTAGGTGATGTCGGTGAGCGACGAGCCGAGGTGCCGGATCATCTTGGTGCGCTGCGCCTCGCCCCCCGAGAGCGTGCCGGCCGGTCGGTCGAGGCTGAGGTAGCCGAGGCCGATCTCGACGAACGAGTCGAGGGTGCGGCGCAGCGTTTCGACGAGCGGGCCGACGCCGGGCGCGTCGATCGCGGCGACCCACGCGGCGAGGTCGCTGATCTGCATGGCGCAGGCCTCGGCGATGCTGACGCCGGCGATGCGCGAGCGGCGGGCCGGTTCGGCGAGCCGCGTGCCGCCGCAGTCGGGGCAGGCGGTGAACGTCACGGCACGCTCGACGAAAGCCCGGATGTGCGGCTGCATCGCCTCGACATCCTTGCTGAGCATCGATTTCTGGATGCGGGGCACGAGCCCCTCGTACGTCATGTTGATGCCCGCGACCTTGACCTTGGTCGGCTCCTTGTAGAGGAAGTCGTTGAGCATCTCGGCACTGAAGTCGCGCACCGGCACGTCGGCGGCGACGATGCCCGATTCGGTGAAGATGCGCACCATCCAGCCGTCGGGCGTGTAGCCGGGCACCGTGATGGCACCCTGGCTGAGGCTCTTGCTGCGGTCGACGAGCTGGTCGAGGTCGATGTCGCTCACGCTGCCCATGCCCTCGCACCGCGGGCACATGCCGCCGAGGTACACCTCGTTCTCGATGACCGTGCGCTCGCCGGTGGCGCTCTCGCGCTCACCGCTGACCTTGGTGGTGGGCACGTTGAACGAGAACGCGTTGGGCGGGCCGATGTACGGGTCGCCCAGGCGGCTGAAGAGCACGCGCAGCATCGCGTTGGCATCGGTGGCCGTGCCGACCGTCGAGCGGGAGTTCGCTCCCATGCGCTCCTGGTCGACGATGATCGCCGTGGTCAGCCCCTCGAGCACATCGACGTCGGGGCGTGCGAGGCTCGGCATGAAGTTCTGCACGAAGGCGCTGTAGGTCTCGTTGATCATGCGCTGCGACTCGGCGGCGATGGTCGAGAAGACGAGGCTCGACTTGCCCGAGCCGCTCACCCCGGTGAACACGGTGAGCCGCCGCTTCGGGATGTCGACGCTCACGTCGCGCAGGTTGTTCTCCCGCGCCCCGCGCACCCGGATGGTGTCGTGGGTGTCGGCGGGGTGCGGGTCGGCGGGGTGCGGGTCGGTCATCCGCACAGTCTGGCGCAGGGAGCGGCGCAGGGCGATGCGGCATCATCAACGCATGCGCGCATCCCGCACCCCCGAGGTCGACGCGGTCGTGGTCGGTGCCGGCCCGAACGGGCTGGTCGCGGCGGTACGGCTCGCCGAGGCGGGCCTGCGGGTGCTCGTGCTCGAGGCAGCCGAGCAGGCGGGCGGCGGGCTGCGCAGCGCCGAGGTGACCCTGCCCGGGTTCGTGCACGACCTCGGCGCGACCGTGCACGCGCTCGGTCTGGCGTCGCCGGCGATGCGGGCGCTCGCGCTGACGGAGCCCGGGCCCGACGGTCGCGCCGCGCTCGAGCTCGTGCATCCGCCCACGCCACTCGGCCACGCGATCGACGCCGGTCGCTCTGCGCTGCTGCACCGCTCGGTCGACGTGACGGCCGACGGGCTCGGCCGCGACGGACGGGCCTGGCGCGGGATGCTCGCCCGCCTCTCGGCGAACTGGCCGGGCCTCGCCAGCTCGGTGCTCGACGCGACCCGGCTGCCGCCGCACGATCTGGGCGCGCTGCTCGGGTTCGGTGTGCGCGGGGTCTGGCCGGCCGCCCTCGTCGGCCGCACCGTGCTGCGCGACGAACCGGCGCGGGCGCTGCTCGCGGGGCTCGCCGCGCACGCCGCCGTGCCGCTGTCGCAGCCGCTGACGACCGGCATCGGGCTCATGCTCGGCGGGCTCGCGCACGGCGTCGGCTGGCCGGTCGCTCGCGGCGGGTCGCAGCGGGTCGCCGACGCCCTCGTCGCGCGGCTGCGCGCGGCCGGCGGCGAACTGCGCACCGGGCACCGCGTCGCCGCGCTCACCGAGCTGCCCTCGGCGCGCGTGACGCTGCTCGACCTCACCCCGCGGCAGGTGCTCGCGATCACCGGCGACGCGCTGCCCGCGCGCGAGGCGCGACGGCTCGCGCGATGGCGCTACGGCGCGGGCGTGTTCGCGGCGCACTGGGCGCTCGACGGCCCGGTGCCGTGGGCCGACCCCGCGCTCGCGGGCGCGGGCACCGTGCACATCGGCACGAGCGGGCAGATCGCCCGCACCGAGCGAGAGGCCGCCCGCGGCCGGCATGTCGACGACCCCTGGGTGCTCGCCGTGCAGGCGACCGTCGCCGACCCGACGCGCGCGCCCGTGGGCAAGCACACGCTGTGGGCGTACTGCCGGGTTCCGAACGGCAGCCCGGTGGATGCTCTGCCGCACCTCGAGCGCCAGCTCGAGCGCGTCGCGCCGGGGTTCCGCGACCGCGTGCTCGCGGTGCACCCGATGGGCCCGGCCGCCCTCGAGGCGTGGAACGCCAACCTCGTCGGCGGTGACATCGGCGGCGGCGCGACCGACTTGCGGCAGCTCGCCGCCCGACCGCGCCTGTCGCTCACACCGTGGGCGATGAACGCGCCGGGGCTGTACCTCTGCTCGTCGTCGACGCTGCCCGGCGGCGGAGTGCACGGCATGGGCGGCTGGAACGCCGCGGGTGCGGCGCTCGCCCGGCTCGGCGCGCGCTCGGGAGAAAGCGCGTAGGGGCCCGTCTCCGCGCGATCGACGGCTGGTTGCGTCGGATCGTCGTGGGCCGTTGTCCCCGCGCCGCTGTTCTGTGCACGGCTGCCCTGTGCACGGCTGCTCTGTGCACGGCCGTTCTGTGCGCGGCCGCTGTGTGCACCGCTGCCCTGTGCACAGCACCTTCCAGATCTGCGGATGAGACCGAACCGTCTTCAGGTTGATCCGCAGTTCTGGAAGTCACCCCGGAGCTCCGCGTCTCCTAGGGCGCGAAACGGACCTCCGATTCGCAGAAGACGGTCGAGCTCGCCTTCGTCGTGCGGCACGCGCCGTCCACGAGCGGACGGTCGCCGAGCGGCTGCGGCAGACGCACGGTCGCGAGAACCTCGTCGTTGCCCCGGCAATCGGCGGCCTCGGGCGGCCCGGGACTCACCGTGATCGTGATCACCACCTCGCTGGCGAGCACCTCGACCGTCGGATCATCGATCCGTCCCGGTCAGGCCGTTGTTGCAGTCCAGTCGTGTGACAAGAACGTCGATCGACGTGGCCGCCGCATCCGGTTCGGCACCCGGCGCAAGCCGCCACGTCGCGGTAGCGCCGCCGGGAGAGGGCTGCGCGCACCCGACGAGGGCGACGGCGATCACCGACGCGGCGAGAGCATGCAACGCGAAAGTCATGCGGTCAGTATGCGGCCGCGATGCCCGACGGGTCAGGTTCAGCGCACAGTCTCGTCCCACCACCGCAGCACCCGCAGCGCGTGGAAGGTCAGCCACGGGGACGGTTCGCCGACGGGCACGTCGAGCGCGAACCAGACGCGGCCCGGGTAGTGGCGCTGCTGCATCCAGCGGCCATCGGGGTTCTGGGCGGCCCGGATGATCCCGATCGCGTCGGCCGCGCGCTCGTCGGGCGCGACCCCGTCGTGCAGGGATGCCCGTCGCAGGTAGTCGCACGCGGTGAGCGCCGTGTACACGTGCCGGAACGGGTAGCCGAAGTACTCGACCCACGGGCCGACGTGCTCGCCGGTCGACGCGCGGTAGAGCATCCGTCGACTCAGCAGGTACTCCTGCGCCGTGTGCCGCACCGCGCGCAGACTGTCGTCGCCGGTGCGCTCCTCCCAGTCGAGGATGCCCTTCAGCGCGTTGAGCGTCGAGTGGAAGCTCGACCGCACCGAGCCCTCGACCCACTCGCAGTTCCAGCCGCCGTCGGGCAGCTGGTGCTCGGCGAACCAGCGCGCGATCGCCGAGACGTCGGCCGCGGCCGCATCGCGCGGGCCCGCGCTGCCGAGCCAGGCGCCGTTGGCCAGCGTGAAGCCGTTGATGCACGCGTCGACCTCGCCGCCCCAGTAGGGCAGGTCGTCGTACTCCCAGCGCGCGTTCGCGGCGAGCTTCCCCGCAGTACCGGCGAGCGCCGGGGCGTCGAGCCCCCAGTCGCGCAGGGTGTTGAGCGACCAGGTCGTGGCCGTCCACGGCTGGCCCGCACCCTCGGCCGCTTCGGGCCCGTCGAAGTCGAAGTCGGCCGGAAAGTACGCGCCGCCCGCCCACTGCCCGTCGGCATCCTGGTGCGCGAGCAGGCGCGCCCCCATCCCCTCGGTCGCAACGCGGGCCCGCGTCGCCTCCCAGACGGCGGGCGGCTCATCGAGCAGATCGCGCTCGACCTGCCAGCGCAGCGCCGGGTCGGTGTCGAGCATCCACTGCAGCACGGCGTCGGAGGGAGGCGGGGTGGTCATGCCGCGAGCGTAGCGCCGACATCAGACGGGAACGGGGTGGACCTGAGGGGATTCGAACCCCTGACCTCTTCATTGCGAACGAAGCGCGCTACCAACTGCGCCACAGGCCCGTACGGCTCGACCACATTACCACCGCGGCAGGGGTGCCTCGAAACGCGCGACCGCCCGCGCCGGCGACCATGGGGCCGGGATGCTCAGCCCGCGGCCCGCCGCCGCTGCAGCACCTCGTCCAGGTCGGGAGCGCGCCCCGGCAGCCCCTCGATCACGCCCATGCGAGCGAAGCGGCTCGCCGCCGGCTGCTCGACCTCCCGCTCCGTCCCGTCCGACGTTCGGGAGGGCGCGCCAAGCGATGCCGCCGCGCGCTGAGCGCGCTCGGCCTCGGCCGCCGCTGCGGCGAGAGCGGCCGCATGGTCGAGCGCGGGGGCCGCGGCACCCGCCGGCACGACGGGCGCGCTGAGGTAGGTGGGCTTGGGCAGGGGCACGGGCGTCCACTCCCGGCGCGCGGCCGTCGGCACGCGCGGGGCCTCCGGCGCGAGGTCGACGAACGAGGGCGAAGCGGTGCGCGCCACCGCCCCGGTGCGGCGGCGCTGCGCGCGCGCCAGGCTCGAGAGCAGCATCCCGCCGCTGACCGCGACGAAGGCGGCGAAACCCGACCACGCCCAGGCGCCGCTCGCGACCGCGATCGCGACGCCCACCAGCGCGAGCAGGGTCGTCAGCGAGGTGAGGGCGCGGGTGTGGCGCAGGCGGCGCTGACCCCGGCGGGCGGCGTCCATCTCGGCCATGAGGCCCGGCGCCGACTCGGCGAGCCGCGCCCGCAGAGCACGCTGCGCGGCGGCCTCACGGGCGCGCTCGATGGCGGCGAGCTCGCGCTGACGGGCCGCGAGCGAGCGCTGCTGGGCGGCGACGTCGCGGGCGGTCAGCTCGGCGCGCACCGCCTCGGGCACCTCGGCGGCGTGGGCCATGATGCGCAGCGTCTGCTGCAGCCGGATCGCGTTGCGCTCGGTCGCCAGGTACTCGCGGCGGCGGCGCCAGATCGGCACCAGGTAGACCAGCCACAGCACCGCGGCGAGGGCGATGAGCACCGCCGTGCCGCCACCCGTGGTCTCCATGCCGCCCACCGTACGAGGCGCGACCCGCGCGGCCCGGGAAGGTCGCGGAGTGTCTGTACACTCCGACATCGTGACCACTCCCGAAACCGCTTCATCCGCCCCCGCCACTCCCCTCACCCGACTGTTCAGCAACACCGAGCTGGTCATCGTGATCCTGCTCGGCATCGTCTCCGTCGCGACCGCCTGGGTCTCCTTCCAGGCCGCGCTGTACGACGGCCAGACCGCGAAGGCCCTCTCGCAGTCGCAGAGTGCGACGGCAGAAGCCGAATCGCTCTACCTCGAGGGCAACCAGGAGTACGTGCAGGACGCCCAGACCCTCGCCCGCCTCACCGAGCTGCAGGCGCAGATCGACTTCGGAGACGCGGCGACCTCGGCCCTCGCTGCCGAGACGTACGACGCGCTGTTCTTCGTGGCCGTGAGCGAGCACTTCGGTGCGGCCATCGAGCGCGCCGCCGCCGCGAACGCCGCCGACCCGGAGTTCTACACGAGCCCCCTCGATGACGAGGAGTACCAGAACGTGCTGTTCGGCGCCTACGGCGAGAAGAGCGAGGAGGCCGTGGCGCTGACCGCGCAGGCCGACGAGCTCGACGCGCGCGGCGACTGGCTGACGCTGACGACCGTGCTCATGGCGATCTCGTTGTTCCTGCTCGGTGTCGCGGCCGTGGTACGTAGCCGCCGCGTGCAGTACGCGCTCATCGGCATCGGGGCCGCGATCTTCATCTTCGCGGGCGGCCTCATGCTGACCGTGCCCGTGACCTGGGTCTAGCGGGCCGGCGGGAGGCTGAGCCCCCGGCGCGCGGCGATCTGGTCGATCTCCGGGACCGCCGCCGCGCCGGGAGGCACGCGCCCTGACCGCCAACGCTGCAGCACGCCCTGCGGCACCTCCTCGACGGTCAGCGCGAAGCAGAAGTGGTCGCGCCAGTCGCCGTTGATGTGGATGTACCGCCGCCGAAGCCCCTCGTACCGGAAGCCGAGCTTCTCGACCACGCGCAGTGAGGGAGCGTTCTCGGGCCGGATGCAGATCTCCATGCGGTGCAGGCCGACCGTGAAGAACACGTGGTCGGTGGCCAGCGCCACGGCCGTGGGCGTCAGACCGCGCCCGGCGAAGCCCGCGCCCACCCAGTAGCCGATCGTCGCCGAGGCGAGCGAGCCGAAGGTCATGCCGCTCACGTTGAGCTGACCGGCGAGCCGCCCCTCCGTCTCGATGATGAAGGGCAGGCCCGTTCCGGCACGCGCGGCCGCCAGCAGGCTGCGGATGCTCGCCTTCGTGTCCCACGACAGCGGCGCCTGCGGGCTCGTGGCCTCCCAGGGCCGCAGCCACGCGCGCGAGGCGATGAGCTCGCCTTCGAGCGCCCGGGCGTCGCGCACGCGGATCGGCCGAAGAACGGTCGCCCCGTCGCGCAGGGTCGGGATGCTCGCCACGCGTCTAGTCCAGGCTCGAGGCGAACTGCCGCAACCAGGGGCGCAGCTCCGGGCCCAGGTCGTCGCGCTCGACCGCGAGCTGCACGATCGCCTTGATGTAGTCGAGGCGGTCGCCGGTGTCGTACCGGCGACCGCGGAACACCACCCCGTAGACGCCGCCGTGCTCGGTGTCACCGGCCAGCTCGAGGAGGGCATCCGTCAGCTGGATCTCGCCGCCCTTGCCGGGCTGCGTGTGCTCGAGGATGTCGAAGATCTCGGGCCGCAGCACGTACCGGCCGATGACGGCCAGGTTCGACGGCGCAGTGCCGGGGGCAGGCTTCTCGACCAGGCTCGTGACGCGCACGACGTCGGGCTCGTCGGTCGGCTCGACCGTCGCGACCCCATAGAGATGCGCCTGCGCGGAATCGACCTCCATGAGGGCGATGACGCTCGTCTGCCGCTGCTCCTGCACCGCGATCATGCGGTCGAGCAGCGGATCACCCGGGTCGATGATGTCGTCGCCGAGCAGCACCGCGAAGGGCTCGCGCCCGACGTGCATGTGCGCCCGCAGCACCGCGTGGCCGAGCCCGAGCGGGTCGCCCTGCCGCACGTAGTGCATGTCAGCGAGTCCGGTCGAGTACTCGACCTTGGCGAGCTTCTCGGTGTCGCCCTTGGCCTCGAGCGTCGCCTCGAGCTCGCCGACGCGATCGAAGTGGTTCTCGAGGGCGTTCTTGTTGCGGCCGGTGATCATCAGGACGTCGGTGAGACCGGCGGCGACGGCCTCCTCGACCACGTACTGGATGGCCGGCTTGTCGACGACCGGCAGCATCTCCTTCGGCATCGCCTTCGTTGCCGGGAGGAACCGGGTTCCGAGCCCCGCAGCCGGGATGACGGCCTTCGTCAAACGCTGGGTCATGGCCCCAGCGTATCGGGGCGGCTCTACGATGGGCATCATGGCCCCGCAGCGCGACAGCGACCCGATCGCCGAGAAGCGGGCGCTGCGCGCCGAGCTGCGCGAGCGGCGGCGGATCCGCTCGCAGCACGAGCGCGACGCCGCCACCGAGGGTCTGACGCGCCAGCTGATCGCGCTCACCTCGACCCTCGGGCCGAGCGCCCTGTCGTGTTACCTCGCGACCCGCGACGAGCCGGAGACCCGGCCGTTCCTGAGCTGGGCGGTGGAGCAGGGGATCCGCGTGCTGCTGCCGGTCTCGCGCGATGACGGCCTGCTCGACTGGGCCCCCTACGACAGCGACGACGAGGGTCTCGACGTCATCGGGATGCCCGTGCCCACGACCGAGCTGCTGGGCCCGATCGCCGTGAACGACGTCGGGCTGCTGCTCGTGCCCGCCGCCGCCGTCGACCGCTCGGGCATGCGCCTGGGCTGGGGGCGCGGGTACTTCGACAAGACGCTCGGCTCGATGGACCGCCGCCCGCCGGTGTTCGCCGTCGTCTACGACAGCGAGGTGCACGACGCGCTGCCGCGCGAGGCGCACGATCAGGGCGTCGACGGGGTCGTCACGCCGTCGGGCATCCTCCGCTTCGACTGAGCACCGCTTCGGCTGAGCACCGCTTCGGCTGGCCCGGCCCCGGTCGGGCCGATACTGCGCGCCCCGTATCCTGGAGGACGGAGGTTTTCACGATGCCCACGTACTCGTACCGCTGCACCGAATGCTCGACGGCGTTCGACATCCAGCAGGCCTTCACCGACGACGCGCTCACCGAGTGCCCGTCGTGCCAGGGCCGGCTGCGCAAGATCTTCTCGGCCGTCGGCGTCACCTTCAACGGCTCCGGCTTCTACCGCACCGACAGCCGGTCGTCCGGGTCGACCGGCTCCGGGTCGGGCTCGTCCGGCTCGGGGGCATCGGGCTCGTCGGGCTCGGGCAGCTCGAGCTCCGCATCCGCCGCCCCCGCCGCGACCAGCGCCTGAACGGGGGCCCATGGCCCTGGCCCGTGGTCCGGGCCTAGCATCGACGCATGCTCAAGGGTTTTCGTGAATTCATCCTGCGCGGCAACGTCATCGACCTCGCCGTGGCCGTCGTCATCGGAGCCGCCTTCACGGGCGTCGTGAACGCCATCGTCACTGGCGTCATCAACCCGGCGATCGGGGCGCTGTTCAACGCGGCGACCCTCGAGAAGGCGCTGCCGGTCGTGATCCCGACCGTCTCGGGCGGCGAGGCCGTGCTCTACTTCGGCGCGGTGCTCGGGGCCGTGCTGAACTTCCTCATCATCGCGGCCGTCGTCTACGTCGCTCTGGTCGCGCCGATGAACCACCTGCGGAGGGTCGCCGAGAAGAAGCGGCGGGCCGGCGAGACGGATGCGGAGCCCACGCCTCCGACCGAGCTCGAGCTGCTCGCGGAGATCCGCGACCTGCTCGGGAAGCGCGACGCCGCGGCCTAGACGATATGGGTCTTCGGTCTGGTTCTTGAGGCTGGGGCCTCGATTCGCGTATTCGTGGGTTGCCAGCCGTTGAGGGCTGGCCTGTCCACCAGGCGAATGGAGGCCCCAGTTGAGAATCCAGCGTACGAGCGTCGGTCTGGACGTGCACGCCCGCAGCGTCGTGGGATGCGCGATCGACGAGGACACTGGGGAAGTGATCCGTCACCGTTTCGGCTACGACCCCGCGGCAGTGCTGGAGTGGGTGCGGAGCCTGCCGCAGCCGGCAGCGGTGACGTATGAGGCCGGGCCGACCGGGTTCGCTCTGGCCCGCTTGTTCACCGCCGCAGGCATCGAGTGCCTCGTGGCGGCGCCGTCGAAGTTGCAGCGCCCGGTCGGGGAGCGAGTCAAGACCGACGCCAGGGACGCGATGCATTTGGCAAGACTGCTGCGACTGGGAGAGATCGTCGCGGTTGCCGTGCCCACGATCGAGCAGGAAACCGCACGCGACCTGGTGCGAGCACGAGAGGACAATCGGGGTGAGCTGATGGCTGCACGGCATCGGCTCTCGAAGCTGCTGTTGCGCCACGGGATCATCTATGACGGCAAGCAGGCGTGGACCGGCGCGCATGATGCCTGGCTGCGCCGGCAAAGGTTCGACCATCCCGGACTGCAGGCCGCGTTCGATGCCGACTACGAAGCAGTGCAGCAGGTGCGCGCCCGCAAAGACCGACTCGACGCGATCATCGAGCAGATGGCCGCGACCAGCAACTACGCGCCCGTGGTGCGACGCCTGGGGTGCTTGCGCGGGATCTCGACCTTGACCGGGTTCGGCCTCGCGGTCGAGATCGGCAACTGGGAGCGCTTCACCGGATCCAGCATCGGCGCGTTCGTCGGGCTGGTGCCCTCAGAGCACTCCTCCGGACAGTCACGCTCGCAAGGCTCGATCACCAAGACCGGCAACACTCACGCCCGCCGCCTGCTGGTCGAGGCCGCCTGGCATCACCGCAAACCCTATCGGCCCGGAGCGGTGATGCAGGCCCGGTGGGCTGCCGCGCCCAGCCTCGCCGTGTCCCGCGGCGACGACGGCAACCGGCGCCTGCATCAGAAATGGCAGCACTTCACCGCACGCAAGAAGCGGCCCACGATCGCGAACGTCGCCATCGCCCGCGAGCTCGCCGGCTGGTGCTGGTCCCTGGCTGTGATGCCCGACTGACCTGGGCCCCCTGACCGGTCGGTTCAGACGGCAGGTGACGGCAGCGCGAGGAGCGACCCGCGGAACAGCTATGAGCAGCCCGCCCGAAGGGCAGGCGACGCTCGATCCTAGACAAGCGGAACCGCTCCAGCCGAACAGCACGTCCTGCGGTAACCAACCCGCGCATATCAGTCTGACCGCGCGTCGCCCACGACACGCACGACACCCACACCGCCCGCGCCGACCACACGAAAGAGCGCCCGAAGCATGATCACTCCGGGCGCTCTTTCCCCTGCCACTTGACAGGAATCAGTCACATATCAGCTGTAACGACCCGGGACGTTGTGAACGTGTGAAGTAGCGAAGACCTCCGGAACGATGTGGGTATCTGACAACTCTCATCGAGACCGGAGGTCTTCGTGGTTCACGCTAATGCCGATCTGACACCGAAAGGGCGTCTGCGTGTCGCTCGCGCCGTCGTCATCGACGGGTGGAGTCTTGCTCGAGTCGGGGAGCGGTTTCAATGCTCGCCAGCAACAGCGAAGAAGTGGGCCGATCGATATCGAGCAGGCCAGCCGATGACCGACCGCAGCTCGCGACCCCGTCACTCGCCCCGACGCCTCAGTCAGCGCACGGAGCGACGGATCATTGCGTTGCGATTCACGCGCCGCTGGGATGCGCGTCGGATCGCGTGGCATCTGGGGCTCAACCCCTCGACGGTCGGTCGAGTGCTGGCCCGCTATCGAATGCCTCGGCTGTCGCACCTGGACCGCAACACCGGCTTGCCGATTCGGAAGCAGCAACCGGTCCGGTTCGAAGCGGCTGCCCCTGGGGACATCGTCCACGTTGACATCAAGAAGCTCGGTCGTATCCCGGACGGTGGAGGGTGGCATGTTCATGGTCGCGGGTCACCCCAAGACCGTCGTGCCGGTGCTGCCCGAGATCGCGCCGCACGACGCGGAGCCTCGTCATCGCGCGGCTACACGTTCCTGCATCACGCCGTCGATGGATGCACAAGGTTGGCCTATGGTGGCGTCCCCTGGGTTGGTGTAGTTTCCCGGCTCGGGTGTCACGTCGTGGACGTGGTGAGCCATCGTGCGATGGTCAGTGAGAACTGTCTAGGAATCTCACGGAAGGACACAAACGCACGATGGCTCTTGACCAGTCTGCCCTCCTCGAGCTACTCGGGGAACTGAAACTCACCGATGTGAACGACCGGATCCGGGTCGCGACCGAGACGCTCTACCAGGAGCTGATCGACGCGGAAGCAGCTGCGTTCATCGGCGCTGCCCCGTTCGAACGCTCCCCGGACCGTACGACGCAGCGCAACGGGACCCGGCTGCGGACCCTCACCACCACCGCGGGGGAGCTGGAGTTGCGGATCCCGAAGCTGCGGCAGGGATCGTTTTTCCCGTCGCTGCTGGAACGCCGCCGCCGGGTCGATCAGGCCCTGTTCGCGGTCGTGATGGAGGCGTACGTCCACGGCGTCTCCACCCGCAAGGTCGACGACCTGGTGAAGGCGCTCGGTGCCGACACCGGGATCAGCAAGTCGGAGGTGTCGCGGATCTGCAGCAACCTCGACGAGGACGTCGCGGCGTTCCGCGATCGGCCGCTCGCGGACAGCACGTACCCGTACGTGTTCCTCGACGCGACCTACTGCAAAGCCCGCGTCGGCCGGCGGGTCGTCTCCCAAGCCGTCGTCGTCGCGGTCGGTGTCGCCGCCGACGGGCGCAGGGAAGTCCTCGGCTTCGAGGTCGGGGACACCGAATCGCAACCGTTCTGGACCGCGTTCCTTCGCTCGCTGAAGGCCCGCGGGCTGGGCGGAGTGAAGCTGGTGATCTCCGACGCGCACACCGGGCTGATCGCGGCGATCGACACCGTCTTCCAAGGCTCGTCATGGCAGCGGTGTCGGGTCCACTTCATGCGCAACGTGCTTGCCAACGTCCCCAAGACCGCTGGGCCGATGGTCGCGTCGATCATCCGCACGATCTTCGCCCAGCCAGACACCGAGCACGTGTTCACCCAATTCCACGAAGTCGTCCGCATGCTCTCGAGGTCGCACCCGAAGATCGCCGGCATGCTCGAGGACGCGCAGAACGACATCCTCGCGTTCTGTCAGTTTCCCGCCACACACTGGCGGCAGATCTGGTCCACGAACCCGCTCGAGCGGGTCAACAAGGAGATCAAACGCCGCACCGACGTCGTCGGCACATTCCCCAACCCCGCCGCGTTGCTGCGCCTGGCCGGACACGTCCTGATCGAGCAACACGACGAATGGGACGGCGCTGACCGCCGCTACTTCAGCGAGCACTCCATGAAGCTCCTGAACGTCACCGAAGAGGAGGTCGCGATCCCGGAACTCGCTGCGGCATAATCACAACAGCTGACCCGCACGGTGTTGAGAAACTCCACCACTCAGCGGGACGTCACCTTGGCCTATTCCGAAGAACTTCCGGATGAGCGCAAAGAGACCGCGGCCGCGTTCTGGGTTCGTGCTCGCCAGTTCTTCGCCGATGCCGGCTTCGAGGTCAAGGCGGTCATGACCGATAACGGCGCCTGCTACCGATCCCGTGACTTCGCCGCCGCTGTCGGACAGGCCCGACACATCCGCACCCGCCCCTATCGACCGCAAACCAACGGCAAGGTCGAGCGCTTCAACCGCACACTGGCCGCCGAATGGGCTTACGCAGCGAACTACACCTCCAACGAGGCCCGATCAGCGACCTACGCTGACTGGCTCGAGGAATACAATCGCCGACGACCCCACAGCGCCCTCGACGGTCACACGCCCGCTTGCCGCGTTCACAACCTCACGGGTCGTTACACCTAGCGCTCGGCGGCTAATGGCCGGCGGCTAGTGACCGGCGGTCGGCCCTCAGCAGCCACCGGTCAGCGACGGCTGGTGCCTGGCCACGCGCTCAGTAGTGCGGCGGCTTCTCCGCGCGGAGGCGGTCGTCGTTCTCGTCCAGGCGGTGGCGCGCCGGCTCCGGCACGGGCGCCTCGTACGACCCCGGCGGAGGCGATGTCGTGACGCGGCGCCGAGTGCGTCGTCGCGCGGGCACCGGCGGCTCCGCATCCTGATCAGTCACGCGACAACGCTACCCACCCGCCCCTGCGCTGCCACACATCACGGACTTTCGGCCGGATCCATCGCGCGGCACGCCGGAACCGGGCCCGTCGCTCGGCACGACTCCGTGATTCGTGACACGGGGGCGGAGCACTGTCGACGAGTGCGGCTCAGCGGAGGATCGAGAGCTCGTCGGTCGCCTGCTCAGCCATCGCGGAGCGCGGGGCGCCCGCGGGCGCGGTCGGTGCAGCGGGCGCTCCCGGCACGCCGCCGACGAGAGCGAGGATGCGGTCGGCAACGGCCTCCGGGTCGCTGAACAGCTCGAACACGTGAACGCGCGCGTAGTGCCAGCCGAGGCGGCGCAGCAGGTCGGGCCGCAGCCGCAGCGACTCGCGCAGGCTGAGGTGGCCGAGCGCGGCGTCCGTCTCGACGGCGACGCAGTAGCCGCCGCGGCTCGCCACCAGGGGCAGCTTGCCGCGGTGCCCGAGCGCGACGGTGAGGCCGCGGGCTTCGAGCCGGCGGGCGAGGTCGATGAGCATCGGGTCGCTGTCGTCGGGCAGCTCGACCGCCGCGCGCCGCGCCTCGATGTCGGAGAGCAGCTCGGCGAGCGCGCGGGCACCGTGCGTCAGACGGTCGTCGTCGAGGTCGGCCGGGCGCAGGCAGCTGACGATGCGCAGCGAGCGGCGGGCGCGGGTCATCGCGACGGCGAGCAGGCGGTCGCCGCCCGGTCGGCCCAGCGAGCCGAGCTCGCTGAGCACGCGACCGTGCGGGGTGCGGCCGTAGCCGATCGAGAAGATGACGCGGTCGCGCGACTGCGCCACCGACTGCTCGATGGTGAGCACGGCGAACGGCTCCGGGCGGTCGCCGAGCAGCACGTCGTGCAGGTCGGGGCGGTGCACGAGCGCCTCGAGCACCGCGGTGTGCACCCGCGCGGCGTGCTTGGCGCTCGCGGTGACCACCATGAGCGACTCCTGCGGGCGCGCGGTGGCGTGCTCGATGACGAGCTCGACGGCCCGCCGCACCTCGACGTCGACGCTCTCGATGGCGCCCGAGTCGTCGTCAGGCATGCCATGGCCGTCGGCGAGGTAGTCGACCGCGATCGACGGATGCCCGAGGAAGGACCCGGCCCACGGCAGCGACTCGATGCGACCGGCGTAGAAGCGGCGGTTCACGAGCTCCGCGAGGTCTTCGCCACCGGCGCGGTACGAGCGTGTGAGCGACAGCGCCGGCAGCAGCTCGCTGAGCTGGAACAGGGCGCTGGAGGCGTGACGGGCATCCACGTCGGCGTCGTCGACGCGCTCGCCGACGGCGATCGCGAACGGCGCGGGAGCCTGCGTGACCGGGTCGCCCACGGCGACCACCTGGCGGGCCCGGCGGATCGCCCCGGTGGCCTCGGCGACGGTGATCGCACCGGCATCGAGCAGCAGCACGGTGTCGAAGGCCAGGCGGTCGCTCACCTGGTGCACGTCGTACGGCGACGCCAGCCAGATCGGCGCCAGCGGGCGGCTCAGGTGCGGCGCCTGCTGCTGCAGGGTCTCGCTCGTGATCGTGCCCGCGCGCAGCATGGCGCGCAGGGCGGCGGCCTCGTCGGGCCAGTCGGTGATGCCGATCGACCAGTTCTCGGCCAGCTGCCACGCGAGCAGCTGCGCGCTGCCGGCAGCGTGCGCCTCGTCGACGAGCCGGAAGTCGGCCTCGAGGCGCTCGAGCACGTCGGGGGCGGCGGCGAGCAGGGCGCGGTCGTGCTGCAGCAGGCTCTCGAGCGCCGAGCGCCACCAGGCGAGCTCGAGCTCGGCGGCCACCTGGTCGTGGGGCACGTGGCGGGCGGCGAGGTCGCTGAGGAGCGGCCCGACATCCCACTGCTCGAGGCGCTGCATGAGCGCCGTGCGCTCCTGCAGGTTGTTGAGCACGTCGCTCTCGGCGGCCAGGCCCTCGAGCAGCGCGTGCAGCTCGGCGAGCGGCCGGTGGGCCAGCTGCCGCTCGCGGCTGTCGTGGCCGAGCGGACCGTCGAGGGCGGCGAGATCCTGCTCGACCTGCTGCAGAGCGACCGCGACGTCGGCGATGCCGACCGGCACCGACGGTGTCAGACCGCTGGGCGCGAACCGCTGCCACAGCACCCGCTGCTGCTGGATGCGCACCAGAGCCTCGTGCAGGTCGGGCACGCTCACCCCGGGGCGCAGATACTCCTTCGCCAGCCCCTTCAAGCGGCGGCGGGTCGCGGCGGGCATGGTGCTCGACTCGCGGCGCGGCGCGGTCGCCGCGATCAGCTCGCTCAGCGACCGGTCGAAGACGGCGGGCTGGAACTTGTCGAGCGTGTCGCGCAGGTCGGTGAGCAGACGCACGGCGACGCCCAGCTCGGCGATGGTCTCGAACGGGCGCATCGGCGTGGCCGCGATGAGCGCGCGCCCGCGCTCCACCAGGCGCGGCACGAGCTCGTGGTGCAGGCGGCGGGCGAGCAGCTGCGACTGGGCGGCCTCCTCGGCGGTGCGGAAGCGGGCGCCGTACCAGGGCGAGTCGCCCGGGCCGTAGCTGAACTGGCCGAGCTCGGCGGCCTGCACCATGGCCTCGGCCGCCTCGCGGCGGTCGGCGGCGAGCAGCTCGACGGCCGCGCGGCTCAGGCGGGCGCGGGTCGTCGGCGGGGTCGGGAGCAGCTGCAGGCGGCTGAGCTCGCCGATGCAGTCGAGCACGCTGATGCCCAGGTCGGGGTCGGGCGCCGTGAGGGCATCCCGGTAGTCGATGAGCACGGTGCGGAGGCGGACGAGCGCGTCGTTGACGTCGGCCACGCGCGGGCGCTCGGCCTTCTCGTTGCGGCTGATCGCCCGGATCAGGTCGCGGCGCAGGGCGGCCGGCGTCACGGCGATGCCACCCAGCCCGATGTCGTTCAGGCGGCGGGCGATGGCGCGCAGCGTGGCCCGACGGGGGCTGACGACGAGCACGCGCTTGTTCTGCGCGACGAGGGCGCCGAGCGCGTTGACCATCGTCTGCGTCGCGCCCGTGCCGGGAAGCGTCTTCACGACGAGCGAGTTGCCGGCGGCGATGCTCGCGATCACCGACTCCTGCTCGGCGTCGGCGTCGAGCAGCAGCAGGTCGGTCTCGGGCGGGCGGCGATCGGCCGGCACCGGGGCGACCTCGGTGGCACTCTCGGTCACCGCCCAGCGGGCGCTCGTGTTGCCGGCGAGGGCGTCGAGCACCGGGTGCGCGAGATCGTGGGCGTCGGCGACGAGCTGCGGGCCGACCTCGGCGAAGCAGCTCACCACGAGCCGTGCGGTGATCGTGAAGCCCTCGAGGTGGGCGGTCAGGCCGCGCAGCCGGTCGAGCGGCGGGTTCGGCTTGAACGCCTCGCCGTCGTGAGCGAGGGCGACGAACGCGGTCTCGTCGAGGTGCAGCTGGAACTGCTCGGCGAGCGCGCGCACCAGCGCCGGGTTGACCCGCACCGCGCCGGTGAGCGTCAGCTCGACATCCCGCCCCCGACGGCGCAGCCGCAGCGGGCGCAGCAGGAGAGGCGCGCAGTAGTCGACGCCGGAGCGGTGCCACGAGACCAGGCCGATGCCGAGGTGCACGGCGTCGATGCCGCGCACGCTGGCGAGCTCGACGCCGGCGTCGGCGATGCGCTCGGCGGCGACGCGAGCCTGCCGCAGGGCGAGGTCGTCGCGCACGAGGTTGCTGAGCAGGGTGGGGCTGCCGGCGATGAAGCGGGCGAGGCCGCCGGGGTGGCTGGTGCCGAGCTCGATGCGGCCGCGCGGGTCGTCGTCGAAGTGCAGCAGGGTGCTGACGCCGCCGACGCGGGCGAGCTCGTCGCGCCAGCGCTGCCAGATCGGCTCTGCGATGTTCATGGGCGCGACCCGCGGGTCGTCGAAGCGCACCGACGACGGCAAGAGGGGATTGACCCCGCTCGTCGCGGTCGCCAGGGGCTCGACGTCGTCATGATCGTCGTATCGGTCGGCACGCCACACGCCGTCACCCTACGGCGGGTGGGCCGGATTTCTGGGGATTTCCGCCGGTCTGCCCTCGATCCAGGCCGCAACTCTAGACTTCGGTCGTGGAGCTCATCGGTGGCCTCGTCGGGGGTCTCATCGCCGCGGGCGGCACCGTGCTCGTGGTCACCGCGGCCGTGCTCGTCGGCGGCATCGTGGTCGTGTCGCGGCGGCGCGCGCGACCCGCGCAGGTGTCGGCGAGCATCCGTCGCCGGGCCGGCTCGGCCCTTGTGCGCGCCGACGACCGTCTGGCCGAGGGCGAGGCCGACGTCGAGTTCGCGGTGGCCCAGTTCGGCGAGCGGGCCGCGCAGGACTACCGCGGCGCCCTCCGCCGCGCGCAGTCCGACCGCGACGAGATCTTCCGGCTGCACCGGATGATCGATGACGAGCCGGACGCGGGCCTCGCCAACCGCGAGCGCGCCGACCGCATCGTCATGCTCGCCGATCGCATCGAGCGGGCTCTCGACGAGCAGGCGCGCTCCTTCCGCGAGCGCCGCTCGCTCGAGTCGACCGCGCCCGAGCGCCTGGAGCGCCTCCGCACGCGCATCGCCGAAGCGCGCGGTCGTCTCGCGGCGGCGACGACGCAGCGGGATGCGCTCATCGAGCGCCACGCCCGCTCAGCCCTCGGCCCCGCGGTCGACGCCCCCGAGCGGGCCGCCCGCGCACTCGACCGCGCCGAGGCGCAGGCCGCGGATGCCGCCCCCGGGTCGACCGCCGCCGCCAGCAGCGTCATGGCGACCATCGCCGATGCTGAGCGCCTGCTGTACGCGGCGGAGGAGGCGCTCGAGCAGGTCGACGCCGCGGCCGCGCGGCTCGCCGACGCCGTGGCCGCCCTGCAGGGGCTGCGCGACGACGCCCGCGCCGCGCGCACCGAGGCGCTCGAAGCCGCCGCGACGGCGCCCGACGGCGAGACAGGGGCCGCGATCACGGCCGCCGTGGCGCAGCTGGACGCCGCGGTTGCGGCCACCGGCGCCGGGCCGGCCGGCGGCTCCTCGGCGAGTGGCGCGGTGGCCGGCTCGGCGGGCGGCGACGCCGATCGACCTTCCGACCCGCTCGAGCTGCTCGACGAGCTGCGCGAGGCGATGGACGCGGTCGAACTCGCACTCGCCTCCTCCCGCACGCAGGCGCAGCGGCTCGCGCACGCCCGCGAGGCCTACCACGCCGCACGCGTGCAGACCGAGGCGCAGATTCTCGCCGCGCGCGATGCCCTCGGCTCGGGCGGCTCGGCCGGCGCGCGGGCGCGGCTGGAGGAGGCGGTCGACGAGCTGCGAGCATCCCGCAGCCTGCTCGACACCGACCCCGTCGGCGCTCTCGACGCCGTGCGCCGGGCGCTCACCCACGCCCGCGACGCCGAGGTGCTCGCCCGCTACTGATTCGTCGCTCTCCGACGACGGGGCTCAGCGGGCCTGCAGCCAGGCCAATACCGCGAGCACGCGGCGGTGGTCGCCGGCGGCCTCGTCCAGCTGCAGCTTTCCGAAGATCGACGAGATGTGCTTCTCGACGGCGCCGACTCCGATGAACAGGGTGGCAGCGATCGCCGCGTTCGTGCGGCCCTGCGCCATGAGCTCGAGCACCTCGCGCTCGCGCGCCGTCAGCGACTGCAGCGGGTCGACGCGGCGAGCCATGAGCTGCGTCACGACCTCGGGGTCGAGAACGGTGCCGCCCGCGGCGACCCGCTCGAGAGCATCCCGCACCTCGTCGAGCGAGACGACGCGATCTTTCAGCAGGTAGCCGACCCCGCCCGTGCCCGCCGCGAGCAGCTCTTGCGCGTAGGCGACCTCGACGTACTGCGACAGCAGCAGGATCGCCACGCCGGGATGCGCCGCTCGCAGCGCGATCGCGGCCCGCACCCCCTCGTCGCGGAACGTCGGCGGCATGCGCACGTCGAGCACGACCGCATCGGGTGCGAGGGCGGGCACCGCGGCGAGCAGGGCGTCGGCATCGCCGAACGCCCCGACCACCTCGACCCCCGCCTCCTGCAGCACGCGCACCAGCCCTTCGCGCAGCAGCACCGAATCATCGGCGACGGCGACGCGAAGGGCTGGCATGGGGTTCAGCCTAGGCACCCGGCTCGGCGGCCGGGGCTGCCTCGGCGGGTGTGGATGCGGAGCCCACGCCCGCCACCGGCACCGTCACGGCGACGCGGGTCGGGCCGCCCTCGGGGCTGACGAGCGCGAAGGTTCCGCCGAGGCCGGCCGCGCGGTCGCGCAACCCCGCGAGGCCGTGCCCGGCCTTCTCGGCCGCGCCGCCCACGCCGTCGTCGGTCACGGCAATCGTGAGCTGCCCGTTGATGTTCGTGACGCTCAGGGTGATCGCACTCGCCTGCGAGTGCTTCGCCGCGTTGGCGATGAGCTCGCTCGCCACGAAGTAGGCGGTGCGGGCCACCTCGTCGGGCAGGTTCGCGGTCGCGCCGAGTTCCGACTCGAGGGTCACGGGGATGCTCGACCGGGTGGCCAGCGACTCGAGGGCGGCGAACAGTCCGCGATCGAGCAGCAGCGGCGGCGCGAAACCGCGCGACACGTTGCGCAGTTCGTCGAGGGCGTCTTGCGCCTGGCGGCGAGCATCCTGAATCAGGCCGACGGCGGCTTCGGGGTCGTCGCCGAGGCGGCGCTCGGCGGCGGCGAGGTCCATCTGCAGGCGGATCAGCCGCTGCTGCGGCCCGTCGTGGATGTCGCGCTCGATGCGGCGCAGGGCCGAGCCCTCGGCCGCGACGGCCGCCTGGCGCGAGGTGAACAGGCTCGACACCTGCTGCTCGAGCTGCTCGTTGGTGAAGCGGCCCAGGAAGGGGCGCGCGATCGCGGCGTGCAGCCAGGTGAGGCCGCGCAGCACGTAGGGCAGGGTCAGCAGGGCGATGACGCCGAGCACGATCGCGAGGCCGGCGAGCACCGGCAGCGCCTCGACGAGGATGCGCGGACCGGACGACGCCGGGCTACCGACGAGAGCCCACTCATCTCCGACGATCGCGAACCGGATCGGCAGCCCGACCGCCACCGCGATGAGCGTGAACCACAGCACGAGCACGACGAAGCTGACCGTCGCGATGATCGGCGCGATAATCGCGCCGTGCAGCAGGCTCAACCAGTAGCGGCCGTTGGCGAGCGGGCGCAGCCAGCGCTTCCACCAGACCATGGTCGGGTCGGGCCGCCAGTCGGGCTCGCTGATCGGCGTCTCGCCCGAGAGCCGCAGGCGGGCCACCTCGAACGCCCCGAAGTAACGCGCAAGCAACAGTGTCAGCGAGAACGCGAAGATGCCGACCACGAAGACCAGCAGGCTCACCGCCCCCGAGACGAAGGTGTTGAGGATCGCGCTCACGGCGATCGCGATGATGAACGTGGGTACGAGGTAGCCAAGCGCGCGGGGCACGCGGCGCCAGAGGGCGCCGTAGCTCCACGTGTCGGCGACGGCAGGCGCCGACGCGGCGGTGGCGGGTGCGGTGGTCATGAAATCTCCTGGTCTGAGGCTGGCACGTCACTGCTGTGGCGTGGTACCTCCACACTCGCGAGCGCGGGCCCGCTGCAGAATGCGGCCCACCCCCGAACTGCGGTAGGGCTAACCCCCCAAGTCGGAGTAACGACGGAGACTGACCTGTTCCACACCCAAACGTCGGGAAACACAGGTGTGGAACAGGTCAGTCTCCGTCGTTGCTCCGAACTCGGGTCAGGGTACCCGCAGGGCGAGCACCGTCACGGCGAGGGTCACCGAGATGGGGGCGCTCCAGCCCTCGAGCACGGCACCGACCTTCGCACGATCCTGGTGGAACGCGTTCGGCCCCATGAACACGGCATCGAGTGCCTGCTCGACCGTGAGCGCGACACGGCTGCGCACCTCCGCGCGCGACACGAGCGCCGCATCCGGGATGCTCACCGCCACCTCGTCCGCCTTGCCGGCCGGCACTTTCAAGAGCTTGAGGCCGTGCCCGAGCTCGCGCATGTGGTCGGCGTCGGGCACGACGACGACGACGGTGCCGCCCGGCGCGAGGATGCGGCGCACCTCGCTCGCGCTGCCGGGCGCGAAGATGCGCAGAGCGACGTTGACGCTGGCGTCGCGCAGCGGGATGCCCGTCCAGACGTCCGCGCTCACCGCGGCCAGGCGCTCGTGCGCGCGGGCCGCGGTGCGGACCGCCGGCACGGAGGCGTCGAGCACGACGCCGCGCAGGTCGGGGCGAGCATCCAGGATCGCGGAGGCGTACCAGCCGGTACCGCCACCGAGGTCGGCGAGCCAGCCGCGCGCATCGGCGGGAACGGCCGCGAGCACGGCCGCACGGATGTCGTCGTGGAACCCCGCGCCCTGGAACCGCTCGCGCGCCTCGAGCATCTCGACCGTGTCGCCGCTCGCCGGCGCCCCTTTGCCCTTGTGCGCGGCGCGCAGCCCGAGGTAGCCCTGACGGGCGCGGTCGAAGTGGTGGCGGCTGGGGCAGCTCGCTCCCCCGTCGGCCGCGACCAGCGGCGCGCCGCAGCTCGGGCACTGCAGGAGGTCGAAGGCCGCGTCGAGGATGCTCACTCGCGCAACCGTACCCGCTCGGGCGCCCGCGGGGCCCCGCGCGGCGGAGCGCTCGGTACGCTGAACCCGGCGACTCCCGAGCAGGTTCGGCGGCCATCCCTTCACAGCGAAAGACACCCGTGGCCGTCGTCTACACCCTCATCAACGCCCTGTTCATCTCGATGAGCAACGTGCTGGGCGGCGAGGCGGCCAAGCGCCTGCCGCTCGCCGTGGTCGTCGCCATCACCGGCCCGACCACGATCGTGCTGGCGCTCGTGATCGCCGTGCTCTTCCCGGGCGCCCCCAGCGAGCCCGGCTTCTGGATCGGCTTCCTCGCCGGCCTCTTCGGCGGCTCGGGCCTGCCGGTCGCCTACCGCGCCTTCGCGCACGGGCCAGTGGGCATCGTCGGCGCGGTGCTTGCCGTCGTCGGCACGGCGTGGTTGACGATCGCGGGCATCGTCACGGGCGAGCCGATCACGCCACTGCGACTCGCGGGGCTCGCCCTGTGCATGCTGGCGATCCTGCTTGTCACCTACCGCCCGCCCGTCGACGGGGTGCGGCCGAATCTGCGGGGGCCGCTGCTGGCGCTCGTCGCGGGCACCCTCTTCACGGGCTTCATCGTGACGATCAATACCGCGCCCGCCGCCGACGGCCTGTGGCCGGTCGTGGGGGCGCGCTTCGGAGTCACGACGGTCGCGCTCGTCTTCCTCGTCGGGATGCTCATCCGCACCCGCGGCCGCCTCCTGCCGCATCGACTCACCGGGCGGATGCTGCTCTTCCCGATCGCCGCGGGCGTCACCGACATCCTCGGCAACCTTTTCCTCGTGCTCGCGCTGCAGACCGGCGACCTCGTGCTGCTGGCGATCCTGTCGCCCGCGGCACCGATCTTCACGGCGATCATCGGGCGGGTGTTCCTCGGCGAGCGGATGACCCGCTGGCAGATCCTCGGCCTCGTCGTCGCCTCGGCCGCCCTCATCCTCGCGTCGCTCTAGCCCGCAGTGCCGGCGGCGCGTGGCGCACGCGCGGCGAGCGCGGCGGCGATCGCCTCGACGACGTCGAGTGGCAGCGGCTGCGCGTGCGGGAAGTGCACCGCGTCGGTCTTCGCGCGGTACGGCCCGACGAGCGTCTCGTAGCTCTCGTCACCGCGGTAGACGGGATAGAGCGCGAGGTGCTTCGCCCACGCGGCGTAGTGCAGACCGTGGCGGGCGTCGATCATGACCGCGGGCATCCCGTACCGGAACGACTCGATGCCGGTTGGGATGCGGCGCCGCAGCACGGCGCGCACCACCTCCAGCCGCTCACGCGCGACGGGCGGTGCCGCGGCGATGTATGCGTCGATCTCTCTCACGCGCCCATCCTCCCGCCCCGCGTGTCACAAATCACGGAGTTTCGGTGCCGCATCGACCTCTTCGCGCCGAGGTCGGGGGCACGCAGTCCGCACAGTCCGTGATTTGTGACAACGACAGGAGTGACGGGATGCGGGGCGCGAGTCAGCGGGCGGCGGCGACGCGGGCGAGCGCGAGGGCGTCGGCCGCGTCGAGCGGGGTCACGCCGTCGGCGGCGGCGCGGGCGAGCACCTCGGCGAGGGTGTCGCCGATCGCGTGCAGCCGCGCGGTCACGGTCTCGGGGGTCTCGCCGCGCTCGGTCAGCGCGAGGTGGATGACACCGCCCGCGTTGACGACGTAGTCGGGGGCGTACAGGATGCCCCGCGCAGCCAGCGCGTCGGCACCGCTGCGCTCGGCCAACGGGTTGTTCGCCGGCCCGCAGACGGCGCGCACCGGCAGCCGCTCAATCACGGGTGCGGTCAGGATTCCTCCGAGCCCGGCCGGCACGAACACGTCGGCGGGAGTCGTGACGGCGTCGGCCGCGTCGATCCACGTGGCGCCCAGCTCGTCGGCGAGGGCGCGCGCCGCCGGGTTGATGTCGGTGACGGTCAGCTCGGCGCCGTCGGCGGCGAGCAGCCGGGCGAGGCGCGAGCCCACCTGCCCGAGCCCGGCGATGACGAACGAGCGCCCGGCGGGGTCGGGGCTGCCGACCACGTTGCGCAGCACCTCGCCGATCGACGCGCGCACGCCGACCGCGGTCGCGGCCCCGGGCTCCCCCGAGCCGCCCGACGCGGCAGGCAGGCCGACGACGTGCGCCGTCCGCTCGCGCACCACGGCCATGTCGTGCTCGGTCACACCCACGTCTTCGGTCGTGATGTAGCTGCCGCCGAACGACTCGACGAGGTCGCCGAGGTCGAGGAGGGCATCCCGCCGCCGCAGGTGGTCGAGGAGGAAGCCCGGCGGCAGCGCGATGACGGCCTTGCCGCCGCCCGCGCCGACGTCGGCGAGCGCGTTCTTCATCGTCATGGCGCGGGCGAGGCGCATCGCGTCACCGAGCCCGTCGGACCAGTGCGGATAGCTCCACAGGCGGCAGCCGCCGAGGGCGGGGCCGAGCGCGCTCGAGTGCAGGGCGACGGTGATGCGCAGCCCCGACCGGCCGCCGGTCACGGTGGTGACGCGCTCGTGATCGAAGTCGGGCACGGCGGGCAGAGGGCTGGAAGCGATGGGGGCGATGGTCATGCGTGCTCCTGGAGTGCGGCGGGCCGGTTGCCGAGCCGGCGGGCCAGCTCGACGAGCAGGCGCGGGGCGTCGTCGCGCGGCAGGGTCAGGTGCGCGAAGACCGGCACCTCGGGCATGGCGGTGGCATCGGCGAGCACCGACCGCAGGTCACCGACCGTCGGGGCCCGCCGCACGTGCACGTGAGCACCGCCGAGCGCGGCCGGGATGAGCCGCCAGTTCCAGGCCACGACGTCCTGGTAGACGGCCTCCGGGCTGCGGATCATGCGCTCGACCGTATACCCGGCGTTGTCGATGAGCAGGATGACCGGCGCAAGACCGTGATGGAAGACCTGCCCGAGCTCCTGCACGGTCAGCTGCGCCGCTCCGTCGCCGATGATCAGCACGGGCCGACGCTGCGGGCGTGCGAGCCCCGCGCCGAGGGTCGCGGGAATCGTGTAGCCGATCGACGACCAGACGGGCTGCCCGAGCAGGTCACAGCGATCGGGCAGGGTGAGATCGAGCGCGCCGTAGAACGCGGTGCCGGCCTCGGCGATGAGCGTCGTGTCGGGCGGAAGCCAGGCCTGCACCTCCGCCCACAGGGCTGCATGGTCGAGCGGGGCGTCGTCGTCGCTCGGCGGTGCGACGGTCGCGAGCGGCGCGACGGCGTCGGACGAGGCGGGCAGAGTCGCGGCCGCGATCACGCGGTCGAGGGCGGCGATCGCGTCGTCGAGTCGCACGTCGGCGAACACCGCATACCCGACCCGCGCGTGGTCGAGGGCCAGCTCGACGGCGGCCGCCGGGTCGAAGCCCTGGGTGAAGAACCCGGTCGTGAAGTCGCTGACGACCGTGCCGATCATGATCAGCAGGGTGGCCTCATCGACGGCACGGCGCGTGGCCTCGCGCTGCGTGATGGCGCCCATGTAGGTGCCGAGGCTCGCCGGGTGGTCCTCATCGATCACCGCCTTCGAGCCGACCTGCGAGGCGATGCGCACTCCGGGCAGCGCGGCGAGCGCGGCAACATCGGCCTCGACGCCGCAACGGTGGATGCGGGGACCGGCCAGCACCGTCACCACGGGCTCCCCCTCCCCCGTGTCGGAGGGCACGTGAGCCACGGCCTGCGCGAGCGCCCGCTCGAAGGCGGCCAGAGCACCGGGGTCGCTCGCACGCGGCCGCAGCGGCTCCGCCAGCCGCGCGGCGTCCTCGGGCGCGAGCTCGGCGACCGCCACGTCGGTCGGGATCCCCAGGTACACGGGCTTGCTCGTACTGAGCGCCACGGTCAGCACGCGGTCGATCTCGACCGCGGCGCTGCCGCTGATCAGCACCGCCTGTGCGGCGGTGACCTCGCGGAAGACCCGCACGAAGTGCTCGTGGTCGCCGTCGAGGAGGCTGTGGTGCAGCAGGGCCCCGCTGCCGAGCGCCCCCGTGGCGGGCATGCCGACGATGCTCACGACGGGCACGTCCTCGGCGAACGCGCCGGCGATGCCGTTGATGGCGCTGAGCTCGCCGACGCCGTAGGTGGTCACGATCGCTCCCATGGTGCGGCCGACGCGGGCGTAGCCGTCGGCGGCGTAGGCGGCGTTGAGCTCGTTGCTCGAGCCGACCCACTGCAGGGCGGGCGAGCCGTCGCCGGGGGCAGCGAGCAACTCGTCGAGCAGCGCCAGGGTGAAGTCTCCCGGCACCCCGAAGGCATGGGCGGCTCCGCACTGCCGCAGGCGGGCCGCCAGGTAGCGGCCGACGGTCAGGGGTGCCTCATTGCTCACCATGACCAGAACTCTGCACCCGTATCCGCTGCAGGAGCCAGAGCCGACGCTCATGCTGATCGATCTGACCACTGATCGGCGTAGAGTGTGCCGCATCATGGTCAGATCGAGCAGAATCCTCGACCCCACGAGCCGCCGCATCGTGCGCGCGCTCGACCGCGACCCGCGCGCCGCCGTGGGCGGGCTGGCCGAGACGCTGGGCCTCGCCCGCGGAACCGTGCAGAGCCGTATCGCGCAGCTCTTCGACGGGCGCACCCTGCGCCCCACGAGCACGACGGTGCCGCCCGAGACGCTCGGGTACAGCATCCGCGCCGTCGTGACCGCGGAGGTCGACCAGGACCGCTTCGAGGAGGCGATGGTCGCGCTGCAGGAGATCCCGACCATCATCGAGTGCGTCGCCACCTCGGGCCAGAACGACCTGCTCTGCCAGGTCGTCGCGCGCGACACCGACGACCTGTACGCGGTCGGCCAGCGCATCCTGCGCTGCCCGGGAATCCGGCGCACGGCGACGTCGATCGTGCTCAAGGAACTGATCGCCTACCGCACCATTCCTCTGCTCGAGAGCTGAGCCGGACGCGCCGTCGGCTCGCGCGCAATGTGCATTCCGCGCCAACTCGGTCTACCATCGCGCGAGTGGCTGATCTCCAGACGCACCTCACCTGCAACGTCGAGCAGTACTCGCAGCGCATCAAGATGCGCGACGACGTCGATGCGGCCCGCGAGGTGGAGCACTTCGCGAACTTCCGCGCCATCAAGGATGCCCGCACCGCCGGCGCCGCCCTCGAGAAACGCGGCTACGGCGTGACGGTGACCCGTCGGTTCATCGCGCGCGGCACGCTGCGCGCGACGAAGCAGGCGACGGTCGACGTCGAGTCGGCCGACCGGATGGTCGAGGAGGTCTTCGCCGTCGTCGCTGCGCACCACGGCGACTACGACGGCTGGGCCGCCCCCCTCGTGCAGGGCTAGCCGGTCGAGGGCTTCAGGCCCCGACGTCCTCCAGGTCGCCGACGGCGACCGACACCGCGCCGGTCAACTCGGCGATCGCTCCGGGGCGCTCGGGCATCCAGGTCAGGCGCTTCTTCCAGCGGCCGCGGCCGAAGCCGCCGACGAGCGCGCGCAGCACGGCCGTCTCATCGAGACCGGCCTCGGCGAGCGCCACGAGCTCGTCGCGATGCACGCCGAGTGGCTGCTCGCCGTTGCCGAGGTCGCTGCCGTAGAGCACCTCTCCCCCGGCGGTGCGGAAGGCGCGCAGGTTCGCCAGCGCGGCCGCGCGCTCGGCCGCGTTCTCCACCGGGTCATGGATGGCGAGCGTCGACACCCAGCGCTGGCCCTGCGCGACAGCCCGCGCGACGAGCGCCTCCGGCAGCACCTCGCTGAACGGCGTGTGCGAGAGCACGTCGACCCCGGCCGCGATCGCGCGCTCTGCCTGGCCCACCCCCTCGACGTGCGCGACGACGGGCAGGCCGGCGGCGCGCGCCTCGGCGACCACATCCGCGAGCAGGTCGTCGCTCCAAGTCGGGCCGGCGTCGCCGTGCAGAGCGACCTTGATGCGGGATGCTCCTGCCGCTCCCTGCTCGGCGACGGCGAGCTCGGCGTCATCGGCCGAGGCGACCTCGCGCACCGAGCCGGCGGGCGCCCAGGCGCGATCGCTCGGGTAGCCGCCCGGCGCCGTGAGGAACGCCCCCGCGAACTCGACGGCGACGCCGAACGGGTCGGGTTCGGCGAGCACGGCGAGGGTGTCGGGGTCACCTCCGAGGTCGATCACGCGCGACAGGCCGCCGGCGAGCAGCTGGGTGCGGGCATCCGCCGGCAGCAGCTGCAGATGGGTGTGGTGGTCGCAGAAGCCGGGCAGCAGCACACCGGGGATCGGGATCACGTCGGCGGGCAACGCCGAGGGGGCCGGCCCGACGTAGTGCAGGGTCGCGCCGCCGCGGCGCACGATGCTCGGACCCATCCACGTGCCGCGCCACAGGTCGGCGACGTGGAAAGTCGCGGGCGGCGCGTTCATGACGAGCGGGCTCATGCCTGGCCGATCTCGGTGCGCACCGCGTACAGCTCGGGAAAGAAGGTGAGCTCGAGGGCGCGCTGCAGGAAGTCGACGCCGCTCGAACCGCCCGTGCCGCGCTTGAAGCCGATCGTGCGCCGCACGGTACGCAGGTGCCGGAACCGCCAGAGCTGGAAGTTGTCCTCCAGGTCGACGAGCTCTTCGCACGTCTCGTAGATGCGCCAGGTGTCGTCATCGCCGCCGTGGGCGCCCTCGTAGATGGCGACGAACACCGGCACGAGCTCGGGCGTGAACACGTGCGCCTGCGTCACGTCGCGCTCGAGCACGCTCGCCGGAATCGGCACGCCGTGACGCGCGAGGTACCGCAAGAACTCGTCGTACAAGCTCGGCTCCTGCAGCAGCCCCTCGAGCACGGCGTGCGCCTCGGGGTCGCTCTCGAACACCCGCAGCATGCCCGCGTGCTTGTTGCCGAGGATGAACTCGATCGCGCGGTACTGGTGCGACTGGAAGCCGGAGGAATTGCCGAGGAACCCGCGGAACTCGGCGTACTCGGTCGGCGTCAGCGTGGCGAGCACGCTCCACTGCTGGATGAGCGTCTCTTGAATGTGCTTGATGCGCGCGATGCGCTTGAGCGCCCCGCCGAGGTCGTCGTCGATCAAGCACTGGCGGGCGGCGCGGGCCTCGTGCAGCAGCAGCTTCATCCAGAGCTCGCTCGTCTGGTGCTGGATGATGAACAGCAGCTCATCGTGGTGCTCGGGCTCGCTGATCGGGCGCTGCAGCTGCAGCAGCTCGGGCAGGGCGAGGTACGCGCCGTAGCTCATGCGAGTCGAGAAGTCGGTGACGACCGTGTCTTCGATCGCGCGGGTGTTCTCGGCGGCCCCGCCGCTCGTCTTCTGGCTCATGGCAGCTCCGGGGTGTGCGGCGGCGGTACGCGCGTGCCATCGAGAGCGGAGCCGGGCCGGGTGGCCGCCGCCTCGAAGGCCGCCGCGAACGCGAGCAGCCGGGTGTCGTCGTAGGCGCGACCCGCGAAGGTCAGGCCGATGGGCATGCCGATGTCGGCCATGAGCCCCATCGGCACCTGCACGCACGGAATGCCGAGGTGCCGCGGCACGAGGTTGCCGTTGGCCACCCAGGTGCCATTGCGCCACGCGAGCTCGGCGCTCGCGGGGTTGACATCGGCGTCAGCGGGCCCGACATCGGCGACGGCCGGGAAGACGACCGCGTCGAGGCCGAGCTCGTCCATCCAGGCCTCGAGGTCGCGCCGTCGCGTCTCGGCGAGCCCGCGCACCCCCTCGGCGATGGTCGGGATCAGCTCGAGCGCGGGCACCCCGCTCGCGCGCGCGCGGTGCACGTAGTCGGCGAGGTCGACGTCCTCCGGCGCGAAGCGGCTGAGGTGATCGTCGTACTGCCCGGGCAGCGAGCCGGGCGGGGTCGGGAAGATGAGCTCCGGGTCCACGTCGGCGAGGCGGTGCAGCGCGGGGTCGCCGTTCGCTTGGAGGAACTCCTCCCACCCCCACATGCTCAGCTCGTAGAGCTCGTGGTCGGCGAAGTGCGGCGGAACGAGGCCGCGCGCGACCATCGAGCGGTCATCCGCCCGGCCCCGGCTCTCGTAGTTCGTGACGACCGGGAAGTCGACCTCGACCACGGTCGCGCCGGCCGCCTCGAGGTCGGCGCGGGCCTTCTGCCACTGCGCGATCACGGTCGGCCGCGTCTCGATGGGGTCGTCACCACCGCGCTCGGCCCCCAGGTACATGCGGGGCACACCCAGGCGCATGCCGCTGAGGGCATGCGGGTCAGCGAGGGCGGGGTACGACGCGGGGCGCAGCTGCGATGACGGCGGGATGCTCACCCACGGCTGCACCCGCCAGAAGTCTCCGCGGCTCTGCGCATCATCGGCCACGACCGCGTCGAGCACCAGCAGCAGCTCGGCCATCGTGCGAGTGTAGGGAACAACCACGTCCATCGTCGGC
The DNA here is from genome assembly GCF_014200395.1 of Microcella frigidaquae. Classification (NCBI taxonomy): domain Bacteria; kingdom Bacillati; phylum Actinomycetota; class Actinomycetes; order Micrococcales; family Microbacteriaceae; genus Microcella; species Microcella frigidaquae. The sequence goes on from NZ_JACHBS010000001.1 coordinate 1,111,167, forward strand.
ACGAGCGGCCAGTTGCCCCGCACCGAGATCACGCCCCAGCTGGGCGTGTAGCAGCACAGCCCGTTGTTGCTCGCGGGGCCGCGGCCGCTCGACCACGTCTCCTCGGCGAGGGCGAAGGCCGCGAACGAGGCCGCGAGCCCCGTGCCCGAGCCGTTCGACGAGCCCGAGCCGAACGGCGCCGTCAGGTAGGCGGGGTTGTACGGGCTCTCGGCGCGGCCGTAGAGGCCGCGCTGCATGCCGCCGTTGGCCATCGGCGGCATGTTGGTGAGCCCGAGGCAGATCGCGCCCGCGGCGCGCAACCGCTCGATCGTGAAGGCATCGTGCTGGGCGACGAGGTCGGCGAAGGCCGGCGAGCCGCTCGCCACGGTCAGGCCGCGCACCATGTAGCTATCCTTCGCCAGGTACGGGATGCCGTCGAGCGGGCCGAGCGCCCGACCCGCGGCGCGGCGCTCGTCGCTCGCGCGGGCCTCGGCGAGGGCATCCGGATTGTCGACGACGACGGCGTTGAGGGCTGGCCGCGCGCCGTCGGGCGAGGGCTGCCGATCGTAGGCCGCTATACGCGCCTGATAGCCCTCGACGAGCGCGACCGCGGTGGTGCGGCCCTCGGCGAGCGCCGCCGCGAGGGTGGGGATGTCGGTCTCGACGAGCGGCAGACGGGTCACGCGCCGTCCTTTGCGAGCGTGCCGCTCGACGCGGGCCCCGCCGGCTGCTGCTGCGTGATGCAGTGGATGCCGCCGCCCCGCGCGAAGATCTCGCGCGCGTCGACCGTCACGATCTCGCGGCCGTAGGCCTCGGCGAGCGCCTCGCGCGCGCGGGCATCCGCCACCGGGTCGTCGAAGCCGCAGGCGATGATGCCGCCGTTGACGACGAGGTGGTTGACGTAGCTGTAATCGACGAAGCCCTCCTCGTCGCGCAGTTGCGCGGGGGCGGGCAGCTCGATCAGTTCGAGGCGGCGGCCGCGCGCGTCGGTCGCGTCGCGCAGCGCGTCGTAGATGGCGGGCATGACCGCGTGGTCGGGATGCTCGGGATCGTGCTGCGCGTGCACGAGCACGCGGCCCGGGCTCGCGAAGGTGGCGACGATGTCGACGTGCCCGCGCGTGCCGAGCTCGTCGTAGTCGCGCGTCAGGCCGCGGGGCAGCCAGATCGCGGTGGTCGTGCCGATCGTGCGGGCCAGCTCGGCCTCGACGCGCTCCTTGGTCGCCCACGGGTTGCGGTCGGGGTCGAGCTGCACCGTCTCCGTCACCAGCACGGTGCCCTCGCCGTCGACGTGGATGCCGCCACCCTCGTTGACGAGCAGGCTGGGCACGCGGGCGACCCCGAGCTCGTCGAGGATGCGCGCGGCGATGAGCGCGTCATCCGCGCAGTCGGCGCCCTGGCCCCAGGCGTTGAAGATCCAGTCGACGCCGCCCAGTTCGCCGGTCTCGTCGTCGATGACGAAGGTGGGGCCGAAGTCGCGCATCCAGAAGTCGTTGAGCGGCGCCTCGATGATGTCGATCTCGGCGCTCAGCATGCGGCGGGCGCGCTCGCGCTCGGTCGGGTCGACGACCATCGTCACCGGTTCGAAGGGGAGGATCGCGTGGGCGACCGCGGTCCATGCTGCGTAGGTCGACTCCCGAGCTGCGGACGAGTCGCCCATCACCTCGCCCTCGCGCGGGAACGCCATCCAGATGCGCTCGTGCGGGTCGGTCTCGGCGGGCATGCGCCAGGCCATCGGATGCTCCTCTCACGCCGCCCGTGCGGCACTGCCCGGGCGTGCCCCGAGCCTACCGATCGCCACGCGCGTGGGCGCACCCACCCGAAGGATGCACCCGCGCGGGGCGGCGCGGGCAGAGGGATCCACCGCGCCGGGGAGGAGGGCTACCCCTAGCGCTCCTCCTCCTCAGCGCGGGTGAGGCGCTGGGAGATGTAGACCGGGATGAACGACAGCAGGATGAGCACGGTCGCGATGACGTTGACCTGGGTGGCCTCGTTGGGGCGGGCCATCTGGTTGAACATCCACAGCGGCAGCGTGTCGACACCGGCCGGGGCGGTGAAGATCGTGACGACGATCTCGTCGAAGCTCAGCGCGAAGGCGAGCAGACCACCGGCGACGAAGGCCGTGCGGAACTGCGGGAAGGTGACGAGCCGGAAGGTCTGCCACAGGCTGGCGCCGAGATCCATCGAGGCCTCCTGCATGCTCGGGTTCATCCGACGCAGGCGCGCGAACACGTTGTTGAACACCATGACGATGCAGAAGGTCGCGTGGGCGATGATCATGCCGAAGTAGCCCACCTGGATTCCGGCCGGCTCGAGCACGTTGTTGAACGAGTTGCTGAAGGCGACACCGGTGACGACGCCCGGAAGCGCGATCGGGAGCACGATCAGCAGGTTGACGGTGTGCTTGCCGAAGAACTCGAAGCGCTGGAGGGCGAACGCGGCCAGGGTGCCGAGGAGCAGCGCGATGACCATCGCGCCGGCGGCGACGATGACCGAGTTCTGCACGGCGGCCCAGAGGGCCTCGTTCTGGAAGGCGCGGACCCACCAGTCGAGGGTGAACCCGCTGATCGGCCAGTTGGCGATGGGGGCGACGTTGAACGAGTTGATGATGACGAGGAACAGCGGTGCGTACAGGAACAGCAGGACGATGGCGACGACGACGCCGAAGGCGACCTTGGTGCCGCGGGTGAGTCTCAGCATGAGCGCGTCACATCCTCTCGAGGGCGCCGGTGCGGCGGGTGACGACCAGGTAGATGACCACGAAGGCGATCGGGATCACCGAGAACGCGGCCGCCACGGGCGGGTTCAGGTTGATGTTGGAGGCGATGATGCTGCCGATCATCTGCGCGTTCGCCCCGCCGACGAAGCGGGCGACGATGTAGTCGCCGAGGCTCAGCGAGAAGGTGAACACGCTGCCCGCGAGCAGTGCCGGCCAGAGCAGCGGCAGCACGACCGTGCGGATCGTCGTCGCGCCTCGGGCGCCGAGGTCGGCGGAGGCGTCGAACAGGTTGACGGGGATCTGCCGGATCGCGGTGTACACGGGCAGCGCCATGTACGGGAACCACAGGTAGGTGAGCGTGAGCACGACGGTGAGGAGGCTGAAGCCGGGCCCGGTGATGCCGAACGGCGCCATCACCCAGTTGAAGAAGCCCTCCTCGGTGAAGGTGATGCGCATGGCGAGGATCTTCACGAGGTAGCCCGCCCAGAGGGGCAGGGTGATCGCGACAGCGAGCACGGCGCGCAGCCAGGGTGAGGCGAGCTTGGCCATGAAGATGCCGAGCGGGATCGCGAAGGCGGCGCTCAGCAGGGTGACGGCGAGCGCGATGCCGAGGGTGCGCAGGGCCGTGGTGACGTAGGCGGGCTCGCTGAACACGAGCACGAAGTTGTCGAGGGTGAAGCCCGGGATCACCTTGGAGGTGAAGGGGTCGATGAACCAGAAGGCCGTGACGAGCAGCAGCGCCAGAGAGACGATGTAGAGGCCGATCAGCCAGGTGAGCGGGAGGCTCAGGAGGCCGACCAAGCGCATCCAGCGATGGCGGTACAGCAGCGTGGAGAGCGGCTTGCTCTTCGCGGCGGCAGGAGCCGAGCTCGGCGCCGTCGGCGGTGTCGCGATCGCGGTCACGAGGGTCCTTCTTCGCGGTCGGGGTGGAGATGAGGGGTGGGGGTGCGGAGGGGCGGGCGAGCCCGCCCCTCCGCGGTCAGGCGGTTAGCCCTTGATGGTCGCCCAGGCGTTCGTCCAGTCCTGGAACGAGGTGCACTTCACGTCGGTGCGGCCGTCGATGCACTGCTCGATCGGGGTGGTCCAGTACCAGACGTTCTCGAAGTAGTCCTCGTTGAGGGCGTTGAACTCCTCGCAGTGGGCAGCAGCCTCGTCGTTGAGCTCGCAGAACGCGCCGTTGGCGGGCGCCATTCCGAAGTTCATGGCGATGGCGCCGTTGACCTCAGCAGAGCTGGTGTAGTCCATCCAGAGGTAGGCGCAGTTCGGAGCGTCCGACTGGCTGGAGATCATCCACGCGTCGGCCCATCCGGTCGAGCCCTCCTGCGGCAGGGTGCCCTGCATGCGGTCGTCCGCAGCCAGCTTGCGCAGGATCTCCCACGAGGTGCCCGCGACGGTGGTGCCGCCGACGAACGAGGTGATCTGCGCGACCGGGTCGGCCCAGTACTCGGCGACGATGCCGTTCTGCTGCTTGAGCAGGTCGACCGCGGCCTCCAGCTGCGTCTCGTCGAGCGCGTAGGGGTTCTGGATGCCCAGCTCAGGCTGGTGGTACATCAGGTAGACCGCGGCGTCGGCGATGTAGATCGGGGCGTCGTACGCGGTGATCTGGCCGGCGTAGGGGCTGTCGGCCTCCCACACGATGTCCCAGCTGGTGGGCGTCTCGGTGACGACCTCGCTGTTGTACTGCAGGATGTTGGCGCCGCGGCCGATCGGAACACCGTAGACGTTGCCGTTGATGGTGTCGTAGATCTGGCCCTGCATGCCGGGAACGATGTCGTCGCCGAAATTCGGGATCAGATCGCGGTTGATCGGGGCGACGTCGCCGCCGACGATCAGGCGCAGGCTGGCGTCACCCGAGGCCGAGACGAGGTCGTAGTCGCCGGTGCGCATGAGCTGCACCATCTCGTCGCTCGTGCCGGCGACGCGACGGTTCACGACGCAGCCGGTCTCCTCGGTGAACGTGTCGGCCCAGGCCGGCTCGACGAAGCCCGACCAGGCGATGATGTCGACCTGGCCCTCGGGCTCGCCCAGCTCTTCGAGCATGGGGACGTCGGGCACGTCGAAGACGAGCTCGCCCGAGCCCTCCTCGGCGGCCGGGGCCGCACAGCCGGCGAGCATCAGCGCTGACACTGCCGCCGTGGCCGAGATGGCCATCAGCTTGTTCTTCATGGTTTCTCCTTGGTGTCGGGGTGTTGCAGGGTGGTGCGGGGGAATGGGCTGTTCTGCCCGGGCTCAGGGGACGACGGCGGCGTGCTCGGTCACCCAGACCGCGCGCACGGCGTCGCCGCGGTGGTAGGGGGCCGTGTCGCTCGGCGCGTGGTCGTTGTGGCGCTCGGCGATGACGCGCAGGCCGTCGACGGTGTCGACGATGTAGCGCGTGGTCGGGCCGGTGTAGACGGTCTCGACGATCGTGCCGTCGACGCAGGTCTCGTGGGCGGCCGGCTCGGTGCGGGCATCCATGAGGCGCACCCGCTCGGGGCGCACGCTGATGGCCTTCGCAACCCCGGTGAGGCGCTCGGCGTGGCCGGCGTCGATGAGGTTCGAGATGCCGAGGAACCCGGCGACGAACGCCGTCTGCGGGTACTCGTAGACCTCGCGCGGGGTGCCGACCTGCTCGACCTTGCCGTTGTTGAAGACGGCGATGCGGTCGCTGAGCGTCAGAGCCTCCTCCTGGTCGTGGGTGACGAAGATGAAGGTGATGCCGACCTCGCGCTGGATCTGCTTGAGCTCGATCTGCATCTGCTCGCGCAGCTGCTTGTCGAGGGCACCGAGGGGCTCGTCGAGCAGCAGGACGCGCGGCTGCAGAATCAGCGCGCGAGCGAGGGCGATGCGCTGCCGCTGCCCGCCCGAGAGCTGGTGCGGCAGACGATCGGCGACGAGGCTGAGGCGCACCTGCTCGAGAGCGGCGGTGACGCGCTCCTTCTGCTCGGCCTTGCTGACTTTGCGCACGCGGAGGCCGTAGGCCACGTTGTCGGCGATGGTCATGTGCGGGAACAGCGCATAGTCCTGGAACACCGTGTTGACGGTGCGGTCGAACGGCGCGGCACGGGTGACGTCGGTGCCGGCGATCTCGATGGTGCCGCTCGTGACCTCCTCGAAGCCGGCGATGAGGCGCAGCACGGTGGTCTTGCCCGAGCCCGAGGGGCCGAGCATGGAGAAGAACTCGCCCGACTCGACGGCGAGCGTCAGGTCGTCGACGGCGACGGTGTCGCCGAACCGCTTGGTGACGGCGTTCAGCTCGACACCGCCCTGGCCGCGCGCGGGCGCGTCGGTCGCGGAGGAAGCCGGTGCAGGAGCGGTCGGCGCGGATTCGGTCGGCGCGGATTCGGTCGGCGCGGCGGGGGCGGACATGGCGGCGGGGTTCCTCCGAGACATCGTTGTGGTCGGTGCGATAACTCTAAACGTATAGTTTCATAGCTTTTATTTCGATCCGGTAACGCTGACGTAACGTTCCGAGACTCTGGCATCACAATGGGCGCATGAGCTTGCGCAGTCCGGCCCCCCGATCGGGAAAGCCGACGCGCCTGCACAGCGCCGTCTTCCAGCCGATCGGCGACGAAGGGCGCGCCGCACTCGTCGAGCGCCGCATCGCCGAGGCGATCATGGGCGGCGTGCTCGCCGCCGGAGAACGGCTGCCGGCCGAGACCGAGCTCGCCGCCGCGTTCGGGGTCGCCCCCGCGACCGCCCGCGAAGCCCTGCTGGCTCTGCGCGAGCGCGGGCTCATCGTCACCCGCCGTGGCCGCAACGGCGGCAGCTTCATCGCCGACAGCGCCGACCCGGTGCGGTTCGCCACCCGCGCTCTCGTCGACAGCTCGCGCGTCACCCTGCGCGACGCCGCTCAGCACTACCAGGCGATCACCGCCGCCTGCGTCGAGCTCGCCGCCCGCCGCGCCGACCCGGGCGAGATCGAGATGATCATCGCCCGCCTCGATCGGGTCGACGACCACGATCTCGCCCACTGGCGCCGCGCCTCCGACGACGCCGTCATCGAGCTCGCCGCGCTCAGCCAGTCGGCGCGGCTCACCCGCGAGCAGATGCGCCTGCAAGGCGAGTTCTCACCGCTGCTCGCGCTCATCGACACCGACCCGACGGCCCGCGCCGACGCGCGTGCGCACCTGCGCGCGGTGCTCGCCGCCGTGGCCGACGGCGACCCCACCGCCTCGGTGCAGGCGCTGCGTGCCAGCATGCGCTTCACCGTCGACTGGCTGATCGCCTACCGTGAGCAGCACGCGGCGCTTCCCGCGCTCGCGCCCGTCGGGCCGGCCACCGGGCCCTGACCACGGCCGCGACAGCGACCGGCCCCACCCCGCATCACCCGTTCAGAGAGGAGCCGCACGTGAGCATCCACCCCGCCCCGCCCGCGTCGCGCACCGCCGCCGACCACCCCGTCGAGCTCGTCACCGAGTACTTCGGCCGCGCTCTCGACGCCCTCGACGACTGGCGCGGACGGCTCGCGGTCGAGATCGCGACCGCCCGAGCGGATGCCCCGCTCACGACCGACCGCCTCGACGCGCTCGTCGAACCCTCGGCGCTGGCGCTCTTCGACCAGCTCGACCTGCCCGTCTACGGTTCGGGGTTCATCGCGGCCCTCGACTCGCTCGCCGACGCCAACAGCCATCTCGCCTGGTGGCAGGGGCCCGAGCGCGCACAGCTCGTGCTGGCCGCCCAGTCGGTCAACAAGGAGCACATCGACTACAGCGAGCTCGAGTGGTATCGCGTGCCGTTCCAGACCGGCAGGCCGCACGTCGCCGGCCCCTACGTCGACTACCTGTGCAGCGACGAGTACACCATCACCGTGGCCGCCCCCGTGCACGTCGACGACGAGTTCGTGGGCGCCGTCGCCCTCGACCTGCTCATCGATCAGGTCGAGCGGCACCTCACGCCGCAGCTCGCCGCCTTCGGCGACGACATCTCGATCGTCAACGGTGTGGGTCGCGTGCTGCTGTCGACGAGCCCCACGCGCGAGACGGGCGACACGATCCGCGGCGACGACCTCGTCGGCTTCGAGCGCCGCCCGTGCCCGGGCATGGCGCTCGACGTGCTCATCGCGCGCTGAGGGCCCGCGCCGATCGGGGCGCAGAAATCGTCGCGCACCTGCCGGACATGGTGCAGTGTGAGAGCCGTGATCGATGCCGAGCGCGAGCTGCGGCTGCGCACGCTCGCCGACCGGGTCGTCGAGCCCGTGCGCCGCTACCTCGCGCGCCGCTGCGACGCGGCGACGGCCGACGAAGTGCTGGGTGACGTGCTGGTCGTCTGCTGGCGGCGGCTCGACGAGGTGCCGAGCGAGCCGGCCGAGAGCATCCCGTGGGCGATCGGCGTGGCGCGCAATCTGCTCGCGAACGCCGAGCGGGCGCAGCGGCGCCGCGATCGGTTGACGGCGAAGGTCATCGCTCTCGATCCGCCGCCGCTCGCGGTTCTCGATGCGGGCGACGGCGAGCCGACCGATGACGCGATCGCGGTGCGGGATGCCCTCACCCGGTTGCGCCGCGACGACGCCGAGCTGCTGCGCCTGTGGGCGTGGGACGAGCTCGAGAGCCCGCAGCTGGCGACGGTGCTCGGCATCAGCGCGAATGCCGCGGCGATCCGCCTGCACCGGGCGAAGAAGCGCCTCGCCGACGAGCTGCGGAAATCGGCCGGGCCTGCCGGACATGTCTGCAGTGAGGAAGGGAGCACCGATGCACGACGATGACCGCCGGCTGCGCGAGCGGCTGCGCGGCGCCGACCCGGCGCGCGACCTCGCTCCCCTCCCGCCGATGTGGCTCGACCACAGGATGGAGCAGATCATGTCCGACACCCCGTCGACCCCGACCCGCGAGACCGAGGCGCCGACCACGACGCCCAGCACCGTGCGTCGACCCTGGATCGCGATCGCTGTCGCCGCCGCGGGTGTCGCGGCCGCCGCGGCGATCGCCGTGCCGCTCGTGCTCGGCGGCAGCCCGACCGTCGAGCCGCTGGCCCTGCCCGAGGGCGGTGGACTCGCGAGCGGCAGCTGCCTGCCCGTCACCGCCGAGGCGCTGCTCGAGCAGGAGCAGGCCTTCGCCGCCCGCGTCATCACCGTCGAGGGCGAGACGGTCACCCTCGAGGTGACCGAGCGCTTCGCCGGCGAGGTCGCCGACCGCGTCACCGTGCCGCAGGTGGATGAGCTGACGAGCGACTTCTCGCTGCAGCCCTTCGCCGTGGGCGACGAGTACCTCGTCGTCGCGGGCGACGGCGAGGTGCGCGGATGCGGGCTCAGCGGCCCGGACTCCCCCGAGCTGCGCGCCCTCTACGCCGAGGCGTTCGGCGGCTGACGCCCGCGCGGCCCGACACGGCGCTTCCGCCCCTGTCGGGCCGCGCACGGCGGCGATCGGCGTGTTCGCGCTCGCGCAGAGCATCCTGACCCCGTTCATCGTGAACATGGCGCGCAAGTACGCGCCCGCGGTGCTCGGCGGCATCGGCCTGGTCTCGACGTTCGTGGCGCTGCTCATCGCGAGCTTCTTCCCGGGCGGCATCACGATCACCGGTATCGACACATGGGTGCTCGCGAGCCTCATCGTCTGGCTCATCACCGCGCTCGGCGGATGGCTGCTGCCGCTGCTGCTCCTGCGCGGAAAGCTCGCCGAACCGGCGCCCAAGAAGTAGGCAAGCGTTCGCGCCGACCCTGCGCCGCCGATCAGCCCGCATCCCTCGAACCGGCCCGGCCCGGGTTCTGCCCGGGCCGGGCCCGGGCAGAACCCGGGCGTCGCCTCCTCCGACCGGACGGGTCGTCCACCCCTTCCAGAACTGCGGACGCAACCGAGTCTCCTTCACTCCGATCCGCAGATCTGGAAGGCGGTCACCTCGGTGCCCCGGTGAGTGGCGCGGGGACGCCCGGGAGAGCGGCACGCGAAGAGCCCGTGCGCGGAACACGCGCACCCAGGCGGCACCGGGGCTGCCGTCGGCGGGCATCCAGGTCACGCTCGTAGTGTCATCAGCGAGCGGTGCGGGCGAACGCGCCCCCGCGATCGGCCGGAAGGACCCGTCATGCGCAGCACTCCCCCGAACTCGTCCGACATCCGCGAGGCTCTCGAGAACCTCCGCGACGCCGTCATGGCGCGCGCCGGCGGCGGTCAGGGCGGCGCGCGCCAGCACGGTGACCTGCGCACCGCGATCCTGTCGGCGCTCGGCGGCGAGGAGAAGAACGGGCACCAGGTCATGCAGGCGATCGCCGCGGCGAGCGGCGGCACCTGGATGCCCTCCGCGGGCCAGGTCTACCCGATGCTGCAGCAGCTCACCGATGAGGGGCTGCTCACCGCCCGGGCCGACGGCGAGCGCACGGTCTACACCCTGACCGAGGCGGGCCGCGAGGCCGCGGCTTCCGCACACGAGGCGGCGAGCGGCGCGGGCGGCGAGGGTCGTGACAGCAGCGGCCGCGCGGGCTGGAAGCGCCCCGACTGGGACATGAGCGAGTTCGTCGACCGCATGAGCGGCCGCTGGAACGACCACCGTGCCGAGCACACCACGGCCGTGCCGCGCGCCGGCGCGAAGCTCGCGCAGGCGGCCGCGCAGGTCGCGAGCACCGGCACGAAAGAGCAGCAGCAGCGCGCCGCCGCCCTGCTCGACGAGACGCGCCGCAAGCTCTACGCGATCCTCGCCGAAGAGACGGTTCACACCGCGCCGAGCGAGCACGTCGATCACGCGGAGCACGCCGAGCACGCCGCTCACACCGAGGACTAGACCGGTGCCCTCCGGCGCCGATCCCGCCGCAGCGAGACCGACCACCAACCCCGGCCGCGACCGGGCCCTCCGTGCGCGCTACCGCCGCATCATGCGCTTCGCGGCGCGAGCCCTCGCGCAGGCGTGGTGGTTCGAGCTCGTGCTGCCGCGGTTCGGGCTCGCGCGCCTCGCGGCGCGGGGGCGCATCCGTCGCCTGCGGGGGCTGTCGCGCCGGTTCCACGACCTCGCCGCCGACCTCGGCGGGCTCATGATCAAGGTCGGGCAGTTCCTCTCGTCGCGACTCGACATCCTGCCGCCCGAGATCACGCGCGAGCTCGAGGGGCTGCAGGACGAGGTGGCGCCCGAGCCGCTGGAGGCGATCGTGGCGCAGGTCGAGCGCGAGCTGGGCATCCCGCTCGAACGGGCGTTCGCGTCGTTCGAGACCGCGCCGATCGCGGCCGCCTCGCTCGGCCAGGCGCACCGCGCGCGGCTGTCGGCGGGCATCGCCGCCGACCTCGGGTTCGAGCACGTCGTGGTGAAGGTGCTGCGCCCGGGCATCGAGCAGATTGTCGAGGTCGACCTCGCGGCGCTGCGCCGCGTGGGGCGCTGGCTATCGCGCGTGCGGCTGGTCAACAGGCGGGCGGATGCTCCCGCCCTCGTCGAGGAGTTCGCCACCACGAGCCTCGCCGAGATCGACTACCGCACCGAGGCCGGCAACGTCGAGCGCTTCGCGGGCGACTTCGCGGCCGACCCGCGCGTCGGCACGCCGACCGTGGTGTGGGAGCGCAGCGCGCGGCGCGTGCTGACCCTCAGCGATGTGACCGCGATCAAGATCACCGACGTCGAGGCGCTGCTGGCCGCCGGCATCGACCCGAACGCGGTGGCCGCCGAGCTGGCCCGCGCGACGTTCGAGCAGATCTTCGTCACCGGGTTCTTCCACGCCGACCCGCACCCCGGCAACATCTTCGTGACGCCCGCGCCGCAGGTGCCGGGCGGCTTCACGTTGACGTTCATCGACTTCGGAATGATGGGCGAGATTCCCGACGACCTGCGGCAGGGCCTGCAGCAGTTCATCTTCGCCGTCGCCGCGCGCGACGCCCGCGGCTGGGTCGTCGCCACGCAGCGCCTCGGCGTGCTGCTGCCGAGCGCCGACACCGTCGAGCTGGAGCGCGCCATCACGGCCCTCTTCGACCGCTTCGGCGGCATGGGCGTCGCCGAGCTGACCCGCATCGACCCCCGCGAGCTCGAGCAGTTCGCCCTGCAGTTCAGCGAGCTCGTCCGCACCCTGCCCTTCCAGCTGCCCGAGAACTACCTGCTGCTGGTGCGCACGATCTCGCTCATCTCGGGCGTCACGAGCGCCCTCAACCGCGACTTCAACATGTGGGACGCGGTCGACCCCTTCGCCCGCACCCTGCTCAACGGCGGCGGCGCCTCGACCCTGGGCTCGGTCGGCCGGGAGGGCATCGCGATTCTCTCGGCACTCGCGCGGCTGCCCCAACGACTGGATGCTCTCGCCACGCGCCTCGACCGCGGCGAGCTCGCCGTGCGCAGCCCCGAGGTCGAGCAGCGCTTGCGCGTGCTCGACGGCAGCGTGCGCCGCGCGACCTCGGCGGTGCTCTTCGCCGGGCTGCTCATCGGCGGCGTGCTGCTGCGCCCGAGTGACGAAGTGCTCAGCTGGGTGCTGCTCGGGGCGTCGGTGTTGCCGCTGCTGCACGCCGTGCTGCCCTGGCGGCTGCGCTAGAACCCCAAGGTCAGCCCGCGTCGCGCTCCAGTTCATGCTCGACCGCACGCCGAATCCAACTCGAGACTGATCGATCATCCGCGTCGGCACGGGCTCGAACGCGCTGGAGCAACTCGACCGGAAATCGCACCGGTACCGGCTCACTCATGCGCGGTCGCCGACGACGGGGTCGACCCTCAGGCACCTGGTTGGCAGGATCGGCGTAGAAAGCGCGCTCCTGCTCCGGGCTCATCTCGGCGTTCATCGATCCTCCCGATACAGAGCGGCGAGCACCGCGGACGCTTCGTAGCACCCGATCGGTCGGCACATATCGATCTCGAACGGCCAGTCATCACGGAGCAGATCGAGGTCGAAGCGGTCAGTCGGCGACATGCAAAGTGTAATACATATGACTACGCATCAGGAGTTGGGAATCGACCGTCGACATGGGCGCGCACACTATGGCGACGGCGCCCTTCTCACCCGAATTCCTCACAGCCGTCGATGAGGCTGCGCTACCGTCACCCCATGACGAAGTACCTGATCTCCTTCTCCAGCGGTGTGATGCAGGTCGCCGACGGCGAGTGGGATCAGGTTGTCGAGGAGTCGCACCAGGTCATCCGCGAGATGAAGTCGGCCGGGGTGTACGTGTTCGGCGGCGGCATCAACGAAGAGGTCGCGGCGGCCACGGTCGCTGGCGACGGCACCGTCTCAGGCCCCGCCTACGACGCCTTCGCGCGCCTCGACGGCGGCCACACCGTCATCGAGGTGCCGACGCGCGCCGAGGCCGTCGAGTGGGCCCGCCGCGTCGCGGTCGCCTGCCGCTGCCCGCAAGAGCTGCGCGAGTTCATGTTCGACCCCGAGTCGTAGGGCGCCGCGGCATGGGAGAGCAAGAAGTGACCGAGCCGGGCCCCGCCACCGTGGCCGCCTGGATGGCGCGCGCCCGCGAGCTCGAGCCCGCATCCGTCGACGGCGTCTCGTACGGAATGCCCGCCCTGCTGTACCGCGGCAAGCCGCTCGTCGCTGTGGCGCAGACCGCCGCCGGCTACTCGATCTACCCGTTCAGCGGCGCGGTGGTCGCCGCCGTCGCGCCCCTGGTCGGCGACCTTAAGCGATCGAAGGGCGCGATCGCGTTCACGGATGCTCACCCGCTGCCGCCCGACGCCTTCGACGCGCTCGTGCGCACCCGCCGCGCCGAGATCGACGCCGCGCTCGACGGCTGAGCGCGTCGTGCTCGCACAACCGTCATGGAGTCCTCCACAGATGGATGAGTGGAAGGACATGGGCGAGTAGCAGATGATCGAAGGGCCTTCGATAAGCAGTCTGTCTACCTTCGGCAGATGATCATCGAAGCCGGCTACGACCTCCACCTGCTCCTCTTCCCCGACCACTCTTCCTCCGAGGGCCTGCGTATGGTCTGCCTCGATGCCAACCTGCGGGTCACGGATGTTCGCACGCCGATTCCCGCATTTGCGGGCGTTCTTGATCACAGCGCACTCGATTCGATCGAAGCCGCCATCCCCGATGATGACGACCTCGCGCCCCAACTCGACACCCGTTTCGTGGGTCTCGGCTATCGCGTCACAGCAACCTCGGGGTACCCCGAGGGCTTCGACTGGGAGCGCGTGAAGGCTGTCGAAGAGAGGCTCGCGCGTCGCGGGATCCAACTGCTCGGCATCCAGGTCTGCGATGACGAGAGCTGGGCTTCGACCGGGCCGATGTACTCCTTCGAGTCTTACGCGCTCGACGACCTACCTCGGGCGATCGTGATCCCCGGTCCGCATCCGTTCGCCTCCTGCGAGTGCGTTGCCTGCGCCCCCCAGCGGCAGCGACTGCGCTCCGCGCCACCGATGGCTGCTGTGTAAACTCGTGTGTAAGGAGGGTGTGATGGCAACGAATCTGGCACTCGATCCCGACCTTCTCGACCGCGCCTTCGCGATCAGTGGTCAAGCCACCAAGAAGGCCGCCGTGACGCTCGCCCTGCGTGAGTTCATCGCCCGGCGCGAGCAACTCGGCCTGCTCGACCTCGTCGGAACCCTCGAGTGGGACGACTCGTTCGACTACAAGGCGGAGCGCTCGCGCGGATGACGGTGCTCGTCGACACGAGCGTGTGGTCGCTCGTCCTTCGTCGCGACCACCCCTCGAGGACGCCCGCGGTCGCACACCTCACCAAGGCGCTCGAATCTGACCTGGTCGTCACGACAGGCCTCATTGTGCAGGAGCTCCTGCAGGGCTTCCTGCCCGAGCGTAGTCAGGCCGAGATCCGCCGCCACCTTGGCGCGCTTCCCGCCATTCAGCCGACGCGCAACGACCACATCGCCGCGGCCGACCTGCGCAACAGATGTCGGCGGGCAGGAGTGCAACTCGGCACGATCGACGCGTTGATCGCCCAATTGTGCATCACCCACGACCTCCAACTGCTCAGCACCGACCAAGACTTCGTGCACGCCGCCCGCCATTCACGGCTCAGACTCTGGCACGACGACGGAGCCTAGAGTTCACGATTGGTGCACCTGCTACAGGTTTACTCGATCCCCTCACCAGGGGTCGTCTCACCTCGAGAACTGCACTTCCGCTCGACATCCCGCGAGCACGAGGATGTCAGCCCGGAACCACGACGGCGAGCCCGCCAACTACGAGCATACGAAGCAGAGGCCGTCGTCGATCGCTATCGCGCGGTCCGCAACATTCGAACCGTTGCGAAGGAGTTCCAGCTCTCCCGTACTACTGTCGCGCGCATCCTCAAAGACCACGGCATTGACTCATCACGCAGGATGACCGAATTCGAGAACTCCAAAGCCGCTGAGCTCTACGAACGGGGTCAATCGAGTTCCGCGATCGGCAAACAATTGGGTTACGACAACCACACGATCTTGAGGGCGCTGCGTCGACGCGGAGTATCGATCAGGCCGGCTGCCAATCGAGGGTAAGGGCGATGCTTCTCATGAGTCACCCGGATCGACAGCAGTTGCTGCTCCACGTGGGGTGCGGCGCGCTGCCGCACCCCACGCAAGTCAGAACTCCGCGATCACCGTCCAGGTGGCTCCGCGATCTTCAGACCGATGCACGCCCTCGATCCCGGCCACGACGATCGAGCCGTCGCTGCCGACCGCCAGGGCATCCGAGAGTGGTGGTGCCAACCCAATCGACGTCCACGTGACACCGTCGGGGCTGGTGTAAACATAGCCGTCGACGTCCGTTCCGACGAGGAATGCCTCAGTTGACACGTCTGCCGGGCTCGACGCGATCAGAACCAAGAGCGGAGCGCCGTCCGCGGCGGTGAATGTCATGCCGTCGTCGGTGCTGATAAGGAGACCCCGCTCCGTCGTTGCGTAGAGCCTCTCGGCGTTCGAATCCCAGCTGAGGGAGCGCGCGCCGATCGACACTCCTGTAGTCCAGGTCTCCGCCCCGTCTCGACTGACCATCACCTGACCCGTGGCCGAGTCGATGCCAGCCAGCGCCATGCCGTCAGGCGACTGCGCGATCGTCATGCTGTGGAAGTCCACTTCTCCGATAAGGGAAATCGGAGCGAACTCCCCACTTTGCACGCTGAGTTCATACACGCCGATGTTCGGCGGCAGATTCTCGTCGGGTGCCGGGTGGCCTGAGAAGTAGATGGTGTTGCCGAAGCGCGCCATCCCCATCACATCGCCTGCCCATTGACCGATACGTTCGACCGAACCGTCGGCCGCCACGCTGAGGACTCCTTCATGCGTCGCGACGTAGGCAGAATCGCTCAGCGGGTCAAGATCCACAGCGTGCACGTGCGACACGACGATGGGGGTCTCCGCCGCTGGGGAACTGCACCCCGCCAGGCCGACGGAAAGGGCGGCGACCGCAGTTGCGGCCGCCACTCCTGTCCGCCGCATCAGGAGTCGAGCATCGAGCGCATCAGCTCGATCTCCGCCGTCTGGCTGGCGATAATGTTTTCCGCCAGCTCACGCACAGCGGGGTGCTCGCCATCATCAAGGACGTCCTCCGCCATCTCGATTGCGCCCTGGTGGTGGACGATCATCTGCTCGAGGAACAGGTCACCTGCTTCAGGCCCGCTGGCGTCCTCGAGTGCCTGCATGTCCTCTTCGGTCATACCCGCCATGCCGTTCATACCGCCCATGCCGCCGTGATCCATGCCGTCCATGCTGTCGCTCATGGCGGGCATGCCCCAGTCATCGAGCCACTGCTTCATCTGCTCAATCTCGGGGCCCTGGGCGGCCTTGATTTGCTCTGCCAGCTCTACGACCTCGGGATCGACTCCCGACTTGGCAAGCAGGATGTCGCTCATCTCGATGGCTCCCTCGTGGTGGGGGATCATCATCTGCACAAACATGACGTCTGCCATGTTGGCGCCGGAGCTCTCTGACGGCTCGGTGGTGGTCGAGCATGCGGCGAGCCCTACCATGCTGATCAGGGCGAGTGCACCCGCTGCGAGCGCGCGGGTACGGAATGACTTCTTCATGGTTCTACTTCTTTCGTCAGTGTTGGATGTTCGGTCGCAGTGTTGACGGCGTGGCTACGGGGTCAACAGGCGGCGAATCACTGGCGGTTGATGCAGAGTTCTGCAAGTTCAGGAGGGCGCGGTTCCGCGAGACGGCGCGGTGTGCTGTCGAGTGCCGATACGCCCGGGGCCAGCACGCCAAATCGGGAGGCCACGAGAGGAAGAACCAGGCTGACGACCACGATGAGCGCCAGAAATACGCATGCCATCAGGAGCGCGGCGTGATCGCCGGCACAGTCGGCGCACGGAGCGCCCTGGCCCTGTGGCTCTGTGGTGTCAGAGTGCGAAGCGACAGTGTCGGCGTGGTTGTGCTCCACAGACATGGCAGAACCAGCGACCGAGCTCGAAGCAGCGGTCGAATGACCGGCAGGGGTCGAGCCATGGGCGCCCATGGCGACGCCGACGACCGCGAACGTCGCGATCAGCAGCACGTACCCGAAGCGCCGAAGCATCTGTTATACCTCCAGGGGGTATCTTCTCACAGCTCAGGAATCTGATGCAGCGTATTCGCTGAGAACAGCGCGCACGATCGATGCGCAGCCGACTGGGTCGCTGAGCGGCAGACGATGACCGCCTGGTCGGCGTGCGGTCGAAATGTTCGCAAACCGCTCGGCCAGCTCGTCGGCGCGCCCGGGAACGGGAACCGGGTCCTTGTCGCCGTCGACCAACCGTACCGGGACGTTCCGGAGAGCCAAGTTGATAAGTGCATCAGACCACCCAGGGTCGCGCACGAGCGAATCGAAGCCTGCGATATAACCCGGCCAGGTGTGTTCGACTGAGTCGCGGGCGATCGCTACGGGCAGTCGGGGGCTGATTGCGACCGCGACGCCGCGTGCCACGGTGCGGTTGTCGCACATCCAGTGGCACACCCTCTCGGCCATTGGACCTTGCGAGAGCAGCGCCTCGAACCAGCCCATATGCCGAATCCGGTCGTTGGCCTCGTCAGCGGAAGGGACTGCTGAGAGTCTTGGTGACTCTTCTTGTGAAGCGGCGGGCGCTGCCGATGCGGTCATGATTACCTGCATCTCGACCGGCGGGAAACGGCCCAGTGCACGCTGACGTCGACGCCGGTGGTTGGTCCCGCATGAAGAACCGCCCTCATTCGGAAGCGACTTGCGCGACTGCTTTCTCGATCAGCCTGCAGGTCGCCGACCGGAAGAGCCGACCGGAATAGCTGTGCCCCTGGAGGTGTCTGGTTTCAGCACATCGTGGACACCTGTCTCACGACATCGTGGACAGTGACCCACCCTGCGCCGTGATGTCTCACGTCATCGTGGACACCCGGTCAGGGTCGATGGGTGAGCAAACAGGAAGTGCTGATCCTCGCCGTCACCGTGCAGGGCCTGTCCTACCGCGAAGCCGCCCGCATCCACGGGGTGTCGAAATCGCTGGTCCATAAGCTGCATCAGCGGTGGCTCACCGAGGGGGAGGCCGCGTTCACTGCTCGCTCGAGGGCACCGCGGTCGCAGCCTGCCCGCACACCCGACGCGATCCGCGCTCGCGTGCTGCAGTTGCGTGCGCAGCTCACTGCCGACGGCCTGGATGCCGGCGCCGACACAGTCTGCTCACTCCTGGCCGCCGAGCAGGTGACCCTGTCACGGTCGACGATCTGGCGCATCCTGCGCAGCGCCGAGGTGATCGTGCCGCAACCGCAGAAACGTCCCCGTTCCTCCTGGCAACGCTTCACGGCCGAGCAACCCAACGAGCTTTGGCAGTCCGACACCACCCACTGGCGCCTTGCCGACGGGTCAGAGGTGGAGATCATCGGTTGGATCGATGACCACTCCCGTTTCGTCACGCATCTGTCGTGCCACCTGCGCGTCACGGGCCGCACCGTCACTGACACCTTCCAGCAGGCGGCCGCCGTGCACGGGTTCCCCGCGGCAACGTTGACCGACAACGGCAACATCTTCACCACCCGCTTCGCCGGCGGCCTGAAGGCTCGCACCTCTGGCAATGCGTTCGAGACACTGTTGGCCCTGCACGGCATTACCCAGAAGAACGGCAAACCTTACAAGCCCACCACGCAAGGCAAGATCGAACGGTTCTGGCAGACGCTGAAGAAGCGCCTGACCATGCGGCCCGCCAGCAGCCTGGAAGAGCTGCAGCGTGAGCTGGATGAGTTCGTTGACCACTACAACCAGCACCGCCCGCACCGGGCGTTGAACCGACGCACGCCCGCCTTCGCCTACACGCTGATCCCGAAAGCAGCACCGACGCAGCCTGATGACCCAAACATCTGGCGGGTCCGCTACGACACCATCGACGCGCACGGGAAAGTCTCCCTGCGTTTCGGCAACCGCATGATGCACCTCGGCTACGGGCGAGGCTTGGCCCGCACCGCCGTGATCGTCCTCATCCACGGCCTGCACGCCGTCACAATCACCCCCGACGGCGAAGTGCTTGCCGAGCATCTGATCGACCCGAACAAGGGCTACCAAGCCAAGACGTGAAAAACGGGCGAACCCTCCCGCTGGGGGTTCACCCGTCCACGATGTCCTGAGACATCACAACAGTGCACCTGCTGCAGGTTTACTCGAACCCCGCACCGGGGATCGTCTCACCTCAAGAGCTAATCTTCCGATCGACTTCACGAAGACGCCCACAGGATAACCGCGCGACCCTCCGGCGAGCCCGTCAGCTACGAGCGAACGAAACGGAACTCCTCGTTACTCATTACCTCGCTGTCCGCAACATCCGAATCGTTGCCCGAGAGTTCCAGGTCTCCCGAACGACTGTCGCACGCATCCTCACCGAACACGGAATTGACGCATCCCGCACGATGACCGACACCCATGTCGCCCTCGCCGCCGCGCTCTACGAACAAGGGCTCTCGAGCGCCGCGATCGGCCAGCGGCTGGGGTTCGACAACCACACGATTTTGAAGGCCTTGCGAGGCTGCGGTGTTGCGATCAGGCGGGCAGCCAGTCCGAGGCAAAAGGACCACACCGGAGGAGTCACCTAACCTGTCCGCATTCCCACCAGGGCCGGGTCGGCCCATGATGCAGTTGCGGGAACCAGCGCCCCGATCAGGAGGATCGCAACTGCGGTGACGTCAAGAGCGGTTCGTGATGCGGTGCCCACAAATGCGCCACCTCGCTAGTCGGGATGAGGCCGCCGATGATCGTGGCGGTTGCCGAATCTTCTGGTAGATGCATAGTATCTGCGTATGCAATTAGATACGCATATCCTTCGCGACTCGGAAGAGCCCCTCGTGCATCTTGCTGTCGAGATCTTCGGGATGCTGGCCGACGCGACCCGAGTGCGGCTGATCTTGGCGCTGAAGGACGGTGAGATGTCGGTGAACCATTTGGCAGACATCGTCGACAAGAGCCCGGCGTCGGTCTCACAACACCTGGCGAAGCTCCGCCTGGCCCGCATGGTCTCGACCCGGCAGCACGGGACCCGGGTGTTTTACAAGCTCGAGAACGAGCACGCGGTGGAGCTGGTCATGGACGCCATCCACCAGGCGGAGCACTCGCTCGAGCGCGCGCCCCGGCACCACCTCGCCTCAAAGACGGAGAAGTAGATGACCACCCCAGACGCACACGCCCACCCGCACCACGCCCAGGACCACGCGCACGACGCCCACGACCACCCGCACGACGCCCACGACGGCGTGAACGCGCACGCGCACGCGCACGCAGAGGAAGACAGCCACCCGCACCGGCATGACGACGCCGGGCATAGCCACGATGGCGAGCACGGCCACGCTCACCCGACCGGGGTGAAGGGCTTCCTCGTCGGCCTCTTCGTGCCCCACAGCCACGACGCATCGGACTCGATCGACAGCGCCCTCGAGGCGAGCAAGGAGGGCGTGCGCGCCTTAAAGATCAGCCTCGTGATCCTTCTGATCACCACGGCGCTGCAGCTCGTGGTCGTGCTATTCAGCGGCTCGGTCGCCCTGTTCGCCGACACGGTGCACAACTTCTCCGACGCACTGACGGCTGTCCCCTTGTGGATCGCCTTCGTGCTCGGCAGGCGCGCGGCCTCGCGTCGCTATTCGTTCGGCCTCGGCCGCGTCGAGGACCTCGCGGGCCTGTTCATAGTGGCAATGATCGCCCTCTCAGCAGTCATCGCAGCCTGGCAGTCCATCGAGCGGCTCATCAACCCGCAGCCGCTAAGCAACATCGGCTGGGTACTCGGCGCCGGCGTTGTCGGCTTCCTCGGCAACGAGATCGTCGCCGTCTACCGCATCCGAGTAGGCCGGCGGATCGGATCGGCCGCCCTCGTCGCCGACGGGGTCCACGCCCGCACCGACGGGTTCACCTCCCTGGCCGTGGTCTTCGGTGCCATCGGCGTGATCCTCGGGTTCCCGCTGGCCGACCCGATCGTCGGAATCGTCATCTCGGTCGCGATTTTCGTCCTGCTCATCGGCACGGTGCGGAGCGTCGGCCGGAGGCTTCTCGACGGCATCGACCCCGAACTGCTTGACCGTGCTGAGGCCGCGATCGCGGCCAGCCCCGGCGTCGTGTCGGTTGAGCGCGTCCAGCTGCGCTGGCTCGGGCACCGTCTCAGCGGCACCGCCACCATCCAGGTTGAGCACGGCGTCGAACAGAACGCCAACGCAGCGATCCGCACCAGCCTTGCCAAGGCACTACCCAACCTCGACGACATCGTCATCGAGAGCGTCACAGCGCCCCGCACTACGAGGTGAGCTGACCGACTCGTTAATGCCGACTTTGAGGCTTACAACAGTTACCTCGCACCCCTCGGCAGCCACGCTAGCGAGGACCACACCGGAGGAGTCACCTAACCTGTCCGCATTCCCAATTGGCCGAGAACAGCGTGCACTATCGATGCGTGCCTACTTCATCGCCTGGATAGACGACCGCCTCTGACGGTAGTCAACCCCTTCGTGAGCTCGCCACGGACGGTCGTGGCTGCGTGACGGGCTGACGGGGGCCTCTCATCGTGGTCTCACGGAGTGCTGAATACGGTCGGAACCATGACGAACTCAGCAATCGCGACGGACACCCTGTCGAAGTCGTATGGAAACACGCTCGCCCTTGACGCGCTGACCCTCGAGGTCGCCGCGGGAGAGGTGTTCGGACTGTTGGGCCATAACGGCGCCGGCAAGACGACCACGGTCAACGTGCTCACCACGCTGCTCGGGCCCACCTCGGGCACTGCGGAGGTGGCGGGGCACAGCGTCACCGCCGATGCCATGGGTGTTCGGCGGTCGATCGGCTACCTGCCTGAGAACGTGCAGTTCTACGACAATCTCACGCTCATGGAGAACCTGCGGTTCTTCGCCGAGCTGTCGGGCCTGCGACGCCCGGACCAACGCATTCGCGATGTGTTGCGCATCCTCGATTTCGAGGGACGCGACCGCCAGCGAATGGGCACTTTCAGCAAGGGGATGCGCCAGCGCGTGGGGATCGCGCAGGCGATCCTGCACGCACCGTCCGTGCTGTTCCTCGACGAGCCGACGTCTGGTCTGGACCCGGAAGGGGTGCGTACTCTGCGCGAGACGATCGTGCGCCTGAACTCCGAGTTCGGCATGACGATCTTCATGAACACCCACTTGCTCTCCGAAGTGACCAAGACGTGCACCAGCATCGGAATCCTGCGGGGCGGCACGCTCATTCATCACGACACTCTGGCGAAGACCCTCTCCAACTTCCCGGGTGAGGGATCCCTGGAGGAGATCTACTTCCAGCTCGAGTCGGAGAAGGTCTCGTGAACACGTTCCTGGTGAGCGCTCGGCACGAGATGCTCAACACGCGGCGTGCTCGAACCGCCCACATCCTCCTCATCGTCTTCATCGGCATGGTGATCGCTTCATCCGTGATCGGGTGGGTCACGAACGAGACCGTCACGGGCGTCTACGAGAAGGTAGTCGCCGACGGTCTGACCACGGCGCCGAATCCGTTCGCCGGTGTGAGTCCGCTGTACTACGCCCGCAACGCCGTGATCTACGTGCTGCTGATCGGCTCCCTCATGGCGATCGTGCTCGGGGTGCAGGCCACGTTGCGTGACCGCAAGGCCGCCACCGTCGACCTGGTGCTCAGCCGACCGGTTGCCACTCCAGCCCGACTGCTGGGTCAACTCGCCGGGCTTTCGGTGGTGCTCGCGGCCGTAATCACCATCAGCTTCTCCGTTAGCTGGCTGATCATCAGCATCATCAACGGCGCTCCGCTCGGCTGGGATGACACGGGGCGGGTCATCGCCTTCGGACTGCTGTCGTGGGTGCTTCTGACGATCTTCGCCCTTCTGGGGATGCTCACCGGACTGCGAAGCAAACAGGAGACCACAGCGCTGCTCGTACCGTTCGTGATCTGGAGTGCCGTGGCTTTCGTTCTCCCGCAGATCGGAACGGCGGCCCGCCCGGTCTCACTACTCAATCCCGTTCCGGCCGTGGCGTCTACGGGCGGCTACTTCGACGTCGTGTCCGCGTTCACCGGTCCGCTCTCGGTGACCGAGCAGTTCAAGTTCGCGTCCAGCATCATCCTGCACGACCCGAACGTCACGGGTGAGGCGACGGTGAGCATCCTCATCCTCCTCGCCTTCTTGATCGTCATGTCGGTCGTCGTCGTGCTGACTCCGCGCAATCGAATGAGGAGTGGTCTCCATGAGTAGCACCTGGGTCATCGCCGGCAAGGAACTGTTGGATCTGCGCCGGGACCGGCTGTTCGCTGTGCTCATCGGATTCCTCGCGATCGCGACGCTGATCTCCGTGGGGGTCGCCGCGGCGAGCTTCGGAACCGAGTTGGATGCCTACAACCTGTATGTGCAGCAGCTCGCTGCCAGCGGCAGCACGACTGCCCCCGCGGCTCCGCAGCTCTTCCCGTTGCAACTGTTACGCGGCGGGGTGGAGTACCTCGAGATCCTCGGCGCGCTGTTCGCCATCGTTCTCGGCTACGGCACCGTGGCCAAAGAGAAGTACCGGGGAACCCTGCAACTGTTGCTGAGTCGGCCGGTCGGCCGCTTCGCGATCCCGGCCGGCAAAGTGCTCGGGCTCGCCGTGGTGTGGCTTGTCGTGGTCGCGGTGCTGACGCTGCTGACGACCCTCGCCATCCTCGTGATCGGCAGCGCGCCGTTGCAGGGGATCGACCTCGTGAGGATCCTCATCGGTGCGGTCGTGGCGTGGGTGTATCTCGTGTTCTGGAGCTCGCTGGCGATCGGGATCACCGCTCTCTCGCCCCGGTTGAGCACCGGTCTGATCGTGTCCATTGTGGTGTGGTTGGCCTTCGTGCTGATCATCCCGCAGATCGGCGACACGATGGATCCCGACAACCAGGTTCCCGGCGGACTGTTCGCCGCCCTGCAGATCCAGAAGCCGGACGAGTTGAAAGTGCTGGCGAATTTCGCGGCCTTCGACGGCATCCGCAACGGTCTGGAGGTCTCCTCGATCACCAAGCACTTCGAGCGCCTCTCCTTCGCATTCCTGGGCATCAAAGACAAGTACAACCAGCTGCCCCTAGGCCTCGTGTGGGCCGACATGTGGGGTTATGCCATCACGCTCGCGGCGGCGGCCTTCGCCTCCGTGACCTTCGCCGTCGGGGTTACCACTCGGCGCAATCTGCAAAGGAAGATCTCATGAACCGACGACTGCTTGTTCCTATCGCCTTGGTGGCGTCCCTGACGGTTGCGGGCTTGGCTGGTTGCCAAGCCGCGGTTACCGCTCCGGCCAGCTCCTCAGCCGCGTCAGGCTCGACGACAACAGCGGTCCTCCCTGTCGACTCGAACCCCATCGTCAACGCGAGCACCGTTGCGGGGCTCACGATTGTGTCAGCCGCTGCCGAAGACAACGTCGACCCCGTCACGAATGCGGCAATCGACGACCGGCTTCAGGTGACCGTGCGCAACGACACCACCAGCGAACTGACCTCGTTCGAGGTCTACTACGTGATGACGGATGTAACGACTGGGCAGAGCGAGGCCTACTACCAGGCGCTCCCCGGCTTCACCCTGGCCGCTGGGGCGACGGGTACGCTGTCGTTCGACGGTGAGAGCGGACCGGGCCACTTCCCGGAGAACACATTCAGCCTGTACCGCAGCTCCAAGAATCAGGTGGACTTCACGATCGAGGTCAGCGCCGCCGGGGTCCAGGTGGCCAACGCCACCGCCACGAAGGGATCGGGTGAAGGGGATGCCGCAGACTAATCCGGCACTGAGAGCCTGCCCGTGAAGCTCCTTATCGTGGAGGACGACGTCCGCATTGCGGACGTCGTCCGCCGCACACTCTCTGAAGCCGGCTACGCGGTCGACGTCGTGCACACCGCACCTGCCGGGGTTGAGGCGTTCGAGATCGAGACCTACGATCTCGTCGTCCTCGACCTGATGCTGCCTGGCCTGCCTCGAGGCGGCATGGACGTGTGTGCCCGCATCCGCGAACTCAACCATGACATCCCCGTGCTGATGCTGACGGCGCTGGATTCGACGCGCAAAAGGGTCGAAGGGCTAGATGCTGGGGCCGATGACTATCTCGTCAAACCTTTCCACCTCGTCGAACTTGTCGCCCGCGTTCGTGCGCTGCTTCGGCGGGCGCCGCGGGCGCATGCGCCCATCCTCACTGCACAGGGCGTCGCCCTTGACCCGGCGACGCGCACGGCGACGAGGAACGGCCGCGTGATCGTTCTGACGGCGAAGGAGTTTGCCGTGTTGGAGTACCTCATGAGCAATGCTGGCCACATCGTCAGCGCGAGTGAGCTCATCGATCATGCGTGGGACAGCAATTACGACGGCTACAGCAATGTCGTACAGACCTACATTCGCTATGTGCGGCAGAAGCTGACCGTGGCGGGCGAGACCGACGTAATCGAGACCCGCCGCGGCGCCGGCTATGTGATTGCAGCCGACCGATGATTTTCCGCCGCGCCCTGATTCGGCTGACGCTGACGTACACGATCGTGCAACTGGTGTTGTTCGGCGCGTTCGCGCTCGGGGTGTACGCCTATGTCACGGGAACCTTCGACTTCGACGCGGCAATCGAAGACGGAGAGTCATCACTCGATGTCGAGCAAGCTTTTACGAATCTGCGCACTGGCCTCATCGCGGGGTATGCCCTTCTCGTGCTGTTTCTTCCTGTCTCGAGTTACGTCATGGCGCGGGGAGCCCTGGCTCCGGTTCAACGAAGTTATGAACTTCAGCAGCACTTCGTCGATGCGGCATCGCACGAATTCCGTACCCCTCTCAGCGTCGTGCAGGGAGAACTCGAGTTGGCGCTCTCTCGTTCCCGTACGGCCGCCGAATATCGAACGGCGATAGCGACCGCTCTCGCCGCGACAGAGGGTCTCAGCCAATTGACCGGTGATCTCCTCATGCTGACGCGAGGAAACACTCACGAGTTAGAAGAGTCATTCGTCGCTGTCTCGCTCAACGACCTTGCCCGCACGATTGTCGACTCGCACACGACGGAAACAGTGCGACTGTCGTTGATCGACGACGACCCCGTGGCGGTCTACGGTTCACCGGAGCTACTGCGGCGCGCAGTCTCGAACCTGGTCGACAACGCCCTAAAATTCAGTGGCCGCGAGGGCACGGTCGTATTGACCGTGTCGAGCGCGGGCAAGTTCGCTGAGCTGACTGTGCGTGATAACGGGGTCGGGATGACCGAAGCTGAGTCAGCACGCGCCTTTGATCGTTTCTGGCGCGCCCAAAAGTCTCGAACAACCCCCGGCTTCGGTCTCGGGCTGCCGCTGGTGCGACAGATTGTGATGGCCCACCACGGTCAGGTCAGCGTCGAGTCGGCGGTGGGCGTGGGAACAACCGTCACTCTGGTCTTTCCGGTGATGCTGCCGTGACGCCCTGCTTCGATTTCGGGTCTCTCACGCTCCCCTCACGCGTCCCTCCCTACCGTGGAACACACGCCATGCAGCTCGCATGGCGCAGCTCCACGAAAGGACAAGACCATGCAGAAGACCGCAAAGGTCGCCGCCGGCTCCGCAGCTGCGCTCGCGATCCTCATCGCCGGAGGCGTTGCTCTGGCAATGCCCGCTCAGGCGGCCCCGGCCGGTAAGTCGGTCTCGGTCGTCGAGCCCACGGACGCGACCGACTCTGACAACGTTCAGGACGAGGTCGAAGACGGCACCGACGACGGCACCGAGGTTGAGGACGGCGCCGAGGTCGAAGACGGCACGGACGACGGCGAGATTGCCGATGACAACGAAGGGTCCGACGAGTCAGAGACGGAAGACACCAGCGATGACATCAACGGTGTTGAGGTCGAAGACGGCCACCAAGACTGACGCGTGAACCGTGGGGGCCGGCGATAAACGCTGGCCCCCAGTCTCGTGCCACCCTCCCATCGACTCCTACGAGGCCTCCACCATGAGCTCACTGAACCGCACGTCGGGCACCCCGCCCATCGGTGCGTTCTTCGGCGCCCTTGGTCTCACGTTCGTCGTGCTCACCGGCGTGATTATCCGATCCACGTGGCAGAACCAGCCGCTGCCCATCGACTCCTGGTGGCATGACCTGCTTGCCGCCCACCGCAATGCCCTTGCCGATGCCGGTGCTCGGCTCCTCAACGTGTTCGGAGGGACATGGTCAATCGTCGCGGTCGTCGCCATCCTGATCGCGGTCCTCCTCCTCCGGCGCCGGTGGCGCGAGGCGCTCCGCATTGGCGTCACGGTCGCCGCGGCATCCGGAGCATCCACCGTGCTGAAGCTGCTCATCGCCCGGCCCCGTCCGCTCGACGGAATCGTCGACACCGGGCTGGACTCGTTCCCGTCCGGCCACACGACGACGGCGGCTGCTCTCACCGTGGCCATCGCCCTCGCGTTCCCTCACATGTGGTCATGGGTGCTCGCCGCCGCCTGGGTTCCGGTGATGGCAGTCAGCCGCACCTACCTGCTCGTCGACTGGGCAACCGACGTGCTCACCGGTGCAGTGCTAGGGGCGTCGGTCGCTCTCATCGTCGCCGCTGCTATCACGGCGGTGTTCAGAAAGACCGCGGAACGCAACACCCTCAGGCCACCCCAACTCGCACTGAGATCTCCGGTTCGCAACCCAACCGAATGGAAGCACTCCTCTCATGACCGCAACCCTGCCTGACCACGTCCGCACCATCCTCTTCAACCGGGTGCCCGAGGTCACTGTCGCGTTCTGGGTGATCAAGATCCTCTCCACCACCTCCGGTGAAACCGCGGCGGACTACCTCAATTCGACCCTCGGCCTCGGACTGGCGATCACGTCATGGATCATGACCGGGCTACTGGTCATCGCCCTGATCGCGCAGTTCGCGACTAAGCGCTACACGTCCGGGATCTACTGGGCCGTCGTGGTGCTCATCAGCGTCGTCGGAACCCTGCTGACAGACACGATGACCGACAGCTTCGGGGTTCCACTCTGGCTGAGCACCGTCGCCTTCTCCGCCCTGCTCGCGGTCACGTTCGGGATCTGGTTCGCCCGCGAACGCACTCTCTCCATCCACACAATCTTCACCCGCCGCCGCGAGACCTTCTACTGGGTTGCGATCCTCTTCACCTTCGCGCTGGGCACGGCCGCGGGAGACCTGATCACCGAAGGTTTCGGACTCGGCTATCTCTTCGGCACGCTCCTGTTCGCCGGCCTCATCGGCGTGATCGCGATCGCTCGGTTCACTTTCCGTGTGAACGTGGTCTTCTGCTTCTGGGCCGCATACGTTCTCACCCGCCCGGCCACGTCCCGCTGAGTGGTGGTCTTTCGTTTCCACGCGATGATCAGCTGGCTGCAGTCTAGGCGGCCGTGATCTCGGGCAGCATCACCGCGTCCTCGACCGAGCTGGTGGCGGTGAGTTCGGCCATGGACGCTTCGGAAAAGTAACGGCGGTCGCCAGCTTCCCATTCGTCGTGCTGCTCGATCAAAACGGCGCCGGTCAGGCGCAGCAGGCTGGCAGTGTTCGGGAACACTCCGACGACGTCGGTGCGACGTTTGATCTCACGGTTCAGCCGTTCCAGCGGATTCGTCGACCAGATCTGCCGCCAATGCCGGGCGGGGAAGTGCTTGAACGCCAGCACGTCGGCTCGGGCATCGTGGAGCATCTGGGCAGCCTTGGGGTGAACGCGGTCGATCATGCGAGCAACCTCCTCGAACTGCGCGTCAATATGCTCAGCGTCGGGTTGGGCGAAGATCGTGCGGATGATCGAGGCCACCATCTCCTGCCGACCCTTAGGCAGGACGGTGAGCACGTTGCGCATGAAATGCACGCGGCACCGCTGCCAGGCCGCTCCCTGCACCACCACCGCGATAGCTGCTTTCAAACCCGCGTGCGCGTCGGAGATCACCAGCTTCACCCCGGAAAGCCCTCGAGCTTTCAACGATCGCAGGAACGCTTTCCAGAACTCCTCCGTTTCGCTGTCGCCCACGTCAAAGCCGAGCACCTGACGGTGCCCGTCAGCGGTGATCCCGATCGCGACCACAACCGCTTGAGACACCACCCGCCCGTCGATGCGAACCTTGCAATAGGTGGCGTCCAAGAAGACGTAGGGGTAGGCGATCTGAGACAGGGATCGGTCGCGGAATGCCGCAACCGTCGCGTCCAGGCCGGCGCAGATGCGAGACACCTCGGACTTCGAGATGCCCGTGTCGGCGCCGAGCGCCTTGACCAGATCGTCAACCTTGCGGGTGGAGACGCCGTGCAGGTAGGCCTCCATCACCACGGCGAACAGCGCCTGATCGACCCGGCGGCGCCGCTCCAACAACGACGGAAAGAAACTGCCGGCCCGCAGCTTCGGGATCCGCAACTCCAGATCTCCCGCAGTGGTCGACAGGGTGCGCAACCTCGCCCCGTTGCGAGTCGCAACGCGCTCGGCGGTGCGCTCGTAGGGTCCGGCGCCGATCACCGACGCGGCTTCGGCGTCGATCAGTTCTTGGTAGAGCCGTTCGGTCATCTGACGGATGCGGTCGGTGGTGTCGGTGAGTTTCAGCTCGGCGAGCAGCTGAAGCAGGGCAGACTGATTGAGGGCCATCGTGCGATCTCCTGTCGTGAGTAACTTGGTCGTTCTCACTGACCATCGCACGGTGGCCCCTCACGTCAACGACACGACGCTCAGGACCGGAAAGTCCACCACCCCACGGGACTCAGGCACCCGCCCCCTCGGGGCATCGATGGGCGACCTGCTCTCACAGGCACCAGCCGATGGCGGCCTCGGCCTCGGAACCACCGTCACCAGCGTTATCTTCCTAGGGATCATCATCGGCGTCGCCACCTACCTGGGGATCAAGGTCGGCCGTCAGCGCCGAGTCGCCGCTAGTGCCGAGCAGGATGCAGTTCTGGCAGCCGCATAGCGAACGCGCACGTGGTCTCAGCCTGCTTTCGATCCAGGGGGACTGCTCATGGTTTCGGTAAATCCAGATCTGAAGCAACTGAGTCGCCACTGAAAGGATGGGCGCTCAGGACCGCTACGGATTGGCCTTCCGCCGATCACCGATGGCAGGACAGAGATCGACCAGGTCACATCACCTCGCTCGCCTCGCCCTCCTGCGAGAGCGAACGGAATACCGATCGGAATAGCAGTGCACCTGCTACAGGTTTACTCGAACCCCTCGCGCTCTGCTCCCTCACCTCAAGAACTGCTGTTCCGCTCGACAGCTAATGAGCACCAGGATGCTCGCCCCGAACCACGTCGGCGAGCCCGCCAACTTCGAACGCACGAAGCTAAGGCTGTTGTCGGTCGCTACCGCGAGGTCCGCAACATTCGAACCGTCGCTGCAGAGCTACAGCTCTCTCGGTCAACTGTTGCTCGTATCCTCAATGAACACGGCGTCGACGCAACGCGCAGGATGACCACAGCCGAGATCTCCGAAGCGGCCAAACTTTACGAGCAGGGGCTGTCAAGCGGAGTGATCGGCAAGCAGCTGGGATTCGACAACCACACGATCTTAAGGGCCCTGCGTCGGCGTGGAGTACCCATCAGGCCGGCTGCCCACCGGAAGTGAGAATGCGGCTTCACACGCGCAATTGGACTAGACACCGTTCGCTGGTGCACGTGGGGTGCGGCGCTCTGCCGCACCCCACGCAGTTCAGAACTCCGCCATCATCGTCCAGGTCGCTCCGCGATCTTCGGACCTGTGTACGCCCTCGATTCCGGCCACGACGATCGAGCCATCGTTGCCAACGGCCAGGGCATCCGTGAGGGCTGGCGCCAGCCCGATCGACGTCCACGTCACCCCGTCGGGGCTGGTGTGAACGTAGCCGTCGACGTCGACTCCGACCAGGAATGCCTCGGTTGACACGTCTGCCGGGCTGGACGCGATCAGAACCAAAAGCGGAGCGCCGTCCGCGGCGGTGAACGTCATGCCGTCGTCGGTGCTGACGAGGAGACCCTGCTCCGTCGTTGCGTAGAGACTCTCGGCGTTCGCATCCCAGCTGAGGGAGCGCGCACCGATCGGCATCCCTGCCGCCCAACTCTGCGCACCGTCCCGACTGACCATGACCTGACCTGTCGCCGAGTCGATGCCGGCCAACGCCATCCCGTCAGACGACTGCGCGATCGTCATGCTGTGAAAATCTACTTCCCCGAGAAGGGAGATCGGCGCGAACTCCCCAATCGGCACGCTGAGTTCATAGACGCCGATGTTCGGCGGCAGATTCTCGTCGGGTGCCGGGTGGCCGGAGAAGTAGATGGTGTCGCCGAGGCGCGCCATCCCCATCACATCGCCTGCCCATTGACCGATGCGTTCGACCGAACCGTCCGCTGCCACGCTGAGGACTCCGTCATGCGTCGCGACGTAGGCACTTCCGCGCTGCAGGTCGTAGTCCACCGCGTGCACGTGCGACACGACGATGGGGGTCTCCGTCGTGGGGGAAGTGCATCCCGCTAGACCGACGGAAAGGACGGCGGCCGCTGTCACGGCCGCCACTCCTATCCGCCGCATCAGGAGTCGAGCATCGAGCGCATCAGCTCGATCTCCGCAGTCTGGCTGGCGATAATGTTTTCCGCCAGCTCACGCACAGCGGGGTGCTCGCCATCATCAAGGACGTCCTCCGCCATCTCGATTGCGCCCTGGTGGTGGACGATCATCTGCTCGAGGAACAGGTCACCTGCTTCAGGCCCACTGGCGTCCTCGAGTGCCTGCATGTCCTCTTCGGTCATGCCTGCCATGCCGTCCATGCCGCCCATGCCGCCGTGGTCCATGCCGTCCATGCTGTCGCTCATGGCGGGCATGCCCCAGTCGTCGAGCCACTGCTTCATCTGCTCAATCTCGGGGCCCTGGGCGGCCTTGATCTGCTCTGCCAGCTCTACGACCTCGGGATCGACTCCCGACTTGGCAAGCAGGATGTCGCTCATCTCGATGGCTCCCTCGTGGTGGGGGATCATCATCTGCACAAACATGACGTCTGCCATGTTGGCGCCGGAGCTCTCGGGTGGCTCTGTGGTGGTCGAGCATGCAGCGAGCCCGACCATGCTGATGAGGGCGAGTGCACCCGCCGCGAGAGCGCGGGTGCGGAATGACTTCTTCATTTTTGTGCTTCTTTCGTCAGTGTTGAATGTTCGGGTCGCAATGATGACGGCGTGACTACGCAGTCATCAGGCGGCGAATCACTGACGGTTGATGCAGAGTTCTGAGAGTTCCGGAGGGCGCGAGTCCGCAAGTCGACGAGGTGTGCTGTCCAGTGTCGATACGCCCGGGGCCACGACGCCAAAGCGGAGAGCCACCAGTGGGAGAACCAGGCTGACGACCACGATGAGCGCCAGAAATACGCATGCCATCAGGAGCGCGGCGTGATCGCCGGCACAATCCGCGCACGGAGCATCCTGACCCTGTGGCGCAGTGGCGTCAGAGTGCGGAGCGACAGTGTCAGCGTGGTTGTGCTCCACAGACATGGCAGAACCAGCGACCGAGCTCGAAGCAGCGGTCGAATGACCGGCAGGGGTCGATCCATGAGCGCCCATGGCGACGCCGACGACCGCGAATATTGCGATCAGCAGCACGTAGCCGAAGCGCCGAAGCATCTGTCATACCTCCAGGGGGTATCTTCTCACACCTCAGGAATCCGATGCACCATGTTCGCTGAGAACGGCGCGCACGATCGATGCACAGCCGATCGGGTCGCTGAGCGGCAGGCGATGACCGCCTAGTCGGCGTGCGGCCGAAATGTTCGCAAACCGCGCGGCGAGCTCGTCAGCACGACCGGGAACGGGGACTGGGTCCTTGTCGCCGTCGACCAGCCGCACCGGGACATTCCGCGCCGCCAGGTCGTCAAGTGCGTCAGTCCACTCTGGGTCGCGCACGAGCGAGTCGAAGCCTGCGATGTAGCCCGGCCAGGTGTGTTCGACGGAGTCCCGGGCGATCGCGACAGGCAGTCGGGGGCTGATGGCGACTGCAACGCCGCGTGCCACGGTGCGGTTGTCGCACTGACCTGTCCCGGGTTCCGTGGAGTCCTAGCATCGGGCTAAGGCCCGTGGATTGGAGTCCTGATGGCGAAGAATAACGCCTACCCGCGCGAGTTCCGAGAGCGAGCCGTGGAGTTGTATCGCTCCGGTGGGGTGTCGATGGATGCCCTGGCCAAGCAGCTCGGGGTCGCGTCGACCACGATTGCGAACTGGATCCGGCAAGCGCGGATCGACGACGGGGAACAGCCCGGCATCACCACCGGCGACCGCGACGAGCTGACCCAGTTGCGGCGCGAGATCCGCCGGCTCGAGATGGAGAACGAGATACTCAAACGCGCCGCGGCCTATTTCGCGAAAGAGAACGTCCTCCCAATATGACGTTCCGGCTGGTCCGTGACCTGGCCGCGGAAGGGGTTCCTGCCGCGGTGGCCTGCCGGGTGCTGCACGTATCCGAGTCCGGCTACCACGCAGCCAAATCGCGGCCGCCATCGCGACGAGAAACAGCCGACAAAGCACTGACGGCAACCCTGCATGAGATTCACCGTGACTCGCGAGGAACCTACGGGGTTCGGCGCGTGCACGCCGAACTGCGCTTGGGTCGCCAGCTCACGATCGGTCATGGCCGAGTGGAGCGGCTGATGCGGCAGGCCGGTTTGCAGGGCGTGCATCATCGCCGGTGGCGGCGCAGCGGTGGCAACAGGCTGCCGGCAGTGTTCCAGGACCACGTGCAGCGTCAGTTCGTCGCGGATCGGCCCGACAAGCTTTGGGTGACCGACATCACGCAGCATCGCACGGGCGAGGGATGGGTTTATTGCGCTGCGGTGATCGATGTCTTCTCGCGTCGTTGCGTGGGCTGGTCGATCGCGGACCATCTGCGCACCGAGCTCGTGCTCGACGCGGTCGATATGGCTCGCATCAGGCGCCGCCCCGAGGGCACCGTTCTGCACTCCGACCGCGGCACTCAGGGCGAATTCAACTGGTCGTCGCAACACTGCCTGTTTGCAGCAAGTGTAGGTGCTCGTCCAGGGCCTCAGCGGGGGTTCGCCAGCCGAGTCGCTTTCGGGGTCGCGTGTTCAGCGCGTGTGCGACGGCGGCGAGGTCGTCCGGGGTCCAGCGTGAGAGGTCGGTGCCCTTCGGGAAGTACTGCCGAAGCAGCCCGTTCGTGTTCTCGTTCGTGCCGCGCTGCCAGGGGCTGTGCGGGTCTGCGAAGTAGACCGTCAAGCCGGTGTCGATCGCGAACTGGGCGTGAGCAGACATCTCCTTCCCACGATCCCAGGTCAGCGAGCGTTTGAGCTCCGCCGGCAAGGTGCTCATCGCTGCCGCCAACGCCCGGTTCATCGACAGCGCACCGTAGCCGGATAGCGCCGGCCCGTTCTTGACGATCGGCTGTTCGCGCCATCCGTCCTCACGGGGCAGATGAACGAGCGTGGCGAACCCCGTGGTGCGTTCCACCACGGTGCCGATCGCGGACCTGTTGATGCCGATGATGAGGTCGCCCTCGTGGTGGCCAGGGATGGCCCGGTCTTCCGCCTCCGCGGGCCGCTCACTGATCAGGACGTCGGCGGTGACGTGAGCCCATGGAACCCGTTTGGACCGTGCCCGCGGCATGCGCAGCGCTCGCCCGGTGCGCAGACACAGTATGAGCTCGCGCTTCAGCGCACCGCGACTCTCGATGAACAGCGCCTGATAGATGGCCTCGTGGCTGATGCGCATGCTGTCATCATCGGGGAAGTCGAGCGCGATCCGGTTCGCGATCTGCTCCGGACTCCACCCCGACACCCATCGGCGGTCCTTCCGGTGAGGCTTGTTCCTCCCGATCCACTGCGGCGACACGGGGCCCACGACAACGCTCCCGTCAGGCCGTCGGATCTGGCCAGAGAGCCGCTCCTGCACGTACTCACGCAGCTGAGGGTTCGCGGCGAGCTTGGCGACTTTCGGTCTTCGGGCGAACAACTCCGCCTTCCACTGCGCGACCGAGGCACGGTAGTCCAGCTTCCCGCCCCGCGTCGCGGCGTTCCGCCGCAACTCTCTCGAGATCGTCGATGGGTCGCGTCCCAGCGCTCTGGCGATCGCGCGCACCCCGGCGCCTGTTGCCTTCAGGATCGCGATCTCTTCGCGTTCCGCCAGCGAGAGATACCGGCCCGACTGCGCCGGCCATGAATACGGTGACATACCGCCTGATTGTCGGAACCACCGCGACCCCAAGACTGGAGCCACGCCGATCGCGACGCCCGCCTCCGTCGGGAGCAAGCCGGTGCTGATCTTCGTCCAGAACTCACGCTCCTTCACTCGCGGGTGCGATGGTGCGCCAGGTGACCGCATCGGCGCTCGCCCGGTCACTTCCTTCATCCAGTTCGATGGTCTTCCCACAACACCCTCCGATCAGGTGTTGCTTCCACCGGTTGAGCCCAGTCAGTTCACCTCTTGGCTGTTCGGCACGCGCATGCGCGAGGCGGGGCTGATGGGCTCGATGGGGAAGGTCGCCTCGGCCTATGACAATGCGCTCATGGAGTCTTTCTGGGGCTCCATGCAGATCGAGCTGCTGGACCGGCGAGCGTGGGGCACGCGACGCGAGCTGGCCACGGCGATGTTCGAGTGGATCGAGGGGTTCTACAACCGGCGCCGCCGCCACTCGGCATTGGGCTACCTCAGCCCGGACGAGTTCGAGACCCTTCACAAGAGTGCTGTGACGGCGGCATGATCAAACCGAAACACTCCACGGAACCCGGGACAGGTCACCCTGCGCTTCGGCAACCGCATGATGCACCTCGGCTACGGGCGCGGCTTGGCCCGCACCACCGTGATCATCTTCATCCACGGCCTCCACGCCGTCACGATCACCCCCGACGGGGAGGTGCTTGCAGAGCACCTGATCGACCCGAACAAGGGCTATCAAGCCAAGACGTGAAAAACGGGCGAACCCTCCCGCTGGGGGTTCACCCGTC
This sequence comes from Microcella frigidaquae, assembly GCF_014200395.1. Lineage (NCBI taxonomy): Bacteria > Bacillati > Actinomycetota > Actinomycetes > Micrococcales > Microbacteriaceae > Microcella > Microcella frigidaquae. The sequence goes on from NZ_JACHBS010000001.1 coordinate 1,146,958, forward strand.
CACGATGTCCTGAGACATCACACAGTGCACCTGCTACAGGTTTACTCGAACCCCGCACCTGGGGTCATCACACCTCAAGAACTACTCTTCCGCTCGAGCCCCCGCAACCAGGAAAGTTCGACAACCGGAACTCGTCGGCGAGCCCGCCAACTGAGGGCTGACGAAGCAGAAGCTGTCGCGACCCGTTACCTCGCGGTGCGCAACGTTCGAACCGTCGCCGCCGAGTTCGGCCTTTCCCGGACTACCGTGGCCCGAATCCTGAGCGATCGCGGAATCGACGCGTCACGAAGGATGACCGAGGGCCAGATAGCGATCGCCGTCGAACTCTACGAAAGTGGCCAGTCGAGTGCCGTGATCGGCAAGCAGTTAGGCTTCGACAATCACACGATCTTGAAGGGGCTGCGAAGCCGCGGCGTCAGGATCAGGCTGGCGGCCGCTCAAAGGCGAGAGGGTGATTCAGGAAGCGTCTCCTAAAGGGTCAGCCTCCCGTCGAGACGATGACGCTGCAGACGCCCCCCGGTTCGCAGTCGGTCGGGTCGAGGTCTCGACCCGCCGCGATCAATTGATTCAATTCAGCTTCCAAGACAGCAAGCTCACGTTGCCGCCGCTGCACCTCATCGAGCTTTTCCTCGAGCAGAGTTGAGACATGAGCGCAGGGCGCTTCGCCCGCGTCGCGGATGTTGATCACACTGGCGATCTCAGCAAGGGTGAGACCCGCCGATTGCGCGGATCGAATGAAGTTCAGTCGCGATACGGCCGCGTGGTCATAGCGGCGATAGCCATTTCCTTCACGCGCAGAGGGCGAAAGAAGTCCTCGTCGCTCATAGAAACGGATTGTCTGTGAGGGAACACCGCTGACGTTGGACAGGTCGCCGATCTTCATGGGCTCCATTTCACCACTTGACCTTGCATCGCGCTACAAGGTTTATTCTCCGGGAATGGAGATCACGCTGCAGTACTTCACTGGTTGCCCGAATTGGTCGATTGCCGCCGAGCGCTTGGCGACGATCGCCTCCGAACGCCCCGACATCACCGTTCTTCACCGGCTCGTCGAAACGTTCGATGACGCGGAGAAGCTCGGCTTCCGCGGCTCGCCCAGCATTCTCGTCGACGGAGTGGACCCGTTCGCCGACTCGTCGGCACCCGTCGGCCTGGCCTGCCGTGTGTACAGCACACCCGCAGGTCGCGCTGGCGCCCCCACTCTGGAACAACTGCGCATGGCGATCACCGCACAGCACGATGGAGTCGCACTGTGAACGCGGAGTACGACCTGTTCGTCATCGGTGCCGGGATGGCAGGGACCACTGCGGCCAACCGCTGCGCGTCCCAAGGCTGGAAAGTCGGCATCGTCGACACCCTTCCCTACGGAGGCACCTGCGCTCTTCGCGGCTGCGACCCCAAGAAAATTCTCCGCCGAGGCGCCGAAATCATCGACGATGCACGCCTCATGCACGGCAAAGGCGTTAACCAGAATGGCCTCACACTCGATTGGCCCGCCCTCATGCGGCACAAGCACGGCTTCACCGACGATATTCCAGGCGCCATGGAGTCCACGCTGAAACGGAACGGTGTGTCCACGTTCCACGGCGATGCCCGATTCGTCAGCCGCCATCACGTCGACATCAACGGCGAACAGCATTCCGCAGCACGATTTCTCATCGCCACCGGAGCCCGCCCTCGGCCGCTCGAGTTCTCCGGCCAGGAGCTTCTGGTCGACAGCACCGAATTCCTGAACCTCGAAGCGCTGCCCAGAAGAATCGTGTTCGTCGGCGGCGGGTTTGTTTCCTTCGAGTTGGCGCACATCGCAGCGCGCGCTGGCGTGGAGTGCGTGATCATCGACCACGGCACAAAGCCGCTGCGCGCATTCGACCCGGACCTCGTAGATCTGCTTGTGCGCCGCAGCGAACAGGCTGGAATACGAGTGCACCACAGCACCTCCGTGAGCGCAGTCACGCACACCTCCACGGGCTTTCACGTTGCAATCGAGCGGGACCGCGCGACGTCCAACATCGACGCCGACCTTGTGGTGCACGGAGCGGGCCGCGTACCCAACTTCGACGGCCTCGATCTGGAGGCAGCCGATATCGCGCACGGGCCACAGGGCATTGACGTCTTCGGGCACTTGCAGAGCCGTAGCAATCCGTACGTCTATGCAGCAGGTGACGCGGCGGGCACCCCGGGCGAACGCCTGACGCCGGTGGCCGTCGTCGAAGGTAAGGTCGCCGCATCCAACATGCTCAAAGGCATCGAGACCGTGCCCGACTACGCCGGCGTGCCCTCGACGGTGTTTACGATTCCAGAACTAAACCGGGTCGGGATGCTCGAACAAGAAGCTGCACGCGATGGTCGAGAGATTTCTGTGCGCTACCACGACACCAGCGGCTGGTACAGCAATTACCGAATCGGTGAGACTACCGCCGCCACGAAGGTGATCGTAGATCCAGCGACCGACTTGATTCTCGGGGCGCACCTACTCGGCCCAGGCTATTCAGAAGTGATCAACACGTTTGGCCTCGCCATCAAGCTCGGACTCACCACCCGACAGCTGAAGTCCGTGACGGCCACCTATCCTTCCGTCGGCTCCGACCTCGGCTCCATGTTCTGACAAATGCGATCCCGAGCGGCGCCGAAAGGCGTACAACACTGCTGATGAAAACCCGTTCAGATATTCCGGTCGGATATTCCGGTCGGTGCACCTGCTACAGGTTTACTCGAACCCCGCACCAGGTGTCACCACACCTCAGAACCTACTCTTCCGATCGGAGTCACGTGAGCCGCAGCAGGCCAGCAGCTCGCCCAGCCGGCGAGCACGTCAGCTTCGAGCGCATGAAGTCGACCTCGTCGTGACTCGCTACCTCACTGTCCGCAACATCCGAACCGTTGCCAGAGATCTCCAGATGTCCCGCACGACTGTCGCACGCATCCTCACCGAACACGGAATCGACGCATCCCGCAGAATGACCGACGCACAGATCTCCGCTGCAGCCGCGCTCTACGGACAAGGGCTCTCGAGCGCCGCCATCGGACAGCGGCTGGGATTCGACAACCACACGATCTTGAAAGCGTTGCGAGCTCGCAGCGTTGCGATCAGACCGGCAGTCCACCAACAGCCGAATCGAACGGACTGAAGTGGAAAAGACACTTCAACATTCACCAGTCTCCACGATCGTGACCCGAGGAGCTTTCAAAGAGATGAATTCGTCGCTGCAGTCGCGACAGGGCTAATGCGCAGTCAGGCTAGGACGGCGACCAGGTGCTCTCCTTCAGGTTGCCCCCGAAGCGCCTGTTCCAAGTTCCATGTGTGCCGCTCGTTGTCTTCGAACACCTCCAGGAGACGAACGATTGCCTCAGCCGGCTCGTAGCTACTGAACTGCTTAAGCTCACGCGCCGACACGATGAGCGAAGTTCGAGTTGTCTCTGCCGAGGTCGTGCTCTCGCGCACAACGGTGCCTCACAGCCTTGCCGAGCGCGGCATCGACACTTCACGCGGGATGAACGAGTCCCAGATTGCCCAAGCCGCCGAGTTCTACGGACGTGGGCTGTCCAGCGCCTCGATTGCAATTCAGCTTGGTCTCGAAAATCACACGATCTTGAATGCATTGCAAATCCGCGCTGTAGTGATTAGGCCATCAGCTGCTCGCAGAGAACTCCGCAACGAAGAAGGAAGCACATGAAGCTTCATCAACCTCTTTGCTCAAATCGATCACGCAGACTTCATTCGACGAGAATCCCCGCCTCGAGTAGGGCGCGCTCATGGTCAGCTCTGGTCAGCCTTGTTCCCCTCGGGTCGAAGAGAACAACGTCCAGGCAGCCATGTTCCCCAATGAATTCAACCCAACTCGGCCCCTGATCGCGCTCAGCATCAGAGGCGACGACTCTCGCAGAGACCAGGACAAGTCGCGCTTCCGATTCCTTTCCCTGGCCAATACGAACTATCCTCGGGCCGAGAGAGACCGCGCGCCAGGCCCAACCTGAGCCTCGAGATTGCCTTACCCGGCTCGGATACCACTGGGCACCATCGACCTCAGCCAAGCGCGCGGCCTCCTTGAGCGCGTCTCTCTTGGCAACGACACGAGCGATAACGTACAAAACGCCAAGCGCGATCATAAACAGTACGGGACCGAGATAAGGCCCCGCTTCCGGAACGAGGATGACCAGGAACTGCAAGCAGGCGAGTCCGACCAGAAGGACCGCTGCTGCTACAGCAATCAACCTTGAGCGCCTATGGTCGCCTCGATCTTTTCTCGCCATTTCATCACCTTTATCGAGTCCTGATTGAACGCTGCATTCGGAAAGGCTCGCTAGATTGCGGTCCGACCACGCTGAGCTGTCACGATAACTCGTGCGAATGACTGGCCCCATGTATTGAACACTGGTCGCTGTGCGGAGTGAAGTGGGCCTGGCCGAATCACTGGCCTACGAGAAACCATGTTGAGGAAGCTGAATCTCGCAGGCTGGAGCCGCGCCACATTCGCAACCCCCGCCCTTACGAGGCCACCAGCGGCCACCGTGGCCCCCTCCACGGCGCCACGTAGCAGGTGGTCGCCAAGATTCTCATCTTGATGATTCACCGCCCAGTTCGCCGCCCCCAGAGCTGTGCCGGCTACTGCGCCCGCAGCAATGCAAGTGATCGGGTTGGTACATGCGACGACAAGCACAGCAGTCACGAGCACCGCGCGCACTAGCGGATTGTCGAGCGCCGCCTTTCCGAAGTCCAGTGCTGCCGTACCGAAGTCAGCCAGCGCATTCCCCACTGAGTCCCAGCTGAACATTCCGGTCAGGTCAAGCTTGTTGACTGGATCCGTCGGATACACATATGCGTTATCAACCCCACCCTCGATTGGGTCCACCGAGAGGAACCGTCCCAACGCCGGCACGTACACCCGTGCCCCCATCTCGATGACAGCCACCGACCCTTGATGCTCATACAGCTTCCGGTGTCCGCCGACGAACGCATAGTCCGCATCCCCTTCAGCGTTGTCGATCACCGTGTCATCCGCGGTCGCCGTGCCGATGCGCCCGGTGAGCGGGTCGATCGGCTGCCCCCATGGGTCATACCGGACGACGGTCGCGCTGCGAACGCCGTCGCCGTCGGCTTCGAGAATCACGCTGCCGAGCATGTTCGGATACGTCCACTGCTCACGCGCGTTAGAACCCAGCACGAACCGCACAGCGGCACCGCCGGGAAGGGACACCGTGTACTCACGAACAGCCCCGGTGGCAGCATCCACCACCAAACCCGACACATCAGCGGTCGCCGTGTGCGAGTACCGGGTTGTCTCCGTGTCGACATTGTTGACAGTCACCGTGCGCGACACGATCCGGTTCGTCGCATCACGCAGGTACGACACCTTCGTGGCGTCACTGCCTGCCGTGACCGTAGTCGACACGTGCCGATTGCTGAGGTCGAACACCAGCGACTGATCAGCCAACTTCGTGGTGTTGCCGCGCGCGTCATACGCCAACTCCGATGCCGCAAGGCCATCAGCGACCGGGTTCGCCTCCGGGATCAGATCTCCCGACACCACAGAACCCAGCAGCCGGTCGGCTGCGTCGTAGCAATAGGTCGTCGACGAGGTCGTCGTGGTCGGCACACCCTCCACCACGGTGGTGTGAGCATCACTGAACGTGGTGCGGTTACCGTTCGCACCCGCATTCGCTACCGCACCCGTGAAGCCGGAGCAGGCTGTGCCCGCCGAACCGAACCCATAGTTGAGCACATGATCAACTGCGCCATTCAGCGACAGGGTCGCCTGCGTCATCCGGGATGCTCCATCGAACCGATACCACGAGCTGTAGCTTTGCGAGCCGGAGGTGACGGTGTTGGCGACGATGCGACCCGCACGGGTGCGCTCAACCTGCTCCACCACCGACGCCTGCGGCTGACCGCCAGCTTGTGGGAATGCCCACTCCATCGACAGCGGCGCCCCCGACGGGGAGCGTTGCAGGCCCGTCAATGACGACCCGTTGCCGTAGGTCACACCGGTCAACTCACCGGTGTTGGGGTTGTAGGCGGCTGTTGCGAGGGGGCCCGGGTGCGCAGGAGTGGAGACAGTCAGCACCTTGCCGTCGACGTCGTAGTCGTAGTTGTAGACGATCGCCGCCCCGGAGGTGGGCGTGATCGTCGTTGTAAGCACGCGACCTGTCTGGGCTTCGAACGTCGGAGTCGTCACCACGCCCCACACGTCGGTGTAGGCGACAGTGCGACCGAGCAGGTCGACCCTGACAGTGATCGTTCCCGCCGAATCTGTCACGGACGACACCAAGGGGTCACCGGCGACGGCGTAGTTATTGGTCACCGTCCGCAGGTTCGGCGAGGCAACACCGACCGTGCTCGTGACCGTGCGTCCGCGCACATCGAAGGTGACGCACGACCACGGGTCAGACCCGGTCTTGCTGCCGACAACGCGACCGACCTTGTCGTAGATGAACCGAGTCGTCACAGCTGGTCCGGAGGCAGGCGTGGGTCCGGTGATCTGCTTCAACATGCCGAACTGCGGTGTGTTCGACGGCAACCCGCAGTCGTTCGCGCCCGCTTGTTCGGTGTCGTTGTAGTAGACCGAGGTGGTGCGCGACGCGGTCCCTGACGGGAGGTCACGAGTCAGGCGTCGTAGCCAGGAGTTCGCCGCTGTCGTGGGTGTCTCGTAGCTCGTCGTCGTGGTGAGTGCCAAACCGCCCGGGTCAACCGTGGTCGCGGTCGGCGCCCCCAGCCAGGGTCGGTTGCCGTATGAGGTTGCCGTGGTGAGGTTGGTGACCGCCGTCGAGTCGATGGCGCTACCGGGCAGCACTTGGTCTCGCGTGAGGGTGGAGGTGACCAGGCCGAAGTCGGGCCGCAGTGCCGAGTCCGGAACGTTCACCCACGTTGACTCGGTCTCTTTCTTCCATTGCAACGTGAGCTCTGCATCGCCGGTGCGCTCGTAGAAGTCCAACCGGATGCGCCGTTGCTCGTTCGCAGCGATGCCCGTGAGTATCTGACTGTTGACTGTCGACGCGACCGCATCAACGGGGAAGTCGTTGATGATCAGGTTGTCATCAAGATAGAGGCGGCCGCCGCCATCCATAGTGGTGCGGAACTGCCAATTACCGGCGCTGGGGAACGTCACCACCCCGTGCATGCGCAAGGAGAAGTTGTCCGCCGACAAGCCAGTCACCGGTGAACCAGCGCCCCAGTCGCGGGAGGCCAGGTTGCCGGTGCCGCCAGAGAGGCCGAGGCCGAAGTCGAAGGGTCGGCCCGAGAAGGAGTTGGTGGCGAAGTACGTCACCTGCAGACCCTGCAGGCCTTCGTCGTATGAGGTCGTCGAGTGCGGCATCGTCGCACACCCTGCAGCCGAGGTCGGCGTGCGTTGCGAGGTGAAGCACGCGATCGGTGCCGGCCCGTACGAGTCGGTTGGCAGGTCGGTGTAGGAGTCGTAGATGGTGGTCGACATCCGCCCAGAGGCGTCGGTGCTGGATAGCAGCTGGTCCTCGCCACTCCACGTTTGGGATGACGTCAAACCCAAGGCCGACGTCGCTGATGTCGCTCGCCACCCGGAGTCATAGGTGACTTCACGCGCATTCGTTCCCAGCGGACGGGAGCTCAAGTCAAGCCCTGCCACGTTCACCGCGGTCGCGCCTTCGGTGTAGGTGTAGGTCGTCTGCGGGCGAAGACTGGCGGTGGCTCCGTCTGGTGCGGGCAGGGTCACCGACGCGACCTTGGTGTTCTGGTACTCGATCGTTGTCGAAACGATGTTCTCAAGGGCCGTCCGCGTGGCGGGGTCTGCCGCGATCCAGTCGTTCACCAGCGGATCGATGATGGTTGTCAAGCGCCCATCGGTGTAACCGAAACGGACCCGCTCTCCTCCCGGGTCGCGGATTTCTGCGAGCTGACCGTGTTCGTTGTAGAACAACTGGGTCGAGTTGTCGACCAACTGGCCGTTGCCCACATCGACGCCACCGATTACATGGTCCGGGTACACGATCCGACACAAGAACCCGTCAGGCGGCGCAGCCAGCCCAGCAGCGTCAGGGTCTTCACAGGCAGAGTTTCCGGTGCCCGCGTCGGCCGGTCCGAGCCCTGGAATGTCGGAGATGACGTCCCCCTGATACACGAATCGCACCGCACGGTTCGTTCCACCGGCGACCGGGTCGCTGATCACACTGGGAACCCCGTTAGCCCGATAGGTGATGGATGCTGTAGCTGGCTTCTTTGCATCCGCGACCGTCGTCACCGACGTCACCTTCCCCGAGGCATCGAACTGATGGACGGTGCCACCTTCAGTCAGGGTGATGAGACCTGCCGCATCCAAAGCCAGCACCCCGTACTGTCCAGCCGGCGCTCGGAAGCCGCCGTCGGACTTGCGCGTGTAGGTGTGCACTCCGCCGGTGACATCAGTCAGGGTGACGGTTGAGCTGTTCTTCACCGCCGAAACGTACGAGCCGCCAGCGCCAGCGATCGGGCCCGAGTTCGACCAGCCTCCGGGCAGGTACTGGATGCGCTTGGTGAACCAGTCCGCAGGCACCGGCACACCCTCGGCAGGCAGGCCAGGACCCTTGACACGAAGCTGCAGAACAGCTGCGCCAAGTCGCTCGTAGTACTCAATCTTGATCTGCGTCGCCGAGCCCTGCTGCAAGGTCACCGGAGTGCCGAATTGGGTAACGGCCGGGGACGCGTTCCACTGATCCATCACATTCGGTGTGGTCGCATTCGAGTCAACCCAGATACGGACGCCGTCATCTCGGAAGGCACCGAATGTGTACTGGCCTGTGGTGGGAACGGTGACGAAACCCTCCCACCGAGCCATCCAGTGGTCCTCGGGCAGTCCGGGCGCAACCTCGTCCAAGGTGTTGAAGTCCACAACCGGGTCTGTCCGCGTCAAGATCGGAGTGCGCGAGCCGATCGCGAAAGTCGACGTCGACGTTTGGCCCGGATCCAGAGCGTTGTAGTAGGAACCGATGAGCCCCCGGTTGGCGTTCGGGTCGGCCTGAGAGTTGTAGCTGAACGCCAACCCCATCGGCCCACCCACCGACGTCACCGTCGGGGACGAAAACGACAAGGCGAGGTTTCCGTTCGCCAAGTTCACCGACGCAGGCCCGGCAGTGTCGAACGGCGACGGACCGGTGGTGCCCAATCGCATGTTCACGGTAAAGCGTCCGACCCACGGTTGCTCGATTTCATCGACGCCATCCGATGCCCACACCCGCCACGTGTATGACACTCCGTCTTGCAGTGACCCGGCTGGCGGCGTCCATGTCACGTCCATTCCGGGCATCGTGCTTGGCGCATCAAGCCAGCCGGAGTTCACCACGGTCCCCAACCGGCCATCGGCACCCGTGGCGACCACGAACCGGTAGCGCACCGGGATGGCACTGTCCGGGTCCGGAACATAGTCGACTCGGAACTGCGGACTCGTTGTTGTCACAACAGTCTCGTCAGCCGGCACAGAAGTCGACTGAGGGATGTCTGGTGTGGCCTGCGTCACGAAGTGCCACGCCGTATTTGTCATCGGGTCACTTTGGGTGTCATTGCCAAGTTGACCGTCATTGCCATCTTTCACCATCACCCGATATCGGTATGCGGTGTTTGACTCCAAAGCGTTCGAGGGAATCTTGAAGACCCCGGAGTTCACCCATCCCGTGTCGTAGTCGATGGTGGCGAACGTGCCCGCGCCTGCGCCGTTTCCGACGCCTCCGGTCTTCTCGAACTGATAGCGGAACTGCAACGCGGTACCACTGTTGGTGCTGCCGGTGGCATGCATTTCGGGAGAACGAGGAGCCGTCACACCGCCGGTCGGGGTGGGCGACGTCACGCCGGTGACCGCGGGGTAGTTCGCGTACACCACCACCAGGGACGAGTTCGCCCCCTTGTAGCTGTACCCCGTGTTCGCTTCGGCGCTGCTGCGGAACCCAACCCAGCGGGTGTAGGTACCATTGCGCACCCAGCCCGCAATCGTTGAGTCAAGACCGTCCTCTGTGTTGCTGCTCGCTGATGCGCTTCCGCCACAGAGAGTGAACGACGAGACAGTTGACCCGTAACTGGAGACACTGGTCGGGTTGGAGGATCCGGACCCGAGGTAGCCAACCTGACACGTCGTCGTGCCAGTTGTGTAGCCGAGGCTCATGGCGGTGTCCACGACGTACTTGCCCGCAATGTTGTTGAGCGGATACTGCGCCCAACCCCGCCAATACAAGGCTTGGTTCGCCTGCCAAGGATTGCCGAACCACGTCGCGCCCGACTGCACAACACCGTCAGACTTGTATGAGCGGCGGTTGCTCGGCCCCCACGACGTTGACGGGTCAACATGTACCGGATACACCCGCTCCGGATCGGTCAACCATGCCTGGTCCGGCTCAAGAGTGAACAGCCAGTCATCCCTCAGCCGCTCGACGGTGGCGTCGACGATCGCCATCGCGGGCTCTCGCACCCCGTTGATGCCGGCCGAATCCCACATCACCGGTGTCGGAATCGAAAACCGCACCTCGCCCGTGTCATCGCGAAGCACAAACCCGCCAGCGCCGTCCCCGTCGACCGTGAGTCCCGGAGCGGTCAGTAGCCACTCGTACTGCGGAGCATCCGCCGGAGGCTCCTGCACGACCATGACTTCCTTGACTGCGGACGGCTCAATGTCGTACACGAGGTCAACCCCGTCGAGAACATCCTGGAATCGGACCGGGCCTTGCTCCCCATCGGCCGATACACCCACGGCGCCCTTCTTTGTCGCCGCGCCGATCAGCCGCCACGACACCGCGAACTCGCCGTCAGACACTGAGAGCACTTGGCCGTGCCTGAGTCCCGTGGGGTGGTGGACTTTCCGGTCCTGAGCGTCGTGTCGTTGACGTGAGGGGCCACCGTGCGATGGTCAGTGAGAACGACCAAGTTACTCACGACAGGAGATCGCACGATGGCCCTCAATCAGTCTGCCCTGCTTCAGCTGCTCGCCGAGCTGAAACTCACCGACACCACCGACCGCATCCGTCAGATGACCGAACGGCTCTACCAAGAACTGATCGACGCCGAAGCCGCGTCGGTGATCGGCGCCGGACCCTACGAGCGCACCGCCGAGCGCGTTGCGACTCGCAACGGGGCGAGGTTGCGCACCCTGTCGACCACTGCGGGAGATCTGGAGTTGCGGATCCCGAAGCTGCGGGCCGGCAGTTTCTTTCCGTCGTTGTTGGAGCGGCGCCGCCGGGTCGATCAGGCGCTGTTCGCCGTGGTGATGGAGGCCTACCTGCACGGCGTCTCCACCCGCAAGGTTGACGATCTGGTCAAGGCGCTCGGCGCCGACACGGGCATCTCGAAGTCCGAGGTGTCTCGCATCTGCGCCGGCCTGGACGCGACGGTTGCGGCATTCCGCGACCGATCCCTGTCTCAGATCGCCTACCCCTACGTCTTCTTGGACGCCACCTATTGCAAGGTTCGCATCGACGGGCGGGTGGTGTCTCAAGCGGTTGTGGTCGCGATCGGGATCACCGCTGACGGGCACCGTCAGGTGCTCGGCTTTGACGTGGGCGACAGCGAAACGGAGGAGTTCTGGAAAGCGTTCCTGCGATCGTTGAAAGCTCGAGGGCTTTCCGGGGTGAAGCTGGTGATCTCCGACGCGCACGCGGGTTTGAAAGCAGCTATCGCGGTGGTGGTGCAGGGAGCGGCCTGGCAGCGGTGCCGCGTGCATTTCATGCGCAACGTGCTCACCGTCCTGCCTAAGGGTCGGCAGGAGATGGTGGCCTCGATCATCCGCACGATCTTCGCCCAACCCGACGCTGAGCATATTGACGCGCAGTTCGAGGAGGTTGCTCGCATGATCGACCGCGTTCACCCCAAGGCTGCCCAGATGCTCCACGATGCCCGAGCCGACGTGCTGGCGTTCAAGCACTTCCCCGCCCGGCATTGGCGGCAGATCTGGTCGACGAATCCGCTGGAACGGCTGAACCGTGAGATCAAACGTCGCACCGACGTCGTCGGAGTGTTCCCGAACACTGCCAGCCTGCTGCGCCTGACCGGCGCCGTTTTGATCGAGCAGCACGACGAATGGGAAGCTGGCGACCGCCGTTACTTTTCCGAAGCGTCCATGGCCGAACTCACCGCCACCAGCTCGGTCGAGGACGCGGTGATGCTGCCCGAGATCACGGCCGCCTAGACTGCAGCCAGCTGATCATCGCGTGGAAACGAAAGACCACCACTCAGCGGGACGTGGCCTTGGCCGTTGGAGAACGATGCCACCTCCGGCGTTAGCGGATGCAGCTCCGACTCCCACCCCGTCTCAGTTTTCTGAAGTGTCTCATCGATCGGCACCCACTCGCCCTCAACTTCAACGTTCTGCGGCACCTCACCGATCGACACGATCGAGGCGCCGCTCGGACCGTCATACGTCGTGGTGAACTGATCGCGACTGATCACTTCAAGGCTCTCGAGATCGATTTTCTCCAGATCCAAGAGCATTGGGCGGTTGAACGACCGGAATGGCAGGTCGAATGCCTCGGGTGCACGATCGAGACTGAAGTCGCCCTCCGGAATGGTCGGGGTCACCGCCTCCGCGGGGGTGGACTCCAAGGCTGGCAGGGCGACATCAAGGTCTAATTCCGGCACAGTCTCCGGCGCGGCCGCCGCAACGTCCTCGGTGCCCGGCATCACTGCCAGAGTGACAATCAGCGTGAAACCGGTTACCAGTCCGAGTCCACGAACCATCGACGACCATGCAACCATCACACACTCCAGCGCAAGGGGGGTGGCGCGCAACCTCTAGGAGGTGAGGGGCCCTACCCCCGGATCTTGGACACGGGGTGTGATTACGCAGCAGGTCGCAGCGTAGCGGTGTAGCCGGTCTCGAAGGCGACCGGCGAGGTGTAGCGACACCACGAGTGGCGTCGCTTGGTGTTGTAGCGGACGAGCCATCTGAAGACCTGCCGACGGCAGGTCAGCTCGTCACTCCAGCAGGCGGCGTCTTGGAGAACCTCACGCTTCATCGTGGCGTTGAACGACTCTGCGAGGGCGTTGTCCGCGCTGGATCCGACGGCGCCCATGGACTGGGTCACGCCGAGCTTGCGGCAGAGCGTGGCGTAGGCCTTCGAGCAGTAGACCGACCCGTGGTCACTGTGGAACACGGCGCCCTTGAGGCTGCCCCGGGTCGCGGCGGCGGCCTTGAGGGCGTCCTCGACGAGTTCGGTGCGCATGTGGTCGGCGATGGCCCACCCGGCCAGCCGACGGGAGTAGCAGTCGATCACGGTCGCCAAGTACAGGTTCGTCCCGTCGGCCAGCGGCAGGTAGGTGATGTCGCCGACATAGCGCTCGTTGGGGCGCTCGGCGGTGAAGTCACGCTTGAGCAGGTCGGGGTACTTCTGCCCCGACGGCTCGGGGATCGTGGTGCGGACCCGGCGCTTCTTCATGTAGCCGCGGATGCCCTCAAAGCGCATCACCCTCGCGACACGCTTGTGGTTGACCCGCTCACCGGCAGCCGCGCTGTCGCCGAGTTGAGCGTTGAGCTCGGCGGTGATCCGCGGCGCGCCCTGAGTGTTGTCCTCGGCATGGACCGCTCTGATCCGCTCAGCCAGCGCTGCGTCGTCAGCTGCTCTGGCTTCGCGGGCCGGCGCGGCCTTGAGCCAGGCGTAGTAGGACGAGCGCTCGATCTCGACGAGCTCGCACAGTCGCTTCACCTCGAAGGTGGCGGAGTTGTCGGCGACGAACTGGAAGCGACTCACCAGCGCGTCTCCCCGGCGAAATACTTGGCCGCCCGCTGCAGGATCTCCCGCTCGGTCGTGAGCTTGGTGGTCTCCGCTCGCAACGCCGCGTTCTCGGCCTCGAGCCGGGCGATCCTCTGCTCCGGCGTCTCGTCCGTCGGTGCCGACGAGCTCGCGGCGGACGTCTTGGCTTGCAGCGGGCTGGAGGTCAACGTCCCGTCAGCGGCGGTCTTCTTGCCGGTCCCGTAGGCCTCGAGCCAGTGCCGCAGGGTGCCGCGGACGATGCCGAGGTCCTCGGCGATGCCGCGGACCGTGGCGCCCGGGGTGGACTCGTACAAGTCGACGGCCTCACGACGGAACTCTTCGGAGTAGTTCTTCCTGGCCATGGTTCTTCGATCATCTCGCTTCCCCAGCACCAGGTGCTGGATTCAGCGTGTCCAAGAACCGGGGTCAGGCCCCGAGGGTGCATCACTCCGCAATGTACGCATCGGTGAGCGATCGTCGCTGTCGGCATTTCGGAGGACAAGCGGGCGGGAATGAGAGTGCGACCAGCCACCCAGCCTAAGGACGCATCAACAAATTGCCGGCAGCCGCCAACACATCAAGGAGGAATCACCGAGTATGGCGCCCAGTCGCGTGAGCGAACGAGGGGCAAGTCTTTTTGCCGGCTGCTCGCCCTGAAAGAGCACCTGTGGGGATCTCGACCGGAATAGCCGACCGGAATAGCAGTGCCCCTGGAGGTGTCTGGTTTCAGCACATCGTGGACACCTGTCTCACGACATCGTGGACAGTGACCCACCCTGCGCCGTGATGTCTCACGTCATCGTGGACACCCGGTCAGGGTCGATGGGTGAGCAAACAGGAAGTGCTGATCCTCGCCGTCACCGTGCAGGGCCTGTCCTACCGCGAAGCCGCCCGCGTCCACGGGGTGTCGAAATCGCTGGTCCATAAGCTGCATCAGCGGTGGCTCACCGAGGGGGAGGCCGCGTTCACTGCTCGCTCGAGGGCACCGCGGTCGCAGCCTGCCCGCACACCCGACGCGATCCGCGCTCGCGTGCTGCAGTTGCGTGCGCAGCTCACTGCCGACGGCCTGGATGCCGGCGCCGACACAGTCTGCTCACTCCTGGCCGCCGAGCAGGTGACCCTGTCACGGTCGACGATCTGGCGCATCCTGCGCAGCGCCGAGGTGATCGTGCCGCAACCGCAGAAACGTCCCCGTTCCTCCTGGCAACGCTTCACGGCCGAGCAACCCAACGAGCTTTGGCAGTCCGACACCACCCACTGGCGCCTTGCCGACGGGTCAGAGGTGGAGATCATCGGTTGGATCGATGACCACTCCCGTTTCGTCACGCATCTGTCGTGCCACCTGCGCGTCACGGGCCGCACCGTCACTGACACCTTCCAGCAGGCGGCCGCCGTGCACGGGTTCCCCGCGGCAACGTTGACCGACAACGGCAACATCTTCACCACCCGCTTCGCCGGCGGCCTGAAGGCTCGCACCTCTGGCAATGCGTTCGAGACACTGTTGGCCCTGCACGGCATCACCCAGAAGAACGGCAAACCTTACAAGCCCACCACGCAAGGCAAGATCGAACGGTTCTGGCAGACGCTGAAGAAGCGCCTGACCATGCGGCCCGCCAGCAGCCTGGAAGAGCTGCAGCGTGAGCTGGATGAGTTCGTTGACCACTACAACCAGCACCGCCCGCACCGGGCGTTGAACCGACGCACGCCCGCCTTCGCCTACACGCTGATCCCGAAAGCAGCACCGACGCAGCCTGATGACCCAAACATCTGGCGGGTCCGCTACGACACCATCGACGCGCACGGGAAAGTCTCCCTGCGTTTCGGCAACCGCATGATGCACCTCGGCTACGGGCGAGGCTTGGCCCGCACCGCCGTGATCGTCCTCATCCACGGCCTGCACGCCGTCACAATCACCCCCGACGGCGAAGTGCTTGCCGAGCATCTGATCGACCCGAACAAGGGCTACCAAGCCAAGACGTGAAAAACGGGCGAACCCTCCCGCTGGGGGTTCACCCGTCCACGATGTCCTGAGACATCACACAGTGCCCCTGGAGGGACTCGAACCCCCAACCCTTTCCTTAGGACGGAACTGCTCTTCCATTGAGCTACAGAGGCGGTGCATCCAGTCTATTCGCCGGGTTGCGGCGAGGGGGTGGCCAGCGACGCGAGCAACTTCGCGGCGCGACCGCGCACCGATTTGTGGCGGCTGCTCGTCAAGACGCGCAGCTCGGGCACGAGCCACGCGGCAAGCTCGGGGCGCTGCCGGGCAAAGTGCGCGAGCGAGTCGGCGGTGGTGTTCTGCACGATCCAGTCGTCGTAGTGCAGGTTTGCCTGCATGAGGGCGATGGCCGCATCGCGCTGGGACGGGGTCATGTAGTCGTCGAGCAGCACGAAGAGAATCGAGAGCGTCCATTTGGTCGAAGCCTGGTCGATCTGGGCGACCCAGCCGAGCAAGTCGTCGAGGTGGGCGGCCACCCATTCGGGATGCCGCTGCGCCACCCGCTTGACCGCACTCGACACGCGCAGTCGCACCACGGCATCGTCGCTGCGATAGCAGGCCACGAGCTCGGCGAGCAGCGCCCGATCGGCCAGCACCTCGTCGACGACGCTCTGGGTGTTGCCGAGCGAGTTCGGATGCCCTCCCGTCAACGGGCTCTCGAAACGGCTCACCGGCATGCGGCCAGGGTAGCCCCGCGGCGAACTAGATTCGGGGCATGGTCAATGACGACTCCCCCGCCTTCCACCCCGACCTCACGCGCGCGCGGTTCATGCCGCCGACCTCGGCCACGCGGGGCAATCGGGCCCTGCTGCGCTTCGTCAGCGGACTCGGTCGCACGAAGCCGCCGACTGACGGTGAGCTCGTCGACCTCGGCGGCGACGTGCTGCTGCGGGTGCACCGCCCGACCTCGGCATCGGCGACGGATGCGGGCGCGCGCCGCCCGGCCGTGCTGCACCTGCACGGCGGCGGCCTCATCATCGGCTCGGCCACGCAGGGCGATCGACTCTGTCGCCGCATCGCCGACGAGCTCGGAGCGGTCGCCATCAGCGTCGACTACCGCATGCCGCCCGAGCACCCCTACCCGACGCCGCTCGACGATGCCGAAGCCGGGCTGCGATGGCTGGCCGCCCAACCCGACGTCGACCCCGCCCGCATCGCTGTGATCGGCGAGAGCGCCGGAGGCGGGCTCGCCGCATCCCTCGCCCTGCGCGCTCGCGACCGCGGCGAGGTCGCGCTGGCCGGTCAGGTGCTGCTGTATCCGATGCTGGATGACCGCACCGGGCAGGCCGCCGCCACCCACCCGCGCATGCTGCGGCTCTGGAACCCGCGTAGCAATCGCCTGGGCTGGGGCATGTACCTCGGCGCGGGCACGAAGGGACCCGAGGCCACGCCGCTCTCCGCCGACGAGCTCGCCCTCGCCGTGCCGGCGCGCCGCGCCGAGCAGGGCCCCGCCGCGCTGCGCGGCCTGCCGCCGACGTGGATCGGCGTCGGCACCCTCG
This sequence comes from Microcella frigidaquae, assembly GCF_014200395.1. NCBI lineage: Bacteria > Bacillati > Actinomycetota > Actinomycetes > Micrococcales > Microbacteriaceae > Microcella > Microcella frigidaquae. Next base: position 1,164,127 of record NZ_JACHBS010000001.1, read on the forward strand.
ACCTCTTCCACGCCGAAGACGTCGAGTACGCACGCCGCCTCACCGAAGCGGGCGTGCCCACCGAGCTGCACGTCATCGAGGGCGCGTATCACGGCTTCGACGCGGCCGAGCCGGATGCCGCGGTCTCGCGCGACACCGTGCAGCGGCAGCTCGACGCCCTGCGCCGCATGCTCGCGGTCGGCTAGCGCAATGTGCCTCCGGCGGCATGTACCGCGAGAGGCACACTGCGAAAACGGGTGGCGACACCTGCCGCCGAGCACGCGCGGAGTACGGCTCGGGCCGAGCATCCCGCGATCAGGCGGCGAGCGGCGCCAGGTACTCGTCCCAATCGGGCTGCGGGCGCTCGATGCCGCGCACGAGCCAGGCGGTGCCGTGCGGCGCCTTGGGCACCACGCGCAGCTGCCAGCGCATCTCGGCCGGGGTGCGGTCGCCCTTCACGTTGTTGCAGCGCAGGCAGCAGGCGACCAGGTTCTCCCACGAGTCGGCACCGCCGCGCGAGCGCGGCATCACGTGGTCGATCGTCGATGCCGACGCCCCGCAGTAGGCGCAGCGGTGGCCGTCGCGCCGCAGCACCCCGCGGCGGGTCAGTGGCACCTGGCGCGAGTGCGGCACCCGCACATAGCGGCGCAGCACGATCACGCTCGGGCGATCCCACCGATCGTCGATGCCGAAGACCGGATGCTCACCATCCGTCTCCAGCACCGTCGCCTTGCCGTTCATCACGAGCACGAGGGCTCGGCGGAAGGACACGACGGCGAGGGGCTCATAGCCCGCGTTGAGAACGAGTGTGCGCATCGACGGCTCCTGTCGAACGGGCCCGCATGGCCTGCGGGCGTTCTTTCCGGGGTCGTGGTGTCGCATCGGCCGAGGCCGCACCTGCCCTCACGGGCACAAAAAAAGCACTGTCGCCGAGACGACAGTGCTCATTGCGCGGGGCCGCGACAGGGCGCGACCCAACGAGCGCGAGCGGCTATCCGGAAGACAGCGCGCGCATCCACGGTTTGGATGTCGTGCCGCCTGTCCATGAGCCCTCCTCGGGTGCCTCTGCGGCACCACGGGGTCAGGGTAACCCACCCGGGTGACGAAAGCGTGAACACCAGCGCGCGCCACGCCGCCCGCCCTGGGGCAGTTGACGGCTACTCGGCGACGTAGATGTGCTGCGCGACCTCGGCGGGAAGGTCGATTCCCTCCGCCCGGCCAAGCACCTCTACGCTGACGTAGCCGTTCGGCTCGGGCCGGAACCGCGCGACCGCACCCGGCGTCACACCCGCCTCGCGCAACTGATGGAGGAGGTCGGGGTCCACCTGCACCGGCTCAGCCAAACGGCGGATCGTGCCCTCGCGCGCGCCCGCCGCCGCCGCATGGGTGAGCGAGATGACGCCGTCGAGGAAGGCGTTCGCGGCCGAGCCGCCGATCGCCTCCAACCCGGGAATCGGGTTGCCGTACGGCGACTCCACCGGGTCGCCGAGCAGCTCGAGGATGCGGCGCTCGACCTGCTCGCTCATCACGTGCTCCCAACGGCAGGCCTCGTCGTGCACGAGCGCCCAGTCGAGCCCGATCACGTCAGCGAGCAGCCGCTCGGCGAGCCGGTGCTTGCGCATCACGGCCACCGCCTTCGCCCGCCCGTCGTCAGTCAGTTCGAGGTGCCGGTCGCCTTCCACGCGCACCAGACCGTCGCGCTCCATGCGGGCGATCGTCTGCGACACCGTCGGGCCGGAGTGCCCGAGACGCTCGCTGATGCGCGCGCGCAGCGGGGTGATCTGCTCTTCCTCGAGGTCGAGGATCGTGCGCAGGTACATCTCGGTCGTGTCGACGAGATCGGTCATGGCGCTCCTCTCCCTCGGCTGCCGCGGACGCCTCGGGTGAGGCTTGCCTAGCCTAATCGACGCGGTCGGGCAGGCGGACGGGGCGGCCGAGCGCGCTCGGTACGATGAACGAATGGCCGACATCACGATCCCCGCCGCGCTCCTTCCCGCCGACGGGCGCTTCGGATGCGGGCCCTCCAAGGTCCGGAAGGAGCAGCTGGCCGACCTCGCCGCGGCGGCGAGCATCCTGGGCACCTCGCACCGTCAGGCCCCCGTGAAGCAGCTCGTGGGTCGTGTGCGGGCGCAGCTGAGCGAGCTGTTCCGCCTGCCCGAGGGCTACGAGGTGGTGCTCGGCAACGGCGGCTCGACCGCCTTCTGGGATGTCGCAGCCGCTGGCCTCATCACCCGCCGCAGCGCGCACCTCGACTTCGGCGAGTTCGGGTCGAAGTTCGTCGCCTCCGCCTCGGCGCCCTGGCTCGAGACCCCGCACGTCGTGCAGACCCCTGGTGGCACGCGCGGCACCCTCACCGAGGTCGACGGCGTCGACGTCTACGCCTACCCGCACAACGAGACCTCGACCGGCGTGAGCGCGCCGGTGCGGCGGTTCGGCCGCGCGCCCGAGGCGCTGACGGTGGTCGACGCGACGAGCGCGGCCGGCGGCATCGATTTCGACGTCACCGAGACCGACGTCTACTACTTCGCCCCGCAGAAGAACTTCGCGGGCGACGGCGGCCTGTGGTTCGCGCTCATGAGCCCCGCGGCGATCGAGCGCGCGTACGCGATCGACGGGTCGGCCCGGTACATCCCGCCGTTCCTGTCGCTGACGGCGGCGATCGACAACTCGCGCCTCGACCAGACGCTCAACACGCCCGCGCTCGCCACACTCGTTCTGCTCGACAGCCAGCTGCGGTGGATGCTCGCCGAAGGCGGCCTGTCGTGGGCGGCCGCGCGCACGCACGAGAGCGCGTCGCACCTCTACGGCTGGGCCGACGCCCACCCGCTCGCCACTCCGTTCGTGACCGACCCGGAGCACCGCTCGCCGGTCGTCGTGACGATCGACTTCGACGCGTCGGTCGACGCGGCACGGCTCGCGAGCGTGCTCCGCGCGAACGGCATCGTCGACACCGAGCCGTACCGCAAGCTCGGCCGCAACCAGCTGCGCATCGCGACCTTCGTCGCCGTCGAGCCCGACGACATCCGGCAGCTCACCCGCTCGATCGACTACGTGCTCGAGCGTCTCGCCGACTGACCGTGCCGGCCACCTGACCCGGCGACCTCCGCGACCGGGGGCGGCTCCGACCTGGCACACTGAGCCCATGAAGCTCTTCGTGCCGCACGACGAGCGCCGCCCGCACCCCGAGCCGGCGCCGACCAACGACGCGCTCGCCTTCGGAGCCGGGCTCATCCTGTGGCTGCTCGCCCTGGTCATCGTGCTCGGGATGACCGCCCTCGGCGCGATGCCCTCGAGCCCGACCGTGCTCGGCACGATCGCCGTCGGACTCGTGCTCGGCGCCCTCGGGCTCGCCGTCTCACGCCGCCGCCCGCGCTGACCGACGGCGTCAGGAGCGCGAGGCGCCCCGACTACTCCTCCTCGTCCTCCACCGAGTCGAGGTGCAGGTCGAGGTGCAGGTCGGGGTGCAGGTCGAGGTGCAGGTCGAGGTGCAGGTCGATGTCGACGCCGTCGACATCGTCGTCCACGACGAGCTCGTCGTCATCGTGCTCGTCGTCGTGGTCGTCGTCCTCGTCGTCGTCCTCATCGTCCTCGATGTCGTCGAGCTCGTCGCCCTCGAGCTCCTCCCCGCGGAGCGCGGCCTCGGCCGCCTGCTGAGCGAGGTACTCCTCGAGCCGATCGGCCCAGGGCACCCAGTCGGGCGCGACGAGGGCGCCCTCGGCCGGGATCAGCTCGGTCTCGAGCACGCTCGGCTCCATGCCGGGGTTCACGGCGACCGCGACGGTCCACACCCAGCCGGGGTAGCCGCCCTGCGTCGTCGCGAAGCGCACCGTCGCGACATCGTCAGCGACGGTGATGTCGCGCAGCACCCCGACGTGGGCCGGGCGGGTGATCTCGCCGAGCGCCCCACGGGCGAGCGCCTCGAGCGCGGCGGCATCGGTGACGGCCGCAGAGCCGGCGGCGACGGCAGCCCGGTCGGCGGCACCGCCCGCGGCGCGGGCAGCGGCCTTCTTGGTCGTGCGCGCCACGAGGGCCTAGCCCTCCAGGTCGTCGGCGACGCGGCGCAGCACGGCCGCGATCTTCGCCCCGTGCGCGGCGTCGGGGTACCGGCCGCGCCTCAGGTTGCCGCCGATGCCGTCGAGCAGCTTGACGAGGTCTTCGACGATGATCGCCATGTCGTCGGCCGACTTGCGGTTGGCCCGCGCGAGCGAGGGCTTCGCATCCAGGATGCGCACCGAGAGGGCCTGCGCACCGCGCTTGCCGGTGGCGACGCCGAACTCGAGGCGGGTGCCCGCCTTGACCACCGCCCCCTCGGGCAGCGCGGAGGCGTGCAGGAAAACCTCGTCGCCCTCATCGCTGGCGATGAAGCCGAAACCCTTCTCCTGGTCGTAGAACTTGACCTTGCCGGTAGGCATGCGCGCACTCCTTGATCGGTGATCCAACCTCTGAGGATACCTGCCCGGCGCACCCCGCGGCCGTGCCCCCAGGTCGCGGGGTAGGGAGGCTCACGATTCGGGGCCTATCCTGGAGGGCGTGCCGGAGGAGTCGTTCGTGATGAGCAACCGTGTGGAGCGCGTGCTCGCCTACATGGTGGCGAGCATCGTCGTGCTCAGCCTGGTCGCCTTCGTGGCCCTCATCGCGGGCACCGCCATCGGGCTCGAGCGCGAGGACTTCGCGCAGGGCATCTGGCCGACGGTGACGATCCTGCCGCTCATCGGCCTGCCGATCGGCTTCGTGCTGATCATCGTGCTGCTCGTCGTCAGTGCTGTGCGCCGGACGCGGGCCGCCAAGGATGCCGGCAACTAGCGCCGCCTCCCTCGCGCTCGCGGCGCGACTGCGCGAGCTCGACGACGCCGCACTCGTGCGCGTCATCCGCGAGCGGGGCATCGCCCCCGGCGGGCTGCGCGACATCTTCGACCTGGCCGAGGCCCTCCTCGACGCCGCCGTCATCGACCGCACCCTCGCCGGGCTGAGCCGACCGACCCTCGCCGCGCTGGCCACGGCCGCGGAGCGCGACGCCCCCCTGAGCGTGCCGGAGCTCGCGGCCCTCGTCGACCGCGCCCCCGACGAGGTGCGCGCCGCCCTGCTACCGGCTCTGGATGCCCTGCTCGCCGACCTCGTCCACGACCGTCTTACCGTGTGGCCCGCCGTCGCCGAAGTGCTCGCCGGCTGGCCCGCCCGCGACCTGCCCGATGCCGCCGCCCTCCGGCTGGCGCCGCCGCCGCCGGTGCTCGAGCGCGTGGACGATGTCGACCGGCGCACCCTCGACCGCGCCGCTGCCGATCAGGCTTTCGGCGTCGCGACCGCGGCCGGCGAGCTGGTGCGCGCCGTCGCGCGCACCCCGGCCCGACTGCTCGCCCGCGGCGGCCTGGCGCTTCCCGAGGCGAAGCGCCTGGCGACCGCCGCGAGCTGCGCTCTCGACGACGTGCCGGTACTCGTCGACCTGCTCGAGTGCGCGGGCCTGGTGATCGCCCGCGCCGGTGAGCTGCACGCCACCGTCGCAGCCGAAGCCGCGGCCGCCGGTTCGGCGGCGGCACGGTGGCGCACCCTCGCCGACGGGTGGGTGCGGGCGCTACCGCCCGGACTCAGCGCGCTGCTCGCCGAGCGCGCCGATGCCCCGTGGAGCCCCGCCCTGATCGACCTCATCACCTGGCTGCATCCGGCCGGCGGCGACGCCCTGCTCGCGCGGCTGCGGCTGCGCGGCGTTCAGGCCTCGCGGCTGGGGCTCGTCGTCGAGGGCTGGCCGAGCATCCTGGGCCGCGCCCTGCTGACGACGGGGGCCGACGCCGCCCACGATGCGCTCATGCCGCTGCTGCCGCCCGAAGTCGAGAAGGTCTACCTGCAGCACGACCTCACGGTGGTGTCGCCGGGTCCGCTCGCGGGCGCGGTCGACGCGCGGCTGCGGCGCCTGGCCGACGTCGAGAGCGCGGGTCTGGCCGGGCGCTACCGCATCAGCCCCGAGAGCGTCTCGCGGGCGATCGCCCTCGGCGAGACCGCCGACAGCATGCTGGCTTTCCTGCACGGATGCTCGCTCACGGGCGTGCCGCAACCGGTGCAGTACCTCATCGAGCAGACGGCGAAGCGCTTCGGCGCCGTCCGGGTGCGGCGGGTGGAGTCGACCGAGGCCGCCGAACTGGGCGCCCCGGGCGCGCGCACGCTTGTGCGCAGCGACGATCCGGTGCTGCTCGAGGCGCTCACCGTCGACTCGGCGACCGCAGCGCTCGGGCTGCGACGGGTCGACGCGGCGCGCGTCGTCAGTCGGCTCGACCCGGCGGTCGTGCTCGAGACCCTCACCGAGGCGCGGTACCCCGCGATCGGCGAGAGCGCGGTGGCGGCTGTCATGCCGCCGGCCGACCCGGTGCCGAGCGGCAGCGCGGCGCCGGCCGACACAGCGGGCGGCACAGCGGGCGGCGCCCCGGCCGATGCGCTGGCCGACGCGCTGGCCGACGCGCCGGGCGACGAGGCGGTTCGCGCGGCGGTGGCGCGCATCCGGGCCGCGACGAGCCCCGCGATCGACGGCGACGGCGCCTGGGTGGCCCGGCAGTGGCAGCTGGCGCTGCGCGGGCGCCTCGCGCTGCGCGCCACCGTGCAGCTGCCCGACGGCACCGAGCGCGCCTTCGAGCTCGAACCGACGGGCATCGCGGCCGGGCGAGTGCGCGGGCGCGACCGCGTCGCCGACGTCGAGCGCACGCTGCCCGTGGCGAGCATCACGGCGCTCGAGCCGCTCGACTAGCGCCGGGGCTCTCAGGCGGGCGGCCTAGACTGGCCCGCTATGAATCCCGACGGCCCGCTCATCGTCCAGAGCGACCGCACCGTGCTGCTCGAGGTCGCCCACCCCCTGGCGGAGGAGGCGCGGCACGCCCTCGCCGTGTTCGCCGAGCTCGAGCGCGCGCCCGAGCACGTGCACACCTACCGCATCACGCGGCTCGGCCTGTGGAACGCGCGGGCCGCCGGCCACGAGGCTTCTGAGATGCTCGCCGTTCTCGACAGGTACGCGAAGTTCGCCGTGCCGCAGTCGGTGACGATCGACATCACCGAAACGGTCGGGCGCTACGGCCGGCTGATGATCCTGCGCGACGAGCAGGGCGCCCTCGTGCTGCGCTCGACCGACGCCGCGGTGCTCACCGAGATCGCCGCGAGCAAGAAGGTCGCCCCGCTGCTGACCCGCCGCATCGACCACTCGGCGTTCGAGCTCGCGCCGTGGGCCCGCGGCCAGATCAAGCAGGAGCTCGTGAAGATCGGCTGGCCGGCCGAAGACCTGGCAGGCTACACGCCGGGCACCCCGCACGACATCGACCTCGATCTCTCGGGCTGGCACCTGCGGCCCTACCAGCAGCAGGCGATCGACCAGTTCTTCACCGGCGGCTCGGGCGTGGTCGTGCTGCCCTGCGGGGCCGGCAAGACGCTCGTCGGCGCGGGCGCGATGGCGCAGGCCGACACGACGACGCTCATCCTCGTCACCAACACGGTCTCGGCACGGCAGTGGCGCGACGAGCTGCTGCGCCGCACGACGCTGACCGCGGAGGAGATCGGAGAGTACTCCGGGCAGCTGAAGGAGATCAAGCCGGTCACGATCGCGACGTACCAGATCCTCACCGCCAAGCGGAAGGGCGAGTACGCCCACCTCGCCCTGCTCGACGCCCTCGACTGGGGGCTCATCGTCTACGACGAGGTGCACCTGCTGCCCGCGCCCGTCTTCAAACTGACGGCCGAGCTGCAGGCCCGCCGCCGTCTCGGCCTCACCGCCACGCTCGTGCGCGAGGACGGCCGCGAGGGCGACGTCTTCAGCCTCATCGGCCCCAAGCGCTTCGACGCCCCGTGGAAGGAGATCGAGGCGCAGGGCTACATCTCGCCCGCGAGCTGCTTCGAGGTGCGCATTGACCTGCCCGCGAGCGAGCGGCTCGAGTACGCCGCGAGCGCCGATGACCAGCGCTACCGGCTGGCCGCGACGGCACCAGCCAAGCTCGGGGTCGTGCAGCGCCTGGTGAAGCAGCACCAGGGCGAGCGGATCCTGGTGATCGGGCAGTACCTCGATCAGATCGACGAGCTCGCCGAGGCGCTCGGGGTGCCGCAGCTGACCGGCTCGACGCCGGTCGACGAGCGCGAGCGGTTGTTCCAGGAGTTCCGCGACGGCACGACGCCGGTGCTCGTCGTGTCGAAGGTCGCGAACTTCTCGGTCGACCTGCCGGAGGCGACGGTCGCGATCCAGGTCTCGGGCTCGTTCGGCTCGCGGCAGGAGGAGGCGCAGCGCCTCGGCCGGCTGCTGCGGCCGAAGCAGAGCGGTATTCCGGCGAGCTTCTACACGCTCGTCGCGCGCGACACCGTCGACCAGGACTTCGCGCAGAACCGCCAGCGGTTCCTCGCCGAGCAGGGCTACAGCTACACGATCCTCGACGCCGACCAGCTCGCGACCTGAGCCCCGGGAGCGACCCGGCCGATCGCCGCTAGCCGTCGATCGCGGTCAGGATGCTCGCCGCGAGCTCATCCGGCTTCGTCAGCTGCGGCCAGTGCCCGGTGGGCAGCTCGACGATGTCGAGGTGCTGCATTGCCGCGAGCTCGCCCGCCCACTCGCGGCCGTTCTCGATCGCCTGCCGCACGAGCGCAGCGGGAAACTCGCAGGCGATGACGGTGACCGGCACGGTGAAGCGCCGCGGGTCGTGCAGCTGCGTCGGCTCGTGCGCGACACCCTTCGGCTCGGGCACCGCGATGGCGCGGAAGCGCTCGCGGAGGGCGTCGTCGAGGTCGACGAGGTCCTCCGGCTCAAACAGCTCCCAGTCGGGCAGCGGCACCGCATCGCCCTCGACGGGCAGCTCGTCGTTGATCGGCGAGCCCGCCGGCATCGGCAGCGAGTCGACCATCACCACGCGGGCGATGCGGTCGGGCCGCGCATCGGCCGCGGCCCACGCGATCGTGCCGCCGCCGGAGTGCCCGACGAGCACCACGGGGTCGGGGTCGGTCGACGCGAGGCTGTCGACGATGGTGAGCACCGCATCCACGTGCGTGCGCAGCCCGATGCCGGCGAGCGTCGTCTCGCCGCGGCTCTTGCCGGGCAGCGTCAACGGGTGCGGCGTGTGGCCCGCCCCGGCGAGCGCCGCGGTGATGGGCGCCCACGAGTCGCCGTCGAGCCAGAAGCCGGGGATGAGGAGGATCTGCATTCCTGCACGGTAGTGCCCTGCACCGAGCGGGCGACAGGCCGACGGATATCGCGACAGGCCGAGCGCATTCAGGAAACTTCCACTAAAAGCCCAGAGACTGGTGCCATGCCTGACGGACCCAAGATTCTGATCGTCGACGACGAGCCCAACATCCGCGACCTGCTCACCACGAGCCTGCGCTTCGCCGGCTTCGCCGTGCGGGCCGTCGGCAACGGCGCGCAGGCCATCTCGGCCGTGCTCGAGGAGGAGCCCGACCTCATCATCCTCGACGTCATGCTGCCCGACATCAACGGCTTCGGCGTCACCAAGCGCCTTCGGTCGAGCGGCTACACGAGCCCCATCCTCTTCCTCACGGCGAAGGATGACACCGACGACAAGATCATGGGCCTGACCGTCGGCGGCGACGACTACGTCACCAAGCCGTTCAGCCTCGACGAGATCGTGGCCCGCATCAAGGCAATCCTGCGCCGCACCATGCAGGAGGACGACGACGCGATCATCCGCGCTGGCGACCTCACCATGGACCAGGACACCCACGAGGTCACCATCGGCGACGAGGTCATCGAGCTCAGCCCGACCGAGTTCAAGCTGCTGCGCTACCTGATGCTCAACCCGAACCGCGTGCTGTCGAAGGCGCAGATCCTGGACCACGTCTGGGAGTACGACTTCAATGGCGACGCCGGCATCGTCGAGAGCTACATCTCGTACCTGCGCCGCAAGCTCGACCCGCACACCGACGAGCCGCTGATCCAGACCAAGCGCGGGTTCGGGTACATGCTGAAGGCCGCCAAGGGCTGAGCCCCGGCCCCCGATGCATGAGCAGCTGACCCAGTGGTGGCAGTCGATCTCGCTGAGATCGAAGATCACCGGCGTCACCGTCTTCGTGGTGACCATCGGGCTGCTCGTCGTCGGCTTCGGCACCCTCACGGTGCTGCAGCGCACCCTTCTCGACGAGGTCGACCGGCAGATCCTCGAGGCATCGGATGACCTTCCCGAGTCGTTCTCCGTCGACGACTTCGGCTCGTTCGAAGAACTGACCCCCTCGGCCTTCTCGAACCCGTTCTACTTCGGCGCGGTCGACACCGAGGGCCGGATTATCGACGACAACGTCGGCGAGGGCAGCCGCGCGCAGGCTCCCGACGTCTCTCGCCTCACCGGCGACATGGTCGACCGGCTCGATGGCGGGGGCATGACCCTCATCAGCACCGACCGCACCACCCAGTGGCGCGTTCTGACCTTCCCCTTGCGTGTCACCGACGCCGGCTCGGGCGAGAGCTCGACCGCAACGCTCGTCATCGGCGCCGACCTCACCGACAGCAACGCCGTCATCGGCTCGTTCGCCTCGATCTTCCTCGGCTTCGGCCTCGTCGTCGTCATCCTCAGTGCCGCGCTCACGCGCATCCTGGTCACCTCGACGCTGCGTCCCCTGCGCGACGTCGAGGCCACCGCGGCGCGGTTCGCCAGCGGCGACTTCAGCCAGCGCCTCAGCGGCGCCACCCCCAACACCGAGATCGGGCGGCTCAGCAGCTCGCTCAACATGATGCTCACCCGCATCGACAGCGCCTTCGCCGACCGCGCCGCCACCATTTCGCAGATGCGCCGCTTCGTCGGCGATGCGAGCCACGAGCTGCGCACGCCCCTCGTCTCGGTGCGCGGCTACGCCGAGCTGTACCGCATGGGCGCGATCGCCGAGCCCGACGACGTCGCCCAGGCCATGGAGCGGATCGAGAAGGAGGCGATCCGCATGAGCGCGCTTGTCAGCGACCTGCTCGAGCTCGCCCGCCTCGACGAGTCGCGGCCCCTCGAGCTGACGCCCGTCGACCTCGTGCCGCTCGCCCGCGACGCGGCGCTCGACGCGCGCGCAAGCGCTCCCGACCGGCCGGTGACCGTGATCGTCGCCGACGGGAGCTCCGATGCGGCTGACACGACGGATGCGGCGCCCGCGCCCGCGTCGGGCAGCGGTGCCGCCGCGCCGGCCGCGGGGTTCGCCGGCGCGGCGTTCGCGCGGCTGCGCGGCCGACGGGGGCGCCGGGCGGCGGCCAGCATCCTCGACCCGATCGTCATCGCCCCCGACGAAGCCCCCGAGGCGATCGTGATGGGCGATGAGAACAAGCTGCGGCAGGTGATCACGAACCTGATGGGCAACGCGGTGCGGTTCTCGCCCGCCGAGTCGCCGATCGAGCTCGTCGTCGGCGTCGACGCCGCGGCCGGCACCGCCTCGATCGCGGTCGTCGACCACGGCGATGGGATCCCGGACCAGCTGAAGAAGAAGATCTTCGAGCGGTTCTTCCGCGCCGACTCATCACGGGCCCGCGACACGGGCGGTTCGGGCCTCGGCCTGTCGATCGTCGCCTCGATCGTCGGCCTGCACCGCGGTCGCGTCGACGTGCTCGACACCCCCGGGGGCGGCGCGACCTTCCGCGTGACGATGCCGCTGGCCGAGCCGACCGACGACCTCGTCGACGATCTCGCCAGCGATCTCGCCGACGGCGCGAGCGTCCTCCCCAGCGCGCCCTCGGCACCGGATGCTCCCCCGTCGTCACCCGCCTCCCCCGGCGCCGCGCCCACGGCGTAGCGTCGCCGCGGCGCCGGGCGAGTGACCCGGCCCGGGAGGAGACCACCATGACGCGCTACCAGGTCGACAGCGAGGCCGTCATCGCCGCCACCGCCGCCACCCGCGGCTCGATCGGGCGCCTGCAGTCGGAGGCCGCGGTGCTCCAGGGCACTCTGTCGGGCTTGCAGAGCACCTGGAGCGGCTCGGCCGCGAGCGCCTTCCAGAGCCTCGTCGCCGAGTGGACGGCCGCCTACCAGCGCGTCGAGCAGACCCTCACCGCCATGAACGAGGCGCTCGCGCACGCCGGCCAGGGCTACGCGGAGGTCGAGGCGCAGGCCGCGCGCATGTTCCTCCGTTGAGGCCCGCCTAGGCTACTCGGGTGAGCACTGAGCCTTTCGCCTTCGACCCCGCGATCGTCGCCGGGGTGCTGCACCACATGAACGACGACCACGCGGACGACAATCTGCTGTTCGCTCGAGCGTTCGGCGACCCGGCCGCGTCGACCGCGCGGATGGTCGGGGTCGACGGTGTCGGCGGTGACTGGCTGTTCGCGGTCGGCGACGGCCCCGAGCAGGCGTTGCGCCTGGTGTGGCGCGAGCCCATCAGCGAGCGTCCGCAGATCCGGCAGGAGATCGTCGCGCTGTACGACCGGGCCTGCGCCGCGCTGGGCGTCGAGCCGCGGCCCCACGACTGAACCCAGCTGGCCGGAGCACAGCCATTCCTTGGCTGTTCGTGACCTCTCGGCCTGGTGCGGTGGCGCGCCGGTCGGTAAGGTTAGCCTTACCTATTCCCCAGGAGACCGCATGACCGCCACCACCGACGCCCTCGCCCCGACCGCCGAGGTCATCCCCTTCTCGCGCCTCGTCCGCGAGCGCAGCAGCGGCAGCCACCGCGACAGCGAGGGCGCGGGATTCATGCACGGCCTGCTCAAGGGCGAGGCGACCCGCGACGACTACATCGCCCTGGTATCGCAGCACTGGGCGATCTACGAGGCGCTGGAGGGCGTGGAGCCCGCGATGCGCGAGGTCGCGCTCGTCGCTCCCTTCCTCTCCCCCGCGCTCACCCGTCTGCCCGCGCTCGAAGCCGACCTGGCCTTCCTGATCGGCGACGACTGGCGCGAGCAGTTGCAGCTGGTGCCGGCGACGATCGCCTACGCGGCTCGCATCCGCGAGGTCGCCGCCACCTGGCCCGCCGGCTACATCGCCCACCACTACACGCGCTACCTGGGCGACCTCTCGGGCGGCCTGCACATCGGCCGCGTCATCGGGCGGCAGTTCGGCTTCGAGACCAACGGCATCGGCTTCTACCTGTTCGACGACATCGCCGACCCCGCCGCCTTCAAGGATGCGTACCGCAGCCAGCTGGACGCCGCACCCTGGGCTCCCGGCGAGCAGGAGCGCGTCGTCGACGAGGTGCTGCGTGCCTACGACTTCAACACGCGCATCTTCGAGCAGCTGAGCGCCCGCACCGCGGCCGCCTAGCGCGCACTGCCGCGCGGGCGAGGCCCGGATCCCCCCGACGACGACGAAGGGCGGCTCCCCCGGAGGGGAGCCGCCCTGACGTTTCGGCGGGTGGCCTGGACTAGAAGTCCATGCCGCCGCTCGGGTCGCCCATCGGCGCCGAAGCCTTCTCGGGCTTGTCGGCGACGACGGCCTCGGTGGTGAGGAAGAGGCCGGCGATCGAGGCAGCGTTGAGCAGCGCCGAGCGGGTCACCTTCACCGGGTCGGCGATGCCAGCGCCGAGCATGTCGACGTACTCGCCGGTGGCCGCGTTGAGACCGAAGCCGACCTCGAGGTGGCGCACCTTGTCGGCGACGACGCCGGGCTCGAGGCCCGCGTTGAGGGCGATCTGCTTCAGCGGAGCGTCGATCGCAACCTTCACGATGTTCGCACCGGTCGCCTCGTCACCCGTGAGCGAGGTGAGCTCGGCCGACTCGAACGCCATCTTGCCGGCCTGGATGAGGGCGACGCCACCACCGGCGACGATGCCCTCCTCGACGGCGGCCTTCGCGTTGCGCACGGCGTCCTCGATGCGGTGCTTGCGCTCCTTGAGCTCGACCTCGGTGGCCGCACCCGCCTTGATGACGGCGACGCCGCCAGCGAGCTTGGCGAGGCGCTCCTGCAGCTTCTCGCGGTCGTAATCCGAGTCGGTGTTCTCGATCTCGGCGCGGATCTGCTTGACGCGACCAGCGATCGCCTCGGCGTCGCCAGCACCCTCGACGATCGTCGTCTCGTCCTTGGTGATGACGACCTTGCGAGCGCGGCCGAGCAGGTCGAGGGTCGCGTTCTCGAGCTTGAGACCGACCTCCTCGCTGATGACCTGACCGCCGGTGAGGATCGCGATGTCCTGCAGCATGGCCTTGCGGCGGTCGCCGAAGCCGGGGGCCTTGACGGCGACCGACTTGAAGATGCCGCGGATCTTGTTGACGACGAGCGTGGCCAGGGCCTCGCCCTCGACGTCCTCGGCGATGATGAGCAGCTGCTTGCCGCTCTGGATCACCTTGTCGACGACGGGCAGCAGGTCCTTGATCGCCGAGATCTTGCCGTTGACGATGAGGATGTACGGGTCTTCGAAGACCGCCTCCTGGCGCTCCGGGTCGGTGACGAAGTACGCCGACAGGTAGCCCTTGTCGAAGCGCATGCCCTCGGTCAGCTCGAGCTCGGTGCCGAAGGTGTTCGACTCCTCGACGGTGACGACGCCCTCCTTGCCCACCTTGTCGATGGCCTCGGCGATGAGCGCGCCGATCTCGGGGTCGGCGGCCGAGATGCTCGCGGTGGCGGCGATCTCCTCCTTGGTCTCGACCTCCTTGGCGTTCTTGAGCAGCTGGGCCGAGACGGCCTGGGTGGCCTTCTCGATGCCGCGCTTGAGGCTGATGGGGTCGGCGCCCGCGGCGACGTTGCGGAGGCCCTCGCGCACGAGCGCCTGGGCGAGCACGACCGAGGTGGTGGTGCCGTCACCGGCGACGTCGTCGGTCTTCTTCGCGACCTCCTTGACCAGCTCGGCGCCGATCTTCTCGAAGGGGTCGTCGAGCTCGATCTCCTTGGCGATCGACACGCCGTCGTTGGTGATGGTGGGGGCGCCCCACTTCTTCTCGAGGACGACGTTGCGGCCGCGCGGGCCCAGCGTGACCTTGACGGCGTCGGCCAGGGTGTTGAGGCCGCGCTCGAGGCCGCGACGGGCCTCCTCGTCGAAAGCGATGATCTTTGCCATGTGTTCTCGTCCCTCCCGGACGTCTCACGTGCGGTAGCTGTTGGCACTCACAGAGCATGAGTGCTAAATGATTCTGGCACTCGGAGCAGGCGAGTGCAAGCCGCGCGGGCGGCATCCGCACCGGGGCGGGGCGGCGGCAGCACCCGGCTCGCTGCGCCGGGCGCGGCGACGGATGCTCTACCGGAAGGTGGCCGACCCGTCGAGCGGTACGAGCTCGACCCAGGTGTTGCCCGGCGCGAGCCGCACGGCGACACCATGCCGGTCGAGGATGCGGATCGGCGCGGTCATCGAGGCCTTCGACCACGTCGCGCGGACGGTTGCGCCGCCCGTGGAGATCCAGGCCTCGCCCCTGCCGATGAGTTTCGTGGTCGGGATGCCCGAGATGACCTGCACGGGCACGCGGAGCACGACGACGTTGACGGCACTGAGCTGATCGCCCTGGGCATCCGTATCGGCCGCCCCGCCGGTCTGGAAGCGCACCCAGCGCTCCGTTTCGGCCTTCCATCGCCACGAGGGGGTGCTCCAGCCGCCGAAGACCAGGTCGATGCGGCTCGTCGGCGAGCCCTCCTTGGTGGCGGTGGCCGAGGCGATGCTCTCGGAGAACGCGAACTGCTGCGCGGGCGGCTTGAGCTCGCTGTGCTGGGCGATCACCTGGGGCGCGCGCACGAGCACGTTGTGCGGGGCGAATGCGTTGTCGCCCCGAAAGAAGGTGTCGGCAGTGTCGGCCTGGCCGTGGATGGCGTTGACGACGGGAGCGGCGCGCATCATCTCGACGAAGCGGTACTGGCCGCCCGAATAGGCGACGATGCCGCCCAGCGGAGAGATGATGTCCGGGTCCATCGGACGGATCGACCGCACCGGTCCGATGAGGTCGGGAACGTCCGAGTGCCAGACCGCGACGTACCGGGTGAGGCCGCCCTCGACGAGCTCCTCGTACACGATGTCGGTGCGCTCGAGCCCGATCTGCGGGCGCGCGGCGGGATGGTTGTCGACCTTCGCGGCCAGTGAGGGCTCGGTGAGGCTGCCGACGGCGACCTGCTCGCCGGTGAGCGGCGCGATGTCGTACGGCTCGGGCGGCACGTAGGTCGAGACGTACGTCTCGGTGGGTGAGGGGCTCGGCATCGGCGGCGGCTCAGTGGCGCACCCCGTGACGGCGACGACCACGGCCCCGACGACCACGACCGACCGCGCCCATCGACGGCTGCGGGCTGCGCTCCGGCTCATGTCGGCCACTGTAACCCCCGGCCTGCGTCCTGCGGTCGAACGCGGCGGAGCGTCAGGCGACCTGAACGCCCTCAGCCTGCGGCCCCTTGGAGCCGGTTCCGATCTCGAAGGTGACCGTCTGGCCCTCCTCGAGCACCTTGTAGCCGGGCATATCGATGCCGCTGTAGTGGACGAAGACGTCGCCTTCGCCGTCGGCACGGGTGATGAAGCCGAAGCCCTTCTCGGCATTGAACCACTTGACGGTCCCCTGGGGCATGGTGGAGCTCCTCGCAGAACGGTTGTGCGGCGAGAATACGGGCGGCGGGCCGATCGGAGAAGGGCTCGGAGGCAGCGTGAACAGACTCGTTACGACCCCGAAACGCGGGCGTAACGCGCGGACCGCATCCGGGCCCGCACCTCCCCGCCGCGGCGGGGAGACCTCGCTCCGACGCCGATCAGCCGCCGATCAACCGCCGGCGACGGCGGCGAAGTCGGCACCCAGCACGATCGTGATGGGGGCGCCCGGGAACGCATCGGACTGCTCGATCGTGCCCGCTCCGAGCAGCGCCACCATGCCGGCGGCCACTCGCTCGAGCGCGGGGTCGTTGTAGAACACGACCGTCTCCTCGATGTCGGTCTGCGCGGCGGCCGTGACCGTGCCGACGCGCCAGCCGGGGTCCACGATGAGCCCGCGAGCCGTGGCGCCGAGGCCGTCGACCGCGGTGCCGTTGAGCACCGTGATCGTGAAGCCGTCGGGCAGCTCGGCCTCGGCCGGGTCGATGATCGGCTCGATGGTCGCGGTCGGCGAGGGCGTCGCAGTCGGGGTGGGCATGGGCTCGGCCGTGCCGAAGCCGGGGATCTCGAACGTCACCCGGTCGGTGATCGTGGAGAGCAGGTAAAGCCCGAGCACGACGAGCAGTCCGCTGGCGAGGGCGGCCCAGGCCGTGGCGACCCATGCGCCGCGGCGCGAGCGCGGGGCGCGGTGGGCGCCGACGCGCCCCAGGGATGCGGGGACCTCGTCGAAGCGGTCGCGGGGGAACTCGGCCATCGTGATGATGCCTTCCAGAGGAGGGTGGTCTCAGGCAGCGCCGGAGGCGCCCGCACGTCGGGTGCGGCGCCGCTGCGCGCGATCGTCGCGCACGTCGCGCAGCCGCCCCACGAGAACGGGGTCGTACCGCACGGCGACTTCGGTGTCGATCACGGCGTTCAGAACCTGATAGTAGCGGGCCGCGGTCCACCCGAACTCGCGGCGGATGCCGAGCTCCTTCGCGCCGCTGTGGCCCCACCACGCGCGCTCGAACTCGAGCACGCGCTGCGCGCGCTCGTCGAGGGACTCGGCAGGGGCATCCACAGCGTCGAGGGTACGCGGCCAGGACCTTCGGCCCTGGACGGCTCGCGGCGGCTCGGGCAGGCTCGCAAGGGCGCACATCCTCCCCACAGGGGAGCAGGTTAGGCTTGCCTAACTCTCCGAGCACGCCCTGTGCCGCTCCCCACGCCGCCGAGCGGCGCACCGACCGACCGGACTCCGATGACCCGCCGCACCACTCTCGCCCTGCCCGCAGCCCTCGCGCTCGTCGCACTGCTCGCCGGGTGCGCCGTCGCCGCACCGGAATCGACGAGCGAGCCCACCGCGCCGATCGGCCCGCGGGTGCCGCTGAGCGAGCTCGTGGTGAGCGACGACCCCCGATCGCTGACCGGACCCTCGACGGCTCTCATCGCCGACGCGGCGATCGAGCCCATCACGACCGACCCCGCCCAGAGCCTGCCCGCGACCGTCGTCTCGCGCGACCTCGACGGCGACCGCGAGATCACCGTCACCGACACCAGCCGGATCCTGCCGCTGGACATCGCCGGCTCGATCGCCGCGACCGTCTTCGCTCTCGGGTTCGGCGACTCCGTCATCGGTCGCGACATCTCGACAACCTTCCCCGAGGCCGAGGGTCTGCCGATCGTCACCAGCAGCGGTCACGCGATCAACAGCGAGGCCGTGCTGGCCCTGCGGCCCTCGATCGTCATCACCGACGGCACCGTCGGGCCGACCGACGTGGTGCTGCAGCTGCGCGACGCCGGCGTGACGGTGGTCTACGTGGATGCGGAGCCGGGGCTCGCCGCCCCCGCCGAGCTAGCCCGCCAGGTGTCGGCCGCGCTCGGCGCCCCCGAGGCCGGCGAGCTGCTCGCCGAGCGGCTCGACGGTGAGATCGACGACGTCGTGACCGCGATCGAGGGCATCCGCCCGGAGGACCCGGCCGACCGCGTGCGCATCCTGTTCCTCTACCTGCGCGGCGCCTCCGGCATCTACTACCTGTTCGGCGAGGAGTCGGGAGCGGACGAGCTGATCACGGCCCTCGGCGGCATCGACGTGGCCGGCGAGATCGGCTGGCAGGGCCTGCGGCCGATGACCGATGAGGCGCTGATCGCCGCGAATCCCGACCTGATCCTCGTGATGACCGCGGGTCTCGAGAGCGTCGGCGGCGTCGACGGGCTGCTCGCCGAGAAGCCCGCCGTGGCGCTCACCCGCGCCGGCGAGGCGCGCCGCTTCGTCGACATGGCCGACGGCGAGGTGCTGAGCTTCGGGCCGCGCACGCCCGCGGTGCTCGACGCACTGGCTAGAGCGATCTACGCTCCCTGACCCAACGGTCGATGCGCTCCCCGTGCGGCGAGACCACGCCGAGCGGCTCCCCGTCGCGGCTGAGCAGGAAGTCCCCGTCGTCGCCCGGCAGACTGACGTCGGCGGCAGCGCGCAGGTCGGGCAGCACGGTGCGGCCGTCGAGCGAGATCCAGTGGTGGGCGAGCTCGCCGACCGCGGAGACGAAGCGCGCGCGGTCGGCCGGGCTCAGGTAGACGAGCACCGCCGGGCTCGCGACGACGAGCGTCGCCCCGGCCGGGGCTTGCGCGCAGGCGCTCGCGAGCCCGTCGACGGCATCGCCGGTGACGACCCGCACCGGATGCTCGCGGGCGACGGCGATCGCGCGGTCGAGCTGCACCGCCCGTTCCCGCTCCTCCGGCCAGATCAGGGTTCGCAGCCAGCGCTCGTCCTCGGCGTCGTCGAGCCGGACGGGCTTTCGCTCGAGGCCGAGGCGCCACACGATGTCGGGCATGGCGGTCGGCACGGGCACGCCCGGCCCGAGGCGGCACTCCAGCTCGAGGGGCGAGCGGCCGTCGGCGGGGTCGACGCGGTGCGGGCATCCGTCGGCGTCGATGTAGACGTGGCTGTAGCGGTCGACCAGCAGGCCGAGGCCGGCGGAGGCCCCGACCTCGAGGAGCGCGATCGGCCCCGGGATGCCCTGCAGGGCGGCGAGCAGCGCCGAGGTGCGCCGCGGATCGTTGGTCTGGGTGGCGCGCTCCCGGGCGATGGCCGCCACGGCGTCCCACTCGGCCTCGAGCCAGGGCACGATGTCGCCGCCGCGGGGGAGACCGGAGAAGCGCGCGGCGGTCAGCACGAGAACGGGCTGCCGGTCGGCGACGGGCAGCGTGTCGATGAGGGCGAGGCACTCGTCGTTCTCGGCGACGGCGCGCGCCCAGGCCGCGTAGCTCGGCGAGCGCTCGCGCGCCTCGCGGGCGAAGCGGTGGTACCGCTCAGCGGTGGTGCTCACGGGCCCATTGTTCCAGGGCCCGCGAGCACCACCGCGGTGGCCGCCGCGGCGCGGCGGGTCGGGATGCGGATCAGACCGCGCGGCGGCGGAGCACCAGCGCGACCAGCACGCCGATCACGGCGAGCAGACCGGCGATCAGCGCCCACACCCAGGCGGGCACGCCCGCCTCGGTCGCGGCGACCGGCGCCGCGGCGCCCGTCTCGACGGCCGCGGGTGCTCCGCAGTCGTCGGCGAGGCTCGCCGTGAGCGTGATCGGGTCGAGGGTCTCCCCGGCCGGGTAGGTGCCGAAGGCCTCCGCGCCGGTCGCCGTCAGCGTGGCGGGTGCCCCCGCGATGACGAGGCGGCCCTGCTCGGCCGAGCGCTCGGCGGCGCCGAGGTCGACATCGGCGAACACGACGCCCTCGGCCGCGACCGCATCGCCCGCCTGCGTGGTGCCCGTCACGTCGAGCACCAGCTGCGCAGTGTCGGCGTCGAGCATCACCAGGCGCGGGTTCGCGAGGGTGGTGTCGAGCATCTGCCCGTGACCGGTGAACCGCATCCCGCCGGCGAAGACGATCTCGCCCTCCCCCGTGCCCGGCTCGAGAGCGCCCGCGCCGCTGAAGCGGAAGGTCGGCGTCTCGTAGACGGCACCGTCGAGCGCCTCCCACTCGCCGCGCGCGATCGCCCCGCTCACATAGGCCCGGAAGGACTCCTTGAAGCCCCACCCGAGCTCCGCATCCTGCAGCTGGCAGGCGCCCGCGATCGAGACGGTGGCGGCCAATTCGCGGATCGTGACCACGATGCCGCGGTCGACGCTGCCCTGCAGGGTGAGGGTGTGCACACCGACGAGGTCGGCCGGCAGGGTGCCCGACCAGGTCGCGACGCCGTTCGCGTCGGCGACGACGGTCTCGCTGAGCACCGTCGGATCGCTGTAGGCGACGACGTCGATGCCCGTCTCGCCCGCACCGAACCCGTCGGCGCTGAGCGTCACGCGCTGACCGGGCTGCAGGGCGCTCGGCTCGGCCCCGACGACCGACAGGCCGGTCGTGGCGGGCGGCGAGCTCGGGATGCTGCGCTCGACGAACGCGCCGACGAGGCGGCTGCCCGCGCGCGCCTCGGAGGGCGCCCCGATGGTGAACGTCACGGGGTCGAGCGCCGTGCCGGGCGCGTAGAAGGCATTGCCCTGGTAGCTGAACACGGGAGCTCCCGCCGCGGTGAGCGTCGCGGGAACTCCGGCCCAGCGCACCGAGCCGTCAGGCAGCTCGCTGCGGGAGCCGCGGTCGAGCGCGAGGCTCGCGAGCACGACGCGGGTGCCGTTCACGGCGGCGACGAGCTCGCCGCGGGCGTCGGAGACGAGGCGCACCGTGGGGTTCGCGATGGTCACGTCGAGGGTGCCGTCGTGGCCGAGGTAGCGCACCGCGCCGCGGAAGGCGACGGTGCCGGTGGTTCCCGCCGGCGAGCTCTGCGGGAACACGACGACGGAGCCCTGGGCGCTCGCACCCGACACGGTGATCGTGCCCTGAGCGATCGGGCCGACGACGTAGTCGTCGAACGACTGCTTGACGCCCCAGCGGAGGCTGCCGGCCGTCGAGGGGTCGGCGGGCGGCGGCGTCACGTCCGGGGTCGGGGTGGGGGTCGGGGTCGGCGTCGGGGTGGGGGTCGGCGTGGGCGTCGGCTCGGGGGCTCCGACGCTGAGCGGCGTCGCGGTCTCGAAGGGCGCGTAGACCACCCCGCCACCGGCGTAGGTGTAGACACCGAGGGTGCCATCGGCCAGCATCCCGGCGAACTCGTCGGTGACCGTCAGCTGGACCTCGAACGAGCCGTCGGGGTTGATCGCGACACCGCCGCGGCTCGCACCGCCGATCGTGGCGACGTTCTCGGGGTTCACGACCCACTTGGTCTGGCCGGGCGCCCCGACGCGGGCCGAGGAGGGCGCGCCCTCGCTGGGCTTCCACGTGCTCGCGAACGCGCCGAACACGACGTAGACGCCGCCGAACTGGCCGGCCAGCGGCGGGCGCGATGCCGTGGTCGCGGGCGGCTGCGGGCCGAAGTTCGCACCGGTGACGGTCACGGTATCGCCGGGCTGCAGGCCCTCGGTCGGCGTCACGGTGATGCTCGGAGGGGGCGGCGCGAAGGTGACCGGCGTGGCCGTCTCGAAGGGCGCGTAGACCACGCCGCCGCCCGCGAAGGTGTAGACGCCGAGGGTTCCGTCGGCGAGCATCCCGGTGAACTCGTCGGTCACCGTCAGTTCGACCGTGAACGAGCCGTCGGGGTTGATCGCGACGCCGCCGCGGCTCGCGCCGCCGATCGTGGCCACGTTCTCGGGGTTCACGACCCACCGGGTCTGGCCCGGGGCGCCCACGCGGGCGGAGGAGGGCGCGCCCTCGCTCGGCTTCCAGGTGCTGGCGAACGCGCCGAAGACGACATACACGCCGCCGAACTGGCCGGCGAGCGGCGGGCGCGATGCCGTGGTCGCGGGCGGCTGCGGGCCGAAGCCGGTGCCCGTCACCGTGACGACATCACCGGGCTCGAGGCCCGTGCTGGGCGTGACGGTGACGGTCGGAACCGCCGTCTCGGCCGCCGTCACGGTGGCCGCGGCCGCGGTCGGCGGTGCGGTTCCGACGACGAGGAGCGAGGGGGCGAGCACCGCGAGAGCGGCGGTCAGAGCGACGAGCGACGCGCGCAGGCGCGAGCGTCGCCGGGGTGGTGCAATGGGCACAGAGGACTCCCGGGTCGAGAAAAAGTAAGGTTAGGCTTACCTTATCCCGTGAAAATCATTCGTCCTGAATGTTCACCGTGTGTGAACGGCGCTTCGCGGCGCGGAGCCGCAGGTGCACGACGACCGAGGCTGCGACCCCGATCAGCACGACGCCGACGATCAGCAGCGGCGCGAGCATCCCCGCCCCCGACTGCCGGGCGGCGATCGCCTGCTCGGCGCAGTCCGCGGTCGTCGTCAGGCGCAGGTCGAGGGGGTCGAGGGCCTCGCCGGCCGGGTAGGTGCCGAACGCCTCGGCCCCCTGCTCGGTGAGCGTCAGCGGAATGCCCGCGATGAGCAGCCCGTCGTCCCCTGCCGTCCACGCGGCGGCCGCCAGGTCGCCCGTGGCGAAGAGCACGTCAGCGGTGTCGACCTCGACGAACTCCTGCGTTGTGCCGCGCAGGTCGACGACGAGCTCGAGCCGCTGACCGTCGACGAGCCCGAGCCGCACATTCGAGATCGTCGTGTCGAGGATTCCCTCGTGACCGGTGAAGCGCATCGCGCCGTCAACGGCGAGCTCGCCGCTCAGCGGGGCCAGTGCGAGGTCGCCCTCGAGCGCGTCGGTCGTGAAGACCGGGGTCTCGTAGCCGATGCCGCCCTCGGTGGTCCACGCGCCGTTCGCGATCGAGCCGCTCAGGTAGGCGCGGAAGGACTCCTTGAAGCCCCAGTCGAATCCGCCCTCGGTGGCGACGCAGGCCGATGCCGGCGCGGCCACCAACGAGGCGGTGAGAGCGAGCGCGGCGAGCATGATGCTGTCAGCGTACGCGGCGGGGCTGAATGCCGATCGAGGGTGTCGCGGCCGCGCGATACATGCCGATGTGCGGGATGCCCGCCTCGAGGTACTCGTCGCCATAGGCCTCGAACCCGACGCCGGCGTACAGCGGCTGCGCGTAGACCTGCGCGTGGAGCGCGAGCGGCTCATGACCGTGCTGCTCGACGACGTGCGCGAGCAGGCGGCGCGCGAGACCCTCGCCGCGGCGGTCGGCGCGGGTGACGACGCGGCCGATCAGGGTGCGGGCATCCCGATTGCCCGGCTGCGGGGTGTCGTCGACGACGACGCGCAGATAGGTCGCGGGGCCGTGCTCGTCGGCGATCCACCAGTGCTCGGTGGTCGCCTCGCGGTCTCGGGCGTCGAGCTCGGGCTCGTCGATGCGCTGCTCGAGGAAGAAGATCTCGGTGCGCAGGGCGGCGATGTCGAAGAACTCGTCGAGAGTCAGGTCGCTCCAGGTTCGGCGCACCGGGGAAGAGTCGACCACGTTTGCGAGTTTAATGGGGGGAGGATCAACCGCTCGCGGGCGGGGAGAAGAGGAACGATGGGCCACAACCCGGCAGCCGACGACAAGACCTACGCGGTGCAGAAGACCGAGGAGCAGTGGCGCGCCGAGCTCGGCGAGGAGCGCTACCAGGTGCTGCGCCAGGCGGGCACCGAGCGCGCCTGGACGGGCGAGCTGCTCGACGAGAGCCGTGCCGGCCTCTACACCTGCGGCGCGTGCGGCGCCGAGCTCTTCCAGGCGGGCACCAAGTTCGACTCGGGGTGCGGCTGGCCGAGCTTCTACGAGTCGGTGCGGCCGGAGGCGGTCGAGCTGCTCGAGGACACCTCGCTCGGCATGGTGCGCACCGAGGTGCGCTGCGCCACCTGCGGCTCGCACCTGGGCCACGTCTTCCCCGACGGCTTCGGCACGCCCACCGGCGACCGCTACTGCATGAACTCGCTGGCGCTGAACTTCACTCCCGAGAGCGAGTAGCACCGCCCGGGCGCGGACCCGCGGCACGCCGCGGCAGCGCCGCGATCGTCACCCCGGCGAGCGTGAGCGTCACGGCGAGCGCGGTCGAGCCCGTCGTGGGCACCCCGATCGGGGCCACGAGGTCGTAGAGCAGCGCCCCGGCCAGCTGCCCGGCGACGAGGCTCAGCCCGAGCACGAGCACGCCGATGCGCGCCACCGTCACCGTCTGGATAGCGATGAAGATCGCGCCGACCGCGCCGCCCAGGTAGAGCCACGGCTCGCTCGGCGGCGTCGCGGGCAGGCCGACGATGAGCAGGTGCGCCCCGGTCGCCACGACGAGGGCCGCCGTGCCGATCGCGAAGTTGAGGGTGGTGGCGGCGAGTGCCGAGTCGGCGTCGCGGCGCACCCGGCCGTTCACGGCCTGCTGCAGACCGATCGCGAGACCGGCGACGAGGGGCAGGATGATCGCCGCGACCGGCACGTCGGTCGCGAGCCGCGGCCCCACCGCGACGGCGACCGCGCTGAGCGTGAGCACTGCCCCGAGCACGCGCTGGGCCGTCACGGGCGTGCGCCCCATGCCCGCGAACCCGGTGGCGTCGGCGATCATGCCGCTGACGGTCTGCCCGGTGACTGACGCGATGGTGAAGATCGCGACGCCCAGGATGCCCGCCACCAGCCCCTGCGAGAGCACCAGCACGGCGCCCCCGAGCCCGCCGAGGAGCAGCCACCACGGCAGTCGCCCGGCCCGCACCTCGGTGCGGAGGGCGCGGAGGCCGCGCTGCCCGCGCGGCGACACGGCGAGCACGGCCATGAGCAGCAGCCAGCCGCTGCCGAACGAGATGAGCGCGGCGGTGAATCCGTCGTCGAGGCGCTGCCCGAGCTCGCCGTTGACGCGATGCTGGGTGGCGACGAGCACGCCGGCGCCGATGGTCGCAGCGATCGCGGCGGCGGTCACCAGGCGCGGGTGCCGGGCCGGCTCCGAGGGGTTGACGGGCATCGGGTCAGTCATCGTCGAGGTCCTCCCCCGCGAGCGCGCGGGCCGCGAGGCTCTCCTCGCCCGCAAGTCGCCAGACGAGGAGCGCGGCGCGCCCGTTGAGCACGATGATGAGAACGCCGAGCACGATGTCGGGCCAGCCGGTGCCGACGAGGAGCGTCAGGAACCCCATCGCGATGATGGCGAGGTTGATGATCACGTCGTTACGGGCCGCGTACCAGGCGGCGCCCACCATCGAGCCTCCGGCGGCGCGGATGCGAGCCAGGAGCAGCGCGCACACCAGGTTGACCAGCGCGGCCCCGGCGGCCGCGAGCACGAGTGGTGCCACCGCGGGCGCCTCGGGGTCGCCGACCTTCAGCACGACCTGCACGACGACGGCGGCCGCCGGCAGCAGGATCACCAGGGCCAGCACCCGCCCGACCCGCGCCCGCGCGGCGAGCGACCAGCCGAGCGCGAGCGCGATCAGCAGGTTGACCGCCGTGTCCTCGAGGAAGTCGACGCTGTCGGCGAGCAGCGCGACGGAGCCGATGGCGAGCGCCACCGCGACCTCGACGACGAAGTAGGCGGCGTTGATCGCGGCGACGACGAGAACGGTTCGCCGCAGTGCCGTGGTCGCGCCGGCCTGCGCCGCAGCGGGCGTCCCAGAACCGAACTGCGTCGAGCCGGACCGCTCAGGGGTTGAGTCCATCGGCATCAGCATCCCACGCCGCGCAGGGGTGATCTCCACTGCAGATGGCCGTTCAACACGGTCGCCGCCCAGCCCGGACCCAACCCCTCGCACGGTTAGCGGCTGGTACGCGTCAAGGGTAGCGCCGCGACATTCGAGCGAAACAGTTGTCAATCGTCGGGTCGTGATCTCCAGAACTCGCTCGCAGCCAGCAAGAGAGTGCCGATTGCACCTATAGCGAGTACTGCGATACCAAGCCCAACTCCCCAACCGCGGGCTGAGTCCCATGGCGGCGCAAGAACGCCCCAAACGAGCAACGGCGAGGCCACCAGAGCGGTCAACCACGAGTAGATGGAAATGACTGCAAGAGTTCGAACGGCTCTCGTCGTCCTGTTCTGGGCCTCTACTTGGGCCTTCAGGAGTTTCACGATCTCATCGGAGAGCTCCAATTTTGACTCCCTTCTGGTTTCTAGGGACAGCGGGCTTGGTGTGAACTCAACCGATCACGAGTCCGGTGAAGTCACCTAACCGTTGCACGGTCCACGCTCAACGATTGCAGGATCCCGAGGGTCTCTGGAGCCATTGCGCAAGAACGGTCGAGCGACTTGCTGTGCATCAGCGCCCAGTTGGCGGTCGCCATCGGCGAGAGAGCCGCTAATGGTCACGATGGCGCTCACTGGATACCGCAACATTCGAGCCGGTCTAGTCATAGACTCGGCGGCGTGCCGCGCGGAACGGGATTCTCATGAGGCAGCATTCAGCAGGCACATGGCTGATATGTAGAGAGCCGCTCTCTAAACCCTCCCAAACTAGTCGATCACGTCGATTTGCGCGGTGTCTCTCACCTCGACTTGAGGCCGACCATCACCCTCGTACACGCTGAACTCTCCGCGGACCTCGAGCGTCCTGTCGAGGTACTCGGTTCGTGCCGTCTCTTCAGTGATGTACTCGCTCGAGGGGATGTAGATCTTGAATCCTTCCCCTTCTGCTTCCTCGATGAAGACCTGCTCACCGTTCGAATAGACGTTGGTAGCGAAGAAGCTGACGCAGACGTTCTCAAGAGATTCCACTCCGTCGGCCTCGTTGGCTGTGACAAAACTGGCCATTTCGGCGGCCTCGACACATTCACTCCCGGCGCGCTGATCTGAAAGGGTCTGACTCTCCGAGTTCGACGAATTGGAGATTGCCCAGACGGCTGTCGCGATGAGGGCAGAAACTGCAAGAAGACCAGCACCGACGATTAGTGGGCGACTCACTCCGCTGGGCACCGTTACTGCGGCATTGGCCCGCAACCTTGCTGACTCCGCAGCGACTTCCAGCTCTCGTTGCTTCGTGCGCTCGCGCTCGATCTCGAGTGCGAGCTGCATTCGTTCTGTCTCCAACTTCTGGGTCAGCCTTGCCACCCGCTCGCTCGCGAGCCTCTCAGTCTCCCGGAGCGACTCAAGTTCCGCTGCGAGATCGCGCAACTCGGAGACACCAGTACCAGCCCGGATCTTTTCCTCCAATTCCGTCACGCGGGTCTGCAAGTCAACAAGCCCGGTCGCCTGCTTGGAGGCCTCCTGGCTGACTTCGCCCACCTCTCGAGCCTTCTGCAGGCTCATGGCCGAAAGTGGGCTGAGATCCCGGAGCTCAGATACTTCGAAGAACGGAAGAACGGCATCGAGATCAAGAGCAGCCTCTAGACCTCGGGTGTTGATGAGGTCGTGCAGAACGTTCAAGTAGTCATCCGAATTGGCTATCCAGAAGTACCGCTGAAGTTGACCAGGTACCTTCCCGACAATCTGCGCGCCGCCGTGAAAGAGAACGCAACCGTAGACCGGGACCTCCACGCCAACGCGATCAACAAGGATGTCCTTCACCAGGCTGCTCTGGCGATGTAGCTGCTGACATGGGTTGACGCTCTTGCCACCCTTGACCTCGAACGACTTGCCGCTCCTGTCGGTCGCCATCCAACGGCCCCTACGGAACTCACCAGAGTCTCGTGGCAGGTACACCGTTGCATCTTCAGAGATGTTCTTGAAGTCAATGACCACCACGCAATGAGGAAGCACAAGAAGGACGTCGGGTTGAAGGCGCGGGGTCTCTCGTGCACGGGGATGACCAAGCAGGACGCCATCCAGGTTCTGCTGCTCAAACATCGCGGAGACACCCGCCGCGAACTTCCGGAAGAAACTCAGTTCGTACGGAGCAGAGGCCTGCCGAGAGCCTTGGAATACACGGAGTCCCATGTTGAGGACGCTACAGGTGAGCGCGTCAACTTTGTAGAAGGGGAATCGGAGCCGCCTAAGGGAATCGAACCCTTGACCTATTCATTACGAGTGAATCGCTCTGCCGACTGAGCTAAGGCGGCGCGCGCGGCGAGCCGCGGCACGGTGTGAAAGCTTAGCCGATTCCGCCTGTGTGCGCCGACGCGTCCTGTGCTGTCCGAAGACGCGAGAGTCAGCCCTGACAGACGAGCCCATCGACGGGCACGGTGCCCGAGATGAAGTACGCGTCGACCGCGTCGACGATGCACGGGTCGCCCTCGTCGTAGGCGATGTGTCCCTCGCCCACGTAGGTCAGCAGCACGCCGCTCTCGAGTTGCTCGGCCAGGGCCTCCGCCCACTGATACGGCGTCGCCGGGTCGCCCGTCGTGCCGACGACGAGAATCGGCGCGGCGCCCGTGCCGCTCACCGGGCCGAGCTCGCCCTCGAACTGGTACGGCCAGTTGGCGCACAGCACGTCACCGAGCGGCGAGGGGTCGGCCGTGGTCGGCGCGACGGCACGGATCTGCTCGTTCTGCTCGGCGATCACCGCACGGTCGGTCTCGACCGGGTAGTCGAGGCAGTTGATGGCGATGAAGGCCTCGAGGGAGTTGTCGATGTACTCGCCGTTCTCGCGCCCGTAGTAGAAGTCGGCCAGCAGGAAGCCCGTGTCGACGATGCCCGTCCGCAGCTCGGTGAACATCTGGCTGAGGAAGGACCAGGAGCCCTCGTCGTACAGGGCCGTGGCGATGGCGATGTCGAGCACGGCGCCGTCGAAGAACCGTCCGTCGTCAGCGGGGATCGGGTCGGCATCGAGCCGGTCGTACAGCGCGCGGACCAGTACGAGGCTCTCGTCGACCGAGCCGGGGAAGGGGCAGGCATCGGTCTCGGGGCACGCCTCGAGGTAGGCGCGCAGCGCGTTCTCGAAACCCTCCGACTGCGCGAGCACGACCTCGAAGGTGGTCGTCGTCGGGTCGGTCGCTCCGTCGAGCACGAGCCGCCCGACCTTCTCGGGGAACCGGTCGGCGTAGCGCGCGCCGATGTCGGTGCCGTAGGAGTATCCGAGGTAGTTCAGCTGGGCATCCCCCACGATCGCCCGCAGCATGTCGAGATCGCGCACGGTGCTGTTCGTGTCGACGAACTCGAGCAGCGGGCCTGTGTTCTCGGCGCAGGCCTCGGCAAAGGCGATGGAGCTCTCGGTGACCTCGGCCTCCCACTCCGGCGTGCCGAACTCCGCCTCGGGGATGCCGAAGATGAACTGGTCGAGATCGGCGGGGTCGGTGTAGCAGGCGACCGCGCTCGAGCGGCCGACGCCACGAGGGTCCCACCCGACGATGTCGAACTCGCGCTGCAGGTCGGCGCTGACCGCGAAGTCGACGCTGTCGCGCACGAAGTCGACGCCCGACGCGCCGGGGCCTCCGGGGTTGATGAACAGCGAGCCCTGCGACTGTCCCCCCGTCGCCGGGTGCCGCACGAGGGCCAGATCGATGTCGTCGCCCGCGCCGGGGTTCTCCCAGTCCAGCGGGGCCGTGGCCGTCGCGCACTGCGCACCCCCGCCGCAGTCCGTCCAGGTGAGCACCTGCGTGTAGTACGGCCGCAGCTCCTCGGCGACCTCCTCGCCGGTGGGGGTCGAGGTCTCGCCGCCGTTCACCAGGCCCTGCAGCCACGCCGGCACGCACGCGCTGAGCAGCAGGGCGGGCACGAGCACGAGCGCGGCGAGGGCAGCGGCCCGGCGGCCGGGCGCCACGCGGCAGCGCGAGGGACGGCGCGAGGGACGAAGGGCGGTGGGTCGGTCGGCTCCGGTCACGGGGCAGAGCCTAGCGCCGGCACCCTTCCCGCCGCCGTGATGAGCATCGCCTCGAGGG
This sequence comes from Microcella frigidaquae, assembly GCF_014200395.1. Taxonomy (NCBI): domain Bacteria; kingdom Bacillati; phylum Actinomycetota; class Actinomycetes; order Micrococcales; family Microbacteriaceae; genus Microcella; species Microcella frigidaquae. The sequence goes on from NZ_JACHBS010000001.1 coordinate 1,194,045, forward strand.
CCAGCTGCGGGGGCGTGTTGCCCTCGATGCGACGGCGGGCGACGGCGATCGCGTCGAGCGCCGCGAGCGAGCGCTCGGCGCTGCCGGCGCGGGACGCGAGCTCGAGGTCGCCGCGCACCGCCTCGTTGACCAGTTCGAGCCCGGAGCCGAGCTGCAGCATCAGCAGGTCGCGGTAGAGCGACATGAGGTCGACGAGCACGCGGTCGATGCCGTCGCGCACCGAGCGGGTCGCCCGGCGCTTCTGGTCGTCCTCCAGCGCTCGGAGGCTCGCGCGCAGCGCGGGCGGCACCGTCGCGCCCGGCTCGAGCCCCAGCGAGCGGAGGGCGGCGCTGCGCTCCTCCTCGTCGCGCTCGGCGGTCAGAGCCTTGGCGTCCTCGGTGGCGATCGCGACCAGTTGCTCGGCCGCGGCGACGGCACCGCTGACGCTCTGCACGCCGAGGGCGAGCTGCAGGGTGCGGGCGCGGCGCTCGCGCGCTTCGGGGTCGGTCGCCAGGCGCAGCGCCATGCCGATGTGCGTCTGCGCCTCACGGGCGGCGCGCTCGGCGAGCGCCGGCTCGATGCCGTCACGGCGCACGAGCAGCTCGGCGACCTCGGCGACGCTCGGCACGCGCAGCCGCACGACGCGCACGCGCGAGCGGATCGTCGGGATCAGATCGGCGGCGCTCGGTGCGCACAGCACCCAGACCGTGCGCGGCGGCGGCTCCTCCAGCGCCTTCAGCAGCACGTTCGACGTGCGCTCGGTCATGCGGTCGGCATCCTCGATGATGATGACGCGGTACGGGGCGATGCTCGGCGAGAACTGGCTCTGCGCGACGAGCTGCCGCACCTCCTCGATCGTGATGACGACCCGGTCGGTCGCGAGAACGGCGAGGTCGGGATGCGTGCGGGCCGCGACCTGCGCCGCGGTGCGCGCAGCCGCTGCGTGGTCGCCATCGGGCCCGCTGGAGGATCCCTGCAGCAGCGCGGTGGCGAAGGCGAACGCGAGGTTCGAGCGGCCCGAGCCGGGCGGGCCCGTGATCAGCCAGGAGTGGGTCATCGCCTCGGGGTCCGCAGCAGCATCCCGCAGCGCCGCGATGGCGGCCTCCTGGCCGGTCAGCTCCTCCCAGGCGGTCGTCATGCGGCCACCCTAACCGAGCAGGGCCGACACCCGGTCGCGGATGCTCGCCTGCAGCTCGTCGACCGGCCGGCTCGCCTCGAGCACGAGGAACCGCGCGGGCTCGGCGTCGGCCAGAGCGCGGTAGGCGTCGCGCACGCGCTCGTGGAACTCGCTCTGCTCGGCCTCGAGACGGTCGTACCGCGTGCGGCTGGAGTCGAGCCGTGCACGCCCGACCGCGGGGTCGAGGTCGAGCAGCACGGTGAGGTCGGGCAGCAGACCTTCGGTGGCCCATAGCGAGATGTCGCGCACCTCCCCGGGCTCGAGCACGCGGCCCGCGCCCTGGTAGGCGACGGAGGAGTCGAGGTAGCGGTCTTGCAGCACGACCTCGCCGCGCGCGAGCGCGGGGCGCACGAGCGTGGCGATGTGGTGCGCGCGGTCGGCGGCGTAGAGCAGGGCTTCAGCGCGCGGGGCGATGTAGCCGCGGCGGTGCAGGATGATCTCGCGCAGCTCGACCCCGAGGTCGGTACCGCCCGGTTCGCGCGTCTGCACGACCGTGCGGCCGCGCTCCTGCAGCCAGGCGGCGAGCGCCGCCATCTGCGTGGTCTTGCCCGAGCCGTCACCACCCTCGAGGGTGATGAACAGGCCGGGCGACGCCGCACTCACGCCACTCCTTCCGCGTCGCCGCTCATCGGTCGTCGCCCTTACTTCTTCGTCGTCCGCTTCGCCGGCGCCTTCGTGGCCCCGGCGGCCGGAGCACGCTTGACGGGCTTCTTGGCCGGGCCCTTGGCGCGCTTGTCGGCGAGCAGCTGCACGGCGCGGTCGAAGTCGATCTCCATCGGGTCCTCCCCGCGCGGCACGGTGGCGTTCGTCTCGCCATCGGTGACGTAGGGGCCGAAGCGGCCGTCTTTGAGCTTGATCGGCTTGCCGCTGACCGGGTCGGCGTCGAACTCCTTGAGCGCGCTCGACGCTTTGCGGGCACCGTACTTCGGCTCGGCGAACCGGGCGAGCGCCCCCGCGAGGTCGATGTCGAAGATCAGCTGCTCGCTGTCGAGCGATCGCGTGTCGGTTCCCTTCTTCAGGTACGGGCCGTAGCGGCCGTTCTGCGCGGTGATCGGCTCGCCGCTCTCGGGGTCGTCGCCGACGACGCGCGGCAGGTCGAGAAGCCGCAGGGCGGTCTCGAGGTCGACCTCAGCGGGCGACATCTCCTTGAAGAGGGATGCGGTGCGCGGCTTCTCGACGGGAGGCTTCTTGGCCGCGCGCTTCTTCGGTGCGGACAGCACTTCGCCCGTGGCGGGGTCGACCTGCTCGGCGGCGGGCTCGGTAGGAGCATCCGGCGCAGGCTCGGGGTCGACCTCAGTGACGTAGGGCCCAAAGCGGCCGTCTTTGACCACGACGTTCTTGCCGTTCGCGGGGTTCACACCCAGAACGCGGTCGCCGACGACCGGGGCGTTGACGAGCTCGATCGCCTTGGCGGGCGTGAGCTCGTCGGGCGCGAGATCCTGCGGCAGGTTGACGCGACGCGGCGTCGGGGCACCATCGGGCCCGGGCGCGGCGTCGGGCTCGACGACCTCGAGGTAGGGGCCGTACTTTCCGATGCGCAGCGTGATCGTGTCGGTGATCGGCATCGAGTTGAGGGCGCGGGCGTCGATCTCGCCCAGGTTGTCGACGACGGGCCGCAGACCCGGCTGGTGGTCGTCGCCGAAGTAGAAGCCCTTCAGCCACTCGGTGCGGTCGGCCTCCCCGTTGGCGATGCGGTCGAGGTCGGCCTCCATCTCGGCGGTGAAGTCGTACTCGACGAGGTCGGCGAAGTTCTCCTCCAGCAGGCGCACGACCGAGAAGGCGATCCAGTTCGGCACGAGGGCCGAGCCGCGCGGGGTCACGTAGCCGCGGTCGACGATGGTGGAGATGATCGCGGCGTAGGTGCTGGGGCGGCCGATGCCGCGCTCCTCCAGCGCCTTGACGAGGCTCGCCTCGGTGTAGCGCGCGGGCGGGCTCGTCTCGTGGCCCTTCGGCTCGACGTCGACGACGCTCAGCGTCTGGCCGACGATGAGCGGCGGCAGCTTGGCCTCCTCCGGCTCGGTCGACTCGGCGTCGCGCGCCTCGTCCTGGCCCTCCTCGTAGGCGGCGAGGAAGCCGCGGAAGGTGATGACGGTGCCGCTCGCGGCGAACTCGGCGGTCGTGTTCGCGGGCGTCGCGGCCTGCCCGGTGGGGCCGGCCTGGATGCTCACCGACGCGGTCTGCCCGCGAGCATCCGCCATCTGACTGGCGACGGTGCGCTTCCAGATCAGGTCGTAGAGCTTCCAGTCGTTGCCGCGCAGCGTGCCCTCGAGCTCGGCGGGAGTGCGGAAGACGTCGCCCGCCGGGCGCACGGCCTCGTGGGCCTCCTGCGCGTTCTTCGACTTGCTGGCGTAGACGCGGGGGCTGTCGGGAATGCTGTCGGCGCCGTAGAGCGCGGCGGCCTGGGAGCGGGCGGCGTCGACGGCCTGCTGCGACAGGGTCGTCGAGTCGGTGCGCATGTAGGTGATGTAGCCGTTCTCGTAGAGCGACTGCGCGATCGACATCGTCTGCCGTGCGGTGAAGCGCAGCTTGCGGCCGGCCTCCTGCTGCAGGGTCGAGGTGGTGAACGGGGCAGCGGGTCGGCGCGTGTAGGGCTTCGACTCGACGCTCGTGACGGTGACGGCGAGGGCCGGGTCGCGCAGCGCCTCGGCGAGCGAAGTCGCGAGGTGCTGGTCGAGGGCGATCGCGTCCGCGGCCTTCAGCTCGCCGCGGTCGGTGAAGTCGCGACCGGTGGCCACCTTCTTGCCGTCCAGGCGGGCGAGGCGCGCGGTGAACGGCGTGCTCGCGCCGGCAGGGGTGAGGGTCGTGTCGAGGTCCCAGTAGCTCGCGCTGACGAAGGCCAGGCGCTCGCGCTCGCGATCGACGACCAGGCGGGTCGCGGCCGACTGCACGCGGCCAGCGCTGAGGCCGGGGCCGACCTTGCGCCACAGCACGGGACTGACCTCGTAGCCGTACAGCCGGTCGAGGATGCGCCGGGTCTCCTGCGCGTCGACGAGCGCGGTGTCGAGCTCCCGGGTGGCGTCGACGGCGCGCTGGATCGCCTCCTGGGTGATCTCGTGGAACACCATCCGCTTGACCGGCACCTTCGGCTTCAGCACCTCGAGCAGATGCCACGCGATGGCCTCGCCCTCGCGGTCTTCATCGGTGGCGAGCCAGAGCTCGTCGGCCTCCTTGAGCGCGCGCTTCAGCTCGGCGACCGTCTTCTTCTTGGCGTCGGAGACGACGTAGTACGGCTCGAAGCCGTTGTCGACGTCGATGGAGAACTTGCCGAGCGGGCCCTTCTTGAGCTCCGGCGGCAGGTTCTTCGGCTCGACGAGGTCGCGGATGTGGCCGACCGATGCCTGCACCTCGTACTCGTCCCCGAGGTACTTGCCGATCGTCTTCGCCTTGGCAGGCGACTCGACGATCACCAGCTTCTTGCCCTGCGGCATCGTGCTCCTCTTAATGCGCCGATTCGACGCTGCTCGGTACATCCCTGTCTGTGTGGCGGGGGGATCGCATCCGCACCCCGACCGGTGCGCGGCCGATGCCGCGGTGAGCCACACGATACACAGGATTCACCGCACGTCTACTCCGCGAGGTCGGCGGCGCCCGCGCGCGCCGACCGTTCGACGGCGATGCCCAGGATGCTCGCACCGACCCGCACGGTCACCGCGAGCCCCTCGCTCGAGCAGTCGAGAAGCCGCGCGGAGTGCGCCGCGGCGACCCGCGCCGCCGCCGCGCACGGCTCCCCCGGAACCCAGCCGAGCAGCACGTCGCCGGCGGCGAGCGCGGCCGCATCCGCGGCGGCGGAGAGCTGCTGCCCGCGCGCCAGTGCGACGCCCGCGCCGACCAGCGCCAGTCCCGCGGCGAGCAGCACGGCGACCAGTCCGACGATGAGCACCGTGCCCGCCCCGTGGTCGGGGGGAGCCGGTGCGACCGGACGAGCGGGGATGCTCACCATCCCGCGTCGAGCGCGCACGATCGCCCGCTGACGATGATCGGAACGAGCAGCACGCGCTGCTCGACCGCGACGCTCGCGCAGATGAGCTCGTCGGGCCGCGAGACGGCGAGGCGCCCGCCGGGCACGGTGCGCTCGACGACGCGCTCGGCGCTCGCCACCGTTTCGCCCCGCCCGAGCAGTCGCGCAGCATCGGCGGCCGCGTCATGCGCGCGAAGCTGTGCGGTGGCCGCCCCGAGCCCGCCGAGGCAGGCCCCGAGCACGAGCACGACGACCGGCAGCCCGACCGCCAGCTCGGCCGTCACTGCGCCGATATCGGCGCGGTGCCCACCAGCACAGCCTGCGCCGGTATCGGCGCAGTGCCCACCAGCACAGCCTGCGCCGCGCCCGCCGCGACCTCTCACGCTCAGCCGCCGACGGTGAGGGCGGTGCGCACGAGGTCGGTGAGGATGCCCCGCACCTCGTCGCTCTGCATGATGACCACGAGCAGGCTCGCGAAGCCGACCGCGGCCATGGTGGCGATCGCGTACTCGGCAGTCGCGGCCCCACGGTCGTCGGCGGTCGGGCGGAGGCGCGGCAGCAGGCGCTGCGCGCGACGGAAGGGGGTGGAGGGGGTGGTCGTGCGGGTCATGGCTCGTCCGTTCGATCGAGCCCCCGAGGGGGCGGGATGGGCGGCACGAACGGTTCGATGATGCCGCGATCCCGCATCCGTCGGGAGCAAGCCGGAGGATGGGCGGCGGCCCGTGTCACGGCGCGCCCGCTGTGGAGGACAGCAGCCCGATGAGCATCGGCACGACGCCGATCAGCAGGAACGCGGGCAGGATGCACGCGCCGAGCGGCAGCATGAGCCGCACGCCGAGCGCCTCGGCCGTCTCGCGGGCGGCCGCCCGGGCGCGCGCCCGCAGCTCGGCGGCCTCGGTACGGGCGAGCTCGCCGAGGGGTGCGCCCGCGCGGCGTGAGAACGCGGCCAGGTCAGCGATGGCGGCGAGGTCGGGGTCGAGAGCGCCGCCCGCGGCGAGCTCGGGATGCGCGGCCCGCAGCTCCGCGGCGACGAGGGCGACCGCGCGCTCGGGCGAGGCTCCCCCGCCGGCGGCGACGGCGAGCAGGTCGAGCGCCAGGCCCGTGGTCGGCGCGGGTGGCTCGGCGGCGCGCAGGAGGCGCCGCATCCAGCGCCGGGCGACGACCACGAGCGCGCCGCCCGCGACGAGCGCGGCCGCGCCGAGCGGAGAGGCGAGCGCGCCGACCAGGTCGACACCCATGAGCAGGGCCAGCAGGAGCGCGATCGCCGGCAGCAGCAGCACGATCGATGCCGTCGAGCGCGGCCCGGCGAGCGCGATGCGGATGTCGCGGCGGGCCGCCTCCCGATCGCGCAACCCCTCGGCGAACGCACGCAGGGCCGGCGCGAGCGGGGCGCCGCTCGTCTCCGCCACCCGCCAGGCGGCGGCGGTCGAGCGCCAGGCGGCCAGCCCATCGGCGCCCGCGACGGTTGCGCGGCGCGAGCGCGACGCGACGACCCTCAGCGCGACCTCGACCAGCGCGACCGGCACGGCGTCACCCTGGGCGACGCGCGCCCCCACGGCGGCGACCGTCGCGTCGGCGGAGGCCTCCCCGACGTGCGCCCACGCGGTGCGCGGTGAGAGCCCCGCCCCGATCAGCACGGCGACGCGCTGCAGCGCCGCGGCGAGCGCGGCCTCGGGCTCGGCGCCCGCGTCAGCGCCGGCCTCAGCGCCGGCCTCCGTCATCCCTGCTCCCCCTCGGCGGGGACGACGACGAGCCGTTCCCGCGCGTCGAGCACGAAGCGCCCGATCGCGGCGGTGCGACGGCCGTCGGCTCCGCGGGCGAGATGCACCACGAGATCGATGGCGCTCAGCACCTGCCGCGCGAGCGCGGCGGGAGGCAGCCCGGCGATGAGGCCGATCGCCTCGAGCCGGGCGGCGACATCGGTGAGCGAGTTGGCGTGCAGGGTGCCCGCTCCCCCGCGGTGGCCGGTGTTGAGGGCGGCGAGGAACTCGCGCACCTCCGCCCCGCGGCACTCGCCGACGACCAGTCGATCGGGCCGCATCCGCAGCGCCTCGCGCACCAGGCGCGCGAGGTCGACACCACCGGCGCCCTCGATGTTCGGCTGCCGGCACTCGAGCCCGACGACGTGCGGATGCTCGACCGGCGCCTCGGCGACGTCCTCGATGAGCACGATGCGGTCGGTGGGCGGCGCGGCGCTCAGCCAGGCCGCCATGAGGGTGGTCTTGCCGCTGCCGGTGGCGCCGGCGAACAGCACGGTGCGCCGCTCGAGCAGGGCGCCGTGCAGTGCGGCGAGCACCGCAGGCTCGAGCCCCCAGCCCGCCAGGGTGACCCGGTCGACGCGCGGCAGCCGCAGCGAGATCGCGGTGCCCGCCCACGCGACCGGGGGCAGAACGACGTGCGCCCGGATGCCCGCGCCCAGCCGCACGTCGGCGCTCGGGCTCGCCTCGTCGACGTGGCGGCCGCCCGCGGCGATGATGCCGACGGCCAGGGCTCGCGCGGCCTCGGGGAGCAGCCGCAGGCCCGGCTCGCGCTCGACGCCCGCACCGCGGTCGGCCCAGACGCCGCCGTCAGGTGTCACGAACACGTCGGTCGCCACCGGGTCGGCAGCGAGCGCGGCGAGCGGCCCGAGCGCCGCGCGCACCGGCGGCGCGAGGGGCCGCTCGCGCGGCACGCCGGCGACGGGCACGAAGGGCTGCACGACCGCAGGGTCGCGCGGGAGAGTCCGGTGCCGAGGGCGCGCCCCGCTTCCGGGGCCGGAAACACCGACGGCCCCTCGTGGGGAGGGGCCGTCGGGACGTCGGGGGCGGTGCCCGCATTGGGGGGAATCGGGCACCGCCACAGCAACACGTGATTGGGGGGAATCGGTCGTGCTGCCAAAGTCAGGCTTGCTGCTGACAGGTCAAGTGTAGGGCGGGGAAATCTCAGGTCAAGCGAATTCGCCCCCCCAGAATGTCCTCCATAGGGAGGACTCAGCAAAATGTCCCCCGGCGGGGGGACAGAATCGCGGGTCGAACACCGCACCGGCGGCCCCCTATGCTTATGCCACCTCTGTTTCGAAGTCGGCAGACCAGGCCAGTCCGCTTCACATCGACCAAGGATGACGATGTCCACGACCTCGATCGACAGCCTCCTGCACGAAGACCGGCGCTTCCCGCCGAGCCCCGAGTTCGCCGCGGCCGCGGTGGCCCAGCCCGGGATCTACGACGAGGCCCGCGCCGACCGGCTCGCCTTCTGGGCGGCCCGGGCCCGCGAGCTGCACTGGCAGACCCCGTTCACCGAGACCCTCGACTGGTCGAACCCGCCGTTCGCGCGCTGGTTCGCCGACGGCACGCTGAACGTGGCCGAGAACTGCCTCGACCGCCACGTCGCCGCCGGTATCGGCGACCGCGTCGCCATCCACTGGGAGGGCGAGCCCGGCGACAGCCGCAGCATCACCTACGCCGAGCTCACCCGCGAGGTGAAGCGCGCCGCCAACATGCTCGCCGGTCTCGGCATCGGCCAGGGCGACCGGGTGGCGATCTACTTGCCGGTAATCCCCGAGGCGGTCATCGCCATGCTCGCCGTGGCGCGCCTCGGCGCGATCCACTCGGTGATCTTCGGCGGGTTCAGTGCCGAGAGCATCCGGGCGCGCGTCGAGGATGCCGATGCCACGCTCGTCATCACCGCCGACGGCGGCTGGCGCAAGGGCAAGGTCTTCCCGCTCAAGGGCGCCGTCGACGCCGCGCTCGCCGCCGGCGAGACGAGCGTGAAGAACGTGCTCGTCGTGCGCCGGGGCGAGAACGAGGTCGACTGGACCGACGGCCGTGACCTGTGGTGGCACGAGCAGCTCGAGGGCGTCTCCGACGAGCACGAGCCGGAGGGCTTCGAGGCCGAGAACCCGCTCTTCATCCTGTACACGAGCGGCACGACCGGGAAGCCGAAGGGCATCCTCCACACCAGCGGCGGCTACCTCACCCAGGCGGCGTTCACGCACAAGAACGTCTTCGACCTCAAGCCCGAGACCGACGTCTACTGGTGCACCGCCGATGTCGGCTGGATCACCGGCCACAGCTACGTCGTCTACGGACCGCTCGCCAACGGCGCGACGCAGGTGCTGTACGAGGGCACGCCCGACACGCCGCATCCGGGCCGCTGGTGGGAGATCATCCAGAAGTACGGGGTGAGCATCTTCTACACGGCGCCGACGGCGATCCGCTCGTTCATGAAGCTTGGGCGGGAGATCCCGCAGTCGTTCGACCTGTCGAGCCTGCGCGTGCTCGGCTCCGTCGGCGAGCCCATCAACCCCGAGGCCTGGGTCTGGTACCGCGAGATCATCGGCGGCGGCACGACCCCCGTCGTCGACACCTGGTGGCAGACCGAGACCGGCGCGATCATGATCAGCGCCCTGCCCGGCATCACGGTCGCCAAGCCGGGCTCGGCCCAGGTGCCCATGCCGGGCATCAGCGTCGACGTGCTCGACGAGGAGGGCGTGCACGTCGGCAAGGAGGCGGGCGGCCTGCTCGTCATCACCGAGCCGTGGCCGAGCATGCTGCGGGGCATCTGGGGCGACCCCGAGCGGTTCCGCGACACGTACTGGTCGAAGTTCGCGCACCTGCCGAACGGCCCGCTGTACTTCGCCGGCGACGGTGCGCACCTCGACGCCGACGGCGACGTGCAGCTGCTGGGCCGCGTCGACGACGTGATGAACGTCTCGGGCCACCGGCTGTCGACGATGGAGATCGAGTCGGCTCTCGTCTCGCATCCGATCGTCGCCGAGGCGGCCGTCGTCGGCGCGAGCGACGAGACCACCGGTCAGGCGGTCGTCGCCTTCGTGATCCTGCGGGCGAAGAAGGCCGGCAGCGTCACCGCGACCGAGGCGAGCACGATGCTGCGGCAGCACGTCGCCGAGCAGATCGGCGCCATCGCCCGGCCGCGCGAGGTGTTCGTCGTCGCCGAGCTGCCGAAGACCCGCTCGGGCAAGATCATGCGGCGCCTGCTGCAGGACATCGCCGAGGGACGCGAGATCGGCGACACGACGACGCTCACCGATGTGAACGTCGTGCAGTCGATCCGCGGCACGCTCGACTGAGCCGCCGCCGCTCCGAGAGGGACGCCTCCGAAGCGAACACCCCCGGCCTCGGGCCGGGGCTGTTCGCGCGTGCAGAAGGGGGAGACGCGAGCGGAGGGACGCGCGCTAGGCGAACTCGACGATCAGCTCGACCTCGACCGGAGCATCCAGCGGCAACACCGCGACACCGACGGCGCTGCGCGCGTGCTGGCCGCGCTCGTCGAAGATCTCCCCGAGAACGGTCGACGCGCCGTTCGCGACCGCCGGCTGGCCGGTGAAATCCGGTTCCGAGGCGACGAAGACGACGACCTTGACGATGCGGGTGACGCGGTCGAGCGAGCCGATGGCGCCCTGCACGGCGGCGAGGGCGTTGAGCACGGCGGTGCGCGCGTACCCCGCGGCGTCCTCGGCCGCGACCTCCGCGCCGACCTTGCCGGTCGCCGGCAGCGCGCCGTCGACGAAGGGCAGCTGCCCCGCCGTCATGACGAGATTGCCGGTCGCGACGGCGGGGACGTAGGCGGCGACGGGCTTCGTCACCGGGGGGATGCTGATGCCGAGCTCGCTCAAGCGAGCTTCGATCGCGCTCACGCCGAGACCTCCTCGACCGGACGCTTCAGGTAGGCCACGAGCCCGCCCTCCGGGCCCTGGACGACCTGCACGAGCTCCCAGCCCTCGCTGCCCCAGTTGTTGAGGATCGCCTGGGTCGTGTGGATCATGAGGGGGGTCGTCACGTACTCCCAACGGGTCACCATAGGCTCCATTCAGGGGGGTCATAAGGGCAGTGGCGTACCCTTGATCATATGTCTGCCCAGAATCAGAAGGTCACCGGTGTGCTCGGCGCGATCGCCGGCATGGTCGGTCTCAGCGCCGTCGCGGGTGTTCTCGTGACCGTCATGGTCACTCCCGCGCTCGCTGTCACGGGGATGGCCGCGAGCAACACCATCGGCATCTTCGAGAGCCTGCCCGAGTATCTGCGGATCAACGAGCAGACGCAGCGCAACGTCCTCTACGCGCAGCGCACCTCCGACCCGGCCGACGGCTACCGCGCGATCGCCACCGTCTACGCGGAGAACCGCGAGGAGGTCGGCTGGGACGAGGTCTCGCAGTACATCAAGGACGCCACCGTCGCCGGCGAGGACCGCCGCTTCTACGAGCACAACGGCGTCGATGTCCAGTCGATCGTGCGCGCCGCCGTCGGCAACGCCGTCTCGGGCGGCATCGAGTCGGGCGCATCGACGCTCACCATGCAGCTGGTGAAGAACATCTTCATCACCGAGGCCCTCAAGGCCCCGACGCTTGAGAAGCGCGACGAGCTGATCGCGCAGGCGCAGGAGCAGACGCTCGAGCGCAAGCTGCAGGAGGCCAAGTTCGCGATCGGCCTCGAGAAGGACTACACGAAGGACGAGATCCTCCTCGCGTACCTGAACATCGCCGGATTCGGCGGCAACACCTACGGCATCCAGGCAGCCGCGCAGCAGTACTTCGGCGTGCCGGCCTCCGAGGTGACCATCGCACAGGCGGCGAGCCTCATCGCGATCGTGCAGCAGCCCGGCGCCCGCTCGCTCGGCACGCCCGAGAACTACGCGGCCAACCAGAAGCGCCGCGACGTGATCCTCGGCTTCATGTACGGCGAGGGCTACATCACCGAGGCCGAGTACCGCGAGGCGATCGCGATCCCGGTCGACGAGGAGTTCGTGCAGATCAACCCGCCGCAGAGCGGCTGCTTCGCCGCGCACCCGCGCGCGAAGTTCTTCTGCGACTACGTCATCAACTCGGTCAAGGACTTCGAGGCGCTCGGTGCGACCGAGGAGGAGCGTCTCGAGGCATGGCACCTGGGCGGCTACGACGTGTACACCACCCTCAACCTCTCGCTGCAGAACGCGACGCAGGAGCGCATGTGGGAGGTCGTCCCGGCGAACGTCTCCCAGACCAACCTCGGCGGCGTCGCCGTGCAGGTCGAGAACGGCACGGGCCGCGTGCTGTCGATGGCGATCAACAAGCGCTTCGACAACCGCAGCCCCGACTTCGGGGGCGGCAAGCCCGGCACAACGGCCGTGAACTACGCGACCGACCGCGACTACGGCGGGTCGAGCGGCTTCCAGGTCGGATCGACCTACAAGATCTTCACGCTGCTCGAGTGGCTCGAGCAGAACCGGGGCCTGCGCGAGGTCGTCGACACGACGCGCAACCGGCTGCAGAACAGCGCGTTCCGGGACACCTGTGAAGATGGTGGCGGCCCCCACGGCGGCCCCTGGAACGTCGGCAACTTCGGACCGGCGGCCCCCGCGCTCTCCGTCTGGGATGCCACGGTGCAGTCGGTGAACACGGCGTTCGCCGCGATGGCCGAGCAGCTCGACCTGTGCGAGATCCGCCGGACGGCGGAGGCGATGGGCGTGCACCGCGCCGACGGCGATCCCCTGCAGACGAACCCCTCGGCGATCCTCGGCACTAACGAGATCGCTCCGCTCACGATGGCCGCGGCCTACGCGGCGATCGGCAGCGGCGGAATCTTCTGCGAGCCGATCATCGTCGACCGCTTCATCGACCGCGACGGCAAGGAGCTGAAGGGTCAGGAGCAGGAGTGCCGGCGTGCGCTCTCGGAGGAGGTGGCCGCAGCCGCCACCGGCCCGATGCGCGATGTCTTCGGCCTCGGAACCGCCCGGACCTCCGTCGTCGGCGACGGGATCCCCCTAATCGGCAAGACCGGAACCACCGACGCCGCCGTCCACACCTGGATGGCGGGCGGCAGCACCAAGGTCACGACGGTCGTGTGGGTCGGCAATGTGGTCGGGCAGTACAACATCACGTTCCTTCCCGCCGGCACCCTGATGCGCCACAACGTGTTCCGCATCGCGCAGGCGGAGGCCAACCGGCAGTATGGCGGCGGGCAGTTCCCGGCCGTTCCGGCACGGCTGCTCAACGGGTCGGGCGTGACCCTGCCGGACGTCGCCGGACTCACCGCCGAGCAGGCGAAGGACCTCCTGGAGGGCCTCGGCTTCCGCTTCGAGATCGGCAAGCGGGTCGACTCCGATCTGGCCGAGGGCCTCATCGTCACCTCCTCGCCGAAGCCGGGTACCCTGCTGGCCCGCGGCCAGACCGTGAAGGTCTCGATCAGCCGCGGCAACCTCATCGTGGTCCCGACCGTGTCGAGAGGCGATCTGACCGCGCCCGACGCGATCGCCGCCCTCAACGCGGCCGGGTTCCTCACGATCAGCGAGATCTGCCAGGAGCTCCCGGCGGACTCGCCGCCGGAGAAGGACAACATCGTGGTCGACCAGACGCCGAAGGGCGGGGCGAAGGTGAAGTTCGGCACGGCCGTCACCATCACCGTCGAACGCCTGGACTGCGGATGAGTCGAGCAGTCCGGGCCGCGGCCGTCGCCTCCCTCGGGATCGCGGCGGCCGCGGCCGTCTACGGGACGCTGATCGAGCGGAAGGCGTACCGGGTGCGCCGCGAGGTCGTGCCCGTCCTCTCCCCCGGCGCCGACCCGATCCGCGTGCTCCACCTCAGCGACCTCCACCTCGCACCGTGGCAGCGGGACAAGATCGAGTGGGTGCGCTCGCTCGCCGACCTGAAGCCCGATCTGGTGATCGACACGGGCGACAATCTGGGGCATCCGGATGCCCTGCCGGCGCTCGCGGAGGCACTCAGCGCCTTCGACGGCGTGCCCGGTGCTTTCGTGCACGGGTCGAACGACTACTTCGCCCCCACCCCGAAGAACCCGCTCGCCTACCTGACCGGGCCGTCGAAGGGCGAGACCGCCACCGCGACGCGGCTCGACATCGAGGCGCTCGAGGCTCTGCTGCGCGACCGGCTCGGCTGGATCCCGCTCAACAACGCGGTCGGGCAGCTCACCGTCAACGGCACGATCCTCGACCTGATGGGCACCAACGACGCCCACCGCGGCTGGGACCGCCTCGACCGCCTGCCGGCGATGATGGATGCCCTGCGCGAGCTCGACGAGGACGACACCGATGACCCGGCCGTGGTCCTCGGGGTGACGCACGCGCCGTACCAGCGTGTGCTCAACGCCTTCACCACCCAGCGCGCCGACGTGATCTTCGCCGGGCACACCCACGGCGGCCAGGTCTGTGTTCCCGGAGTGGGAGCGCTGGTCACCAACTGCGACCTGCCGCGCGACCGCGCCCGTGGGCTGTCGGTGTGGCACCACGCCCATCAGGCCTCGTACCTGAACGTCTCGGCGGGGCTCGGCACATCGATCTACGCGCCCATCCGGTTCGCCTGCCCGCCCGAGGCGGTGCTCGTGACACTGGTGGGCGACGACATCGGCTATTCTTGACGGGTTGCCCGCTCTCGAGCGGGCGGCACCGGGGTATGGCGCAGCTTGGTAGCGCGCGTCGTTCGGGACGACGAGGCCGCAGGTTCAAATCCTGTTACCCCGACACTGTCCTGTCTCAGGACATAGGAAACCCTCGAACCTATTGGTTCGGGGGTTTCCTTCGTTTCTGGGGGCCTTTCGGTCGTCCGGTGGGCTGATAGTCGCGGCTGGTGTCGATGGTGAGCTCGCGCAGCAGCTCGCCGGTTGCGGCGTTGATCACGGTGACGTCGAGGTCGTTGACGAGCACGAGAACGTGGGTTCCGGTGTGGGTTCGTCCGATGCCGATGTGGTGCAGTCTGCTGGCGATGCGCAGGGTGATGCAGCCGGTCTTGTCGATGCGGTCGTGGCGGATGCGCGTGTGGTGGTCGGCGTCTCGTGCGCCGGGGGTCGGGGAGGCTTTCGGTAAGGCTTGGTAGCGGGCTGCGGGGGTCGCGTGGTGGGGCAGGGACCGATGCGGGCGGCGAAAGTTGTATTCCTCGACGAACTCATCCAGCAGCTGTTGCAGCTGCTGAAGCGTCGCCGGTTGCGGGGTCTGCGCTCGGAGCCAGTTCTTCATCGTCTGCTGGAACCGTTCGACCTTGCCCTGCGTTTGCGGGTGCGAGGGGGAGCCGTTCTTCTGCACGATGTTCCGGTTTCGCAGTTCCGTTTCGAAGGCGTTGCGGCCTCCTCGGCGCCCGTATCCGGAGTGCTTGACGGTGAAGATCATGCCGTTGTCGGTCAGCGTTGACGCGGGATCGCCGTGCTTTTCGGCGGCAGCTCGGAAGGTGGTGACCACGATCGGGGTGGTGACCGCCTGGTGGGCGGTCACCGAGAGGGCGAGGCGGGTGCAGTCATCCAGCCAGGTCAGGATCTCGGCGTTCGCGCCGTCGCCGTCGCCGTCGCCGTCGCCGTCGAGACGATAGTGGGTGACGTCGGACTGCCAGCGTTCGTTGGGCAGCGCGGCTTCGAAGCGGACATAGGAGGACTTGGGGCGTTTCTTCGGTTCGGGCTCGATGAGGCCTTGCCGTTTCAGGGTGCGCCAGATCGTCGCCGGCGATACGACCGTGTCGTGGTGGTGGTGCAGGTGCCAGGCGATGGTGTGGGCGCCGGCGTCGAGACCTTTCCGCGTGAGCTGCTCGCGCAGCTGCACGATCAGCTCAACAGTGGTCGGAGGGATCGCGTTCGGGGTGGTGCGGGGGCGGCGGGAGCGCGGCTCCAGCGCCGCGTCGCCGTCGATGCGCCAGCGGGCCATGAGTTTTGACACCCATCCGGGTGAGACGCCGTAGGTGCGGGCGGCTTCGGCTTGGGTCAGGCCCTGGATGGTGATGGCGGTGATGATCAGGCGCGCTTTGGACACGTCCTTGAGGGTGTCGGGATGTTTCCTATGTCGTGAGACAGGGGTTTCCTATGTCCTGAAACTAGACACTGTTACCCCGACACGAGAAATGGGACCGCCTTCGGCGGTCCCATTTCTCGTTGGTGCCTTGGGCATCCGGAGCGCAAGCGCTCCGACCGCGGAGGCGGCTCGCGACGGCGGCCCGCGTCAGCTGAAGTCGGGGTCGGGACCGAGCTCGAGGCCCGCATCCAGGGGCACCGCCGAACGGCGGCCGGTCGCGAGGGTGTCTCCCGACTCATCGAGGTAGCACGCGGCGCACAGCGACTCGTAGGTGACGTCGACGCCGTCGATCGCGACCTGGTCGCCGTCGAACACGAACCGGCCGTCCACCGAGCGGCCGTTGAACACGGCCTTGCGGCCGCACCGGCAGATCGTCTTGAGCTCCTCGAGCGAGTGGGCGATCTCGAGCAACCGGCGGCTGCCCGGGAAGGCGACCGTCTGGAAATCGGTGCGGATGCCGTAGGCCAGCACCGGCACGTCCTCCCGAACCGCGATGCGGAGCAGGTCGTCCACCTGCTGGGTGCTCAGGAACTGCGCCTCGTCGACGAGCAGGCACGAGACGTCGCGGCTGGTGTCACGGATCGCCGCCGCACGATGGGCCTGGAAGCGCGTGTAGATGTCGTCGTCGAGGTCGACCGTGAAGTCGACAGGCCGCGTCACGCCGAGCCGGGACACGATCGTCTGGTCGCCCTTCGTGTCGATGCGCGGCTTGGCCAGCACGATGAGCTGCCCGCGCTCCTCGTAGTTGTAGGCGGCCTGCAGCAGCGCCGTGCTCTTGCCGCTGTTCATCGCGCCGTATCGGAAGTAGAGCTTCGCCATTACTGCAGGTACCCGTCCTCTGCGGCCCGACGGATCAGGTCGGCCTTCGTGCTCGCGGGCCGACCGGCCCGGGCGTACTTCTCGCGCGTGCGGCGCAGATAGGTCTTCGCCGTCTCGTACTGCACGTTCATCTGGCTGGCAACCTCGCTCATGCTCGAGCCACCCGCATAGAGCACGAGCGCCTCGCGCTCGCTCGTGGAGAGCTTCGGGCGCGCGGGGTGCTGGGCACCCTTCGGCAGCGGCCGCCAGTCGCGAACGGGCGTGCCGGTCGACTCCATGCCCATGACGCGGCGCGCGGTCTCCATGACCTCGCTGAGCGGCATCGTCTTCGAGAGGAAGGCCGAGGCGCCCGCATCGAAGGCGCGGTCGCGAGCCTCCGCGGTGTCGAGGCTGGTGAGCACGATCACCTTCGCCCCGGCGGCACGGCAGGTGCGCACGCGCGCCTCGATCGAGACGGGCTCCTGGAGTTGGAAGTCCAGCAGGACGAGGTCGGTCGGGAACTGGTCGCTCTGCACCAGCTCGAACCAGGTGGGCGCCGTCAGCACGAGCTCGAAGTCGCGAGCGTGCGCCGCGACCCAGGAAGAGAGGCTGTCGAGAAGCAGCTCGTGATCGTCGAGGATCGCCAGACGTACTCGACGAGCCGTCTGCGCCTCAGTATCCATACTCAAACTCTAGAACCAGACGACCATCGGTCTCACGCAGGGACGACCGCCGCGTGAGCCCGCGGATCAGCTCGAGCATCGAGCGCAGCGCGCGGCGGGCATCCGCCACCGACCACGCGGTCGTGATCTCCCACTCGACGGAGAGGCGCCCCTCGTGCGCCTGGAGGCGCAGCACGATCTCGGAGGCGTCGAGCGTCTCGATGGCGACCACCGCGAGAGCCCGCAGCAGCGTGCGGCGCTCGAGGGCGGCCCGGCGCCCGAGGTCGTCGGGGTCATCGGCGGTGGCATCGACCGCCCGGCGCGGGTGACGGGCGACGACATCGTCGAGCATCTGCTGAGCCCAGCCCCGCTCGACGTCCGCGACCAGCAGTGCACGGATGCTCTGCGCGAGCCGCCGTGCCTCCTCACGATCGGCCGGGGTCACCTCGTCGGCCTCCGCGATGCGCTGGAGAGTCGGCACCGCCTCCAGATTGAGCACGGTGATGCGCTGCTGCTGCACCGACCGCGCGACCCCCGTGCGGTGCTCGCGCGAAACCGCGGCGGCCGACTGCCAGGCACGCTCCTGCCAGAGCCGCGTCGAGGTGTTGAGCGAGTGCGCATAGGCTGCGGCGGCCAGGCCGAGCAGCGCGACGATGAAGGAGCCGGTGATCGCGTAGGTGACGGTGGGCACATCGCTGACGGCGGTGGGTGCCTGCGCGATGCCGAGGCCGGCGCAGAACAGCGTATGCAGGGCCGTCCAGACGACGATCTCGCGCGCGGGCCGGTACGGGGTGCTCGCGAGCAGGAGTATGCCGATCACCAGTGGCGGCCAGTCGTCGCGGAGGCGCTCATTCGCCCCTGCCGTCGAGAGCGCGCTGGTGACCGCGGTCGCCATGAGCAGCAGCTGGAACACCTGGGCAGAGGGTGCCTGCCAGACCGGCCGCGTTGGCCGCGAGCGGTCGAGGAGGAGAACGCAGGCCGCCACGACCAGGAGGTAGGAGATCACGAACCACAGCGGCTGCACGATCTCGGACGGGCGTGTCACGGCGACGAGCAGGGGAACGGTTCCGGCAAGCAGGGCTGCCCCGGTGGTCACGGGGCGGGCTGCGGCCGCCGACAAGGGGTCGAGGCGCTCGAGGGTGATCTCCGCCGCGGGGAGCCGCGCAGGCAGCGGCGCGGGCCGCGTCATCGCTCCCCCTCGCCGGTATCGCCTCGGGCACCGGTCGGCACCCGGAGCAGCACCGAGGTGCCGCGACCTGGCTGCGACCACACCGTGGCCGAGCCGCCGACCGTCTCCAGTCGCCCGACGATGCTGGTGCCGACGCCGAGGCGGCTGTCGGTGCGCGCATCGAGCGCG
The DNA here is from genome assembly GCF_014200395.1 of Microcella frigidaquae. NCBI lineage: Bacteria > Bacillati > Actinomycetota > Actinomycetes > Micrococcales > Microbacteriaceae > Microcella > Microcella frigidaquae. The sequence goes on from NZ_JACHBS010000001.1 coordinate 1,212,737, forward strand.
AAGCCGCGCCCGGCGTCGACCACCATCGCCGACACCTCGTGCGGCGAGCCGCCGAGCACGACATCGGCGGTGTCGGTGCCGGCGTGCCGCCGCACGTTCGCGATGCACTGGGCGACGGCGCGGCTGAACTGGTCGAAGGCCTCCCCGTCGAGGGCGTCGAGCACGGCCGGGTCGCCCTCGATGGCCACCGTGACCGCCCCGGCGGCAGCCTCATCGACGACCCGGCGCAGCCGATCACCCCGGGTCGCGCGCAGCATGCCCTCCGGCAGCTCGAGGTCATCGACGGGGTCCTCCTCGAGACCGAACCACTCGTGCCCGACGATGAGCTCGAGGTCGTTGCGGATGCTCTCCCGCGCCGCGGGCGGGAGCGACCCGCTCGTGGTCGTGATCACGGCGAGCTGGTTCAGCACCGTGTCGTGCAGGAGCGCGGTCGCGCGCTGCTCGAACCCGCGGCGGACATCCGCGAGCATCTCCTCCCGTGCAGCGCGGTAGAGCTCCGTCTGCGCATGCCGACCGCTGAGCAGGTCAGCACGGAGCACCGCGAGGAGGCCGACCACGATGAACCAGGCGGCGAACGACACGGCGTCGAAGGTCCACGGCGACCCGAGCCAGATGATCGCGGCCGCCGACGCGGCCTCCCCGACGAGATAGCCGGCGGTCGTCCACCCGATCGAGGTGCCGATGCCGGGCCCCACCCCGATGACGAGGATCAGCGCGATCTTGAGCAGCACGATCGTGAAGTCGTCGTTGGCGACCGGGGTGTCGAGCTGCGTGGAGGTGATCAGCGAGTACCACACCACGCACAGGCCGCCGATGACGAGGTAGCTCGCGGCGATGAAGGCCGAGGGGCTGCGCTCGAGGAGCGCGAGGAGCACGATCATCGGGATCAGCACCACGACGGCGGGCCAGAGCAGCACCTGCGGCACGGAGGCCTGGATCGAGAGCACGACGAGGCCGACCGCGGTGAGGCAGACGGCAGCCGCTGCGTGACCGGCCCGGGCGACGGCCGTGCTCGTCGTGCGGGCGGCGAGGTGCGGCGGAAGACCGAGCGGCACCGCGCTGCCTCCCCCCTCTCCATGCGGGCGCATGGAGTCGGCTCCATTCTGACCCAGTGCACCGTCCTCGACCATCCCTCACCTGGGGGGTGCCGACCCGGCAGCTGCCGGAGCGGGTGCGAGCGGCGGGCCGGTAGATGACCCGTGGAGCAGGCCAAGATGCTGGCCCTGTCGATGTGTCTGGCTTCCGTGCCATTACTCTCGCAGGATGAGAATCGCGGTGTTTACTGACGGTCTAGAGAACACGCGTCAGTACCACGCAGACAATGGCGCGGCGATCACGGATGCGGCGGAAGGCCTGACCATCGGTGGCCGTCCCGTCCATGTCGATGTCCTCGCGGACTCGATGGGCGCTAGCGTTCTTGGAAGGCTAGACGAGACCGACTACGCGGCCGCTGTGTTTGCGTCTAATGCGCTCCGCCATCCGGAGAGCGACATTGTCACGGCGGTCCGCGAGAGTGCCACTGAGGTCGGACGGTTTCTTTCGGGCGGTCGAGGCATAGTCTTCCTCCACCAGTACCGCGAAGGGCCTATCGGGCTTCGCTTGCCCAATGGCGCATGGCCTGCTCTGCGATTCAGATCACGGCAACCCCTCACCCCACTTCTTGATCCCGGCCGGCCAGACCACGCTGTTCTGAATTTCCCGCATCGCATCGAGCCCGACGCCATAACGAGCTCATCTGAGGGCCAGCTTGCCTCCGTGTTGTCGTGGATGCGGATCGAATCGGACTCGGCCGAAGGATTCGAACCCCTCATCACAAGTGCTGCCGGTGATTGGCTCGTTGCACAGTCGAAAGAAGTTTTCCCGTGGCGCGTGGCACTTAGCGCAATTCCCCTCGACTGGCACAGGTCGATGCCTCTTCTGAGGAACCTCCTTCGATATGCGGCGGTCGGCGCCCCCCAAGTGGCGTTGTGGGCACACGGAGAGCGCCCCTCCGCCTCTCGCTACGTTTCACCTTCGATCCGGAGCCTTCCCGGGAGCGTCACAGTTGCAGCACGAGCCGAGGAGGAATCACTCCGAGAGTGGCTACTCCGCCGAGAGATGCTGCACATTTTCGAGGAATCGGCCGCGATGGTGACCACCGTTGGTCAATGCACGGATGGCGGCGCAGGTTTCCGAGGCATTGCGCTTTCTTTTGATCGAGGGCCCCACGCCACGATTTCCTCTATCTCAGGACTTGCTGGGGACAGCCGACCTGAGCTTGCGCGCCGATTCTTCGAGTCACTTGCAGCGATCAGCGATCGCGCCATCCAACAACGCGAACCGTACCCTCGACGAAACGTCATTACGGCGATCTCGTACTTTCACCGCGAGTTCCCCACACCCGGATTGTCATTGAGCGCCCGTGAATTCGCACCAGGTCTGCTTGCACCGGAGGAGCACTTCTTCGAGGGAATGACCGTGACTTCGGTGCTTGCCAGCGTGCAGACCATCATCGCCTTCAACGGCTCTGACGACCTTCGACGTCAGGCCCAGAAGGAACTGGAGAGACTGGCGGATGACTCCGCCGCATCCCGGTTCGCGGCGTTCTGCCTGTCCGCAAGTTCCGGCGCAGGCGAGGAGATACCCCTAAGCGCAATCGTGGGAAAGGAGGACTTGACTTCCGCCGAAGCGATTCGCGTGCTTGATTGGCTTGGTTTCGCGACTCACATTCAGGGACTGAGTATCTCAACTGACGAGGCTGGTGCCGTCGTTCACCGACTGTTGTCCGCGGCGGAATCGGCCGAGCGGAATGGAATCTGGATGAGCCTGGAGGGCAGCGCCAATGTCGTCATGGGGGTGAGCGCGGCTCTGGACGGTCGTGACTCCCAAGCTCTTTACCCTCGAATCGGGCGGGCCGTGACAGTTCTGCGATCCCACATCGACGGGTCGCGGGTCGAAGAAGGCCGGAGCGTTGACGCCCGAGTGTTTCTGGCACTCGCGACGGTCGAGAGCAGATTGCCTTCCGTGCTCAACCGATTGGCACAAGAATTGCCGCGAAGTGTGGAGAGCCGCACTGGTGAAACTAGAACCGGCTCGACCATCGAGCAGTCCCAGTTGGCCAATCGGAATGTGGAGCTTCGAAATCGCCTTAGATCGATCGAGGCCGAACTTCAAGAGCGAACCCCGTTGGTTCGACTCGGAACGCTGTTTGCCTGGTTGCTCTTCGCGGCGGTGCTTACCGGAGGGGTGTTCCTGGCATGGTGGACAATTTCCATCCTCCCGGGCGAGCTAGCCTTCCTATCCGCCGCCGTCGCGGGAGGCTGGGTCTACATCCTGACTGGAGGTCTCCGCGTGATGGACACGCTCCATATCCTGCCGAACGTTATTGGAAGACCTCTCCGAGCCCTCCCGCTTCTCGGCAAACGCTCGGCGTGATGCTCGGAGGGTTGCGGCGCGTGCTCGCCACATGAGGAGATCGCGTAGCCCAGGAGCTCGCCGCCAGGGGGAAGACCGGGTCAGCCGGCCTGGCGCTCCGCGGTCTCGACGACGTTGGCCAGTAGCAGAGCCCGCGTCATCGGCCCGACCCCGCCGGGGTTGGGCGAGATCCACGAGGCCACGGTCGCCACGTCGTCGGCCACGTCTCCCGCGATGCGCGAGACCCCGGTGTCGGGGTCGACGAGCCGTGAGACGCCCACGTCGAGCACGATCGCACCCGGCTTCACGTCGGCCGCCCGCACGATGCCCGGCACGCCCGCCGCGGCGACGATCACGTCGGCGCGCCGCAGGTGCTCGCCGAGGTCGCGCGTGCCCGTGTGGGTGAGGGTGACGGTCGCGTTGTACTCGCGCCGCGTCAGCAGCGAGCCGATGGCGCGCCCGACGGTCACACCGCGACCGATGACGACGACATCCTTGCCCGCCCACGACAGCCCGTGCCGCTCGACGAGCTCGATGACCCCGCGCGGCGTGCACGGCAGCGGGGTGTCGATCGGGCGGTCGACCCGCAGCACGAGGCGCCCGAGGTTGGTCGGGTGCAGCCCGTCGGCATCCTTGTCGGGATGCACGCGCTCGAGGATCGCGTCGGTGTCGAGGTGCTTCGGCAGCGGCAGCTGCACGATGAACCCCGTCACCGCCGGTTCGGCGTTCAGCTCGTCGATGACGGATTCCAGCTCGGCCTGCGTCGTCGTGGCCGGCAGGTCGCGGCGGATGGACGCGATGCCCACCTCGGCGCAGTCCTTGTGCTTGCCAGCCACGTACCACTGCGAGCCCGGGTCGTCGCCGACGAGCACGGTCGCCAACCCGGGCACGATGCCGCGCGCGCGCAGGGCGGCGACCCGCTCGCGCAGCTCGGCCTTGATGGTCGCGGCGGTCGCGGTGCCGTCGAGCTTCTGCGCGGTCGAACCGCTCATGCCTACAGCCCCGGGTAGAGCGGGAACGCGGTCGTGAGGGCCTCGACGCGGCCGCGGAGCGCGGCGATGTCGGGGTTCGGCATGAGGGCGTGCGCAATGATGTCGGCCACCTCACCAAACTCGGCGTCGGCGAAGCCGCGGGTCGCGAGGGCCGGGGTTCCGATGCGCACGCCACTGGTCACCATCGGCGGGCGCGGGTCGAAGGGCACGCCGTTGCGGTTGACGGTGATGCCGACCTCGTGCAGCACGTTCTCGGCCTCGAGGCCGTTGAGGGGGGACTCGCGCAGGTCGACGAGCGCGAGGTGGACATCCGTGCCGCCGGTGAGCACGTTGATGCCCGCCCCGGTGGCGTCGCTCTGCGTGAGCCGCTCGGCGAGAATCTGGGCGCCGCGGATGGTGCGCTGCTGGCGCTCGACGAACTCCGGCATGGCGGCGAGCTTGAAGGCGACGGCCTTGGCGGCGATGACGTGCATGAGCGGGCCGCCCTGCTGGCCCGGGAACACCGCCGAGTTGAGCTTCTTGAACAGCGACTCGTCGTTGCTGAGGATGATGCCCGAGCGCGGACCCGCGAGGGTCTTGTGCACGGTCGACGACACGACGTGCGCGTGCGGCAGCGGCGAGGGGTGCAGGCCCGCCGCGACGAGACCGGCGAAGTGCGCCATGTCGACCCAAAGCTTGGCACCCACCTCGTCGGCGATCGCGCGGAAGGCCGCGAAGTCGAGGTGGCGCGAGTAGGCCGACCAGCCGGCGATGATGACGGCCGGCTTGACCTCGTGGGCCTTGGCGCGCACGACGTCCATGTCGACGAGCATCGTCTCGGGGTCGACGCCGTAGCTGGTGGCGTTGTAGACCTTGCCCGAGAAGTTGAGCTTCATGCCGTGCGTGAGGTGGCCGCCGTGGGCGAGCTCGAGGCCGAGGATGGTGTCGCCCGGGTTGGCGAGGGCGTGCAGCACCGCGGCGCTCGCCTGCGCGCCCGAGTGGGGCTGCACGTTGGCGAACTCGGCGCCGAACAGGCTCTTGGCGCGCTCGATGGCAAGGTTCTCGGCGATGTCGACGAACTCGCAGCCGCCGTAGTAGCGCTTGCCGGGGTAGCCCTCGGCGTACTTGTTGGTGAGCACCGAGCCCTGCGCCTCGAGGATGGCGCGCGAGACGAAGTTCTCGCTCGCGATCATCTCGAGCGTGTGGCGCTGGCGGCTGAGCTCCTGGTCGAGCACGGCAGCGATCTCGGGGTCGACCGTCGCGAGCGGGTCGTTGAAGGTCGAGGGCAGCTTGTCAGACACGGGGGATCTCCTTCGAGGGTCTGCCGGGCGCGCCGGCGGGGGCGTGCAGGGGGCCCAGGCGTACGGCCCCACTCCGTGTCGGTCGCTCCCTGATGGTGACCCATCCGAACGCCAGTCGCGACAGCGCCAGTCTAACCCTCGCGCCCGCCTCGCGCGCGGTGCGCGATGGCGGTGCGGATGCGCGCCCTCGCCGCGCGACCCGCTACGGCGATTCGGCCTCGACGATGGTGATCGGCCGCGTCGTGAGCGGCACGCCGCGGGCGCGGCGGCGCGACTCCATGATGAGCAGGGCGACGATGGCGAGCGCGATCGAGCCGGCCTCGATCCACGGCAGCCAGGTGGTGCCGGTGCGGGCGAAGATGACGGCGCCGATCGCCGCGCCGCCGCCGATGCCGATGTTGAACGACGTGGTCAGCAGGGCCGCGCCGACGTCGCGCACGTTGGGCGAGGCGATCTTCAGCAGCCGCGTCTGCAGCAGGGTCGGGATGCCCCCGAAGGCCGCCCCCCACACGACGAAGGCGACGACAACCACGAGCGGCACCCCGGCGAAGAGCGCCAGCACGCTGACGGCGAGGATGACGGTGGCGAGCATCCCGTACAGGCCGCCGCGGGGGTAGCGACTGCCGACCACGCCCGCGAGCACGAGGCCGATGGCTCCGGCCCCGCCGTAGAGGAACAGCAGGATGCTCAGCGCTTCGGGATCGAAGCCCGCGGTGTCGAGCACGAAGGGCGCGATGTACGTGTAGAAGACGTTGTGCCCGGTGACGATGATCACCACGAGCAGGCAGATGAACAGCACGCCCGGCATGGTCGGGTCGCGGCGGGCCGGGATGCGGATCTCGCCGGTCGTCAGCGGCACGCGGTGCTCGACCGCGGGCAGAAATTTGATGACGAGCAGCACCAGCACGACCACGGTCGCGGCGATCACGCCGAACGCCGCGCGCCAGCCGACGGCGAGGCCGAGCGCGGTGCCGAGCGGCACGCCGAGCACGAACGCGGCGGTGCCTCCCGCGCTGGTGACGGCGACGGCCCGGGCCAGCTGCTGGCGCGGGACGAGGTAGCTGGCGTAGGCGCCGGCCACCGCCCAGAACAGTCCGTGGGCGAGGCCGCCGAGCACGCGGGCGCCGACGAGCAGCTCATAGCTCGGCGCGATGGCCGCGAGCACATTGGCGAGGGCGAAGACCACGAGCACGATGAGCAGCAGGCTCTTGCGCGGGTAGTGGCGGGTGAGGGCGGCGAGCGGGGCCGCCGAGACGACGACGGTGCCCGCGAAGATCGAGATGAGCAGGCCGACCTGCGACTCGGTGACGGCAAGGTCGTCGGCCATCGCCGACAGCAGGCCCGTGGGCAGGAACTCGCTGGTCACCAGGAAGAAGATGGCGACGGCGAGGGTGATGAGCCCGACCCAGGGGAACGGGCGGTCGTGCTGAGACATGACGTGGCGGTGCTTTCACGGCCAGCGAAGCGCCGCTGACGGGAACGGGGATCCCGGAACGGGTTTCCGCGTCCAGGCTACCGTCCGCCGCGCATAGGCTTGCTCGGGTGAGCGAGACCCCCCACCACTGGATCGTGACGCTGGTTTGCGACGACCGCCCCGGCATCGTGCACGCGGTGACCGGCGCGATCGTCGAGGCCGAGGGCAACATCACCGAGCTGCAGCAGTTCTCGAGCCTCGGCTCGGGCCGGTTCTTCCTGCGCCTGCAGACCGAGACGCACGCCGACCACGACGCACTGCTCGCCGCCCTGCAGCCGGTCATCGACCGCTACGGCGCCGAGTGCCGCATCGACGCGGTCGGGCGACCGCTGCGCACGCTCGTGCTCGTGTCGAAGGCGGGCCACTGCCTCAACGACCTGCTCTTCCGCCAGCGCAGCGGCACGCTGCCGATCGAGGTTCCGCTGGTGCTGGGCAACCACCCCGACCTCGGCGAGCTGGCCGCGTTCTACGGGGTGCCGTTCGCATCGCATCCGGTGACGGATGCGGAGCAGAAGGCGGCCATGGAGGCGCGCATCCTCGCCGCGGTCGACGAGCACGACATCGAGCTGGTGGTGCTCGCCCGCTACATGCAGATCTTCTCCCCCGAGCTGTGCGCGGCGCTCGCCGGGCGGGCGATCAACATCCACCACTCCTTCCTGCCCGGCTTCAAGGGCGCGAACCCCTACGCCCGCGCCCACGCCCGCGGCGTGAAGCTCATCGGCGCGACCGCGCACTTCGTCACCAGCGACCTCGACGAGGGCCCGATCATCGAGCAGAACGTCACGCGCGTCGACCACTCGCGCTCGCCGGAGGAGCTCGTGGTGATCGGCCGCGACATCGAGAGCCGCACGCTCAGCCAGGCCGTGCGCTGGTTCGCGGAGGATCGCGTGCTGCTCGACGGCCAGCGCACCGTGATCTTCACCTAGCGGCGGCGGCTCGCGGCAAACCCTTCAGGCCAGTACAGCGAATATCCATCGAGCGCCGACAGGATGATGTCCGTCGGCTGGATGCCGCCTGAACCCTGCGACGCCCTGGAGAGACGATGACCCGCATGATGACCGGCCGCGCCCGCACGACCGCTGCGCGCGTCACCGCCCCGATCGGCGCCACCGCCGCCCTACTCGGCACGCTGACCGGCTGCGCGACGGCGGCCGCCGAGGCCGAGGTGCAGACCCCGGTCGACGCGAGCTACCGCGACGGCACCTATCAGGCGAACGGCACCTACGAGTCGCCGAACGGCAGCGAGAACATCATCGTGCTCATCGAGCTCGAGAACGACATCGTCACCGACGTCGAGATCACCACCAACCCCAACAACCCCACCACCGCCAACTACCAGGGCCAGTTCGCCTCCGGCATCGCGGATCTGGTCGTCGGGCGCGACATCGATCAGCTCGATGTCACCGTCGTCGCCGGCTCGTCCCTGACCAGCAACGGCTTCCGCGAGGCGCTGACGGCCATCAAGGCCGACGCCGTCGAGAGCTGAGCCGGCACCGCGCGTGACGCAGACCGGCCCGACCGCGTTCGAGGCGATCGGCACTGCCTGGCGCATCGGTCTGGGCGGCTCCGGCACGCCGACCTCCTCCCTCGGCGCCGCGCTGAGCGAGGACGATAGGGAGGCCGTGCTCGCCCGCATCGCGCAGTTCGATCGCGACTGGTCGCGCTTCCGCGACGACTCCCTCGTCTCCCGCATCGCCCGGGAGCCCGGGTCGTGGACCCTTCCGGCCGACGCCGAGCCCCTGCTCGACCTCTACGAACGCCTGCACGCGGCGACGGATGCCCGCCTGAGCCCCCTCGTCGGCGCCAGTCTCGAACGGCTCGGCTACGACGCCGCCTACCGCCTGCAACCCGCCGGCGACCCGCTGCCGGCACCCCGCTGGCAGGATTCGCTCTCCCTGCGCCGCACCGCCGACGGCCTGGTGCTCGACACGGCGACGCCGCTCCTGCTCGATGTGGGAGCGGCCGGCAAGGGGTACCTCGTCGACCTGGTGGGCGAGCTACTCGTGCAGCGCGGGCTGCCCGACACGGTGGTCGACGCGAGCGGCGACGTGCGCGTGCGGGGGGAGCGCAGCATCCGCGTGGCCCTCGAGAACCCGTTCGACCCCTCGAAGGCGCTCGGCGTCGTCGAGCTGCGCGATCAGGCCCTGTGCGCCTCGGCGACGACGCGGCGGGCCTGGGGCGAGGGGCTGCACCACATCATCGACGCGATCACCGGCCGCCCGGTCGACGCCGTCGTCGCGACCTGGGTCATCGCCGACTCCGCGCTCGTGGCCGATGGCGTCGCGACGGCGATGTTCCTGGCCGACCCGGCGCGTCTGTGCAGGGTTTTCGCGGTGGAATGGGTTCGACTGATGGCTGACGGGCGGCTCGAGGCGAGCGCCGGTCTTCGAGGGGAGCTGTTCGCATGAGGGCACGCATCGACGCACTGACCGGCCGGGTCAGCATGTACCGGCTGGCGACGATCACGCTCGCGATCGTGCTCGCGCAGGCCGTGCTGTTCGCCTTCCTCGACGTCATCGGGCCCGACCCGTACGCGATCCTCGGCACGCTCGGCGTCGTGATCGTCGCGACGCTCGGCGCGAACGAGATCGCGGCGCGGCTCGCGCGCGTCGTTCCGCACCGCGAGTCGAGCGTCATCACGGCGCTCATCGTCACGTGCATCGTGCAGCCGAGCCTCACGATGCCGGGCCTCGTCGCGGCCGCCGGCGCGGGCGTTCTCGCCGCGCTGTCGAAATACCTGGTCGTCTGGCGCGGGCGGCACCTGCTCAACCCCGCCGCGACCGGCGTGTGGGTCGCGGGGCTCATTGGCTACGGCTTCGGTCAGGGCGTCGGTTTCTGGTGGGTGGCGACGCCCGCCCTGCTGCCGGCGGTCGCGGTCGGTGCCCTTCTGCTGCTCGACCGCACGCGGCGCCTCGACGTGGGTCTGGTCTTCGTGCTGCTCACGATCGTCATCATCGGCGCACGGCTCGTGGCCACGGGCACGGCACCGCTTGGTGCGGTGACGACGGTGCTGCAGCTGTTCCCGGTCGTCTTCCTCGCCGGCTTCATGCTGAGCGAGCCGCTGACCCTGCCGCCGCGCCGCTGGCAGCAGTGGCTGACCGCCGCCGTCACCGCGGTGGCCTTCTCGATCCCGTTCGGGTTCGGCCCGATCTACACTTCCCCCGAGCTCGCGCTCGTGCTCGGCAACATCGTCGCCTTCGCGGTCTCGCGCCGCGGCGGTGTCTCACTGCGGCTCGTCGAGCGCGCTCCGCTCTCCGACCACGCCACCGAGTACCGCTTCGAGCCCTCCCGCCGGTTCGCCTTCGAGGCCGGGCAATACCTCGAGCTGCACCTGCCGCACCGCGCCGACATCCGCGGCACGCGCCGCACGTTCTCGATCGCGTCGGCGCCCGAGCTGGCCGCGACCGAGCAGTCGCGCGTCGCGATCGGCATGCGGACCCCCGAGGGGGGCAGCTCGTTCAAGGCGGCGCTCGCCCAGCTCGAACCCGGCACCCCCGTCGCCGTGACCCAGGTGGCGGGCGACTTCCTGCTGCCCCGCGACCCGGCGGTTTCGCTGCTGATGGTCGCCGGGGGCATCGGCATGACGCCGTTCGCGAGCCAGCTCGCGAGCCTCGCCGCGCGGGGCGACCAGCGCGACATCGTGCTGCTCGTCGTCAGCTCGAACCCCGGCGAGGTGCTCTACCGCGAGGCGGCCGAGGCCGCGGGAGCCCGCATCGTCGAGGCCTCCCCCGACCAGCTGACACCGGATGCCCTCCCCGAGCTCGTGCCCGACCTCGCCTCCCGGCGCGGGTTCGTCTCCGGCGCGCCGTCGCTCGTCGCCACGGCCCGCACGGCCCTGCGGCGCGCGGGAGTCCGCCGCGTGCACACCGACTACTTCGCCGGGTACTAGGTCGCACGCGACACCCAGCGCGCACCGCGTCAACGGTCCAGAAGCACCGCTGACCAGGCATTTCGCTGTGCGCGAAAGTCTGGCACTCGCATAGTGAGAGTGCTAATCTCGTCGTAGTTGAGTCGACCTGACTCAACTCCAGAACCAGCGCAGCCGCCCACTCGGCGGCACCGAGAAGGGAGACCGAGATGATGATGAGCCTCGACCCGTTCCGCGAGCTCGACCGCATGGCCGCGACGCTGCTCGACCGACGCGACACGCCGCGCATCATGCCGATCGACCTCTACCGCGACGCCGACCACTTCGTGCTGACGGCCGAGCTGCCGGGCGTCGACCCGGGCAGCGTCGACGTCGATGTCGACGGACAGCTGCTCACGATCCGCGCCGAGCGCACGCCGCGCTCGCAGGAGGGCGTGCAGTGGCTCGCCCGCGAGCGCGCCGCGGGGGCGTTCCAGCGTCAGCTCACCCTCGGCCGCGACATCGACACCGAGGGCATCTCTGCCCACTACGAGAACGGCGTGCTGAGCGTGATGATCCCGGTGGCCGAGAAGGCCAAGCCGCGCAAGATCGCCATCGCCACGGCGAGCGACCGCGCCGAGGTGACCGCCTAGGCGCGGTCGCCGTCACCGGTCGACCAGCGGCCCTGCGGGCCCCGTGCCGAGCGACGCCTCCGCGTCGGGCACGGGGCCCGTCGTCGTGCGGGACGACCGCGGCGCAGCATCCAGCCCCGCGACCGGGGCGACGCCGGCGCGCACGGCGCGCAGCGCCCCGAGGATGGCGATGAGGTCGACGACCTCCTGCAGCGTCGCGCCGACGATGGCGGGCAGCAGTCCGACGGCCGCGACGAGCATGAGGCCGACCGAGATGACGATGCCGAGCCAGATGCTCTGCAGGGCGATGCGCACCGTGCGGCGGCCGATCGCGACCGCGCGGGCGACGCGGGCGATGTCGTCGAGCAGGATCACGACGTCGGCCGACTCGCTCGCCGCCGTCGAGCCCTTGGCGCCCATCGCGATGCCGACGTCGCTCACAGCCAGCACGGGAGCGTCATTGACGCCGTCGCCGACCATGACGACCGGGCGCGGCTGCGCCTCGCGGATAATGCGCACCTTGTCGTCGGGCAGGCACTCGGCGTGCAGCTCGGTGATGCCGAGCGACGCGGCGATCGGCCCGGCCGTCGCCGCGACATCGCCGGTGACCATGAGGATGCGCTCGGCTCCGAGCCCGCGCAGGGCGACGAGCGTGTCGGCGGCGTCGTCGCGCACCGCATCCCGCAGCACGATGACGCCGGCGAAGCGGCCGTCGACCGCCGCGTAGACCACGGCCGCGCCGCTCTCGGCCGCGTGCGGCACGAGGTCGGCCGCGTGCTCGGCGACGAAAGCGGGCTTGCCGACCCGCACCCGCCGACCGTCGATGGTCGCCTCGACACCGAAGGTCGCGACCTCGCGCGCGTCGGTGGACGGGCTGAGGCTGCCCGCACGGTCGAGCGCCGCCTGCTGGATCGACGCGGCGAGCACGTGCGAGGAGTACTGCTCGGCCGAGCCCATGAGGTGCAGCAGCTCGCGCTCGTCGAACCCGGGCTGCGGGTGCACGCCGACGACGGCGGGGCGCCCCTGCGTCAGCGTGCCCGTCTTGTCGAACGCGACCGTGCGCACGCGGGCGAGCTTCTCGAGCGAGGCAGCGCTCTTCATGACGATGCCGCGCTTCGCCGCACTGCTCATGCCGCCCATGAAGGCCACCGGCGCCGCGATGAGCAGCGGGCACGGCGTGGCGACGACGAGCACCTCGGCGAAGCGCACCGGGTCGCCGCTGACCGCCCACGCGACGCCCGCGATCGCGAGGGAGACGCCGGTGAACGGCAGGGCATAGCGGTCGGCGAGCCGCACGAGGGGGGCCTTGCTGCTCGAGGCCTCGCGCACGAGCTCGACGATGCGCTGATACTGGGAATCGGCGGCGACGGCGGTCGCCACGATCTCGATCGCGGTCGGGCCGTTGACCGAGCCGCTCAGCACCGGGTCGCCGATGGCTTTGTCGACCGGCAGGCTCTCGCCGGTGAGCGACGACTCGTCGAGGCTCGCGAGCCCGCTGGCGAGGTCGCCGTCGACGGGCAGGATCTCGGCCGGACGCACGAGGAGCCGGTCGCCGACCCGCACCTGGTCGACGGCGATATCGGCGACCGAGCCGTCGGCCTCGATGCGGTGCGCCTGCTGTGGCACGCGGTCGAGCAGCGCCCGCAGCTCGCGCTGGGCCCGGCCCGCGGCAGCGACCTCCAGCGCCTCGCCGCCGGCGAGCATGAAGACGATGATCAGGCTGGCCCAGTACTCGCCCACGACGACCGTGCTGACGATGGCCGTGACGGCGAGGATGTCGAGGCCGAACTGCTGGGCGAGCAGGCCGCGCACCATGCTGACCGCCTCCATCACGGCGATGCCGAGCGCGTAGAGCGAGACGAGCCAGCGGGCAGCGGGCTCGAGGCCGTTGAGTGCGAGCGCGCCGGCGATGATCGCGACCAGCACGGTCAGCGCGACGAGGGGGAAGCGGCGCACGAGCGCGACGAGGCGGGTCACGCTGTCGTGTCTACCCGCTTGCCGCGCCGTTGACCAGCACGCGCACGGCGCGACCTAGCCGCAGGTGCAGCGCTCGGCCTGGGGCACGCCCTCGAGCGCCTGCTCGATGTGCTGGCCGCAGCCGGTCCAGGTGACCTTGCCGCAGGCGGAGCAACGGGCGGGTGAGCACATGGCGGTTCCTTTCAATGGATGCTGCGCCCCGGTCGGCGCGCGCTCCCAGCATACCCCTGGGGGTATCTTCCCTGCAACACCGGGCCCGGCCGAGACGACGGATGCCCGAGGCGCACGGCCCCGGGCATCCGTTGTAGAGCGGCCCCTAAGCGAGTCGCGCTTTCAGGTTCTCGTCGAGCGCCGCGAGGAAGTCCTCCGTGGTCAGGTAGGCCTGCTCGGGGCTGATGAGGATCGCGAGGTCCTTCGTCATCTTGCCGCTCTCGACGGTGGTGATGACGACGTCCTCGAGGGTCTCGGCGAAGTCGATGAGGGCCTGGTTGCCGTCGAGCTTGCCGCGGTGCATGAGGCCGCGGGTCCACGCGAAGATCGAGGCGATCGGGTTGGTCGAGGTCGGCTTGCCCTGCTGGTGCATCCGGTAGTGACGGGTGACCGTGCCGTGGGCCGCCTCGGCCTCGACGACCTTGCCGTCGGGGCTCGTCAGCACGCTCGTCATCAGACCGAGCGAGCCGAAGCCCTGCGCGACGGTGTCGCTCTGCACATCGCCGTCGTAGTTCTTGCAGGCCCAGACGTAGCCGCCCTCCCACTTCATGGCCGAGGCGACCATGTCGTCGATGAGGCGGTGCTCGTAGGTGATGCCGGCGGCCTCGAACTGGGCCTTGAACTCGTTCTCGAAGACCTCCTCGAAGAGATCCTTGAAGCGGCCGTCGTAGGCCTTCAGGATGGTGTTTTTTGTCGAGAGGTAGACGGGGTAGTTGCGGGCGAGGCCGTAGTTGAGCGAGGCGCGGGCGAAGTCGCGGATCGACTCGTCGAGGTTGTACTGCACCTGGGCGACACCGCTGCCCGGCGACTGGTACACCTCGAACTTCATGGGCTCCGAGCCGTCCTCGGGCGTGAACTCGACGGTCAGCGTGCCCTTGCCCTGGAAGCGGAAGTCGGTGGCGCGGTACTGGTCGCCGAAGGCGTGACGGCCGATGATGATCGGCTTGTTCCAGCCGGGCACGAGACGCGGGATGTTCGAGATGACGATCGGCTCGCGGAAGATGACGCCGCCGATGATGTTGCGGATCGTGCCGTTCGGGCTCTTCCACATCTTCTTGAGGCCGAACTCCTCGACGCGGGCCTCGTCGGGCGTGATCGTGGCGCACTTGACGCCGACGCCGTGCTTGATGATCGCGTGCGCGGCGTCGATGGTGACCTGGTCGTCGGTCGCGTCGCGGTTCTCGATGCCGAGGTCGTAGTACTCGAGCGTGACGTCGAGGTAGGGGTGGATCAGGCGGTCCTTGATGAACTGCCAGATGATGCGGGTCATCTCGTCGCCGTCGAGCTCGACGACCGTGCCTTCGACCTTGATCTTCTCCACTGCGGGGCGCCTTTCCATCGGTGATGTGCCGCCTGCCAGCCTAGCGGCTCGCCCGGGTTGTCTCGATATCGAGATACATGGCGGAGGTCCTCCGCCAGGGATCTTCCCCTCCGCGGTCGCCGCCCACCGTCTACCCTGGGTGGCATGGACGCGCTGAGACTCGAGGAACTGTCGGCCCGCACGATCGTCGCGGCGAACGGACTCACGCTCCGTCCGGGTCAGGAGCAGTTCGTCACGCCGGTGTCGTACTCCGCCGCCGACGCCTACGTGAACCCGACGACCACCTGGGCCCGCGTGGTGCTCGACGGCGACGACGTCGTCGGCTTCATCCGCGGCAACTTCGACCCCGACAACCCGCGCCCGGAGTTCCGCAGCTGCATCTGGCGCATCAACGTGGACGCCACCGCGCAGGGCCGCGGCATCGGAAAGTTCGCCGTGCACGCCCTCGCCGACGAGGCGCGGCAGCGCGGCTTCGACACCGTCACCGTCATCTGGGAGACCGGCGAGGAGGGTCCCGGCGAGTTCTTCCGGCGCATCGGCTTTGTCGAGATCGGCGAGACCGAGTACGGCGAGAAGATCGGCGCCCTGCACGTCTGACGACGGCGCCCCGAACGATCGCCGGATGCCCTCCACCCCCGAGCCCGTCGTCGACGGCGTCGTCCTCGACTTCGGCGGCGCCGTGCTGCAGGTGGTCGACGGCATCCCGCCCGGGCACGTGATGACGTACGGCGACGTGGCCGCCGAGCTCGGCTCGCGCGGTGCGCGCGCCGTCGGGCGGGTGATGGCGCTCGAGGGCTCGAGCGTGCCGTGGTGGCGCGTCGTCCGCGCCGACGGGCGCCCGCCCGCCGGGCACGAGGCCGAGGCTCTCGAGCACTACCGGGCGGAGGGAACCCCGCTGCTCGCACCCCGCACCGACTCCCCCTCCACCGCGGACACCGACGCGCTGGCGTACCGCCTCGACCTGCGCGCGGCGCGCTGGCGACCGTTCTAGACCCTCGCCCGCAGCGGCGGTACTGTGCCGGGGTGCGGCGCGCGCCGCGCATCCCGACCACCGGAGGTTCTCGTGACCGACTCGCCCGCCCCGAAGCCCCGCGCCCGCACGGCCGCCGCGCCAGCCGCCGCACCCGAGCCGGTCGCCGCCGCGCCCGCGAGCGCCGCCCCGCAGACCCTCGCGATCGATGTCAGTGCCGTGCCGGGTTTCTTCCGCGCCCTCATCGACTTCAGGTTCGTCACCTTCGTGACCCGGCGCATCGCGGGCTTCATCTACGCGATCCTCCTGGTGAGCATCGTGCTCGCCGGGCTCGTCGCCTTCTTCGGCATCGTGGTCACGGGCGTGGGGCAGATGCTCGGCGGGCAGCCGGTCTCGGGCGTCCTGACCGTGCTGGGCGGCATCGTGCTCGCACCGATCGGCACGCTGGTCGCCGTCGTGCTGGCCCGCATGATCGTCGAGGTCAACGTGGCGCTTGTCGCGATCGCCGAGAACACCGCCGCGATGCGGAAGTAGCGCGCCGCGGTCAGAGCGCCGCGAGGAGCATCCCGCCGCTGGCACCGACGATCACGACCACCCAGGCGGGAACGCGCACGACGATGAGCAGCACCGCGCAGATGACGGCGAGGGCGACGGCGGGCACGTCGACTCCGGCCGTCATGGCGAGCGCCGGATCGAGCAGCGCGCTCGACGCCACCGGGTTGATGAGGGCGGCCGCGAGCACCCCGACGACGGCGGCGTTCGCGCCCCGCACGAGCGCGGCCACCGCGGGGCGGCCGCGGAGCACCTCCCAGAACGGCAGGACTCCGACCAAGAGAAGGAGGCCGGGCAGGAAGATCGCGACCAGCGCGATGCCGGCGAGAGCCAGACCCTCGACACCGGGTACGATCACCGCGCCGAGGTACGCCGCGAACGTGAACAGCGGGCCCGGCACGGCCTGCGCGGCGCCGTAGCCGGCGAGGAACTGCTCCGACGAGACGAGGCCCGGCTCGACGACAGCGGCCTCGAGCAGCGGCAGCACGACATGCCCGCCCCCGAAGACGAGTGCGCCGGCCCGCACGAATCCGTCGGCCACGGCGAGCGCCGTGCTGGGGACGAGCGCCGCCGCGACGGGAAGCCCGAGGAGCAGCGCGGCGACGACGGCCAGGCACGCGGCGCCCGCGCGGCGCGAGACCGGGATGCGCAGCGCACCGTGCTCGGACGTCCCCGCCTGCGTCGAGCCAGCCGCCCCGGCCGGAACCCCGCCCGCGCGGCAGAGAAGCAGGCCGAGCCCGGCGCCGAGCGCGATGGCGAGCAGCGTCGCCCATCCGGTGCCGACGATCAGCACGAGAAGTCCGGCGCCGAGAGCGATGGCCGCCCGGCGCAGGTCGGGCGCGAGCACGCGGGCCATCCCGATCACGGCGTGCAGCACGACGGCGACGGCGACGACCGTGAGCCCGCCGAAGAGCCCCGCCGCGAGCGGGGCTCCGAACGAGGAGGCCAGCTGCGGGGCTGCGAGCGCGGCCAGCACGAGCAGCACCGCGCTCGGCAGGGTGAAGGCCGTGACGGCGGCGAGGCCGCCGAGCAGCCCGGCCCGGTGCATCCCCAGGGCGAAGCCGACCTGGCTCGACGCGGGGCCGGGCAGGAACTGCGCGAGGGCGACGAGTTCGGCGTAGCCCTGGTCGGTGATCCAGCGGCGGCGGGTGACCAGCTCGTCGCGGAAGTATCCGAGGTGCGCGACCGGGCCGCCGAACGACGTCAGGCCGAGCCGGGTGAACGCGCCCAGCACCTCGCGCGCCGAGCCCTCCGGACCGCGGAGGGGCGACTCGGGGGCGTCGCCGGGCTCGGGCGCAGCATCCGCGGGCCGATCGGTCACACGGCGAACCCTACCCAGCGTCGGTGAACGCGATCAGACCAGCGACTCGCGCCAGGCCGCGTGCAGCTGAGCGAACTTGCCCGTACCGGCGATGAGTTCGGCAGGCGTGCCGTCTTCGATGATGCGACCGTGCTCCATGACGAGCACGCGGTCAGCGATCGCGACGGTCGAGAGGCGGTGCGCGATGATCACCGCCGTGCGGTCGGCGAGCAGGGTCTGCAGGCCGCGCTGCACGAGTCGCTCGCTCGGGATGTCGAGCGAGGCCGTCGCCTCGTCGAGAATCAGCACGGTCGGGTCGGCGAGAAAGGCGCGCGCGAACGAGATCAGCTGCCGCTGCCCGGCCGAGACGCGACCGCCGCGCTTGTTGACGTCGGTCTCGTAGCCCTGCGGCAGCGACACGATGAAGTCGTGCGCCCCCACCGCCTTCGCGGCGGCCTCGATCTGCTCGCGACTCGCCTCGGGGTTGCCGAGCGCGATGTTGTCGGCGACGGTGCCCGAGAACAGGTACGCCTCCTGCGTGACCATCACGATCGCGCGTCGCAGGTCTTTCGGGTGCATCTTGCGCAGAGCGACGCCGTCGAGCGTCACCGCACCCTCGGTCGGGTCGTAGAACCGCGCGATGAGCTTGGCGAGCGTCGACTTGCCGGCGCCCGTCGTGCCGACGAGCGCGATCGTCTGGCCGGCCGGGATGCTCAGCTCGAGCTCGGGAAGCACGATCGTCTCGGGGTTATACGCGAACCGCACGCGGTCGAAGTGCACCGCACCCTTCGCCTTCCAGAGGTCGATGGGAGTCGTCGGATCGGGCACGGAGGGCTTCTCCTCCAGCACGCCCGAGATCTTTTCGAGCGCGGCCGCGGCCGACTGGTACGAGTTGTAGAACATCGCCATCTCCTCCGCCGGGTCGAAGAACCGGCGGGTGTAGAGCACGACGGCGAGCAGGGTGCCGATGAGCAGCTCGCCCTCGACGACCCGGAAGGCGCCGACCACGAGCACCCCGGCCACGGTCACGTTGCCAATGAGCACGAGCCCCGGGTCGAAGATGCCGAAGAGCTGGATCACCCGAGCGTTGGCATGGCGGTAATCCTCGACGTGCCCGGCGAACTGGGTCGCGTTGCGGGGCTCCTTGCGGAACGCCTTCACCGCCCGGATGCCCGTCATGGTCTCGACGAAGTGCACGATGAGGCGGGCCGAGGCCACGCGGGTCTGGCGGAACAGCTTCTGCGAGCGGACCTGGAACCAGCGCGTGAGCAGCAGCAGCGGCACGAGCGACGCGGCGAGCACGATGCCCGAGGTGGGGTCGAGCAGCACGAGCGCCGCCGCCGTGAAGCCCATGTAGATGAGCCCCGACACGAGCTGGTTGAGGCCCGAGTCGAGCAGCTCGCGGATCGAGTCGAGGTCGCTCGTCTGGCGCGCGATGATGCGGCCCGAAGTGTACGACTCGTGGAACTCGAGCGACAGCCGCTGCGTGTGCAGGAAGACCCGTTTGCGCAGGTCGAGCAGGATCGCCTGACTGAGACGCGCGCTCATCACCTGGTACAGGGCGATGAGCGACGCCCCGGCGATGGCCGTGAAGAGGTAGGCCGCCACCGTCAGCGAGACGGGCATCCAGTCGTTCGAATTGAGCAGGGCGGGCAGGCCCTGGTTGATGCCGAGCGCGATGAGCGCCGGGCCGGCGACCTGCAGCGCGATCGACACGACGATGATGGCCATGGTGGCCGCGATGCGCCCGCGCACCGGCCGCACGAGCGAGCCGAGCAGCCGCAGCGAGCGCGCGCGGATCTGCCGCGACTCGGCGCGCGTGTAGTTCGAGCGCTCTTCGCCCTCGACGCCGGTGACGCTCATCGGGCGGCCTCCCCTCGGGGTCCATCAGAAGCGGAGTCGATGACACGGGCCTCGCGGTCGATCGCATCGCGCCGTCGGCCCTCCTGCTCGGCGAGCTTGAGATCGCGCTCGACGCGCTCGGCTGCCGCGAGCTCCTCATCCTCCAGCGACGAGATGACGTAGCGGTAGTGCTCGTTGCGCTTGAGCAGCTCGCTGTGCGTGCCGACGTCGGTGATGCGGCCCTCCTGCAGCAGCGCGACGCGGTCGGCCATCTGCACGGTCGAGGGCCGGTGCGCGACGATGAGGCCGGTGGTCGTCGCGAGCACGCGCCGCAGCGCCGCCTCGACGAGGGCCTCGGTGTCGACATCGAGCGCACTGAGCGGGTCGTCGAGCACGAGCACGGCGGGGTTCGCCGCCACGGCGCGGGCGAGCGCGAGCCGCTGGCGCTGGCCGCCCGAGAGGCTCAGCCCCTCTTCGCCCACCGTCGTGTCGACGCCGTCGGGCAGGCTGTGCACGAAGTCGGCCTGCGCGATGTCGAGCGCCTCGGCGAGCACGCGCTCGGCCTCGGCCGCGTCGGCAGGGTCGTCGCTCTCGGTCAGGTCGGGGCGCCCGAGCAGAACGTTGTCGCGCACGCTCGCGGAGAACAAGGTCGCGTCTTCGAAGGCCATCGCGATGTGGCGGCGCAGCTCCTCCCGCGTGAGGTCGCGGATGTCGACGCCGTCGAGCAGCACCCGCCCCTCGGTCACGTCGTAGAGCCGCGTCGCAAGGGCGGTCATCGTGGTCTTGCCGCTGCCCGTGACACCGACGAGGGCCATGGTCTCGCCGGGCTCGAGCTCGAGGGTGACGCCGTCGAGCACTCCGGGCTGGTCGGCGGGAGCATCCTGGTACCGGAAGACCACGTTCTCGAACGTGAGCCGCCCGGTGGGCGCCTCGATGCTGACCGGCGCGGCGGGGTCGGTGATGGTGTTGACCTCGTCCATGACCTCGAAGAAGCGGTCGGTCGCCGCGCGCGTGTCGTAGGTCATCGCGAGCAGGAAGCCGATCGACTCGATCGGGAATCGCAGCACGGTCGCCGTCGCGAAGAACGCGAACAGCTCGCCGACGCTCAGCTCGCCGTTCGCCGCGAGCGCGACCCCGCCGAGCAGGCACAGCGCGAACGCGACGTCGGGGATCAGCACGAGCCAGAACCAGATGCCGGCGATGGCCTTCGCCTTGTCGATCTCGGTGGCGCGCAGCAGCTCGGCCTGCTCGGCGAACTTCAGCAGCGAGTGCGTGCCGCGGCCGAAGGCCTTGAGCACGCGGATGCCGTGCACGCTCTCCTCGACCGCCGTGGCGAGGTCGCCCTGCTGGTCTTGCGCGCGCCGCGCGATGACCGAGTACTTCTGCTCGAAGAGGTAGCCGTAGATCCACAGCGGCACGCTCACGACGAAGAACAGCAGGCCGAGCCACAGGCTCCAGCTGAACAGCACGACGAAGCCGATGACGATCGTGATGCCGTTGACGATCAGCAGCACGAAGCCGAACGACAGCCAGCGGCGGATCAGGTTGAGGTCGCTCACCGCGCGGCTCAGCAGCTGGCCCGACTGCCAGCGGTCGTGGAAGGCGACCGGCAGGTCTTGCAGCTGCGCGTAGAGCCCGTTGCGCATGCGCGCCTCGATGTGGGTGCCCGGCGTGAGCACGAAGAAGCGGCGGAGCGCGATGAAGACGGCTTCGAGGATGCCCAGCACGAGCACCGCGATCGCGGCCGGCCAGATCTGGCTCGGGTCGCCGGTGGCGAGCGGCCCGTCGACGAGGCTCTGCAGCACGAGCGGAATGGCGAGTGCGATGACCCCGGCGAGCAGGGCCGCGACCATGCCCGCGTAGATCCACGGCATGGCCGGCTTCGCGTAGGGCAGGATGCGCGCCAGCGCCCGGGCGGTGCTCAGGCGCAGCGGCGCGGGCGCGGGGGCCGCGGCGGGCGGGGGTGGAGCGGTCGTCGACATGGTGCGTCCTCGATGGTCCGCGCTCGCTCGTGGCGGGCGCGGTGCAGTAATGGTGGCCGGAGTGCCGTGGCGCTGTGCTGCGGCACAGTGCTGCGGCGGAGTGGTGCGCGGCCTCCGGGGGTGGCCCGGGGCAGCCTTCCACCCTATGCCTCAGGTCATATGAATGAAGAACCGAGGGGGGATCGTGACGGTGCTGTTATCGCGCGCGCACGCCGACCGTGCCGCTCAGCGCACGAGCACGCTCAGGCAGGTGACGCAGCCCTCGAGCTTCTCGAACTCGGAGATGTCGACCGTCACCACCCGGTAGCCGAGCGAGCGCACGAGCTCGGCCGAGGCGGGCGCCGAGGTCGCCATGAGCACGGCGTCGTCGCCGAGCACGACGACGTGGCCGCCCTCCGCCTCGGGCATCGGCAGGAACGAGCGCCACATCGACGCGTCGTCGATCGTCGAGGGGTGGCCGATGACGGTGCCGTCGGGCAGGGCCGTGACCGCGCTCTTGAGGTGCAGCACCTTCGAGACGGGCACCGCGACGACCTCGCGCCCGAGGCGCCCGGCGATCGCGCGCAGCTGGCGGATGCCCTCCGCATTCGTACGACCGCCACGGCCGACGTAGACGGTCGAGCCGATCTGCAGCACGTCGCCCCCGTCGAGCGTTCCGGGCTCGACGATGCGCTCGACGCGCAGGCCGAGATCGCGGGCGGTCGGCGCGGCGTCGTCGATCTCGCGCGCCCGCGAGACGGCACCCGGGCGGGTGACGATCGCGGTGCCGTCGATGATCACGAGGGTGTCCTCGACGAACACCGAGTCGGGCAGCTCCTCGGCCGGCGGCACCTCGACGATGGTGAAGCCCTCCGCCCGCAGTGCGCCGACGTAGTCCTCCCACTGCCGCTCGGCGAGATCGAGGTCGACCGGCACGCGCTCCTGGTGGGTGAGCTCGCCGTCGGCGAGGCGCGAGCTGGGCATCCGCACGATCGCGATGCGGCGGGATGCGGAGGCCGCGGCCCGGCGCGCGGCCCAGATACGGCGGCCCACCAGCAGGGTCGCGAGCACCGCGACCACCTGGAACAGCAGGTTGAAGCCGAAGACGCTCAGCCAGAGGTAGTCGATGAGCGCACCGCTGATCGGGTTGCCGGCGGAGACGATGGCGAGCATCGCGCCGAGCCACGACGACACGAAGGCGGCGAGCAGGCCGACCGCGAGGGTGATCCAGCGGTTGTCGAGTATGCCCGCCGTGCCGACGATGGCGAGGAAGACGAACAGCAGCATCGACGAGAAGCCGAAGACGCCGTTGACCTGCACGAGCACCTCGAGCGTGGCGCCGTTGATCGCCGAGAACAGCACGACCGTCACGAAGTGGGTGACGATCGCGACCGCGGCGGCGGCGAGGGCGGAGTCGAGCAGGCGGCGCGAGAGGGGCTGAGTCACCCGATAACGCTACCCGCCGCTCCGCGCGTCACAAATCACGGAGAATGCGGGCTCGCCGCCGCCCTTACCGGCACGACGGAGACCGGGATGTGCCGGAAGTCCGTGATGTGTGACGCGCCGGGCGGACGGCGGGTGGACGGGCCCGTCGCGCCCGTCTAGTGGAAGAAGTGGCGCTCGCCCGTGACGTACATCGTCACGCCGGCCGCCTGGGCCGCGGCGATGACCTCCTCGTCGCGCACCGAGCCCCCCGGCTGCACGACGGCGCTGACGCCCGCGTCGATGAGAACCTGCAGCCCGTCGGCGAACGGGAAGAACGCGTCGCTCGCCGCGACCGAGCCGCGCGCCCGGTCGCCGGCGCGCGACACCGCGAGGTGGCACGAGTCGACGCGGTTGACCTGGCCCATGCCCACGCCGACGGATGCTCCGCCCGACGCCAGCAGAATGGCGTTCGACTTGACGGCGCGGCACGCGCGCCAGGCGAATTCGAGGTCGGCCAGCTGCTCGGCCGAGGCGGGCGAGCCGGAGACCAGCTGCCAGTCGCTCGCCGCCGCGAACTGCCGGTCGGCGCTCTGCCGCAGCCATCCGCCGCTCACCTGCCGCAGCTCGGTGTCGGGCAGGGCGAACCCGGCGGGCAGCTGCAGCAGCCGGATGTTCTTCTTCTCGCGCAGCACCGCGAGGGCATCGTCGTCGAAGCCGGGAGCCACCACGACCTCGGTGAAGATCGGGGCGATCGACTCGGCCGCCGCGCGGGTGATGACGCGGTTGGCGGCGATCACTCCCCCGAAGGCCGAGACGGGGTCGCACGCGTGCGCCGCCGCGTGAGCATCCGCGATCGATGCCCCCACGGCGATGCCGCACGGGTTGGCGTGCTTGATGATCGCGACCGCCGGGGCGTCGTGGTCGTAGGCGGCGCGCACGGCCGCGTCGGCGTCGACGTAGTTGTTGTACGACATCTCCTTGCCGTGCAGCTGCGTGGCCTGGGCGATGCCGTGGGCTCCGTCGGCGCGGTAGAGCGCGGCGTGCTGATGGCTGTTCTCGCCGTAGCGCAGCACCTGCTGCAGCCGCGCCGACACCTGTAGCGTCGACGGGCTGCCGTCGGCGGCCGGGTGAACTCCTCTCACGCCGAGCGTGTCGGCGAACCAGGCGGCGACGGCGGTGTCGTACGCGGCGGTGTGCGCGAAGGCCTTGGCGGCGAAGCGCTGGCGCTGCAGCAGGGTCGTGCCGCCGAGCGTCAGCGCCTTCGTCACCATCACGTAGTCGGAAGGGTCGACGATGATCGCGACGTTCGCGTGGTTCTTCGCCGCCGCGCGCACCATCGCCGGCCCGCCGATGTCGATCTGCTCGACCACCGCGTCACCCTCTGCGCCCGAGGCGACCGTCTCGACGAAGGGGTACAGGTTGACGATCACGAGGTCGAAAGGCGATACCCCCAGGTCGGCGAGCTGGGCCTCGTGCGCCTCGAGCCGCAGATCGGCGAGGATGCCCGCGTGCACCGCGGGGTGCAGCGTCTTCACGCGCCCGTCGAGCGTCTCGGCGAAGCCCGTCACCTGCGACACCTCGGTCACCGGGTGCCCGGCCGCCGCGATCGTCGCCGCCGTCGAGCCCGTCGACACCATCTCGACGCCCGCCGCCGCCAGCTGCGCGGCCAGCTCGAGCAGGCCCGTCTTGTCGCTCACCGAGATGAGCGCACGCCGCACCGGAATAGCATCGCGGTGGCGGTAGAGGGCGGGGTCGTGGGCGGGGCCGGCCATGAGGAACTCCTGGGTCGCGAGGGGCGGGGTCGGGGTCAGGGGGGTGGATGCGGAGCCGAGGCGGAGGGATCCCTCGGCGATGCCCCGCACGACGTCGATGAGCAGGCGCCGCTCGACGGGCTTGATGCGCTCGTGCAGGCTGTGCTCGGTGTCGTCGGGCAGCACGGGCACGCGCTCCTGCGCGAGGATCGGGCCGGTGTCGACGCCGGTGTCGACGACGATCACGCTCGCGCCGGTCTGCGCGACCCCCGCGGCGAGCGCGTCGCGCACGCCGTGGGCGCCGGGGAACTCGGGCAGGTACGCGGGGTGCGTGTTGATGAGCCGCGGCGCGAGGGCCTCGACGACCCGCGGCGGCAGGAGGCGCATGAGCCCGCTCAGCACCACGAGGTCGGGCTGCCACTGCTGCACGGCGGCCAGCAGCTCGTCGCCCCACTCGTCGCGCGAGGCGTAGGAGCTGTACGGCACGGTGAAGCTCGGGAGGCCGAACTGCTCGGCATGCGCCAGGCCGTCGGCGGCGCGGTCGGCGCCGACGGCGACCACGTGGGCGGGGAACGCGGGGTCGCGGCACTCCTCCAGAAGAGCGCGCAGGTTCGACCCGCCGCCCGAGATCAGCACGACGACCCGCAGCACCCGCCCAGGCTACCGGCTGGCGGCGGAGGCGAGCGGCCGGGGCAGGCGCGCACCCCCGGCGAGCAGACCCAGGGATGCTCCGATGAGGGTCTCGGTGAGCATCCAGAGCCCCACCGCCAGCGGGTCGGGTCCGACGACGGCGAGGCGTCCGGGCCCGGCCGCCCCCGCGGCGACGAAGGCGAGGAACCCCATGGCGGCACCGGCGATGACGGCACTGACCGTCCCCACGCCGAGCGACCAGAGCCGCAGCGCCCCGCCCTCCACTCCCGCCGAGGCGGCGGCCGCCGCGAGGCGCGGGCGCACAGCGATGCCGGCGGCGAAAGCGGCGAGCACCGGCACGAGGAGGGTCAGGAACCCCAGCGGCGAGGGCTCGGTCGGCAGCGCGCCGAGCACCGGCACGGCGGGCAGCGGCCCGAGCGTCACCGCGATGGGGCTGACCGTCGACCCGGCGCCGACGGCGAAGCCGGGGCCGACGAGCCACGCGGAGGTCCAGACCACGAGGGTGGGAAGGAAGGCCAGCTGCGCCACCGTGAGCGCGATGCCGCCGAGCACGCCCGCCTGCACGCTCTCGTACAGCGCGATCACCTGCCCGTAGCCGGCCAGCAGCGCGGCGGCGGTCAGCAGCGCGGCGATCGCCGCGACGGTCGCGACCGTTCCCAGCCCGGCGCGCAGGGCGGCACCGCCCGCGGCGAGCCAGGGCTGCGGGCCCTCGGCGATCATGCGGCGCAGCCGCACGCGGGCCGGGTTGGTCGCCCCGATCGAGCCGATCGCGATGCCGAGGCCGAGGATCAGCGCCGGAAAGAGAACCGCCTGCCAGCGCGACGGCAGCACGCCCGGCACCCCGCTGACGGTGAGCAGCAGCACGGTCGAGAGCAGGACGACCGTCGCCAGGGCGACCAGCTCGCCGACGATGCGGTGCGGCTCGTGGCGCAGACGGCGGCCCACCGCGACCCCCGCCAGCGCCATGGCCAGCGTGAAGCCGGTGAGGGCGATCGAGACGAGGAAGGGCTCGCCGACCCCGAGCACGTCGAGCGCGAGCGCCGTCTGGGGGTCGAGTTGGAAGGTGACGTCGACGCCGTGGCCGAGCATCCAGATGATGACGGCCGCGCGCCAGAAGACGACCCAGTCGATCTGGAAGCCGAATTGGAGGGCCCACTGCAGGGTCAGGACGCTGAGCGGCACCGCGATGCCGATCGCGACGATCAGCAGCGCCTCGAAGGCGCTCAGCACGGCGGTCAGGCGGCGGTTCATCTCGCGGGCGAGCCTAGCCGCGGTGCCCCGCGCCGACCGCGGCGGCGCGCACACGCACCGGGCCTCACCCCAGCGCGGCGCGCGCGGCGGCCCGAGCGGCCAGCGGGTCGGGAGCGGCGCAGGAGGCGGCAGCCGCATCCCGGCACTGCGTGAGAGTCACGCCAGCGAGCCGGGCGCCGACGGTCGGGATCGCCCGGGCGACCATCGACAGGCTCGTCGCGCCCAGGCCGACGAGCACGGCGGCGAAGTCGGGGTCGGCCGCCGCCTCGCCGCAGAGCCCCATCGGGGTGCCGGTCGCCTCGGCGGCCTCCCCGACGATGCGGATCATGCGCAGCAGGGCGGGCTGCCACGGGTCGGCGAGCGGGGCGAGCGCCGCCGACATGCGGTCGGCGGCCATCGTGTACTGGGAGAGGTCGTTGGTGCCGACGCTGAGGAAGTCGACGGCCCCGCACAGCTCGATCGCGGTCAGCGCCGCCGCCGGCGTCTCGAGCATCACCCCGACGCTCCGGATGCCCGCCTCGCGCGCCCGGGCGGCGAACTCGCGCGTCTCGGCCAGCGTCGCGATCATCGGCGCCATGACCGCGACGTCAGCGCGCTCTGCGGCCGCGGCCTCGGCGATCGCCCGAAGCTGCCGCTCGAGCACGAGCGGGTCGCGGATCGCCGTGCGGACGCCGCGCAGCCCGAGCACCGGGTTCGGCTCGTGGATCGGCGTGAAGAACGGGAGCGGCTTGTCGCTGCCCGCATCGAGGGTGCGCACGATGACCCGCTGGTCGGGGAAGGCCGCGAAGACCTCGCGGTAGGCGGCCACCTGCTCGGCGACGCTCGGCTCGTCGGCCCGGTCGAGGAAGCAGAACTCGGTGCGGAACAGGCCCACTCCCTCGGCGCCGCGCTCGACCGCGCGGGCGATCTCGCGCGGGGCGCCGACGTTGGCGCTCAGCACGACCCGGTGCCCATCGGCGGTCGAACCCGGACCGCGGAACGGCGGCAGGGTGATGACGCCGGTCGCCGTCGCCTGGAGGCCGGGGTCGGGCTGCACGATCACCTCGCCCGTCTCGCCGTCGACGAGCACGAGCGTGCCGTCGGCGATGCGGGTCGCGCCCTCCACCCCGACGACGGCGGGCAGGCCGAGCTCGCGGGCGATGATCGCCGTGTGCGAGGTGGGGCCGCCCCCCTCGGTGACCAGGGCGATGCAGGTCGCGGGGTCGAGCGAGACCGTGTCAGCGGGCGCGAGATCGTCGGCGACGAGCACGTAGGGCTCGCGGCGCTCGGGGAGCCCGGGCGGCTCGACGCCGGTCAGCCGCGCGATGACGCGGTCGCGCACGTCGTGCAGGTCGGTGATGCGGTCGAACAGCTCGCCGCCGGCGGCGCGGTACTGCTCGGCGACGTCTGCGATCGCCTCCCAGACGGCGCGCTCGGGCGTGAGGCCGCGGGCCCGGATCGCGCCGGCGGCCTCCTCGATCAGCTGCGGGTCGCCGGCCATGGCGGCCGTCGCCACGAGCACCTCGGCGCGATGACCGCTCGTCTCCTCCGCGCGGCGCCGGTAGTCGCGGGCGGTCGCCTCGAGGGCATCCCGCAGGATGCCCGCCGCGGCTGCGCGGGCGGGTGGGGCCAGCACGGCCGTCGCCGGGGGCTCGGCGATCGCGTGCACGAGCACCGCGACCGGCCCGATCACGCGACCGGCGCTGACCCCGAGAGGCCCGGTGCCGGGCCCGGTGCCGGACACCGGGGCGGGGGCGGCAGCGGCAATGCTGTCGTCGGCGCTGGTGGCAGTGGCGGTGCCGATGGCGGTGCCGGCGTCGGCGGGCTCGACGAGCTCGGCGATGAGCGGCTCGCCGAACCCGGTGGCGAGCAGCGCGACGAGGGCGTCGACGGCGGCGCGAGCATCCACCCCCGCCGCGTCGATGCGCACCGCGGTGCCCGCCGTGGCCGCGAGCACGGCGATGGCGAGCGGGCTGCGGGCCGAGGCAGGCGGCTTGCCGTCGACGGTGAGCGTGAGCTCGGCGGTGAAGCCGGCGGCGAGCGCCGCGATCTCGGCGGCGGGGCGGGCGTGCAGCCCTCCCTCGTTGACGACGACCGCCGGAGCGCTCACGGTGAGAGCGTCATCGTCCGCGAGCTCGGCGGGCGGGCGGGCGGGCTCGCTCGGGCCGGGAGCGGGCCGCTGCAGCAGCGCGCTCTTGGGCGAGAGAGCGGCTTCGGCCTCGGCGGCGACCGTGTCGAGGTCGTCGCCGATGCCGGCGCGCACGGCTGCGGCCAGCAGGCCCTCGACGAAGGGAGCCGCGACGACGCGCACCGCGATGCGCCCGCCGAGCTGCTCCAGAGCCATGTCGGCACTGAGCACGGCCGAGCCGAGGTCGGTGATGACGACG
This sequence comes from Microcella frigidaquae, assembly GCF_014200395.1. Lineage (NCBI taxonomy): Bacteria > Bacillati > Actinomycetota > Actinomycetes > Micrococcales > Microbacteriaceae > Microcella > Microcella frigidaquae. The sequence goes on from NZ_JACHBS010000001.1 coordinate 1,241,932, forward strand.
ACGCCGCGCCCCTGTGAGGCCTCGCTGATGGCGGCGGCGACGCGAGTCGCGTTGGTTCCGGTGCCACCGTCGGCACGACCGGCCGCGATGGCGATGCGGGGCGGATGCTCGCCCGCGACCTCGTCGGCGAGACGCCGCGCCGCCATCGCCAGGTCCATGCTGTGCGAGACGAGCACGATGCCGACACGCGCCGTGGAGGGCGACGAGCGGTCGCCGCCCGTCGACGGCAGGGTCGCGTTCTCCGTGGTGGTCGGCGGCTCAGCACCGAGCGCGGCGGCGAGTGCGTCGAGCAGCAGGGCGGCCGAGGCCGAGCCGGGGTCGATGGCTCCGAGGCTGCGGTCGCCGAGCTGGCTGGCGCGACCCCGCCTGGCGACCATGCGCGCGGTCGCGTCGCGCGCCGAGCGGCCGGCGTGGGCCGCGGCGGCCATCGCCTCCGCGAGCGGCTGCCCGCCGGCGAGGGCGGCATCGAGCGCGTCGACGGCCGGCACCAGAGCGTCGAGCATCGTCTTGTCGCCGAGCTCGACCCGCCCGCGCTCGCGCACGCCGGCGGTGCCGGCCCGGAGAGCAGCGGCGAGAGTCGCTGCGTCGACAGTCGTGCGGTCACCGATCTCCGCGGCGGCCCGCAGCAGCAGGGTGCCGAACAGCGGTCCGCTGGCGCCCCCGACCGTGCCGACGAGAGCCTCGCCGGCGAGCGTCAGGGCCTCGTGCACGCTCGTGGGCGGGTGCGCATCCCACCGCTCGATGACGGCGGCGGCACCGCGGCGCAGGTTGGCGCCATGGTCGGCGTCGCCGATGGCCGCGTCGAGGGCGGTCAGATGCTGCTCGTTCTCGCCGATGGCGGCCGCCCACCCGCGCAGCCACGCGGTCGCGGCACCCACCGTCAGCTCGTGCATAGCGCCGCCAGTCTAGGCCGCAGGCCCGTGCCCCCGCCCCCCGCGGGTGCAGACGGGACTGCGGGCACGACAGTGCCGTTCTCGCAATGTGCCTCCGGCGGCATGTGCCGCGAGAGGCACATTGCGAAAACAACGCGGCGGGAGGGGTCGCGACGGAGAAAGGCCAGCGGTGGTGCGACCGCGCGGAACGGCAGCGCTCGGAGCGGCTACTCCCGTCCCTCGTGGCGCACGGGGAGGACGTGCGGGGGCGGGGAGCCGTCGACCGAGGGGAACTCGCAGGTGAAGCGGCCCTCGTAGCCGAACAGGAAGCCGAGGACGCGGTTGTGCACGCTCAGGCGAATCACGTACTCGCCGGTCACGTCGTCGAACGACTCGTGGAGGTCTGCTCGACCCGAGAACAGCATCGGGAACCGGAAGCCGAGCGGGCCGGCGTAGAAGCGCTGGGCGTCGGAGGTCAGGTGGAGCGAGCCGTCCGGTTCCGCGCGCAGCGCGAGGTCGACCGCGAGGTGCTGGTGGGTCCCCAAGTAGTCGACGATGCGTCCGTCACGGCCGCGGATCATGGTCGCGTCGAAGCGGCCGGGTCGCCCGGGGCGATCGGGGTACGCGAAGGTGCGCACGAACGTCACCGTCTCGCGCCCGAGCGGGTCGCGGTACGGGTAGTTCTCGACCGTGAACGGCACCTGCTCGCCCGGGAAGGGGGCGAGGATGTTGCGGATGCGGCCAATGTGCAGGAACGGCACCGTCCACCAGGGGCCCCGCCGGATGCGCGTCATGACACCGCGCCCGACGCAGGCGTACCCAGCGGCGAGACCGACGCCGAACCTGCGACGCAGCATTGGATGCAGCCGAGCGAATTCGTCGCCCATCGCGCGGGCGAACATGCTCCGGGCGTCGTCGTTCACGGCGCCTCCAGACCGACGAGCGTCGCGGGAGCGTCGCGCAGCGCCTCCGGCCGCCCGATGCTCCAGACGCAGTCACGGGCCCGCGGACGGTCTCGCCGCCCCGGCAGCACCATGCGCCAGAGCGGCCAGCGTTCCGGCTCCTCACCGCGCTCGGCCCAGCACCGAAGCCGCGCGAAGCTGCAGGCGGTCATCCAGGCGACGAGGGGCCGCACGAGCACGCGGTCGAGGAGCGACCCCCATCCAGGCGCGTAGTCGTAGCCGGTGATGAAACGCACGCCGCCGTTGACGGGCTCGTAGCGCCAGAAGCCGCGGCCATCGCTCAGGGGCGAGAGCCGGTCGCTCGTTGTGAACCGCAGCGCCGAGGTGCGGGCGCCATCGGCGCCATCGCGGGTACCGAGGGCGATGCCGGTTCCACGGATCGTGCGGATGAGCATCCGCCGCTCGTAACGGAAGCGCCACCGGCCGTCGGCGCCGCGCTCGGTCGGGACGATGCGGCTGAAGCGAGCGTCCCAGCGGGCGTGCGCCATCGGCTCCTGCGTAAGCCGCCAGACCGTCTCGATGTCCGCCGCGATGACCGTCTCGACCCGGATCGCGCGCGTGCCCACGGGGTCAGTCTTGCACGCCGCACTCGAGACATCATCAGAACGTCGACGGCCCCGCCTCCCGGAGGGGCGGGGCCGTCGGCTGCAGGATGCGGGCTACAGCCCCGCGATGATCTCGCGCATGAGGGCGGCCGCCTCGCTCGGCGTCTTGCCGACCTTGACGCCCGCGGCCTCGAGGGCTTCTTTCTTGGCCTGCGCGGTGCCCGCCGAACCGCTGACGATCGCGCCGGCGTGGCCCATGGTCTTGCCCTCGGGCGCCGTGAAGCCGGCGACGTAGCCGACGACGGGCTTCGTGACGTTCGCCTTGATGAAGTCGGCCGCGCGCTCTTCGGCGTCGCCGCCGATCTCGCCGATCATGACGATCGCCTTCGTCTCGGGGTCGGCCTCGAAGGCCGCGAGGGCGTCGATGTGCGTCGTGCCGATGATGGGGTCGCCGCCGATGCCGATCGCGGTCGAGAAGCCCAGATCGCGCAGCTCGTACATCATCTGGTAGGTCAGGGTGCCCGACTTCGAGACGAGGCCGATGGGGCCCTTGCCCGTGATGTTCGCGGGCGTGATGCCCACAAGCGCCTCGCCGGGCGTGATGATGCCGGGGCAGTTCGGGCCGATGATGCGCGTGGTGTTGCCCTTGGCCTGAGCGTGCGCCCAGATCTCAGCGGTGTCGAGCACGGGGATGCCCTCGGTGATGATGACGAGCAGCGGGATTCCCGCATCGATGGCCTCGAACGCGGCGTCTTTCGAGAACGCCGGCGGTACGAAGGCGATCGAGACGTCGGCGCCCGTCGCGGCCATAGCCTCGGCGACTGTCGCGAAGACGGGCAGCTCGATGGTCGAGCCATCGGCAGCAGTGTGGGTCACCGTAGTGCCGGCCTTGCGCGCGTTGACGCCGCCGACGACCTGGGTGCCGGCCTTAAGCATGAGCGCGGTGTGCTTGGTGCCCTCACCGCCCGTGATGCCCTGAACGATGACCTTCGAATCCTTGGTCAGGAAGATCGACATGGTGTTCTGTTCCCTTACTTCGCGGCGAGCGCGGCAGCCTTGTCGGCGCCGTCGTCCATGGTCGTGGCGAGCGTGACGAGCGGGTGCGCGGCCGCGGCGAGGATCGCCCGGCCCTCGTCGACCTGGTTGCCGTCGAGTCGCACCACGAGCGGCTTGGTCGCGGCGTCGCCGAGCATCTCGAGCGCCGCGACGATGCCGTTGGCGACCGCCACGCACGAGGTGATGCCGCCGAAGACGTTGACGAAGACGCTCTTGACCTGCGGGTCGCCGAGAATCACGTCGAGACCCGCGGCCATGACCTCGGCCGAGGCACCACCGCCGATGTCGAGGAAGTTCGCGGGCTTCACGCCCCCGTGGTTCTCGCCTGCGTAGGCGACGACGTCGAGCGTCGACATGACGAGCCCGGCACCGTTGCCGATGACGCCGACCTCGCCGTCGAGCTTCACGTAGTTGAGGTCGTGCTGCTTGGCCTTCGCCTCGAGCGGGTCAGCAGCATCCTTGTCTTCGAGGGCCTCGTGGCCGGGCTGCCGGAAGCCGGCGTTCTCGTCGAGGCTCACCTTGCCGTCGAGCGCGACGATGTCGCCGGCGCCCGTGAGCACGAGCGGGTTGACCTCGACGAGCGTCGCGTCTTCGGCGACGTAGACGCCGTAGAGGGCGACGAACACGGGGGCGACCTTGTCGACGAGCTCGGCCGGGAACTTCGCGGCGACCGCGATCTCGCGAGCCTTCTCGAGCGTGATGCCCACGGCGGGGTCGACCGCGACGCGCGCGAGCGCCTCGGGGCGCTCCTCGGCGAGCTGCTCGATCTCCATGCCGCCCTCGTAGCTGCACAGCGCGAGGTAGTTGCGGTTGGCGCGGTCGAGCAGCACCGAGAAGTAGTACTCCTCCGTGATGTCGGCACCCTGCGCCACCATTACGCGCTTCACGACGTGGCCCTTGATGTCGAGGCCCAGGATGTCGCGGGCTGCGGCCTCGGCGTCATCCGCGGTCTTCGCGACCTTGACACCGCCGGCCTTGCCGCGGCCACCGACCTTGACCTGCGCCTTGACGACCGTCACCCCGCCGATCGACTCGGCAGCCGCGCGAGCCTCCTCCGGGGTGTCGGCGATGATGCCCTGCAGCACGGGAACACCGTGCTTCTCGAAGAGGTCTCGGGCCTGATACTCGAAAAGATCCACGCTGCTCGTCCCATCCGCGTGCGAAAAGAGAAAGATAAGGGGATGCGGTCGGCCTCTCGATCGTGAGATTCCTCACCGGAGAGATTTCTCGATATCGAGACAAATCGCAGCCTCTACTGTACCGCCCGCGCACGGGGCCCCACGACGGGCGGATGCCCGGCCCGAGGTCAGTCGGCGTCGTCGCGCCGCACGATCAGCACCGTGACGTCGTCGCTGCTCGCGCCGCGCGCCCGCGCCCGGATGGCCTCGATGATCTCCCACGGATCCTGCGCGAGCAGGGCGAGGGTCACGAGGTTGTCGAGCGAGTGCAGCGTGCCGTCGTAGAGGTCGAGCACGCCGTCGCTGACGACGATGAGCGTGTCGCCCGGGTCGAGCTGCACGGTCTGCACCTGCCACTCGGTCTCCGGGTCGACGCCGAGCGGCGGGGCGGTCGACCGCAGGCGCTGAGAGCTGCCGTCGGCGCGCGCGACGATCGAGAGGCCGTGCCCCGCATCCACGTAACTCAGCACTCCCGAGTCCATATCGAGCCGCGAGTGGAAGGCGGTGACGAAGACGCCCGCGTTGTCGAGGTCGACGGTGAGGGCCGCGGATGCCGCGTCGACGGCACCCGCGACATCGCCGAAGCGGGCCGCCGATCGCAGCACCGCGCGCACGGTCGCCGCGATGATGGCCGCCGCGATGCCCTTGCCCATGGCGTCGGCGAGCGTGAGCGCGGCACCCTCGCCCACGGGGTACCAGTCGTAGAAATCGCCACCGACAGCACGTGCCGGAATGCAGACGCCCGCGGTCTTCCAGCCCGGGAGGCTCAGCAGCTGCTGCGGCAGCAGGCCCTGCTGCACTTCGGATGCCCGGCTGAGCTCTTGGCTCACCGTCAGCTCCTGCTGCACCCAGCCGGCGAGGTCGCGCAGCATCTCGGTCTCGCGCGCCGAGAAGTGCCGCGGCTGCGAGTCGTAGACGCAGAACGCGCCGATTCGCTCGCCGCCGGGGGCGTAGAGCGGGAACCCGGCGTAGAAGTTGATGAGCCCCGGCACCATCTTGTGGGCGTGGGCGGGATCGGCCGAGAGGTCGGGAACCACGAGCGGCTCGTCGTGCTGGATGGTGACAGTGCACATCGACTCGTCGCGCGGCATCTCGACGGGCCCGATGCCCGACACCGACTTCGCCCACTGCCGGTCGCCGTCGATGAGGTTGACCGCCGCGGTCTCGACGCCGAACAGCTGGCGCGCGAGACGCGTGACGCGATCGAAGCGCTCCTCGGGCGGGGTGTCGAGAATGCCCATGTCGTCGAGCGCGCGCTGGCGCGCCATCTCGTCGATGACGCCGGCGATCGAGATCGAGGGCATCGCCTTGCGCGGTGGGGCGCCGCCGTGGCGACGGCCACGCACGACCGTCCAGTGGTTGAAGCCCTCGATGCGCCGGTGCTCGACGCTGTCGGAGAGCGCCTGCATGATCGGCAGCCCCCGACCGCGCTCGGCGTACTGGTCGGGCATCGCGCGATCGCGCAGGTCGACGTGATCGACCACGCCCTCATCGGTCGCCGTGGCCTCGATGCGGTCGTCGTAGACCACGATCGAGATCGTGAAGCTCACGGGCTCGCCGTTGTTCGCGTGCTCCATGACGTTGGCCGCGAGCTCGACGATCGAGAGCTCGGCCGCCATGCGGTCGGCCGCGTCGAGGTGCGGGGTCTGCGCCCAGATCGTCGCGAGCAGGTCTTGCAGCGTGTCGACCGTGTCGGGCGGGCAGTGCAGCCGGAACGACCGCGAGACGACCTCAGGCATGCGGGAAGGCGGCGCCGACCGAGTCGAAGCTCTTCAGCACCGAGCCCATGTTGGTGAGCTCGAGCACGAGCTGGGCCTGCTCGGCCGGTCGCACGAGGCGCAGATCGCCGCCGGATGCCCGCACCGACTTGAGACCCGCCACGAGCGCACCCAGCCCCGAGGAGTCGAGGAACACGACCTGCGAGAGGTCGACCGCGACGTTCGGGTGGTTGGCGTCGACCGCTTGCTCGATGGCCTCGCGCATGCGCGCGGCCGTCACCATGTTGAGGCGCCCGCCGACTGTGACCTCGGCGACCCCGAAGGGGTGGTGCACCACCGTGATATCCATTGACCGTCCTCCCCGTCGACCCGTGCCCCCATTATGGTCCGGGCCGCGCCCTACAGCTTTTCGATCGGAGCGATTTTTATGAGGAGGCGCTTGCGCCCCGCGGTGTCGAACTGCACCTCGGCGATGCTCTTGGGCCCCACGCCGGTCACCGCGCTCACGGTGCCGTCGCCGAAGTCGACGTGGCGGATGCGGTCGCCGACCGCGAGCGTCAGGTCGCCGTTGTCGCGCACGCTCGCCGTGACCCGGTTGGCCCACTCGGTCTTGGGCTTGCCGGCGGGCGGCAAAGACGCCGAGTAGCGGAAGCCATCGCGGCCCGTGCCGAGGCTGCGCGTGCTCGAGCGGGCGCCCATGCCGGGCGAGTCGCGCCAGTCGATGAGCTCGCCCGGGATCTCCTGCAGGTACCGGCTCGGACTCGCGACCTGGGTGTCGCCGAAGGTCGAGCGCGTCATCGCGAGGCTCAGGTGCAGCACCTTGCGGGCGCGCGTGATGCCGACGTAGAACAGCCGGCGCTCCTCGGCCGGTCCGCCCGGCTCGGCCGCGCTCATCTGGTGCGGCAGCAGGTTCTCCTCCACCCCCGTGATGAAGACGGCGTCGTACTCGAGCCCCTTCGCGGTGTGCAGGGTCATGAGCGAGACCGTGCCGCTCGAGTCGTCGAGGTCGTCGGCGGCGGCGACGAGGGCCACCTCGGTGAGAAAGTCGACGAGCCGACCCTCCGGGTTGTTCTTCTGGAAGTCGCGGGTCACCGCCACGAGCTCTTCCACGTTCTCCGCCCGCGCCTCGTCTTGCGGGTCGCGGCTCGCGCGCAGGGCGGCGAGGTACCCGGTCGCCTCGATGATGCCCGTGAGCAGATCCGGCACCAGGGCCGTGCCGATCGAGTCGGCGGCGCGGTCGAGGATCGCGGCGAGGTCGAGGATGGCCGTGGTCACTTTGGGCCCGAGACCGAGCGCCGCGGCATCCCGCAGCGCATCGTGCATCGTGCCCCCGAGCTCGTCGGCATGGTTGGCGAGCGCCGTCTCGGTCGCCGGACCGATGCCGCGCTTCGGGGTGTTGAGGATGCGCCGCATGGCGAGGCCGTCGGCCGGGTTCGCCACCGCGATGAGGTAGGCCATGAGGTCTTTGATCTCGGCGCGCTCGTAGAACTTCGTGCCGCCCAGCACGCGGTAGGGCAGCCCGGCGCGGATGAAGATCTCCTCCAGCGCGCGGGTCTGGGCGTTGGTGCGGTAGAACACGGCGATCTGGCTGTAGGGCGTGCCCGCCTCATGCAGCTTCTGGATCTCGTCGGCGACGAACTGCGCCTCGTCGTGCTGCGTGTAGCCCGTGAAGCCGACGATCTTCTCGCCCGCGCCGACGGCCGTGAACAGGTTCTTGGCGATGCGGTCGAAGTTGTTGGCGATGACCGCGTTGGCCGCGTCGAGGATCGTCTGGGTCGAGCGGTAGTTCTGCTCGAGCAGCACGACCTCGGCGCCCGCGAAGTCGCGCTCGAACTCGACGATGTTGCGGATGTCGGCGCCGCGGAAGGCGTAGATCGACTGGTCGGAGTCGCCGACGACCGTGAGGCTGGCACCGGGGATGCCCCCGCTCGCGTCGAGCTCGACCCGGGTATCGGCGGGCACGTGCACGGGCTCGACCGGCCGGGTCAGCTCGCGGATGAGGGCGTATTGGGCGTGGTTAGTGTCTTGGTACTCGTCGATGAGGATGTGCCGGAAGCGCCGCTGGTAGAGCGCCGCGACCTTCGGGAAGGCGCGGAACAGGTAGACGGTCTGCGCGATGAGGTCGTCGAAGTCGAAGGCGTTCGCGCGCCGCAGCTCGGCCGTGTAGCGCCGGAATAGTTCGAGGAACATGACCTCGGTCGGGTCGTTCGGGTTGAGCTGGCGGCTGTAGCCCTCGGCGTCGACGAGCTCGTTCTTGAGCCGCGAGATCTTGCCCGCGACGGCGCTCACCGTGAAGCCCATCGTGTCGGCCTGCATCTCCTTCACGAGCCGCTTGATGAGCGCCCGCGAGTCGGCCGAGTCGTAGATCGTGAACGCGGCGCCGAAGCCGAACTGCTCGGCCTCGCGCCGCAGGATGCGCACGCAGGCCGAGTGGAACGTCGAGATCCACATGCCCTGCGCCGCCTCGCGCCCCACGAGCAGCTCGACGCGCTCGCGCATCTCGGCCGCGGCCTTGTTGGTGAAGGTGATGGCGAGGATCTGGCTCGGCCAGAGCTCGCGGTCGCGGATCAGCCGGGCGACCCGGCGCGTGAGGACGGCGGTCTTGCCCGACCCGGCGCCGGCGACGATGAGCAGCGCCTGCGCCCGGCTCAGCACCGCGGTGCGCTGCTGCGGGTTCAGCCCGTCGAGCAGAGGGTCGGCGTCGGCCACGGATGCGGAGGCGGGGGTGCTCATGACCGCCCCAGTCTAGGTCGCGCCCCCGACCGGATCGCGGCGAGCATCCGGTCGCCCCGCCCCATCGCTGGGCCCAAATGAAGGACGGCACCGCGCTCTCCACCGCGTGTCGCGCTGACACGCCGACGGATGCGCGCTGCAGTCCTTCACTTGTGCAGGACCCCCTCCCCGGGTCCGCCGCAAACCGGTACGTTCCACGCTGTCGACACGCGTATCCGCACACCGGGTGACGGCGCGACACTCCTGCGCATGACCTCGATCGAGCAACTGATCCGCCGCGCGGGCGGCGCTATCGCGACTCATGAGTTGCACGCCGCAGGCATCACTCGCACGAGCATCGTGAAGCTCCTCGACGCGGGCCGCATGCATCGCGTGCGGCAGGGGTGGTACGCGCTGCCGGACATCGCGCCGGTCGTGCGCCGGGCTGTCCGCGTGGGTGGCGTCCTCACCTGCGCCACAGCTCTCAGCGCCCATGGCTTCTGGTCCGTCTCCGACCGCGGCACCCACGTGCGCGTCCCGCGCAACGCGTGCCGCCTGCGCAGCGCTGAAGACTCCCGCCGTCGGCTCTCCGATCGACCGACGATGGTCACCGTTCATTGGCGCGATGGTTTCCCTGAGAGGCGCCGCCTGGTTGCGAGCCCTGAGGATGCACTCGACGACTGGTTCCGATGCGCTCCCCGCGATTGGGCCTTGGGCGGACTCGACTCCGTCATCCGCACGAGGCCGGTCGACCGGGAGAGACTCCTCGAGCGATATGGCGTGTCGGAGTGGGAGGGCGTCGACGGACGCTGCGAGTCAGGCACCGAGAACGTCTTCTATCGGCGGATGCTGAGGCTGGGCATCCACCCATGGAGACAGGTGCGCATTCCCGGGTCGAGCCCCTTCGACTTCCTGATCGGGTCCCGGCTCCTGGTGGAGGTTGACGGGGCGACCTTCCACGACGAGGCCGACCAGTTCGCCCGCGACAGGGCGAAGGATGCCTTCGCCCATGCCCTCGGGTATCTCCCCCTGCGCTTCAGCCACGACCAGGTGATTCACGGCTGGACCCACGTTGAGGCCGCAGTGCTCTCCGTCGTTGGGCGCGGCGACCACCTCCGCTGAACTCCCGAACCCGCAGACCGCGCCTCCTCGACGGGTTCGCACGAATGAAGGATTCCGCTCACCTCAGCACGGCGTGTCGCAGAGACACGCCGTGACGTTGGAAGGCGCGTCCTTCATTCGTGCATCGCGTGCTCGGGAGGGCGAGAGGACGGGCGGCGTCAGAGGGCCGCGCGCACCTCGAGCGCGAGGTCGGGGTGGTCGGCGAACACGCCGTCGAGACCGGTGCGCATGAGGGCGCCGAACCAGCTGTGCCAGTCGCCGTGCGCCGCCCCCGTCGAGCCCACCCGGCAGGGTGCGGGGAGGAAGCGGTTCTCGGGCCGGAGGGTCCAGGTGTAGACGCCGAGGCCGGCCGCGTGCGCGCGGTCGACGAGGTCGGAGGCGGCGAGCCCGCCGCCGATCGAGTGCCAGGCCGAGCCGGGCCGGTCGGTCTCCTTCGGTGCGGCCTTCACGAGCAGTGCCGTGTCGACGCTGATGCCGTCGATACCGGCGGCGCGCAGCCGGGCGAGCCCCGCGGTCGTCAGATGCCCCGCGTACGAGAGCGCGGCGCGGCCGTAGCGCGCGACGAGGTCGGCCGGGCTGCCCGCCTTCTCGAGCAGGTACACATACTCGGCGGGCAGGCCGCGCTGCTGCAGCTGCCCGAGCACCGTCTGCTCGAAGGCCTCGACCACCAGGCGGCCCGGATGCGCCGCCGCCCACGGCGCGAGCTCGGCCGCCAGCAGCTCGTCGAGCGGCAGGCCGATGCTCGCGAAGTAGGTGGCGTGCTTGACCTCGGCGACGAGGCGCACGGGCGCGCCCGAGGGAGCCGGTGCGGCCTCGGCGAGCATCCCGAGCAGGTCGCGAAGCCGCACGAGCGGGTAGTGCCCGTCGAACCGGGTCGAGGCGCCCCGCACCTGCGGCAGCCGCTCGCGCGCGCGGAGAGTGCTCAGCTCGGCCCAGGTGAAGTCCTCGGTGAACCAGCCGGTGAGCCGCTGCCCGTCGATCTCGCGCGTCGTGCGCCGATCGGCGAACTCGGGCCGGTCGGCGACGTCGGTGGTGCCCGAGATCTCGTTCTCGTGCCGCAGCACGAGCTCGCCGTCGCGCGTGGCCACGATGTCGGGCTCGATGGCCTCGGCCCCGAGGGCGAGCGCGAGCCGGTAGGCGGCCGCGGTGTGCTCGGGCCGGTAGCCGCTCGCCCCGCGATGCGCGACGACGAGGGGGCGCGGATGCTCGCGCGCGGTCTCGGGCGTGTGCTCGGTCACCCCGCCCACGGTACGGGATACCGTCGAGCGCATGAGCGACCCGACCGCGCCCGAGCCGGTGGCGGAGCCTGCGCTGGAGGCGGTATCAGCGCCGGAGCCTGCGCTGGAGGCGGTACCGGCGGCGGAGCCGTCCGCGGCGGCCGAGCGCCGCCCGCGGGCCGCGCACGCCGCGCGCCTCAACCCCCTCGCGGTCGCGGCGCTCGTGCTGGGCATCCTGCTCAGCCCGCTGGCGGCGCTGTTCGGCCACCTCGCGGTCGGGCAGATCCGGCGCTCGGAGGGCCGCGAGCGCGGCCGGACGATCGCCTGGGTCGCGGTGGGCCTCGGCTACCTCTGGCTGACCGCGCTGTTCCTCGTCGCCGTCGGACTCTCGGTCGCGCTCGGCGGCGGCGTTCTCGAGGGCGGCCTGCTCGACGATCTGCTGGGCGGCCTGCTCGGGCGGGTGCTCGGGGGATGACCGCGCGCGCCTGGGTCGAGCCCGCGGCGCTGCTGCCGCTGCGCTGGGGCGGCTACCGGGAGCGCGTCGTCGCCGGCCTCGTGCTGATCGTGGGCGGGCTCGTGCACCTCCAGGCCGCCAGCACCCTCAACCTGCTGCCGCTCGCCGTCGGCACGGCCGCGCACGTCGCCGGCTGGGCGATCCTGCCGGCGAGCGCGGGGCGACGCCTGGGGCCCGCCGGGCCGAGCGCGCTCGCCATCTGGCTGCTGCTCACCGGGCCGCAATCGATGTGGATCCTCATCGTGCCCTACGTCGGCTGGCTCGTCGCGCGGCACCGCCCGGCCCGCAGCTACCTGACCCTCGCCCCCGTGCTGCTCAACGGGGCGCTCGCGATCGCCCTCTTCCGCGAGTACGACCAGCAGCTGCTGGCGCTCGGCCTCTCGGCCGTGGTGCTCACCGGCTCCGCGTGGTGGGCGTGGGCGATGGCGCGCCCGGCCCCCGCATCCGCCGCCGTGACCGCGGAGCCGGGCAGCACGGGCACAGCAAGCGCATAGGCGCGCGACCGGGCCTTCCGAGGCGAGGTTCTCTACACTTCAGGCATGGCCACTTCCAACCCCGCTTTCTCCAACTCCCCTGCGTTCTCGCAGAGCGCCACCAAGGCGATCCAGTGGACGCAGGAGCCCTCCGCCCAGCAGCTCGACGAGCTGTACGCCCGCTCGGCAGCGACGCCCGACGCCATGGGCCGCATGACCTACGAGAACACGATCCAGAAGACCGTGCTGGCCTTCGTCGTGCTGCTCGCGACCGCGGCGGTCGGGTGGTTCATCCCGGCGCTCATGCTGCCCGCCGCGATCGTCGGTTTCGTGCTCGCGCTCGTGAACATCTTCAAGAAGGAGCCGTCACCGGCTCTCGTGCTCGCCTACACCGCGGCGCAGGGCCTGTTCGTCGGCGGCATCTCGATGTTCTTCGAGTCGGCCTGGCCCGGCATCGTCACCCAGGCGGTCATCGGCACCTTCGCCGTCGTCGGCGTGACGCTCGCCCTGTTCGCGAGCGGCAAGATCCGCGCCTCGAAGCGCGCCACGCAGATCTTCCTCGTCGCGATGATCGGCTACGCCGTCTTCTCGCTCATCAACATGGGCCTGATGCTGTTCGGCGTCACCGATGACCCGTGGGGTCTGCGCGGCATCGAGGGACCGTTCGGCATCCCGCTGGGCGTCATCATCGGCGTCTTCGTGATCCTGCTCGCGGCGTACTCGCTCGTGCTCGACTTCGACGCGGTGAAGACCGGCGTCGAGCGCGGCGCTCCCGCCAAGTACGGCTGGACGGCCGCCTTCGGCATCATGGTCACCGTCATCTGGCTCTACCTGGAGATCCTGCGCCTGCTGGCGATCCTCCGCGGCGAGTAGCCGGTACCGGACAGGCGAAGGGCCGCCCCCCGTGGGGGGCGGCCCTTCCATTCGACCGAGCGCCGGGACGGCGCTCGGAGTGACCGCGCGCGACGGCCAGAAATGGCCGTCGCCTTCAGCGCGGTCACTCCCACTCGATCGTTCCCGGCGGCTTCGACGTGACGTCGAGCACGACCCGGTTGACGCCGGCGACCTCGTTGGTGATGCGGTTCGAGATGCGGGCGAGCACGTCGTAGGGCAGGCGGGTCCAGTCGGCGGTCATCGCGTCCTCCGAGCTGACCGGTCGCAGCACGATCGGGTGCCCATAGGTGCGGCCGTCACCCTGCACGCCCACCGACCGCACGTCGGCGAGCAGCACGACCGGGCACTGCCAGATCTCCGCATCCAGGCCCGCCGCCGTCAACTCGGCGCGGACGATCGCGTCGGCTTCGCGCAGCAGGTCGAGGCGCTCCTGCGTCACCTCGCCGATGATGCGGATGCCCAGACCCGGGCCCGGGAACGGCTGACGGTTCACGATCTCCGCCGGCAGGCCGAGCTCGCGGCCGATGGCGCGCACCTCGTCCTTGAACAGGGCGCGCAGGGGCTCGACGAGCGCGAACTGCAGATCGTCGGGCAGGCCGCCCACGTTGTGGTGGCTCTTGATGGTCGCGGTGCCCGAGCCGTGGCCCGACTCGACGATGTCGGGGTAGAGCGTGCCCTGCACGAGAAAGTCGATCGATCCCCCCTCGTCGGCCGCCTCCGCGACCAGGTCGGCGGCGGCCTGCTCGAAGGTGCGGATGAACTCGCGGCCGATGATCTTGCGCTTGGTCTCGGGCTCGGTCACGCCCGCGAGGGCGGTGAGGAACTGCTCGCGAGCATCCACCGTCACCAGACGGATGCCCGTCGCCGCGACGTAGTCCTCCTCGACCTGGCGGCGCTCGTCGGCGCGCAGCAGGCCGTGGTCGACGAAGACGCAGACCAGCTGGTCGCCGACCGCCTCGTGCACGAGCGCGGCCGCGACGGCCGAGTCGACGCCGCCGGAGAGGCCGCAGATGACGCGGGCGTCGCCGATCTGGGCACGGATGCGCTCGACCTGCTCGGCGATGACGTTGCCGCTGTTCCAGTCGGCGGGGATGCCCGCCGCGCGGTGCAGGAAGTTCTCGAGCACGCGCTGGCCGTACTCGGAGTGCTTGACCTCGGGGTGCCACTGCACGCCGTAGAGTTTGCGCTCATCGTCGGCGAAGGCCGCGACGGGGGTGTCGGCGGTCGAGGCGAGCACCGTGAAACCCTCGGGGGCGCGGGCGACGGAGTCGCCGTGGCTCATCCAGGTGGTCTGGGTGGGCGGCTGCTCGGCGAGCAGCGCGCCGCCGTCGCCGTGCACGGTCATGGTCGTGGCGCCGTACTCGCGGCGGCCGGTCTGCGCGACCTCGCCGCCGAGCTGCTGGGCCATCACCTGGAAGCCGTAGCAGATGCCCATCACGGGCAGGCCGAGGGCGAGGATGCCCGGGTCGAGGCTCGGCGAGCCCGGCTCGTAGACGCTCGAGGGGCCGCCGGAGAGCACGATGCCGGCCGGGTTCTTCGCGGCGACCTCGGCGGCCGTGATGCTGTGCGGCACGATCTCGCTGTAGACACCGGCCTCGCGCACGCGGCGGGCGATCAGCTGGGCGTACTGGGCGCCGAAATCGACGACGAGGACGGGGCGGTGCGCGGTGTCGCTCACGCGGAGACCTCGCTCACGCCGGCCCCGGTACCGGCCGCGGAGTCGGACGCGGCGGTGCGCGCCTCGAGATCGGCGATGATCGCCTCGATCTGGCGCGGCACCTGCCGCTCGAAGAAGAACGACAGCAGCGGGACGATGCCGCCCATGGCGATCCAGACGAACTTCCAGAATGGCCACCGCAGCAGGCGCCAGAGCAGGAAGTCGCAGGCGAGGTAGAGCACGTACAGCCAGCCGTGCACGGCGAGCAGCAGGATCGACACGTTGACGCCGGTGATCGCGTCGGGGTCGGTCAGGGCGAGCAGCTGGCCCGAAGCGCCGTTGAACTCGATGTCGACGCCGAAGCCGTACCGGGTCACCATCATGACGACGAGTCCGAGCAGGAAGGTGCCGGTGAGCACCGACGAGACCTTGTAGACCGCGAGGGCGCGGCGGATGAGCGGGATGTCTGAGGGCTGAGGGCCGAACGCCATGCGCTCAGTCTAGAGCCGCGGTCTGAGCGGCTTCTCGGCCCGCAGACCGGGCAGGCTCGGGCTCGGCACGCTCGGGCCCGGCACCCTCGGGGTCGGCGGCGCGCGCCTGCTCCTTCTCCTGCTCATCCTTCACCAGCCGCCACCACAGGTAGATGGCGAAGCCGCCGAAGATCACCCACTCGATCGCGTAGAACAGGTTCAGCAGGTTCAGCTCGGTCGGCGCCTCCGGCGGCGGGGCGGCGATCGTCGAGAGACCCGGCGGCGCCTCGTCGAGCACGAGGTAGCCCGAGTACACCGTGTCGACCGACGCCCACAGGTTGATCAGCTCGGCCACCGCGATCGCGGTGCGCTCCCCCGCCTCGAAGTCGCTGACCTGCGGTGACTCGCTGGGTACGTAGCGCCCGGTGAGCTCCGCCTCCCCCGACGGCAGGTTCGGGATGCCCGCTCCGACCTCCCCGTAGCCCACGGCCACGGCGAGGCTCGCGCCGCTGTCGGTCACGAGGTGCCGGATGATCCAGTCGCCCGGCTCGCCCCGGGTGCCGGAGCCGTCGTCGCCGCTGAGCCGGCCGGTGACGACGAGGTCGTCGCCCTCGGCCCACGTGCCGCTCACGGTCACGAGCCGGCCGCTGGCCTCGGTGGTCATGACCTGCTGCGGCTCGGCCACCGACGTGAGGGGCACCGGCGTCTCGGTGTCGCGGGTGTCCTCGGCCGTCGACTCGAGCGAGCGCTCGAGCTGCCACTGGCCGAGGGCGGCGAACCCGCCCGCGATGCCGAGCGCGAGCAGCAGGGCCGCGATCCAGCGCGGGCGCCGGGCGATGCGCCAGAAGCCGGGCGCGCTCACGACCGCGTCAGACACCTCAACCCGCCTTCCCGATGGGGGATTCAGCGGGCCGTGTACGGCGCGACGACGACGTCGACCCGCTGGAACTCCTTGACGTCGGAGTACCCGGTCGTCGCCATCGATCGTCGCAGAGCGCCCATGAGATTCGCCTGACCGTTGGCGGTCGAGCTCGGCCCGAACAGCAGCTGCTGGAGCGGCGCCAGCTGCCCGACCTGCACGCGGCGGCCCCGCGGCAGCTCGGGATGGTGCGCCTCGGGGCCCCAGTGCCACCCGCCACCCGGAGCATCCGTCGCCCGCGCGAGCGCCGTGCCGAGCATGACCGCGTCGGCACCCATGGCCACCGCCTTGACGATGTCGCCACTGGTGCCGAGTCCGCCGTCGGCGATGACGTGCACGTAACGGCCGCCCGACTCGTCCATGTAGTCGCGGCGCGCGGCGGCGACATCGCTGACCGCGGTCGCCATCGGCGCCTGGATGCCCAGGCTGAGCCGCGTCGTGCTGGCAGCCCCGCCGCCGAAGCCGACGAGCACGCCCGCCGCGCCGGTGCGCATGAGGTGCAGGGCCGCGGTGTACGTCGCCGCGCCGCCGACGATCACCGGCACGTCGAGCTCGTAGATGAACTTCTTGAGGTTGAGGGGCTCGGTGCTGTTCGACACGTGCTCGGCGCTCACGGTGGTGCCGCGGATCACGAACAGGTCGACGCCGGCGTCGAGCACGGCCTGGTGATGCTCCTGCGTGCGCTGGGGGCTCAGCGCGGCGGCGACCGGCACGCCCGCCGCGCGGATCTCCGCCAGCCGCGCGCCGATCAGCTCGGGCTTGATGGGCTCGGCGTAGATGCGCTGCATCTCGGCCGTCGCGCCCGCGTCGTCGAGCTCGCGGATGCGGGCGAGCTGCGCCTCCGCATCCTCATAGCGGGTCCACAGCCCCTCGAGGTCGAGCACGCCGAGGCTGCCGAGCCGCCCGAGGGCGATGGCGGTCGCCGGGCTCACGACCGAGTCCATGGGCGCGGCGATCACCGGGATGCTGAACGTCAGCGCGTCGATGGTCCAGTTGAGCGACACCACCTCGGGGTCGCGCGTGCGCCGGCTCGGCACCACGGCGATGTCGTCGAAGGAGTACGCCCTGCGTGCCCGCTTGCCGCGGCCGATCTCGATCTCCGTCACCCGCCCAGCCTATCGGGCGCGGCGCGAGCGAGGCAGGCGGTGGGGCGCGCGGGCGGCGGGGTAGCGTGGCGACGAGCGAGAGGAGCCGCCATGGCCGGCAGCGCACTGGGCATCGAACGACCGGGAGACCGCGACGCCGCACCCCTGCGCGTCGCCGTCGTCGGCACCGGCGGCTGGGGCGCCCAGCACGCCCGGGCCCTCGCCGCGCGCCTCGACTGCGAGCTCGTCGCCGTCGTCGGCCGCGACCCCGGGAGGGCCGCGGTGCGCGCGGCCGACTACGGGGCGCGCGCCTACACCTCGATCGACGGGATGCTCGAGGCCGAGCATCCCGACCTGGTCACCGTCAGCCTGCCGAACGAACAGCACTTCGAGCCCACGATGCAGCTGCTGCGCGCGGGCGTCCCCCTCCTGGTCGAGAAGCCGCTCGTCTTCGACCTCGACGAGGCGGATGCGCTGCTCGAGGCCGCTGGCGACACGTTCTTCGCCATCAACTTCAACCACCGCTACGCCGAGCCCGTGCTGCGAGCACGGGCGGCGGTGCAGGCCGGCGAGCTCGGCGAGCTCGTGTTCGCCACCTGGCGGTTCGGTGGTGAAGCGAACCGCGGTCCCTCACCGCACGCCAACCTCATCGAGACCCAGTGCCACGGCTTCGACCTGCTCGAGCACCTCTGCGGCCCGATCGCCTCGATCTCGGCGCAGATGACCCGCATGACCTACGGCGCGTACAGCACGGTGGCCCTCGCGCTCGAGTTCGCCTCCGGCGCGGTCGGCACCATGCTCGGCTCGTACGACTCGTCGTACGCCTACCCCGACACCCAGCGGGTCGAGCTGAACGGCACCGCGGGGCGGGCGGTCATCCGCGACACGGTGCGCGAGCTGTCGCTGCAGTCGGTCGGCGACGAGACGGAGCGCGTCTGGCGGGCCGGCTACTTCGACGACGAGGCTCGGTCGTTCGAGCGCACGATGGACCGGCACCTGGATGCGGTGCTCACCGCTCTGCGCACGGGCGCCCCGCCGCCCGTCCGCGCCTCGGCGGGTCGGCGCGCTCTCGAGCTCGCGCACGCCGCGATCCGCGCCCACGAGACCGGGGCCCGCGTGCCGACGCTGCCCGCGGGCGGCGCGTAGCCCCGCCCGCCCGCGGGCAGCCCACCCGCACACTGCCACGTCGTCCGTTTCTCGCACGGAATGCGACACCTCACACGTCTCAGCGCGTATGAGGTGTCGCATTCCGTGTGAGTCAGCCACGCCGTGCTCGTCGCGACCGCAGAGGTACACCCGCCGCCTCGAGTTTGTGCCGCAGGCGGCGCGGGTCGCGCAGGTCGTCCGTCACGACCCTGAGCATCCCGTCGCCGGTGGCGCGAATCGCATCCTCGCGGTCCTTCTCCTCGATGACCACCTGCTCAGGAGTGCGCCCGCCCCGAACCTCTCCCGCCTTGTACTTGAGGCTGCCGTCGAACTCCCCCGCGAGCCGGATGCTCGGCCACCGGAAATCCGAACGGAACAGTCGACCATCCGACAGCCGGTACCCGTGCTGCAGGTCGGGAACCTCGAACCCCAACTGGTGGATGAGCACGCGCATCCACGACTCGCCCGGTGACTCCGAGCGACCGTCCGCGAACACGAGCGCACGCTCGAGACGAGCCCCGCCGCGCACGACGCCGAGTTCGGCTGCGGTCGCACGGATCTCCTCGAGAGTTGTCGCCGGGGCGCCGGGGTGCCGCCGCACGCGCACAGCCCAGTCAATCGCGGCCACCGCACGCGCGAACGACGACCGCACCGCGAGCTCAACAGTCGTCCGCGGAAGATCCGTGACCGTGACGCCTCGGCGCTCCACCACGCGGTACCGATCATCGGCAGTCGCCCAGTACCGGAGGTCGGAGACCTGCCGCGTTGCGCGAGCATGCCACCCCAGCACATCGACCCTCGGCGAGTACTCGTCCTCCAGGATCGGTACACCCCAGACGCGTGCCGCAGAGAGACCGCACAGCGGCTGGCGGACACGCCCTCGGGTTGCGGCAGCCGTGACGCGGAGCAGTTCGCGCTCCCACGGCTTCAGGTCGACGATGACCCCGGCCGGTATGTAGATTCCGCGCACGAGTCGCGCGAAGTCTCCCCGAGCGGTCGCGCGGTGAACGACGCGTACGAGCGACGGGTCGTCGACCTCGGCGACAACGACGACGTGGTCGAGTGCCTCATCGAGGGCGGCGGCGGGGGCAGCGGGGGCAGCAACGGTGGTGGCGGCGGCGGCGGTGGCGGCGGTGGCGGCGGTGGCGTTCATGGTGGCACCATGCCCCGATCGGCAGCCGCAGGCCCCGTGCGCGTCCGCGCTGTGCACGACTCCCCCCTCGTCGCCCTCTGGGAGGGACGACCCACCGTGCCTCACATCGTTTGCGACCGCTCCCACGATTCGGGTCGTGGGAAGTGTCGCGAATGATGTGAGGCGGCGAGGGATGTTGCCGCCCCGCCAGCGAGGGCCAACCAGCTACCGGGCACCGACCTACCCCCAACCGGCTACCGGGCACCGACCTACCCCCAACCGGCTACCGGGCACCGACCTACCCCCAACCGGCTACCGGGCACCGACCTACCCCCAACCAGCTACCGGGCACCGACCTACCCCCAACCAGCTACCGGGCACCGACCTACCCCCGACCAGCTACCGGGCACCGACCTACCCCCGACCGGCTACCGGTCGCCAGCGACCGGCGCGCGGCCAGCGGCTACCGGCGGTAGTTCGGCGCCTCGACGACCATCTGGATGTCGTGCGGGTGCGACTCCTTGAGGCCCGCGGCGGTGATGCGCACGAACGTGCCGCGCTGCTTGAGCTCGTCGATCGTACGGGCACCGGTGTAGAACATCGACTGCCGCAGGCCGCCGAGCAGCTGGTACACGACCGAGCCGACCGGGCCGCGGTAGGGCACCTGTCCCTCGATGCCCTCGGCGATGAGCTGCTCATCGCTGGGCACATCGGCCTGGAAGTAGCGGTCGCGCGAGTACGAGGTCTTCGTGCCGCGGGTCTGCAGCGCGCCGAGCGAGCCCATACCGCGGTACGACTTGAACTGCTTGCCGTTGACGAAGATCAGGTCGCCCGGGCTCTCGTCGGTGCCGGCGAGCAGCGAGCCGAGCATGACGGTATCGGCACCGGCGACGAGCGCCTTCGCGATGTCGCCCGAGTACTGCAGGCCGCCGTCGGCGATGACCGGAACGCCGGCCGCGCGGGCCGCGAGCGCGGCCTCGTAGACGGCGGTGACCTGCGGCACGCCCACGCCCGCGACGACGCGGGTCGTGCAGATCGAGCCGGGGCCCACGCCGACCTTCACGGCGTCGGCACCCGCATCCACGAGCGCCTGGGCGCCCGATCGGGTGGCGACGTTGCCGCCGATGACGTCGATGTGCGCGAAGGCGGGGTCGCCCTTGAGGCGCGCGATAATCTCGAGCACGCCGCGGCTGTCACCGTTGGCCGTGTCGACGACGATGACGTCGACGCCAGCGTCGCGCAGGGCCCCCGCGCGGTCCCAGGCGTCGCCGAAGAAGCCGATGGCGGCGGCCACGCGGAGGCGGCCCTCCTCGTCCTTCGTCGCGTTCGGGTACTGCTCGCTCTTGTCGAAGTCCTTGACCGTGATGAGGCCGTGCAGGCGGCCCTCGTCGTCGACGAGCGGCAGCTTCTCGATCTTGTGCTGGGCGAAGAGGGCGAGCACGTCCTCCTGCGAGATACCGACCGGGCCGGTGATGAGCGGCGCCGGGGTCATCACGTCGCGCACGCGGGTGGTCGCGGCCTCGAAGCGCGAGACGAAGCGCATGTCGCGGTTCGTGATGATGCCGACGAGGCGCCCATCGCCCTCGACCACGGGCAGGCCGGAGACGCGGAACTGCCCGCAGAGAGCATCCACCTCGGCGACCGTCGCGTCGGGAGTGGTCGTCACGGGGTTGGTGATCATGCCCGACTCGGAGCGCTTCACCTTGTCGACCTGCAGCGCCTGGTCGTCGATCGAGAGGTTGCGGTGCACGACGCCGAGGCCGCCCTGGCGCGCCATGGCGATGGCCATGCGCGACTCCGTGACGGTGTCCATGGCCGCCGACAGCAGGGGCGCATGAACACGGATGCGCCGCGTCAGCCGCGATGCCGTGTCGGCCTCGCTCGGGATGACGTCGGTGTGCGCCGGCAGGAGCATGACGTCGTCGTACGTGAGTCCGATGAATCCGAAGGGATCGGGCTGGTCCATCTGCTCCCCTGAGGTCGTGGGTGATGTGTGAGCGTTCCCGCGCACGGCGGGTCGCGAGACCCGGGATGCCGCGCTGGATTCCGGTGTCTCATCTTAAGCCGGTTAGGTCGAAACGTATTCCGTGGCAATAATGGCTTGGCGGACCGCCCTATCCGGAAACCCCCCGGAAACAGACAGTCCGTATCGTCACCGTCGACGACCAGGGCCTGCTGGCCCGCGAGAGCCTGGCTCTCGACCCCCGAAACGACCTGGAGGTTTCGTGGCACACGCTGCTAGCAGACCGTTCACCAGGCGAGCACCGCGGCGTTTCGCCGCCGTGATCCTCGCCGGAATCGTCAGCGCACTCAGTCTCTCGATGGCGGCTCCCGCCGCCGCGGACGAGGTCGGGCTGGACGAGTACGACTTCAAGATCAGCGGCCTCGTCGAGCTCGCCGACGAGCCGCTCGCCGACGTGCTGCTGGTCGTCGAGGGCGGCGGGTTCCGCGTCGAGGTCGAGAGCGGTGAGGACGGCCGCTGGGCGGTCGGCGTGCCCGAGAAGGGCGACTTCACCGTGACCCTCGACGAGAACACGCTGCCCGAGGGCATCGCGGTGATCGACCCCGAGGACGAGACGCCGAACGTGCGCGAGATCACCGTCGGGCAGTCGGGCAGCGCCGTGGCGAACTTCTTCATCGGTCAGGGCGAGCGCAACACGGTGAGCCTCTTCGACCAGGTGGTCGAGCGACTCTTCAACGGCCTCAACTTCGGCCTGCTGCTCGCGCTCGCCGCGATCGGCCTCTCGCTGGTGTTCGGCACCACCGGCCTCAGCAACTTCGCCCACGCCGAGCTCGTGACCTTCGGTGGCCTCATGACGCTGCTCTTCGGCGTCGTACTCGGCTGGCCGATCTGGATCGCGATCCCGATCGCGCTCATCCTCAGCGCCGGGCTCGGCTACGTCAACGACGCGGCGCTCTGGAAGCCGCTGCGCCGCAAGGGCGTGGGCCTGATTCCGATGATGATCGTCTCGATCGGTCTCTCGCTCGCCGTGCGGTACATCTTCCAGCTGTTCGTCGGCGGCGACACCCAGCAGCTGCCGGGAGCCACCGACACGACGCTCTCGATCGGCGCCTTCGGCCTGTCGTGGACGGATGTCGCGAGCATGGCGATCAGCGTGATCGTGCTCCTCGGCGTCGCCTACTTCCTGCTCCGCACCCGCATCGGCAAGGCGACCCGCGCAGTCTCCGACAACCCCGCGCTGGCGGCCGCGAGCGGCATCGACGTCGACCGGGTCATCCGCGTCGTGTGGGTCATGGCGGGCGCGCTCGCGGGCCTGTCGGGCATCCTCTGGGCCTACTTCCGTCCGGGCGTGAGCTGGGACATGGGCTTCCAGATCCTGCTGCTCACCTTCGCCGCGGTCACGCTGGGCGGTCTCGGCACGGCGTTCGGCGCCCTCGTCGGCGCCCTGATCGTGGGCCTCTTCGTCGAGATCTCGACGCTCGTGATCCCCTCCGACATGAAGTACGTCGGGGCGCTGGTGATCCTCATCCTGGTGCTGCTGGTGCGGCCTCAGGGCATCCTCGGACGCAAAGAACGAATCGGCTAGGGGCTGACCATGATCGACTGGATCCTTCTCTTCTCCAACGCCGCGCAGGAGATCATCTCCCCGACGACGGCCGCCTACGCCCTGGCCGCCCTCGGCCTGGCGATCCACTTCGGGTTCACGGGCCTGCTGAACTTCGGTCAGGCGGGCTTCATGATGCTCGGGGCCTACGGCTTCGCGATCGCGACCCTCACCTTCGGCTGGCCGGTCTGGGCGGCGATCCTCACGGGCGTCGTGGCCTCGATCGTCTTCGCGCTGATCCTCGGAATCCCGACCCTGCGGCTGCGCGCCGACTACCTCGCCATCGTGACCATCGCGGCAGCCGAGATCGTACGCCTGCTGTTCACGACGAACACCTTCGAGCCGGTGACCGGCTCGGCGAACGGTCTGCAGGGCTACAAGGGCGGCTTCGAGGCCCTGAACCCGCTGCTGCTGTTCTTCAACGAGAACGACCTGATCGGGTTCGGCCCGTGGGTCTACAACCCCTACGACTGGTGGGTGCGCATCTTCGGCTGGAGCCTCGTGGCCCTCGCCGCGTTCATCACCTGGCGCCTGTTCAAGAGCCCCTGGGGCCGCGTGATCAAGGGCATCCGCGAGGATGAGGACGCCGTGCGCGCCCTCGGCAAGAACGTCTACTTCTACAAGATGCAGTCGCTCGTGATCGGCGGTGTCTTCGGTGCCCTCGCCGGCATGATCTTCATCCTGCCCCGCGCGGTCGTGCCGTCGAACTACCAGACGTCGCTGACGTTCTTCATCTACGCGATCCTGCTGCTGGGCGGGGCCGCGACGGTGTTCGGCCCGATCATCGGCTCCGTCATCTTCTGGGTGCTGCTGTCGTTCTTCTCGGGCTTCATCGCCCGAGCGGTCGAGGTGGGCTGGCTGCCGTTCCTGTCGAACGTCCAGGCCGGTCAGCTCCGCTTCATCCTGGTCGGCATCGCGATCATGTTGATCGTCATCTATCGACCGCAAGGAATCTTCGGGAACAAGAAGGAGCTGGCCTTTGTCAAGTAGCGCCGGCGCCCAGGGCGCCCCCATCAAGTCGACCGGCCTGCACATCGGTGAGCCGGCTCCCGGGGTGAAGAAGGTCGACCCGATCATCGTGGCCGACAACATCACCCGCACCTTCGGCGGCCTCACGGCCGTCCAGGTCGAGCACCTGGAGATTCCGCGCGGTGCGATCACGGCTCTCATTGGCCCGAACGGTGCCGGCAAGACCACGCTGTTCAACCTGCTGACCGGCTTCGACAAGCCCGACACCGGCGAGTGGACCTTCGACGGTCAGGGCATCTCGGGCATCCCGGCCTTCAAGGTGGCCCGGAAGGGCCAGGTGCGCACCTTCCAGCTCACCAAGGCGCTGGGCCTGCTGACCGTGCTGGACAACATGAAGCTCGGCGCGAAGGGCCAGAGCGGCGAGAGCCTCGCCCGCGCCCTCTTCCCGTGGTTCTGGCGCAAGCAGGAGCAGGCGATCGAGGAGCGGGCGATCGAGCTGCTCACCCGCTTCAAGCTCGACGCCAAGAAGGACGACTACGCGGCCAGCCTCTCCGGCGGTCAGCGCAAGCTGCTCGAGATGGCGCGCGCCCTCATGAGCGAGCCCAGCCTGGTCATGCTCGATGAGCCGATGGCCGGCGTGAACCCGGCCCTCACGCAGTCGCTGCTCGACCACATCCTCGACCTGAAGACCCAGGGCATGACGGTGCTCTTCGTCGAGCACGACATGCACATGGTGCGCCACATCGCCGACTGGGTGGTCGTCATGGCGGAGGGCCGCGTGGTCGCCGAGGGCGACCCGCACGAGGTGATGGCCAACCCCGCCGTCATCGACGCCTACCTGGGCTCGCACCACGACGAAGACCTGGGCAACCTCGACACCGGGGTCATGACCGCGATCAAGGAGCTGGCTGATGACGACGCCGACGACGACAAGCACTGAGTCCGTGACCGAGACCCGCAAGGTCGTCGTCCACGTCGACAACGTCACCGCGGGCTATCTGCCGGGCATCAACATCCTGAACGGATGCTCGCTCACGGCCCACGACGGCGAGCTGATCGGCATCATCGGCCCGAACGGTGCCGGCAAGTCGACGCTGCTCAAGGCGATCTTCGGTCTCGTGAAGGTGCGCGAGGGCACGATCTCGCTGTACGGAGACGACATCACCAACATGAAGGCCAACAAGCTGGTGGCCAAGGGGGTCGGCTTCGTGCCGCAGACGAACAACGTCTTCCCGACGCTCACCATCCAGGAGAACCTCGAGATGGGCCTCTTCCAGAAGCCCAAGGAGCTCGACCACCGGCTCGAGTTCGTCATCTCGATCTTCCCCGAGCTCGGCAAGCGCCTCAGCCAGCGCGCCGGCTCGCTGTCGGGCGGTGAGCGCCAGATGGTGGCGATGAGCCGCGCGCTCATGATGAGCCCCGAGGTGATCCTGCTCGACGAGCCGAGCGCCGGCCTGTCGCCCGTGCGGCAGGACGAGGCGTTCCTCCGCGTGAAGGAGATCAACAAGGCCGGCGTCACAACGATCATGGTCGAGCAGAACGCCCGCCGCTGCCTGCAGATCTGCGACCGCGGCTACGTTCTCGACCAGGGCACCGATGCCTACACGGGCACCGGCCGTGAGCTGCTGAACGACCCGAAGGTCATCGGCCTCTACCTGGGCACCCTCGGCCAGGAATAGACCGTCAGACGGCCGTACAGGGCCCCGCAGAGCCATTCGGCTCGGCGGGGCCCTTTCACGGTGCGCCCGAGCTCGCTCGAACGACGGTGACGCGGGGGTGGAACGGGCGGTCGTCGCGCGTGGGGGCTGTGGAACGCCGCTGTCTCCGTCGTTGCTCCGAAGTGGAGGAGGGCAAAGGAGAGAAGTCGGGACACAAGGGAGGGGCCCCGGCGTGATGCCGGGGCCCCTCGCTGTACCGCTCGTGCGTGTCTTAGTTGATGCGCACGAAGGTGTTGTCGGCCTGGTACTCGAAGATACCGATCGTGGCCTCGGTCGGGTCACCGTTCTCGTCGAAGGTGATGGGGCCGGAGGCGCCGTCGTAGTCGATGACACCGCCGTCGGCGAGGATCGCCGCGCACGACGCGAAGTCGGCGCACTTCTCGCCGCCGCCCGAGCCACCCGAGACCTCCTGCAGCTTCGCAGCCATGTCGGCACCCTCGGTCGAGCCGGCCGCGAGAGCGGCGAGCGCGAGGAGGATGACGGCGTCGTACGACTCAGCCGCGTAGCTGAACTCGGTCAGGTCGGGGTCGACCTCGAGGAGGCGGTCCTGGAAGTTGCCGAGGCTCGAGATGTCGAGACCCGGGAGGGTGCCCTTGGCGCCCTCGATCAGGCCCGGCTCGAAGTCGGCGCTGTAGTCGGCGAGGTTGCCGTCGACGAAGTACAGCTGGCTGCCGGGGTAGCCGGCACCCACCAGGGCGGGAACGACGACCTTGGCCTGGTCGAACGTGATCACGGCGATCGCGTCGGGGTTGGCGGCGGTCAGCGCGGAGACCTGAGCGTCGAAGCTCGTGTCACCCTCGTTGAACAGCTCCTCGGCGACGACCTCGCCACCGGCCGCCTCGAACGTGGCGCGCAGGGCGCCGGCGAGGCCGGTGCCGTAGGCGTCGTTCAGGACGAGCAGGCCGAGCGTGGCAGCGCCCTCCTCGGCGATCAGGTTGCCGAGAACCTCGCCCTGGAGCAGGTCGCTCGGAGCGTTGCGCCAGTAGAGGCCGTTGTCGTCATAGTTCGTGAAGTCGGGCGAGGTGTTCGCCGGCGAGAACTGCACGACGCCCGCACCGACGATCTGGTCGATGACGGTGAACGACACACCCGACGACGCGGCACCGATGATGGCGGTCACGTCCTGCGAGAGCAGGTCGGTCACCGAGACGGTGGCGGTGTCGGTCGTGGTGTCACCCGAGTCGCGGTAGATGGCCTCGACGGTGATGCCGAGACCGGCCTCGTTGACCTCCTGGACGGCGAGAGCAACACCCGCCTCCTCGGGCGGGCCGAGGAAGGCCAGGGCACCACTCTGCGGGAGGATGGTGCCGATCTTGAGAGTCAGGTCTTCGGCGGGGCCAGCAGGCGCCTCCTCAGCCGGCGCGCAGCCGCTCAGAACGAGCGCGCTGGCACCCACGACGGCAATGCCGCCGAGGATCGACTGAAGAGAGCGAGAGCGACGGCCAGAGCCGGAAGTGAAAACGCCCATGTTGCTCCTTGGGTTCATTGGTGTTCAGGATGCAGGCACAACAGTGCCCGTTGTGCCACCGTACGGTGTTCAGTAGGCGTTCACAACCGATTAGGGTTACAGCCCTGTAACACCCTGAAACACTGTCGCGCCGAGGGGTCTGCGACGGATTCCTTGCGCGTGCACGCTCACCGACGAGGGTTTTCGTCGACTTTCGTGCCCGGCGCCCCTGAGCCGTCCGTGCGCGGTGCTATCGGGCGACGATCGGCAGGTCGCCGAACAGTTCCGCCCGATTCTCCGCGGTGTAGCGGTACAGCCTCAGCACGCCGTCGATGACATCGCCGGCGTCATCGAGGGTGAGGGGGCCCGAGAGCCCGTCGTAGTCGATCGCGGGCTCGGTCTCGAGCACCGAGAGGCACTCGCCGAAGCTGGCGCAGGGTACGCCCGAGCCGGCCGCGTCGGCGAGGCTGCGGGCGATCGAAGGCCCGCCGTCGTCCTCGGCGAGCACCGCGGCGAGCGCGGCGAGCACGACGGCGTCGTAGGCCTCGGGTCCGAAGCGCGCACTGCGCAGGAAGGGGTCGGACTGCTGGAGCCGCGCGAGCAGCTCGTCGGAGACGACCGCGCCCTCGAGCACGCCGTTGACCCCCTCGAGCACGCCCGCCTCGACGGCCTCGGAGAAGTCGGAGAGGTTCTGCGAGGTCAGCCAGAGCGACTCGGGCGCGATGCCCCGCTCGATGAGCGCGGTCAGCACGCGGGCGTTCTGCTCGGCGAGGCTCGCCCCGGTCGCGACGACGACCGCCTCGGGGTCTCCCCCGGCGATGCTGAACGCCAGACGGGCGGGGTTGGTGGCCGCATCCAGCTGCTCGATGCCGCTCAATCGCATGCCGCGCTCGTCGAGCGCCGCGCGCACGGCGAGCTCGAAGGAGAAGCCGAGCTGGTCGCCGGTGGTGACGAGCGAGACAGCCTCGACGCCGTCGCTCTCGAGCGCCGCGACGATGGCGCGAGCCTGCTGGTCATAAGCGGGAATGGTCCGGAAGAAGACGCCGGGCGGCGTCGCCGAGCGGACGGTCGGGTAGGTCGCGGCGGGAGAGATGACGGTGATGTCGGCGGCGGCGGCGAGGGGCACGAGCCGCTCGGCGAGCGCCGAGGTGGCCGGGCCGATGATGACATCGACGCCGCGCTCGACGAGGTCGGCGAAGGCGGTCTCCAGCCGGTCCTCTTCCGCGGTGCCCGAATTGCGGTAGAGCACCTCGACGGGCTGGCCCAGCACCCCGCCGGCGGCATTGATGTCGCGCACGGCGACCTCGACGGCGGCGACCATGCCGGGGCCGATGAAGGCGATGTCGCCCCTCATCGGCAGCAGCGTGCCGATGCGCAGCACGCCATCGCCCGTCGGCACGAGGGTCTCGGTGGGCGTGGGGGTCGGGGTCGGCAGCGGACGGGGCGCGGCGCAGCCCACGAGGAGCGCGCCGGTGGCGAGCGCGGCGAGCGCCGCGACGGCGGCACGAGCGGCGTGCCGGGGAGCACCGAGTCGGCGGGCGCCGGGTCGGCGCGCATCGGTCGGGGAAGCGGGGCGACGCGGCATGGCGAGGCTCCTTCCGGGCGTCCAGGGGCTACCGGAACTGTAGCGGCCCGCCCGTAGGCTGGTGCGGTGACCGCGCCGTCGCCCCCGCACCTGACCGCGCCGTTCGCGGCGGTGCCGGTCGAGCGCGCGGCAGCCCTGCTGGCCCGCACGCACGCGCTCGCGGTCGATGCCGTCGAGCGGCTGGCGACCGAGCGCGACGACACCTTCCGGGTGCGGTCCGGCGACCGGATGCTCGTGGCCAAGCTGGCGCACCCGCTCGACGATCCGCGCGTGGTGGCCGATCAGCTGGCCGTGCTCGAGGCGCTGGCCCGCATCCGCCCCGACCTGCCGGTGCCGCGCGTGCTGCCCGCCGCCGACGGCGCCCTGTCAGCCACGATCCAGACCGTCGACGGGCCGCGCCTGCTGCGGGTGCTCACCCACCTCGACGGCGAGACGCTGGGCTCGGCGCCGCGGTCGCTCGGCGACCTGCGCGCACTGGGTGCCCTGCACGCCCGCCTGGCCCGCGCGATCGCGGCGATCGGCGATGCGGCCGACCCGCCCCTGCAGGGCGCCCCGACGGAGTGGAACCTGCTCGCGCTCGAGCGCTACGGCCCGCTCGTGCCCGCGATCGGCGACCCGGCGCTGCGGTCGGCCATCGCCGCGGTCATCGAGCGGGCGGCGGATGCGGTGCTCGCGCCCGCGCGCGCCCTGCCCGCGGTGCTCGCGCACAACGACCTGCACGGCGACAACGTGCTCGTACGGCCGGGGCCGCCCGGCACCCCGCTGGAGGTGACGGGGGTGCTCGACTTCGGCGACATGACCCGCACCGCGCGGGTCGCCGACCTCGCCGTCGCCGCCTCGTACGCCCGCGGCCGGGTCGGCGAGGCCGGTCCGCCCTGGGCCGCGGCGACCGCCTACGTGGCGGGCTACGAGAGCGTCGAGCCGCTCGACCCGGCCGAGCACGCGCTGCTGCCCGACCTGGTTCTGCTGCGGCTGGCCCAGCGCGGCATCCTGAACTCGGCCATCGCCGCCGCGAACCCCCGGGCCGCGGAGTACGCGAGCCGCAACCTGAGCGCCATCGCCCGCGACCTGCGCGAGCTGGGCGCGAGCACCCCGCACCGCATCGGAGGCACCCCGTGATCGGACCCGCCACGTACTACCGGCCCGAGCACCGCGCCGCGCTCGACGAGCGCACGCGCGCGCTCATCGACCGGCGCGAGGCGGTGCTGTCGCCCGGCTACCGGCTGTTCTACGCGCACCCCGTCGAGTTCGTGCGCGGCAGCGGCACGAAGCTGTACACGCGCGACGGCGAGGAGTTCCTCGACGTGTACAACAACGTGCCCGTGGTCGGGCATGCGCACCCGCGGGTGGCGGCGGCGATCGCCGAGCAGGCGGCGCGGCTGAACACCCACACGCGGTACCTCGACGAGGGGCTCATCGACTATGCCGAGCGACTGGTCGAGGCCTTCCCCGCTGCGCTCGACACCCTCACCTTGGTCTGCACGGGCTCGGAGGCGAACGATCTCGCGCTGCGGGTGGCGAAGCAGGCGACCGGACACCGCGGCGTCATCGTGACCGAGAACGCGTACCACGGCGTCACGACCGAGATCGCGGCGATCTCGCCCTCGCTCGGCGGCGACGACTCGCTCGCCGCCTGGACCCGCACCGTGCGGCCGCCGGTCGGCGACGGGCGGGCGATGGTGGCGGATGCGGAGCGCGCGATCGCCGCGCTGCAGGCCGCCGGGCACGGCGTGGCCGCGCTCATCGTCGACACCGCCTTCGCCAGCGACGGCTTCCTCGCCCCCTCCCCCGCGACCCGCGCCACCCTCGCCGCCGTCGCCGCGGCGGTGCGCGCCGCGGGCGGGCTGGTCATCGCCGACGAGGTGCAGCCCGGCTTCGGCCGGCTCGGCGCCACCGCAGAGAAGCCGAGCCTCTGGGGCTTCGTCCGGCACGGCCTCGACCCCGACCTGGTGACGATCGGCAAGCCGATGGCGAACGGCCTCCCGGTCGCGGGGCTCGTCGCGCGGCGGCCGCTCATGGCCGCGTTCGGCGAGCGCGTGCGGTACTTCAACACCTTCGCCGGCACGCCCGTCTCGGTCGCGGCCGCACGCGCGACGTGGGAGGTGCTGCACGACGAGGGCCTGCCGCAGCACGCCGGGGCCGTGGGGGCCGCCCTGCTCGGCATGCTCCGCGAGCTGACGGGGGGGCACCCGCGGCTGCGCGACCCGCGCGGTGCGGGGCTCTACCTCGGCGTCGACGTCGTCGATCCGGCGACGGGGCTGCCCGACCAGCCGGCCGCCACGGCCCTGGTGAGCGGGCTGCGCGAGCGGCGCATCCTGATCAGCGCGTCGGGGCGCGACAACGCGGCGCTCAAGATCCGCCCGCCGCTGCCGTTCTCGCACGGAGACGCCGAGCGGTTCATCACGGAGCTGGAGGGAGCCCTGCGCGACCTCGGCTGACGGCGCGCCGACGGTGCACGACCGCCTCGGCGGTGAGCACCGCGAGCGCGAGCCAGACGAGGGCGAAGCCGATCCAGCGCTCGAGCGGCATCGGCTCGAGCAGCACGAGCACGCCGAATGCGAACTGCATGAGCGGCGCCAGGTACTGGATGAAGCCCATCACGGTGAGCGGCAGGCGGCGCGATGCGGCGGCGAACAGCAGCAGCGGCACCGCGGTGATGACGCCAGCGAGCGAGAGCAGCAGCGCGTGGCCGAGACCGGCGCGTCCCATCGTGATGCCCCCGGTCAGCTCGACGGCGACGAGCGCGACCACGGCGACGGGCACGAGCCAGGCGGTCTCGAGGGTGAGGCCCGCGACGGCGGTGACGCGCCCGCCCATGCGGTTCTTGATGAAGCCGTAGAAGCCGAAGGAGAAGGCCAGGGTGAGCGCGATCCACGGCGGCTGTCCGTAGCCGATCGCCAGCACGAGCACGGCGAGCACGCTGATGCCGACCGCGGCCCACTGGCCGGGCCGCAGCCGCTCGCGCAGGAAGATCACGCCGAGGCCGATCGAGACGATCGGGTTGATGAAGTAGCCGAGCGCGGCCTCGACGACGAAGCCGCTCGTCGAGCCGTAGACGTACACGATCCAGTTGATGGCGATGAGGATGCCGGCCACGAGGCTCAGCCCCATGACCCGCCGGTCGCGCAGCAGCGCGGCGAACGGCCGGAAGGCCCGGGTCGCCGCGAGCAGGATCACGCAGAAGACGAGGGAGAGCGCGATGCGCCAGGCGACGATCTCGATCGGGCCGGCCGGCTCGAGCAACAGGAAGTAGGCGGGCAGGAAGCCCCAGAGTCCGTAGGCCCCGACCGCCAGCGCGAGCCCGGAGGGCGACAGGCGGTTCTCGGGCACAGGGTCACTGTAGTCCGCGCCGGAGGCCGCCCCGACAGCACGAACCCCCGGTCGCACGGATGCGCGCCGGGGGTCTCGTGGAGCCGCGATCGAGCGCCGAGCGCTCGGGCGGGGGGTGCGTCGTTAGCGGACGACGACCGCGAGGACGTCGCGGGCCGACAGGACGAGGAACTCCTCGCCGCCGTACTTCACCTCGGTGCCGCCGTACTTCGAGTAGAGCACGCGGTCGCCGACGGCGA